>CAVVAO010000032.1:0-111607 GCA_963746285.1 Ilumatobacteraceae bacterium | reverse complement strand
GTGCATTCGTCCAGGTCGGCGAGGGCATCGAGGGACTCGTGCACATCTCGGAAATGTCGGCCCACCACGTCGACAGCCCCGAGCAGGTCGTCACGCCAGGTGAAGAGCTCTGGGTGAAGATCATCGATCTCGACCTCGCACGCCGGCGCATCAGCCTGTCGATCAAGCAGGCCGCCGAAGGTGGCGAGCTCGCCGCCGAGTACCGCGAGCACTTCGAGGTCGACTCCGCCGGCAACTGGGTCCAGGGTGAAACGTCGGCAGAGGCCGAAGCGGCGTGGTCCGAGTACTACGGCGAAGGTGGCGAGGGCGCAACCGAGGCTGCCATCGAGGCACCCGGGGCAGACGTCGAGGCGCCCGAGGCAGACGTCGAGGTCGCCGAGGCACCTGCGGTCGACGACGCACCTGCGTCGACGACGCCGAGGCTCCGGTCGTGGAGGAAGACACCGAGGGGTGATCCTCGTCGGGTTGACCGGCGGCATCGGCGCCGGCAAGTCGACCGTGTCGGCGATGCTGGCCGAACGCGGTGCCGTGATCGTCGATGCCGATCAGATCGCCCGCGACCTCCAATTGCCGGGCAGTCCGGTGCTCGACTCGATGGCCGAACGGTTCGGCGACCACATCATCTGCGACGACGGATCACTCGATCGTGCTGCCGTTGCAGCCATCGTGTTCAACGACGAAGCGGCACTGAAGGACCTCAACGGCATCGTCCATCCGGCGATGCAGTCGGAGATCCAACGCCAGATCGACGAGCACCGCTCGACCGACCGGGTCGTGGTCCTGGATTTCCCGCTGCTCGGTGAGAACCCGCGAAAGGGTCTCGCCGCAACGATCGTGGTCGACATTCCCGTCGACGTGGCCGTTCGGCGACTCGTCGATCAGCGCGGGATGGACGAGGCTGACGCCCAGGCTCGGATCAACAGCCAGATCAGTCGCGACGAGCGGCTCGCGACGGCGACGCACGTGCTCGACAACGGCGGCGATCGCGACTCGTTGGCCACGCAGGTCGACGAGCTGTGGCGCCAGCTCCTCGAGTTGCCGCCGGCCGACTGAGATCAGGCCTGCATCGACAGGACCATGTCGACGACGGGGACGTCGGGAGCGGGCGTCGCTGCGTAGCGTTCGAGGTGGTCGGCCCCCAGGTCGCCGAACGCGCTCTCCACGAGCTCCCAGTACGACTGCCTGATCCCCGCTCGGCCCTGATCCCGAGCCTGTTCGTACCGCTCGATCGCACCGGAACGCGGCACGTAGGTCATCACCCGTTCACCGATCGGGTCGCCGACGACTCGGATCAGGTCGCTGACGTCGGTGCGTTCGTAGTCGCGTTCTCGCCAGTCGAGCATCGCCAGCTCCTCCGCGGTGACCCGGACGATGACGCCGTTGCAGCTCTCGGCGTCGGACGCGACCAACCCCAGCGACACCACGAGACCCTGGGCGACGTCGACGCCGTCGTGGTGCCAGTCGCCACGAAGGTGCAGTGACCCGTAGTTCCATCTTCGCCCGTAGCCGTCGAGGTGCGCAACGGCGACATCCGTCGGCGCCACGGTTCGCCCGATCGTGGTCGCCATCGACGCCGGCGACACCAACGACCCGTAGCCGAAGATCCAGACGTGGCCGCTCACGACTGGTCGTGCCGGGCGAAGAATCGTTCGACGGTCGCGGTGAGCAGCTGGATGCCGATCGTGATCGATCGTTCGTCGACGTCGAAGTGCCCGGCGTGCAGGTCGAGCGTCGGGCCGTGTGGATCGCGAACACCCAGTCGAACGTAGGTGCCGGGCACCTCGCGGGTGAACCATGCGAAATCGTCGCCACCCCAACTCTGCTGCACCTCCTCGACGGAGGTGGCGCCGAACGCCGCAGCGGCGGCATCGCCGACGATGCTGGTGATGTCGCGGTCGTTGACGACCGGTGGTACGCCGTGGGTGTAGTCGAGTTCGACCTCGGCGCCGGAGTCGGCGACGATCGAGCGCAGTTCGCACTCGAACACGTCGGCGAGGACGTCCCACACGGCCAGTGACGGCGTGCGGATGGACGCCTTGAGCACACCGTGCGTCGGGATCACGTTGGCGGCATCGCCTGCGTGGACCGACCCGAACACCACCTTGACCAGCGTGGCGTGGTCGAGATCGATGGGCGCCACCGCTGCGGCGACACGGCCGGGCAGCTCGGTGACCACCTTGGCGGCGAGCTGGACGAGGTCGACGGTCAACTCCGGACGTGCGGTGTGGCCGCCGGGTCCTGACAACCGGATGACGGCCATGTCGGCCGCCGAGGAGATCGCGCCCGACCGCAACCCGATGGTGCCCACGTCCAGCTTGGGCTCGCAGTGCAGCCCGACGATCGCCGACACACCGGCGAGGCCACCGTCCGCGACCACGTCGAGCGCTCCGCCGGGCACTCGCTCCTCAGCGGGTTGGAAGATGAACCGCACCGGGCCGGCGAGCTCGTCTGGGTGATGGGCGAAGTACAGCGCGGTTCCGAGCACGATGGTGGTGTGGACGTCGTGACCGCACGCGTGCGACACGCCAGGTACCTGGCTGCGATAGGCGACATCCTTCTCGTCGGGCATGGCGAGCGCGTCGAGGTCGGCTCTCAGGGCGAGTACGCCCTCGAGGCCGGCGATCGAATGCGCGGCCGGATGGGTCGGCACGATGTCACACACGAGACCCGTTCCGACGCTGAGTCGGCGCGCCTGCGAGTCCCGCGAGCTGGAGACGTTCGTAGACGAGATCGGTCGTTGCCTGCTCGTCGCCGCTGAGCTCGGGGTGCGCGTGGAGGTTGCGGCGCAGCGCCACGAGGCCCTCGCCGTGCTCGTCGAGCCACCGATCGATCGGGCGCGGCTCGGCGGTTCCGGACTCGGCCGTCACAGCAGTCATCGGGGAGGCTGGACGCCGGTGATCGTGCCGGTGATCGTGTCGGTGTCGAGTTCGGTGGCGAGGTGCTGGACCACGTCGGCGAGCGTACCGCCCGCCTCCACCACCCGCCGTTGCCGCTGCGCGCCGGATCCGACCTCGAGCAACACCTCCACATCGGCCAGCTGATCCAGCGTGCCCAGGTCGCTCGCCACCGGCCGCAGCTCCGCCAGGAGCTCGGTGACCAGTTCGCGCACCGGGCGCCGCACGGGATGGCCGCTCGCGGGGTGTTCGACGATCAGCGAGGCCTCGAGGCCGTAGCGGGCCGCGAGCCAACGGTTCTCGCGGATCGTCCACTCGCGAGGAGGCGGCGGCAAGGTGCCGTCGTCGATCCGCCGGATCGTGGCCGCGACCAACGTCTGGGCCAGCGCGGCGAGCGCGATGGTCTCTCGGACGGTGGGTGTGGCATCGCACATCCGGAACTCGACCGTACCGAAGTCGGGATGGGGGCGGATGTCCCACCACACCTCGCGGATCGAGCGGATGCAGCCGGATTCGATCAGCGTCGACATGAACGACTCGAAGTCGGACCAGTCGGCGAGCGGCGGCGGGAGCCCGGCGGTCGGGAGCCCCTCGAAGATCTTCGTGCGCGCCGAGGCGAGCCCGGAGTCGTCGCACTCGAAGTACGGGCTCGACGACGCCAGCGCGAGGAGCAACGGATGGTGACGCATCGACTCACCGATGATGCGGATCGCCGTGGCGCCGTCGCGAACCCCGACGTGGACGTGCATGCCGCAGATGAGCATGCGCCTCGCCGGCCACTGGAGGTCCTCGACGAGGTCGAGGTACCGCTGCTGGGGGCTGATGATCTGGTCGCGGGCCAGAGCGAACGGATGGGTACCCGCGCTCACGAGGGTCAGCCCACGCCGCTCGGCGGCGGCGCGCAACTCGGCGAGCGTGGCCCGCAGGTCGTCGCCGGCCTGCGCGGGGTTCTCGCACACGCCGGTGATGATCTCGATGGTGCTCTGGAACAGCTCGTGCTTGGCCTTGGGATGCTCGCCGCCGGGGTGGTCGGCCCCCATCTCCGCGAGGATGTCGTTGGATGCCGATGCGAGCTCTCCAGTGGCAGCGTCGACGAGATGCAGTTCCATCTCGACGCCGATCGTGGGGCGCGCGTTCGGCGTGAAACGAATGCTCACGTCAGCCCATCACGCGGTCACACGTCACCGACGTCGGCTCAGCGATGCCGGCGGATCGCCTCGTCGACCTGTTCGGGAGTCGTGACGGGCGAGAACCGCTCGAGGACCTGGCCGTTGCCGTCGACGAGGAACTTCTCGAAGTTCCACGTGATCTCGGCGCTGTCGCCATCACCGGGCCGTTCGGTCTTGAGCCACTTGTACAGCGGTGCCGCGCCGTCGCCGTTGACCTCGATCTTGCTGAACATCGGGAAGGTGACCCCGTACGTCGACGTGGCGAACTCGAGGATCTCGGCGTCGGAGCCGGGTTCCTGGGCGCCGAACTGATTGCAGGGGAAGCCGAGCACGGTGACGTCGTCGTTGTCGTCATGGAGCGCACGCAGACCTGCGTACTGAGGCGTGAGGCCTCAACGGCTCGCGACGTTGACGATCAGACAGATCTGGCCCTCGAACTGATCGAACGACACCTGGTCGCCGGTGATCGAGGTCATCTCGAACTCGTGGAAGGTGGACATCGCGGCGACTCTAGCCCAGCGTGTCGGTCGTCGGCCGGAAGCGATCGGCGACGTCGAACGCCATGGTCCGGCTCGTCGTCGTCCGACCGATGGCGGCGAGGAAGTCGCTGCGCTCGATCACCAGCAATCGGCTCGGTTGTGTCGTCGTGACCGTCGCCGTGCGGACGCACTCGTGGAGCAGCGCGACCTCACCGAACGAGCACGGCGCAGCGACGGTCTCGACGACGACGTTGTTCCTGCTGATCTCGGCGGCTCCCTCGACGAGGACGAAGAACTCCGTTCCCTCGTCGCCTTCGGCGATCACCGTGCAGTCGGCGTCGACGTGGCGCACCTCGAGACCGGCGGCGAGTTCCTCGAGCGTCGGGAGCGGCAGGTGGTCGAGGAACTCCACGGTGCGCAACGGCTCGAGTGCCACGGCATCGACGGCGGTCGATCGCGTGGCCACCCGCCGCAGCGTGATCGCGCCGATCGACAAGATGACGGCGAAGGTGGCTCCGATCCAGGCCAGCAACGACGACAGGTCGTTCCGGGTCACGAGGTACCCGGCGATCGCGGCACCGACCGAGGACGCAAGGAAGAACCACGAGCGCAAGATGCCGAACACGCGACTGGTCATCGACTCCGAACTGGATCGCTGCAGCATCGTGTAGCCGCAGATCTCGACCAACGCATTCCCGGCGCCGAGGATCCCGACGAGGACGAGTGCGGTCGCGAGGTGCGCGACGTGGCCGAGCGGGATCAGCGGGAGCGACAACAGCAGGGCGCCGGCGGCGGTCGCGGTCGACAGACCCCAGGTCGAGCGTCGGCGCATCACGGCCGACGCGGTGAGTCCACCGGCGGCGAATCCCGCCGACAGCATCGCGACGGTGCTTCCGGCGCGACCCAGTTCGTCGAACGCGACGGCGACGAAGAACACGTCGAACGATCCGATGAGGAACCCCGCGGCCGCGATGAAGGCGATGACGCGGCGTGGGCCGGGCGTCGTCGCGGCATAGGTGATTCCGGCGGCCGAGGCGCGCAGGACCGTGCGCAGACCGGTGGTCGACGTCGTGCGGTCGTCGGGCGGCAGCCGCACTGCGATGCCGACCGCAGTGAGTGTGCACGTCACGGCCAACAGTGCGAACACCCACGATGGTCCGGCGACGACCAGCATCACCGACGTGAGCAGCGGGCCCACCAGACTGCCGGTCGTCTGCGCAGACGACTGGGCGACGTTCCACTGCATCAACTGCAGGGGTGTCCGGGCGTGGCGCACCAGCAGGCTGGCGACCGTCGCCGGCGTCGACTCCAGTGCCACGGTGTACACCGCCGCGAGCAGGAGAACGACCCAGAGGTCTGCCGACGAGGCGAGCGAGACCGCAATGCCGGTCGCCGAAGAGGCGAGGACCGCGAAGCCGACGGCGAGGACGAGGTGGCGTGGAAAGCGATCGCCGGCCGCCGTGACCACGGGTGCCATGAGTGCCGTCGGGACGAGCTGGACGACCACCGCAAGGCCTGCCGCACCGGCGCCGCCCCGGTCGAAGGCGACCACGAGCACCGTGATCCACGCGGTGACCTCGGCGATCGAGAAGACGAACCCGACGGCTTGCAGACCGCGCACCGCGGACGGCGTCGCCACGGTGGTCTCGGTCGATGTCGTCATGGGGCCCGATCTGCGTTCCTGCGCCAGGGTGCTGGCCGATGGTAGACGCGGTGCACGACGTCGCTCGGGGTGCAGGGCTGCGTCACCGCGACGGCGTGTGCCGATCGATAACATCTACGCACCCATGTCCGCCGACCGAAAACGAAGTTGACGCCGTGCTGACTGCTCTCGGGCTGTTCGGTGTCGTTGCGCTCATCGCAGCCAACGGGTACTTCGTCGCCGTCGAGTTCGCGTTCGTCGCCGCTCGCCGGAGCCGGTTCCTGGAGCAGGCCGAGGACGGTGATCGACGTGCCAAACGTGCGATCGACGTGCACAAGCGCCTGAGCTTCATGCTCTCGGGGGCGCAGCTGGGGATCACGGTCACCACGCTGTTGGTCGGCTTCATCGCCGAACCGGCGATCGCCTCGGTGATCGAGCCGGCATTGATCGCGGTCGGCGTCCCCGAATCCGTCACCTTCGGGGTCTCGCTGACGGTCGCACTGATCCTGGCCACGATGGCGCAGATGGTGTTCGGTGAGCTCGCACCGAAGAACCTGGCGATCGCCAAACCGGAACCGGTCGCCCGGTCGCTGGCCTCGTCGATGTGGCTGTTCATGCGTCTCGCCGGTCCGGTCATCCGGCTCTTCGACGGATCGGCGAACCGCCTGCTCCGGATGATCGGCGTCGAACCGGTCGAGGAGCTGCGCGGCGCGGTGTCGACCGAGGAGCTCGACCTGATCGTCGACTCCTCCGCGGAGAGCGGGCATCTCACCCAGAGCCAAGCGGCGCTGCTGGAACGGGCGATCGACTTCGGCGAGCTCGAGGCGTCCGACGCGATGGTGCCGTGGAACCGGGTGGTGACGATCGACGTCGATGCTACGGCGGCCGACCTGCGAGACCTGATGGCGTCGACGCATTCGCGGTTCCCCGTGGTCGATGCGGACGGCCAGGTCCAGGGCGTCGTCCACGCCAAGGATCTCCTGGGCGTCAGTCGATCCGAGTATGACAGCACGCTGGTGTCCGAACTGCTCCACGACATCCTCGCGGTCCCCGAGGCGGCCGGCCTCAACGTCGTGCTGTCCGAATTGCGGTCGCGTGCGACCGAGATGGCGATCGTGATCGACGAGTACGGCGGCCCCGCAGGAGTCGTGACCCTCGAGGACGTGGTCGAGGAACTCGTCGGTGACATCGAGGACGAGTACGACCCGAGTGCGCCGGGTGAACACGTCGAGATCGAGACGGGCGTGTGGTCGGTTGCCGCCTCCTCCCGTCCCGACGAGATCGAACGCATCACCGGCTTCGACCTGCCCGACGGTGAGTACGACACCGTCGCGGGTCTCGTGCTCGACCGGCTCGAGCGGATTCCCGAGGTCGGTGACAGCTTCACCGTCGACGGCATCCGGGTCGAGGTGCTCGCTGTCGACGGCTTCGCCATCGAACGCATCGAGCTGCGGGTGGACCCCGAGGCGTTGGCCGCAGCCGACGGCGAGGACCCTCCGGTGCGTTCCGCCGACGACACGGGCGATGTCCGTCGCCACGACGAACGTCGGGGTGAGCGCTGATGCTCGCAGCGACCGACGGGATCGAGGTCAGCTGGGCCGGCATCGGCATCGCGGTGCTGTTGCTCGCGCTCAACGGGTTCTTCGTTGCCGCCGAATTCGCGTTGCTCGCGGCCCGTCGATCTCGTATCGAGCAGCTCGCCGCCGACGGTGATCGTCGGGCTCGCCACGCCCTTGCCGGGCTGCGCGAGCTCACCCTGATGCTGGCGGGAGCCCAGCTGGGCATCACGATGTGCTCGCTCGGCCTCGGCGCCGTTGCCGAGCCGGCGGTGGCCGGCATCATCGAGGGCATCCTCGGCGAGGCCTTTTCGTTGTCCGACACCACCCGGCACGTCATCGCGTTCTCGATCGCCTTGTCGATCGTGGTGTTCCTGCACATGGTGGTCGGCGAGATGGCGCCGAAGTCGTGGGCGATCGCCCATCCGGAGAAGTCGGCGCTCCTGCTGGCACGCCCGTTCCGGCTGTTCGTCAACATCCTGCGACCGCTCATCCGCTTCCTCAACGGCATGGCGAACATCGTGGTGAAGGCCGTGGGAGTCGAACCACAGGACGAGCGGGCGATGGCCCACTCGCCGAGCGATCTGCTCTTGCTGATCGAAGAGTCGGCAGGTCACGGTGGGCTCGCTGCGGAGGAGCATGAACTCCTCGCCCGGTCGCTGGAGCTGTCGGGTCTCACCGCGGCCGATGCGATGACGGCGCGACGCGACATCGTCGCCGTCGGGGCCGACGTGACCGCCGCCGTCGTTGCCGCCGAGGCGCATCGGACGGGCCGGACGCGTGTGGTCGTGCACGAGGGAGACCTCGACCATGTGCGCGGCTTCGTTCACGTCAAGGACGTGCTCCGACTGGCCAACGGCACCTGGGCGACCACCGTCGCCGGCTCGATCACCAGGCCGATCATGGTGACCCCCGAGCATCACGGCCTCGAGGACCTGCTGCTCGAGATGCGCACGAGGCGTCAGCACATCGCACTCGTTGTCGACGAACACGGCATGGTGATGGGGCTGGTCACCCTCGAAGACGTCATCGAGGAACTGATCGGCGACTTCGACGACGAGTCCGACCGGCGCCTCGGCGACGCCAAGCCGCTGCCGGACGGCGGGTGGGAGATCCCCGGGACGATGCGGTGCGAGCTGTTCGAGGAGTGCACCGGAGTCGCGCTGCCGGAGGGTGACTGGCAGACGGTCGCCGGCTACGTGATCGATGCGCTGGACGAGATCCCGGCCGAAGGAGAACGTGTTCACACCGAACTCGGCGAATTCGAGGTCGTCGCGATGGACGGGTATGCGATCGAGACCATGCACGTCCGGCTGAACCGTGCCGCGCTGCACGTGGCTCGTTCGGAGGGCTCGGACTGACGTCATGGCGTTTCCGAGCCGGCTGTTGAACGACAACGAGACCGTCAGCGTCGACCTGCATCCACACTGGTGGTTCCTCGCGGCACCGGCGATGGCAATCGTCGCGTCGATCGTTGCGGGTGTCGTGACGCTCGTGGCGACCGAGGTCGACTCGACGTGGCGCACCGCGGCGGGCTGGGCCACGATCGTCGCGATCGTCCTCAGCGCGTGCTGGTTGCTCACCCGGTACGGCCGCTGGTTGACGACACACTTCGTGATCACCAATCGTCGGGTCATCTTCCGCACCGGCCTGCTCACCAAGCGCGGCATCGAGATCCCGATCGACCGAGTGAACACCGTCCACTTCCACCAGGGCGTCTGGGAGCGGGTCCTCGGGGTCGGCGACCTGCTGATCGAGTCCGGTGGCGAGACGGGCCAGCAGCGGTTCACCGACATCCGGCAACCCGACCGCGTGCAGCGGGTGCTCCACGCCGAGATGGAGGCGCGGCGAGCTGCGCGGTCGCGGTCCTGACGGTGTCGTGGACGTCGCCGGCCAACTCGAGAAGCTCGAGTCGATGCTGCTGCGTGGAACGCTCACCGACGACGAATTCGAGCGTCAGAAGCGTCGCTTGCTCGGCTCGTGAACGCGAACGCGGTGAACGTGCGGGTCGTCAGCCTCGTTCCGTCCAGTACCGAGACGCTGCTCGCACTCGGTGCCGAGGTGATCGCCTGTACCCGGTTCTGCGAGCAACCCGACCTGCCTCACGTCGGCGGTACGAAGAACCCGGATCTCGATGCGATCATCGACCTCCACCCTGACGTCGTGGTGATGGACCGCGAGGAGAACCGCATCGAGGATCACGACGCGCTCGTGGAGGCCGGTGTCCCCGTGTTCGTGAGCGACGTCCGCTCCGTGGACGACGCGATCGCTGTCGTCGGCGATCTGACCACGCTCACCCACGCCCCCGACGACACGTACACGATGTGCCTGGCACATCGTGTACGTCGACCGCTGGCCGGTCGTGAACGTCGCACGGCGTTCGTGCCGATCTGGCGCCGTCCGTGGATGTCGATCGCTGCGCAGACCTACGGGGCGTCGCTGCTCGACCTGCTGGGCATCGACCTGGTGACCGCCCACCTCGCCGACCCGTATCCCACGGTCGAGTTGGAGGACATCGCGGCGCTTCGGCCCGACCTGGTGCTCGTTCCGAGCGAACCGTACGAGTTCAGCGCCGCCCATCTCGACGAGCTCGCTGCGGTCATCCCGGGTGCGGCGATCGTCAGGATCGACGGCCAGGACCTCTTCTGGTGGGGAGCGAGAACGCCGGACGCCATCGACCGCTTGGCCGCCTCGATCTGAACCGAGCGCGCGCGGTGTCAGAGCATGCGCGCGCCGTCGCTCGCTGCGACGACCCAGCCGTCGGTGAGTGCGCCCGGCTGGCAGATCGCCACGACGCAGCCACCGAATCCGCCACCCGTCATCCGGGCACCGAACACCCCCGGCGATGCGACGAGGTCGGCGACGGCGCGATCCATCGTCGCCGTCGAGGTCTCGAAGTCGTCGGCCAGACTCCGGTGACTCTCGATCATGAGCGCTCCGGCCGTGGTGTAGTCACCGTCGGCCAACGCAGCGGCGAACTCGACGACGCGGCCGTTCTCGGTGACGACATGACGTGCCCGTCGGCGCACGACGTCGTCGAGGTCTGCCCGCTCGATCGCCTCGAGGCTGCTCGATCGCAAGGGCCCGATCACGTCCTCGGCCGCCCGGCACTCGGCCACACGGTCGGCGTAGGCCGACCCGACGAGCGTCCGATGGCCGACGAATCGCACCACGACGTCCACGTCGTCGGGAATCGCTACGTGCGTCACGTCGAGCGTGTGGCAGTCGATCATCGTCGCCGTGCCGCGTGTTGCCGCCGCGATGCACAGCTGGTCCATGATCCCCGTCGGGACACCGGTGGCGGCGTGCTCGGCTCGCCGGGCCGCGAGTGCCAGCTCGACGGCGGAGCCGTCGAAACCGAGCGCCAACCCGACCGCACACTCGAGTGCGGCACTCGACGACAATCCGGCGCCTGCCGGGATCGTCGAGGTGACGGTCCCGTCGAGACCCGTCGTCGTTCCGAGCTCGCGCGCCATCGCGGCGATGTAGGTCCCCCATCGTGGTGTGACGGTGGACGGATCGCCTTCGACGGGGAGCTCGATGCGGATCGCCGCATCGTCGGCGTCGGAGCGGAGTTCGATCGCCGAGCCGCCGGTGGTGAACTCGATCGTGGTGCCTCGATCGATCGCCATCGGGAACACGAGACCACCGGTGTAGTCGGTGTGATCGCCGATCAGGTTCACCCGGCCCGGGGCGTGCACCCGTCGTGTCGATGCCACGGCGACACCGTAGCGACACGCTCCGTTTGTCCCTGCGCCGAATCGCTCTGCAACACTCGGGCCGATGCCACGCGCCATGCTTCCGAGCGGGATCGAACTCGAGTACGTCACCTCCGGCGATCCGGACAACCCGCCGCTGTTGGCCGTCAACGGGTACACGAGTCAGTTGATCTCCTGGCAACGCGGATACGTCGAGCAACTCGTCTCACAGGGCCTGTTCGTGATCCAGTTCGACAACCGCGACGTCGGCCTGTCGAGCAAGCTCGACGGCCAGCGCGTGTCGCCGGGTGCCGTCCTGACCGCATCGCTGCAGGGCGAGCCCATCCCGCCCGTGCCCTACACGCTGTCGGACATGGCGGCTGATGGCATCGGCCTGCTCGATCACCTCGGCATCGACCGGGCGCACATCGTGGGCAACTCGATGGGCGGGATGATCGTGCAGACGATGGCGATCGAGCACCCCGACCGGATCGCCAGCGTCACCTCGGTCATGAGCAGCCCGGGCGATCCCCGCGTCGGGCGTCCCACCCCAGAGGCACGCGACGCGCTCCTCGCCCCGCCCCCGCCCGGCCGCGATGACTACATCGAGGCGTCGCTGAACTCGCGGGTGTGGGCGTCGAGGAAGCACTACGACCCCGACTGGCTGATGGAGATCGCGGCGGCACAGTACGACCGGTGCTTCTACCCCGAAGGGGCCACCCGCCAGCTCGCGGCGATCTACGCATCGGGCGATCGCAGCGACGGACTCTCGCACGCTCGAGGTGCCGATGCTCGTGATCCACGGTCGAGACGACACCCTCATCACGCCGGAGGGCGGCGAACGCACCGCCGAACTCGTACCCGGGATCGCGCTACCTGCTGCTGTCCGACATGGGCCACGACCATCCGGCACCGCTGTGGCCCGTGCTCGCCGAGGCCATCGGCGGGCACGTGCGCACCAGCATGATCACCCACCCCACATCGAATCGGAGCTGACAACCATGGTTGGACCACTCAACGGCTACAAGGTCATCGAGATCGCCGGCATCGGGCCCGGCCCGTTCGCCGCGATGCTGCTCGCCGACATGGGTGCCGAGGTGATCCGGGTCGAGCGGGCGGGCGCCGTACGCGGACCGCTGCCCGACACGCCGCACTTCGACGTGCTGCTGCGCGGGCGCAAGAACGTCGCGATCGACCTCAAGCACCCCGACGGCGTCGAGGCGCTGCTCACCCTCGTCGAGTCGGCCGATGCGCTGATCGAAGGGTTCCGCCCCGGCGTGATGGAACGTCTCGGAGTCGGCCCGGATGCCTGTCACGCCCGGAACCCGAAGCTGGTGTTCGGACGGATGACCGGCTGGGGCCAGGACGGGCCGTATTCGCAGGCCGCCGGTCACGACATCAACTACATCGCGCTCGCGGGTGCGCTCGCCCACTTCGGTCGAGCGGGCGAGGCGCCGGTGCCGCCGCTCAACATGGTCGGCGACTTCGGTGGTGGCGGCATGTTCCTCGCCTACGGCGTCGTGTGCGCACTGCTCGAAGCGCAGCGCAGCGGCCAGGGCCAGGTCGTCGACACGGCGATGGTCGACGGAGCCGCGGTGCTGATGTCGATGTTCTGGGCGTTCAAGTCGATCGGCATGTTCGACGAGACCGCCCGAGGCACCAACCTGCTCGACACCGGCGCGCACTTCTACGACGTGTACCGCTGCAGCGACGGCGAGTACATCTCGCTCGGCTCGATCGAGCCACAGTTCTACGCCGAACTGATGCGGCTGACGGGCCTCGACGGCGACGAGCAGTTCGCGAAGCAGATGGACAAGGCCGAGTGGCCGAGCACTGAAGAGCCGACTGACCGAGATCTTCGCGCAGAAGACCCGCGCCGAGTGGTGCGAGCTGATGGAGGCGACGGACGTCTGCTTCGCTCCGGTGCTGACCATGAGCGAGGCGGCCGATCATCCGCACAACGTCGAGCGCCAGACGTTCATCGACGTCGCCGGCACCATGCAGCCGGCCCCCGCACCCCGGTTCAGCCGGACCCGGGCCGAAGTCGCCGGCCCGCCCGCGCACGCCGGTGCGCACACTCGCGAAGTCTTCGAGGCATGGGGCGTCGCCCGTGCCACGATCGACTCGTGGGCCGACGCGGGTGCAATCCGCCAGGCTGGCTGATCGAATCGAGGACATGTCGACGCTCGTCTGTTTCCACGCCCACCCCGACGACGAGGTCATCAGCACCGGCGGCACGATCGCGCGTGCCGCAGCGGCTGGGCATCGTGTCGTGCTGGTGGTCGCGACGAACGGTGATCACGGCGAGGTTCCCGACGATCTCGCCCCGGGCGAGACGCTGGTCGATCGCCGACGAGTCGAGACCGAGGCGTCAGCGCGGGCGCTCGGGATCGATCGCGTGGTGTGGCTCGGCTACACCGATTCGGGCATGACCGGCTGGGAGCAGAACGGCGACCCGAAGAGCTTCCATCTCGCGGATCCCGAAGAGGCCGGCGCTCGACTCGCCGAGGTCCTGCGCGACGAGTCGGCCGACGTGCTGACGATCTACGACTGGCACGGCAACTACGGTCACCCCGACCACATCGACGTGCATCGCGTGGGGCTGGTGGCATCGCGACTCGTGCCGGAGGTGCGGGTGCTGGAAGCGACGATGAACCGCGACGCATTCGTGCGGATGGTCGAAGCCGCGCGCGAATCGGGCGTTCCGGTGGGCAGCCCGGAAGACGAGCAGGACGAGTTCGACCCCAACGGACCGGCCGACGACGGCAACCCCATGGGCACGCCGGAGGCGGAACTGACCCTGGCCGTCGACGTGTCGGCCCATCTCGAGGCCAAGCGCGATGCCATGCGCTGCCACCGCAGCCAGATCGAGGACACCTCGTTCTTCCTGCAGATGCCCGACGACGTGTTCGCCGAGGCATTCGGCACCGAGTGGTTCATCGAACACGACGCTCGAGCCGCCGTACCGCATCGGCTGGATCTTCCCCGACCCCTGACGCCCCGCCCCCGCCCCACCAAGCGATGATCGAACGGACCCGAATACCGGCTTGTTCGCTCATCGCACGGGTGGGGTGGGTGGAGCTGGGCGGGGTGGCTGCGTGACCTCGGGATCCGCAGAATCTCGGGCAGACTCCGACATGATGTCGGTCATGATTCGGCGCGCTGTTGCCCTGTTCGTCGTGGGAGGACTGATCCTGGCCGCGTGCGGCGGTTCCGACGACGACACCGCTTCGACCACCGAGTTCACCCTGCTGCCGCCGACGTCGTCGACCTCGACGACCACGACGACCTCGACGACCACGACCACGACGCTGCCTCCCACCACGTCGTCCACGCTCCACGCTGGCACCCTCGACCACGGTCGCCGATCCCGCGGTCGTCGAGTTGCTGCTGAGCGGCGACGGCATCGGCTCGGCCGACTTCGGCGCCGATCCGGAGGGCGTGATCGAGTACGTGAACTCCTTCCTCGGCGCGCCGACCAACGACACCGGGTGGATCGATCCGCTGACGATCGGGCTGTGCTCCGGCGCCGAGATCCGCCAGGTGTCCTGGGGGGTGCTCTCCCTGCTGTTCGGCGACGTCTCCGAGGTCGTGCAGGGCCGCCGCCACTTCTTCGCGTACGCCTACGGCGACCGAGCGAGATCGGTGCCGCACCGGTCGGCCTGCAGACGACACGCGGTGTGATGATCGGCTCGCGGGTGATCGACGTCCTCGGCGCCTACCCGGCCGTGACGATCAACCCCGAGGACGACTTCTCGGCGCCGTTCTTCTTCGTGAACGACAACCTGCGGGGGTTCGTCACCGGCGTCGACGACGACCGACGGTCACCGTCATCCTCGGCGGTGGCGACTGCGGCGATCTGACCGATCGCGGAGCCATGGCGCTCTACGACGTCCACCGGTACCTCGGCTGGTTCCTCATGCTGCGAACGCGGTCGTCGGCGTCTGGGCGGTCGCTCGCGCACGTACGTGCCGTGCGCTGCGGGTGCGGCCGCTGTGGTGGTGCGGTGATCGTGGCGCAGCTGACCCCGTTCGTGAGCGCCATCGTCGGGGTGCTGATCGTCGACCGGTACGACGTCGAACTCGATCAGTTCCACGCGCTGTACGGCTTCAGCGCATCGTCGCCGTCGGCATCCTGTACAGCTACCGAGGGAGCCCGTTCGTCAAGGACAAGCAGTACCTGCTGTACGGGCTTCGGCAGCCTGTTCATCATGGGCCTCGGCATCCGGGCGCTGTTCCTGCACGCACTCGACCGCTCGCGGCTCGAGGCGTCAGGCACCGATTCCCGACACGCCGATGCCGCGCGGCAGCTTCGCAGGATCCCAGTTGAGGTGCGTCAGACCCTGCTGGCACGCGAACCGATCGGTCATGCCGGCCACGTAGGCGACGGCCGCCCGCAGGGCGTCGGGACCTGCCGGCCTCGAGGTGGTCGACGTCGATCGTCGACGGCCGCCTGCGCGCGTCTGGCGGGGGATCGCATGGGGACGGTCGGCGTAGTGCTCGACGAGCGCCCGCAGCAGCGCGATGACCGCATCGGCCTGCTGGCGGCTCGCCGGGCGCAGGTAGACGTGCTCGTAGTTGAACCTGCGGAACTCGGCGAGCGCCTCGGCCATGTCGGGCGTCATGCCGATCCGCCCGGTCGGCGGGTGGCCGTGATCATCGCCCGGATGAACGTGCCGAGCTGGCGCGACCGGTCGCGCCCGCAACGTTCGGCGACGATCGACGGCAGCATGTCGACGCTGAGGATGCCGGCGGCGACGGCATCTTCGAAGTCGTGGCACACGTAGGCGATCCGGTCGGCCCACGACACGACCTCGCCCTCGGGCGTCTGCGGTGCCGGGAGGCTCCACGAGTGGTGGCGGATCCCGTCGAGCGTCTCGGCGCACAGGTTGAGCGGCTGCAGGGTCACGTCGGCGCCCCACGGCGCGTGGTCGAAGCCGCCGTCGAGGTACGGCGACAACGCGTCCTCGCTGGCGTGCCCGCCGGGCCCGTGCCCGCAGTCGTGTCCGATCGCGATCGCCTCGGCGAGCGCCACGTTGAGGCCGAAGGGCCTCGGCGACCGAACGGGCGACCTGGGCGACCTCGAGGGCGTGGGTCATCCGGGTGCGTTGGTGGTCGTCGGGGAACACGAACACCTGGGTCTTGCCGGCCAGGCGCCGGAACGACGAGTCGTGCAGGATCCGGTCGCGGTCGCGTTCGAAGCACGTCCGGTACGGGTCGGGCTGCTCGGGCGAGCGCCGGTTGCCCGCGCCCGTGGCCACGCGTCGCGCCGGTGGCGAGCGATCGGCGATCTCGTGCTCTTCGCGTGCCTCACGGGTCCGGCACGACCGTCGCTGACGATCGCGGCGGCGAGTCGGCGTGGGCGACCACGACCTCGTGGCGCCGAGGCGTGCTCGTGGCCGGCCATGGTGGCCGCCCAGCGATCGGCGCTCGTCGGCCCCGTCCGGCCGAGTGCCGGGTGATGGGGCAGGTCGGCCATGGACTCCGACGATAGGAGATGGCCGCGCATCGACCGGCGTTAGCCTCGTTGAAATGTCCCAGTTCGTCGACGAGTGCCAACTGAACGTCACGCGGCGGCGACGGCGGCGCGGGCTGCGTCAGCTTCCGCCGGGAGGGTCCCGGTCGCGATGGGCGGCCCGAACGGCGGCGACGGCGGCAACGGCGGCGACGTCTGGCTGGTCGCCGACCACAACGTGTCGTCGCTGCTCGCGTTCCGTGACCACCCGCACCGCCGCGCCGACAACGGCGTCCACGGCAAGGGCAAGGACCTGCACGGCCGCCGCGGTCAGTCGCTCGAGATCAACGTGCCGATGGGCACCGTCGTGTTCGACCTGTACACCGGTGAACTGCTCGCCGAACTCGTCAACCACGGCGACCGGTGGCTCGCCGCTGCAGGCGGCCGCGGCGGCCGCGGCAACGCCAAGTTCCTGTCGAACAAGCGTCGCGCACCGAGCTTCGCCGAGCAGGGCGAGCACGGTGAGGAGCGCTGGCTGCGGCTCGAACTCCGCCTGATGGCCGACGTCGCGCTCGTCGGGTTCCCGAACGTCGGCAAGTCGACGTTCATCAGCGTGATCTCGGCAGCGAAGCCGAAGATCGCCGACTATCCGTTCACGACGCTCGAGCCGAACCTCGGTGTGGTGCGCGTCGACGACGACACCGAGTTCGTCGTCGCCGACATCCCTGGCCTGATCGAGGGAGCGAGCGAGGGCAACGGTCTCGGCCACCAGTTCCTCCGCCACGTCGAACGCGCCCGCGTGCTGTGCCTGATGGTCGACCTCGCCTCGATCGACGGGGTGTCGCCCGCAGGAGCAGGAGCGGATCCTGCTGCACGAACTCGGCGAGTACCGTCCCGAGCTGCTCGATCGCCCGCGGGTCGTCGTCGGGACGAAGGCCGACGTGGTGCAGCCCGAGGAACTCGCCGCCATCGGGTGGGACGGCCCGATCATGTCGGCGGTGACCGGCCAGGGCGTGTCCGAGGTCGTGGGTCGCCTGGCGACGGAGGTGCACGACGTGCGTCAGGGCACCGTGTGGCACGAGGGCGTCGTCGTGCTTCGACCCGAGGCCAGCGGTGCCGCCGTCGAACGGATCGCCGACGGCGAGTTCCGCCTGCTCGGGCGCGACGTCGAACGCGTCGTCGCCCTCAACGACGTCACCACCCCCGAGGCGCTGTCGTACATCGACTACCGGCTCGACCGTCTCGGCGTTCCCAAGATGCTCGCCAAGGCCGGCGCACGCGAGGGCGACATCATCTGGATCGGCGAGTTCAGCTTCGAGTACTCCCCGGACCTCTGAGGCCTCGATGCGTGTCGTAGCGAAGATCGGAACCGCCTCGATCACCGACGATCGTGGTGCCATCAGCACCGACGCGGTCGCCAAGCTCTCCGACGAGGTGGCGAGTCTGCGCAGCGAGGGACACGAGGTGGTCGTCGTGTCGTCCGGAGCGGTGGCGGCAGGTGTCGCGGCGCTCGGCCTCGGCGTCGCGTCCCACCGACATCCAGACGCTCCAGGCGATCTCGGCGGCGGGACAGAGCCGGCTCGTCGAGGCCTACAACCGCGAGTTGGCCCGACACGGCCTCGTCGGGGCGCAGGTGCTGCTCGATCCCCACGACTTCGTCGATCGGACCCAGTACCTCCACGCTCGGAGCACGATCGAGCGGCTGCTCGAGCTGGGCTGCATCCCCGTCGTCAACGAGAACGACGCGATCGCCAACGACGAGCTCCGCTACGGCGACAACGATCGACTGGCCGCGCTGCTCGCGAACAGCATCGGCGCCGACGTGTTGGTACTGCTCACCGACATGGACGGGGTCTACACCGCCGACCCGCGTCGTGACCCGAGCGCCACGTTGATCCCGCTGGTGAAGGTCGGCGACCCGCTGCTGGCGGTCCGCGCCGAGGCCGGCGGCAGTGGGCGTGGCAGTGGAGGCATGGCCTCGAAGCTCACCGCGGCGCGGATGGCGTCGTGGTCGGGGATTCGCAGCGTGATCGCCCGCGCCGCCCGACCGGACGTGCTCGCCGGAGCGGTGTCGGCCGAGCTCGTGGGCACCACGTTCGAGGCGCACGATCGCACCCTGTCGGCACGCAAGCTCTGGATCGCGTTCGCCGTCGGAGGTCATGGGTGCCATCGAGGTCGACGGCGGCGCCGAGCGGGCGCTCACGGAACGACCCAACAGCCTGCTCCCTGCGGGTGTGGTCGCGGTGCGTGGGCACTTCGCCGAGGGTGACACCGTCGACATCGTCGGCCCGCACGGCCGGGCGTTCGCCCGCGGGCTCGCGGCGCTCGACGGTGGGGTCGCCCGATCGGTGGTCGGGCTGCGAACGGGCGACCTCCCCGACGGCGTCAATCACGAGGTCGTCCACCGCGACGACCTCGTCGTCCTCCCCAGGTGAACACCCACCCACGCCATTCACGTTTGCGTGGCGTTTCGGATGACCCGTCCCGGCTGAATCCGCACGCAAACGTGGTGAGCGCGCTGGTTCGCGGCGCGCAGGACGGGCGGAGGCGGCGGCGGACGGCGTCGAGTTCCGGGGCCTTCAGCAGCACGAGCACGCCGAGGTAGACCGCTGTGCCGGCGATCGTGCCGACCACCAGGCGGATCACCGCATCGACGCCGGCGTTGCCGCCGACCTGCTGGGTGACGAGCCACATGGCCTCGGCCATCAGCACCGACGCCAGCAGCATCCGGCCGATGCTCGACAGCAGTGGCCCGACGGCGAATCCGGGAACCTTGTAGCTCAGGATCTGCATCGACCACAACGACGAGATCACGTAGGCCAGTGCGAACGCGGGTCCGAGCCCCAGCACGCCGTAGCGATCGACCAGCACGAACGCCAGCGCGATGTTGATCAGATTCTCCACGACGTTGATCTTGAACGGGGTCTTGGTGTCCTTGTGGGCGTAGAAGCCACGCAGCAGGAACATGTAGATCGAGAAGGCGCCGAGCCCGAGCGCGAGCCCGCCGAGCGCTCGCTGCGCCGCTGTCGGCGTCGTCAGCGGTGAATTCGCCGCGTTGGAGCAGCGCGCCGATGATCGGCTGGCGCAGCACGAAGATCCCGACACCTGCCGGGATGGTGAACAACGCGGTCATCCGCAGACCGAGCGACGCTTGATCGACGAAGCCCGCGCGGTCGCGCCGGGCGACCGATCGGGACATCTCCGGTTGGAACGTCGTGGCGATCGACACGGCGAGCAACCCGTGGGGCAGCACGAAGAAGGTGAACGCGAAGATGTACGCCGAGGCGTCGCTCGATCCCGGCTCGGCGAGGTTGCGGACCACGAGGAGCGCGACCTGATTGGCGATGACGAAGCCGATGGTCCAGAACGACAGCGACAGCAGTTTGCGCACGGCGGGGTGACCGAACGCGAAGATCGGTCGGAACCGAAAGCCGGTGTGTGCCATCGCCGGCAGCAACACGATCGCCATCGAGGCAATGCCGATCGTCGCACCGAGCCCGAGCGTCCACCGCAGCCGGTCGTCGGTCAGGACCTGCTCGATCTGCCAGCCGTCGGGACCCGGCGAGGGCAGCGACAGCAGCGAGGCGATGATGACGAGGTTCGGCAGGATCGGGCTCCAGGCGGCAGCGAAGAACCGGCGACGGCTGTTCAGGAATGCGTTGGCCAGCCCGGTCAGGCCGTAGAAGAGGATCTGGATCAGGAAGATCCGTGCGAGAGTCGTGCCGACGGATCGATACACGTCGGGATCGACGTCGCCGCCGACGTTGACCGAGTAGAGCCCGAAGATCAACGGTGCAGCGATGACGGCAACGAGGGTGATCGCGGCCATCAGCACGACCGACACGGTCAGTACGACGTTGGTGGCATCGTCGTCGTCGGTCTCGACGAACGTGGAGAACAGCGGTACGAGCGTCGCCGAGAGCAGCCCGCCGAGCAGCAGGTCGTAGACGATGTTCGGTGTCTCGTTGGCGAGCAGGTAGGCGTCGCTGAGTGCGGTCTGGCCCAGGACGGCGGCGAGCACGGCGATGCGCAGGAAGCCGGTGACCCGGGAGATGGCCGTGCCGCTGGCAACGACGACGTTGCTCCGCAGCAGCCCACTCATCCGAGCGAACGCTAGTGCTGGTGCCCGATCACCGCGCGGCACCGATCACGCCAGGGGTCAGACCCAGACGTGATCGCGGTGCTGCGATCGCTCAGGTGGTGGCGACGAGGGCGGCGTTGACGATCTGCTCGGCGGAGAGGTCGAACACCCGATGGAGGTCGGCGATCGTGCCCGACTGTCCGAACTCGTCGACGCCGACCGGGACGAGGCGTGATCCGAACACCCCGGCGAGCCACGCGAGGTGGTGGCTGGCGGCGTCGTGCACGGTCACGATCGGCGCGCGGCGCTCGTCCGGACCGAGCAGTCGAGCGAGGTGGTGATCGTGTCCGGCCGGTCGCGCCGCCCTGGTCGCGTCGCAGCAACCCCATCCGCCACTGCCGGTACAGCCGATCGGGGCTCGTGAGATCGAGCACCAGCGCAGGCAAGCCCTCGGCGTCGAGCAGTTCGGCGGCGGCGAGCGCCTCGGGCACCATCGGCCCACAGGTGGCGATCACCACACCGGCCGGGCCAGATCGTCGCGGCCCGCCACCGGCTTCGCGGAGCCGGTAGCCGCCGGCGAGCACGTCGTGCCGCAACTGGTCCTCGCCGAGTCGCCGCGCAGCGGCATCGAACGGAGCCTGGTCGATCGGTCGAGTCGACAGCCGGAGGTAGAGGCTGTCGCCGTCGGGGTCGGCGAGGCGGTCGAGTCCGTCGCACAGGAGCCAATCGAGCGCTCGGGCGTAGGCGGGCTCGGCGTACGTGACGCCGGGGAGTTCCAGTCCGATCGACGGGGTGATGCTGCTCTGGTGGGCGCCGCCCTCCGGTGCGAGCGTGATGCCGGCGGGGGTGCCGACCACGACGAACCTGGCCCCGTTGTAGAGGGCATAGACGAATGCATCGAGGCCGCGGCACACGAACGGGTCGTAGACGGTGCCGATCGGAAGGAGGTGCTCCCCGTGCAGTTCGTGTCCGAGACCGAGCGCGTGCAGCAGGAGAAACAGGTTCATCTCGCTGATGCCGAGTTCCAAGTGATGTCCAGCGGCGGTCTGCTTCCAGCGCAGCAGGCGTTCGTCGCCGAGGAAATCCGGCTGTTCTGCGGGATTGAACACGCCCATCTTGTTGATCCAGCCGCCGAGGTTGGTGCTCACGCTGACGTCCGGCGAGGTCGTCACCATCCGTTCGGCCACCTCGGGAATGTCGGCGAGGCGGGTCAGCAACCGACCGAACGTCTCCTGTGTGCTCACCGGCTTCGCGCCGAGGGTACCGCCGACCGAGGCCGGAATCCGCACGACCGGTCGGGGGGCTGGTTCGCTGTTGTTGAGCTCCCCGCCGATCGAGGTGCACAGCTCGCCCTCGGGGGAGTCGTCGGCGAATCGGTCCCACTCGGTGTCGGACGTCAACCCGAGCGCGGTGCGCAGCTCGTCGATCTGTCGAGGTGACAGCAAGGCGGAGTGATTGAGCGGGTCGCCGGCGAACGGCAGACCCCAGCCCTTGACCGTGTAGGCGAACACCACGCTGGGGCGGTCGGTGACGGCGTCGCAGCGGCGATAGCTCTCGATCAGTGCGCCGAGGTCGTGGCCACCGAGGTTCTGGACCAGCGGCGCAAGTTCGGCGTTGCCATAGCCGCCGATGACGTCGCGGACCGGCCGGTCGGCGCGGGCGAGGAGACGTTCGCGCAGTTCCTTGCCGTGCAAGGCGAACAGCGACTGGTACTCCTCGTTCGACATCGCGTCGATGAACTCGCGGAGGGCCTGGCCTCCGCGCTGGGCGAATGCCGCTTGGAGGCGAGCGCCGTACTTCGCTTCGACGACGTGCCATCCCGCGCCGTCGAAGAACTCCATCAACTTCTTGATCTTCTGATCGGGCACGACGCGGTCGAGACTCTGGCGGTTGGTGTCGACCACCCACATCACGTTGCCGAGGCCCTGCAACGCGGGGTCGGCGATCGCCTCCCAGACGTTGCCCTCGTCGAGCTCGGCGTCGCCGGCGAGGGCGATGAATCGAGCGGGTCGCCGGTCGGACGAACCGAAGTGGGCCTCGACGTAGCGGCGGGTCGCGGCGGCGAACAGCGGGGCGACCACGCCGAGTCCGACCGATCCGGTCGAGAAGTCGGCGACGTCGGGATCCTTCGTGCGGCTCGGATAGGCCTGGAGTCCGCCGAGGTCACGCAGCCGGGTGAGGTACGAGCGGTCCAACTCGCCGGTGAGGTACTTGATGGCGTGGTAGACCGGCGACGCGTGGGGTTTCACGGCGACCTTGTCGTCGCCGGTGAGGTGGCCGAACCACAGTGCCGTCATGATGCCGACCATCGACGCGGACGAGGCTTGATGGCCGCCGACCTTGATCTCGCCGGCGGGTCGATCGTGGTTGGCGGCGTCGACCATGCGAACCGCCAGCCACAAGATGCGTTGCTGAATCGATTCGAGCGTCGCCACGGGGATCACATCGCCATGCTTGCGCATCGGGACGGCGCCGATCGCGTCGGGTCGCATGCGGCTCAACGCTCCGCGGTGACGGCCCACACGACGATGGGATGGCGATTGCGGCGCCGGCGAGGGCGGTCGGGATCGGGGAGCGCACGCAGCGCGTCGATCACCGGCACGACGACGCGCTCCCACGCGGCGTTGTCGACATCGAAGAGCGACGAGTAGATGCGCTGCTCGATCGCGTCGGCTTCGGCCGATGGCACGGTCTCGTGCTCGTCCCACTCCGTGAAGCCCTCGTGGACGAGCCGCAACCCCGGATGGTCCGACACGACGAGCGCATTGTGGTCGAGCCTTGCCTGCCGCAGCGGAGCGAGTCGGTCGACGATCGGAGCGATCTCGTCGCTGTCGTCGGAGATGCTGGAGGACGTGATGGTGGCGACCCTGCCACCTGTTCGAACGACTCGGGCGGCTTCGCGAAGCGTGACAATCGGATCGTGCACGAGGTGGAGGACCCAGACGAGGTACGCGTCTGTCGATCGACCCGTCGGCGATGGGCAGCAGGTCGACATCGGCGACGGCGACCCGGGATCCGATCCGGCTCTGCGCGACACGCATCATCGCCTCGCTCAGGTCGAACCCGACGACGTCGATGTCGTGACGGCGTAGCCCGCTGGCGATCACTCCGGTGCCGACGCCGAGCTCGACCACACGCGGGCCGGCGATCCACGGCGCGAGGTCGTCGGCGAAGCGGTCTCCGCGGCGTTGACCGCCACGGGTGTCGTCGTAGATGTCGGCGACACGATCGAACGACGTTCCCGGCATCGTCCCACCGTACGGCATCCGATTGACCCGTGGGTCAAGGCGCCGGATAGCGTCATCGACATGACGACCACGGATGCCGGCACGCCCGGGAGCAGCACCAACCGCTTCGAGAGCGTGCAGTCGGTGCGCGACGCCCTGCGCGACGTGAACTATCTCGCCGACGAGGGCATTGCCGGGGTGGCCTACCTCGCCGATCGGCTGCAGAAGCCGGTCCTCGTCGAAGGCCCGGCCGGCACGGGCAAGACCCAGCTGGCGAAGTCGATCGCCGAGATCACCGACGCCCGCCTCATCCGCCTGCAGTGCTACGAGGGTCTCGACGAGAGCAAAGCCCTCTACGAGTGGAACTACAAGAAGCAGCTCCTGCGCATCCAGACCGAGCGCGGCGACAGCTCGGAGGACTGGACCGAGATCAAGGACGACATCTTCTCCGACGAGTTCCTGCTCACCCGTCCACTCCTCGAGGCGATCACCGCCACCGATCCGGTGGTGCTCCTGATCGACGAGGTCGACCGTGTCGAGGTCGAGACCGAGGCGCTGCTGCTCGAGATCCTCTCCGACTATCAGGTCTCGATCCCCGAGCTCGGCACGATCACCGCCACGCAGATCCCGCTGGTGTTCCTCACCTCGAACAACACCCGCGAGCTGTCCGAGGCCCTCAAGCGTCGCTGCCTCTACCTGCACGTCGACTACCCGCAGCTCGAACGGGAGAAGGAGATCGTGCTCGCGAAGGTGCCCGACATCACCGAGCACCTCGCCGACCAGGTCGCCCGCATCGTTCGCTCGATCCGCCAGCTCGATCTCAAGAAGTCGCCGAGCGTGTCGGAGACGCTCGACTGGGCCCGCACGCTGATGCTGCTCAACATCGACAACATCGACGAGCAGACGGCCAAGGACACCCTGAACGTGCTCCTGAAGTACCAGACCGACATCGCCAAGGCGGCCAAAGAGCTTTCCGTCGACGAGTGACGGACTGATTCCTCGATGCTCGATCTCCTCAACGGCTTCGTCGTCGAACTCCGCAACGCCGGACTGCCCGTCAGCCTGACGGAGAACCTCGACGCCATGGAGGCGGTGCAGCACATCCCGATCGAGGACCGCGAGGCGTTCAAGTACGCACTCG
The DNA here is from genome assembly GCA_963746285.1 of Ilumatobacteraceae bacterium. Lineage (GTDB taxonomy): Bacteria > Actinomycetota > Acidimicrobiia > Acidimicrobiales > Ilumatobacteraceae > Sva-07. The sequence goes on along the minus strand of CAVVAO010000032.1, from coordinate 86,266 downwards.
GCGCGACCCTCATCAAGAATCACGCCCACTGGCGCAGTTTCGAGACCGTGTTCGAGGTGTACTTCAGCCTGCGCGGCCCCGAGTACAAGCTCGTCCAGGACGGCGACGCCGACACCGATCTCGACGAGCTCTGGCGAGAGCTGCAGGAGCAGCAGAAGCAGGAGGGTCAGGGCGGGGCCGGCGGGCTCGACAGCCTGACGCCCGAAGAGATCGCCCAGATGCTGATGTCGGCGTTGATGAACGGCGACCAGGGCGTCATGCGAGCGTTGGCCAAGCAGGCCGTGCAGCGATTCGCCGGCATGGAGCCGGGCCGGCCGGTCGGCGGGACGTACTACCTGTACCGAACGCTGCGGAACCTCGACCTCGACGGCATGCTCGACAAGATGATGGACCAGGCCCGCCAGGAGGCCGACGGCGAGCTGACGCCGCTCGAGGAACGCCTCGAGAAGGAGGAGTTCGAGGACCGCATCGAGAAGTTCAAGGGTGAGATCGAAGCCGAGATCCGCCGCCGTCTGGTCGCCGACCGGGGCGCCGAGGCGATGGCCAAGACGCTGCGCAAGCCGCTGCCCGAGGACGTCGAGTTCATGCACGCGTCACGCGACGAGATGCAGGCGTTGAAGAAGTCGCTGTACCCGCTGACCCGCAAGCTGGCCGCCCGGCTCGCGCGCAAACGCCGCCACGGCCGCAAGGGCCCGCTCGACTTCCGCAACACCGTTCGCCACTCGCTCAGCTACGGCGGCGTGCCCGCCGAGCCGAAGTTCAAGTACCCGCGCCCCTCCAAGCCCGAGCTGATCGTCGTGGCCGACATCTCCGGTTCGGTCGCCGCGTTCGCCCGCTTCACCCTGATGCTCGTGTACGCGATCCAGAACCAGTTCTCGAAGGTGCGCTCGTTCGTGTTCATCGACGGCATCGACGAGGTCACCGACTACTTCAGGGCCACCGAGGACATCACCGAGGCGATCCACCGGGTGAACACCGAAGCCGACGTGGTGTGGGTCGACGGGCACTCCGACTACGGCCACGCCTTCGAGGTGTTCTGGGAACGCTACGGCAAGGACATCAATCCGAAGTCGACCGTCCTGCTGCTCGGCGACGCTCGCAACAACTACCACGCGAGCCAGGCGTGGGTGGTCAAGGAGATCGCCCAGAAGGCCCGCCACGTCTACTGGCTCAATCCGGAACCGCGCAGCTACTGGAACACCGGCGACTCGATCGTCGGCGAGTACGGCACCCACACCGACGGCGTCTACGAGTGTCGCAACCTGCGCCAGCTCGAAGCGTTCGTCGAGAAGCTCGCCTGACCAGACCCCGAAATTTGTGCACGGCTGCGTCACCAGCGGCGCGCTGATGCGCAAGATTCCGGCGGTTGCCTGACGCTCCTGCGAATTGTGCGCACCGCTGCGTCACCAGCGGCACGGCACGCGCATTTTTCGGGGTGATCTGGGTCAGGAGCGCTGGTAGTTGGGGGCTTCTTTGGTGATGGTCACGTCGTGCGGGTGTGACTCCTCGCGCCCTGCGGCGGTGACGCGGATGAATCGCGCTCGCTGCAACGCTTCGAGCGTCGCCGCGCCGGCGTAGCCCATGCCCGAGCGGAGTCCGCCGACGAGCTGGTAGACGACTTCGCCGAGTGGGCCTGCGTAGGGCACCCGTCCCTCGATGCCTTCCGGCACGAGCTTGTTCGACCCTGCGCCGACCGCGGTGGCACCGCCCGACGACTGACCGGTGGCGTAGCGGTCCTGGCTGTCGCCGGTCATCGCTCCCATCGAGCCCATCCCTCGGTAGCTCTTGTACCGCCGACCCTCGAACAGCTCCATCTCACCTGGGCTCTCCTCGGTGCCGGCGAGCAACGAGCCCAACATGACGGTGGACGCCCCTGCCACGACCGCCTTGACGATGTCGCCCGAGAAGGTGATGCCACCGTCGGCGATGACGGGAACACCGAGCTTCCGAGCGCGTTCGGCAGTGAACCAGATCGCCGACAGCTGTGGCATCCCGGCGCCGGACACGACGCGGGTGGTGCAGATCGACCCGGCGCCGACACCCACCTTGACGGCGTCGGCGCCCGCGGTGGCGAGCGCCTCGACACCCTCTTCGGTGACGACGTTGCCGGCGGTCACGGCGAGATCGGGCCACGATCCCTTGATGCGCTGGATGGCTTTGACGACATTGGCCGAGTGCCCGTGTGCGGTGTCGATCGACACGGCGTCGACACCCATCGCCACGAGGGCTTCGACGCGCTCCTCGAGGTCGGCGCCGACGCCGACCGCCGCAGCGCAGCGGAGCCGGCCACCGCCGTCACGAGATGCGTTCGGGAAGTCGAGCCGCTTCTGGATGTCCTTGACGGTGATCAAGCCGGCGAGTCGGCCCTCGGAATCCACGAGTGGCAGCTTCTCGATGCGATGCTGCTGGAGGATCGCCTTGGCCTGGTCGAGCGACGTGCCCACCTCGGCGGTGACGAGGCCTTCGGCGGTCATGAACTCGGTGACCGGCCGTTCGAAGTCGGACCCTGCACAGAACCGGATGTCGCGGTTGGTGAGGATGCCGACGAGACGCCCGTCGGGGTCGGTGATCGGGACACCGGAGAACTTGAACTTGTGCATCAGGTCCTCGGCGTCCTGCAGCAACGCGGTCGGCGGCAGGGTGACCGGATCGGTGATCATCCCCGATTGCGACCGCTTGACCTTCTGTACCTCGGCGGCCTGATCGGCGATCGACATGTTGCGGTGGATCACACCGATGCCGCCGTGACGGGCCATGGCGACGGCCATGCGCCCCTCGGTGACCTTGTCCATCGCTGCCGACACCAGTGGCACGGCGAGCTCGATGTCGCGGGCGAACAGCGCGGTCGTGTCGACGGCGTCGGGGAGGGTCTCGGAATAGCCGGGGATCACGACGACGTCGTTGAACGTGAGCGCTTCGTAGCGGTCGAAGAGTTCGTCGTTGGGGTTCGTGCGGGTCATGCGGAGATCTCCGTCAGATCGGTGGTGTGGTCGGGTGCATGGGAACAGAGTTCGTTGAGCGAGTCGACGAGGAGTCGGTGTTCGGTGGCGTGCATCAATGATGCGAAGGCGTCGAATCCTCCGTCGACGTCGACGGGGACCGTGGCGGTGCCGAGCACGGGGCCGTCGTCGACGCCCTCGTCGGGTACGAGGTGGACCATGACGCCGGTGGTCGTCCGGCTGCCATCGAGTGCCTCGCCCCAGGCGCGCTCGATGGCGCGCGTGCCGGGGAGATCACCGGGCAGTGCGGGGTGCAGGTTGACCACCCGCTGCGGGAACCATCCGAGGAAGCTCATCGTGAGGATGCGCATCCAGCCGGCGAGCACGACGAGGTCGGGGTCGAACCCGGCGACGACGTCGGCGAGGCGGGCGTCGTAGTCGGAACGCTCCTCACCGGGGTGCACCCCGACGTGCACGGCCGGAACGCCGGCCGCATCGGCGCGCTGGAGTGCGAAGACGTCGGGCTTGTTCGACACCACCGCCACGACATCAGCGGGCAGTCGGCCGTCGACGCTGGCGTCGATGATCGCCTGCAGGTTCGACCCGGAACCGGACACCAGCACCACCAGTCGCTTGCGGCGGGCGGCGGAGGTTCCCATGGGTCGAACCTATCGATCGGTCCGGCCGGCAGGCGACCAGCTGAACGAAAAGTCACACCGATCACGCCTGGGGTCAGACCCCAGGCGTGATCGTCACGTCAGGTGGACCCGTCCGGTTCCGTCGACGAGTTCGCCGATCACCCACGTCGGCTCGGCGATCGTGCCCTGGAGCGCGGCGACGTCGCCCGGAGCGCAGATCACGACCATGCCGACGCCCATGTTGAGGGTTCGGTACAGCTCCTCGGTCGACATCAGTGGCGTGAGCTCGCGAGCGAGACGGAACAGCGGCGACAACGGCCACGAGCCGAGCCGGATCACTGCATCGACGTCGTCGGGCAGCACTCTGGGCAGGTTCTCGGGCAGGCCACCGCCGGTGATGTGGGCGAGCGCCTTCACGGTGCCGGAGTCGAGGGCGGGGCGCAACACGTCGAGATAGGAGCGGTGGGGCTCGAGCAGGGTCTCGCCGAGGGGACGGTCGAACCCATCGGGCACGACGTCCATCGGGATCCAGTCGAAGATCCTGCGCAGGAGCGAGTAGCCGTTGGTGTGCGGCCCACTCGACGCGACGCCGACGAGCACGTCCCCGACGGCGACGTCGGGGCGGGGGAGCAGCTCGGATCGCTCGGCGACTCCGACCAGCGTGCCGGCGATGTCGAACGCTCCGGGCTGGTAGACGCCGGGCATCTCGGCGGTCTCGCCCCCGAGGAGTGCGCACCCGGCGGCCTTGCAGGCGTCGGCCATGCCGCGCACCACGTCGGCGACCATGTCGGCATCGAGCACCGATGCGGCGATGTAGTCCAGGAAGAACAACGGCCGCGCCGACTGCACGAGCACGTCGTCGATGCAGTGGTTGACGATGTCCATGCCGACGCCGCGGACCATCCCGAGCCGAGCGGCCAGTTCGACCTTCGTGCCGACGCCGTCCGTCGACGCGACGAGCACCGGATCGTCGAGGTCGAGGATCGCCTTCGCCGAGAACACGCCCCCGAACGAGCCGACGCCCTTGAGCACACCGTTGTCGTGGGTCGCCTCGACCGCTGCCTTCATCTCGCTGACTGCACGGGTGCCTTCGTCGATGTCGACGCCCGCCGCGGCGTACGACGTGAGTTCTGCGCCGAGCGACCGCCACCCGATGTCGCGGCGGAACTGCATCCCGTCGAAGCGGATGCGCCCCATGCGGTCGTAGACCGCAGCCCGGGCCTCGGCGAGGTCGAATCCGATCCCCGTCACTGCGAGGACCCGCCCGCCGGCGACACGGCCGTCAGCGTCGACACCGGCGTCGAAGCGCAGCGTGGTGGTTCCATCCGGCCCGATCGCACCGCTTGCCATCTCATCGCTGATCACGGCGCCCGGCACCGGATTGTCGGGGTACCCGGCCGCTGCGGCGACCACGGTCACCGCCGCCTGCGAGCGAACGATCACCGGGAGTTGGTCCAGCTGGCCCTGGGTGGCGAGTAGTGCGAGTTCGGCGATGTCGGTCTCGACGAGCGGGAGTACGGTCTGCGCCTCGGGATCGCCGAAACGCACGTTGTACTCGATCAGGCGCGGTCCGTCGGCCGTCAGCATCAGCCCGGCGAAGATCACACCGACGTACGGGGTGCCCGCCGCAGCGAAGTGGTCGACGACGGGCTGCACGAACTCGGCGAGCAGATCGTCGGCGTCGTACGGCACGGGTGCCGGTGCGTACGCGCCCATGCCGCCGGTGTTCGGTCCGGTGTCGCCCTCGCCGAGACGCTTGTGGTCCTGCGCGAGCGGGAGTGCGACCGCGCGTTCGCCGTCGCACAGCGCCAGCAGCGAGCACTCCGGTCCGGTCAGACGCTCCTCGAGGAGGAACGGACCGGTGGTCGAGCGGATCGCGGCGATCGTCGCCGCCTCACCGTCCGGCACCGCGACGCCCTTGCCGGCGGCGAGTCCGTCGAGCTTCACGACGACCGGTCGGTCGAGTTCGCGCCACCACGAGATCGCCGTGTCGTGGTCGTCGAACGCTGCGAACCGGGGGCCGGGGATTCCGAGTTCGGTGGCGAGCCGCGCGGGTAGGTCTTCGACGACTCGAGCCGGGCGAGTTCGGCGGTCGGCCCGAAGCACGGGATCCCGCGACGAGCACTCTCGTCGGCGATGCCTGCCGCGAGCGCGGCCTCGGGGCCGGGGATCACCAGGTCGGTGTCATCGGGCGACGCATCACCGAGATCCGGCGCGAGCCGGACGTCGTGGCCGTGACGCCGGCACGCCCAGGCGATCGCTGCTCGCGCCCGCCGCTGCCGACGACGAGAACGCGCATCAGGCGCCTGCCGTCTTTCCGGGTCGGGTCCGGAAGGACGGATCACGCGAGGACGCCTTCGAACGAGAGCTTGGACTGGGCGTCGCCGACGGGGATCGGGTACCTGCCGGTGAAGCAGGCGTTGCAGTAGCCGTCGTCGTCGCCGCTGTCGCGTGCGGCGATCGCCTGCATCATGCCGTCGAGCGAGAGGAACGCGAGGCTGTCGGCGCCGATGTGCTCGCGCATCTCCTCGACGGTCATGCGGGCGGCGATGAGATCGCCGTCGTGGCCCATGTCGACGCCGAAGTGGCAGGCGTGGGTGATCGGCGGGCAGGTGATGCGCACGTGCACCTCCGTGGCGCCGGCATCGCGGACGAGCTTGACCAGCGGTCCGGCGGTCGTGCCGCGAACGAGTGAGTCGTCGATCATCACGACCCGTTTGCCCTCGAGGTTCTCGCTCAACGCGTTGAACTTGAGGGCGACGCCGCGATCGCGGATGTCCTGGGTCGGCTCGATGAACGTGCGACCGATGTACCGGTTCTTGATCAGCCCGTCGTTGAACCGGATCCCGCTCTCGGTCGAGTACCCGATCGCCGCCGGGATCGACGTGTCGGGCACCGGGATGACGACATCGGCGTCCGTCGGCGATTCGACGGCGAGCCGGTGTCCGAGGCGCTGGCGGACGTGGTGCACGTTGCGCCCGTCCCAGACCGAGTCGGGACGGGAGAAGTACACGAACTCGAACGAGCAGCGAGCACGCGTGGGCTGCGGCGCGAGCACCTGCGAGCGGTGCAGATCTGCGCCCCGGAGGGTCACCATCTCGCCCGGCTTCACCTCGTCGATCTCGACGCAGCCGAGGGTGGCGAGCGCGCACGTCTCGGTCGCGACCGCGTGGCCACCGTGGGGGAGTCGCCCGACCGACAACGGACGGAAGCCCCACGGATCGCGGACGGCGATCACGTGATCGGCGGCGAGGATCACCAGCGAGAACGCACCCTTCCACGCCGGCAGCGTGCGCTCGATGCGGTCCTGCCAGGTCTGCCCGCCGGCGGCGGCGAGCATCAGCGACAGCACCTCGGAGTCGCTCGTGGCCGTGAGGCCGAACCCGCGGTTCAGGAGTTCGTCGCGCAGCGCGGCTGCGTTGACCAGGTTGCCGTTGTGGGCGAGTGCGAGCGGGCCGTGCATCGTCTCGATGAGGAAGGGCTGGATGTTGCGTTCGGCATTCGAGCCGGTCGTCGAGTAGCGGGTGTGCCCGATCGCGTGGTAGCCGACGAGTGGTTTGAGCGCCTCGGGAGTGAACACGTTGGCGACGAGGCCGGCCTCCTTGTGGACCCGCCCCGGGTGCCGTCGCTCACGGCGATGCCGGCGGCTTCCTGACCGCGGTGCTGGAGCGCGAACAGCCCGAAGAACGTCAGCTGCGCGACGCCGTCGCCGTGTGGCGTCGAGATGCCGAGCACCCCGCACTCGTCCTTCGGTGTGTCGTCGTCGACGTTCGAGCGGGACCGCGCAGGCTGCTCGGCGATGGACGTGTGCTCGATGGGGATGCCCATGTCAGTAGATCTCCAGTCCCGCGAGTGCGGCGTGGATTCGTGGGCCAGGGTATGCGGCCGGGACGAACGTGGTCCCGGTGAGTCGTTCGAAGGCGTCGATGTAGCGGCTCGTCGTCGCGTGCCAGACGTCGGCGGGCAGCGTCGGGACCGGTCCGTCGCCGGTGTATCCGACATCGGCGAGCGCTCGGCGCACCACCTCCTTGTCGAGGCTCTCCGGTTCCTCGCCCTCGGCGACGCGGTCGTCGTAGGTGTCGTCGACCCACCAGCGCGACGAGTCGGGGGTGTGCACCTCGTCGATGAGCAGCAGTTCGCCGTCGACGGTCGACACCGAACTCGTACTTCGTGTCGGCGAGGATCAGTCCGGCGTGCTGGCCCCGTTCGGTGCCGCGGTCGAACAGCGCGAGCGCCACGTCCTGGACTCGACCCCAGAGCGTCGGCGACGAGCCCGCGGTGACGACGTCGGCCGACGACAGCGGCACGTCGTGGTCGCCGTCGGCGCCCTTGGTGGTCGGCGTCACGATCGGCGTGTCGAGCCGCGAGTTCTTCGTCAGCCCGTCGGGGAAGCGGTGCCCGTACAGCGTGCGGTCGCCGGCCGCGTACTGGGTCCACAGCGCCGTGTCGGTGACGCCGGTGATGTAGCCGCGCACGACCACCTCGACGGTGAGCGGGATGGCCGTCGGGCGATCAGCACGTTCGGGTCGGGAGCCGACAATGTGGTTCGCCACGATGTCGGTGGTCTGTTCGAACCACCACGCCGACAGTTGGTTCAGCACCTGTCCCTTGTACGGCACGGTCGGCGATGACCCGATCGAACGCCGACAACCGGTCGGTCGTGACGAAGACCCGTCGCCCGTTCGGCAGCGCGTAGGAGATGCGGACCTTGCCGTCACGCCGATCGTCGAGGGGGAGATCGAGGTCGAACAGTGGTTCGGGCAATGGGTCGCCAGCTCGTGGCATCGTCACACCCCCTGCGCGTGACGGACGCCGTTGGTGAACAGGTGGAGGCCCGAGTGTCGATCGTCGCCGGCGCGGCACCACGGGGGTGACGGGGTGTTGGCGGGCGACGATGTGGTTCTCGGGGTGGGGCATGAGACCGAGCACGACGCCGGTCGTATCACACACCCCGGCGATGTCCGCCACGGATCCGTTCGGGTTCGTGGACGCGTACCGCAGCGCGACCTGCCCCGCCGCGGCGAGTGCGTCCGGATCGGGATGGACGAACCGACCCTCGCCGTGAGCGATCGGGCAGTGGATCGACTCGTCGAGGCCGGTCGTCCAGACGCACACCGAGTCCGGCACCGGTCGAGTTCGACCCAGCGACAGTCGAACGGCCCGCCGACGTTGTGGCCGAGGGCGCCGGGCAGGATCCCGGCGCTCGTGAGCACCTGGAACCCGTTGCAGATGCCGATCACCGGTCGACCGGCGGCCACGAACGCGCGCAGTTCGTCGCCGACGCCGACGGCGAGGTCGAGTGCGAGCATCCGGCCGGCGCCGAGCGAGTCGGCGTAGCTGAATCCACCGGCGACCACGGCGAGGCCGAGCCCGTCGAGCACGCAGGCTGGTCGACGAGCTCCGACGCCAACACGATCTCGGCGCGCGGCGCCGGCGAGTTCGAGGGCGTCGACGACGTCGCGGTCGCGGTTCGTGCCCGGCCCGGCGATCGACGACGGCCGGCACCACGTCATCGGCGCACCGCCGTGGTCATGAACGGCGTCGCGTCGTAGTCCGGTCGACCGGTGAACGGCGCGACGCCGGTCGATCGGGACAGCGCCGACCCGTCGATGCGAGTGCCGTGCCGATGACGGTGCCGAACACCTGTGCGTCCCGTTCATCCGTTCGACGAAGGTGTCGACGTCGCGGGCTCGACCTCGACGACCAGACGGCCGACGACTCGCCGAACAGCGCGGTGGCGACGTCGGCGTGGGGGAGCGTGTCGATGGTGGCGCCGAGTCGCCCGCCGATGCACATCTCGGCGAGCGCCACGGCGAGCCCGCCCTCGCTCAGGTCGTGGCACGAGCGCACGATGCCGGACCGGATCGCGGCGTGGAGCCGCCGGTAGCGCTCGGGTGCACCCGGATCGGGTGCCGGCGCCGCGCCGACGCGTGCGGGGCTCGCCGGTGACCATGTCGAGATGCGATCCGGCGAACTCGGCTCGGTCGTCCGACGACGAGCAGCACGTTGCCGGGCGCGGTCAGGTCGGACGAGATGCAGACGTCGGCGTCGGGCACATGGGCGATCGCCGTGATCACCAGCGTCGGCGGCACGGCGTGGCGCTGGCCGTCGTTGCCGAGGTACTCGTTGTTGAGCGAGTCCTTGCCCGACACGAACGGTGCCTGGTACAGGTCGGCCGCCGTGCAGCAGCCGGCGACGGCGGCGACCAGTTCGCCGAGCGTCGACGGGCGGCGCGGGTCGCCCCACGAGAAGTTGTCGAGCAGCGCCACCCGGTCGGGGTCGGCGCCGACGGCGACGACGTTGCGGATCGCCTCGTCGACGACGGCGATCGCCATGTGTTCGGGGTCGTGCAGCCCGTACCACGGGTTGACGCCGATCCCGACGGCGAAGCCCTCGGTGCGCGCCGGGGTCGGCGATGACGACGCCGTCGCCGGGCCGTCGGCGTGGACGCCGACGAGCGGACGGACGACCGTCGATCCGAGGATCTCGTGGTCGTACCGACGGATGATCGCCTCCTTCGAGGCGATGTTGGGGTGGGCGAGCAGGTGCGAGCAGGACGGCGACGGGAATCGGCGACCGTGCGCCCGGTCGGTCGCCGTCGCGTCGGGGCTCGGCAGCTCGGCGCGTCATGCGGCGCTGCGGGCGGCCGTCGTGGAGGAACTCGGTGTCGAGGTCGGCGACGACGATGCCGCCCGAGCGCACGACGAGCCGGCCCGTGCCGGTGAACTCGCCGATGTCGGCGAGGTCGACGCCGAACCGGGCGCACCGCGCCGCGAGCGCGGCGAGCTGCGCCGGCGGCACGGCGACGACCATGCGCTCCTGCGCTTCGGAGAGCCACACCTCCCACGGTTCGAGGCCGGGGTACTTGCGCGGCACGAGGTCGAGTTCGACGTCGGCGCCGATGCCCTCGGCCATCTCGCCGACCGCCGACGACAGCCCGCCGGCGCCGCAGTCGGTGATCGCCGAGTACAGGTCCTCGGCGCCGACGAGCGCGTCGATGAGCAGCTTCTCGACGATCGGGTCGCCGATCTGCACGCTCGCGCCGGCGACCTCGCCGGTCGTGGCGTCCATCGTCGCCGACGAGAACGTCGCGCCGCGGATGCCGTCGCGCCCGGTCGCCCCGCCGAGCACGACGACGCGGTCGCCGGCGAACGGTCCGTCGTGGAGCGGACGGGCCTCGGCCGATCCGATGCAGCCGGCGAAGACGAGCGGGTTGGTCGTGTAGGCCGGGTCGTACAGGACCGCACCGGCGATGGTCGGCAGGCCGATCTTGTTGCCGTAGTCGGCGACCCCGTCGACCACGCCGGCGCGGATGCGCAGCGGGTGCAGCGACCCCTCGGGCAGGTCGGCGATCGGCAGGTCGGTCGGGCCGAAGCACAAGCACGTTGGTCACGGCGATCGGGCGGTGCGCGATGCCGAGCACGTCGCGGATCACGCCGCCGACGCCGGTGTTCGCCCCACCGAACGGCTCGACGGCCGACGGGTGGTTGTGCGTCTCGGCCTTGACCGCGAGCGTCGTGCCGTCGGTGAACTCGACGACGCCGGCGTTGCCGACGAACGCCGAGCGGACGAACGGCGCGGCCATCGTCTCGGTGCTGTTGCGCAGCTGGCGCATCAGTGGCTCGACCGGTCGACCGGCCCGGTCCCGTCGTCGAGTTCGATCGCCGCGCGGAACGTCTTGTGGGCGCAGTGCTCGCTCCACGTCTGGGCCAGCGTCTCGAGTCTCGACGTCGGTCGGGTCGCGGTCCGAGCTTCTCGAAGTGCTCACGGATGACGTGCAGTTCCTCGAGGTCGAGCGACAGCGACCGTCGAGCGGTCGACGGCGAGCAGCGCCGTCGTCGTCGAGCCACCGGATCGGGATGATCTCGGCGTCGCCGCCCGGCGTGTCGTCGGCGGCGGGGTTCATCTCGACGGCGCCGTGCGTCCATCGCTCGACGATCGGGTTCGCGACGAGGCGGGTCACGAACTCGTCGATCGCGTGATCGGCTCGACGTCGTCGTCGAACTCGAGCGGCGGCGCCGTGCCGCGGCCGGCGATCGCTCGACGCCGAGGAGCCCGGCGGCGCGCATGACGGCGTCGGCGGCGCTGTTGGTCACCCCGGCGAGCGTCGTGACCTCGACGCCGTCGGACGTCGGTAGCGTCCCACGAGCCGTGTTGGAGCAGCGGGTCGACGAGGACGGCGGCGAGCCGGTCGATGCTCGTCGCTCGAGGTCCGGATCGACGAGGATGACGTCGGCGATGTCGACCGGCGCCGGCAGGTGAGGCCGAGGTGCGGCGCCGCCGATGAGATCGCGGATTCGGTGGGTCGGTGTCGATCGATCGGATGGTCAGTCGATGCCCGGTGGCCACTGGCGCGACCCTACGGACTGCGCGACCGACGTCTCGCTGCGATTGTACGAAATGTCCAGCACCGACGCCGTGCGTCGAGTCGAGTCGCTCGCGACCTCAGAGTCCGAGGCGGAACAGGACCTGTGCGGTGAGTGGCTGGACGCCGTCCGGGGTGGGGAAGACCGGCTGGAACGCGTCGGGCGACACCGAGGTGACCGTGATCGTCTCGCCGCCGAGCTGGGGCGGCATCACGGACTTGCGGACGAGACCGGTGTCGTCGACCCAGATCTCCATCGACAGCGTGCTCGCGCCGTCGGTGCTGTCCGTGGTGGTGACGTCGGGCTGCACGGTGACGCCGGGCGGCAGCGGAGGAGCCGGTGCGGGCGAGCCGTCGACCGTCGGGGTGGCGGCCGCGGTCTGCGCCTGGATCAGCCGCTGCGGATCGGCGGACACGACGAGCCGGCGTGCCGGAGTGGTCTCGATCGACGACTCGTTCGCCTCGTCGATCGTCGTGAACTGGCGGAATTCCGGCGGCACCAGTTCGTCGAGCGTACGAACCCATCGGCTGCGTCCCAGCGAGAAGTCGACCGGGAAGTCGCCGCGGGGCAGGGTGTACCACGTCGGTTCGTCGACACGGCGCACGAAGGTCTGTTCCCACAGCGTCAGGATCTCGAGATCGGGAGTGTCCGTGCGTGGGATGACGACGTGGGTGATGCCCGACTCGAAGTCGGCAGTCACCTCGTAGGTCTGTGTCCCCCCGAAACTGTCGAGTTCGCTGACGGTGAACGTGGCCGTGCGGACCGCTGCCGGCGTTGCGGTCGGCATCGGATACACGAGTGGCGCACTGGGACCGTTGTCCTCGTCGACACCGTTCGCTCGCTCGACGAGGTCGGGCCCGTAGGTCACGCCGGCGAAGGCGATCGCCACCCAGCACCGCGAGCAGGAACAGCCACTTCATCGCTCGGCGGAACCCTCCGCCGCGCTTGGACGGCTTCTTCACCGGTTCCGGCGTGATCGTGCCGAACATCGCCGCAGAGAACGGGCTGGTGTCGGTCGTCGCGGGACGTGGGACCGCCGGCGCAACGCTGGGCAGTGACGGCCCGGCCTGGCTGATCTGCCCGGGCCACGGGACGGGCGGCGGGGGAGGGGCGAGTGCCACCGCCGACGGCGGTGGGGGAGGGAAGCCCGGCCTCGTCAGTGTGTCGGTCCTGTCGTCCATACCGTTGGTGGTATCGGCTCGTAAGCGGTGGGCCTTGAGCCATCCGTCGTACGCTTCGGTCGTGGCGTGCTCTGGCCGATCCGACGAAGGTGCGACGATCGTGATCGGTGCCGGATCGGCGGGGTGCGTGCTGGCCGCGAGGCTGTCGGGCGACCCCGCATGCAACGTGACGCTGGTGGAGGCAGGTCCCGGCCTCGGGCCGGGTGATCTCGAGGGGCCGATCGGCGGTCCGGACTTTCTCGCGGCGCTCGAGGTGCCCGAGCGAACCTTCCCGTCGCTGATGGCAACGCGGTCGACCGGCGGCTCTGCGAGCGTCTACCCGCGTGGACGGGGCGTCGGTGGATCGTCGTCGGTGAACGCGATGGTGGCGCTTGCACGGTGATCCCGACCTGTACCGGTCGTGGGGATGGGACGACGCTGCTGCGGCGTGGGACGCGATCGCGTTGCCCGAGGAGCCGGCCGACGAGGCCGAGCTCGGAGCGGTCGACCGAGCCTTGCTCGCCGCCGCGCCCGATGCCGAGCGGGCGCGGCTGACACGGCGCGGCGGGCAACGGGTCACCTCCGCCGAGGCCTCGCTGTGGCCGGCGCTCGAGCGGGAGAATCTCGTCGTTCGCACCGACTCACCGGTCGATCGAGTCGTGCTCGACGACCGCCGGGCGATCGGAGTGTTGCTCGTCGACGGCGAGCTGCTGCCAGCCGATCGGGTGGTGGTCGCTGCCGGAGCGATCCACTCGCCGGCGATCCTGTTGCGGTCGGGCGTGGACACCCCTGGCGTCGGCCTCGGGCTGCAGGACCATGCGTCGGCGCCGCTGACCCTGCAACTGCGCGATGGCGCTGCCGGTGCGCCGGGTCAACTCGCGATCGCATCCCTGCTCCGGCGTGACCCGTGGCAGTTCCTGCCCATGAACCACCTCGGTGCTGCCGCCCCCGGACTCGGCTTGTTGATGACGGCGTTGATGCGGCCGAGGGGGCGCGCCGGCACGGTACGGCTGTCGTCGGACGACCCGCTCGACGAGCCGCTCGTCGACTTCGCCCTGCTCGACGACCCGCTCGACGCCGCCGCGCTGGTCGCGGGCGTCCGCACCGCGCTGGAGCTGCTCGCGGCGCCGTCCTTCCGGGAGATCGTCGAGGAGGTGTACATCGACGCGTTCGGAACGACGAGCGCAGCGCTGGTCGACGACGACGCGATCGAGCAGTGGGTGCGCGCCTCGGTCGGGGACTACGTGCACGCCTCCAGTAGCTGTGCGATGGGCACGGTCGTCGACGGCGACGGGCGGCTGGTCGGCTACGACGGGGTGTACGTGTGCGACGCCTCGGTGTTCCCGTCGATCCCGGACGTCAACACGCACCTGCCGACCACGATGCTCGCCGAACGCCTCAGCGCCCGCTGGCTCCGAGCCCCCGCCAGTTGATGACCCGCTGCGATGAGCGAACCGCCCGAATAGCGGCCTTTCGCTCATCGTTGGGTTGGGAGTCGACGCCGCGATGAGCGAACCGCCCGGATAGCGGCCTTTCGCTCATCGCTGGGGCCTGGCCGCGGGACGGGTCGTGTCAAGATGGCGCCATGGCGACCACGGCCGACTACTCGCACGGGCTCCACGAACTCGACGACGGATGCTTCGCGTATCTGCAACCCGATGGCGGCTGGGGATGGAGCAACGCCGGGCTGATCGTGGGCGACGGACAGTCGTTGCTCGTCGACACGCTGTTCGACCTCGAACTGACCGCCGCGATGCTCGACTCGATGGCCGCCGCGACGAGCGCTGCCCCGGTCGACACCGTGGTCAACACGCACGCGAACGGCGACCACTGTTACGGCAACGGCGAAGTCACGCGCCGCCTGCCGGATGTCGACATCGTCGCCTCGTCGGCGACCGCCCACGAGATGGCCGAGGTCCCGCCGTCGATGCTCGCTGCACTCAACCGGGCGCCCGGAGACGTCGGCGAGCTCTTCCGGTCGTTCTTCGGCGACTTCCACTTCGACGGGATCGAACTGGTGCCACCGACACGGACGTTCGACGGGCGTCTCGATCTCGATGTCGGTGGGCGGCGCGTCGAGTTGTACGAGGTCGGCCCGGCCCACACCGCCGGCGACACGATCGTGTACGTGCCCGACGCCGGCACGGTGTACACGGGTGACATCCTGTTCATCGGCGGCACGCCGATCGTGTGGGCCGGCCCGCTGTCGAACTGGATCGCCGCGTGCGACCTGATGCTCGGCCTCGAGGCTCACACCGTCGTTCCCGGTCACGGACCACTGACCGATGCCACCGGCATCGTCGCCGTGCGTGACTACCTCTCGTTCGTCGACGAGGCGGCAACCGCACGTCACTCGTCCGGCATGGACGCGTTCGACGCGGCCCGTGACATCGGTCGTGAACTCGGCCTCGACGAACGATTCGGTGAATGGGGAGAGTTCGGCCGGATCGTCGTCAACGTCGAGACCGCGTACCGAACGCTCGACCCCGGCCATGTCACCCCCGACGTCGTCGAACAGTTCCGACGCATGGCCGAACTCGAACGGCAGTGACCACGCCGACTCACGGCCGGGCCACCGAGCGTTTCGACGTCGCTGTCATCGGCGACGGGCCGGCCGGGAGCGCGCTGGCGCGGGCGTGTCGGCGGCAGGGGATCGACGTCGTGCTGGTCGGCGATGACGCCCCGTGGACTGCCACCTACAGCACGTGGGTCGACGATCTCGTCGATGATGCCGGCGTCGAGCTCGTCGATGTCGATGCCGTCGTGGCGATCACCAGCGCCGAGATGTGGGCCTACGGATCCCGCCCGCACCGACTGGCGCGCACCTACGGCACCCTCGACAACGACCGACTGCGATCGACGCTTCGAGACGGTGTCGCTCATCGGCGAGTTCGGGTGAATCGGGTCGCGACCGGCATGGCCGGTGAGACGGCTGCCGGTGGGGTGGGGCACCGCCTCGAACTCGTCGACGGATCCACTGTCGTGGCGAGGGTGGTGATGGACGCGACGGGCTGGCCCTCCCGGTTCGCCCGACACGCGTCCGAACACCCGCCCGCATGGCAGACCGCGCTCGGCGTCGTGCTTCCGAGTCCGCCGCCCGGCGACCTCGGCAACCCGACGTTCATGGACTTCCGACGCGTGCTCGGACCCGACGGCGCGCCCTCGAGCGTCGGGCCGAGCGGTGTCACCACGTTCTGCTACTCGCTTCCGGTGAGCGACGGTTGGCTGGTCGAAGAGACGGTGCTTGCCGCGCGACCGGCGATCGAGCCGATCGCACTGCTCCCGCGACTCGCTGCCCGCCTCGGACGTCACCCCGACGCCGTGCTGGCCGACGCCGTTCGCACCGAGTACGTGCGGATCCCGCTCGGCGGCTCCCGCCCGGGTCCCGAGCAACCGGTCGTCGCCTTCGGCGCTGCGGCCGGCTACGTGCACGCAGCGACCGGATTCTCGGTCGCTGCGTCCATCCGTGCGGCCCCTCGCGTCGCTGCAGCCATCGGTCGGGCGCTGGAATCGTCCTCCGGCATCGTCGATCCGGCAGCGATCGCCGAGTCCGTGTGGACCGCACCGATGCGGCGCACACGAGTGCTCCACGACTACGGCCTCGAGGTCCTGCTCGATCTCGACGACGACGAGGTCCGCGCGTTCTTCGACGGATTCTTCGAGCTGTCGATCGTCGACTGGTCCGCCTACCTGCGAGTGGACACCCCGCCGGGCGAGGTCAGCGCGGCGATGGCGCGTCTGTTCCGGTCGTCGAGCTGGCAGCTGCGACGTCGGCTGGCGGGTCGGAATCCGGCGCCGCTGGCTCGGCTGCTGCGGCCGTGATCGCAGCGCGCTGGCGTGTACGTATCGACCTGCGAACGGCGAGCATCCAACCGGCCAGCACGCAGGCGGCGAAGATGAACCACTGAACGGAATACGAGAGGTGTGGGCCCTCGTCGAGCGTGGGGGCCGGCACCGGAGCGGGGTCGTTGGGACCGATCGGCGGGTTCGCGTCGATCAGGTCGAGGTAGACGGGCGCGACCTCGCCCGGCAGCTGCGCCGCGAGCTGACCGAGGTCGATGCGGCGCACCTCCGTGACCACGGCGGCGTCGGAGGCGTCGGTCAACTCGCCACGCTGGCGCTCCTGGGGTATGCGCACTCGCGCCAGCAGCTCCGTCTCGATGGTCGGGGCTGCAGGAACGTCGGCGCCGAGCGGAACGAAGCCGCGGTTGACGACGACGGTGGTGGTCTCGTTCTCCGTGACGAGCGCCGTGAGCACGTTGTCGCCGGCGATGCCGTCCTGTGACCGATTGAACCACAGGATCTGCTCGGGCAGATACCGACCGGTGACGATCGTCTGGCGCCACTCGATCGAGTCGGGATCGTCTCCTGCATCGGCCAGCAGTTGGTCGAGGGGGACCGGAGGCCGGTCGAGCTGCTGGGAAACGAGGTCGTTGAAGGCCCGTCGTTGGTCGAGACGGTCGAGCTGCCAGAACGCCAGCCAGATCATCAACGCGATCGACCCGAACACGAGCAGGTGAAAGGCGATCCACTTCGGACGCAGCAGGAAGGAGAAGCGCGACCCGGACATCTCGGGCACGACGGTACCGGCCGCCGAGCGCTACCGTGCCGCGCCATGCGCGCGCAGGACGTCACCTCCGAATGGCTCTCGTCGGTGCTCGGCGCCGAGGTGGGACCGGTCACGGCCCAGCGCATCGGCGACGGCCACATCGGGGTCAACGTGCGCATCTCCATGCCCGACGCCGAGCCTTCGCTGCCGCGTTCGGTCGTGGTGAAGCTTCCGGCCACCGACGACACCAGCCTCACCACCGCAGCGGTGCTGCGTCACTACGAGCGCGAGACACGCTTCTATCTCGAGCTCGCCTCCAGCGTCGACATGCGGGTACCTGCCTGCTTCTACGGCGACTGGACCCCCGAGACGAATGCGTTCGTCCTGGTGCTCGAGGACATGGCGCCGGCGACGCAAGGTGATCAGCTCACGGGCTGCACGCTCGAGCAGGCCCGCGACGCGGTGCGAGAACTCGCCAAGCTGCACGGACCGCGCTGGGACGATCCCACGCTGTACGACGTCGACTGGATCGAACACGATCGCGGTGACGAACCCGGTGCGGGTGCCGGACTGGCGATCATGTGGCAGATGTACTTCCCCGGCTTCGCGAGCACCTACCGGTCGCACCTCAGCGAGGAAGAGTTCGAGCTGGCCGAACGCTTCGGCCCGGTGATCGGTGCATGGCGGGCCGGTCGCACTGGCCCGAAGACGATCACGCACGGCGACTACCGCCTCGACAACATGCTCTTCGCCACCCCCGAGGGGGGACCGGCGGTCACGGTCGTCGACTGGCAAACGCCGGCGCACGGCAGCCCGATCACCGATCTGTCGTACTTCATCGGCGCCGGCCTGCTGCCGCCGGAGCGCCGCGAGCACGAACGCGAGCTCGTCGCGGTGTACCTGGAGGCCCTCGCCGCGTACGGCGTCACGCTCGACGACGCCTGGGTGTGGGAGCAGTACCGACGCGACGCGTTCGCCGGCCTCGCGGTGGCGGCGATGGCGTCGCAGATCGTGACGCTCAACGACCGCAGCGAGGCGATGTTCGGCGCCATGGCCCAGCGACATCTCCGCCACGCGCTGGATCTCGACGCCTTCAGCCTGATCTGACGCCGCGGCCGCGCCTCGTCCGGACCGCGCCAGGTTCCTGCGACACTGGCACGATGACCAGCGCGACCTGCAGGTACCTGGCCGTCACCGATCACCGCTCGATCACTCGTCGGTGGGTCGGTGGGGATCAGCGAGGTGGTCCCCGACGGCGACGACGTGTGGTGGGCGGAGTCTCGGCCGGACAACGCCGGGCGCACCACGCTCGTTCGGTGGCGTGACGGCGTCATGTCCGACGTCACCGCAGCGGACGTCAACGTCCGCACGAGCGTCCACGAGTACGGGGGCGCAGCGTGGTGGGCGGCCGACGGAGTCCGCGTTCTACACGGACTTCGGCGACCAACGCCTGCGACGGATCGAGCCCGGCGGTGAGCCGGTCGTGCTGACCGCGGACCCCGACGCACCCCGAACCCTTCGCTATGCCGATGGTCGACCCACACCGGACGGCGACTGGTTCGTTTGCGTCCACGAGCGCCACGGCGACGGCCAACCCGTCAACGAGATCATCGCCGTCGCCACCGATGGATCGATGCGCACCGAGGTGATCGCGACCGGGGCCGACTTCTATGCGTCGCCGAGGGTGTCGCCCGACGGTCGATCGATCGCGTGGATCCAATGGATGCACCCGAACATGCCATGGGACTCGACGGAGCTGTGGATCGCCGACCTCGACGGGGTGTCGGTCCGCAACGCTCGCAAGCTGGTCGGCAACGGCGACGAGGCGGTGCAGGAACCGCTGTGGTGGCGCGACGGCACGCTGGTCGTCGTCACCGATCGCAACGAGTGGTGGAACCTCTACCGCGTGGACGTTGCCACCGGTGAACTCGTTCCGGAAGCGGTGGGCGCCTTCGAGATCGTCGAACCGCACTGGGTGTTCGGCGGCGCGAGCCACGCTGAAGGTGGCCACGTTCGACGTGATCGCCACGGTGACGTGCTGGTCGTCGACGACCACACGCGACTCGACCTGCCGTACACGATGATCAGCTCGCTGCGGCGCGCGGGCGACGCGCTCTGCCTCGTGGGCAGCTCCTACACCTCGAGCAACGAAGTGCTGCGTCTGCGAGACGGCGGCATCGAGATCCTGCGCGCCGGGCACGACCTCGGGTTCGATCCCGCATTCCTGCCCGAACCCGAGTTCGTCACGTTCCCCACGAGCGGCGACGACGTGGCGCACGGCCTGTACTACGCACCAGCCAATCCAGACGCCGAACTTCCCGACGGTGAGCGTCCGCCGTTGATGGTGTTCGTCCACGGCGGACCGACGGCGTCTGCGCAACGACGCCTCGTGCCCGGCCGGAGTCACCGATTCTGGACCAGCCGGGGCGTCGCCGTGATCGACGTCGACTACCGGGGGAGCACGCGCTACGGGCGCACCTACCGGCGCAAGCTGCTCGGCAACTGGTGCGTCGCCGACGTCGACGACGCGGTGGCCGGCGCACGGTTCCTCGCCGAACGGGGCGACGTCGACGAACACAGGCTCGTCATCGAGGGCGGTAGCTCCGGTGGCACGGTCGTGCTCCTGGCCATCGCGAACCACGACGTGTTCGCGGCGGGCACGAATCTGTTCGGCGTCACGGACGTGTCGGCCCTGATCAGCGACGATCACAAGTTCGAGTCGCAGTACACCTTCGGCCTCATCGGGCCCTGGCCGGACGCGGCCGACGAGTATGCGAGACGATCGCCGATCAACTTCCCCGAGCGCCTGTCGGCGCCGTTGCTCGTGCTGCAGGGCAGCGACGACACGGTGGTCCCACCGGCGCACTCGGAGCGCATCGTCGAGGCACTACGTGCCAACGAACTGCCGGTGGCGTACCAATGCTTCGACGGTGAGGGCCACGGGTTCCGTGCCGCCGACTCGATCGTGCGCTGGTTCGAGTCGGACCTGTACTTCTACGGGCGGGTGCTCGGTTTCGAACCGGCGGACGACATCGCGCCGTTCGAGATCGAGAACCTGGGCTGACGCACCAACCGGGACGTCCGGCACACTGGTCACATGGAACTGCCGGACTTCGGGATACCGCACGCCGAGAAGATCGAGTGGATGATCGAGACGAACGGTTGGGCGCTCGAGGCGATCGCACCCGATGCCGACAGCACGCCGCCGACGCCCGGGTATGCGTACACGATCGGGCTCACCGCCGACGTCGGCTTTCCCGAGGTCGCGGTGTTCGGGCTCACTCCTTCGGCCTCCCAGGGCCTGCTCACGCTGGTGGCCGATGCGTGCCGCGGCGGCACCGAGATCCCGATCGGCGTCGAGGTCGTGGGGCTGCTCGACAACGAGCTGCGGTGCCTGTTCGCACCGATCGATCTCGGGCCGTGGGGGCCGTACTTCGCCACAGCGACCGCCTGGTACGCGGGCCGACCGTTCGAACTGGTGCAGCTGATGTATCCCGACCGCAACGGCTTCATGCCCTACGAGACCGGCTACGAGCAGCGAATGGCCCTCGCGCAACCCGTCATCGGCACGATCACCTGACCCGGAGTCCACCGCCAGCGATGAGCGAAACGCCCGGATGGCGTCCTTTGGCTCATCGGTGGCGACTCGCCCCTCTCTGCGATGAGCGAAGCGCCCGAATAGCGGCTCTTCGCTCATCGTTGCGGTGTGCTCGGTGGGGGCCGGCGGTGGTGGGCGCGACGGATACTCCCGGCGGGGCAACGACCCGCGTTGCTACCATGCGCCGGACGGGCATCGCGACGAACGTGCCGGCCCGTCCCGATCCGATGACGACACTCCCGCCTCTTCCGGTGACCGGCGCCTGGTTGCCGGGTCACGAACCGGGGCACCGGCGGTTCTTCACGTTCGCGACCGACCGGCGGTTCGCGCTCGACTGCGGCGTGGCGTTGTCGGACGTGGTGGTGGCCTACGAGACGTGGGGGCGCCTCGACGCCGACGGATCGAACGCCATCCTGCTGTGCCATGCGTGGACGGGCGACAGTCACGCCGCCGGCCCGGCCGGACGTGGGCATCCGACACCCGGTTGGTGGGACGACACCGTCGGGCCCGGCAAGCCGATCGACACCGACAAGTACTTCGTCGTGTGTGCCAACGTGCTCGGTGGCTGTCAGGGCTCGACCGGTCCGGCCTCGCCGCATCCGATCGATGCCGAGCCGTACGGGTCGCGCTTCCCCGTCGTCACGATCCGCGACATGGTGCGTGCGCAGGCGCAACTGGGCCAGCACCTCGGCGTCACCCGGTGGATGTCGGTGATCGGCGGATCGATGGGTGGCATGCAGGCGCTGGAATGGGCGGTGATGTACCCCCGTCGGGTCGGCTCGCTCGTTGCTGTCGCCACGTGCATGCAGGCCACCGCCCAACAGATCGCGTGGGGCGCGATCGGTCGCCGAGCGATCCGGCTCGATCCGAAATGGCGCGGTGGCGACTACTACGACGCCGAGCCGGGCGACGGTCCCGCCGAAGGGCTCGAGATCGCGCGCATGGTTGCGCAGGTGACCTTCCGCAGCGACAACGTGTTCACCGATCGGTTCGGCCGGGAACTCGCCGACAAGGCCGCCGTCGGTGACACGCTCGGCATGTGGCAGCGATTCGAAGTCGAGCGCTACCTCGAGTACCACGGTGTGAAGTTGGCGCGCCGCTTCGACACCAACAGCTACCTTGCGATCGGCAAGGCGATGGACCTGCACGACGTCGCTCGGGGCCGCGGGTCACTCGACCGGGCGATGCTGCGGGTGACCGCGCCGACGATGGCGGTCGGGATCTCGAGCGACATGCTCTACCCCGCGTACCAGCAACAGCAGATCCACGAGGCGGTGGCGGCCAACGGCGTGCCGAGCGAGTACGTCGAGATCGACTCGCCGCACGGTCACGATGCCTTCCTGATCAACGGCGACCAACTCGCCGAACCGCTGGAACGCTTCCTCGGCCGCGCCGCGAAGTCGAACCCGTCGACCGCCTGATCATGCCCGAGGGCCTCGAGGCCGAGATCTGGCGCCGTGCGTGCGAGCCACTGATCGGGCGCTCGATCGTCGGCTCCGTCACCGACGATCGAGTGGTCGAGGAGGGGTTCGCCGACGCGGTCGCAGACGCGACGTTCACCGGGACCCGCCGCCACGGCAAGGTGGTGCTGCTCGACACCGATGGCCCGACGATCGGGCTGCATTTCGGCATGACGGGACGGCTCGTGATCGACGGCGACGCAGCGATCGACCGACTGGCGTATGCATCGGGACGTGATGATCCTTCGTGGGACCGGCTGGTGCTGTTCGCGACCCCCGGCGGTCGCGCCGCCCCACCTGCGCTGCGGTTCAACGACCCTCGACGGCTGGGTCGGGTGTCGCTCGACCCGGACCTCGGCCACCTGGGCGTCGACTTCACCGAGGTCACGCCGCGGCGTCTCACACGAGCGTTGGTCGGCCGGCGCGGTGTGCTGAAGTCAGCATTGCTCGACCAACACATCGTGGCCGGCCTCGGCAACCTGTGCGCGGACGAGGTCCTGTGGTGGGCCGGGCTCGACCCGCGGCGCACCGTCGATTCGCTGACCGCGCCGGAGGTCGATCGGCTCGCCTCCGTGATCCGTCGCCGTCTTCCGATCATGCTCGCCCGTGGGGGCAGCACCACCGGCGTGTTGAGCCCGGCGGTTCGCGCCGCGTGTCCACCGTGCGAGCGCGACGGCGTGAGCCTGGAACGGCTCGCACTCGGCGGTCGTACGACCGTCTGGTGTCCGCGGCATCAGCGCTGATCCGTGGCGAGACGGCTCCGAACTGGCACAATCGTGGGCCCGTGCTCGTCATCGCTCCTCGTCTCGGCTCAGTGCCTTCGTCGGCCGTCGCACTCGTCGGCGCGGGCGACCCTTCGTCGAGCCGTCTCGTCTACTCGATGGTGATCGGGCTGGTGGTGATCGGGTTGTTGCTGATCGTTCTCGGCATCTGGATCATCCGCCAGACGCGCGTCGATCTCGACGTCCTGGCACCACTGGAGCGAATGGGCGACAAGGAATGGAAGAAGCGCGATCGGTCGACGCAGCGTCGCATGCTCGACGAGGTCCGACCCGACGGAGCCCAACCACTCGTCCCGGCGAAGTTGCCGCCATCGCTCGACGCCGAATTCGAGCTGGCCGAGCATCCGGTCACGTCGTTCAGCGACCTCGGCCCCGGTGTCCCGTCACAGGAGCGTGACCCGACCCCGATCGGACGCGACGTCGATCCGGTGATCGAGCCGATCGACGAGCCGGTCGCTGAGGCGGTCGTCGAGATCGAGGACGAACCGATCGACGAGCCGGTGGCGGAGGCGGTCGCCGAGATCGGGGACGAGCTGGTGTCCGAGGTGGTTGCCGAGATCGAGGATGAGCCGGTCGCTGAGCTGGTTGCCGAGATCGAGGATGAGCCGGTCGCTGAGCTGGTTGCCGAGATCGAGGATGAGCCGGTCGCTGAGCTGGTTGCCGAGATCGAGGATGAGCCGGTCGCTGAGCTGGTTGCCGAGATCGAGGGCGAGCCGGTCGCTGAGCTGGTCGTCGAGACCGAGGACGAGCCGGTGATCGTCGAGACCGACGTCGAGTCGTCCCCGGATGCCGAGCCGGCATCCGATTCCCGCAACTGACGGCGTCATCCGACGACGCGTTCGATCTCCGTCTGGTCGGACGACGGTATGGCAGCACACGGGCGCGGGCTCGCCCAGCGCGTCGGCGCAATCGGCCGGGGAGGTTGCTCGGAATGGCTCGGAGGGCGCTATCATGCTGCTTCGCATACACCGCTCAGAGCGGTCTCGCGGACGTGGCTCAGTTGGTAGAGCGCAACCTTGCCAAGGTTGAGGTCGCCGGTTCGATCCCGGTCGTCCGCTCCAAAGCACCTGATCACCAGGTGCTTTAGATGTCATTGGGTGGCCCCCCGGAGCCGGGGGGCCTTTACCCAATGCTTTCAGACTCCCAGCAGGGTGCGGAAAATTACCGGCCCGGGCGCCACGATGCGCCGCCCGCCGATGCGTACATCTCATCCAACACCGGATCGAGTTCGGCGAGCACCGCGTCGACCACGACGCGGATCCTGCGGATCGGATGGTCGGCCGGGACCAACTCCTCGCTGCTCACGGTCGTCAACATCGCGAACGACGGATTGCTGCCTCCACGCATGACCCACGGCACTTTCCGTTTCGCCGCCCAACGCGAGCACCTCAGGCGAATTCCAGCACCCTGCTTCAGATGTGCGAAGCGGCGGCTGGGCGCGCTGGTTCAGGGCAGAAGCGTGAGGTCGCCGAGTCGTGATCGCACGACCGTGAAGTGTCGGCGATCGAGGGTGGCGACGTCTTGGATGCCGAGCCGTTCGGCTGTCGCGATCACCGAAGCGTCGGTCGTTCCGAGCGGGAGATTGCGATAGGCCGCGACAAGTTCGGCAATTCGCATCCAGTCGCTGGCCGCGACCGATTCTGCAAGAAGGTTTCCTGCGGCGAGGTCGCCGAGGAATCGCACTTCTGCGTCAGCACCGAGGCGTGTGCCGAGGAGATAGGTGACCTCGGTGATGACCAGCGTCGGAACGATGAGTGGGTCCCGGGTGCGTCTCGAGGAGTTCCAGGCAGGCGGCGTGGTGCCGGTCATCACGATCGACGTAGGCGTAGAGGGGCCCGGCGTCGACGATCAGCGCGATGACGGGACCTCGTTGGCAAGGATCTCTTCGATTCGCTCCGAGATGTCGTCGCGACCGCTGGCGCCCGCACCGGCGGCGAGAAGTCGTCGTTTGCCGTGCTGGACGCCGAGCAGATTCTCGATGGCCTCACGGGTGAGTTCTGACACGGTGCTTCCACGCCGCTGGGCCTCGTGGCGGAGGCGGGCATCGAGCTCGTCAGGCAGTTTCACCGTCGTCCTCTGCATGTATGCCAGCATACATGCAGAGGACGCTCGTCCCGAGGCACTGCTACACGGCGATACGCAGCCTTGCACCAGCCAGGTGCGAACATCAGTGTTTGAATGCAGTGAGGAGGCAACCATGGGAACGACCCCGCGCCAACGGCGCTGCAGTATCCTGATTTCGCTGATCCTCGCTGCGCACTCGCGGACGTACTCGACACATCCTCGGCGGACGACACGACCGCGCTGACCCCCACCTGCATACGATCGACAGTAGGCGGCGGTTCCAGCCGCTGTGGGAGCGAACCGGACTGCCGGAGGCGAGAGAGCGATGACCGAACGACTGCGCTACGCAGACGGCCCGACGACGGAGGTGTCGCGAGTGATTGCCGTGTCGCCGGGCGAGCTGTGGGTGTACGTGGCCGACATCAACCTGCCGGCCAGGTTCTCCTCGGAATTCCAAGGTGCCGAGTGGCTCGACGGTACGACGGAGCCTGCACTCGGTGCCCGCTTCCGCGGCACCAACGAGCATCCCGTCGTCGGCAGCTGGCAGGTGGAGTGCACGATCGTCGAGTATGAGCCCGAGCGGGTGATCGGCTGGATCGTCCAGGATCCCGCCGACCCGGCGGCGAGCTGGAGATTCTCACTCGAACCGGTCGACGGCGGCACGCGCCTCACCCAACGCTGCCAAATCGGTCCGGGCCGCAGCGGTCTCAGTCCTGCGATCGATCGAATGCCCGACCGCGAACACGACATCATCGAACGCCGCCTCGGCGAGCACGCCGCCAACATGCAGAACAACCTCGACGGACTCGCCGGCCTCGTCGAGACATCCTGACGGAGCGGGTCGTAGGGATGCCCTGTCACCGCGTTCGTCACCCGCACGAGTCCGAGCAACGTTGTTGGCACCACATCACGTGCATCGATAATTCGCGTCACCGCGCGAACGACCCACCCTGTATCGGCCCCACGTCGCCGACCGGGAGTTCGGGGGCGTGCGAACGCGTGGTCTGGCAGGCCGTCGTCCCGTATCAGTCCTCCGCGAGATGGCAGACAGCCTCGACGTTGTTTCCGTCGGGGTCGCGAACGAAGGCCCCGTAGTAGTTCTCGTGGTACTCGGGCCAGACCCGGGGCTCGTGCAACACCTCGGCTCCGGCGGCGACGGCTGCATCGAAGAACGCTCGAACCGCAGCCCGGTCGAGTGCGGCGAACGCGATGTGCGATTCTCTGAATCCTTTCCCCGAGTCGAACACGCCGAGCCAGAAGTCTGGCTTCTCCGGCGTCCCGTACCCGACGGCGACTCCGAAGTCCATCTGGCGTGTCGCTCCGAGAGGAGCGAGAACGGCGTCGTAGAACGCCTTGCTTGCATCCATGTCTGCGCATTGGATTCCGAGATGATCGAGCATGAATTCAGAGTGGCACACATTCGGGGGCCAATGGGGGTCGGTCAGGACACTCGATGACACCCGCCCCATGACGCCGGCGCGCCACAGCAACTCGCGCCGCATCGCTGCCATATCGAACGCCCGACAGTCACGAGCCGTAATGTGCGACGCCCCACGCATGGTTCAGTCGTCGTCGCTGCCTCGAATCGCACCTGGCGATCCCGTCTCAAACGGCGGTCGCCAACCGGACGCTCGATGGGTCGCTCTCGGACATCGGAGAGCCCGCCCGTAGCGGCCGGAGTCGAGTGCTTGGGAGCACCGTCGATGATTCGGCGCTCGGGAAAGGCGAGACGACGATGCTGGCTCAAGTGAGCGGGTCGTTGTAGTACATCCAGAAGCGCTCGATCCGAGCGTCCTCGTCGAACTCGAAGATCGTCGCCGCAGCCCGCCCCGCGTCCGCTACGGGGTCGCTCAACGGACAGGGCTCGCGTCCGATACAGGTTCCTCAACCGGACGGTTCCGGACGTCCCAGCCGTCTGACGACCCCGATCGCTCTGGGACGCTCGCTGTGATGTTCTTTTGTCAAGATGGTGGTATGACAGCTCTCGACATCGATTCCCGCACGGACCCAGGTCATATTCCGTGGTACCTCGAAGGGAACTTCGGGCCCGTCTTCGACGAGGTCACTGACGTCGACCTGCGAGTCACGGGTTCCATCCCGCCGTCGCTGTCGGGCCGCTACCTGCGCACTGGATCCAATCCGCCGTCGGGGATGTCGAGCCACTGGTTCGCCGGTGACGGGATGGTGCACGGCGTCCGTCTCGACGCCGGCAACGCGGTCTGGTATCGCAACCGGTACGTACAGACCACCAAGTTCGTGAGGGGATTGGATGCAACCGACCCGGAGGTGTTCGCCGACCCGACGGCCGGCTCGGGGAACACGAGTGTGCTGGCCCATGCGGGACGGATCTGGGCGCTGGAGGAGCTCCATCTTCCGTACGAGCTGAGCCCCGAACTCGACACGATCGGCTGCGACGACTTCGGCGGCAGGCTGACGACGGCGTTCACGGCGCACCCGAAGCTGTGCCCCCAGACCGGAGAGCTGCACTTCTTCGGCTACTCCCCGATCCCGCCGTTCCTGACGTACCACGTTCTCGATGCCGGCGGAGCGCTCGTCCATTCCGCCGAGATCTCCGTGCCGAAGGGCACGATGATGCACGACTTCATGATCACCCGCGACCACGCCATTTTCATGGACCTACCGATCGTGTTCGATCTGTCGAACCTGGAGTCGCCGATCGGGTGGGACGACACCTACGGCGCCCGCATCGGCATCATGCCTCGCATGGGCACGAACGCGGACATCCGCTGGTTCGAGATCGACCCGTGCTACGTGTTCCACCCTCTCAATGCCTACGTCGACGGCAACGTGGTGGTCTGCGATGTGGGTCGTCACGCGACGATGTCGATGGAACCGGAGGTCTATACCCCACCGGCATATCTGCACCGGTGGACGTTCGACTTGGCATCGGGTGCCGTCCACGAAGAGCAGATCGATGAGAGGACGCACGCCTTCTCGCGAGTCGATGACCGTGTCGTCGGCCTTCCGCACCGGTACGGCTGGGGAGTGACCCACCGTGATGGCAGCGAAACCACCCTTCGTGAACCGGGAGTCGTCGTGAAGTGGGATGTTCTCACCGGCACGCAAACCACCTACGACCTCGGGCCTGATGCATTCCCCAGTGAGTTCGTCTTCGTGCAAGACGATGATGCTGCTGGCGAAGACGAGGGCTGGGCGATCGGTTTCGTGTACAACGCGTCCGCGGACTCCTCCGACCTCGTCATCCTCGATGCATCGGCGCCCGGCAGCGATCCGGTCGCCCGGATCCATCTCCCACAACGTGTGCCCTTCGGTTTCCATGGCAGCTGGGTCGACGACTCGGTCCTACCCGCCTGACGACCGACTCCGGGCCCGAACGGTCGGGGCGCGAAACACTCTCGTCGTGCGCTTTGATGACGGGAGCCGAGCATCCCACCGGCCAACCTGCGTCCGTACGATCCCGCCTCGGTGCATCACCGACGCGCACAACTCGGGACCCGCACCATCAAAGACACCGTCAACGAGGCGCTGCGCAGCGCCGCTCGCCAACGCAGCGCCCAGCTCGAAAGCGCGCTGTCCGTGCTCGGCGACGCAGATCTCGACGACCGTTCCGCGGCTTGGCGCTGATGTTCCTCCTGGACACGAGCGTTCTGACCAGACTCCGCGCCCCATCTGTTCGCCAGCGGATCGAAGAACTCGACGCAGCCGGACTCGCACGCACCTCCATGACCGACCTCGAGATCGGCTTCTCGGCCCGCAACGCGGACGAATGGGATCGCCTCGCCGCAGCACTCGGAGCATTCCGACCAATCGAGGTCGAAGCACATCACTTCGATCGGGCGCAACAGGTCCAACGCAACCTCGCCGCCGACGGACTCAAAGGACGCAAGGTCCCCGATCTCCTCATCGCCGCAGTCGCCGAGGCCACCTCGCGCACGGTCCTTCACTATGACGCAGACTTCGACCGAATCGCAGCCGTCACAGGACAACCAACTCGGTGGATCGTCGAGCTCGGATCGATCGATTGACCAGTTCGTCAACGACCTCAGCCACCAAAGGGGCACAATGGTGCGATGTCGAGCCTGTGTCGGAGGCCCCATGAGGGCGGTCACGACATCACCGCCGAGTTCGCGCATCGCTGCGACGGAAGCGTTCTGAGATGACTTCAGTGGAGAGCATTGCGATCGTTGGCGCTGGGGCGATGGCCACGTACACACTCAAGGCCCTGTTGGCGAGCGAGACGCCGCTGCGAATCACTGTGTTCGAGGCGTCGAACCAGGTTGGTTGTGGGATGCCGTATCGCGCCGGCACGAACGCCGACTACATGTACTGCAACGTGTTCAGTAAGGAGATTCCCTCGATCACGCAGCCCTTGGTCGCGTGGTTGCATGAGCAAGACGATGCATTCTTGGAGCGGTGGGATCTTGAACGGTCCGACATCGATGCACGAGTGTTCTATCCGCGGGTGATGCTTGGCGATTACTTGCAGTCGGAGTTCGATCGGCTCTGCGAGATCGGTCGCTCGGCGGAGCACACGATTGATGTTGTCGCTGGCAGCAAGGTCGTGGATGTGACACCTGCTGGCGATCAGGTCATGTTGTCGGTACTGACGGACAACGGCGCGGAACAGTTGCCGTTCACCCATGTCGTGTTGGCGACGGGACACTCGTGGCCGAGCAAGCCTCGTATTGGGTCGGCCGATCTCGTGTCGCCTTGGCCGTACACGAATGTCACCGATCTCGAACCGGGGCGAATTGGAGTGCTTGGTTCGTCGTTGTCGGCGATCGACGTCATCGTTGCGCTCGGCCATGAACACGGGACGTTCATGGAAGACGGCGACAGAGTGAATTGGTTCGTCAAGACGGGTCGTGAATCGATTGCGATCACCATGGTGTCGCATCGAGGGATCATGCCGGAGCCGGATTTCTACTACGTGTACCCGTACGAAGATCTCCGACACGTGAACGCTGAAGCCGTTGCGAACGAACTTGCGCAAGGAAGCAACGGGCTGCTCGAACGTGTATTCACGCTGCTGATGGCCGAACTCGAAGAAGCTGACTCCGAGTACCTCGACGCTCTCGGTGAGTCGGGAAGGACGGTCGATGGGTTCGCCGACGCGTACTTCGAACGCCGTGAACGCTTGGGCGGTCTTGGGGCGTTGCGCGAAACGTTGAAGAACTCGGTTGCATCGATCGAGAAGAAGGAAACGCAGCCCCACCGGTACGCGCTCTTGCGTGGGCACGAAAGCTTCGAGCCGATCCTCGAGCATCTCGACGACGACGACTGGCAGACGTTCAGCTCGAAGTTGCTTCCGGTGTTCGGCGATTGTTACGCAGCGATTCCACACGTTTCGGTGCGACGAATCCTGGCCTTGTACGACGCCGGTGTCTTGAACATCATCCCCACCGGAGCAGATGGATCGTTTTCCAACGCAGACGACGGTGGCGTCATCGTCAGCACCGTCGATGGGGACATTCGCTTCGACGCGCTCATCGACGCACGAGGCCAGGCAGCAGCTCTCGTGACTGATCTACCGTTTCCGCACCTGACCGCAGCCCTGAGCAACCCTGACGCGAAGTTGATCGAGCCCTTCCAGCTCGACCTCGGCGCCGATCACCAAGCGGCCGTGTATTGCCTTGCGATGCCCCAGATCCTCGATCGGCACCCGTTCGCGCAAGGCTTGCCGAACTGTGCGGAGCTCGGCCGAGTCGTCGCACGAGACATCCTTGCGCCGTAATTGAAGTCGCTTGATGCTCGATTCGATACGGCGGGTTCAGCCGCACAAGTCACCGCGTTCGACAGCGGGTCCCCAACCGGGCGGTTCGGGCGATGCGGCTTCGAGACTTGTCGAGTGGCTCTAAGTTGATGCTTTGTGAAGCCGTCCCCAGGAGAGGGCATGCTGCTTGGTCATTCTCGTCGAGACCCGCGCCAGCTGCTTGCTGCGGGGGTTCTCGTGGTAGTCGTCGGGGCGGGGTGTAGTCCCGACCCGGCGCCGTTGGCTGGTGTCCCTTCGACGACCTCGACCGAGGCGTCGTCGCGGCTGCGATCGGCGGATGAGCCCTGTGAGAACGGGCGCGCCGACGAGCGGGGTGCGCCGACGCCGGCGGACGACATCTATGTGGATGACGAGGTCCTCGAGTGGCCCTTGGCCACGCCAGGCGAGGAGGGTTTCGACGCGACGGCACTGGAGTCGGTCGTCGCACGACGTGGGGCAGAGTTCGACCGTGCTGAGCTTGCTGGTGGCCCGCCGGGGGGAACTCGTCGTCGAGGAGTACTTCAACGGCGGCGACGCGACGCATGCCCACAACATCTTCTCCACCACCAAGCTCCTGACCGTGCTGGCAATCGGGGCTGCGGTCGGACGACGGGATCGTCCCTGGGCTCGACACGAGCCTGGGCGAGTGGGTCGACGAGATCGCCGGGCGGCCCGCGGCTCGGATCACGCTCGAGCAGTTGTTGTCGATGCGGAGCGGATTGGCGACCGTAGCCAACGAGCCGTTCTCGGTCGAGGTCGTCGCCGACGCTCCGCTCGCGGCCGAACCGGGCAGCACCTACGCCTACGTGACCGACAACAGCGAGTTGCTCGCCCTCGGTCTGGATCGCCGGGCCCCGGATGGGTTGTGTCGATACGTCCACGAGCGGGTCCTTGGTCCGATGGGCGTTTCGGTCGACCACTGGCACGAAACGCCCTACGGCAACGTGACCGGCGGCAGCTACGCGTTCCTGACGCCCCGTGAGCTCGCCCGTCTCGGGCAGCTGCTCCTCGACAACGGCCGATGGGCAGATGAGCAGCTCGTGCCGTCGACGTGGATCGAGTCCATGACCGAGGTCCGGAGCGACTTCGGGTGCCATCGAGGTGAACGCCGCCACGGCGACGAGCCTCGTCCGGCAGGGCGCCGGGATCGGCATCGTCACGTCGGAGGTCGCCGGCTACGACGTCTGGGAAGCAGGCGGCTTCGGCGGACAGGCCATCCTCGTGGTACCCGACCTCGATGTCGTCGTGGTGATCACCCAGGAGGTCGGCCCGGTCTTCGAGCGACGCCTGCCGATCCTCGACGTCCTCGATGCCGTCCTGCGGACGCTGACCGAGATACCAGAGTCCGCCGGAGTCGCCGTGCGGGTCCAGTCGCTCATCCTTCGCGACACCAACGGCGCGGAGGCCGAGCTACCGCTGCCGTTCGTCCGGTCTGTTCACCGACTGGTCGCCGGACGGCACACAGATCGCCTTCGACGCTGTCGACCATCTGAATCCTGAGATCTACCTGGTCGCGGACGACGGAACGGGTCTGCGGCGTCTCACCGACGACGGAGCAGTCGACGTCTTGCCCCGATGGTCCCCCGATGGCACCCTGATCGCGTTCGCCAGCGACCGTGGCGCACCGACACGCATGCCGTTGCCGGAGTACGACCTGTGGCTGCTCGATCTCACGACCGAGCAAGCACGGCCGCTCACCCAGGGTTTCGGTGACGTCCTCGGCCACAGCTGGTCGCCGGAACAGGACAGGATCGTGTTCATTCGCACCCGAACCGAAGGCGACCGCTTCGGTGACATCTGGTGGACCGATGTCCGCACCGGTGAAGCCGAGCTGCTCGCCGAGGGGACTTCGCCTGGCCCGAGTGGTCGCCCGACGGCCAAGCCATCGCCTACGTCACACTGCGAAACGACCAACCGTTCGTCGAGATCCTCGACCTCGACAGCGGCGACCACATCGACGTCGCGCCCGGCGACTTCCCCGTGTGGTCGCCCGACGGACGCACCATCCTGATGACACGCAACGGCGAGTCGATCGTCGCCGTACAACTCGACGACATGACCGAAACCATCGTGACCGACGGCTGCTGCGCATCGATCGCACCCGACGGCCGACGGCTCGTCGTGAGCCGAGACTCCTGAAACCGCCGACGTCGCGATGCCACTCGACGTCTGCCCTTGCCGAGCACCCCAAGATCGCAATCCGCCCGGCCTCCGATAGCGGGACGACACACGAACGCTTCATGGTCGTCCCTCCCTCGAACTGCGCTTGGCGATTCAGTCTCAGTCGCAGGTCCTCAACCGGACGTGGTCGGTCGACGCGGGAGCGTCACCGGCTGCTGATGATCCTGGGTGTTCGTGGGTCGTTCTGGAATTGTCAGGACTCTCTTGGCCGTTTGCCGTTGGCGAGGGAGCCGGATTCGAGCCATTGCGCAGCGTCGTCGGGAAGCCCGCCGGCAACCATCGCGTCGTACCGATCGAGTTGTGCCGGGGTCAGCACGTCACGCCATCGACCGTTGGTTCCCTTGTGGAAGAACGCGTCGGCGCCGTTCTCGAACAGCATGTTGATGCGTCCGCTACCACGAGCCTCCTCACGCATCTCAGAAAGCCCGCACCGCGCGACGGCCCCGGGCCACAGGTCGTCGGGTACTTCGATACCGAGAAAGGCGGCAAGCCGACGCATCTCGCCCTCGAGGTCCGTCTTCAGATCGTTGTAGTGCACGAAGTAGGCGAAACTCTCGTGGCGTAACGGCCACCACGACGCGAGGTGCGTGATCGGTGAACAGTCGTTGGACCACGTGTCGAACAGTTCGTCCATGTCACCATCCCACTCCGGCAGAGGACGGAGGCCCTCCTCGGCGCCGCTCGCGTTCAACACCTCCACGATTTCCGGTCGCATCGCACCCCGGTGGTTGGCCCACGACATCAAGGCGTCACGCCCGTCGCGATAGACGACGACGTACCTGCACTCCTCGAAGATCGGCACACAGTCAGCGGGCGAGTGGGTCTTGATGAATCGACGGTGCTGCTGAGCATCGAGTCGAGTGAGCACCTCCTCGATCGGAGCGAACCGGGCATCGATCCACGGGCTCCGGTCGTTGCGATCGCCGGGTGCGTCACCCGCCGGCCACAACAGCGACGACACGATGCCCTGCATCCAGGTGGTGCCACTCTTCGGCGGTGTGCTGATGAAGATGTCGTCCGGGCGATGTTCGAAGTCACGCCAACGGAGACTGTCTTCGATCGATCGCCGATGCTCGCTTGTGGGTTGACGGACCGTAGCCATGAAGCACGGTACCCGAAGGGCCGTTGGCCGCTGTCTGGGCACATCAAATCGGTCTCACCCCTCGGTGACCCGGTCGCGGATGCCGGTCCCCTTCCGGACGACGCAGGGGCGAGGCTTCTCCGTCTACTGTCGGCACCGATGAAAGCTGTCGTGTGCAAGGCGTTCGGGCCGCCCGAGACCCTGGTCGTCGAGGAGATGGACGCCCCGACGGCCGGTGACGGCCAACTCGTGATCGAGGTGAGGGCATCGGCTGTGACGTTCCCCGACGCTCTCATGCTCGAGGACAAGTATCAGTTCCATCCGACGCCGCCGTACATCCCTGGCGGCGAGGCCGCCGGTGTTGTCGCGGCTGTCGGCGACGGCGTGGCTGGCTGGTCGGTTGGCGACCGTGTCGTCGGTGGGCTCGGCACGACCGGTGGCTACGCCGACCTGCTCGCGATTCCCGCCGCCAATGCGCGTCGGCTCCCGGATTCGGTCGACTTCGCCGTCGCCGCGGGGCTGAACTACGCCTACGGCACGACGCTGTACGCGCTCAAGCACCGGGCGAACATCCAGCCGGGCGAGACGCTGCTCGTGCTCGGTGCCGGCGGCGCACTCGGCGTGTCGGCGGTGGAACTCGGCAAGCTCATGGGCGCTCGGGTCATCGCTGCAGCATCGACCGAGGAGAAGCTCGACGTGTGCCGCGAGCGGGGCGCCGACGAGACGATCAACTACGTCACCGAGAACCTCAAGGAACGCGCCAAGGAGCTGACGAACGGTCAAGGCGTCGACGTCGTCTACGACGCGGTGGGCGGCGACAAGGCCGAGCAGGCCTTGCGGGCGATTGGTTGGGAAGGCCGCTTCCTCGTGATCGGGTTCACCGGCGGTATCCCGTCGATCCCGCTCAACCTGACGCTGCTCAAGAGCTGCCAGATCGTGGGCGTCTTCTACGGCGCGATGACCGCCCGCCAACCGGAACTGAACGCCGAGATCAGCGACGAGCTGATCGAACTGGTCGCGTCCGGTGAGCTCCGGCCCCACGTGTCGAAGCGCTATCCGCTCGAGCAGGCAGGCGAGGCGCTCCGTTCGCTGATGGACCGCACCGCGGTCGGCAAAGTCGTCATCACGCCCTGAGCCGTCTGGGCGCAGTCGGCGACGCGCCGACGGAATCGTCGACGGCCGTGCTACTTGCCCTGGAAGTGGCTGTACAACGTCGGGTTGAACGGAGCGATTGCCTCGGCAAGTTCGGCGGAAGGACTCCCGAATCCCTCGGGCTCGAGCCCGCCACCAAGCTCGACCAGTCGTCCGAGAAGGTCACCCACGTTCCCGAGATGAGCCAACATTGCGTCGGAGTCGGCGTAGATCTCTCGAACCACACACTTGGTCTCGTCCTCGGAGAAGAACCAGTCGTAGTGCAACGTTCCTGGCTCGGGAATCGTGAGCTCCAGCGCTTCTGCGGCGACTCGTTTGAACTCTGTCAAGTCGGGGGGCGCGATGTTCGGGAATACAGCTGAGACCTGAATCTTCTCCACGATGACTCCTCACGCGGCCGGCGGCCGTCGAAATGACCGTACTGCATCCTGGAGTACCTCCCGGACGGAGCACCCACTCACGCCATGCCGACGACTTCGTGGTCCTCGCTGGCTTTGATTGGCCGGGTGACCTCGGGACCGGCGCCCGGGCCTACCCCATGGAACTCTCTCAAGTCGGATGATGCTGTCGAGGTCGTCGCGGATCCGACAAGCTGCGAACGTCTCGTCAGCCAGCGACTTGGCGAACGTTGCTGCCGGCCCGAGCGTCGACCCACGTCTCCGTGGATGTATTCCGGGCAAGGTCTGCAAGCGAGAACATCGCCTTGACGAAGCGGGCGTTCGGCTGTGCATTTGCTCCAGGCCCCCACGCACCGGGCTCTGCATCGGTCACGAATGCGATCTGGTTCGGATCGACCCAATAATACTTGGCGCTGTTCACTCCCTCGGACTCACGCGCCGAGCGGCACCATTCGAGCGCAGCATTTCCAAGTTGATCGCGATCGGCACCCGAGTAGCGCTCAAACTTGCTCACGTGAAGCGGCATGACTCCCCCATATCCAACTGAACATCGAGGCCACGGTGTGGCCCCATTTCACCAACATCCTCGCTGTCGTGCGACGAAAGCACAAGAGGTCGCTGTCGGCTGTCGTCGCGGTAGGGGTGAGTCCTCGGTTCTCATCTGTCGGTCCTCAACCGGACGGAGTTGCGAGTCGAACGTGCGATTGTGAAAGCGCGGCACCCCAAGCGTCTCAGGATGCCATATATCTCATTAACGACGAGGTATATACTCATGGCGTGACCAAACGACTGATCGACGTCGATGACGAAGCACTCGACGCTGCGCGCGCGCAACTCGGAACCCGCACCATCAAAGACACCGTCAACGAGGCGCTGCGCAGCGCCGCTCGCCAACGCAGCGCCCAGCTCGAAAGCGCGCTGTCCGTGCTCGGCGACGCAGATCTCGACGACCGTTCAGCGGCCTGGCGCTGATGTTCCTCCTGGACACGAGCGTTCTGACCAGACTCCGCGCCCAATCTGTTCGCCAGCGAATCGAAGAACTCGACGCAGCCGGACTCGCACGCACGTCCATGACCGACCTCGAGATCGGCTTCTCGGCGCGCAGCGCGGACGAGTGGGATCGCCTCGCCGCAGCACTCGGGGCATTCCGGCGAATCGATGTCGAAGCACATCACTTCGATCGGGCGCAACAGGTCCAACGCGACCTCGCCGCCGACGGACTCAAGGGACGCAAGGTCCCCGATCTCCTCATCGCCGCCGTCGCTGAGGCCACCTCGCTCACGGTCCTGCACTATGACGCAGACTTCGACCACATCGCAGCCGTCACCGGACAACCAACCCAGTGGATCGTCGAGCGCGGATCGATCGATTGACCAAATTCGTCAACGACCTCAGCCCCATGGGACCGACTACCGCCCGATGACCCACATTCGACCGGCGTGTTCTGTTCCGCGTCACTTTCCAGACGAACGGTGGACCTGCTCTGGCGGGAGACGGTGTCGCGGCCGACGGTCTACCGCACCATCAGCCGAACAATCCCATAGAGAACCCGGTGAACGTTCGGCGACTTGATCAACTCCAGCGGTTGATGACGTCGAGTTCCTCGAAATGCTGGAAGTCGTTGAGGTCCCGGGTCACGACGGTCATGTCGTGAACCAAGGCGGTCGCGCCGATGAGGGCATCGCGAAATGGTGCAGGATCCGGTACGTGCAAGGCAGCCGCGCGAACAGCAACGCGCTCGTCCACCGGCAGAACTCGACTCTTGAACGCTGCGGCGACGGTCTGGTCGAGCCATGCACGTAGCACGGTTCCCTGCACAGGATCTGACCGCTCCATGAGCAGCACGTCGTGCTCGAGTTCGTGGATCGTGATCGCGGAGATGAACAGCTCGGCCGACGGGACTTGCTCGGCCCACCAGGCAACCCCGCTGTTCGCCTTGCCGCTTCGCGCCTTGCGGAGTTCGCCCACGATATTCGTGTCGAGGACAAACATCACTCGAACGCTGCCGGGCGCGCCACGTCGCTGTTCCTCGGCGCCGCGAACTCGATGTCCGCGACTCCCCGTCCAGTGACCGGCAACACACGATGGTCGAGCCCTGGCAATGTGCCCCGGATGTTCGGCGCCGAGATCGGCGTGAACGAGTACGGCGTCGTGATCGGCAACGAGGCAGTGTTCACACGAGCACCGAGGCAGGGTCGGCCTGACAGGCTTGCACGCGTGGACTCGGGAACGTGGTGGGTCGTCATCTCATCCATTCAGTCGCGACCCTGCTCGCCCACGGCGTTGCCGCCTCGTTCGATGAATTACAGCAAAGTGGTCCAGCGACCTCCCGCGTCCGATAGGGGGACGTCACCGAACGCCTCGCCCAAGCATGGGCTGGGCCGCGCAGCCTGACCTGGGCAGTCTCATTCGGGTGGTACGAATCGATTCTCGATGAGGGCTCGCTATTCGTTACACCCGTGGGCAGGTCCGCGACGCCCTCGGCAACATCAGCCCGCCTGTGCGAGGACCAAAGGGCAAGCCTTGGAACCGATCGCATACCCACTCGGTAATGCCGGCCTCGTTCACCACTCGTCGCGCCGCATCGCCGGCGAACTGTGCGGCCTCGGAGCCCGATCGACCCACCGCATAATCACGCTCGTCACCTGGCGCCCCTGGCAGGGATCGAACCTGCGACACACGGTTTAGGAAACCGATGCTCTATCCACTGAGCTACAGAGGCGGGCCTGCGTCGCACGACGCCTGGCGGATCGCACGATATCGGCCGACTGCGGCGCGGGACCGCCGACCCGAAGGCGTGACCATCGATGCCCGACAGGTAGCGTTTCCGCGCACACCACGGGGCCGGGGGGAGCTGATGGACGACAACCCAGTGATCGACATGCTCGGCCGGCGTCTCCGGCTCGCCGTGATCGGCGGCGGCACCGGCAGTTTCATCGGGGCGATGCACCGAGCCGCGGCCCGGATCGACGACCGCTACGAGATCGTCGCCGGCGTCCTCTCGTCCCATCCCGAACGATCTCGAGTCGCTGCGACTGCGATCGGAATCGAGCCTGCCCGCGCGTACGACACGCCCGAGGCGCTCTTCGAGACAGAATCCACGCGCCCTGACGGTGTCGACGTCGTGGCGATCATGACCCCCAACGACAGTCATCATCGATACGCGCTGGGTGCGCTGCGCCACGGATTCGACGTCATCTGCGACAAGCCGATCACCAACACGCTCGACGAGGCCCTCGAAGTGCTCGACGCCACCGAGGAGACCGGTCTGGTCTTCTGTCTGACGCACAACTACACGGGGTATCCGATGGTCCGCCAAGCGCGATCCATGGTCGCCGATGGTGCGCTCGGGGTGATCCAACTCGTCCAGGTCGAGTACGTGCAGGGCGGCAAGGCGGGCGAGCGCGACCCCGACCGGACGACCGACACGTTGCCCTGGCGCTACGACCCCCTCCGTGGCGGACCGTCGTTGGTCATGGGGGACATCGGGACACACGCCCACAACCTGGTGCGGTTCGTCACCCGGCTCGAGGTCGCCGAGGTCAGTGCGGACGTCGGCAACATCGTCGCGAATCGACTCGTCGACGACTACGCCGGCGGCGCTTCCGGATCGACAACGGCGCACGCGGATCGTTCTGGGTGACCCAGGCGGCCGCTGGTATGGAGAACTGCCTGCGACTCCGCGTGTCGGGGACGAGGGGCACGATCGAGTGGATGCAGGAGTTGCCGACCCAACTCTCGTTCAAGCCACTCGGCGCTCCTGCGGAAATCCGCACCCCGAACGGGCCCGGCACGCTGCCACTCGCGCGGCGGTCGAGCCGGATCGTCGCCGGTCATCCCGAGGGATTCCACGAAGGTTTCGCCAACCTCTACCTCCGACGCCGCCGAGGCGATCGCCGCCCGGCGGGCGGGTGTCGAGCCCGACCCGCTCGCCCTGTCGTTCCCAACGGCATCCGACGGCGTCGCAGGGCTGGCGTTCGTCGAAGCGGTGATCACCTCGTCGGACAACGGCGGCGCCTGGACGACGCCGCGCTGACGGTCAACGCCGAACTCATCGGTCGACGAGGTTGGCGCGGAGGCGCTCGACCGTCGATGACTCGGTCGGAAACGAGGTGACCCACCCGTCGAGTGAACCATGCTGCTCGACCGCTCGTTCGAGCACGAGTTCCATCGTCTCGGCCGGTGCGCGGAACAGGGTCTCGGGCAGACGGGCCGACCGGAGGATCGTCTTCGAGTGGCTGCTCGATCATCGCTGCCCGGCGTCGACGAGCAGGAGCGTCGGATCGCACGTAGTCGGCGACGATGTCGTCCGGTCGCACACCGATCGCGGCGTGGATGATCGCGGTGATCAGCCCGGCGCGATCCTTCCCGAAGGCGCAGTGCACCAGCACCGGACCGCTCGCCACGTGATCCGCGACGACGTCGAGCACTCGACCCACCTGATGGCGGCTCTGGTCGAGCATTCCCGCGTAGAGGTTCGACATGTCGCACGCCGTGTCGAGCGGCGGTGGATCCGAATGATCGACGACCTGGTCGACGAGGGGCACGTGCGACGTCCGCTCGCGTTCGACGAATCCCGGTGTGCGACTGAACTGAGTCTGCTGGCGCAGGTCCACCACCATCGCAAGGCCGAGCCGATCGACAGCTTGACGCCCAGCGGGCGTGATCCTGATCGGATCGTCGGAGCGGTACAGGCGACCCCGCCGAACCTCGCCACCGTCGACGGTGCGCCAGCCACCGCATCGCGGAAGTTCACGCATCCGGCGACGTCGACGTGCCACTCGGGCAACACGTCAGCCACCTCGGTCTCTCCCGGCCCCGTCCCTACCCGGACCGTCGTCGAGCCGCGCCTCGCCCACCAGCGACTCAGAGCACCGAGCGGGCGTCGATGTCGACGACGTGGTTGAGGATCCTCGTCGAGTACGCCTCGGCCATCGCCGCGCCGCGAGTCGTTGCCGGCGTCGAACGTGCCGATCAACGACATCGCCCCCGACAGGTAGTACATCGCCGCTTCCCGGTAGTGGCGCACGGCATCGTCGAACCCGTAGTCGGTCACGCCGAGGTCGACGATCGCCGAGTGCCAGTGGCGCAGCAACGCCTCCCACTGCTCCCGGCCGAGTTCGTGCGGCATGCTGGTGCCCACGAGGTAGGCAATGTCGGCGACCGCTCGGCCCTGCAGGGCGAGCTGGAAGTCAATCATCGCGATGCCGTCGCCCGAACGTTCGAAGAACACGTTGTCGAGGCGGGTGTCGGAGTGGATCAACGTCGACGGCCCACCGGCGGTTCGATGGAGCAGCTCCTCGAATCGTGGATCGACGGCTCGCGCCACGTCGATTGCCGCGGGGCGGCACGCGGTCGGCCCACTCGGTCTCGAGCACCGCGAGTCCCGCCCGGTAGATGTTCGGGACGGCGGCCACGTACTGCGGCGCATTCGGGATCGGCAGCCAGTCCATCGCCGCGAGTTCGGGGCGCTGCCACCACTGTGCGTGCATCGCCGCCAGCGTCTCGACGACACGTTCGGCCTGCTCGAGCGTCGCACCGACGATCTGATCGCCGACCTCGTAGTCGACCGACAGGTCCTCGAGCAGCAGGAGGAACCGTCCGTCCTCACCGCGCACAGCGGCGTGGCAGACGGGCGTGCGGATCGGGGTGTCGTCGAGGACGTGCTCGAACATGTTGATCTCGCGCTCGTAGAGGCCCAGCATGTGCGCGATCTCGAGGTTCGCCGGCTCGGTGCACGCCATCTTGGCGACCAGCGACGCAGGTGCGGACCCGTCACCGCCCGTCACCGTCAGGTCGAGTCGCGCGATCTGGCCGAAGATGCCCGTCCCCTCGCCGATGTCGCTGCAGCGGATGGCGGTCACGGTGCCCCCGGCGAACGCGGCGGCCGCCACCTCGTTGAGGTCCGCGGTCGAGATCTCTGCCGGCGTTGCCGGTACGTCCATCGTCGATTCCCTTCGTCGTGCTCGGCTGCACGCTACGAAAGCGAGTCCGGCCCCGACGAGGTGGGACGGTCACCGAACGATCAGGTCGGCACGAATGCGGCTCGCTTCCACCAGCGCAGCGTTGGCCTCGTCCGACCGGCGCACGAATTCGGCCGCATCGGCGGGATCACGACCGAACTCCACGTGGCGAGCGATCAACCTCGACCGCCGGATCTCGTCGGGGCACGTCGAGATACGCAACCGCGTCGAATGCCTCGGCGAGCGAGGCCCACGGTGGTCGGTCGAGGAGGAGGTAGTTGCCCTCGACGACGACCACGACGTCGCCGGCGACGACGCTGACGCGATCCGCGACCGGAGCATCGATCGTGCGATCGAACGCCGGACACGAGAACGTCTCGCTCGCGTCGCGGATCGCGCGGACGAGCGCGAGGAACGCCGGGGCGTCGAACGTCTCGGGTGCCCCCTTGACGTCGAGCAGACCACGAGCCCGCAGCACATCGTTCGAGAGGTGGAAACCGTCCATGGCGACGACCGGAGCGCCGAGCGCGGCTCCGAGTTGCCCGGCGAGGGTCGACTTCCCGCTGCCCGGCGGGCCTGGCGATCCCGAACACGTAGCGATCGACGCCGGCGGCCCGCTCGCCGATCCACGATGCGAGATCGGCAGCGGCGCACTCGCCGATGCGCGTCAGCCACCTGCTCGTTTCCTCGGGTCGGCCGGGAACGACCGGGCAGCGATCAGCCTCGCCGAGATCTCTGCGGCTCCCTCGACGAGGTCATCGAGTCGGGAGCCCAGCGCCGTGACCAGCGAGGCCTGCCCGGCATCGGTGGCCTCCTCGATGGCGGCGCGCTAGCGACGACCGATATCGGTCAGCTCGTGTCCCGCCATCCAATCTCTCGCCTCCAGGCGTCGGACCGCTGCGTCCAGAGCGTCCGGGCCGAACCCACGCGTGGCGCTGTACTCGCCCAGATCGAAGCCGAGCCAACGCTCGGTCAACACGTTGGCCTCGACGGCGTCGAGCCCTGCGCCCACCAGCGCAGCCAGATGGCTGTCGCCCCGGTGCTCACGAACGAGTTCGGCAGCACGCCACAGCCGGCCGCTCGGCGAGGTCGGCAGCGGCAACGACCGCAGCGCCGCGAACAGCGGACGCCCGAGCGGATCGAGCCCGCCGAGCGCATCGAGCAGTGGCTCGGCAAGGTCGGTGCACTCGTCGTCGGTGGCGACCGAGCCCACGCTCGCCGCACCGCCAGCAGCGCGTGCGGCGAGGATCTCGTCACGACCCACGGCGGCTGTTCCCGCCTCGTAGACCGGCGCGTATCAGTCCGGGATCGAACACCCCGAACGTGGCGGCGACCAACTCGGCCGGCGGGGTCCCCAGTGCCGCCGCGCGGCCC
Organism: Ilumatobacteraceae bacterium; assembly: GCA_963746285.1. Taxonomy (GTDB): domain Bacteria; phylum Actinomycetota; class Acidimicrobiia; order Acidimicrobiales; family Ilumatobacteraceae; genus Sva-07. The sequence continues at coordinate 42,827 of CAVVAO010000032.1, read as the reverse complement.
CACACGTACCCGGGAAAGAAGTCGACGCCGAGCTCGGTGAGCCGCTCACCGGCCGCACGCGACCACCAGCCCTGGGTCGCGATCGGCTCGAGCGCGTCGCGCAGGCGCCGTGCCGGGGTGTTCGTCACGTCCGGTTCCGCGATCGGCTCGTCGAGTGGCGCGAGGAAGATCGCGGCGATGTCGTCGTAGGTCACCTCGTCAGTCTCCCCGACCGAAGCGCGGCCGCCATCACCGACGCCCTCAGTAGCTGCTGCGGATCAACTCGAGATCGCCGGCGATCAGCGGAACACGAACGTCGAGGCCGGTACTCGACAGATCGAGACTCACACCGTCCATGCCGTGCACGTCCCAGTTGCGCGGTTCGGCACCGACGATCCGGAAGCTGGTGCGCTTCGTCGGATCCTCGCGGAGTGGTGCGAGCCGCAGCCGGAGATTGCCGCCGACCCACTCGGCACGGGTGAACGCCATGGTCGGGAAGTCGACGCCCACGATCTGCGGACACGGTTCGAGTGGCGCCTCGGACAGTCGGCTCCACATGCCCGGACCGGCCGCTTCGCCTGCCGCGAGGAATGCGTTGAACTGACCGCGAGGGTGTGGTTCGCCGAGCCGCAATCCATAGGTGAGCTCGCCGAGTTCGGAGTTCCACGTCGGCTCGTACGACGCGTCGATGGCCCGTTCGAGCCGGTCGACGAGTTCGTCCAGTTCCCACTCCTTGGCGAGCACCAGCGAGGAGCCGATCGCCCGGCTCGGGTTGAGCGGCAGTGGTGGATCGACGTCGAGTCCGATCGACCGGTAGCCGGCCTCGAACAGCCGCATCGCATCCACCGGCTCCTGCGGCGCCGCGTAGAACGACGTCGTCAGCGCGGCCTGGACCGGCAACCGATGGTGCACGTCGAGGATCGGGTCGTAGTAGAAGGTCGTCGTCTCAGGCGGGGCATCGCCGGCGAGTTCGAGATAGTGCTCGCGGGCGTACGCCCACCAGGGCTCGAACGCCTGGCGGTGGAAGTCGGTGCCGTATCGGTTGTCGTGGAGCCTCAGACCGAGGCCGGCTCCGGCCAGTCAAAACGGCCAGATCTTGGTGTTCTCTCAATGACACCCGATCGGGGCGGCCAGCCACTGGCGGCACAGGTGATCCGCGATCTCGGAGTGCGTCCACGTGAATGTGTCGTCGCCGTCGCGGATCATCTCGAACGGCCGGTTCCACCGGTCGTCGTCGCCCGCGATCATCGAACGGATGCCGAGCAGTACGAGGAAGAAGCCCTTGTAGAACAACATGCCGTCGGCGGCCACCGGGTCCATCTGCATGCCCCACGGCTCGATCCCGTTGGCGGTCCAACCGGGAGCGTCGTAGCCACCGAACAAATCCGGCGGGATGAACAACCGGTAGACGTCGGGGTAGTTCGCCCGGTCGGGATCGTGGCCGAACTGCGTCAACCAGTCGCTCGCCGACCACCAGCCGGTGTGCCGCTCGATCAGCTGATCGAGGATCGCCACGTACGGTTCGGTCCACGCCGGAGTGCGGTGCGCCATCAGGCCCATCGCATACGACGAGTCGACGAGGTCGAAACGATGCCAGCTCGCCATCGGCGGGTCGGACCGATCGTCCCAGTGAGGGTGCGGGTGGCCGCTGCGACTCCAGTCGTCGGGGGTGTGCGCCTTGCGGTGGAGGTAGCGCAACCACCCGAGAGATCGCTCCGACAACTCCACGACGCCACCGTACTTGTGACGCTCGCGGGTCTCGTCGTTGCGACGACGACCGAGAGGCCTCAGCTCCCCAGCGTCCGCCGCCAGGGACGGTCCGGATCGAACAGGTGCATCTCGAATTCGGCCGACAGCTCCTCGAACACCCGCAGCCCTCGCACGCTGTTACCGATCGCATCGAGCCGTGGCGAGAACGTCGCCAGCCCGCCGGCACCGGGCAGCATCCCGAGAATCCCGCCGCCCACACCGCTCTTCGCCGGGATCCCGACGGAGTACGCCCACTCGCCTGCGTAGTCGTACATGCCGCACGTGAGGGCCACCGTCAACATGTCGCGAGTGACCTCACGTGAGACGATCTGTTCACCGGTCAACGGATGCGCACCGTGGTTGGCGATGATCGCGCCGATCATGGCGAGATCGGCCACGGTGACGAGCACCGAGCACTGCGCGAAGTACAGATCGAGCGTCTCCTCGACGTCGTCACCGACGATCCCCCGGCTCAGCATCAGATACGCGATCGCCCGGTTCCGGTTTCCGGTCGCCCGCTCGGACGCCCACACGTCCTGGTCGATCTCCGGTCGACGACCCGAGATAGCGCTCGTACATCGAGCGCATCGTCTCGACGCGCTCGTCGACGGAGTCGCCCGCGATCAGATCGGTGATCGCGATGGCGCCGGCGTTCACCATCGGGTTCGGTGCTCGGTTCGTCGCTTCGTCCAACTCGATTGCGTTGAAGCTGTCTCCCGTCGGCGACACCCCCACCTTTGCGAGCACGGCGTCACGGCCGTGGAGCTCCAAGGCCAGGCCGTACACGAGCAGCTTCGAGATCGACTGGATCGTGAACTCGTGGTCGACGTCGCCGACCAGAATCGGTTGGCCGTCGAGCGTGACCGCAGCGATCGCGAATCGATCCGGATCGACTGCGGAGAGCTCGGGGATGTACGACGCCGGCTCGCCGTCCTCCAGCGGCGCGTACCGCTCGTGCAGTTCGACGCAGACCTGCTCGAACCACACTCGTTGCTCGTGCGAGGGCCCGGCGTTGCTCATGCGGCCACGGTAGACGGACCAGGCCCGATGGACGGCGCCGTCAGCCGGCGAGCAACTGCTCGCTCAGCGACCACAGACGCTCGGCCGTGGCAGTGTCGGCGATGTACGGAGCGAACCCGTTCTTGCCGATGTTGCCGCCCTCCACACCGACACCGCAGTCGGCGAGATAGGCGCCGTTGTGTCCGTCCAGATCGGCTGACGTCGCGGCCCACACCTGCGTGGCGGCGCCCTGCGGGATCGACTTGAACTGCATGCCGCCCGACTCACCGGCCGCCTCCGAACGCTCCTTCGCCCGGTCGAGCATCTGCTGCAGGAGGTCGTCGTTCAGATGCCGACCGAGGTTGGTCATGATCCCGCCAGGGTGTACCGACAGCGAGAGCACGCCGTCGAGTCGCTGCGACAGCGCCAGCGCGTGGAGAGCGTTGGCAGACTTCGATCGCCCGTACGCCTCCCAGGCGTCGTAGTCGGTGTGTTCGAAGTTGGGGTCGTCGAGATCGACGTCCGCGATGCCGTGGGCGGCCGACGACAGGATCACGATGCGGGGGTCGTCGCCGGCGAGGACGGCCGGTTCGAGCAGGCGGGTCAGCTCGAAGTGGCCGAGGTGGTTGGTCCCGAACTGCATCTCGAAGCCGTCGGCGGTGTGTCCGAACGGGCACGCCATCACCCCTGCGTTGTTCATCAGCACGTCGATCGGGCGACCCGACTCGAGGTACCGGCCCGCGAAGGCCCGAACGCTCGCGAGGTCGGCGAGATCGACGGTGTCGAGCGACAGGTCGGCGTCGGGCACCTGCGGCTCGGACAGCGCTCGGCGGCCTCGGCGTTCTTCTGCGGATCCCTGGCAAGCATCGAGAATCGACGCGCCGTGCGCGGCGAGTGCTCGTGTCGACTCTTCACCGAGGCCGCTCGCGGCGCCGGTGATCACGAAGCGGCGCCCCGACAGGTCGATGCCGTCGAGCACGTCGTCGGTGGTGGATTCGAACGAGAAGGTCATGCGACGACAGTACGCAGGCGTCCACCGGGCACCGTCACCGGGCACCGTCACCGAGGCGCGTCGGGCCGATCGTTCCGTGAACGTTTCGTGTTCGAGAAACGCCTGCACAACGGCCGCGAGCGCCTTCGGAAACACCGCCGAACAGCCGAGCGGCACCGTGTCGAGCGGGTCTACGTTGCGCCGCGTCCCGCCCGGGACCACGTCCGAACCAAGGAGTTCACATGCGCACACGTACACCAGCAGCCCTCGCCCTCGTCGGGGCACTCGCACTCGCCGCCTGCGGGAGCGACGACAACTCGGCCGACGACGCCGCAGCCAGCCCGGCCACCACCGAGGCCATGGCCGAGGACGACATGACCGAGACCACCGACGACATGTCCGACGACGAGATGTCCGAGACCACCGACGACATGTCCGACGACGAGATGTCCGAGACCACCGACGACATGTCCGACGACGAGATGTCCGACGACATGAGCGACGACGAGATGGCGGCCGCAGAAGGCGACCTGGTCGTGGTCGCCTCGGGACGTGACGACCTGACCATCCTCGTCGCCGCCGTCGAAGCCGCCGGCCTGACCGGCACGCTGACCGGCGAGGGACCGTTCACGATCTTCGCTCCGAACGACGACGCGTTCGAGGACTACCTCGGCGAGATGGGCATGACCGCCGAGGACGCCCTCGCCGACACCGAGTTCCTCTCGACGCTCCTCCAGGGCCATGTGGTCGAAGCAGGCGACGACTCGGCCATGGTGGCCGGCATGGTCGACAACCCGTTCGTCAGCCTCGCCGGCACCGAGCTGCCGGTGACCGTCGACGGCGAGACGATCACCATCGGCGGCGCCGAGATCGTCGAGGCCGACATCTTCGCCACCAACGGCGTCATCCACGTGATCGACACCGTCCTCGCCCCCGCCTGACCATCAACCCCCGGACCCCCGAACACGCCCTGCGATGAGCCAACCGTCCCAATACCGTCACGTCGCTCATCGCAGCGTCCCGAACCCCGCGCAGCGATGAGCGAACCGCCCGAATGACGGCGTTTCGCTCATCGCTGGGGTGTCAGGGCGATGGCGACTCAGCCGCGGCGGCGACGCCCGCCAGGGTCTGCTCCATGCTCTGTCGGCTGAACGTCGGCCGGTCGTCCACGCCGGAGAGCTTCGAGCCGACGAACGTGATCAGCTTGCCCCGCCGGTCGATCCACGTCTGGGTGACCCGACAACCGGAGTCGCTCGGAACGATGTCGAAGGACCACTCCGCGATCTTCAACGGCCCGGTCGTGACGAAGAACGAGAAACGTTCGCCGGGTCGAGCGTCGATCACCGTGACCGTGGTCGTCCACTCACGCGACCCGGATGCGTTACGGCCCTTGAACTTCGCCCCGGCTGCAGGCCCCGTCGCTCCCCCGACCCACTCGCCGCCCGTGTTCTCCGGCGACCATTCACCCATCCGCGGTAAGTCGGACACCAGCTGCCACACCACGTCAGGTGCTGCCGCCATCTCACGTTCCACTTCGACTCGTTCCGTCATCACCCCTCCTGAGCCGGGGAACCTATCAGTCGGCTCCGTCTCGCCGACCCTGTGGCCGATCACGAAACGTCTGGGAACGGGGACGAAACACTGCCCCGGATGGATCGACCGCCGGCGCTTGCGGGCCTACCGTCGCTGACATGTCGATCGACACCACCACCGACGCCCCCGACGCGGCCGGCGCACCCGAGGAGCCGCAGATCGACGAGACCGTCGCTCGCCTCGTGCATCCCCGTGCGATCCGCTGGCTGCACTGGGTCAACTTCCCGCTGCTGATGGTGATGATGTGGAGTGGGTTGCGCATCTACTGGGCCGAGGCGGTGTACGCGTTCGGCATCGGCAGCTGGCAGTGGTTCGCGTTCTTCCCCGACCCCGTGAACGAGTTCCTCGGTCTCAACCGCAAGCTGGCTCGCGGGCTCGCGTTCCACTTCTCGTTCGGCTGGCTGTTCGTGATCAACGGGCTGCTGTACGCCGCCTACCTCGCGAGGAGCGGCGAGTGGCGGCACATCGTGCCGGACCGCCGTGCGTTGGTGGAGGCCAAGGACGTCGTGCTGCACGACCTGCACATCACGAAGCACGCTCCGCCCCAGGGCCGCTACAACGCGGCGCAGCGGATCTCGTACACGGTCGTGCTGGCGATGGCGTTCGTGGTGGTGGTGAGCGGCTTCGCGATCTACAAGCCGACCCAGCTCCACCCGCTGCCGCTGCTGTTCGGCGGCTATCAGGGCGCCCGGCTGGTGCACTTCACGATGACGATCGGGATCGTGCTGTTCTTCCTCGTCCACGTGCTGCAGGTGGCCCGCGCCGGATGGAACAACCTCCGCGCGATGATCACCGGCTACGAGATCGAGCACCCTCCGGTCGTCGAGGACTCCCCGCTCACGACGAGGCGTCCGATGAGCCGGGACCCAGCCACCGATGATCGCGACCAGACGCATCGGACAGGCGGCCCGCGTACGAACCGAACGAACTCGACCGCGCGACGACCGTGCCCGAGCTCGGAGGCAGGCGCAGAGCGATCCGGCGATGCTCGACGAGTTCCGTCGCCGCTCGCGCCGATCGTTCCTCACCGGGCGCCGCCGGTGTGCTCGCCGCCGGCGGAGCGTGGCGCTGGGTGCAGACGCAGCGAACGGACGACGGCATCCCGAACGTGCTCCGCAACGACGCTCGAGACCAACGAGGCGATCTGGAGCAACCTCGCCGACGGACGCTCCGCGCCGGAGTACCCGATCTCGAGGGCGACACCGATCCAGGTCAACGGGCTGATCGGCATCCGCCAGCAGATCGATCTCGACGCCTGGTCGCTGCGCGTCGAAGGCCCCGACGGCGAGTTGCTCGACGAGCTCGACATCGCGACGTTCGAGGCGCTCCCGCAGCGCGATCTGGTGATCGAGCACAAGTGCATCGAGGGCTGGTCGAGCATCGTGCACTGGGGCGGTGTGCGGTTCCGCGACTTCCACGCCCGCTACGCCGACCAGGTCGCGACGTGCCCGTACGTCGGGTCTCGCCACCCCCGACGGCCAGTACTACGTCGGCTGGGACCTCGTCGATCCTCCACCCGCAGACGCTGCTCGCGCTGCGTGAGGCACGGTGAGCCGCTCGATCAGCAACACGGCGCGCCGCTCCGGTTGGCCACCCCGAACAAGTACGGCATCAAGACGATCAAGCGGATCGGTGTCATCCGCTACAGCCGGGAGCGACCGCCCGACTACTGGGCGGAACGCAGCTACGACTGGTACGCCGGGCTGTGAACGCCCGGCTGCTCTCCGCCGGCGCGCTGGCGCAGCTGCTGGGTTCTGGTCTCGGCGCGGCTCTCGTCGTTCGCGGCGACGCGACGATCGGCTCCTGACGGCGCCGCCGCTGCCGTGCGCCGACCGACGACCCGCCAGCGGCCGACAATCCCGGTCCCCGGCCGCGGCCGACACGCCCGACTGCCCGATCTTCCGAACGGTGGCACCCACCCGCTGCGCGACATCGACGGCTGGCTGCAGAGCGACGTGTCGTCGCTGGAGGAGCTGCGCGGCAAGGTCGTGGCGGTGCAGTTCTGGACGTTCGCGTGCAGCAACTGCAAGGCGACGCTGCCCCACATGCAGGAGCTGTACGCCACGTACGCGCGACCAGGGTTCGAGATCGTCGGCGTGCACGCACCCGAGTTCGAGTTCGAAGCGGACGTCGACAACATCGTCGAGGCCGCCGCCGAGCTCGGTGTCACGTGGCCGATCGTGCTCGACACCGCCAAGCAGACGTTCCACTCCTGGCAGGACGGCTCGACGGCGTTCTGGCCGCGCATCTACCTGCTCGATCGCGAGGGCCACGTCCGCTACGACCACATCGGCGAGGGCCGCTACGCCGAGATCGACGCCGCGGTCGCGGCGCTGCTGGCCGAGCCGAACTGACCGGCGGGACCAGCGTGTTCCCGGCATTCTTCGAGGCCATCCGCGCGACGGCGCAGCCCTGCACGCTGCTGCTCCTCCTGCCACCCATCGTGATGGCGATCGTCACACGAGGACGGTGGACGGCGTTCGCGGCGATCTGTGCCGGGGCGGTGCTCGGCGGCTGGGTGTTCATCGCCAACGTGGTGGCTTTCGACGGATGGCAGCTCCAACTCAGCGCAGCGCTGGTCGTTGCCGCGATCGGGCTCGTGCTCGTCACCTCATCGGTCCCTCGGCTCCACCGGTTGGCGACACCTGGTGTCGACGCGGGCGTCGCGGGCATCGTCACGTTCGTGGCCACGCTGTGGTGGCGACCCTGCATCGGCGAGGAACTCGGCGCGATCCTGACCGGTGCTCGTGCGGGCGTGCGGGGGCAACTGCCCGGGATGACGGCCTACATGCTCGGAGCGATGCTTCCGGTGCTGGCAGTCGTGTTGATCGTCCGGGCCGTCGACCCCTCACCCGTGGCGGCGCGGTCGGCCGCACGGTCGGCCGGCGCTGTCGGTCTGGTGGTGGCGGCAGCGGTCGCCGTCGGCCGTCACGACGAGCTCGTCACCACACTCACCCGCTGGACGACGAGCTGACGACCCGGCGCGGAAGGAATACCGGGTGGCGTATGTCGGTTGTCCTGTCCGTGCGCAATCTCACCGACTCGATCACCAGGCGTGGATTCGCCGCACTCAACGGGGTCGTACGTCCGGTGGTGCGAGCCGGCATCGGGAACCCGCTCCCGATTGGCGCCGGTGCCGTCGTGCTGGAAACGACGGGACGGCGTTCGGGCCTGCCACGCCCCGTCCCGGTGCTCTCCACACGCCTCGGGGACACACTGACGGTCAGTACCGTCCGTTCCGACTCCCAGTGGATCCGCAACGCCGAGGTCGACCCGAACGTCGCCGTGTGGCTCGGCGGCACCCGCCGCGACGCGGTCGCGACGGTGACGCGCGGCCCCCTCAACACGGTGCGGCTCGACCTGGTCGATCGCGCCGCCTGATCGCTGCACCCCGCGGCGAGTGCGGCCGGTCGGTCCTCAGCCCCCCGATGGACCGACCGGCTCGCAATCGCTGCCGCAACCCGTGGTCGATCCCGCGAAGCCGTCCGGAGCCGGGCGATGCAGCACCGCACCGGTCGGCTCGAACCGCACCGTCGCCTCGCCGTCGACGGCAGCAGTGCCGTCGACGATCAGGCTGTAGCCGCCGTCGGTCACGGGCGGATAGCACAAGGAAATCGCTGGACACGCCGCCGCGTTGCGAACCGTTCCCCGTCCGACCGACATCACGAGTTGGTCGCCGTCCCACGCCGGTGTCACCGCCACGATGTGCGGACGAAGGTCGTCGCGCACGGTGAGGAGGTAGGCCCAGCCGTACTCACCGGTGGCGCCCGCCAAGTCGTCGATGGCCACGGGAATGCTCATCTGCGAAGCGTAGACCGACCCCGTTCCCCCGCGTGCCGGTCCACGTCGGCCGGCCGAACGGCGGAGGCGTAGGGTCGGCAGCGACCATGACCGCCACCGATCGGCCGCTCGAATCGATCCCCGACTTCCGACGCCGGGTTCGCGCCTTCTTCGCCGACCTTCCAGCGCAGCTCGACGCCCACCGCGGCACGATCGATCGTGCCAAGACCTACCGTCGCGCACTGTGCGACGCCGGGCTTGCCGGGATCTCGTACCCGACCGAACTCGGCGGCGCGGGTCTCCCGACCGAGTACGACCAGGCGTTCCGCGACGAGAGCCGCGAACTGGTTCCGGGAGAGGACGCGTTGTTCGGAATCGGGCTCGGGATGACCGTGCCGACCCTGCTCGAACACGGCTCGCCGGCGCTGCAGAAACGGTTCGTTCCGCCGGCACTCCGCGGCGACGAGATCTGGTGCCAGCTGTACTCCGAGCCGGGCGCCGGCTCCGACCTCGCAGGACTCACCACACGAGCCATCCTCGACGGTGACGAATGGGTGATCACCGGGCAGAAGGTCTGGACATCCGGGGCCCATCACGCCGACCTCGGCATCCTGATCGCCCGCACGGACTTCGACGTCCCGAAGCACAGCGGCATCACGATGTTCGTCGTGCCGATGCACCAGCCGGGCGTCACGGTCCACCCCCTGGTGCAGATGACCGGTGTCGCCGAGTTCAACGAGGTGTTCCTCGACGAGGCCCGCGTACCGGCCGACTGGGTCGTCGGCGACGTCAACGGAGGTTGGGGACTCGCCGTGGCGCTGCTGGCACACGAGCGGACCTCGCTCGGCCGCGGCACCGTGACCGACGACGAAGCCAAATCGAAGGCAGGTCGGTCACCGTTGCCGTTCAACGCACTCGTCGCACACGCCCGCGAACACGACCGGCTCGCCGACCCACTGGTGCGTCAGGAGCTGGCGGCGGTGTACATCGGCGAACGGCTGGTGCCGTGGGGAACCGCTCGACGCCTGCACCCGTCGATCGGCAAACTCTGGCGCACGATCCAAGGACGCCGCGCTGCGCAACTCGCGCACCTCCTCGGCGGACCGACCGCCGCGGCCTGGGAACCCGACGACGTCGACGACGACTACTTCGCGTACCACGTGCTCAGCTGCCGCGGGATGTCGCTCGGCGGTGGGACCGACGAGATCCAGAAGAACACCCTCGGCGAGCGGGTGCTGGGGCTCCCACGGCGAACCGGGGCCGGATCGCAACACGCCCTTCTCGGCACTCCCGAGGAACTGAGGACGGACGATGGACGAGCCGCTGGTTCGACGCACCGATCGTGACGGCGTGGCGATCATCGAACTGCACCGTCCCCATCGGAAGAACACGATCATCGCTCCGATGCTCGACGAGCTCGCCGCCCACGTGGACGCGGTGAGCACTGCCGACTCGATCGAGGCCCTGCTGCTGTGCGGAGCCGGTCGGCGCGTTCTGTTCGGGGCTCGACCTGACGGAGTACAACGCCGATCCACCACCCACCTGGCTGGCGACGGCGTCGACGTCGCTCAGGGCGGCCCACACCGCGCTCGGCGCGTGCCCGAAGCCGGTGGTGGTCGCCCTCGAGCGGTACGCGATCAACGGCGGTGCTGCGTTCGCGCTCGCCGGCGACCTCGTCGTCGCCGGGCACAACGCCTGGTTGCAGGTCGGCGAAGCACGGCTGGGGATGAACGCGCCGATGAACCTGGCGTGGCTCGTCGCCCGGTACCCGATGTCGACCGTGCTGCAGATCGTGCTCCCCGGCGCCCGGCTCGACGGCGCCGACCTGCTCCGCCTCGGGATCGCACACGAGGTGGTCGACGACGATCAGGTCCGCGCTCGTGCCGAAGCGCTGGCGACGGAAGTCGCCTCGTTCCCCGCCGGCTCGGCGCAGCGCCTCAAGCAGTCCGCAATCCGGCTCGCGAACGAACTTCCGGCAACGACCGCCACCCCCGAGTGGTTCGACCGGGCAAGCGCGCTGGCGCCGATGGCGGCACCACCACCACGCTCCACCTGACCGGGCTGCCGGTCGATCCCGATATTCCCGACCGATTTTGTCGGGTATTCGCTATCGTCTCACGGGCGACGCCCCAGTGGCGTCCGGCAACCCGAACCGACTTCACTGACAGGAGCGTCAACATGGCCGTCCGCCTCGGCGACACCGCACCCGACTTCACCGCACCGACCACCCAGGGGGAGATCAGCTTCCACGAGTGGCTCGGCGACTCGTGGGGTGTGCTGTTCAGCCACCCCAAGGACTTCACCCCGGTCTGCACCACCGAACTCGGCTACGTCGCCAAGATCAAGCCCGAGTTCGACAAGCGCAACGTGAAGGTGATCGGACTCTCGGTCGATCCGGTCGACAGCCACGTCAAGTGGGAGGGTGACATCGAGGAGACCCAGGGCACCGCGGTCAACTTCCCGATGATCGGCGACCCCGACCGCAAGGTCGCCGATCTGTACGACATGATCCACGAGAACGCAAGTGACACGCTCACGGTGCGTTCGGTGTTCGTGATCGGTCCGGACAAGAAGGTCAAGCTGACGCTCACGTACCCCGCGTCGACCGGTCGGAACTTCGACGAGATCCTGCGCGTGATCGACAGCCTCCAGCTGACCGCCGACTACAAGGTCGCCACCCCGGCGAACTGGAAGGACGGCGAGGACGTCATCATCGTGCCGGCACTCTCGGACGACGAGGCCAAGGATCTCTTCCCCGCCGGCTGGAACCCCGTCAAGCCGTACCTCCGAGTCACCAAGCAACCCAACCGCTGACCCGAACCCACCACTCGAACCCGAAAAATGCGCACAGCGTTGCGCTGAGCGCTCAGATCTGCACATTTTTCGGGTTCGGGGGGTCTGGACGGGTCGTCCTGCACCGTTCAGAGCCAGTTGGCCTCGACCCAGGCACGCACCTCGGGAGCGAGACGGTGCAGATGCTCGCCGGGATCCTCGCGGAATCTGGGTGGCGGAGATCGGCACGGTCTCGCGGTCGGCGTCGACCACGACGTGCTCGGCGCCGAACCGACCCGCCAACTCGACGACGTACGCATCCGAGGAGAACACGGCGTGCGGTCCGTCATCGAGCGGCCAGGCGTCGCTGAACAACGCCATCCACTTCGCCCACAGCTCCTCGTCGTCGAAGTCGGTGCCGAGGCGGTGACGGAGCTCGATCACCGTCACCTGGGGATGCAGCTCGGCCAGCCACCCCGCGCGCAGGTGCCCCGGAGCGGTGTCGCGGTCGGGAGAGGTGTTCACGAACACCACCAGCGTCTCGCAACGCTGTGATGCCCACTCGATCATGTGCGAATGGCCGAGATGCGGCGGATCGAACCGACCGACGATCAGCCCGCTCGGATGGATCGTCTCGTCGGTCATCTACGCAGGAACCTCACGCCACCGGTTCGCCAGGACGATCGAGGACCAGCGCACCGAGTGACGATGCGACCGACCTCCACCCGGACCCCAGGTGACCCGCGTCGTGGTCGGCCGGCTCGTGCAGGACCACCGAGCGCGTGAGACCCACCAGCTCGCGAGCGACGACGTCGCCGGCGGAGCGTGCCGTCGCTGACGCATCGTCGAAGCGCGCGACCGCGTCGTCGCGCTGACCGAGTTGCATCGCAGCGGCGCCTGCGGATGTTCCCGCGATCACACGGTCGAGGTAACTCGCGCCGGAATCGTCGTCGACGAGACCGGCGTCGACGATCGAGCCCGAGGGGTCGCCGGTCATCGCCTGGGCCAGGGCTCGCACGGACAGCATGTAGGGCGTGACGTTCTCGACCACGTCGAGCACCACCAGCGCTTCGTCGGCCCGGCCGACCTGGCACAACGCCAGCGCCAGCGTGCATCCGCGACTCCGAACCGTCGGCGCCCATCGCCTGCGACCGGTCGACCGCTGCTCGCTGATCGACAGTGCGCCGATCGCCGAGACCGAGGTGCACGGCCGTGCCTGCGGCGACCATGACGGGAACGACAGGTTGCCGAACGACTCACTCGAGCGCCAGCGACTCCTCGATGCCCCGCTCGGCCTCGTCGCTGTACGACCGAGCGCTACCAGCGACCGCATGCGCGGAGCGAGTGCCTGCACGACGCCGAACCGGTCGCCGATGCTGCGGAACCCGTGAGCGCCCGAGCGCGACAACTCCTCGGCCTCGACGAACCGCGACGACCACAGCCGAATCGCCGCGAGAGCAGAGTCCATCATCGCCGGAGCCCATCGGATCACCCAACTCCACCGAGTCTCGCGGACCTCGACGGCCAAGCGCCTCCGCTTCGTCGAAACGACCGCTGGAAGAAGCGCACGATACGCGAGCAAACCGGCGGCCCACCCGCGGCCGGAAGCGGTCACCGAGCAGGTCGAACTCCTGCGCTGCGGTGAGCATGAGCCGGGTCTCGGCCAGTGCGGTGTCACCCGACAGGAACGCCACCCAGGCCTGGTGCTGACGCACCCACGCACGTCCGCGTACGGTCGCCGAGCCGCTCGGACAGCGACTCGGCTTCGCCGAGCAACCACTCCGCATCGCTCGAGCGACCCGCCGAACACCTCGGCGAGCCCACGCTCGCGCAGCGACGCCGCCAGCTCTGACGTCGTCGCCGAACTCGCGGAAGATCGTCGACGCTGGCGCCGAGTTCCCGACGCGCGGTCCTCGAGATCGCCGTCGCGCTGGTGCAGCATCCCGAGCAGCCGGCGGGCCACGCCTCGTCCTGACGCCGATCGCCGCTGCGACCGCCGCTTCGAGCGCATCGTCGGCATCGGCGACGTGCAGGGTCGGTCGCCCGCCGTTCGGTCTGCGCCTGCGCCCGCAGCAACAACAGCTCCCGGGCGATCGCCGCATCGCTCGGTCCAGATCGAGCGCCCGCGTGGTCTGGCGACGCAGCCTGGTTGAACGCACCGACGTCGAGTCGATCGCTTGGCCGCCTCGTGCAGCAGACCGGCCGCGGCCTGGTCGACGATGTTGGGGGAAGCCGGGGACCGGGCCGATCTCCGCGACCAGCTCCGCGGCGCAGCGGCGTGATGGGCGACCATTTCGATCGGGACATTCGGCTCGTGTGCGCATCACCGACGCCGTCCCGCGCGTGCCGCTGAGCCCGCGACCAGCTTCGTCAAGGTCTGATAGGCGACCTCACGGACGACATCGCTGCGAAATCGCCAGTCGGGTCGTCGATCTCGAGCAGCCCGGCTTCGAGCGACTCCGTCGAGGTCGTCGGACCGAACCGCTGATCCATCTCTGCGGCGAACTTCTCCAGCGACTCGACCGGCCCCGATGCTGCCGAGCACGGCCAGCGTTGTCGATGATCGCTCGCTGGCGCCACCGGCGAGGTGGTCGAGTCGAGCCGCGATGAGCGCCCGGAGCGACCCCGGCAGTGCCGCTGCTCTCGGGTTCGGACCTGGCCAGTTCTGCCAGCTCGGTGAGGAACAGCGGGTTGCCGCCAGACTCGCTCGTACAGCCTGTCGACGAAGCGCCTCGCTCGGCCGACGGCCCCAGACACGGCGCCGATCAGCATGTTCAGCTTCGTGTGCGATCGAGCGGATCGAGCGGCATTCGGACGGTCGATCGGGTGGTCGTCGACCGGCGGCCAGTCGATGTTCGACGTCGTCTCGTTGCGCGGTGACGATCAGGAGCGGTCGATCGACGAGCGAACGCGAGACCGGTGCAGCAGGTCGACGATCAGGAGGATCGGCCCACTGCAGATCGTCGATCCACAGCACGATCGGACCGGTCCTCGTCCGACGGCGCAGCCCCTCGACGATCAGCGAGAACAGGGTCTCGCGAGCTTGCGCCGGCGAGACGTTGTCGAGATCGGACGGATAGCCGAGCAGATGGAGCACCCCCTCGACGAACCGATCGAGCACCGGATCGTCGGCGTCGAACCCGTACGAGCGCGACGCCCTTGGCCCGACTCACCTCGCGGAGGAGTTCGGGCGGTGCGTCCTGGTCCAGTTCGAGGCGTGCGAACAGCGCCGTCGCGATCGGCGCCCAGACGTTGGTCTCGCCGTACGGCGCGCATGCCCCGGAGAAGATGGTCACGGTGCGACTCGGGAACGAATCGAGCGCTTCGCGACGAGCCGGGTCTTGCCCGCGCCCGCCTCACCGGTGACCGACACGATGGCGCTTCGGCCCGCTGGCGACGATCGTCATGACCGAAGCGAGCAGTTCCGACTGCGTCGACCGGCCGACGAACGGAATGTCGTGAACCCGAACCGATCCTCGGGACACGACGTCGGCGTCCGATGACACGCCAGACCCGAACCTGCTGCTCTCGCCCACGAACATCGAGTGAGTCGACCAGCTCGCGAAGGATCTCCTCCGAGGCGAGTCGACTCGGTCGCGTCGCCGACGTAGGATGTCCCCGGGCGTCGGCCAGCGTCTGCAGTCGCGAGGCGACGTTGACCACGTCACCCATCGCGGTGTAGTCGGCGGTGCCCGAGACATTGCCGACGACGACCTCGCCGGTGTTGACGCCGATCCGCAGGCGAAGCGGCGGGTCGAGTTCGGGTTGCTCGTCGACGAAACGTGCGAGCGATTCGTGCATCTGCAGACGGCGGCGCGGATCGCACGATCGGCGTCGTCCTCGTGGGCCACGGGCGCCCCGAACAGCGCGAGAATCCCGTCTCCGAGCACCTTGTCGACGCGTCCGCCGAAGGCGGTGATGTCCGACGATCAGCCGCTCGAAACTGGCGATCGATCAGTCGCTTGACCCGCTCGGGGTCGAGGTGTTCCGACAGCGCCGTGTACCCGACCAGATCGGCGAACACCACCGTGACCACCCGACGCTCGTCGGCTGTGGCCGGCGACACCTCGTGCCCGCACGACGGGCAGAAGCTGGCGCCGTCGGGCAGCACGGAGTCGAGCACGAGGTACACGGGGCCATCGGCGCCTGATCGTACGGCACGTCAACCCGTGGCGGACCACCGTCGGCGCCGATCCCGAACGGTCGCTCGCGATCGCGGACCGCGACGCCCAAAAGGCTGATGCGACCGCTGCGAAAGGCGGGTAGACCTGAGTGCATGTCCACCCCTCCACGCTCCCCCGCAGCGCAGGCTGCCGGGCGCCATCGCGGCTGCCGGCGCCGTCGACGCCCGCAAGACCTACGGCATCGGCGACGCGCGAGGTCCACGCCCTCGACAGCGTCACCGTCTCCTTCGAGACCGGCCAGTTCACGGCGCCATCATGGGCCCGTCGGGCTCCGGCAAGTCGACGCTGTTGCACTGCCTCGCAGGTCTCGACACGCTGACCTCGGGGGCGACGTTCATCGGCGAGACCTACCTCGCCACGCTCGACGACAAGGAGCTCACCGAGCTGCGCCGGACCAAGGTCGGCTTCATCTTCCAGGCGTTCAACCTGATCCCGACGCTGACCGCCGACGAGAACATCCGGCTGCCGATGATGCTCGGCGGGGAGACGGGCGACAAGGAGTGGATCGACCAGGTCGTGGCGACCGTCGGCCTCGGCGATCGTCTGAAGCACCGTCCGAGCGAACTGTCGGGTGGCCAGCAGCAACGCGTTGCGGTCGCACGGGCGCTGGCCATCGCGACCGAAGATCATCTTCGCCGACGAGCCGACCGGCAACCTCGACTCGGTCACCGGCACCGAGATCCTGTCGTTCATGCGCGGTGCGGTGCGCGAGTTCGGCCAGACGATCGTGATGGTCACCCACGATCCCGTCGCGGCGTCGTACGCCGACCGGGTGATCTTCGTCGGCGACGGCAAGATCGTCGGCGAACTGACCGACCCGACGGTCGATCGTGATCGATCGATCACCTCCGGAACTGGGACTGACGTGAGCGCCGGCACGCCTCATCGCTCGCAAGAGCATCCGCGCCCGCTGGGGCCGCACGCATCGCCATCCTGATCGCGATCACCGCCGAGCGTGTCGTTCGTCGTCGGATCGTTCGTCCTCGCCGACAGCCTGCCGGCGCCACGTTCGACGACCTGTTCCAGGAACTCAACGCAACGGTCGATCTCGAGGTTCGCGCGCGCGCAGGCGTTCGAGTGCGACGACGCTCGCGACCCGATCCACGTCGCGCTCGCCGAACCGATTCGTGCGATCGAGGGTGTCGCGATCGTCGAGCCGATCCTGCAGCGGTACGCCCAGCTCATCGACGACGAGGGCGAGGCGATCAGCCCGCCGGGTGGCCCGACCCTCGGCGTGTCGTGGGAGGGCGACAACGGTCTTCAGGGCGTCACGGTGAAGGACAGGGCGCGCTCCCGCAGGGACCAGATGAACTCGCCATCGACAAGGCAACCGCCGACGCGCGAAGGCTTCGCCGTCGGTGACACCGTCTCCTACCTCACCGACGTCGGAACCTTCAGCGGGACGATCACCGGCACCGTCGGTCTCGGCGACGCCGACAGCTTCGGTGGCGCGCAGCTCGTCGCACTCGACCTCGACACCGCGCTCGATGCACTTCGGCGCCGACGGCCAGGTCGACGCGATCGACCTCAGCGTCGACGAGGGCGCCAACATCACGCCGTGCAACGGCGCGATCGAGGAGGTCCTGCCTCCGCAGGCACCGAGGTCGTCACCGGCGAGGAGGTCGCCGAGGAGACGGCCGACGCCGTCGACCAGTTCGTCGACGTCTTCGGCACGGGCCTGCTGATCTTCGCCTTCGTCACCGCCTTCGTCAGCGTGTTCATCATCAACAACGTGTTCCAGATCACGATCGGCCAGCGACTTCGCGAACTCGCGCTGCTGCGTGCGGTCGGAGCGTCCGGCACGCCAGGTCCGACGGATGATCACCGCTCGAGGCGTTCGCGCTCGGCGTGATCGGCGACGTTGTTCGGGAGTCGCTCGGCGGCGCTGCTCGTCGCCCGTGGCTGATCGCCGCCTTCAACGTGGCCGGCGCCGGCTTCCCGACACCGCGACCGTGCTGCCGCCGCGTACGATCGTGATCGCCGCCACTCGTCGGGATCGGCATCACCATGGCGCTCGGTGATCGTGCCGTCCCGGCGGGCCAGCCGTATCCCTCCGGTCGCCGCGCATGCGTCCCGAACTCGGCTTCACGGCGATGCGGTCGGCGTGCTCGTCGCCGGTGTCGTCGTCACCGCCGTCGGTGTGACGATGTTCGTGGTCGGATTGTTCCTGCGCCCGGCGGCACGGCCGGGCTGATCGCCTTGGCCGGCATCGGTGCGCTCGTGCTGTTCCTCGGAGTCGCGAGCCTCTCGTCACGGTCGCGGCGCCCGGTCACCCGGGTGATCGGTTGGCCGATCGAGAAACTGTTCAAGGTGCCCGGTGCCCTCGCCCGCCAGAACGTCGGCGCGCGCACCGCGGCGAACCTCGTCGAGCGCGTCGGCACTGATGATCGGTGTGGCGCTGGTCAGCAGCACCGCGGTGTTCGCCTCGTCGCTGCGAGCCTCGCTGGTCGACACGCTCGAGAGCGCGATCTCGGCCGACTACATCGTCACCGACACCGGATTCCAGGGGCTGTCGCCGATGGTCAGCGAAACGCTCGCCGAGGTGCCGGAGCTCGAGGCGGTCACCCCGATCCGCGGTATCAGCGGGCAGGTCGACGGCAGCACCAAGAACTTCGGTGCGGTCGATCCCGTCGCCTTCGACAAGCTGGTCGACCCCGACCTGCAGGACGGCACGGTCGCCGACCTCGCCGTCAACGAGCTGCTGCTCCACAAGGACCCGGCGAACGATCTCGATGCCACGATCGGCTCGACGATCGTCGTCACCTTCCAGAACGGCGTCGAGCAGACCCTGACCGTGGCCGGCATCTACGGCGACGCGATGTTCGGGAACTGGCTGATCAGCCTCGACACCCTGTCCGAGGTCAGCGACGCGCCAGCCCGAGACTTCTTCGTGATCGCGAAGCTCGCCGACGGGGTCGATCCTGCGACGGGTGATGCCGCGGTCGAGGCCGCCATGGAGCCATTCCCGCAGGCGAACGTGCAGACCAACGCCGAGTTCCTCGACTCGCAGGAAGCTCAGATCAACCAGTTGTTGCTGATCATCACGATGCTGTTGGCCTTCGCGATCCTGATCGCGGTCCTCGGTATCTCGATCACGCTGGCGCTCGGCGTGTTCGAGCGCACCCGCGAGATCGGGCTGCTGCGCGCGGTCGGCATGAACAAGCGCCAGACCCGCCGGTCAGTGCGCTGGGAGGCGGTGATCGTGTCCACGTTCGGTGCGCTGATCGGCATCGTGGTGGGAACCTTCCTCGGCGTAGTGCTGACGTTGGCCGTGCCGGACGACGTGATCAGCACCTTGGCGTTCAACCCGACGATCATCGTGGCGATCCTGATCGGCGCCGTGATCGTGGGGCTGCTGGCCGCGCTGTACCCGTCGTACAAGGCGTCGAACATGAACGTCCTCGAAGCCATCGCCACCGAGTGAGTTGTGACATCTGGGGTCAGACCCGGATGCAACACCTCGGTAGCGTGGCGAGATGGCGCTCGACCCTGCGAACCTGCCCGAGGACGTCCTCACGTTCCTCGGCGAGCACCACCTCGCCACGCTCACGACGTTGCGCGACGACCTGTCGCCGCACGTCGTGGCGGTCGGATTCAGCTATGACGCCGACGCACACGTGGCACGGGTGATCACGTGGGCAGGATCGCAGAAGGCGATCAACGCCGGACGGATGCAGACGAGCGGACAGCGCGCCGCGGTCGCCCAGGTCGACGGTGGGCGCTGGCTGAGTCTGGAAGGGCCGGTACGGCTGGTCACCGATCCCGACGGCGTGCGTGCCGGGGTGGACGGCTACGCCGCCCGGTACCGCCAGCCGAAGGACCGCGACGACCGTGTCGTGATCGAGATCGCCGTCGAGCGCATCCTCGGCCGCGGCTGACGATCGCCGCAGGGCCTCAGACCGCGGGCGGAGTCGTCAGCTGGCGTCGCGGTTCCAGGGAAGCTCGGCGATCCAGCGTTGCGCCGCAGGGTGCGGATCCATCGGGGTGTCGTCGCCCGCCTTCTCGTGCCGCGGTCGAGGTGGGTCTGACATCCCGGACACCAATAGAGGATTCGACGGTGCTCACCCATTCGGCGGCACTCGATCGTGTCGGCGCAGCGAGCGCAGCGCTGCACGTTGCGGCCGTAGACCGCAAGCCCGCCCCTCACCGAGGGAGCGGTGATCCGCTTCGCGTGATGCAGGTTCGACCGCAGCATCCGAGCCGCGGTGTTGACGACTCGGATGGCGTCGTGCTCGCTGAGCGCACCCACCGGCGCGAACGGACTCAGTTCGGTCGCCCAGAGCACCTCGCAGCGATACACGTTGCCGACCCCGCACATCACGCGTTGGTCGAGGAGAACCTCGGCGATGCGGGTCGTCGGTTCGGGATGGGTGAGCAGCAGATTCACGACCTCACCGAGGTCGGTGTCGGGCTTGCAGAGATCCGGGCCCAACCGCCCCATGCCCGGGTGCCGACGGCGATCGGGCTTGCGGTACGTCTCGACGGTCGGTGCGTTGAAGCACACCGCGACCCAGTCGTCGACCTCGATCGCTACACGCATCTGGGTGTAGGGACGTCGCCAGTTGTCCCCGCGCCGGTACAGATGCCACGAACCGGTCATGCGCATGTGGGTGTCGAGCACGAGGCCGTCGTCCCACTCGATCACCAGGTGCTTGCCGTGGCTCTCCACCGCTTCGACGACCCGTCCCGCCTGCGGCGTCGGACCGATGAGCCGGGGCGCATCGAAGCGAAGCATCGGCTTGCCGGCGAGCGCCGTTCTCAGGGCGCTGGCCGATCGATGGATCGTGTCGCCTTCGGGCATCGGACAAGCATGGTACGCCACACACCAGGGTGGCCTGAGTGATGCCCGTCCACGACTCGTAGCGTCCACGACCGATGCCCGCCGATCACCCGGATCCGCCGACCGAAGCGAGTGCCCCAGCGGGCACCACCGTCGCCGCGCTGCGAGCCGCCATCCCGCTGTTCATCCCGGCAATTCCATTCGGCCTCGTCGTCGGCGTCGCGATCACCGACTCGGCGATGCCGACCGCCGTGGCCTGGTCGACCAACGTCGTCATCTTCGCCGGCGCTGCGCAGCTCGCCACGGTGAGCCTGGCCGCCACGGCGACGTGGCTCACCCTGGTGGCCACCGCGGCGGTGATCAACCTCCGCCACATCATGTACAGCGCTGCGCTGTCGCCACGATTCAACGACCAGCCACGGTGGTTCCGGTGGATCGGACCGTTCTTCCTGATCGACCAGCTGTTCGCACTCACCAGCGTGCGCACCACGCTGCCCGGCCCGACGTGGCGGCGGTTCTACCTCACAGCCGGCGTCTTCTACTTCCTCTCCTGGACCACCGTCGTCACCGTCGGCCTCGCCGTCGGATCGTCGATACCGGTCGAATGGCGCCTCGACGTCGCCCCCGCCATCATGTTCGCCGGGCTCGTCGTCCTCGGGCTCGCGAATCGACCCGGGATCGTGGCCGCTGTCGTCGGCGCCGGCGTGTGTCTGCTCGCGCTCGACGTTCCCAACAACGGCGGCATCCTCGTCGGTGCGATCAGCGGGGTGATCGCCGGCTACCTCGCCGACGTCGCCGAGGTGCGACGCGCTGAGGCCCGACGAGACACGACGAGCACGCGATGAACACACTTCCCGCGATCGCCGCCGTCGTCTCGGTCGGGATGATCACCTATGCCTCCCGAGCAGGGCTCATCGTGTTCCTGGCCGATCGGCCACTGCCGACGAACATCAGCCGTGCGCTGCGATACGTCGGCCCGGCGGTGCTGTCGGCACTGACGGTCAACCTGCTCGCAGGCGGTCAGGGCATCGGCGGTGTCGAGTTCGTCGAGGTTGCAGCGATTGGTGTGGCGATCGTCGTGGCCGTGGTGGCCCGCAACCTGCTCGCGGCGCTCGCGGCCGGCATGGTGACGCTGTGGCTCCTGTTGTGGCTGCTGTGACCGCGCCGCACCATCTCGGGCCCTGCTCTGTGTGACCCTCGCGTCGCTCGGGCGTTCAGGGGAGTTTGCCGACGTGGGCGAGCGCGAGACGGATGAGGCGGTCGTGGCCGCTCGTCATCTGCGCGATCACCTCGCTGCTCACGGCCTCCTCGGGAGTGAACCACGAGAGATCGAGCGCCTCCTGGGTCGGCTCGCACTCGCCGTCGACCGGGACGACGTAGGCGAGGCTCACGGCGTGGTGACGGGGGTCGTAGAATCCGGATCGGTCGGGGTTCGGGAAGTACTCGACCACGGTGAACGGGGTCGGGTCGGCCGGCACCCGCGGGAGGGCCATGGGCCCGAGATCCTTCTCGCAGTGGCGCATCAGCGCCTCGCGCACGCGCTCTCCGAACAGCACGCGACCGGTGACGACCATGCGGCTGATCGAGCCATCGGACGCGACCCGCAACAGCATGCCGACCTCGGTGACGTTGCCGAGTGCGTCGACGCGAACCGGCACCGCGTCGACGTAGACGATCGGTACATGTGCGCGCACGAGTTCGAGGTCCTCGGGCGAGAGCCAACCGGTCGAGGTCTGTGTGCTGGCGCCTTCGTCGATGTCGGTCACGCTTCGATGATCCCACGCGGAGCGGTGGTGCTCCCACATCCACGCCCGTTCGAGGCCGGTGACGTCGGTCGCAAGGTGCTCCAGGTGCGAGCATCGGACGATGAGCGACGATCGACGACGCTGGAACGAACGCTACGCCGAGAGCCCAGCGCCATCACCTCGAGCACCGGAGGCGCTCGATCGCTGGCCCGAACTGGCCTTGCTGCTGCCTGCGTCCGGACGTTGCCTCGACATCGCGTGCGGCACCGGCACGGTGGCGCTCTGGCTCGCGCAGCAGGGCTTCGAGGTCACCGCACTCGACGTCTCGGACGTCGCGATCGGCCGACTCGAGGCGGCAGCGAACCGGCGAGCGCTGTCGGATCGCATCGATGCCCGCACCGTCGACCTCGACCACGGGCTTCCTGCCGACCTCGACGGCTTCGACCTGGTGGTGTGTCAACGCTTCAGGGACCCTGCGCTCTACCGCCCGATCGTCGACCGTGTCCGCACCGGCGGTCTTGCCGTGGTCACGGTGCTGTCGAGCGTCGGCGCCGACGACCCCGGACCGTTCCACGCCCCCGCGGGCGAGCTCTCGAGTGCGTTCGGAGCGGACGAACGCTGCGAGATCCTCCACCAGTTCGAGGGAGACGGCGTCGCGCACATCGTGGTGCGACGGCGCTGAGCTCGACGTTCAGGAACCGGCGAGCAACACCTCACGGAGCGCTTCGTGACGCGTCGACGCCGGCGCGCTGCTCTTGACGAAGTCGACGAGCAGGTTGGCGAAGGTGTCGGGTTGCTCGACGTGCGGGAAGTGACCGACGCCTTCGATGATCTCGAGTCGGCTCGTCGGGATCAGCTCGTGTGCGGCGTGGGCGTGGGCGACCGGGATGATGCCGTCGTGGTCGCCCCACACGATCATCGTCGGGACGTGCGCTGCGAGGTACAGCCGGTCGCTGGCGTTCACGGTCTGCCCCGTCGGCTCGATCACGCCACGCATCGTGCGCACGAACGCCTTGCGATTCGTCGCGCCGGCGAGCGAGCTGTAGGCACGCCACATCTCGGCGAGCTTCGGCGAGCGGATGTTGCGACGACCGAGCTGGCGACCCACGTCGGTGGCCCGGTCGACCAGCGGCTTCGGGAACGCGATGGGCATCACGTACTCGGCGCCCGGCAGCGTGAGCAGGCGCAGCAGGCACGACACCTCGCGTCCGAGGCCGCCACTGCCGACGAGCACCAACCGGTCGACGAGGTGCGGGTGCTGATACGCGAGCTGCATCGCCACGCCTCCACCGAAGGAGTGCCCGACGATGGTGACCGTCTCGACGCCGAGGATCGAGAGGAAGTCGCGCAGTCCGCTGGCGAAGGCGCCGAGCGAGTAGTCACCGGTCGGTTTGGCCGACTCGCCGTGGCCGAGCAGATCGACCGCGATCACGTCGGCGTGCGGCGTGAGCAACGGGATCACGTCGTCCCAGGTCTTGGAACTGCCGGCGAGCCCGTGGATCAACAGGATCGTCTCGCCGGTGCCACCACGTCGATACCCGACCGAGTGGCCGTGGATGGACACGTGCTGAAGCGGAAGTCGCGGCTCACCCTCTCCAGTATCACCGGTCGAGCGTGTGCAGTCGTGCAGGGCCGAACGGTCCGAGATTCCTCCGGATCGGAGCGGGTCCGAGGTCCGGGCGGGGAGCGATCAGTCCAGCGCCGGATCGGGGTCGCGCCACGTCCCGGGCCGGTGTCGATCCAACGGGAGAAGTCGAGGGGGTCCACTCGACGGCTCGGATGCCCGGTCGTTGCGAGCCAGGACAGGAAGTGGCCGGGCGCCAGCGGACGCGAGATGCAGTAAGCCCTGGGCGACGTCGCAGCCGAGCTCGCGGAGCCGCTCGAGCACCTCGTTGTTCTCGACGCCCTCGGCGACGACCACGAGGCCGAGGTTGTGGCCGAGGTCGATGGTCGATCGGACGATCACCTCGTCCTGCTCGTCGAGCAGCACGTTGGCGACGAAGCTCTGGTCGATCTTGAGCTCGCTCGACGGGGAGCCGGCGCAGGTAGCTCAGCGACGAGTAGCCGGTGCCGAAGTCGTCGATCGACAGCGAGACGCCGATCTCGTGCAGTTCGTTGATCGTCGCCGCGTGCCGGGGCGCGTCGATCAGCAGCGACGACTCGGTGATCTCGAGCGTGAGCATCGACGGGTCGACGTCGTTCGTGGTCGAGGTGCTGCTGGACCCGTTCGGCGAGTCGCTCGATCGAGCAGGTCGTGGGTCGACAGGTTGACCGAGAGGCCGAGGAGATACCCACGGTCGTGGATGCCACGCAGCGTCGAGATCCCTCGGTGCAGCATCAGGTCGGTGAGCTGCTTGATCAGGCCGGTGTCCTCGGCGATGCGAACGAACTGCATCGGTGGTACGAGGCCCCGCGCCGGGTGCGTCCAGCGCACCAGCGCCTCCGCGCCGACGACCGTGCCGGTGCTCAGATCGAGCTTCGGCTGCAGGTGCATGTGCAGCTGCTCCTCCTCGATCGCCGTGCGCAGGTCGCCGAGCATCGACAGACGAGCCGGTGTGCGCCGGTCGATCTCGTCGCGGTACACCTCGACGCCGAGTCGTTGGATCTTCGCATTGAACATGGCGATGTCGGCGTAGCGCAGCGGTGCGCCTTCCTGGACATCCTCCGTCGATCACCGCAAGTCCGGCGCTCGTCGTGACGACGATCTCGAGCCCGTCGAGTGTGATCGGGCGGCCGACCTCGCGCACGCAGGCCCACGCGAGTTCGAGCATCTCCTCCCGCGTCGCCTCGTTGTCCGACGACGGCGAACTCGTCGGCGGCGAGACGCGCCAGCACGTCGCCGGGCGCCAGGACTGCTCGAAGGCGACCCGCGGTCTCGATGAGCAGCTGATCGCCGGCATGGTGCCCGAGCGTGTCGTTGACCTCCTTGAACCGGTCGAGGTCGAGCATGATCACGAACAAGTGTCGCCCGAATTCGAGCGGCCGCAGCTTCGACGACCGAACGCTCGAACGAGAGCCGGTTGGGGAGACCGGTCAGCAGGTCGTGGCGGGCCTCGCGTTCGATCCGCTGGTGCAGCATGCCTCGACGAAGGCTCGCCGTGAGCTGTTCGGTGAGGTTCTGCAACCTGACGACGTCGTCGTTCCCGAACCGCTTGCCCACACCGGTGCGTCCGGCCACGACGAGCAGGCCGATGACTCCGGAACCGTCACGGATCGGGGCGACCATCATCTCGGACACCTTCGAACCCGTCGTCCTGACCGGATCGAGGAGGACGCCGGACACCAGCATCGCTCGCTCCGACTGGATCATCGGTTGCCAGCCCTCGTCCTCGATGACGCTGGGCAACTCCACGCCGACGCTGCCGTGAACCTTCCGGATCGCAGGCTCGCCGTCCTTGAAGAGCACGATCGCCGTTCCATCCGTGCGAAGCAGCACCGCCGTCTGGGCGACGGCGGCCCACATGATGTCGTCCGGATCGAGTGACCGACCGACCTGACCGGTGAATCCGTGGACAGCGTCGAGGTCGTGCAACTGCTGTTCGACCGCGCCGTAGGCCCTGAGGACGTACCAGAGCACGCCGACCGGGACGAGGGCGATCAGGACGAGATACGGCGAGATCAGGCCGAGTCCGAGCACCACCCCAGCGACTGCCGCGTTCACGAAGTAGTACCACCACGCGACGCCGATCTGATTGCCGACCCGACTCCAGAGCCCACCTTCGAACTCCGCGATCGCCACCGACACGACGACGAACGAAACCACACCGCAGATCGGCCGTTGCGAGAATGGCGGCGACGACGACTTGTGCGTCGCCCGACCCAGTTGAACCCAGGACGCCTCGGAACACGGCGAAGCGCGAGCACGACCTCGAACATGAACATGCCGATGTTCAAGACCAACTTGTAGAGCGGCTGCCTGAGAATCAGCATGAAGACGGCCACAGAACCGATGACACGGACGGCGATCGCCGGACCAGGAGGGAGGTACACGAGCGCAAACGCGAGCGGAATCTCCGACAGCGAGAATGCAGCGGCCTCACGCCGAAACGTGAACTCGAAGACCGTGACTTCAGTCGCCGCAAAGGCAACCAGAAGAGCCACCGCGACCCAGGCTGGTGATGGCCGTGTTGGCATCGCCGCGTCCGGCAGCGCAAACATGAGCAATCCCGCGGCGATGCCAAGCAGGATGCCAAACAACGCGACGCGGATCTCCGGGCGAATGCGGTGCAGCGGAACGTGACGGACTCAGCGCGGCACGATTGCTGTCGTCAGCTGTGCTCGGTTTTGACTGAGTGGTCGACACGCGGCGCTCCCAACGCAGGGGCGCCTATTGACGCTCCCGGGGGATCTATCGGCCCAGGAAACGTCGTACTTGAAGAAGACGAAGTGAGCGTCTGGCTCAGCGCCAGGAGTTGCCGCGCCACGAGTTGCCGCGCCAGGAGTTCCCGCGCCACGAGTTCCCACGCCACGAGTTACCACGGCGGCCCTTGGGCTGGGTGGAAAGCGGTGTGTTGTTCATGGTTTCTCCGTTCTCGCCGCTCCCTGCGGAGCCTTGGTGATCGTGTCTAAGGCCGCCCGGCGCTTGTCAGATCCTTGATGACGGCTTGACGATATCTTACGAATCGCCACGCGTCAACACGGAGCGCGCAATTCGACCACGCTTGGTAGTGATCGACGTGGGACGACGAGCGAACATGACCGTAGCTTGAGTGTTCGGAGACCTCGGCCAGAACCACCAGTCCGCACGCGCGGACATGCGAGGCGACGCCGGGTCCCGGTCAGCCCGGAGATGGTCATCAGCGACGCCGCACGCGGTCTTGTGACCACAGGCCCCGCCCCAGGACTGACCCTGCGGCCGGCGTCACATGCTCGGGGCCTGGGGTCTGCTCGAGGCCCAGGACAGGAAGGGTCCGACGATCGAGCGAAGCTGCTCTGATCGCTGCATCACCTCGGTGTGCTTCGTGCCGGGCAGCACCGCCAGGCGACAGTCGGGGAACAGGTCGAGCATCTCGGCGGCGTGGTCGAGGCGGACGAAGTCCTGGTCGCCGATCACGAGAAGCGTCGGGGCGGTCACCGACGCGGATCTCGTCGTCGGTCCAGCCCGGCCAATCGTGGACGACCGGCTGTAGCCGCTCGAGGAACGCGAAGAAGTGCGCTCGGGTCGGGAGCGACCGCCTCGTACGCGGCGTGCCAGGCCGCGAACTCCTGCTCGCTGGGCAGGCGGGGATCGTCCTGCTCCGGTGCCGTGATCTCCGGGTGGTAGCCATCGGGCCGGATGTTGACGGCGGCGAGCACGAGACGTCGGACCCTCGAGGGATGCCGCACGGCGACGCCCGTCGCCGTCAGTGCGCCGAGGCTGAAGCCCCAGAGGTCGACCGGCCCTCCGCCGGCCACCCGGTCGACGAGCTCGGCGACGTCGTCGGCGAAGCGCTCGATCGACATCGACCGGCCGGTGTCGGGCGTGTGGCCGTGGCCCTGGAGCTCGACCCCGATCACCCTGCGGCCCTGTTCGAGCCACGGCAGCACGTCGCCGAAGCTGCCCTCGAAGGTCGTGATCCCGCCGTGAAGCGCCACGACCGGCGGCCCGTCGGGGTCGCCGTGCTCCTCGTACCAGATGGGAACGCCGTCGATCTCCTCGTAGGGCATCGCCCCATGATGGCAGGGCTCGGTCTCCGGCGCCCTCGACTGGAGTCGCCCGCCATCGAGGCAGTCGCGAAACTCGCTTGATCGGCGCCCCGTTCGTGCGCCATCGTGTCCATCCACACGAAAGGAGGTGCCCATGTCGATGTTCGACACCAACGTGAAGATTGCCGGCCAGGCGCCTCGCGCCGTGTGCCCACTCGCCACCTGACGGTCGCGAGAACCCCCTGCGCCGGCGGCGCTCCTCATCTGCGGATCCTCGCGTCGTCACGCGCTCCCCCAACGTCCCGACACGGGACAGAAAGGACATCGAACGATGTTCCAGTCGATTCATCCCGACCTGCAGCTGGCCGAGATCCGTGAGCGTCATGCACGAATCCGCGCCGACTTCGAGCGATCGCGGAACTTCCGCCTCGCTCGGGGCCGGTTCCGGTTCCGCTCCAGACAACGACACCCCTGAGTGTCGTCGAATCCGCGTAGCGGACGGCGTCTCGGACGCCGTCCGCCACGCGCCGGGTGATCTCGATCGCCGAGCAGGTCGACAGCCGGTCACGGCCGTCGACTCAGCGCGGAATCACTCGATCCGCAGGCCGGAGATCGCCCGGGAGATGACCAGCTGCTGGATCTCGCTCGTGCCTTCGAAGATCGTGTGGATCTTCGCGTCGCGATGCCAGCGCTCGACGGGGTACTCACGGGTGTAGCCGTAGCCGCCGAGGATCTGGATGGCCTCCTCGGTGACTCGAACGGCGGTCTCCGACGCCTTCCACTTCGACATCGAGCCCTCGCCGTTCTTGAACGTGCCGTTCTTGGCGAGCCAGGCGGCACGCCAGATGAGCAGGCGGCTGGCGTCGATCTCGGTGGCCATGTTGGCGAGCTTGAAGGCGATCGCCTGGTTCATGATGATCGGCTTGCCGAACGCGTGGCGCTCCTTGGCGTAGTCGAGGGCGTACTCGTATGCCGCCCGAGCAACGCCGAGCGCCTGTGCGCCGACGGCCGGACGCGTGGCCTCGAACGTCGCCATCGCCGGCTGCTTGCCCGACGAGACGTTCTCGCGGGCACGGGCGAGCTTGGCGTCGAGCTTCTCCTTGCCGCCGAGCAGGCACGAACCGGGCACCTTGACGTCGTCGAGGACGACCTCGGACGTGTGGCTGGCGCGGATGCCGTGCTTCTTGTACTTCTGGCCCATCGACAGGCCCTTGGTGCCGGGCGGCACGATGAAGCTGGCCTGACCCTTCGACTTGAGTTCCGGGTCGACGCTGGCGACCACGACGTGCACGTCGGCGATGCCGCCGTTGGTGATCCACGCCTTGGTGCCGTTGATCGTCCACTCGTCCTTCGCCTCGTCGTAGACCGCGCGCGTGCGCAGGCTCGAGACGTCGGAGCCCGCATCCGGCTCGCTCACGCAGAACGCACCGAGCTGGACCTTGTCGGGCGTGCCGTAGCACTGGGGCACCCACTCCATGACCTGCTCGGGTGTGCCGTTACCGGAGATGCCGGCGGCGGCGAGCGCCGAGCCCATGATCGCCATGCCGATACCGGCGTCACCCCAGAACAGTTCCTCGATGGCGACGGGAAGCGTCAGACCGGTCGGATCGCCCATCGCGTTCAACAGGAAATCGACGCCGTACAGACCGATCTGCGCCGCCTCCTGCACGACGGGCCACGGGAACTCCTCACGCTCGTCCCACTCCTCGGCAACCGGGCGGATGACGCCTTCGGCGAAGTCGTGGACCCACTTCTGGATCTGCAGCTGGTCTTCGTTGAGATTGAGCGAGAAGTCCGTCATGAACACAAGTTACCCATCGGTAACGACGATGTCTACTCGTCGGTAACTTGCATCCCGGCCAACAGGCAACGCGACGGTTACGATCGCACGTGTGGGGCATTCGATCCACCATCGCCTCGCACCGTGTCGGAACGCTCCGGCCCAACCCGATCGGCACGCAGCAACGTGTTGACTGCGTGGTGGACGCGCTCTTCCTCAGCCAGCGCACGGCGTCCCGGCGACGCTGGCGGCTCGGAGTGAACGTGCCCACTCTCGACGACGAGTTCGAGCGCTTCTTCCTGGCGAACTACGACGCCGTCCTCCGGGTCCTCGTCGTGACGACCGGCGATCGCGAGCGTGCGATCGACGCCACGCAGGAGGCATTCATCAGGGCGTACGCTCGGTGGTCGAAGATCCGGGGTTACGACTCGCCGGCCGGTTGGGTCAGACGTGTCGCCCTGAACGCCAGCCGCGACAGCTTCCGGTCCGACCGTCGGCGCCGCCGTCCGAGGAGGCGGTGCCAGCAGTCACCGAACTCCCCCGCCGAGCGCTACCACGCCGAGTCGTCCGCCCACGAGATGCTGCGAATCCTTCCCACCGCCAGCGTGAAGTCGCGACACTGTTCTACGTCGACGACCGCAGCGTCGCCGAGATCGCCACGATCCTCCAGGTGAACGAAGGGACCGTGAAGTCGCATCTGTCGGATGCCCGCGATCGGCTGCGGTCCGTCATCGACCGAAACGAGGCACAGACGTGAACGACGACGACGATCCTGCGTCGGGCGCTCCACCGCCCGACGGAACCGATCAGCTCGTATCGAGTGCTCCAGGATCTCCGACCGACGATGCGTCGCGCCCGAACCCGTCGGCGCGTGCGCCGTGGGCGCGACCGCTGCGCTGCTCCTCGCCGGAGGCGGTGCGGGCGTGCTGGCACTCACCTCTGCGCCGGTCTCCCCGACGGTGCGCACGACGTCGCTCCGACGACGAGAACGGCGCGAGTCGTGTCCGACCCTGCCGCCGGTGAGCGAGCCACGCGTACGTGTCGGACGCCGACACGCCCGGTCGAGCAGGCTGCGTCCGACGATCCGCAGCTGCGCCGACCCCGATCGAACCGCCGGCAGCGGCACCAGCGAGACGAGGAACCAGCCAGAGCTCCCGAGTCCGTCGAGGACCACCGGAGCCGGCGCTCCACCCGGCCACGCCGCCGTCCGACGAAGGCGCCGACCGCGATGCCGGCCACGACTGCCGCACCCGAACCGGCAGCGCCCCCGCCAGCCTCCGGCGGCATCGACGTCGCAGGTGCTGAGCAGCACATGTGGTGACGTCGTCGTCGAGATCGACGGAGGCACGGTCAGGATCACCTCGATCGCCCCGCTGCCCGGGTACACGTCGCAGGTGTCGACCGACGGGCCCGAGTCGGTGGAGATGAAGTTCCTCGGCACGGACGACGGTTGCGAGGTTCACGCCGAACTCGAGGCGAGCGGGCTCGACGTCGAGATCCAGAACTCCGAACCACGACGACTGACGATCCGACGTCACGGCACCGTGCCGGTCGGAGCCGGACGGAGCGTCACTCAGCGGCGGTGCTGGCCAGTTCCGCAGCGCGCACTCGTGCCGGCCGGGCGGGTGCCAGCTTCGCCTTGCGTGCCGCGAGGATCAACACGATGGTCAGGAACATCACGATGTTGATCGACGCCAGCGCAACGATGCGGAACCACTGGTTCTCGGAGTCGGTACCGGCGCTGATCGCGTGATAGGTCGCGACGAAGTACAGCACGAAGCTCGACCGGTGGACCCAGCGCCACAGTCGACGCGGCAGCCGCTTCATGGCCAGTGAGGACAGTTCGACCGCGAGGAGCAGGTAGAACCCGACGATCCCGAACGCCACGGGTCCCGGCTTCCACGACGACGCCATCGGGATGAAGGTCTCGGCCCACCCGAACGTGACGTAGTTGTCGGCGACGAGCCCGACGAGATGGATCCCGGTGAAGATGACCGCGAGACCTCCGAGATGGCGGTGCAGGTCGAGCAACCACGCCGGACTGGACGCCTTGGCGACCGCCTTGGTGGAGATGAAGAGCCCCCAGCAGACCGAGAGCGTGAGCAGCGCCCAGGCGACGATGCCCGACGACCTCGAGACGAACCACCACACCTGCGGATTCATGCGGCCACGACCCCCTGCGAGACGACCTCGTACCGGGACTCGACGTCTCGACCGACGAGCACGCCCGACATCCCGAACTCGTCGAGCAGCTCCCGACCGCTTCGCCGATCCGCGAATCAGTACGACCTTGGCGACCACCTCGGCCCACCACAACGTCGGACCGACGACGGTGACCGCGTCGAGGTCGGTGATCGCGCTGCGTCCCGTGGTCGCATCGATCAGGTGGTGCACGTCGCAGGTCACCGCGGCGCCACCGGCGACGCAGGACGCTGCTGGTGGCGACGCCACCGCCTGCCAACGAGATCGTGGCGGGGCACGACCGACCGTGATCGCTGTCGTCGAGTTGGACCTGCCACGGCCCGTCCGGACCACGACGGGCCGGCGACCCGGACGTCGCCGCCCAGCTCGATCTGGACCGCCTCGGCGCCCGCAGCGAGCAGCGCAGCAGCGACCATGTCGCCCGCCATGCCCTTGCCGATCCCGCCAGGGTCGAAGCGGGTGCCGGTCGGCAGACGAATCCGCCGAGATCTCGGGATACAGCTCGATCGGATCGTCCGACACCGCCCGCGCGGGCGGCAGCGCCGCGTCGACGCGCCGCACCGACTCCCACGTCCGGTCGTAGCCGAGCTCGACGAGGTGGTCGAGCATCAGCGGATTGAAGGCGCCGCCGGTCGCCCGTCGTGCGTGTTCGGCGAGCGAGACGAGTTCGTACGTCACCGGTGACACGATCGTGAGGCGACCGGCGTGTTCGTTGAGTTCGCAGACCTCGCTCGACGGGTCGAACCGGGTCCACGTGCGCTCGAGTTCGAGTACGAGATCCTGCCCGTGTCGGGCGAGTTCGTTGGTGGGCGCGACGATCCGGCACGGGCTGCCCATCGCCCGGAACATCACCATCGACCAGGGCCGCAGAGCGCTCACCCGGACCCCGACGTGACGGGTGGCGGCGGGGCCGGAGCCGGAGCGGGAGCCGGAGCAGGAGCGGGAGCCGGAGCGGGAGCAGGAGCCGGAGCCGGAGCGGGAGCAGGAGCCGGTGCCGGAGCGGGAGCCGGAGCGGGAGCAGGAGCCGGAGCAGGAGCGGAGCTGCTGCGGGGCGGGAGCGGGGGCAGGAGCGGGCGCCGGTGCGGAGCGGGGCGGGAGCTGACCGGGAGCGGGCGCTGGAGCCGGGCCGGCGGAGCCGCGCCGGTGCTCCCCCGGCTGTCGGACGGGTCGTCGGCGCCACCGGAGCGCTCGGGGCGGCGGGGGCGCCGGGAGCGGCCGTAGCGCCGTCGGGCGCAGGGTCCACGACGGTCGAGTCGAGCGGGGCGATCGATGCCGCCGGGTCGGGCACGGTCGTGGTGTCCATCAGTTCGATCGTGGCGTCGACCTGCGCGTCGGGAAGCGACGTGGTCGACGCCGGGTCGGGTTCGTCGGGTGGCTGCGGGAGCGTCGGCCTCGGGCGCAGCCGACAGCGATCCCATCGCCGGGACCAGACCGGCGAAGCCCGCGGCCGCGGCGATCGTCACGCCCCATCGGGCGCGACGCGCCGGGTGCGGCTTCCGCGGACTCCGGTCGCGGATCCGCTTGGCGGTCGGGGCTGCCTCGGTCTCGGCCTCGACGGCAGCGACCGAGTCGGTGGCCTGCTCGTTGGCGGCGCCGACCGAGGGCGGGCCCCATGGCGATGCGGCCGCTGGCGATGGAATCGGCCCAGGCACCGGCGCGTCGACCGGCGCAGCGGCAGGCGGCATGCCGCGACTCGCCCGGAGACGGGCGAGTCGTTCTTCGGTGGTGAGTTCGGGCATCGTCGACCTCAGTTCTCGACCTTGATGCGTCCGTTCTCGACGGTCGCATGGAATTCTTCGTCCCGTTGGGTGGCCGTGTTGAAGAATTTGATCTCGACCGTGCGCGGCCCGTTCTTGTCGACCTGCGACACCCAGTTCGATTGCCGAGCCACCGAGGCCACGTAGATCGACGAGCCGTCGAACTGCAGGACAACCGTTGCAGCCGAGCCGGCCGAGAACGACGGGTACGTCAGCGCCGCCGCCACCGGGGCCGCGGTGGTCGGCGGTCGGCGCAGCCGTGGTCGGTGCCGGTGGCGGGGCCGTGCGGCGGCCGGTGGTCGGTGCCGCGGTGGCCTGCGGGCGCAACGGTCGCACGGTGCGAGCGGTCGCGGACGTGACGACCGGCGCTGGGCGGGAGCCGACGGGGTTCGCTGTCGTCGGGGCGACGGTCGGTGCGGGCGCGGGACCGCCGGCGCTGGGGCTGCGGGTGCCGCCACCGTCGCTGGTTCGAGCTGCGCCGACGGACGCTTGCGGGGCGGGCGCCGCGGCTCGGCCGCCGCGGGGTCGACGACTCGGTCGAATCGGTCGGCACGTGCGCTCGACCGGCACCTCGGCGACCACGGGCGCGTCCGGGGGCAGCGTGTCGACCGGTGCCGCCTCGATCGCGGCCTGGGATGCCTGGACGATGACGTCCGGCGTGGACCCGATGACCATCGTCGTGAGCGTCAATCCGCCTGCCACACAGGCCGTCACGAGAACGGCCGGCTGCCACTGGGCGACCAGGCGCGACCAGGCGCTCTGGCCGTCGATGTTCGTTTCCATGGTCGGCACACGACGCTGCGTGAGAACTGGGTTGGGGCCCTGACCGAATCTTTACGATCCGGCGACGATCGGTGTCCGAGTCGCAGCAGTCCCTCGCCGCGAGAGACGGCCGGAGCGGGCGCCGTCGGTCGCCCTACCACACCACCGCTCAGGCCGCGGCGAGACGCAGGAGGTCCGGCGCGACCGTCGCGTAGATCAGATTGGCGCCGGGCTTGTAGACGTGGACGCCGTCCCAGCGGTAGCCGAGGTCGGTGGCGATCGCCTCGTCGTTGCACCACTCGTCGGGTCCCTCGACGAACGTGACGTCGGCCGGTCGTCGACGGCAGCGGCGACGCAACAGGTCGTTGACGTGGGCGACGCGGGCGTCGTCGCCGCGCTCGGGCAGCGCCGGCACGCCGGCTCCTTCGACGTCCTGGGGCCGCATGCAGGCGACCTCGAGCAGCGCGACGTTGGCACCGGCGGCGAGCATCGCGTCGATGCCCGAGGTCAGGTTCCGTGACGAACAGTGCGTCCCACTCCGGCGTGCCGAAGCCGTAGGTCGTGCCGTTGTCGTCGAGGTCGAACACGTCCCACGCGCCGAGGACGACGAGCGCCACGTCGGCCGGCGGCGGCCGCCGCCCACTCCTGCTGCCAGCCCTCGCAGATCGAGAACGTGTTGCCGAAGCCGGTCCGGCTCTGCACCGAGCCCGCGTCGTACACGCTGCAGCCGTCGACGCCGCCGTCGGTCACGGCGAACGTGTCGTCGATCCCGTCGGGCAGGTTGATGGCGAGCGCGTGGGCCTGCGAGTCGCCGACGATCGCCACCCGCGCCGACGTCGCCGGCACGACCGCCGGCGCCGGTCGCCGGCGACGACGACGGCCGGCGCGGCTGCAGTCGCTGGGACGCCGTCTCCGCCGGGTCGACCGCCGCGGCGTCGAGCTCGAACACGGCCTCGCGCCGCCCTCGACGCGGTCGAACGGTCGACGGTCACGTAGAACAGCCAGCAAGGCGCCACCCAGACCGCGCCACCGACGAGCGGCCGGTCCGTCGCTCGGTGCCCGGTCGTGACCACCACCGACCGAGCGCGCCCTGGCGAACCGGGCGTCTCGACGTAGCGGTAGCAGAGCTCGGCGACGACGACGGTGAGACCACGCCGACCACGAACCGGCCGACACGAGCCGTCGTGGCGCCGACGAGCACGAAGATCGGCCAGTGCCACAGGTACAGGCCGTAGCTGCGCTTGCCGATCTCGACGAGCGGCGCCATCCGAGCGACGCGCCGGAACCCGGTGGCGCCGGGGTGCACGGCCACGAGCACGGCGACCAGCGACAGCACCGACACGAGCGGCAACAGCCACTGGTACACGTAGCCGTCGGTGAGCACGGCGCCGACGCCGCGATCAGCACCGAGCACGCCGACCGCAGCGGCACCGCCGCGAGCTCGAGCACGTCGCGTCCCGGCGCATCGGGCTGTGTCGCGACCGACGCCACGGGCGCCAGACGAACGCCGCCGCCGCGCCGAGCAGCAGGCCCGCCGACGCGGGTGAACGTCGACAGGTACATGAAGTTGGTGCGGTCGACGCCGTCGAACACGGCCGACGGCCAGCCAACGGAGCCGGGCCGCCGCGATGGAGCCAGAACATGCACGACCATCGCGACCAGCGACGGCGCGACCGAGCAGCCGACGAGACTGCCGTGCGGGGCCGGATGCCGCAGCAGCGTGAGCCGACGAACGCCACCGGCCACACGAGGTACCACTGCTCCTCGACCGCCAGGCTCCACAGGTGCCGCAGCAGCGGCGGGTCGCCGGCGTAGTACGGCACGTCCGCCGAGGATCTGGCCCCAGTTGTCGACGTAGAAGATCGACCACGGCAGGTCGCGGCGCAGCTGCGAGCGCTGCTCGGCGCGTGCCGGCGAGCGCGTCCACGCGCGCGACGACCACGAGCACGGCGACCAGCGCCGGCAGCAGGCGTCGGGCCCGGCGCAGCCAGAACTGGCCCAGTCGATCCGCCCGAGCGCTCGCGCTCCTCGAGCAGCAGCGACGTGATGAGGAAGCCGGACACGACGAAGAAGACCTCGACGCCGAAGAACCCGCCGTGCATCCACGAGAACCCGGCGTGGTAGAGCAGCACGACGCCGACCACCGACAGCGCCCGCAGCCCGTCGAGCGCCGGCTGGTAGCCCATCGACGGCGCGAACCGTGCGTCGAGCGGCCGCGCACCGGCCGACGGCGGCCGCGCAGGCTGCCGGTCGACGTCGATCGAGCGTGGCTCACCGGCCGCAGCGACGTGCCGGTCGCCGAGTCGTCTCGACGATCCAGCCCGTCGGCCTGGCAGCTCGCGCCCGGATGGCGTCGGCGGTGGCGTAGTCCTTGGCGGCACGCGAGCGGCGTCGAGCGCGCGGCCTGGCGGCCGCGGCGTCGGCCGGCACCTCGACCGTCGGCGACCGAGCTCGAGACCGACCGCGCCGGCGATCTCGCGCGACGGCGGCGACCAGCGGCCGGCCGCGGCGATCGCCGGCGTCGAGCGCGGCGTTGGCCCGGCGCACGGTGTCGAACAGCAGCGCCATCGCCTTCGGGCGTGTCGAGGTCGTCGTCCATCGCGGCCCGGAACGCGTCGAGCACGCGCGGCGTCGGCGTCGGCCGTCGACCGGCCCGACGCCGGCGCGGGCCGCGAACGCGTCGAGGCCGGCGAGCGCGTTCGCGCGCTGCGTCGAGGTGTCGTCGCCGACCTGCACCGGGCTGCGGTAGTGGCTCTGCAGCAGCACCATGCGGTACGCCCGGCGGTCGTAGCGCTCGAGCAGGTCGAGCAGGTTGTCGAAGTTGCCGAGGCTCTTCGACATCTTCTCGCCCTCGGCGTCGACGACGAACCCGTGGTGCATCCAGTGGTTGGCGAACCGCTTGCCGAGCGCCACGGCCTGGGCCCGCTCGTTCTCGTGGTGCGGGAAGCGCAGGTCCTGGCCGCCGCCGTGCAGGTCGAAGCCCTCGCCGAGCAGGTCGAGGCTCATCACCACGCACTCGCTGTGCCAGCCCGGTCGGCCGTCGCCCCACGGCGACGGCCACGACGGCTCGTCCGGGCTTGGCCAGCTTCCACAGCACGAAGTCGGCCGGGTGGCGCTTGAGCTCGGCGCCGAAGACCTCGCGCTCGCCGCCGCCGGCGAGCATGTCGTCGAGCGACTGGTGGGCGAGCAGCCCGTAGTCCTCGACCGACTCGACCGACAGGTACACGCCGTCGTCGGTGACGTAGGCGCGGCCGATGCTCGACGAGCTCGGCCGATCATCGTCGACCATCTCGTCGACGTACTCGGTGGCGTGCGGGACGTCGTCGGGCCGGACGTTGCCGATGCCGGCCATCGCCTCGAACCACACGTCCTCGCACTTGGCGGTGATGTCCTGCCACGGCCGGCCCTCGGCGTTGGCCCGGTTGATGATCTTGTCGTCGATGTCGGTGACGTTGGAGACGAGCCGCACGTCGAGCCCGCACCAGCGAGGTAGCGCCGAGCACGTCGTACGACGAGCGTCGCCCGGCCGTGGCCGAGGTGCGGCGGGCCGTACACGGTCGGGCCGCACAGGTAGATCCCCACCTTGCCCGGCTCGCGCAGGGCGAGCTCGCGCACCTCGGGTCGCGGTGTCGCCGGCTGTCGTAGAGGCGAGCACTCGCCGGGGTCTACGAGCCCCGCGCCAGTCCCACCGGCACCGGTGGACCACGTCCACGCGTCGCCCCAGGCTCCGCGCGCACCCGTTCGTCGTCGGGTGAGTCGGACGGGCTGCAACGTGGCCGCCGGGAGGCGGGTCGATCAGGCCGCAGTCGGCCGGGGGCGGCGACGAGCCGTAGATTGGACCGATGGCCGAATCCCCGACAAGCCGACGCTCGACGGCATCGAAGCGCGCTGGTCGGAGCGCTGGGAGGCCGACGGCATCTACCGCTTCGACCGCACCGCCGACCGGGCCGACGTGTTCTCCATCGACACCCCGCCGCCGACCGTGTCGGGCTCGATCCACATGGGCACGTCTTCGGCTACACCCAGACCGACGCCATCGCCCGCTACCAGCGGATGGCGCGGCAAGGCCGTCTTCTTCCCGATCGGCTGGGACGACAACGGCCTGGCCACCGAGCGCCGGGTGCAGAACTACTACGGCGTCCGCTGCGACCCGACCCAGCCCTACGACCCGGACTTCGCAGCCGCCGTACCGCGGCGACGTCCCCGAAGGGCCACCAGGAGATCGCCGATCTCGCGGCCGAACTTCGTCGACGCTGTGCGACGAGCTGACGGCGACCGACGAGGCCGTCTTCGAGGACCTGTTCCGCCGCCTCGGCCTGTCGTTCGACTGGTCGCTCCTGTACACGACGATCGACGACGTCAGCCGGCGCACCAGCCAGCTCGCCTTCCTCCGCAACCTGGCCCGCGGCGAGGCCTACAGCGCCGACGCGCCGACGGTGTGGGACGTCGACGACCGCACGGCCGTCGCCCAGGCCGAGATCGAGGACCGCGAGCGTCCGGGCGCCTACCACCTGCTCGCCTTCCACGCCCGACGGACGGGCGACGTCGATGATCGACACCACCCGGCCCGAGCTGGTCGTCAGCTGCGTCGCCCTCGTCGCCCACCCCGACGACGAGCGCTACCAGGCCCGCTTCGGCTCGACCGTGCGCACCCCGCTGTTCGACGTCGAGGTGCCCGTCGTCGCCCACCCGCTGGCCCAGCCCGACAAGGGCACCGGCATCGCCATGGTCTGCACGTTCGGCGACACCACCGACGTCACGTGGTGGCGCGAGCTCGACCTGCCGACGCGCAGCGTCATCGGCCGCGACGGCCGCTTCCTCGCCGACCGACGCCGACGTGGCTGGACACCGACGGCCGCGCGCCGAGGCCTACGCCGCGACTCGCCGGCCTCACGGTCAAGCAGGCGCAGAGCGGCGATCGTCGAGCTGCTCCGGCGACGTCGGGCGACCTGCACGGCGACGCCCCGCCCGATCACCCACCCGGTCAAGTTCTACGAGCGCGGCAGCCGCCCGCTCGAGATCGTCACCAGCCGCCAGTGGTACATCCGCAACGGCGGCCGCGACGAGGACCGCCGCGAGGCCTTCCTCACCCGGGGCAAGGAGCTCGCCTGGTACCCGGACCACATGCGCCACCGCTACGAGCACTGGGTCGAGGGCCTCAACGGCGACTGGCTGATCAGCCGCCAGCGCTTCTTCGGCGTGCCGATCCCGCTGTGGTACCCGCTCGACGCCGACGGCGAGCCCGACCACGACCACCCGATCGTGCCCGCCGAGCGACACGCTGCCGATCGACCCGTCGACCGACGTCGCCGCCCGGCTACACCGAGGACCAGCGCGGCCGGCCCGGCGGCTTCGTCGGCGACCCCGACGTCATGGACACCTGGGCGACGTCGTCGCTGACGCCGCAGATCGCCGGCCGCTGGGTCGACGACCCCGACCTGTTCGCCCGGGTGTTCCCGATGGACCTCCGCCCGCAGGGCCCCGAGATCATCCGCACGTGGCTGTTCTCGCACGGTCGTGCGCTCCCACTACGAGCACGGCTCGCTGCCGTGGGCACGCCGCGACATCAACGGCTGGATCCTCGACCCCGACCGCAAGAAGATGTCGAAGTCGAAGGGCAACGTCGTCACGCCGATGGCGCTGTTCGACCAGTACGGCACCGACGCCGTGCGCTACTGGGCGGTCGTCGGCCCGGCCGGGCGTCGACACGGCGTTCAGCGAGGACCAGATGAAGGTCGGCCGCCGGCTGGCCACCAAGCTGCTCAACGTCACCAAGTTCGTGCCTCGGCATCGTCGGCGACGCCCGACCGCCGAGGGCGACGTCGACCGACCCGTCGACGCGGCCATGCTGGCCCGGCTCGACGCCGCCGATCGCCGAGGCGACCGCGGCGTTCGACGGCTTCGACTACGCCCGGGCGCTGGAGCGCACCGAGGCGTTCTTCTGGTGGTTCTGCGACGACTACGTCGAGCTGGTCAAGGGCGCGGGCCTACGGCGAGCGCGAGCGACGGCTCCGGCGGCGTCGGCCACGCCGGCGCTGCGCCCGCGCCTCGAGCGCCTCCAGCGGCTGCTCGCCCCGACCCTGCCGTTCGCCACCGAGGAGGCGTGGAGCTGGTGGCACGACGACAGCGTCCACCACGCGCCGTGGCCGACCGTCGTGACCGCGGCGCCGACGGCGACCCTGTCGCTCGATCGCGCGTCAGCGAGGTGCTGGCGCGGGTGCGGCGGGCCAAGACCGAGGCCAAGCAGAGCCAGCGGGCCGCCGTCGCCCGGCTCGTCGTGCAGCGGCCCGCCGACTGGCTGGCCCACGCGGCCGATCGAGGCCGCGCGCCGCGACCTCGCCGACGCGCTCGACCGTCGACCGAGCTCGATCGTCGCTCGACGGCGAGCTGGCCACGACCGGCTCGATCGCACCGGCTCGCGCGTCGACGACCTGAGCCGCCGCGCCGCCGACTCCCGACCGAACCTGGCCGAACGGTTTCGAGTTCGGCACGTTCCGCCGCAGTTCGTCTGCCGCTCATGGCGCGGCCGGATCGGTGCTCGGGCTACGCCGGGGCCGCAGCCGCGGCGAACGTGGCCGACCTGCCGATCGCCAGCCACCGTCGCCGCCGCCGACGGTGCCGACCCTGAGCCGGCCGCCGACGGCCGGTCTGGCCATGGCGTCCACGCCACCGGTACGCGCGCCGACGACCGCGAGGTCGTCGACGCCATCACGCCGAACGCCGGCCGACCGGACGACCCGGCCGGCCGACCCGTCGAGCGACCGGCGCACGCCGAGCGACCGCGAGCCGGCCGCGACGACCGACGACCGCCGCGTCGGCCCAGCCGCCGCCGACCGACGACGCCCGGCCCGGCGTCGACCACCGTCGCCGCACGCCGGCGACGTTCCCGCCGGCCGATCCCGAGGCCAAGAACTTCCTCATCACCGGCGCCGACAACGGCGCGTGCGTCGACCCCGACTCGCCGTACGCCGCCGGCGTTCGGCGACGCGCGAGTCGGATCGGCGAACGCAGCGACACGATCATGATCGTCCGGGTCGACCCGGCGGCCGACCGGGTCGCCGTGCTGTCGTTCCCCCGCGACCTGTACGTCGACGATCGCCGACTCCGGCAACAAGTAGCGGATCAACTCGGCCTACGAGCGCGACGACCCGCAGCGGCTGATCGACACGATCTACGAGAACTTCGGCATCGTCATCGACCACTACATCCAGGTCGACTTCTGCACGTTCAAGACGCTCGTCGACGCGGTCGGCGGCGTCGACGGTGCCGTTCGACTTCCCGGCCCGCGACCAGAACACCGGCCTCAACGTGCCCGAGGCCGGGTGCTTCACGTTCGA
This sequence comes from Ilumatobacteraceae bacterium, assembly GCA_963746285.1. Taxonomy (GTDB): domain Bacteria; phylum Actinomycetota; class Acidimicrobiia; order Acidimicrobiales; family Ilumatobacteraceae; genus Sva-07. The sequence goes on along the minus strand of CAVVAO010000032.1, from coordinate 792 downwards.
CGGCGACCACGCCCTGGCCTACGTGCGGTCCCGCCAGCTACGAGTACGAGGACCCGCCGGGCAGCGGCAACTGGCAGGCAGGACCCGCACCTCGCGACCTCGGGCGCATCTCGCGCCAGCAGGACTTCCTGCGCCGCACGCTGTCGAGCGTCCTGGCCAAGGGCCTGCTCAACCCGAGCGTGGCCAGCGGCCTGATCCGCGCCGGCACCGACGGCGACATCGTCACCGATCCGGGCTGTCGCCGGCCGAAGCTGATGGAGTTCGCCGGCGTGATGAAGCGACGTCGACCCGGGGTCGATCCCGACGTACCAGATCGAGGCGACCGGCCGGACATCAACGGCAACGCCGTGCTCCTGCCCGCGCATCGACGGCGACAACATGCAGGCCGTGCTGGCGATGTTCCGGGGCGAGACGTCGCTGGCCGACGCCCCGATCCAGGTGATCGAACCGGGAACGGACACCACCGACGTGGGGACCGACGCTCAGCCGCCGACTTACGATCCGGACGCTGGTCCCGACACCAGCACCGAGCCGGCGCCGGCCACCACGCTGCCGAACGTGCAGGCCGAGGAGAACCTGTTCGGCATCGTTCCGGACAAGAACGTCTCCTGCTGACCGGTCACGCCTGGCGTCAGACTCCAGCCGTGATGTCAGGTGTCGAGCACACGGGCGAGGGCGGCGGCCGCGTTGGACGGTCCTGAAACGGTGGGCGAAGCGCGTGCTCCGACCTGTTCGGCGAGCTCCCGTGCCTCGGCGTCGTCGGACTCGGGCGCCACGATCACCAATTCGGTG
>CAVVAO010000031.1:0-28282 GCA_963746285.1 Ilumatobacteraceae bacterium | reverse complement strand
GCACTCCAAGATCGCAATCCGCCCGGCGTCCGAGGGGGGACCACAACCGGACGATTCCGTCGTCGTCACTGCCTCGAGTGGCGCTGGGTGATCCCGTCTCAGATGCGGGTCCTCAACCGACCAGCACTTCGAACCGGTCGGTGCGCAGGAACTCCAAGGCCTGGCCGGAGCCCGGCTCGACCGTACGGGTGTTGTGCTCGCCTCGCCGTGCGGCTTCGACGTCGAGGACGCTCCAACGTCGTGCAGATCTTCCCGAACGACGCCGCCATCGTCGGCCACAACGATTCCCACCATTTCACGGGGCACGGTCATCGAAGACGGCGTCACCGCACGTGTTGCGATCGGTGATGTTCAGCGCACATCGACTGTTCTGCCGGTGCTCACTTCACGTATAGTCGGGATCCGATCGTGCTTGAGGCTTCCGGCGTTCGAGCCTAAATGGGGGTCTTATGTCACGGTGGTCTGGTTGCGGGTTCCGGCGGGCGATCGCAGCGATGGTTGTGGTGGCCGCAGTTGGCGCGGTGGGCGGCAGCACCGCAGCGGTCACCGCCGCCGAACCGGATGGCGCCACGATCAGCGTCTGGGGCGACGACAGGTATAGTCAGGGCCGTGCGCCCGAGGCCGTGACGCCGGCAGTCGCCATGGCGGCAGGCGCGTATCACAGCCTTGTGTTGCGGGATGATGGCACCGTCGTTGCTTGGGGGAGGAACCTCGAGGGGCAGGCGACGGTCCCGGATGGGCTCAGCGGTGTGACGGCGATCGCCGCCGGCGCGCTCCACAGCCTGGCGTTACGGAATGACGGAACCGTCATCGCCGGGGGTCCAACCTCTACGGGGAGGCGATGGTCCCGGATGGGCTCAGTGGTGTGACGGCGATCGCCGCTGGCGGGTCTCGCAGCCTGGCGTTACGGAATGACGGAACCGTCGTCGCCTGGGGAGACGATAGGCAGGGGCAGGTGACGGTGCCGGACGGGCTCGTCGACGTTACTGCGATCGCCGCCGGCCGCTCTTCCAACCTGGCGTTGCGGGATGATGGCACCCTTGTCGCCTGGGGGCCCAACCTCTACGGGGAGGCGACGGTCCCGGATGGGCTCACTGGTGTGACTGCGATAGCCGCCGGTGGGTTCCACAGCCTGGCGTTGCGCGATGATGGCACCGTTGTTACCTGGGGGAACAACGAGGCCGGGCAGGTGACGGTGCCAGATGGGCTCGCCGGTGTGACCGCGATCGCCGCCGGCGAGTTCCATAGCCTGGCGTTACGGAACGATGGCACCGTCGTCGCCTGGGGGCGCATTGGTGAGCGGATTAGCCGTTCAAGGCCTGCGACTGTCCCAGATGGGCTCACGGGTGTGACAGCGATCGCCGCAGGCTTTTACCACAGCCTGGCGTTACGGGATGATGGCACCGTCGTTGGATGGGAGGACAACAGGGACGGGCAGGCGACGGTTCCGGTCGCGACCACCGGTGTGACTGCGATCGCCGCCGGCTGGGATCACAACCTGGCATTGCGAGGCGACGGCACCATCGTTGGATGGGGATACAACAACGGCGGGCAGGCGACGGTGCCTGTCGGGCTCACCGGTGTGACCGCAATCGGTGCCGGCCGCACCTTCAGCCTGGCGTTGCGGGAGGATGGCACCGTTGTCGCCTGGGGGAACGTTGGGCAGGGGCAGGCGACGGTCCCGGATGGGCTCACCGATGTCACTGCGATCGCCGCCGGCGGGTTCCACAGCCTGGCGTTGCGCGACGATGGCACCGTTGTTGCCTGGGGGTCCAACCTCTACGGGCAGGTGACGGTCCCAGACGGGCTCACCGGCGTGACCGCAATCGCCGCTGGCACCAACCACAGCTTGGCGTTGCGCGACGATGGCACCGTTGTTGCCTGGGGGAACAACGAGGCCGGGCAGGTGACGGTGCCAGATGGGCTCACCGGTGTGACCGCAATCGCCGCTGGCACCAACCACAGCTTGGCATTGCGTGATGATGGCACCGTTGTCGCCTGGTCGATCGGCGGGCAAGGGATGTTCCCTGACGGGCTCACGGGTGTGACTGCGATCGCCGCCGGCAACAACCACAGCTTGGCGTTGCGCGATGATGGCACCGTCGTCGCCGGAGGGTCCAATGACTACGGACAGGCGACGGTCTCGGACGGGCTCACGGGTGTGACTGCGGTCGCCGCCGGCGGGTCGCACAGCATGGTAATCGTGGACTCGTCAGCGCCGAATCCAGATGCCGATGCCGATGGTGTGGACGATGAGATCGGCACGGGTGGTGGCGCCTTTGTCGACGGGTCGACCTCTCCGCCGACCTCGGGGAGCATCGTGTCCCCAGTGCCGGCGGGGTTGACGGTACGGGTGACTGATGAGCCTTCGCCGGACGGGGTTCGGGTCACGGTCACCGAAAACGCCGGGCCGGCAGATCAGGTGACGCTGTTGGTGTGCGGGTGGACGGTGCAGTTGTCCGCTGGCTCTGAGGTGGTGTTCACCTGTGGGAGTCTGACCGCGAGGGTGATCGCGGGCCCGATGGTGATCGAGCTGGAGGGTGGTGCCAGCGTGTCCGCGTCAACCGGTGCAGTCGTGAGAGTCGCCGATGCCGCCGGTGGCGGATACTCGGTCGAGAACCAGACGGGAGAGGTCTCCATCACGGTCGATGGGCTGACCAGCGCGGTGGCGCCCGGGGCGACATCGCCGCTGGAGGTCTGGCACTTCAGCGGGTTCTCAGCTCCGGTTGACAACGCACCGACGCTGAACGTGGCCAAGGGTGGGCAGGCAGTGCCGCTGAAGTGGCGTTTGACCGACGTCGACGGCAACCCGGTCACGACTTCTCGCGTCGGCGCAGCTCCGTTTCGCAGCGGTGTCCTGCGTCCAGGGTGCACCGATCGATACGATCGAACAGACGGTGACCGGTTCCTCCGGGCTCCAGAACCTCGGGAACGGCTACTACCAGATGAACTGGAAAACGCCGAAGACGTCGGGATGTGGGAGCTGCGGCTCGACATCGGGCAGGGCGTCAGTCGGACGGCCTTGTTCAAACTGCGGTAATCGCGGGCCAGCCCGGAGAGCCGCCGAGGCAGACCCCCGACCGGAGAGCCGATGACGGGACTCGTTGACGCTCTCAGGGAAACAGCCTCTGCTCCTCCCGCACCGTGTTGTTGTCCTTACGTTCGATGAATGCGTAGTTGCCACTCCGGCTCTAGCAGCGCCCTCCATAATCAGGCCGCCTCGTGTCCGATAGGGGACCCCTTGCGGACGACCACGGCAGCTGCTGATCCCAACGCAAGAATCGAGAATCCCTGATATCGCGCGCAGAGACGGCCCGTTCACCGGATGTCTCAGAAGCCGCTACCCAAACGGACGGTTGCTGCTGGCCATGTATGGTGCTGTCATCAGCCCCATGGAGGTGCCAGGAAGCGATCGAGGATCTGTCGGCATCGTTCCTCGAACTCGAGGACACTGATGTACCAGCCAGTTACGTCGTCCGGCTCCGTCAGGAACAGGCGGGATCCGCAAGTCCGTCCTGCGCATCTACCACTTGCAGCGCGAGGAGTTCCTGCCATCGGCCAAGGCGATGATCGTGAGCATCGTTCCGGTGATCCTGGCCGTGTTGATGTTCACCGACATGAGGGCCTGGCCGAGTCACTGGTGACACTCGCATTCATGTCGTTCTTCTTCCTGGCGCTGCTGCGCCTCCTGGACGTCATCGACAAGCCGTTCAAGGTCGGCCACGACCGCGCCGACGACGATGTCAGTTTGTTCCTCCTCAATGAGTTCATCGTGCAGGTCCAGGCGTCCGGTGGTGCAGCCATCTCGGCGGACGAGGTCGAAGCCAAGGCGGAGGAGATCGAGGAGTTCCTCACCGAGGTGGAGCACGAAGAGGCGATCCAGGCCGCCGTCTTCATCGAGGCAGTGGAAGCTGCCGGGTCTGGCGCCGACGACGCCGACAACCGCTGAGCCGAGGCGGTTGCAGCTTCTGGCCGTCTCGGTCCGCCCGACGCTCTGCTTGCCAGGGTTGATGTCGCCGGTTCGATCCCGGTCGTCCGCTCCAGAATCCCCCGGTCGGCTCGTCTGACCGGGGGATCCTTCGTTTTCGTACCATTGTGCGATGGCCTCTGCTCCTCGTCCCGAACCGTCCTCACAGGAGTGGCTCGATTCCGTCGTCGAAGACGTCGTCGATCCTGCTGCGCCGATCATCGACCCGCACCACCACCTCTGGCCGGCCGGAGGCGCATTGCCGTACGGGCTCGCAGATCTCGAGGCCGATCTCGGCAGCGGGCACAACGTCGTCGACACCGTGTTCGTCGAGTGCGGCGCGGCCTACGACCGCAATGCCGACGACTCCTTCGCGCCGGTTGGCGAGACGACCTTCGTCACCGGCGAGGCCGAACGCAGCGATCGCTCCGTGATGGGCGGGATCGTCGCGCACGCCGACCTCCGAGACGGGTCGAACCTCGATGCGGTGCTCGACGCCCACGACGAAGCAGGTCGCGGGCGCTTCCGCGGCATCCGCCACGCTGGTTCGCATGCGTTGCATCCCGACGTGCTGACGATTCCGGGCGGTGCGCCGGCCGGGCTCTACGCGGACCCTGCCTTCCGTACCGGCGTGGCCCGACTGGGTGAACGTGGGCTGACCTACGACACGTGGCACTACCACTATCAGAACCGCGACTTCCTCGAGCTCGCACGGGCGGTGCCCGGAACCACCATGATCCTCGACCACTTCGGGACGCCGCTCGGGGTCGGGCCATACGAGTCGCAACGTGAGCAGATCTTCCAGCAGTGGAAGACCGACATCTCCGACATCGCCGCGTGCGAGAACGTCGTGGCCAAGATCGGAGGGTTGGCCATGCCGGACAACGGTTTTGGTTGGCACACCGCCGAGCGTCCGCCCACATCCGACGAGTTCATCGAAGCGCAGGGCCGCTACTACCTGCACACGATCGAGCAGTTCGGCCCCGAACGGTGCATGTTCGAGTCGAACTTCCCGGTCGACCGCTACTCGCTGTCGTATCGGACCGTGTGGAACGCGTTCAAGAAACTCGTCGCGGACTTCAGCGCCGACGAGCGCGACGCGATGCTCCGCGGCACCGCGGCGCGGATCTACCGCCTCTGATCACTCGGAGGGTGGAGCCGTCATCGCCGCCATCACCTCTGCCATCATCTGCGAGCGCGGTGGCATGCCGGGGAACTCCTCTGGTTGTGAAGGATTGAGCTGCTCGCCGATGCTGTGGAAGCGTTCGACGGCGATCTCGAGGAAGTCCGTGTGCGGGAAGACCCAGAAGCGGTCGCCCCGGACCGCGTCGGCGACGAGGTCCGCCACAGCTCCCGGCTGCATTCCTTCGGCGATCGCACGCTTCACGTAGTTCGACGTGATTTCACCGGCTGCGGTGGCTTCGGGGAGGTCGCCGAGTTCGCTCGGCCAGTTGCGTTCCGACTCCATGATCCCGGTCTTGACCCAACCGGGGCAGAGGCAGCTGACGCCGATCGGCAACCCGGCCGCCTGCATCGAGTGGTAGAGGCCCTCGGTCATCGCGACCACGGCGTGCTTGCTCGCGTCGTAGGGCGCAGCGAACCCGGGATAGAGCCCTGCGATCGACGCGGTGTTCACGATGTGGCCGCCGCCCGACATCACGATGTGCGGGAGAAAGGCGCGGACACCGTGGACGACGCCCCAGAAGTTGACGCCCATCACCCACTCCCAGGTCTCGATCGGACCGAGCCACGGATCGCCCGCCCCGCCGACCCCGGCGTTGTTGCACACGAGGTGGACGGCGCCGAAACGATCGATCGTCGCACTCGCGAGTTCCTCGACCTGCTCGCGCTTGCTCACGTCGGTGCGCATCGTCAACGTCTCGACCCCGTGACCGCCGACCTCCGCCGCCGCTGCGTCCAGCGCGTCCATCTGCACGTCGGCCAGCACCACCGAACAGCCCGCGCTCGCGAACGCGTTGGCGAGTGCCAGCCCGATACCGCTTCCCGCTCCGGTGACGACTGCCACCTTTCCCGGTCCGAGTTCCATGTTCCCCCTCCATTCGTCGACTCGACGGACCGTACTCCGGGCCGAAACTCATCGGCGACGTGGGTGAGCGACGCCGCACTCGGGGTGGTGATGGCGTAGGCTCAGTCGATCCATGGGAAAGGACCGCCGATGACCGAGAACTCCGTATTGACCCACCGCAACGTCGGCGTGCTGGCGGTCGAAGCAGTCGATGCGCCCGAGGTCGTCACCTCCGCGTGGATCGACGATCAGCTCGCCGAGACCTACGAACGCACCGGGCTCAAGCCCGGAACGCTGACGGACCTCGCCGGGATCGAGGAGCGTCGGTGGTGGCCCGAGGGCGTCACCTTCGACGAGGCGGCAGCGATGGCCGGCCGGGCAGCACTCGACGCTGCCGGAATCGACCCCCAGCGTGTCGGCATGCTGATCTCGACCTCCGTGTGCAAGCACCACCTCGAGCCGTCGGTCGCCTGCGCGGTGCACCACCGACTCCAGCTCGCCCCCAGCTGCCTGAACTTCGACGTCGGCAACGCCTGCCTCGGCTTCATCAACGGCATGCAGATCGCCGCGGCCGCCATCGACGCCGGCCCGATCGACTACGCCCTGATCGTCGACGGCGAAGGAAGCCGCTACACCCAGGAGACCACGATCGACCGGCTCCAACAGCCGACCACCGAGGCCGCCGACGTGTTCGCCGAGTTCGCCTCCCTGACGCTCGGCTCCGGTGCCGCTGCGGCCGTGCTCTGCCGATTCGACGAGCACCCCGAGGCCCACCGGCTGGTCGGCGGCATCGCCCGCTCGGGCACGCAGCACCACGAGCTGTGTGTCGGCGACCTCGATCGTATGACCACCGACACGCACGGCCTGCTGGTCGCCGGCCTCGATCTCGCGGAAGCGGCGTGGAAGCACTCCGGTGCACGACTTCGACTGGGAGTTGGGCATGGACTGGTACATCGTCCACCAGGTCAGCCAGGTCCACACCCGCCTGATCACCGAGCGTCTCGGGATCGATCCCGACAAGGCGCCGCTGACCTTCCCGAAGTACGGCAACGTCGGGCCGGCGGCAATCCCGATCACGCTGGCGAAGTCGGCCGACCGGATCCGGACGGGCGACCGCGTGCTGTGCATGGGCATCGGGTCGGGGCTCAACACGAGCTTCACCGAAATCGTCTGGTGACACCGCCGACCCATCCGATCGGCGACGTCACTTCCACCGATGCGACTCCGGACATCCCCGACGCTGCCACGTGGCGACGGTGGGGGCTCGACCCGGCGTGGTCGCGGTCGATCGACGTGGCGAGTCACGAGGGCGGCACCCACCGGTGGCACGTCCTCGACACCGGCGTTGCTCGACACGACCCGGATGCGCCGACGGTGGTGTGCGTCCACGGCAACCCGACGTGGGCGTATGCGTGGGCGACCTTCCTACGACGGCTGCACGAGTCGTACCGAGTGGTCGCGGTCGACCAGCTCGGAATGGGCTACAGCGAGCGCACCCCGATGCGCCGGTACGTCGACCGGGTGCGCGATCTCGACGACGTGATCGTCGCGCTCGACATCGGGAGGAACTCGCCGCTGGTGCTCGCCGCCCACGACTGGGGCGGGGCGATCGCGATGGGCTGGGCGGTGCAGGACCCGAAGCAGGTCGCCGGGATGATCCTGTGCAACACCGGAATCGCCGTGCCCGAGGGTCGGTCGGCGCCGGGCATCATCCGGCTCGCTGCATCGGCGTCGATGCTCGAACTGGTGTGTCATGGCACGTCGACGTTCGTCGAGGGCACCGTGCGGCTGTCGGGACGGCGGATCTCGAAGATCGACCGCGAAGCGTTCCGGGCTCCGTACCGCGGCGCGCCCGGCACGGGTGGCGATCGCCGACTTCGTCGGCGACATCCCGCTCCATCCCGGTCACCCGTCGGAAGCGGCGATCGCCGAGGTCGCCGATCGGCTCGGGTCGGTCACGGTCCCGGTGCTGCTGGCGTGGGGAGATCGCGGACCCGGTGTTCAACGACGACTTCGCCGACGACCTCGCGTCCCGGTTCCCGAACGCCACACTGCACCGTTTTGCCGGCGCGAACCACCTCGTCATGGCCGAAGCCGACGTCGCCGGGGTGGCCGAGACCTGGCTGGAGGAACTCGTCGACGGACGGCTTCGCTGCAGTCCCGAATGCGGCATCCGCAGACAGGATCGAAGCCGCGCTGTGGGCGGCGCTCGAGGCCCGTCGTGACGACGACGCCGAGGCCTTCGTCGACATGGCGACCGGTGACTCGGTGAGCTTCGACGACCTGGCCGAACGGGTCGATGCGATCGCGTCCGAACTGCATCGCCATGGGCTGCGGCCCGGCGATCACGTCGCCATGCTCACCCCGCCGGGTGTCGACCTGGTCGCCGCCGTCTACGGCGTCTGGCGCGCCGGTGGCGTCACCGTCATCGCCGATCGAGGGCTCGGCCTGCGCGGCCTCGGGCGAGCCGTGCGCTCGGCGCGCCCGAAGTTCGTGATCGGCCCTCGGCAGGCTCGACTCGCTGCAACGTCACTGCGATGGGCTCCGCGTGCCACGCCCCTCGATGTCGCCGAACTGGTGACATCGACCGCCGGCGCGTTCCCGCCGCTCCCGGCAGCGACGATCCAGCGGCCGATCCTGTTCACCTCGGGCGCCACCGGCCCCGCCAAGGGGGTCCGCTACCGCCATCGTCAGCTGGCCGCGCAGCGCGACGCGCTCGCGTCGACGTACGCGATCACCGACGCGGACCGTCTGGTGGCGGCCTTCGCCCCGTTTGCCCTCTACGGCCCGGCGCTCGGCATCCCCACCGCACTTCCCGATGTCGACGTCACCAAGCCGGGCGAGTTGACCGCGGCCGCCCTCGACGCCGCGTGCGCGCGTGTCGGAGCAACGCTCGCGTTCGCGTCGCCGGCGGCGCTGGCGAACGTCGTGGCGACAGCGGAGGCGGGCGCCCGGCACACGGGCCTCGCCGGCCTCCGGGTGGTGTTCTCCGCGGGCGCGCCGGTCCCGAGCGAGACGCTGCGCGCGATCGGAGCCCTTGCACCTGCCGCATCGCTGCACACGCCGTACGGCATGACCGAGGTGCTCCCTGTTGCCGACATCGAGCTCGGCGGCGATCGAACAGGCCGAACTCGACGATCCCGCTGGAGGTGTGTGTGTCGGACGTCCGGTCGACGGTGCCGAGGTGCGCATCGCGGCGCTCGGTTTCGACGCCGAGGAACTTCCGCGCCGAGCTCGAGACCGGCGCGACGGGGGAGATCCTCGTGCGGGCGCCGTGGGTGTCCGACGGCTATCTCGGGCTGTGGGCGACCCAACGTGACGCCCGCCCCGGCGCCGAGGGCGACTGGCATCGCTCGGGCGACGTCGGCCATCTCGACGCGCTCGGACGGCTGTGGGTCGAGGGGCGGCCGTCCACGTGATCCACGGTCGACGGTCCGATCACGCTCGGTACCGGTCGAGCGGTTGGTGGAACGGTCGCTCGGCCTGCGACGCGTCGCGGCCGTCGGAGTCGGCCCGCTCGGGATCCAACAGTTGGTCGTCGTGATCGAGGACCCGGCCGCCCCCGATGGCCCGGCCGACAGCGGCGTCACCGCTGCGGTGCGCGAGGCGGTCAGCGCGCCGGTGGCCTCCGTGCTGACGGCGTCGAAGCTCCCGGTCGACATCCGCCACAACGCCAAGATCGATCGGGCTCTGGTGGCCTCGTGGGCGTCCGACCTCCTCGCCGGCCGCCGAGCAAAGCGCCTGACGCGACGCTGGTGACCGGGTGACCACGGGTACGGGCGTGACGGTGGTCGCATGAGAGTCCTCGTCACCGGCGGCTCCAGCCTGATCGGGGGCGGTGTCGCGGCGGCGCTGCTCGCCCGTGGCGACGACGTGGTCGTGCAGCAGCGGGGCCGCTCCGAGACCGCTTGATCAGCTCGGCATCCGGCAGCAACTCGGCGACCTCCGCGATCTCGACGTCGTGCTCGCCGCCGCGGCCGGTTGTGACGCGATCGTCCATCTCGCCGCGAAGGTGGGCGTGGTCGGCGACTGGGAGGAATACCGCTCGATCAACGTCGATGGAACACGCAACGTGCTGGTCGCAGCGCAGCGTCTCGGCATCGGACGGGTCGTGCACGTGTCGTCACCGTCGGTGGCACACGGTGGTGAACCGATCGTGGGCGGAGGCGCCGACGAGCCCGTGCTCGGCCGTCGCCGTGCCTGGTACCCCGAGTCGAAGGCGATGGCCGAGATCGCTGCGCTCGCCGCGGCCGGTGACCAACTCGGGGTGGTTGCCATACGCCCGCATCTGGTGTGGGGGCCGGGAGACACACAGCTCGTCGGTCGAATCGTCGAACGTGCGGCGACGGGTCGTCTCGCGCTCGTGGGCGGGGGACGGGCGCTGGTCGACACGACGTACATCGACAACGCCGTGGACGCGCTCGTCGCAGCGCTCGATGCCGTCGAGCCGGGAGCGAGATGCTCCGGTCGGGCATACGTGGTCTCGAACGGCGAACCGCGGATGATCCGCGAGCTGGTCGCGGGGATCTGTCACGCCGCTGGCGTGCCGTTCGAGCCGCGGACGGTCTCGTTGCGGGTCGGGCGTTCGCTCGGCGCCGTCGTCGAGCGAGCATGGCCGCTCCTGCGGCGAGACGACGAGCCGCCGCTGACCCAGTTCCTCGCCGAACAACTCGGCACGGCGCACTGGTTCGACCCGCGCCCGGCCCGCGATGACCTCGGATGGACCCCGCTCGTGTCGATCGACGACGGCCTGGCGCGGTTGGCAGCCTGGTATGCGTCGGATCGCTCACCCACTGCACCGTGAGTGCGGGCCGCCGCTATCCTCTGCCACTCAACTGGCGACGTGGCCGAGTGGTTTAGGCAACGGCCTGCAAAGCCGTGTACATGAGTTCGATTCTCATCGTCGCCTCCAACCCCTGAGCAGGACGTGACCTGCTCAGGGGTTCTTCGCGTTCGGGGTCAGACGTGCTTCCCGCCGGCCAACTCCCCGTTCCGATGAGCCAAGTGGCGCTCTTGGGGCGGTTCGCTCATCGCTGGGTGGTTGTTCGATGTTGCGATGAGCGAAGTGGCGCTATTCGGGCGGTTCGCTCATCGCTCGGTGGTGGTGAGGAGGAGGAGGACCGGCGGCGGGCGATGGTGATCACTGCGGCGATCACACCGAGGGCAGCCAGCCCCACCAGCACGGCGACGACCGGGCCGCGGTCGTCGCCGTCGCCGCCGTCGACAGCGGGCGCGGCGGTGGAATCGACGGTCGAGTCGGCAGCGAGCGCACCAGCGGGATTCGTCGATGGAGCCGACGTCGCCTGACCCCGTTGGGTCAGCACCTCGGCCATCGCCTCGAACGCCGGCTTGGGTTGGTCGTTCGCGTCGAACCAGAGCGCACCGCCGAAGGCCCCTCCCGTCTCCGTCGGAATCGTCGAGAACCGATCGCTGATCCCCCAGGTGACGAAGGTGTCGCAGTCGGACAGCGTCGGTACACGCGGCGAGCGCGTCCGCGTACACCTGGGCCTGGAAGTCGAGGGTCTCCGGGTTGGAGATCTCGGTCACGGGCAGCGGGACGTCGAACTCGGTGACGGCCCACTGCAGCCCGAGCTGTCCGACCCAGTCAGTGAACTGGGTGAAGTCGGCCGGATCGGGAGAGAAGAGGTGCGACTGGAAACCGATGCCGTCGATCGGGACACCATCAGCGACGAGCGCAGCGATCCGATCGCGCACCCCGTCGCACTTCGGGACGGCGTCACACGTCGTGCGCTCGGCATTGGCTCCAGGAACGATCGGCACGCCCGACGCCACCGCGTCCTGCGTGACGGCGACGTCGTCGTAGAAGTCGTCGTAGAACAACAGGGCGTCGGGGTCGGCCTCCCGAGCGGCCTCGAAGGCAATCCGGAGGTAGTCGTCGCCGATCACCTGCTGCCAGATGGTGGCACGGGGGGTGCCGTCGGCGAGGAACGCATCGCCGACCACGTCCCACTGCACGATGACGCCTGGATTGCGTTCCCGGAAGTGACCGACGACGGCGCTCACGTGGTCGCGCAGCACCTGTGCGAGACTCTCGGCGGTCCACGACGCTGCACTCACCCAACCGGGTACGGCTTCGCCGATCAACTCGTGCCCGCGGGTGGCCATGTCGTGCTCGACGCCGAAGTCGACGATCGTCTCCGCTTGGCTGAAGTCGAAAACTCCCTGCTCAGGCTGTACGACCGCCATCGACAAGTCCCCCTTCGTCGACACGAGGTTCACGTGATCGACGAGCAACGTTTGGTACCCGGTGTCATCGAGCGCGTCGACGTCGACGGCAGCACCGAGGGCGATATCCGCGGCGTCGGCGAGCGGTCGGAGCGTGGTCGACTGCGCGCGCACGGTCCCCGGTACCCCGGCGGTCGCGAGCATCGCAACGGACAACACGCACGCGACCGTCGTCGATCGGAACAGGAAGGGTCGCTGCTGGGCCATGGCGGGACACGACGGTAGTTCGTGGCTTCGGGCGCCGACCGGCAGGCACCCGGTGCAGGTCCGTGCAACTCCGTGCCATCCGGCACCCACCACCGGCTAGCCTCTCGCCAGGATCCAAGCACCGTATGGCAACGAGCACCTCAACAACGACCGTCGTCGTCCCCGGCACCCACGTGATGACGGCCCTCGTCGGACCACGTGATCAGAACCTCCGCCAGATCGAGCAACGATTCCCGACGGCGCGCATCAGCGTCCGCGGCAACGAGGTCCGGATCTCAGGGGAGGAGCCCGCCGACGTGATCGTCGTGTCGAACCTCTTCGAGGAGCTGTCGACGCTGCTGCAGGCCGGACAACAACTCGACGATGTCACCCTCGAACGGGTCATGACGATGGTCGGGGCCAGTGAACGCCCGAGCGAGATCCTCGGCCACCAGGTCCTACGGGGAGCGAAGGGTCGTCAGGTCAAGCCCAAGACCGCAGGACAGAAGCGGTACATCGACACGATCGCCGAGAACGTGATCACGTTCGGGCTCGGTCCTGCCGGCACCGGCAAGTCGTGGCTGGCCGTGGCGATGGCCGTCCGTGCACTCCAGGCCAAGGAAGTCCAACGGATCATCCTGACCCGACCTGCCGTCGAGGCCGGCGAGCGGCTCGGGTTCCTGCCGGGCGACCTGATGGCCAAGATCGACCCGTACCTGCGTCCGCTCTACGACGCGCTGTACGACATGCTCGACGCCGATGCCGTGCAGCGTCTGCTCGAACGTCAGGTCGTCGAAGTTGCCCCGCTCGCGTTCATGCGCGGCCGGACGCTCAACAACAGCTTCATCATCCTCGACGAGGCTCAGAACGCCACCCCCGAACAGATGAAGATGTTCCTCACGCGCATCGGCTTCGGATCGCGCGTCGTCGTCACCGGCGACACCACGCAGGTCGACGTGCCCACCGGCAAGAGCGGCCTCGCCGGCCTGGAGAAGACGCTGACCGGTATCGACGGGCTCGCGTTCGTCCGACTCTCCGGCTCCGACGTCGTTCGTCACCGGATCGTCGCGGACATCGTCGAGGCCTACGAGCGTCAGGACGCCCGACCCGTCGAGGGGACGTGACGGATTCACCACCGACCGTGGTGGTCGCCGACGAACGCGGCGAGGCCGATTCACCCGACGTGGTCGTCGATGTCGAGCGGTGGCGGCGACTGGCCATCGACGTGCTGGTCGAGAGTGACGCCATCGGTGAGCTCACGCTGAGCTTCGTCGACCGCGACGACATCGCGGAACTGAACGTCGAGCACATGGGCAAGGCCGGGCCGACCGACGTGCTCTCGTTCCCGATGGACGACGAACCGACCGCAGGGGTCCCGACGCTGCTCGGTGACGTGGTGATCAGCCCGGCGGTCGCCGCCGGCCAGTTCGCCGAGCACGCCGGCACGCTCGACGACGAGCTGGCCCTGCTGGTCGTCCACGGGATCCTCCACGTGCTCGGCCACGATCACGCGGAGCCCGAGGAGACCGCAATGATGCGAGCGCGCGAACTCGACCTGCTCCGACGGTTCCACTGGCGCGGCGATGTGCCGTCGGGCTTCCGACAGACCCATGACTGACCGCAGCGGGCGGCTCAGACCGTGACCTGGCCGACCGGGCCACCCCCGATGCCGCCGTCCGGCTGGTACGACGACCCCGAGCAACCCTGGACGTGGCGATACTGGGACGGCGCCCGCTGGACCGATCACCGAGCCCCCATGTGGGTGCCCGCACCCCGCGACCCGTCGTCGTTCTCGTCGTGGTTCGAGCGCTCCGTCGCCGCCGCGAAGGTGGCGATCCGTCGGGTCGGAATACTGCTCGTGGGCTCGTGGCTGCTGGTCGGGATCGCAGGGTCGTGGTTGATCGTCGCGACGCTCGACAGTGACCGAGGTCGGGAGCTTCGCCGGCTGCTCGACATCGAAGGGAGCGCATTCGGTGGGTCGACGGTGACGTTGACCGACGCCGAGGCCGACCGCGCGTGGGAACTGCTCCAGGACATCTTCTGGTCGGCGTTGGCCTGGATGATCCTCCTGCTCGTCGGCTCCATCGTGCTCGCGGCGTGGTCGGTCGCGCTGGTGGTGCGAGCGGTGCGGCCCCACCTCGCTGATCCCCCGAGTGGAGAGGGGCCCGCCGAGTCGCTGGGCGTCCTCGTCGGAGATGCGGTGCGCCGCGTGCCGGCCGTGGTCGGTTCGGGGATCGTGGTGTTCCTCGTGTTCGCCGGCGTGTGGGTAGTCGCATGGCTGCCGGTCGTGTTCGTCGCAGTGATCGGCGGCGGCGGTGCGGCCATCCTGCTCACCGTCGTCTTCGTCGTGTTGCTGCTCGTGGTGGCGATGATGTGGTGGTGGGTTCGCTCGGCACTCGCCTCGGTGATCGCCGCGGCAGGGGGCCAGGGCATCGGCGTCGTGCGCAGTTGGGAAGTCACGCGCGGGCAGTTCTGGTACACAGCGGGCCGGCTGATCGTCACGGGGTTGATTGCCGGCGCCGCCGGCGCGGTGTTCAACTCCGTCACGGGATTCGGCCAGTTCCTCGGATTCACGGCGTACGTTGCGGTCGTCGTCCTCCTGCAAGCTGTCGCCCTGGCTGCATCGATCGTCGTGACCGTCTCCGGACACCTCGTCACCATCGAGCAACTCGTCGACCGCTCCGAAGTCGGCTGATCGGTGCCACGGTCGGCGGTCATCGGTTCGTCCGGTGGCGACGGAGCGACCTAGCGTCGGCGACCATGGACATCTCACTCGACGGCAAGGTCGCGCTGGTCACCGGCGCATCGAAAGGCATCGGCAAGGCGATCGCTGCGTCGTTGGCGTCGTCGGGCGCGAAGGTGATGATCAACAGTCGAAAGCAGGACCAGCTCGAGGCCGCCCGGGCCACCATGACCGGCGACGTCGAGATCTTCGCCGCCAACGCGGGCGATGCCGACGCCGGCGAACGGGCGGTCAGCGCGACGATCGAACGATTCGGAGGGCTCGACATCCTCGTCAACAATGCCGCCACCAACCCGTACTACGGGCGCACGCTCGAGGTCGACAAGGGCCGCTACGACAAGACGTTCCAGGTCAACCTCGAAGCTCCGCTGCTGTGGTGCAGGGCAGCGTGGGAGCAGTCGTTCAAGGAGAAGCCGGGCACGATCGTCAACATCGCATCGGTCGGCGGGCTTCGCACCGACGGCGGTGGGCTCGGGATCTACAACCTGACGAAGGCGGCGCTCATCCACATGACCCGCCAGCTGGCGGCCGAACTCGGACCGACGCGCGTGGTGGGCATCGCCCCCGGTCTCGTCGTCACGGATTTCGCGCAGGTCCTCGTCGACAACTTCGGTGAGCAACTCGCCGCAAGAATGCCGCTGAAGCGCCTCGGCGACCCGCAGGACATCGCCAATCTGGCAACGTTCCTCGCGAGTGATCTCGCGAGCTGGATCACCGGCGAGACCTACGTCATCGACGGCGGCGCCGGCGTCGCCGCCAGCTGACCGCCACGAGCCGAAACGTGTGCGAATCGGACCGCTGATGGCGATCCGGCGCGCATTTTTGCGGCTCAGGACGGCGATCGACGGAGCTTGCCGAGGGCGGTGCGCGGGAGTGCCTCGACGAGCGTGAGGCGTTTGGGGGCCATGAAGCTCGGATGGCGTCGCTTGACGTGGTCCCGGAGGGAGTCGAGCGTCGGCGGGTCGCCGGCCGGCACGATCACCGCGTCGATGAGTTGACCCCATTCCGGATCCTCGACACCGCGGACCATCACGTCGGCCACCAGGGGATGGTCTGCGAGCGCGGCCTCGACCGCTTCGGGCCAGACGTTCTCGCCGCCGGTGATGATGAGGTCGCCTCGCCGACCGGCGACGTGCAGCGTGCCGTCCGTTTGCCATGCACCGAGGTCGCCGGTGGCGAACCATCCGTCGCGATCGAGCGGCGTCGTGCCGTCGCGGTAGCACCGCAGCAGCATCGGAGCACGGAGTCGGATCTCGCCATCGGTGCTGATGTCGACCTCGACGCCGTCGAGCGGCACGCCGTCGTAGACGACGCCGCTCCCGGTCTCGGTCAGCCCATACGTCGTGACGCAGTTGGCAGGGCGGTCGTCCGGCGGTCGGCTCCCCCCGAGCACGATGGTGCGAAAGCGGGAGGCATCGATCCGGGCGAGCGCGGTCGCCACGAGCGAGACGAGGGTCGCCCCCGCAGACTCGACGGCGGCGGCATCGAATCCGGGCAGGACGGTCAGCCTCGTTCCGGCATGGAGCGCACGAGTCACCACGGACAACCCGCCGACGTGCGACAGTGGGAGGCAGGCGAGCCAATGGTCGTCGGCACGTACATCCAAGCGGTCGCTGGTCGCCTTGGCCGACGCGGTGACCGCATCGTGGGTCAGCACCACGCCCTTCGGAGCGCCGGTCGACCCACTCGTGGCCACGACGAGCGCATCGCCCGGCTCGACGTCGTCACCCACCCGCATCGCCGCACACAACTCACGCTTCGCGTCGTCGGGCAGTCGTTGGTCGACGGGGAAGGCAGCATCGCCTGCATCCCAGACTCGTCGCAGTTCGTCGACGAAGCCGGGGCCGCCCGGCAGGTCGATCGCAACGAGCCGATTCACGCCGTCATCGGGTCGATCGGGGTGAACGTGCCGACCGGTGACTCTTCAGCGAGCAGCCGCACGATTGCGTTGACGATCCATTGCACTCGTCGACCCCGGCCGATTCGCCCTCGAGGACATCCCGGCTCGACACCTGCCTGATTCGGTTGTGATCGGCGAGTTCGAGGGCGCCGAGTTGCCAGAGCTGCGTCATCGGCCCATCATGGCGCACACATGTCTCGTTGGATCACCGGAGCGCGGCCCCGGACCTTGCCCGCTGCGGTGGTGCCCGTCGCCGTCGGAGCCGCGGCCGCCGTCGGCGAACCGACCGACATCGTGTGGTGGAGGGTTGCCGCGGCGCTGATCGTGAGCGTCTCGCTGCAGGTCGGAGTGAACTACGCCAACGACTACAGCGACGGCGTGCGCGGCACCGACGACGTTCGCGTCGGGCCGACGCGTCTGGTGGCGAGCGGACTCGCCAGTCCGTCCGCGGTGAAGCGGGCGGCGCTGCTGTCGTTTGCGATCGCCGCAGTCGCAGGGTTGGCCATCGCGTTGTCGACGTCGCTGATCCTGCTGCTCGTCGGCGCCGCCGCGATCGCCGCCGGCTGGTTCTACACCGGCGGCCCCAGGCCGTACGGATACCTCGGTCTGGGCGAGGTGTTCGTGTTCGTGTTCTTCGGTCTGGTCGCGACGGCGGGCACCACGTTCGCTGCGATCGAGTCGGTCACCGCACTATCGCTGGTGATGGGATCGGCGGTCGGAGCGCTGGCGTGCGCACTGCTGGTCATCAACAACCTTCGCGACATCCCGACCGACCGGGAGGTGGGCAAGAAGACGCTGGCCGTGCGCCTCGGCGATCAGCGGACGCGGTGGTTCTACGTCGTGCTGATCGGCGCGGCGTTCCTGCTGTCGGTGATCGGTGCGGTGTGGCGGCTCCCCGTGCTGCTCGGGCTGGTGGCGATCCCGTTGGCGATCCGGCCGGTCCGGTCCGTTCTCGGTGGCGCCACCGGTGCCGCGCTGATCCCCGTGCTGGGCGAGACCGGCAAGCTCCAGCTCGCTTGGGGTCTCCTGGTCACCATCGGCCTCGCTCTCTGACCCCCCGCACCGCGATGAGTGAACCGCCCGGATGGCGTCACTTGGCTCATCACTGCGGGGTAGCCGGGGTTGCGATGAGTGAACCGCCCGGATGGCGACACTTGGCTCATCACTGCGGGGGTAGCCGGGGTTGCGATGAGTGAACCGCCCGGATAGCGACGCTTGGCTCATCACCGTGGGGCCAGCCCGGGTTGCGATGAGCGAAGCGCCTGGATAGCGACACTTGGCTCATCGCAGGGGGATTGATTGGGGTTGCGATGAGCGAACCGCCCGGATGGCGACACTTGGCTCATCGCAGAGAGGTCGGGAGGCCTCGCTCAGGCGAGCCAGGTGACGATCGCGTCGACCGTGGCATCGGGTTGTTCGAGGTGGACGCTGTGGCCGGCGCCGGGAACGACGACCAGTTCGCCCTGCGGGAGACCGTCGACCAGACGGCGGCCGAGGTCGGTGAACTTCGAATCGTGTTCGCCGACCAGCACGAGCACGGGACACTGGATCTCGCCGAGACGATCCCACAGCGGGGTCTGCGTGCCGGTGCCGGTCGCCCGGAGGCTGGCGGCCAGACCGGCGGGGCTGTTGCGCAGTCGATCGGTCCGCTGTGCCGTGGCGTCGGTGAGCCCCGCGAAGAGGGGATTGGCGAGCCACTCGTCGACGAATGTCGGGACGCCGACGGCCTCGATGTGGTCGGCGAGGCGTTCGTCGGCCGTGCGCCTCGCCGCACGTTCGACGGGATCGTCGATGCCCGCGGTCGCACCGATCAGCACCAGCCGCTCGACGACCTCGGGGTGTGCACAGCGCGGTGTGCAGTGCGACACGCCCGCCCATCGAGTACCCGACGTAGACACCGGCCCACCCCGATCGGCCAGGAGATCTGCGCTGGTCCACAGATCGACGTCGGCGGGCGGTGTCGGCAGTCTCCGTGTCCCGGCAGATCGACGGCGATCGTGGTGGCGTCGGGCAGCCGGGACTCGAGGAGCCGCTGGAACGTCGTCCAGGACCTCGCCGACTGCGTGAAGCCGTGGGCGAGGACGAATCGGTGCATCACACCGGCTCGGCGACCGCCTGGTCGGCCATCTTGCGCAACACCTGGGCGAACGTCTCGGGTTCCTGCGCGCCGGGGATCGCCCAACGACCGTTGACCACGTAGGTCGGCACGGCGGTGATGCCGTTGTCGCTGGCGCGATCGAGTTCGGCGCGCACCTCCTCGGTGCCGCGCCCGGATGCCAGGAACGTATGCACCTCGTCGCGGTCGAAGCCGACCTCGGTTGCACAGTCGGCGAGTACGTCGGGATCGCCGATGTTGACGCCGTCGTGGAAGTACGCCTGCAGCAACCGCTCCTTCATCGCGTCCTGGGCGACCGGTGAGTCGGGTAGGCCGGCCAGCCAGATCAGGCGATGGGCGAGCAGCGTGTTTGCTCGCAGCGCACGATCCATCCGGAAGTCGAGCCCGACCTCGGCGGCGCGTTCGGACACATTGGCGATGATCGCAGCGGCTCGCTCGGGTCCACCGAACTTCTTCGCGTAGGCGTCGAGCACCGGTCCGGCGACGCCCGGTGCCGCTGTCGGGTCGAGCTGATAGGGGTGATACGAGACGTCGAACGCCACGTCGACGCCGGCCTCCGCGAGCTCGGACTGCACCTGTGCGAGTCCTGACGCGAACTTGCGCTTGCCGATGTAGCACCACGGGCACACCACGTCCGACCACACCTCGACGGTGACGGTCGGTCGGGTTGATTCGGGATTCGAGATCACCGTCATGTTCGACACGGTATGCGCCTATCGTCTCTCGGCAATGGTCGGCGCCGCAGAACTCCGCCCGCAAGATGTCCAGGCGACGTTCTGCGCGACGCTCGTCGACGAGTGGTTCGAGCTGGGCGTGCGTCACGCAGTGGTCGCTCCCGGCTCGCGGTCGACGCCGATCGCGCTCGCGCTCGCCGACCGCGTGGAGATGCGCGTCCACGTGGTGCACGACGAACGATCAGCGGCCTTCGTCGCGCTGGGCCTCGGCGTCGATGGAACCCCGGCACTGCTCGTGTGCACGAGCGGGACCGCGGCGGCCAACTTCTATCCGGCCGTCGTCGAGGCCGGACTCTCCGAGATCCCGATGATCGTGCTCACCGCCGATCGACCCGCAGAACTGCGCGGCGTCGGCGCTCCGCAGACGATCGATCAGATCGACCTCTACGGACGCCACGTGGTGTGGTCGCGAGACCCAGGGGTGCCGGTCGACACCGAGCGGTCCCTGTGGCGCGAGTTGGCCGTCGATGCCTGGTCGCACGCCGCTCGTGGCCCGGTGCAACTGAACCTGGCGTTCCGTGAACCGTTGCTCGGCGACGCGGGCGACCTCCCGCCTCGGTCAGGGGTCGCTCCTCACCCGTCCGGCCACAGTGCTCCGCACGGTCGGCGATCCGACCCTGTCCCAGTGCTCGACTCGGCGCGCGGGCTGATCCTCGTCGGCGGACGCAGCGGCGTCACCGCCCAGGCCGTGTCGACCCTCGCCGAACGGACCGGATGGCCGATCGTCGCTGATCCGCTCTCGGAGATGCGGCACCTGCCTGGCACGATCTCGACCGCCGATGCGATCCTGCGCAACGAGCGCTTCGCTGCCGATCACCTGCCCGAGGTGATCGTGCGCGTCGGTCGACCAGCGGCGTCGAAGGTGCTGGCACAGTGGACGGCACGGGCCACCGCCGCCGGCGCCACGCTCCTGCAGGTGGGAGGCCCGGGGCTGATCGATCCCGATCACAACGTCGCCGCCATCGTCACGATCGACGACCTGCTCGCCGCGTCGCACGCCAACGTCGGGCGCCAACGGCGACTGGAACGCGGCCTGGAGGTCCGCCCATCGGACCGCCGACCGTGTGATCGTCGACACCCTGTCCGGGTTCGACGAGCTGACCGAGCCGGGCGTGGCGCGCACGCTGGCCGACACCATCGACGGGGACGCCGACCTGGTCGTGGCATCGTCGATGCCGGTGCGCGACCTCGAGTGGTTCGGTGGCAGCCGGGCTCGCGCCTACGCCAACCGCGGTGCGAACGGCATCGACGGGGTGCTGGGCACGGCGCTCGGACGCGCGCTCGCTGGACGGACCACGTTCGTCCTGCTCGGTGACCTGGCGTTCGTCCACGACAGCAACGCGCTCACGGCACTGCACGGTCGAAACGCGGATCTTCGCATCGTGGTCGTCGACAACGACGGTGGTGGCATCTTCTCGTTTCTGCCGCAGGCAACGGCGCTGCCAGAGGAGCGGTTCGAGCAGCTGTTCGGTACACCCCTGGGTGTCGATGTCGTCGCGCTCGCAACGTCGTACGGTCTCGACGCCCGCACGGTGCAGGCCGTCGACGAACTGGTCGAGCAGCTCGCCCAGCCCGGTCCGTGGGTGTGCTGCGTGCCGACCGACCGCAACCACAACGTCGAGGTCCACGCGGCGCTGCACGCCGCCGTGATCGCCGCGCTGGACGCCCGCTGAGATCGTTCGCCGACCATCGATAGTGTGCGGCGATGCCGCGACTCGTCGACCTGAGCCACACCATCGTCGACGGCATGGTGACCTACCCGGGCCTGCCGGTGCCGGTGATCAGCGATCACCTGACTCGCGAGGCCGCCGAGGAGGTCTACGGTCCGGGACTCACGTTCCAGATCGGCGTGGTGACGATGTGCACCAACACCGGGACGTACCTCGACGTCCCATTCCACCGGTTCGCCGACGGACACGATCTTGCGGGGCTGGCGCTCGAGCGCGTCGCCGCCGTGCCGGCGGTGTGCCTCGACCGCCGCGGGCAGCACACCGTCGAGTTGGCGGACGACGACCTGGCGGGTCTCGCCGGTCATGCCGTGCTGATCCACACGGGTCACGCCGATCGGTGGCGCACCGACGAATACTTCGCCGACCACCCTCATCTCAGCGCGGCTGCCGCCGAGGCACTCGTGCGTGCGAACGTGGCGTGCGTCGGTATCGACTCGTTGAACATCGACAGCACGGCCACCGGCGATCGCCCGGTGCACACGGCATTGCTCGGCGCCGGAATCCCGATCGTCGAACATCTCGTTCATCTCGATCAGTTGCCGGCCGACGGCTTCTCCTTCACGGCGGTACCGCCGAAGATCGTCGGTGCCGGAACCTTCACGGTCCGGGCCTTCGCCTCGGTCTGACCGCCGTCAGCCGCCCCGCGATCTGTGTTGCGATGAGCCAAGTGACGCTATTCGGTCGGTTCGCTCATCGCAGCGCGAAAACCCGCGGTTGCGATGAGCCAAGTGACGGTATTCGGGCGGTTCGCTCATCGCTGGCCGGGATGGGCGGGATGGGCGGGACGGCGGGATGGCGGGACGGCGGGACGGGGAGCCGGGTCTACGGGCGGACGATGGCGCTGAGCATGGCCTGGAACTTGGCCTGGGTCTCGGCGAGCTCTGCGTGGGGATCGCTGTCGGCGACGATGCCGCCGCCGGCGACCAGGCGCGCGGACCGGCGATCGTCGGACAATTCGGCGCAGCGGATCGCGACCGCCCAGGTGCCGTTGCCGGCCGCGTCGACCCAGCCGACCGCGCCGCCGTAGCGGCCGCGCTCGAACCCCTCGACGCGCTGGATCAGTTCGATCGCCGCATCGCGCGGATGGCCGCCGAGTGCAGGGGTCGGCGACAGCGCTCGGACGAGTTCGATCACCGATGGACCCGGTTGCGAGAGCATCCCCTCCATGCGGGTGCCGAGGTGCTGGACGTTGGCCACCGTGACGATCGACGGGTCGGGCTCCCAGTCGAGGTAGCTGGCCCACGGCAGCAGCGTGTCGTGCACCACGTCGATGACGACCCGGTGCTCGATCTGGTTCTTCGTGCTCGCGATCAGCTCGGCGGCGATGCGTGCATCGCTGTCGACGTCGCCGGTGCGAGGGGCGGTGCCGGCGAGCGGGTGCGAGCGAACGACAGGCCCGTCGACCTCGACGAGCAGTTCCGGTGAGGCGCCGATGAACCCGTCGATCGAGTAGCGGTAGCTCGACCCGAACGATGCTCGCAGCCGCCGCAGCACGGCATGGACGTCGATCGCTTCGCTCGACTGCACGACGATCGGGCGGGCGATGACCGCCTTGGTCAGCGCGCCGGCGCGCACGGCGTCGCGGGCGGCGGCGACCGCCGCGAGATAGTCCTCGCGTCGACGGCGGGTCGGATCGACCAGCTGGCTGCGGTCGCAGTGGCGGGGTCCCGCCGCTGCAGGGCTTCGCGGACGATCTCCTCGTCGGAGTCGCCGACGACGGTCACGGTGGTGACCCCGGCGGAGTCCTTGCGGAACTGGACGGCAGGAACGACGAGGTCGGCCGGCGATCCCGGCACGAACGGGACACAACCGAGCGCGACGGGGCCGACGCCGGCCACGGTCGAATCGTGGTCGAGCTGTGCGAGGAACGCAACGGCGTCGTCGACCGGCACCGTCGCAGCCACACCGCGCCCGGCGACACCCACGGCGTTGCGGACGAAGAGCACACCGTCGCCGGAGGCGATGTCGTTGAGATCGACGGAACCATCCGTGTATGCGGACAGCGGACGGGTGACGGCTCTCATCGATCGCGTGTGGCAACCAGCAACTGGGTGAGCCCGCCCGAGAGCTGCGCGTGGGCGGCGTCGGCGAACCCGGCGGCTCGAAGCGACACCAACATCTCCTCCGGTGTCGGCAGGTACGCGACGCTCTTGGGGAGGTACCGGTACGCCGCACCGTCGGACAGCAGTGCACCGATCCGGGGCACCACCTTGCCGAAGTAGATGTCGTTGCCCCACCGAACCAGACGATTGCTCGGCACGCTCACGTCGAGCAGTGCGATCCGGCCGCCCGGGCGGACGACACGACCGAGCTCGTCGAAGAACGTCGGGAGGTCGAGCAGGTTCCGCAGCGCGAACCCGCAGGTGACGCCGTCGACGGCAGCGTCGGGCACGGGGAGCCGCAGGATGTCGGTCTGGACCCGAGGCACTCCTGAGCGGTCGGCCGACAGCATGCCGAAGCTGAGATCCATCGAGATCGGGCGGATGCCTCCAGCGGCGAGGTCGATGCACAGGTCGCCGGTGCCGCTCGCGAGGTCGAGCACGACGCTTCCGGCCGGAAGGGCCAGGTCACGCACTGCTCGTTTGCGCCACCGGACGTCGAGGCGAAACGAGATGATCCGGTTGAGGCGGTCGTACTTCGGTGCGATCGCGTCGAACATCCCTTGGACGGCAGCGACCTTCTCGTCGCCCTGGGGCAGGTCGTCGGTGTCCCACGATGGGCGTGTCGCAGCGGGCTCGGTCACCGGCTTCAGGCTACGGGTTCGGCGGCGACCTGCTTGGCCCACCGATAGTCGGCCTTGCCGCTCGGCGAGCGCACGACCTCGTCGACGTATCGGATCTCCTTGGGCAGCTTGTAGCGGGCGATGTGTTGCGCTGCCGCCGCCCGCAACGCCTCGTCGTCGACCTCATAGCCGTCACGGATCCGCACGATGGCGACCACCTCGTTGCCCCATCGTTCGCTCGGTCGACCGGCCACGACGCAGTCGTAGACGCCGGGATGGGACTTGATCGCCGCTTCGACCTCCTCGGCGAAGATCTTCTCGCCGCCCGAGTTGATGGTGACCGAATCACGGCCGTGCAGCTCGACGATGCCACCCTCGAGCAGTCGGGCACGGTCGCCGGGGATCGCGTAGCGGACACCGTCGACGACCGGGTAGGTGCGTGCGGTCTTCTCCGGATCACCGAGGTAGCCGAGGGCGAGTCTGCCCCGCTTCGCGAGCCAACCGATCTCCGGATCGCCCTCGTCGAGCACTCGATCGAGATCGGCCGACAACACGACGTTGCCGGGGGTGATCTCGAACGTGCCGGTGGTCGCCCCGCCGCCGGTGGAGACCTGTGAGACCTGGCCACCGGCTTCGGAGGAACCGAGCCCGTCGACGATCATGAGCGTCGGGAGATGGGCGAGGAACTCGTCCTTCAGCGGTGCCGACAGCGGTGCGCCGCCCGACAGCACCACCGTCAACGACGACAGGTCGTAGCCGGTCCCGTTCGTCGGATGCGCGAGTTCGTCGAGCAACGGTCGCGCGAACGCGTCACCGACGATCAGGAGGAAGTTCACGCTCTCACGTTCGACCGTCGACCAGATGTCGACCGGGTCGAGACGCTCGGTGATCGACTGGACGAACACCGTTCCGCCCCCGAGCCACGTTCGAAAGCTCATCCAGTGCCCGGCGCCGTGCATGAACGGAGGCGCGAGCAGTGCCTGCAGCCCGGTGTTGGCCTCGGCGACGAACTCGTCGATCGACGTCGCGGTCTTCGATCCGCCGAAGCACTCGACCATGGCGTCGCCGTTGCGCCACATCACGCCCTTGGGCATGCCGGTGGTGCCGCCGGTGTAGAGCATGTAGAGGTCGTCGGGGCTCCACTCGACATCCGGCCGGTCGGGCGACGCCGCGGCGAGCGCGTCCTCGTACCACACGGCGCCGGGCAGCAGCGGGTGGCCGGAGTCGTCGGGCACCTGCAGGATCACGCGGAGGTTCGGCAGTCGATCCCGCACCTCGGCCAGCGTCGGGGTGAACGCCGAGTGGACCACCACGGCGCTCGCCTGCGAATCGGTCAACAGGTACAGCAGCTCTTCGGCCACGTATCGGTAGTTGACGTTGAGCGAGGCGACCCGGGCCTTGAGCGCGCCGAGCATCGACTCGAGGTACTCGTTGCCGTTGTGGAGATAGATCGCCAGGTGGTCCTGCCCGCTCTCGTGGCCGGCGAGGTCAGCTCGCTCGGTCCTCACGCCGAGGCCCTGGTCGATCAGGTGGTTCGCAAGTCGACGGGTGCGTTCGGTGATCTCGGCCCACGTGTACCGCCGGTCCCGGAAGACGAGGCAGTCGGCGTCCGGCCGGGAGGCAGCGATGGCTTCGTGCACGGCGGCGAGGCTGAACTCGGCCATCGGGGGCAGTGGCGGTCACGGCGGTCAGGCCGGCAACGAGTCGATGGTGACCGTCCCGGCATTGCCGTCGATCGTGACGATGGCCCCGTCCGGGATGATGTCGGTGGCGTCGGCGACCGACGCGACACAGGGCACGCCGAGTTCGCGCGACACGATCATCGCGTGGCTGCCCATCGCACCGACGTTGACCACGACGCCGGCCGCCGGCACGAACAGCGGGACCCACGACGGGTCGGTCTGGGGTGCGATGAGGATGTCGCCGGGTTCGAGGCCTGCTGGATCGCCGGCGTCGAGGATCACCCGGGCACGCCCGGTGGCGGTGCCTCCCGATCCGGCTGCACCGGTGAGGACGAGTCCGGCGGTGACCTGGGCGAGGTTCTTGCCACCGCGTCGAGTCATCTCCGACAGGTCGGGGACCCGCCCGTTGACGATGAACACCGGCTCGTAGTCGAACAGCGACCGGAACTGCGTCCACCGCTGGGCGATCAGGTCCTTCATCGTGTCGGGATGCAGCCGCAGCTGATCGAGTTCGTTGTTCGTGACCATGAAGACCTGCTCGATCTGCTCGATGACGCCACGCTCGACGAGCCGGCGGCCGAACTCTCGCAGCGCGACGCGCATCTCGTTGATGACCGTCACGACGTTGGTCTTCGCCCGCTCGCGTCCGCTCAGGAACACCTGCGACGACTGGAGCGCCGCTTCGAACATCCCGGCCGTCTCCGGGTCGTCGGCGACCTTGGCGCGGATCTCGGCGACGATCCGATCGCGTTCGGCGACCGAGGTGCTGGTGCGGTTGCCCGGCGCCTGCGACTCGTCGGACCGGCGCATGAGGTCGATCGCTGCGAGGGCGATGCGGGGACGCACCTCCCACGAGGCCGAGTACGGGTCGTACTCGTTCTGGGCGCGGGCACCGTGCTCGAACAGGAACGTGTCGAACCGATCGAGGAAGTTGCGTGCCTCGGCCGAGTCGGACGCCCGCAGGATGTCGAGCACCTGGTCGGGACCGGAATCGAACGCCGCGGCGACCTCGTCGGACGCGGCCGCGAGGCGGCCGAGCTCCCACATCGCGTGCGACGGCGCCCCGGAGTCGACCTCGATGCCCGCCAGCAGGCGGATCGACAGCGTCGGGTCGCCCAGGGCCTCGCACACGGCGCCGAGCGCTCCCGGGCCGAGCGACGCCATCGACGAGACGCGCATCGCGTTCTCGAAGGTCTGCTGGAGCAGCGGTGCCATCGAGCGAGCGCGTGCGAGCAGTGCTGCATCGGTCAGCGTCGTGAGGTCGGGGCGGTGTTCACGCAGCGACCGGACCATCGCACGATCGGCGTCGAGCTCGGGGAGCTCCGACGCCGACATCGCCCAACGCCATCGATTCGCCCAACTTCGCCTCGTGTTCGGGCGAGACGTGCCAGGGCTGCTCCTCGTACGGCGGCACTTCGTCTCGCTCGTCGAAGAACGCCTTGTCGATCATCTCCGGCGAGGCCCCCGGCATCCGAGCGCCGAGCACGCGGGTCATCGTGAGCGGGTTGTAGACGTAGCCGCCGAACATCTTGAACAGATCGGGCGCTTCGGGCGATTCGAACTCGTCGTAACTCAGTGCGCCGAGTTCGATGTACGCATCGCGCAGGCCCGCGCGACATGCTCTCCTGCAGCACCAACGACTTGCCGAGCGGGCTGAACGGGTCGGGGAACACGTCGGCCGCGTTGCCTCTCGTCCAGGCCGGGAATCGCTCGCCCAGCGTCGAGTCGCCGATCCACTCGTTCTTCGTGTTCACATCGTCCCCCGTGTCGATTCGTTCCCACCGCCGGGTGCCGGCGGAATCGTCGCCACCATAGCGAGCGCCGCGTCAGCCGTCCGATCCGGGCTCCGAGGCCTCGCGGTAGTCGTTGAACGCCGCGTCACGCTCGCTGAGTGCCTTCGACACGCCGACCTTCGCGAACGACTGGAGGTACTCGATCGAGGGCGGTTGATGGAACCCGAGTGCCTGGATCTCCGCGGTGGCGCGGATTCCGGTCCGGATGCCCTGTGCCTCCATCGCCCGGTGCGCCGCACGCTTGTTGAGGGCGAGCAGCTCGATCGGGATCTTCGCGACCCGCTCCGCAACGGCGAGACCGCTGCGTCGAGTTCGTCGGCGGGATGGGCCCGGTTGGCCATGCCCGCCGCCACGGCGTCCGTGCCGCTCATCGCATCGCCGGTCAGCAGGGCCTCCATGCCGCGGCGAAGTCCCATCAGCCACGTCTGCCACTGCGG
>CAVVAO010000030.1:0-15146 GCA_963746285.1 Ilumatobacteraceae bacterium | reverse complement strand
CCATGACGGCCTGGTGGTGTTCGATCACGTCACCGACTGGCCGGAGTCGACGAGGCGGTCGAGGAGGCCGAGCAGTTCGCTCGACGTCGGCGAGGTGGAGTCCCGAGGTGGGTTCGTCGAGGACGTAGACGTCGCCCTTGTTCGGCCATCTGCGTGGCGAGCTTGAGCCGCTGCCGTCGCCGCCCGCAGCGTCGGCAGCGCGGCCGAGGGTGAGGTATCCAGGTCCACGTCGGCGAGGCGGGCGAGGACTTGTGTGCGGCCGGGATCGAAGCCTGCCGCTCGGCGGAGAACGCCTCGGCCTCGGCGACCGACATCGCCAGCACCTCGCTGATGTCCTTGCCGCCGAGCTCGTACTGCAGCACGTGGCGTCGAACCGCTCTGCCCTCGCATGCTCGCAGGGGTGGCGACCCGGCCATCATCGCCAGGTCGGTGTAGATCACGCCGGCACCGTTGCACGTCGGGCAGGCGCCTTCGGAGTTGGCGCTGAACAGGGCGGGCTTGACGCCGTTGGCCTTGGCGAACGCCTTGCGGATTGGGTCGAGCAGGCCGGTGTAGGTCGCGGGGTTGCTGCGCCCGATCCCTTGATCGCCGACTGGTCGACCGTGACCACCTCGTCGCGCCCGAGACCGAGCCGGCGATCAGCGAGCTCTTGCCGACCCGGCCACGCCGGTGATCACGACGAGCACGCCGAGGGGGATGTCGACGTCGACGTCCTGGAGGTTGTTGGCGCTCGTCCGCGGACCTCGAGCGCCATGGTCGGGGTCCGCACCGTGTCCTTGAGCGAGGCGCGGTCGTCGAGGTGGCGCCCGGTCAGCGTGTCACTCGCCCGCAGGCCGTCGACGTTGCCCTCGAAGACGATCTCGCCCCCGCTGTGCCGGCCCCGGACCGAGATCGACGACGTGGTCGACGATCGCGATCGTCTCGGGCTTGTGCTCCACGACCAGCACCGTGTTGCCCTTGTCGCGCAATCGCAGCAACAGGTCGTTCATCCGCTGGATGTCGTGCGGGTGGAGCCCGACGGTCGGCTCGTCGAACACGTAGGTGACGTCGGTCAGCGACGAGCCGAGGTGCGAATCATCTTGGTCCGCTGCGATTCGCCGCCCGACAGGGTTCCGTGGGACGTTCGAGCGACAGGTAGCCGAACCCGATCTCGGTGAACGAGTCGAGCGTCTCGCGCAACGACTGGCCAGCAGCGGGCGCGACCGACGGCTCGTCGAGGCCTGCGAACCCACGTCGCCAGGTCGCTGATCTGCATCGCGCACGCTTCGGCGATGTTGATCCCGGTCGACCTTCGACGAGCGGGCCGCCTCGTCGAGCACGGCTGCCCCCGCAGTCGGGGCACTTCGTGAACGTCACGACCCTGCTCGACGAACGCCGGATGTGCGGCTGCATCGACTCGACGTCCTGGAGAGGTACGACTTCTGGATCTGCGGGATCACGCCCCAGTACGTCACGTTGATGCCGTCGACCTTGATCTTGGTCGGTTCCTTGTAGAGAAGGTCGTCGATTTCCTTCTTGGTGAACTTGCTGATCGGTTGTCCGGATCGATGTAGCCGCAGCCACGGAAGATCCGCCCGTACCAGCCCTCCATGCTGTAGCCGGGAATGATCAGCGCTCCGTCCTCGAGCGACTTGGTGGCGTCGTAGACCTCGCAGGTCGAGTCGCGACCGCATCGAGCCTTGATCGGGCACATTCCGCCGGTCCGGGTGAACGAACGCTTCTCCGTGTGGTCTTGCCGCCCTTCTCGACGTCACCGCCCCCGATCCGCTGATGGTGGCGGCGTTGAACGAGAACGCCTGCGGTGAACCGATCTGGGGTTGCCCGAGGCGGCTGAACAGGATCCGCAGCATGGCGTTGGCGTCGGTGGCGGTGCCGACGGTCGAGCGGGGGTTGGAACCCATCCGCTCCTGGTCGACGATGATCGCCGTCGTCAGCCCTCGAGCACGTCGACGTCGGGTCGTGACCTGCGTCGGCATGAAGCCCTGGACGAAGGTGCTGTACGTCTCGTTGATGAGCCGCTGCGATTCCGCGGCGATCGTGCCGAACACCAGCGAGCTCTTCGCCGAACCGGACACCCCGGTGAAGACGGTCAGCCGGCGTTTCGCGATCTCGACGTCGACGTCCTTGAGATTGTTGACCCGCCGCGCCCCGCACCCGGATGAAATCGTGGGAGTCCGCTGTCTGCATGTCGGCGGCTGTTCTGCTCAATTGCCTCTCCGAATCCGTCAGTGTTCGTCGGCCGCCGGCGGGTGGGCCATCGAGCGGAGGAGATGCTCGACGAGCCGTTGCCAGGCCTCGTTGTCCGGTGCGTGCTGACCGGCGCCGCGCTGGACCAGCAGCCCGAGGTGGAGAGTCTGCACCAGGTACACCAGGGAGTCGAAGTCGGCATCAGGGCTCGCCGAGCCGTCGACCGACGCTCGTTCGATCATGGGGCGCGGCGATGGTCGAACGCCATCGCCGCCGTGCCTCGGTGATCGCCGCGGCGAGCGTCGGCTCACGGCGTGCGGCGATGAACGCCTCGAAGTTGCATCGCTTCCTGGTCGTCGAGGGGTTCGTCCGAGCGACTCGCTTCGACGAGCATCTCGACGACGGGGCGCTCGTTGAACCGGCTGGTGATCGGGTTCTGCTCGACCGAGGCGATCACGGCGGCGAGCAGCAGGTCGTCCTTGGACGTGAATCGCCCGTAGACCGCTCCGCTCGAGAGACCGGACTCCTTGACGATGTCCATGATCTTCGTTCCGTCGTAGCCCTTGGACGCGAACACCCGGCCCGCCGCCTCGAGCAGTTGGTCACGCAGCGGGTCGTGGGTGGGATCGTCCACCGGTCAGTCGGCGACGTCGAGGATGCGGATCGGCAGGGCCCGTGGGCCGCGGATCTGGCCGACGCTCCACCGGGTGTCTCCGGCGAGTTCGAATGCCGGAAACCGCCGGATAAACTCCTCGATGGCGACCTTGAGTTCGAGGCGCGCCAGGTTCGATCCGAGGCACCGGTGGATGCCCGAGCCCGAACGCCGAGTGGCGGTTCTCTTCCCGGTCGACGATGAACTTGTCGGCGTCCTCGAACTTCTGGGGGTCACGGTTCGCGGCGGGGAAGGGCAGCAGCACCCAGTCATCCTGCTTCATCGGACAGCCGTGGAAGTCGATGTCCTTCGCGACCAGGCGCGCCATGGTGACCGGCGCATAGGCACGCAGGAACTCCTCGAGGGCGACGTCATCACCTCGGGGTCGTCGAGCAGGCGTCGATGGTCGCTCGGGATGCTGGGCGAGGTGCCAGAGCGACGAGCCGATCGCGCTACCACGTGGTGTCGATCCCGGCGATGAGCAGCAAGACGATCATGCCGCCGGCGATGTCGTCACTGACGGCTGGCCGTCGATCTCGACGTTCAGCAGATAGTTCGTGAGGTCGTCGCGTGGATTGGTCGCGGTGGTCGGCGATCTGGGCGTAGATGTAGTTGCCGAGATCCTCCATGCCCTCCTTGGTGCCCGGTTCCCCGGTGATGCGCTCGAGCGGGTCGTGGACGAACTTACGCAAGAGGTGTCGTCCTCGGCGGGAAAGCCGAGCATGCGGCCGATGACGCTGACGGGAATGTTCTGTGCGTACTGCACCGCGGCGTCGATCACGGTCTCGCCGGCGGTGATGTCGCCGATCTCGTCGAGCAGTTGTCGACAGAGCCGGCGGATCTCGGTTCCCACGGCTCGATCTGTTCGGCGCGAAGGCCGGCAGGAGCAGGCGGCGGGCCATGTCGTGGAACGGCGGGTCGCTGGTGATCGGCGGCGCTCCGCCGATCGGTGCGGGCATCGCGGGTGGCCGGGATCGTGCTGACCGACGATCACGCTGCGGCTGGTGAAGTGTTCGGTGTCGTAGGCCACTTCGTGCACCGTGTCGTGCGTGATCGGCACCCACATCCCGCCGTAACGCTCGGAGTGTGCGACCGGACACCCGCTCGGTCGCGGAGGGCCTTCCAGACCTTCGGTGCGTTCCGGTTGTAGCTCGGATCGGCGTGGTCGAAGTCGCTGGTGAAATCGGTGACCGGCCCGTAGTCGTCGGCGTCGTACGGGACGCGCTGCCACACGTCGGAGCCCTCGGGGCGGTCGCCGAAGGTCGGGGTGTAGTCGGCACCGCGCCGTGGAGCGGGGGTCTCTGTCGTGGACATGGGGCGAATCTACGGGGATTCGACGTGCCCGCGGTGGGTCGGGAAGAAAACTTATTCCTGAGAAGTCTCATTTGACGAATATTGTTGTCAAATGGCATGCTGTCGTCGTGCCGGATCTGAAGGACGTGATGGATGTGATGGATGTCGAGGTGATCGACGATCCCGCCGCGGCGATGGTGGCGCTCGATCCGGTGCGCGCCGAGATCCTCGCCGTGCTCGCCGAGCCCGGGTCGTCGACCAGCGTCGCCGCCGAACTCGGCCTGCCGCGCCAGAAGGTCAACTACCACCTGCGCACGCTGGAACGGCACGATCTGGTGCGGGCCGTCGGGGAACGCCGGAAGCGTGGCCTGACCGAGCGTGTGGTGCGGGCGACGGCGCGGGCCTATGTCGTGTCGCCGGCAACCCTGGGCAACCGGGCCGCCGATCCGGCCCGCACCGATCGACTGTCGGCCCGCTACCTCATCGCGGTTGCGGCGCGCATGGTCGGTGAAGTCGCCGATCTGGCCCGACGTGCCGACGACGCCGGCCAACCGCTCGCCACGCTGGCGATCGACAGCGAGATCCGATTCGCCTCGGCCGACGACCGCGCTGCGTTCACCAACGAACTCACCGGCGCCATCACTGCACTCGCCGCGAAGTACCACGACGAGCGTGCCCCTCGTGGGCGTTGGCACCGGGTGATCGTCGCGGCGCATGCGATTCCGCCCCACCGGACCGACACGACGACGACCGACCACCAGGACCCGATCGAGGAGAACCGACATGACCAGTGACGAACACCGGAACGACGAACGTTCGATCGAGCTCGAGATCGAGGTTCCCGGAACCCCCGACGAGGTGTGGCGGGCGATCGCGACCGGACCGGGGATCTCGTCGTGGTACGTGCCCCACGACGTCGAAGAGCGAGAAGGAGGCGCGGCGATGGCCTCGTTCGGGCCCGGACCGGAGATGCAGATACCCGGCAGGGTGGCCGCATGGGAGCCACCACGCCGAATCGTGTTCGACGGCGGCGAAGCAGCCGGAGGCCTCGCCTTCGAATGGCTCGTCGAAGCACGCTCGGGCGGCACCTGCATCGTTCGGCTCGTCAACAGCGGCTTCGGCTCCGGCGAGGACTGGGACGGGCAGTTCGAGGGCATGACCGAGGGCTGGAAGTTGTTCCTGCTCAACCTGAAACTGCACCTCGAACACTTCGCAGGACAGACTGCGACCGCGCTGCTGCCGACCGGAACGTGGTCCGGCCCGCCCGAGGAGGCGTGGGCCCGGCTCACCGGCGAGCTGGGCATTCCGTCCGAACCCGCCGTCGGGGATCGAATCCGCACCGGTGGACCCGGCATGCCCACCCTGGCCGGCACGGTGGTCGACGTCGCCCCGCTCCGGCTCGCGCTGGTGCTCGACGAACCCGCACCCGGCACGGCGTTCCTCGCCGTCGAGGGTGTGGGTGACGAGGTCAGCGTCTCGGTCTGGTCCTACCTGTACGGCACGGCCGGGGCTTCGGCAGCACAGCACGACGAACCGGCGTGGACGACCTGGTTCGCCGATCGTGCCGTGTCGTAGCCGCAGAATTCCTTCGGCGGCTGTCGAGAAATCGATTCCCCGTTCGTCACTATCGTGACGGCAACACGGCCGTCCGCACACGAGAGTGAGACATCAATGGCTACCTACATGTTCCTGTTGTTCGATGACGAGAGCTGGTGGGACGACCTCACCGACGAGTCGTGGCAGGAGGCGATGGTCGAGCACCAGGCCTTCAGCGCCGCGGTCGAGGCCGCGGGCGCCGGATTCTGGGCGGCGAGGCACTCGAACGGTCCTCGACGGCCACCGTCGTGCGTCGTGGCGCAGGCGATGTCCCGCCGACGGTCACCGACGGCGCGTTCATCGAGACGAAGGAGGCCCTCGGAGGCTTCTACCTGATCGAAGCGAAGGACCTCGACCAGGCGTTGACACTCGCGGCGGGCTGTCCGTCGGGAACGGTCGAGGTGCGACCGGTCCTCGACACCGGTGGCGAGACCTCCTCCTGACCGTCCCGATGACGATGGGCCCTGGCGATCCTGCTGGTCGGGTCGCCGATCTCGTCGCCGAGGCGCACCGTCGTCACTGGCCCAGGGTGCTGGCGTCGACGGTGCGCCTCACGCGCGACATCGACCTCGCCGAGGAGTGTGCGCAGGAGGCATTCGTCCGAGCGCTGAACACGTGGCGGAACGGCGTACCCGATGTACCGGTGGCGTGGCTGACCACCGTGGCCAAGCACCATGCCGTCACCGTGCTGCGCCGCAGGCAGGTGCTCCGTCGACGGCTACCGGAGTTGCTCGTCGACGTCGACGAGCAGCCGGAATCCTCGGACCCGCTGCGACTGATCTTCACGTGTTGCCATCCGGCGATCGCCGTGCCGTCGCAGGTGGCGCTGACGCTTCGACTCGTCGTCGGACTCAGCACCGCGGAGGTGGCGTCGTCGCTGCTGATCTCCGAGCCGACCGCTGCGGCCCGCATCACCCGTGCGAAGCGCAAGATCGCCGCCGCGTCCATCCCGTTCACGCTGCCCCCTCCGAACCGGCTGGGCGACCGCCTCGACGCCGTGCTCACCGTCATCCATCTGCTGTACGCGACCGGGCACACCGCTCGAGGCGCCGAGCTGTGGCGCCGCGAGCGCACCACCCGGGCCCTGAGCCTCGGCCGCATGCTCGCCGGGTTGCTTCCCGACGAACCCGAGGTACTCGGGCTGCTGGCCACCATGGTCCTCGCGGAAGCACGCGGCACCGGTCGGCTCGGGGCAGACGGCGAGATGCTGTTGCTGGCCGAGCAGGATCGCGATCTCTGGAACGCGTCGCTGACGCGTCTCGGGCTCGACCTGGCCGCACGGGCGCTCGAACTCGGTGCAGACCGCCCCGATGGCATCGATCGTTTCGCGATCCAGGCGGCGATCGCCGGGTTGCACGCCACCGCACCGTCGTCGGACGCGACCGACTGGGCGCAGATCGCCACGATGTACGACGCGCTCCTCGATCGATGGCCGTCACCGGTGATCGCCCTCAACCGAGCTGCGGCACGCAGCCTGGCGCCCGGAGCCGACCTCGGTGCCGTGCTCCGCGACGATCTGGGGCCACTGCGCTCCGAGCCGCAACTGGCCGACTACACGTATCTGCCCGCAACGACCGCGGACATCCTTCGCCGCCTGGGCCGCCTTCCGGAAGCCGCCGCAGAGTACGAACGGGCACTCGCGCTGACGCAGAGTGAAGCCGAGCGCCGCTTCCTCCAACGCCGACTCGCCGAGACCGGTGGTGTATGACGGGAACCATGAGCGACCCGCTGACCGTCAATCGCGAGGTGAGCACGTTCTGTCGCGTGTGTGAGCCGGCGTGCGGGCTGGTCGCCACGGTCGACGACGGGCAGATCGTGCAGGTGCGCGCCGACGACGACCACCCGGTGAGCAAGGGCTTCGCCTGCGCGAAGGGGATCGCTGCGCTCGACATCCATCGGGACCCCGACCGCCTGAACCATCCACAACGCCGCGTCGGCGACCGATGGGAGCAGGTGACGTGGGACGATGCGATCGCCGGTGTCGCGTCGCAGTTGCGCGCGGTGATCGAGCGGCACGGCCCGCAGTCGGTCGCCGCCTACGTCGGCAACCCGAGCGCCTTCAACACCCTCGCCGGTCCGGCCAGCGGATCGTTCTTCGCCCAGCTGGGCATGTCGCGGTACTTCTCGTCGGGGACACAGGACTGTGCCAACAAGTTCGCCGGCAGCGAGGCGGTGTTCGGGTCCTCGACGATCCATCCGATCCCCGACATCGCCAACACCGACGCCCTGCTCGTGCTCGGCGCGAATCCGCGCATCTCCAAGGGAAGCTTCATCAGCATCTCCAACATGTACCGCGAGATGATGCAGGCCGCGCGCCCGCGGCGCGACGGTGTGGTTCGTCAACCCGCGACGCACCGAGTCGGCGGGGGAGCGGACGGGCGAGACGCTGCAGATCGTCCCGGGAACCGACGTGTTCCTGCTGGCCGCTCTGATCCACGAGATCGATGTCGGACCCGGGTTCGACCGCTGTGTCGACGCGCACGGCAAGCACGTCGACGAACTTCGAGCGTTCGTCGCCGGCTACTCGGCCGACGCGGTTGCTCCGATCGTCGGGATCGACGCGGCCACCATCCGCGAGGTGGCCACGACGTTCGCGACCGTGCCGCGGGCGGCCGTGCACATGTCGACGGGCGTCAACATGGGCCGCCACGGCACGCTCGCGTACTGGCTGGTGCACATGCTGAGCTTCGTCACCGGCAACCTCGACCGCGAGGGCGGCAACGTGTTGAGCGTCGGCTTCTACGCGAGCGCCAAGGCCGGGCGCCGGGAGTACGCCGCTGGCTTCGTCGACGGTGAGTTCGGCCCGATGCGCCGTGGATCGCTCCCCGGCAACCTGCTCGCCGAGCACGTCCTCGACGCGGAGCAGCCGGTGAAGGCGCTGATCGTGCTCGCGGGCAATCCGCTGTTCACGATCGGCGGCGAGGAACGGCTGCGCGAGGCGTTCGAGTCGCTCGAGCTCATCGTGTGCATCGACCTCTACCGGAACGCCACGGGCGATCTCGCACACTGGTTGCTGCCGTCGACCGACATGTTCGAGCGTCCCGACATCAACATCACGGGGCTCGGGCTGCAGTCCGAGCCGTGGATCCAGTGGACCGACGCCGTGGTCGAACCGCATGCCGAGCGGCGAGAGGAGTGGCGCATCTTCGCCGCGCTCGCCGAGTCGATGGGAATGCGCAGCGCGCTCGACGCCGACGACCCCGAGGTCGAGGTGTGGTCGCGCACCGACCACATGCTCAGCGGACGCGGGCTCTCGCTCGACGACGTTCGTGCCGCGCCGAAGGGCACGGTCGTCTTCGCCGACGGGCTCACCCCGGGCGAGTTCTACGACCGCCACCTCCAACACGCCGACGGGCTCGTCGACTGCTGCCCGGACTCGTTCGGGCCCGCCATCGCCGCGTTGGCGCAGGAGGCCGCCGCCACGTCGGCGACCGTGTCGAGCGGTGGTTCGTCGAGCAGTGGTCTGCGACTCATCAGCCGTCGTGACACCCGCATGCACAACTCGTGGTTCTCCAACGTCGAGAGCCTCAAACGGGGTGCGCGTTCGAACAACCCCTTGGAGGTCAACGTCGACGATGCGACGCGACTCGGACGTCACCGACGGCGACCGCGTGGTCGTGCGCAGCGACTGGGGGGAGATCGAGGCGTCCGTCCGTGTCGACGACGCCGTGCGCCCGGGCGTCGTGTCGATCGAGCACGGCTGGGGCCGTCAGTCCGGGATGCGGCTGGCCACCGACAAACCGGGCGTCAACGTCAATCGATTGTTGCCGTCGGGCCCCGGTACGTTCGATCCGCTGTCGAACCAGGCCTGGATGACCGGCATCCCCGTGACCGTCACCGCCGTCTGAGGATCGCACGGTTCGTCGTATCAGGACGGGGCGCAACGGCCTCCGGACCACTGGAATCCAACCACCAGTGAAGTCAGGGAGGGGCCATGTCGCCCAAGCGGAATGTGAACGTCAACGGGTCGACCCGCGCGCTCGGCACGCACCGGCGGGTCGTCGTCAAACTGCGCGACTCGGTCGACGTTCCCGAGACCGAGACCGTGGCCGATCTGGGGCCGATGCTCGCCGAGAAGGGGCTCGTTCCGTGGGACGAGTTGGCCGCCGCGTATCCCGGCATCCAGATCGTCCGCCGATTCGACGAACTGCAGCGCGCCGAGATGGACGAGTTGGTCACACGGGCGGTCGCGATGGATCCCACGTACCGGCCTCCGAACTTCCACTCGTACCTCGTGATCGACTGTCCCCCGGAGGTCGATCACGACGAGGTGCTGAAGCGGATCGGTCGCTGGCAACTCGTCGACGAGGCGTTCGTCGACCCAGGCCCGACGCCGCCACCGGTGGTGGCGGTCGACGATCCTCGCTCCACCAATCAGGGGTATCTCGATCCAGCACCCGACGGCATCGACGCCGAGTACGCATGGACCCGACCCGGCGGCGACGGTCTCGGCGTCGGCTTCGTCGACCTCGAACAGGGATGGACACTGAACCACGAGGATCTCAGTGCGGCCGGCATCACGATGATCTCCGGCGTGAACCAGGCGTACTTCGGCCACGGCACCGCCGTGCTCGGCGAAGTCGTCGCCGTCGACAACACGCGCGGATGCGTCGGCATCGCCCCGCGTGCGGGCGCTCGGGTCGTGTCGCAGTACCGCACGGCGACCGACTACGACACCGCCGAGGCGATCATCAGTGCCGTTCGCTCGATGGCCTTCGGCGACGTCCTCCTGCTCGAGGCGCAGACGACCCACGCCGCCATGGCCGGCTACCTGCCGGTCGAGGTGTACACCGACGCCTACGACGCCATCCGGTTGGCGACGGCCCTCGGCGTGGTCGTGGTCGAAGCCGGCGGCAACGGTGGCAACGACCTCGACACGCTGGCGATCGCAGGAGCCCAGATCCTGAACCGTACCGCTCCCGGCTTCCGCGACTCGGGGGCCGTCATGGTCGGAGCGGCGAGCGCAGCAGCACCGCACGCCCGCCTCGGCTTCTCGAACTTCGGGAGCCGTGTCGACTGCTACGGATGGGGCGACGGGATCGACAGCACCGGTGACGGCTGGACCGGAAACCTCACCACGTCGTACACGACCTCGTTCGGAGGCACCTCCGGCGCGTCGCCGATCATCAGCGGGGCCGCCGTTCTCGTGCAGTCGATCAGCGAGGCGGTGCAGGGATTCCGGTACAGCCCGGCTCAGATCCGGGCGCTGTTGGCCAGTCCGGCGACGGGCACTGCATCGTCGGCTCCGGCCACCGATCGGATCGGCGTCATGCCGAACCTGCGCTCGATCATCGACACGACGCTCGGCGCCCGCACCGACGTGTACCTGCGAGATCACGTGGGCGACGACGGGGACCCGCACAACGGCCCGATCTCCGCGTCGCCCGACATCATCGTGCGACCGGATCCGGTGGCCGATCCGCAGGCGTCGTTCGGCGCCGGCAGCGGTACGGAGAACGATGCCACGTTGGGGTACCAGGTCGAGGCGGGTCAGCCGAACTCGATCTACGTCCGTGTCCTCAACCAGGGGGCGCTCGCCGCGACGAACGTCGAGGCCACGGTCTACTGGAGCCCGGTCGCCTCGCTCGTGACACCGGTGCTCTGGAACCTGGTCGGCACGGCGACGATCCCGAACGTACCGGTCGGCGAGTTGCTCACCGTGTCGGACGCGATCACCTGGGCGGCGGCAGACATCCCGGCGACCGGCCACTACTGCTTCGTCGGACTCGTGGGGTCCGCCGACGATCCGGCGCCGGCCGCCGTCGACTTCCTCGACTGGACCAACTTCCAGAACTTCATCAAGAACAACAACAACGTCACGTGGCGGAACTTCAACGTCGTCGACAACGTCCCGCCGCCTGCTGCGAACCCTCCCGGGTTCGTCCCGCTCCCGCTCCTGTTGGCAGGGGCACCCGACCGGGCCCGACCCTTCGTGTTCGAGGTGCACGCCAGGCTGCCGGAGGGTGCCCGGCTGCTCATCGAGGCGCCCAACTGGCTCATCGACCGGCTGAAGCTGCGCCGTCCGACGATCGACATCGACGTGGCCCGCGGCGATGCCCGCCGAAACGGTCGCCGCCCGAGCAAGAAGCTGTCGGTGCCGGATCACGCCGTTGCCCCGCTGTCGCCGAGTGGCCGCAACGTGCTCGGTGACGTCCTGCTCCCTGCGAAGGCGGCGGTGCCCGTGCGACTGCACGTCCACATCCCAGAGAAGCGCCGAGGCGAGGACTATCGGGTTGCGCTCCGCCAGCTCTTCGAGGGCGACGAGGTCGGACGCGTCACCTGGCACCTCACGAGCCGCAAGCAACGCACCTGACCCCTCAGGTCCGTGCAACGGCAGGTCAGGTCGACGCGAGGGTGGCCTCGCCGAACGGGCTCGAGAATCGGACGCACCAGATCAGCACCGTGTCGTAGACCGTGAGGTCGGCGTCGGCCGGGATCTCGTAGTTCTGCTCGCCGATGTTGCCCTTGAGGTTGCCGAGGTCGATGAAGTCGTTCACCCCGCCGGCCGAACTGTTGACGAGGTAGACGTTGAGGTCGGGACCGTTGTCGGTCTCGAACTCCTCGAATCGCAGGAACCGCTGACCGCTGCCGTCGCCGAGCACGATGGCCGTGCCGGACGTCGGGTGGTCGCGCCCGACGAACGATCCGTTGTACTCGGTGACGATCTGGGGTTGTGTGGCCACCGGCGTGTCGGCGACCGTGCTCGGTGTGACGGTGCTCGGTGTGGTGGACGGTGCGGTGGAAGGTGCCGTGGACGGTGCGGCGACGACGACCTCGGTGGGTGCCGGTGCGACGGTCGTGGTCGCCGGCGGCTCGGAGGCTGCGAACACGGGTGGTGCTTCGGCGACCTTGTCGTCGACGAACAGCAGGTGCACGCCGAAGAGACCGAAAGCCAGCCAGGCGATACCGGCGGTCAGGACGACGGCGACGGGAACGCTGTACTTGGGGTTTCGCACGATCCATTTCATGGAACGAGCAAACCGGCGAGGAACCCGGTTCTTCCGCGGTTCCGGAGATGGTTTCGTGATTGTTGAGAAGTCGAAACGGCCGACTCGGCGGACGCCGGGTGACTACGCGTTGGTGGCGTCGTCGAGGAGCGAGTCGAGCGTCGATTCGTCGACCGCCCCGAGCAGGGTCTGCGTCGTGCCGTCGGGTTCGACGACGACGAACGCGGGCTGCGCGGGAACCTCGAATCGCTGGAACACGTCGCCCGGATCGTCGCTGATCGTCGGGAAGGTCAGCGTCGTACTTGTCGATGAAGTCCTGGAACGACTGTTCGTCGCCCGTCCAGGCGACGCCGACGAAGTCGACGGATCCCGCCCAACGTTTGCTTGCCGCTTCGACCGAAGAGGCTTCACGATTGCAGATGCTTCAAGTGGGCGCCCAGAACCAGAACACGACGGGGCGCTCGGCATATTCGGTGCCGTCGAAGACGCCACCTCCGACGAGAGGGGCGCTGAAGTCCAACGCCGCAGGAAGGGCGGTCGTCGCCCCGTCGTCGGTCGACGGAGCACCCGTGTCAG
The DNA here is from genome assembly GCA_963746285.1 of Ilumatobacteraceae bacterium. GTDB lineage: Bacteria > Actinomycetota > Acidimicrobiia > Acidimicrobiales > Ilumatobacteraceae > Sva-07. Next base: position 1,895 of record CAVVAO010000030.1, on the reverse strand, counting down.
CCTGTGGTGCGGCGTTCGAACATCCGGCGAGCAACCCGGCGAGCGCGATCGAAGAGATCGCAAGGAGGCCCCGCCGCCAGGATGTGTTCACGGCGGACACGCTAGATCGACGGGGTGGGCGAGCCCCGGCGCACCGTCGAAGTTTTCGAAACGTTTCGAACTCGGCGCCCGTCACGTGCCGTCGGTGCGCCGATCTACACGGCGTCGACTCGGGGCATGATGTCTTCCTTCAGCCGCTTGAGATCGTCGAGCGTCTTCGACACCGGGACGTCGGCGAACGGTGGCCAGAGCAGCGGCATCGTCAGCCCGGCCTCCTTGTAGCGCTTGAGCGTGTCGGTGATCTGCGCCGCGGTGCCGACGAGAAGGTTGCTGCCCTTGCCGAGCGGAGTCTGGTCGGTCTCCTCGTCGGTGATGACGAACCAGATCATGCTGCAGATCTCGAGATCGTCGATCGAGCGGGCGCTTTCGAGCTGCTCGAGTTCCTGCTGGATGGCGGTCCGCCACTGCCGGAGTTCGTCCGGAGTGTCCTGGATCCCGATCCAGCCCGACAGGCCGTACTTGGCGATGCGGTTCGCGGACCGCTTCGGATCCTTGAGGCCGCTGAAGAAGATCGGCGGATGGGGTTGCTGCACCGGCTTCGCGCCGAACCCGCAGCGGTCGAAGTCAGCGAACTCGCCGTGGTACTCGAACAGATCGTTCGTCCAGATGCCCTGCATGATCTCGATCGTCTCGCGGACGTGCGTGTGTCGCTTGGGAAAGATGTGCGATGCGCTCGCCGCGGCGAATTCTTCGGGCATCCAGCCCGATCCGACGCCCACGTTCACTCGGCCGTTCGAGAGTTGGTCGATGGTGGCGATCTCCGCAGCCAGGACACCCGGGGCCCGGTACGGCGTGTCGGTGATGCTCATTCCGATCCGTAGCTTCGTGGTCTTCGCTGCCAGCCACGGGATCAGCGGCCAGCCCTGGAGCCACTCACCGCGAGAGGACACCGGCAGTGCCTTCGGGAACTCGGTCATCATGCCGAAGGAGTACTGGAGCTCCTCACGATCGGAGGCTTCCGGCACCACGATCCGGTCGAGCGTCCACACGGAGTCGAACTCGAGTTCTTCGGCGAGGTCGGTGAGATCCTCGAGCTCCCGGACGGTCACCTTGTCGCGGAAGTTGGGCAGGTACAGAGCGAGCTTCACGAGACGGCCTCCTCATCCTTCATCCGGTGGTGGGAATGCACAGTGCGGGCCCCCCGGGCCCTGCTCGGGCGACGATAACAGGTCGCCCCGAGGGCGAATTTCGGCGAACTACCATCGTGCCGGGATGAGGCTGGCCGATGACGAAGCGAGGGCTCGCCTCGCGGCGCACCACCACGGCATCCTGTGCACGGTGCACGCCGAACGCGGCGTCGACGCGATCCCCGTCGCCTACGCACTCGACGAGGACGGGTACGTCGGCGTACCGGTCGACCTGGTGAAACCGAAGGCATCGTCGCGCTCTGCAGCGCGAGCGCGAACCTCGAACTGGACCCGCGTGCCACGCTGTTGGCCGAGCACTGGGATCGCGACGACTGGTCGCAGCTGTGGTGGGTACGGGCAGAACTGCGCTGGCAGGCCGGCCCGTCGGACGAGCGGGCAGCGATGCTGTCCGCCCAGCTGGCCCGGCGTTACGAGCAGTATCGGCAGGAGCCGTTTGCACGCGTACTGGTGTTGCGCATCGTCGGCGTGACCGGCTGGACCGCCCAGCCGTAGCCGGTCCGACACGCAGCTCCGTCGTGCGCTGCGTCGTGCTCGTGGCGCGAGACTGTCCGGATGACCGCTGGCGCGGCGCAGCACGCTCTGGAAGCGGCCGACGAGGCCTACACCCGGATGGATGTCGACGGGATGATCGCCAACTGTCGGCGGCGA
>CAVVAO010000029.1:0-129890 GCA_963746285.1 Ilumatobacteraceae bacterium | reverse complement strand
GCAGCCGCGTCGAGTCCGAGCGGCCGTGCCGCGATGATGACCAGGACCGGCAGCTCATCGACGAGGGCGATGAAGCGCCGAATCAATCGGATGCTGTCGGGGTCGGCCCAGTGGACATCGTCGAATGCCAGCACGGTCGGTCGGTCACGAAGGGGCGCGCTCAGCGCGTCGGCGAGCCGGTAGATCTCCGAAGCTGCGTCGCGCACACCATCGTCGGCGACGGGCGCCAACATGTCGTCCGCGCCGAGCGCGCCGTTGATCGCTGTTCGCCACCCAGCGAGTGGTGGTCCCGGGTCGGGATCCCATGTGCCGCGGCCGACTCGAACCCCGCGCTGTGCCGCAGCGTCGAGCACCTCGGCCACGATCCTCGACTTCCCGATACCGGGCTGACCCGTCACGACCAGCAGGCTGCCGTGCCCGGCGATGGCCTGGTCGAGTGCGTGGAGCGCCGTCGCCAGTTCCTCCCCCCGCCCGACGAGCACGTCGCCGGCGAAATCGCTCTGAGCTGTCGGTTCGCTCGCCTCCCCGACCGCTGGGGTCGACAGCGGAGCAAACGATCGGTCCTCGGCCAAGAGTGTCGGATCCTGCTGCAACACCTGCAGCTCGAGTTGCTGCAGGTCGTGACCCGGGTCGATGCCGAGCTCGTCGGCGAGCATGGTGCGTGCGCGCCGAAGCGCAGCGAGCGCGTCGCGCTGGCGCCCCGTGCGATAGAGCGACAGCGCGAGGAGATACCAGAAGGGCTCTCTGAAGGGGTGCAGTCGAACCAACTGCTCGAGCGCCGAGACGGCTTCGACATGGCGTCCGTTGCGCACCCGGAGGTCCCACAGCGAGACTTCGGCGCCGAGTCGCAGTTCATGCAGCCGCGCCGCCTCTGCGTCCAGGAGTCGACTCGGCAACCCGGAGTACGCCTCGCCGCGCCAGAGCGCCAGCGCGTCGACGAGCGCCCGGTCGGCCGCTTCGTCGTCTCCTGCCGCGGCCCGCTCGGCAGCCTCTGCGACACCGGTCGTGAAACAGTGCGCATCGAGTTCGTGCGGTTCGAGCTCGAACGAGTAGCCACCGGTGTGAGTTCGCAGTCGTGCCCCAGCACCCGTGGCGCCGCCGAGCGCCTTGCGTAGGCGTGCGACGTAGGTCTGCAGCGAGGACTCGACCCGATCCGGCGGGTCGTCGTCCCACACCTGATCGATCAGCCGCGGTACGAGCAGCGGATGGCCGGACGCTGCGGTCAGAACTCCGAGCAGCGTTCTCGGCTTCGTTCCACCCAGATCGGCGACGACCCCGTCGTCCAACTCGACCTCGAGGTTGCCGAGAACCCGCACTTGCACATGCGGCAGATTAGGCGACACCGGAATCGGTGAGGACGAGCCGGAGAACGAACTGCCGCACAGCAGCCCGGCCGGCGACGCAGTCGTGTGGATCGCCGACGGCGTCGACGATCGGCCCCGCTGAACCGACCACACGGCCGCCCCGCCAGGGATCCACAACAGCCAGGCCAGACTCTGCAGAGCGTCAGGTGGGATACACATCGGTCGTGCCCGCAGCGTGCCCAGCACAGGGTAGACAACGGGCACGAGGCGTTGCCGTGGTTGTCCACCATCAATCACAAACACCCAGGTCAGGGCCGGTTGGGCCGGCTCACATGACCTGTCGATGAAGGCACGACATCGACTTCCCAAGCTGAGAACGCGGATTCGATTCCCGTCATCCGCTCTGAAAACACCAGGTAAATGGTTGTTTCTGAGATGCGGTCGGCGCATCGGTCCGTCATCTCAAATTCCGTCGAGGGTCGACAGGGCGTAGGTGACGATCTCATGCCGGTCCATGCGGCGGCCGCGTTCCCGTGCTGGGGCGGTGTCCGCCGACCCGGCCAGGAGAGATGCCAACTCGGCGCGGTACGGGGCGGTAATGGCTTCGAACGGCGCAGAGGATCGTTCGACGAACCCGAAGATCGTCGCTGCCTGGTCGAGCGCTCCCCGCCGAGCGTGGAAGAGCTGAGTGGTTTCGAGCGCAATCAGGGTGAGCAACCACAGTCGTGCCTGATGGCTGGCCGTCAGGACTCGATGAAGCGCGGAACCGACGTCCAGATCACCTGAGAGGAGCCGTGCGTTGACCGTGCCGAACTCGGCCCACAGCGCTTGCTGGAGGTTGCCGATGCGCTGGGCGGCATCTGCCGAGAGCTGGTACTCGTCGTGGGCTGCCCGCCCGTCGGGAGGATCGGCCAGATACAGCAGGCCGTTCCCGCGATAGAACGAGAAGACGCTCAACGCGGCGAGAGACCCGGTCCCCGTGTAGTACGGGCGAGCCTGCTCGAGTTCATCGAAGAAGCTCGGGTCGCCAGCGGCGAGGAGAACGTTGAACACCATGTTCCATGCCTTGACCCGCATCATGGTCGAGTCGGTCTGGTCGACGATCTTGCGGAGCCGCTCGACCAGGACGAGGGCCTCATCGGTTCGTCCGCCGGCGACAAGGGCTTCTCCCTGCCAGATGAGGCAGATGCTGATGCTCACCTCGTCGCCGTCGAGCGCAGCACCCTCGGCGGCCAACTCGACAGCGCGAGTCGGATCGCCGAGCTGATGCGCCCAGTACGCACGTAGTCCGAGACTCGCCGTACTTCGTTCACCTGATCGACGAGCGAGCTCGCCGACCTCGACGGCCCAGTCCTCGTGCTCGTAGCGCATCTCGCTCTCGGCGAAGGCACCCGTGGCGACCAACAGCTGCTCGGCAACGGCAAGGTCGCCGAGCGCGAGCGACCAGTTGAGCGCCGCTCGCAAGTTGTCCCACTCTGCGTCGAAGAACGAGAAGAACTCTGCCTCGTCCGACGTGTACGACTTTCGCCAGGCTGCACTGGCCCCGGTTGCGTAGAAGCGAAGATGTCGGTTTCTCATCTCGGCCGTCCTGTCACGGTCGGCGAGGCGCTGCTCGGCGTACTGACGGAGGGTCTCGAGTAGGCGGTAGCGGGTCCGGCGGCCTGAGGCTTCGGCGACCACCACCGACTTGTCGACGAGATCGGACAGGAGATCAAGGTGGTCACCATCGCCGACCTCGCCACAAATCCCCTCGACCGCGGCGAGGTCGAACGAACCCGCGAAGACGGCCAGCTCATCGAAAAGGTTGCGGGCAGAATCGGAAAGCAGCCGATAGGACCACTCGACGGCGGCGTGAAGTGTCTGGTGGCGTTCGAGCTGGCCCCGTCCTGCGCCGCGCAGTAGGCGGAAGCGTTCGTCGAGACGGTCGAGAATTTCCGCAGGACTCAGCGACCGGACCCGAGCTGCTGCCAACTCGATCGCGAGCGGAATACCGTCGAGCCGGCGACAGATTGCCTCGACCGCGCCACGGTCACGTTCCAGGTCGAACTCGCTGTCGACCGCCGCCGCCCGATCGACGAAGAGTTCGACGCCGTCCATGGGATCGAGTGAGGGCACCCGAACGACGCGCTCGCCCGGCACGCCAAGCGGCTCCCGACTCGTCGCGAGCACCGTCACCGTGGGACAACGTTCAGCAAGTTCCCGGGCGACGTCGGCGACGGATGTCACGAGGTGTTCGCAGTTGTCGAGGATCAGCAGCACACGACGGTCACGACACCAGTCGACGATGACGTCGACGCCGGTCAGACCGACTTGAGGCTGCGCGCCGATGCTCTCGATCGTCGCGGGAATCACCGCATCCGGATCCACGATCGGCGCCAGCTCGCACATCCAGACGCCACCAGGAAAGTCGTCGGCTGTCAGGAACCCGATCTCGGTGGCTGCTCTCGTCTTGCCCACTCCACCTGAGCCCGTCAACGTCACCAGCCGGTAGTCGCTCAATGCTGCGACCCTTCGCTGCAGGTCGGTCAGGTCTCCGACGAACTCGGTTTGCGGCCGTCGAAGGTTGCCGACCGCTGTCTGACTACCGATCAGTTGACGGTCGATCCATGGCGCTCCGGGACCACTCACTCCCACCACCTGGATGGGATCGACGATGCCCTTCACATGCACCGTGCCGAGATCGACATGCTGCACGCCGTCTCCCGGCGGCGCCAGCGCAGCGGTCACCGTCGAGATGACGAACTGCCCGCCATTCGCTGCACCCATCAGCCGGGCAGCCCGGTTCACCACCGGACCGAAGTAGTCGTCGTCTCGTTCCTGGGCCTCACCGGTGTGGGCGCCCATTCTCACTTCGAGTTGGAGTCCGCCCGGCCAGACCTGGCTGACGAGTTCCGTCTGGGCCGTCAGGCCTGCCGAGATCGCTGCCGATGCCGTGGCGAACGCCGATGCGTAGGAATCACCTGCTGTGGAGAACACATGGCCGCCGTGTTCCGAGATCGCCCGCTCGATCAGTCGATCATGGACCGCCAATGCCTCTGCCATGAGCTCCGGGAATCGGTCCCACAAGGGCGTCGATCCGACGACGTCGGTGAAGAGAAAGGTGACCGTCCCCGTCGGACGATCGGATTCGTTCGTGCGCGACCCGAGATCCACGCGTGCAGCCTTGCATGCTGCCGCCCGTCTCTGTCCACTGCTCTCGAACCTCGCCGGTACCGGAGTCCGCTCGCGTCGAACGCGTCCCCGACTCCAGCACGAGCCACATTGTTCCCCCCAGGAGCACGGTCGCCATCACACCGACGTAGATGACGAGTCCCCAAGGAGCATGAAGGTCGAGGAGGCTGACCGTCACGCTCGCGGCGACGAGAGCCACAACGCCGAGCAGCGATGCAGCGAGCTTCCAGTTGCGGTTGCACCGCCGTTCCTCCGAGCCCTTCACAGCCCGCTAGCAACTTCGGGTTCTGGCGTGCGCAAAACCGAGCCATGTGTGACGGTTGTCGGCCCAACACCAGCCGACTTTGGGCGCTGCCTTGTTGGCCCTGCCGTCGCGTCCCGTGCCGCCACTGATCCAGATCGCTGGAGTCCGGGTGTCGAGGCGGTCGCCCTTTGGTTTACGCGAACCGATGGTCATGAAGCAGTGATTGGGCTCCAGCACCGTTGGTTGCTGGAGAAGCCAACTGATTCCTTCGTTGACCGTCAGTGGCGTACGCCCGAGCTGGGCGAGAACGGGCAGCACTTCGTTCGGGCTCCAGTTCCGCATGTTGTCACCCCGGTCCACGTCGTGCAGAAGGTACAGCGGCGTATCTGGAATCTCGATGCCATCGATGGCAACAAACTCGTCGAGGTCGGTCATATCGGTGACGACGAACCCCGGCTTGTCGTCACGTCGCAAGAGCGTCGCGAGTTCATGCGCGGGCACCAGCGACGGATTCACCGCAACGACTCCATCGGGTGTCTCGGGCAAGCACTCAGCAAGGTCGGCCAGAGAACTTGGGTTCAGGTTGGCAAGATCGGCGACGCCGGCCTCGATGAGTCTGCGAACCTGCTCCGGCACGGTCATTCGACTCTCCCTCGAACGTCGTGTGAGGTCGTGGCCCGAAGCGGTAGTGCACACGACGTCAAGGTATCTCCGAGCGATCCATCACGGTCACGCCTCCGAACGCCGGCTGAGGGCAGGTCGTGCGGAGGACCCTTGCGAGTCATGGTGCCACGGCTCGGGCTACGAGGTCTCGTCGGCTCCCGGTGCCGGTCTTGGCGAAGATCGACTTCAGGTGGTCCTGGATCGTGTGCTCGGAAAGAAACATCTGCTCAGCGAGTGCGTGAGTCGCCGCGCCAGTTGCCAGCAAGTTGAGTAGCTCGGTCTCCCGGCTGGTCAATCGGGCCGATCGCCGGAGCAGGTCGAGCCGTTCGGCCGGTGACGCACGCTCGATCGACACGGCGATGTCATCGTCGATCCGAGCGGCCCGAACCGTGAGCCATTCCCCGTCATCGAGGTGGACCCGTGCGACGGGCTTGTGCTCATCGACGCCGGCCTCGAGAGCGAGCAGTTGAGCAGCGACGTTGTACGCGCTGGCGGGGATCGCCCGGCGGTCTCCGTCTGGCGGGACCAACGCCCGGAGATACCGCTCGGTCTCGGCGGTCTGTCCTTGAACCTCGAGTTGTTCGGACAAGACGAGCACGATCGGGCCGGGCCACGGGTGGCGGTCGGGGGGTATCGCCGTCTGGGAGAACGTCCGGAGGGTGCATCGCCGGAGGGCGTCGGTGACGGTATCGACGTGTTCTGCCAGCGCACGGGTCTCTGCGTCGGTGAAGACGCCTTCGTATCGCCACAGGTCCAGGAACGCCCAGCAACCGAAGCGGTCCCGGAACACGATTGACACCACGTCGCTCACGTGGTGATCGACGAGGAGTTCGCGCCAGACCAGGCTCTGTTCGAGCCGGCCGCCGGTGGTCGCGTGAAGACCAGCCACTGGCTCTTTCTGCTGCGTCCAACGATTGGTCGTGGTTGCGTACCTGAGGCGGATGAGCCGGGGCAGATCAGGCAGACACGGGACATCTGCGATCGGAGCGGTGCCCACCTCGCTGCTCGGATCCGTGAGCAGCCATGCATACGAATCGAACGGAACGAGTCGACGCAGCTCCTTCAGCAACGCGAGCCGAAGCTTTCGTTGGTCGTCGATGCGCTCGCACAGGTCCACCACCGACATACGTGAACGCTACGCCCCTCGAGGCGCCGCAGAACCCCAACTTCCTGGGATATCCACTGAGGGTCGGTCGTCGTAGGTTCCCACCATGCCCGTACTGCACATCGAACACCCGATCACCGACTTCGAGACCTGGTCGGCGGCGTTCGATCGGTTCAGCGATGCACGACTCGCTGCAGGCGTTCGCGCTCATCGCGTGCTGAGACCTGTCGACGACCCGTGCTACGTCATCGTCGATCTCGAGTTCGACACAGAGGACGCTGCAGTGGCGTTCCGAACGTTCCTGCACACGGTGGTCTGGGCGAATCCGGAGAATGCTCCGGCACTCGCGGGCGAACCGAAGACAGTCGTCCTCCGCCCCGAGCCCTGTTCGTCGCTGGGCGAAACTCAGAATCGACACCGAGGTGAACCTTCAGATCCCCGTCCTCGAACCAGCCGCCGCGCGTTGCGAGATGATCGGGCTTCGGAACCTGGCTGAGACAGAGAATCCGTTCGTAGAAGGCGACCGCTTCACCCTCGCGCCCCGGAGGCATCGCCAACTGGACATGATCGAGACGGACGATGCGCACGTGGAACATTCTGCCTCGACACCACCGACTGTCCCCGGCCGCCGGGTTGGTCAACACGACGTGCGCACCGATGAGATGCGAGGTCGTGGCGGAAGCCGCCAGCGGCCCGTCTGCTGGAAACCGTCGCGTCCTGCCCACCCTCCGGAGCGCCAAGCCAGGACGGTGGTCGGAGTGATTGTCGTCAGCGGACCGTACTCGTCGACCGTGTAGCTCCAGTCGTACTTCTCGTCGTACTCCCGAATCGGCTCGCCCCCGTCGGAGAACCCGTTGACGGACCCCTCGACCACGACAACGTCGACCCCGCTGTCGAGATGCACCGTGACTTCGGTCCGCTCGCAGATTTGCCGAGCGATGACAGGGCTGCCAATGCTCAAGTACAGGCTCTGCTCGTACCACACGCCCCAGACCGGACGAGGGTGTGGGTGGACAACGCCGTTCGCAACGATCCAGTAGGTGCCCGCGGCAGCGAGTTGGGCATCGACCCAGGCCCAACCCAGCGGCGCCGAGTCACTCAGTTGGCCGTACAGCGTGAGGCGCTCGTGGCTCGGTGTCTCCACAGAACGAACGGTAGCCCGGACCCGGCATCCCGACCTCCGGTTGACGGCGTAGTCCAGCGGACCACTGAGACGGTCCGACTGTTCCCGGGGTCGTAGCTTCAGTTGGATGGGCGAGCCGGGGAAACACGGGATCTGCGGTTGGGGATGACAAGCCGACCTGACGCTTCGGAGCTTGGCGGCGGGCGGTCACCGATCACGTTGTCCGACGATGCAGTCCAGCTGAGACCTTGGAGCTTGTCTGATGCCAGCTTCATGGCTGAAGCATCGATGGACCCGGCGATCGAGCGCTACAACGGTCCGACGCCAGCCTCGGTGGCTGACGCAACCGCGGTGATCGAGCGCATTCAGCAGAGCTGGCGTACCTTCGAGGTCGAGGGCAACCCAACAGGGGCCGCTTTCGTGATCGTTGATGCTGGCCCGGGCGAGCCGGCCGGCATGTGTGGAGTCGACCACTGGTCGCGCACAGGCGTCGCCCAGTTCGGCTACTGGCTGGCGGCGGGTGCGCGAGGACGTGGGCTTGCGACTCGCGCCGTCTCGCTGATGACCGGTTGGTTGTTCGAGCTCGGAGCAGCCCGCGTCTTCCTCACAATCCACTCCGAGAACGCTGCGTCGGCCGCGGTGGCGCGCCGCGCCGGATTCAGCTTCGAGGGAACGCTCCGCGCCGAGGGCGTTTGGCAGGGGCAACGCAAGGACGTGGACGTCTTCGCCGTCCTTGCGGAGGAGTGGCAGTCAGAAGGGACGATGTGACTGGCGGCTACGCCCGATGCGTTTCGTGCAGTTGTCGTTGACGTTGCCCGACATCGGCGGTGGCGTACGAGCCCTCTCCAAGATCAGGTCGGGTAGCCGTGAATTTGGTCATGCTGCCGCCCGGCATCTGAAATGCCCTCCTCGACTCCACCCAACCTCGGATTGCCGGTACTACGGCTCAACGAGTTCGAGCACGGCAACATCTCGTTCGGTCAGTTCCTCGCCTGGTGAGCCGTACCACCAAGCATGGCGTAGCCGACCTGGCTCGGACACCGACACGACGACCTTCATCGGATACGGCGCCGGTCCGTCACCTTGTTCGAAGACGCCGGGCTCGGTTTCGCGGAGCACACTGATGCGTTCGCCATGGGTATGGGCGATCACCATGATGGTCGTGCCATCGTCAGAAGTTCCGATCACGGTGTGCTCGACGTGTCCGAGAACGGGTCCCGGTGCGAGTCCGTTGAGTATTTCGTAGTCGAGACTCACACCTGCACGACCCGGCAAGGCCGTCACCACGATTCGGGCAGCTCCGACAAGATCGGTGCCCACGACGCCGTCCGTGCCGATGTAGAGGCCCGGCCGATCGAGCAACTCTTCCACGATCCCCATGGCTGCAAGGCTAGTTCTGACGAACGCCCCACGTCTCCGAAGTCGACGGGTGCCACCGATCCGCCGGGACCGTGTCGACCAGCGTCCCGACGTCGTCTCCGGGATCCGGTTCGACAACGCGCTTCAGCCCCTGGACGCCTGTTCCGCGACGGGGTCAGGTCGTGCCACGCTGGCACCGTGTCATCACATGCTCCGCCCGGCTACCACTGCCCTTTTTGCAGGAACGTCCGGACCGGTGAGGCCGACCATCCCCTGGAAATCGTTCACCGCAGTTCGACCGTGTTCGTGAAGATCAATCCGAGATGGCGGCCCAACAATCCCGGCAGCGCGCTCGTGATTCCCAACGACCACTACGAAAACATCTTCGATCTCCCCGACATCCTTGCCACACCGATTCACGCAGCGGCACGATCGACCGCGACGGCCATGAAGGTTGCGTTCGGTTGCGACGGCATCTCGCTTCGCCAGCACAACGAACCCGCAGGCAGCCAAGACGTGTGGCACTACCACCTCCATGTCATCCCGCGCTGGCACGGCGATGACCTCGACCTGCACCCAGCAGCGGTCGCCGATGCCGACGAGGTCCGACGCCGAGGGCAACAGCTGCGCAGCGCGTGGCCTGCAGATTCGTAGGCATCGCACGCTCCAGTGCGCGCCAACTACCGCCGGCTCGCCAACGTTTCGGACGCGTCAGCTCGGGCGCTCGGGGCTGTGATCAGTTGGTTGCGGCGTCACGCTCAGAATGGTGACCGCATCGGGAGTCTCGAAGCGGTGCCATGTTCCCTGCGGCACAACCACGAGTTCGCCTGGTCGCAGGCTGGCCGGGTGTTCCGTGTCACCGTCGTTGTTCGGTGCCCCAGCCGCGCTCGCGGTGTCAGTCGGTCAGCGCGCCGGCCTCGAGGCCTGCCAGCTCATCGGCGGTGACACCGAGCGACAGCACGTACGAGCGGATCGATCCGTAGGCCGCAGCGATGTCGTCGATCACTCGTGCCAGCGCCGACGGTTCCGCCGCGAAGAAGGTCGCCGGCAATGTGGCGATGCGATCGGCAAACGTCGGGTCGGCCGAACGAGCTGCCAGGAAGGCGCCCATCGTCGCGGCGGTCAACGCGTAGTCGTCGACGATGTCGCCGTCACTCACGCCGAGCGCTCCGAGTATCAGCATCGCGAGCAGACCGGTGCGGTCCTTGCCCGCAGCGCAATGAAACACCGCTGGCAGTGCCTCAGGGATGGCCAGCCGACGTATGGCGTCGGCGTATCGAGAACCGGTCTCGTCGAGCATCGTCGTGTACTGGGTGTGCAGGAACTCACCGGAGGTGCCGAGATCGGCGGCGGCCGGGTCCCATTCGCGGTCCATCACTGACAGGCGGTGAAGCGTGACCGGATATTCGTCAACCGGGAACGAGCCAGCCGCGTCCACCTCGCCCGGCGCCACGGAGGTCGATCACCGTGCGAAGACCGATCGGACGGAGCGCGTCGACGTCGTCGATGGTCAGTTGTCCCAGTGAGTCGGACCGGAACAGTGCTCCCCAACGCACAGATCGGCCGTCGACGGCGCGGTACCCACCGAGATCGCGGAAGTTGAACGCGCCCGCCAAGGCGACGCTGCGCGAAGGGCCGGTACTGATCGAAGTTGGGGAGTTCACCGCTCGCAGGGTACGGGGGCAAGGTTGCCACGCGCCGACCACAACATGAAGCGACGGTGAACGATCTGCGGCGAGAGCGCTTGCAGAGAGCTTGCGTGCCCTCGCCCGTGCGCAGCCGTTCGTGGAGAGCGGCCAGTTGCATTATTGGTAACGACTACGTTACGTTTTGTGTCATGGATGTGTTCGAGGCGCTCGCCGACACGACACGCCGCAGCTTGCTGCGCCAACTGGCCGGCGGGCCGGTGCGGGTTGTCGACCTTGCCGCTGCGTATCCGATCTCGCGGCCAGCGATCAGCCGTCACCTCCGTGTTCTCGGCGAAGCCGGACTCGTGCGGTGCAGCGAGCACGGCCGTGAGCGGCACTATCAGCTCTCCGTGGACCCGCTCACCGAGATCCGCACGTTCGTCGACGATCTGCTGGCGACGGACGCTCGCCGAGCTCGTACGTCGCCGATCACTGCGCAGCACATGGACGCGCTCGACACAGAGGTGCGTCGCACCACCCGCGATCGGCGCCAATCGGCGATCGAGACCAACCGACGAAAGGAACCAGCATGACCTCGAATGCCTCGCTCGAAGCCGACGGGACGACGCTTGCGATCACCCGCCACTTCGCCAGCCCGATCGAGGACGTCTGGGCGAGCATCACCGAATCCGATCGGCTCGCACGATGGTTCGGGACCTGGACGGGCGACCCCCCGAGCGGCTTCGTGATGGTCACCATGAACGCCGAGGCCGAGCCCGTCGCGGCCTCGAGATACGACATACACGAGTGCGAACCGCCCCACGTGCTGGCCGTGAGCGCCGTCGACGACGCAGGCGCCTGGCATCTTCGGGCGGAGCTCAGCGAGTCGCAGGGACACACCACGCTTGTCTTCCGGCACGAGCACATCGACCCCGAACACGTCGCCTCCATCGGCGTCGGATGGGAGTGGTATCTCGACCGGCTCACGGCCGCCGTCGTCGGCGACATTCCACCTTCCCTCGAGGACTTCGAGACGCAGTATCTCCCGCGGGCTGCGACCTCCACCGACTCGACGACCTGAGCCACCCTGCGGCTGGCGAACACGTCGCTCACCCCAGATGGGCCTCCGCTGTGCTGGTGACGAGCTGGATGACGCCCTCGACGTCGCGGGCTCGCGGCAGCATCACCAGGCGCGCCACGCCGAGTTGTCGGTAGCGGTCGACGGTGTCAGCGTCGACCGGCCCTGGCGGTGGGGTGACGGTGAGCTCGAGGTCGCCGAGCGCCGGAGCACGTTCGGTCTCGACTGCTGCGCGTTCGAGGCCGTCGACGCACTTCGCCACGGTGTCGGGTGGCATGGCGAATCCGTACCACCCGTTCGCACGGTGCACGGCTCGCCTGAACGCCGGCGGACTCTGGCCGCCGACGATCAGCCGGGGGTGCGGCCGTTGCACGGGACGTGGGTGGGCATCGATCCCGCTGAAGCGAACGGTCTCGCCGGCGAATGTGGGTGACTCGCTGTCCCACAGCTCGAGCATCGCGTCGAGGTACTCGTCGCAACGTGCACCGCGGTCGCCGAACGGGATGCCCAGTGCAGCGAACTCCTGGTGCAGGTATCCGGCCGCGTAGCCGAACCACAAGCGCCCCTTCGACACCACGTCGACGCTTGCGAGTTCCTTGGCCAACACGAGCGGGTTGCGCTGCGGAAGGATGATGATCCCCGTGGCGAGTGCGATCGTCGATGTATGAGCGGCGACGTAGGCGAGTGCCACCGTTGGATCGAGCATCGCCAGATGCGGCGGCGCCGGCGACGGCGGTTCCTGGGGGTCGGGGAGCACCACGTGCTCGCCGGTCCACACCGAGTCGAACCCGGCGGCCTCCGCTGCCTGCGCGACGCGAACGGACGCGTCCGGGTCGGCGAGTGGGCCGTTGTTGATGCCGAACAGTCCGAACTTCATCATGCCCATGATGTCGGACATCTCGACGGTGACTCGCAGTGTGGGGAGCAGAGTGGCTGGTCAGGTGTAGCGGTCGATGGCTCGGCCGGCGGATGCGACGTAGCTGCCGCCGAACTTGATGGCGTGGACAACCAGTGGAGCGATCTGGTGGAGTTCGATGCGGTCGCGCCATCCGTCGGCGAGCGGGCGGACGCTCTCGTAGCCGGCGAACACCTCGGGACCGAAGCCGCCGAACAGACGCATCATGGCGAGATCGAACTCGGCGTGCCCGCCGTGTGCGGCCGGGTCGATCAGCCACGATGAACCGTCGACGTCGACGATTCTGTTGCCTGCCCACAGGTCGCCGTGCAGTCGTGCGGGCGGCGGCGCCGTCGTCGAACCGGTCGAGACTGCCTGCCAATCGCTCCAAGCGGCTGATCGTGTCGGCGACAGCGAGTTGCGGTCGCGGGCGATACGAGCGAGCGGCTCGAAACGGCACGTCGAGACGAACTCCGACCAGGTTGCGCACGGCTGGTTCGGCAGTCCGAGACTCCCCGTGGTGCGCCCGTCCTCGCGGCCGAACACGGTGGCAGTCGTTCGATGCAGATTCGCCAGGCTTCGACCGAATTCGAACTCGTCGGGCGGGCGTCGTGCCTGTTCGATCCATTCCAGTGCAAGAAACGCGGGTGTCTGGGTGTCTCCGGTTTCGTCGAGCGGGTCACCATCGGATGCGGCCACGACGACCGGGACTCGAACGGCGCCGCTCGAACGCAGCCACTCCAGGCCGTTGGCTTCTGTCGTGAAGAACCCGGCCGGCGGCGACGGGTGCGTCTTGGCGAACAGGATCTGGCCATCTGCGAGCTCGACGCGAAAGGCCGACGCCGTGTCGCCGCCATGTACGACCGCCATCGCCGTGACGGTCCGAGCGGTCGCTGCCTCGACCGCTCGGCCCAGCTGCGCTGCGCTCATCCCGCGCTCACCGCGTCGTCGAGGCCGTTGCGTCTGATCACGTCCCGGTACCAGTAGGCGCTCGCTCGCGGGGTGCGTTCCATCGTGTCGAAGTCGACATGGACGAGACCGAAGCGTTTGTCGTATCCGAGTGCCCACTCGAAGTTGTCGAGCAACGACCACTGGTAGTAGCCACGGATGTCGACACCCTCGTCGATGGCGTCGCGGATCGCACGCAGGTGGAGGTCGAGGTAGTCGATCCGGCGGGCGTCGTCGCATGATCCATCGATCACGGCGTCGTCGTACGCGGCGCCGTTCTCGGTGATGTACACCGGCGGCAGGTTCGGGTAGTCGTCGTTCAGCCGCACGAGCAGTTCGGTCAGGCCGTCAGGCGTGATCGGCCAGCCCATGTCGGTGTGCACCTCTCGTTGCGGCGCTTCGGTGATCGATGACGTCGTCGGATACTGCAGCAGCCGTTCGTCGGCCTCGTCGGGTCGCAGCCCGCGCAGCAGGATGTCGAAGTAGTAGTTGATCCCGATCCAGTCGAGTGGTTGGGCGATCGTCTCGAGGTCACCGGGTCGCACAGCCGCAGCGAGGTGCCCGTAGGCGTCGATCGCCTCGGAGGGGTACTCGCCGCGCAGGGTCCCGTCGAACCACCACCGGTTGTGGATTGCGTCGACGAGGTCGAGCTGATCTTTCGGCGCAGGCGGCGACGCTCTCGCTACGAATGTTGGACGGGTTGATGACGATGCCGAGCTGCAGGTTGTCGTGTTCGGCACGCATGGCCTGCAGTGCAATGCCGTGCGCGAGCAGTTCGTGATGGGCGACGGTCACAGCGGCTTCGTCGTCAATGAGACCTGGAGCGTGGACGCCGGCGGCATGGCCCAGATACGCATAACACCACGGTTCGTTGAACGTCGACCACATCGTCACCTCGTCGCCGAACTCTCGTGCCATCAGCGCTGCGTACTCACCGAACCAGTTCACCGTGTCACGGTTGCGGAATCCGCCGGCGTCCTCGAGCGCTTGGGGCAGATCCCAGTGGAACAGCGTGGGGCACGGCACGATGTCGTGAGCGAGGAGTGCCGACACGAGCCGGTGGTAGAAGTCGAGTCCTGCTGCGTTGGGCTTGCCTCGGCCCTCTGGCAGTACTCGCGACCACGAGATCGAGAAGCGGTACGTCTGCAGGCCGAGTTCGGCCATCATGGCGACGTCCTCCTCGACGCGGTGGTAGTGGTCGCACGCGACGTCGCCGGTGTCGCCGTTGGCGACCTTTCCGGCCGTGTGCGAGAACGTGTCCCACACGCTGGGTCCACGGCCGCCCTCGTGTACTGCACCTTCGATCTGGTAGCTGGCGGTGGCCGCACCCCAGATGAAGCCATCAGGGAACTCGATCGCAAGTCGTTCACTCATCGGGCGAGTGTGCCAGACGGCAGCGACCCGATGTCTCCGCGCAGCGCCACGCTCCCTGTCGTTGCACCAACTTGCTGCTGACGATCACGTGTTCATGCCGCTGGACGAGGCGACGAAGTATGGGGGTTCTTCCTTGTGTCGCACGATGGACGGCGGCAGAACTTCGATCGTCATGCGGGCCTCCGTGGTCGTCGCGTTCGTCGCCAGCCGCAGAGCGTTCAGATCGGTTCGACACGCTCGACGGTGGCGACCCGGCTGATGCTGCGATCGAACGAGGCAACACGACCGACTCCGGTGGTCTCTGCGCACGCCACCAGATACGCCTCCGCGAAGTCGAGACGATCCACCTCGTAGATCTCGACCGCCCGCAGCAACAACGAAGGATCCACGCAGATCACCGACTCGAAGGCGATCAAGGCACGAATCGACTCGGCGATCACGGCACGACTTGCCTCATAGAACGACTCCAACACGTAGACGGTCTCGGCGACCACCAGATCAGCGAGCAACAGATCGCGCTCCTCAGCCAGAAACCGCGACGCCCGAGCAGCCATGTCGGGTGGATCACCGGTCAGATGCCGAACCAGGATGTTCGTGTCGATGAACGCACTCACCGACGAGCGGCCGCCCGATCAGCTCGGGTGCGCCGCACGACGTCGTCCCAAGCAACATTGCGTTTCGCTGCCGGAACAGGAATCGAACCGGCAAGCTCGAGAAAGTCCTTCGTCCGCGCAAGCACCGCACGGTGGCCTTGCACACGGAAGACGACCTCATCGCCCACCGACAAACCCAGCGCATCACGCACAACCTTCGGCACCGTCACTTGCCCCTTCGAGGTCATCTTCGCCGCAGCATCCATCGAGGTTTCTCCTTACGTGTCAGACGGAGTAAGGATAGCGGGCCTTGGGGCGAGCGCGACTCGACGTTACGAGATCAGCTTCGACAACCGCTTCGGCGCAGCGATGATGTACGCATCGGTCACCAGCTCACGAACCTCGTCCCAGTCGACCTCAGGCTGGTCGAGATACACGCCCACGTAGCCATGACGCGCCACGTAGGGCGGCATGAAGAACTTGTCGGGATCGGACGCGACGAGCGCTTCGTTCTCGCCCTTCGAAGCACGGAGTGACAACGAGATTCGGCCGTCACCGTGATGATCGACCGTGTGCCACCCCATCGTCTTGCCGGCCACGGTGACCCTGTGATGCTGGTCGCCGGTGATCTCGCACTCGGCCAGATCATCGCAGATCTCCGTCAACCGCTCGATCGATGCACGCGCCTGCACCTCCGAGATCTTCCCCATGGACCACAGTTTCGTCCCTGTCGTCACCTTTGGTCAACGGACGGCCGTGCCGGCGTGGTCGACGTTCAGTGCTCGTCTCGGGCCACAGCGCGGCGCTCTCTTCGGAATCGTTGCCGCGTTCGCCGCAGTCGTCAGCCTGAGTCCACGGAGGCTCGGACTACGGCGTGTCGGGCGGTTCGGCACGCAGGAGACGAACGCAGCTGAAATCCCACGGACCGTCCGTCACCAGCTCGACGAGTGGCCACAGGTTCAGTACGAGCCGGAGCTCGATCTGAGCCTCACGGTGGGCATCGACCAGGTTGCCCATCGCGGTGACTGCGACAGGCTCGACGATCTGGTGGCTGATCCACTGTCCCGAAGCCTCGGGCCACGGTGCGAAGTCCCTGACATCGAAGTCGTAGCGATACAGCTGCGTCGTGCGCACACGATCGATCCAGGTGGTCTCGATGGCGTGGAGCCGGGAGGCGTTCGTTGCCAGTCGTCGGCGAAACTCAGAGCGCTCATCGAGGTTTCGTGGCCAGGCCGTCACGCGTGGACAGTTTCGAGGGAACCAGTAGAGGGGGGCATGTTCCGGGCCGATCGCCCAGACCGCAGGGCGCTGGTTCGGGTTCGTCTTCGGGACGTGGGGCTCGAATCGGGCGATCGACGGGTCCTCGCTGAAGTGGTGAACGATCGATGGGCGGTGCATGTGCCTCGACGCCGAGGGCGGATCAGGAGATGCGGTCGAGCAAGGTTGCCGACCAGGTCACGTAGCCGTCCGGTCCGTGCATGTCGCGGCCCTCGGCGAGATCGGCCACCTCGACGAGCAGCGGCTTGGCACGGTCGATGTCACCCCGGTCGACGAGTGCCCGGGCCCACTCGTAGCGATAGTGCGCGCCGTAGGGGACGGCTCGAGCCCGATCCGCGAGGGCGATGGCGTCGCCGTAGTGGCCGTCGGCGACGTCGTGTCGGCCGAGGTGGTCGGCGCAGCAGGCGAGCGCAATGTCGTTGGCGTCGGAGATGCTCGTACCGGTGTAGTTCATGGTCCCGGCAAACGGGTCGAGCGTTGCGTAGATGAACTCGCACGTCTCGGCGTCGAGGTCGGCGTACGGCGCGAGCCGGCCGAGACCGCACAACGTGACCGGGTACTCGATGTCGATCGGTATCCGCGCACACCGGTCGGCGCTCAACCAGGTCACGTGTTCATGTAGTTCGTCGGTCCGCCCGGCGAAGTAGCAGGCCCCGGCGAGCGCGATCCTCCAGACGGGCAGGGTGGGCTGTGACTCGACGAGCCCTTCGAGCAGCGGGAGCAGTTCGACGCCGCGTCCCTGCGCCCGCCGAACGTTGTAGATGATTCCTCCGTAGTTGGCGATCGCCCGTCCCGCCTGTGCGTGCTGATTGCCGTACTCGAGCGCTACGAGCGCCTCGGACTCGGCTCGTTCGATCTCGCCGACGTGCACGGCGAGCAGCGCCGAGAAATTCATCGACCGGAAGATCGCCGCCGACAGACGGGTCTCGCGGGCCATCGCCGAGTACTGGTCGAGGTAGTCGAGGGCTGCGTCGGTGTCACCGCTCGTCGCCGCCGCGGCGCTGAGATTCTCCAGCGCGCCCATGTACGCGCCGGTACCTGGTCGCGCCAACGCCAACGTCTCCTGCGAATACGCAGCGATCTGGTGCATGTTCGGCTTCGAGCAGTCAAGGAATGCCCAGCTGCGGGCCAGGATCCGCGACATCGACGCAGCGCTCCCCACCTCGCGCGCAGTCGCGAGTGCCTCGAGCCCGATGGCGATGCGAACGTCGCGCTCGGGCCCCCAGTACATGTGAACCGCCTGCATGCCGAGAAGTCCGGCCCGCAACTCCGACGGCTCGGTGTCGAGAGCATCGAGCGCTTCGGCGACGAGCGCCAGCACCGTGTCTCCGGGCCCCGCTGCGTCCGGTGGGCTGTCTTCGTCCATCGCCAGAACGGCTCGGGCCAGACGCTCGGGATCACCCGCACGTCGAGCGGTCGCGGCTGCTCGGAACCCGGCGTCCAGGAACCCTTCGTCACCGGCGATCCGCAACATCTCGGCCAGCGCGATCTCGATGTCGGCCTGCAGCGCGAGATCGGGGTGCTCGACGAGTTCGAGCACCGCGAGCGCTCGCTCGTAGGACCGGATGGCTGCCTCGAACGCGAGGTCGCCGGCAGCACGCTCGGCTGCCTTCACACACCAGTCGAGCGCCACCATCGGATCGCCGGCCATCGCCCCTTCGGCGAAGTGATGGGCGAGCTGGTCGATGTGTTGTGCCTCGGCGCCGTGCCGCGCAGCGAGCGCCTCGCCCACCTTCCAGTGCAGGCGTACTCGACGGGTCGTCGAGAGTTCCTCGTAGAGCGTCGAGCGAACGAGCGCGTGCGCGAACGCGTAGCGGCCGTAGCTTCCGGCGACTTCGCGGATCACCGACGCACGCACCGCATCGTCGAGCGCGTCGAACAGATCCTCGCCTGAAGGACCGCCAGCGGCCTCGATCGTCGCAACGTCGAACTCCGGGCCGATCGCCGCGGCGATCGAGAGCGCCGCATTGACCGTCGACGACAACGCGGAGAGGCGACGGCCGACCACTTCGCGGATGCCTTCGGGGATACCGACCTGGTCGAGCGTGTAGTCGCTCACCCAGTGACCATCACGCTGCACGATGTACCCCGACTCGGCGAGATGGCGAATCATCTCACTGAGGAAGAACGGGTTGCCTTCGGTCTCGCGGTGCACCGCCTTGGCGAGCTCGATGCCCGGTGCGTCGAGGTCATGGCCGGCGGCGAGTTCCATGAAGGTGGTGATCTCCTCGAGGCCCAGCCCCACGAGGTCGACACGTTCGACGCACGGCTCTCGTCGCAGGTCGGCCAGCACATCGGCCAGAGGATGTGACCGGTCGAGGTCGGTGTCGCGGTAGGTCCCGAGGATCAACAGCCGGATCGGCTGACCACGGCGCAGGAGATACCGCAACAGCAGCAGTGAAGGCTTGTCGGCCCAGTGAATGTCGTCGAGCACCAGCACCACCGCATCGGTCCGCGCGATCACGGAGAACGCTTCGCCGATCGCCTCGAACAGCCGGTGACGTTCCGCGTCGGGATCACCGATCGGTTGGACCGTCAACCCCGGGAGCCGGTTGGCGAGATCGGGCACGAGCAGCGAGAGATCCGCCGCGTACGGGCCGAAATCGTCTCGCAACCGTTCGTCGGTGATCGATGCGACGAACAATCGCAACGCCTCGGCGAATGGCTGGTACGGAACCTCGAGCTCCTCGTCGCAGCGCCCCCAGAGCACGACGCCACCGTCGTCATGAGCGGTGCGCACGAACTCCGTCACCAATCGGGTCTTGCCGACGCCGGGCTCGCCGGAGATCAGCACCGCCCGGCACCGTTGCTCGATCGCCTCCTTCCACGCCATCCGGAGATCCTCGAGCTGCGCTGCCCGACCGGCGAACGCGAACGACGGATTCGTGTCGACGAATCCTGGCAGGGGCACGGTTGCGACGTCGACGTCATCGGAGCGCCACTCGACTTCCGACACACCGATCGGCGCTGGCAAGCCCTTCAGCTCGCGCGGTCCGAGCGACGTGATCGCATGGTCGACCCGACTCCCGGCGAGTGCACCGACGAGGTCACTGATGAGGATCTGATCCGAGGCTGCCGCCGAACACAGTCGTCGACGCCTCGACCACCGGCGTGCCGAACCAATCCTCGTCCTCGAACGTCGCGTCACCGGCGCTCACTCCGATCCGGACGTGCAGATCCTGCCCCGACGCCCGGCGATTGCGCCGGTGGACCGCCCGCTGCATCTCGACCGCGCCGTGCAACGCATCGGCGGCGCTCGCGTACGACGCCATCACCGCATCACCGATCGTCTTGACGAGCGTGCCGTTCGTGGCGGTGATCGCCTCGTTGAGGTCGTCGAAGTGCAGGCGTCGGAGTTCGTCAGCTGCACGATCGCCGATCGCCGAGTTGATCTCGGTCGAGCCGACGACATCGGTGAACAGGATGGTCACCAGCCCCGATGCGCTCATTGCCCGTCCCCTCGTCTCGGATCCCGGCCGCAGCGTAGAACATCCCCATCATCCGCACGACCCGAGGAGCGGCAGGCGACGAGCAGTTCGGCATGCTCCGCAGCGACCGATCGGTCGTCGGTGCGTTCGGCGTCGACGCAGCTCGGTGGTTCGGGACCGCGCCGAGTGCGGCGCCTCCCAGCGCGAACACGAGACCGAGCACCTGAACGGACGCGAGGTGTTGGTCGAGAAGCGCCGAGCCGAGAACGGTCGCCGTGACCGGACTCAGCAGACCGAGAAACGTCACGGCAGTGGCCGCGAGGCGGTCGAGCCCTCGAAACCACAGGACGTACGCGGCGGCGGTGTTGACCGCAGCGAGGTAGAAGTATCCCCCGATGTTGACGGCCGTCACCGCCGGCGGCCCGCCCTCGACGACCACGGCGAGCGGGATCAGCAGCAGTCCCCCGGCCGCGAGTTGCCAGCCGGTGAATGTGAGGGCGCCGACGCCGTCCGGCCGTCCCCAACGCTTGGCGAGCACGGTGGCCGTGGTCATCGACGTGGTCGCGGCGATGCCGGCGACGACGCCGACCGGGTCGAGCGTGATCGGGTTCTGCGACACGACGAGTCCGACGCCGACCACGGCGAAAACGCCGCCGGCGAGCTTGCGACGAGTCGGGCGGTCGCCGAGCAATCCACTCGACAAACCGATTGCGAGGAGCGGTGCGAGCGACCCGAAGATCGCAGCGACGCCACCAGGAAGGCGGTAGGCCGACAGGAACAGCAGTGGGATGAACACCCCGATGTAGAGCGCCCCGAGCACCGCCGTCCTCCACCACCACTCGCCTTCGGGTCGGCGACGCCCGATCAGCGTGAGCGCGATCCCTGCCGGAGTGCTCTGACGAGGCCGGTGAACACGGGCCGGTCGGGTGGCAGCAGTTCGGTCGTCACGACGTAGGTGGTGCCACGAGATCGGCGCCAAGCTGGTGATCACCAGTGCTCGCGCCGACGGTCCCATGGTCAGCGGCCTCGGCCGTCGACGACGGCGACGCCGACTCGACCGAACGGGACATCTGGGCCGGACGCGCCGGTCGCCGGGGCGCAGGCCCCGGCGACGAGCGCGAGCACTCCCGGAATGTGCAGGGAGTGCATGGCAGTCAGCCGACGGCGACGGCGTCGCGAAGTGCGTCGATGTCGAGCATCGCGAACCCTGGCTGCTGGTCGACGGCGCCGACGGTGAACAGCTCGAGCTCGACGACGTTGCCGTCGGGGTCCATGCCCATCACCGAACGGGCAACGCCGAAGTCGGCGGCGAGCAGTACCCGGGTGCGCTCGGTGAAGAAGTCGAACGCGCGGACGAGGTCTGCTTCGTCGTCGATCTCCCAGCCGGTGTGTGCCATGCGGATCTGGTCGACCGGGTAGGCCGCGTCGCGGTCGGCGTGCTCGTGCAGCGCGATGTCGGAGTAGCCGCTCCGAGCCCGGCAGCCGCAGGAACGTGAGCTTGTGCTCGACGTCCTCGGCGACGACTTCGGCGCCGAGCAGGTCGCGGTAGAACGCCGCCGAGCGGTCGCGATCGGCGACGTCGAGGGCGATGTGGTTGAGGGTGACACGGATCATCGAGGTGGTTCCTTTCAGCGATGCCGCCCGAACGGTTCAGCGGTCGCCGTCCACCGTGCGCCTCACCAATGGTCGGCAACCATCCCATCAACCTGGTGACGTGCGATCCCCCACAAAGTTGGGGTGTCCATCGCCGGGCGGGTGGTGACACGATTCCCTCATGTCATGGAGCGAACTGCGCGCCGATCGGGTGTTGAAGGAGATCACGGCGCTGTGCGCCGAGCCGAACGACACCGCTCGAACTGCTGTCGCGGCGGCGGCACTCCTCGAGCAGGCGGTGCCGAGCGACGCCTCGTGCTGGAGCACCTTCGACCCGGCGACGACGATGGTCACCTCGGCCGTGGGCCGCAACCTCGACGAGCAGGGACCCGCAGCGATTCGGTTCTTCGAACTCGAGTACGCACGCGACACCCCCGGGCAGTACCGCAGCCTGTTGGGACACAGCACCGACACCGCGCTCGATCCACGCGGGTTCCCTCGATCAGGACGAAGGCTCGGCCGCAGTGCGTGAGCACCTCACGGAGATGGGCGTCGGCCAGGAACTGCGCGTCCTGTTCCATCACCAGGGCGCAGCATGGGGCGGTGCCGGACTGATGCGCAGCACCGACGCAGCAGCTTTCGACGACGACGAGATCGACTTCGCCGCGTCGCATCGCCCCGATCGTCACCGACGCCGATCCGCACAGCGCTCATCCGCACGGTTGGCGTCGAACTCGGCGCCGCAACCGAGAACGGTCCCGCCGTGCTCGTCATCGAGGCCGATCAGATCGTCGAGGCCACCCCTGCCGCAGCGTCCTGGCTCGCCGAACTCGGCCGTGGCGACATCGGACATGGCGTCGTCCCCACCGTCGTGCGCGCGGTGGCAGCCCACGCCAACGCGGGACGAACCGTGGCGCAACGCGCCCGCAGCGCCGATGGATCGTGGGTCGTCCTGCGCGGCGCACCGCTCAGCCAGGGACGTGCGATCGTCACGATCGAGATCGCCGGACCACCCGAGGTCGCATCGATCATCAACGCGGCGCTCGGGCTCACCGGCCGCGAGATCGACGTGGTCGCCGCCGTCCTGCGAGGACTGTCCACCAAGGAGATCGCACAGGAGCTGCACCTGTCGACCTACACCGTGCAAGACCATCTCAAGGCCGTGTTCAGCAAGGCGCAGGTCAACAGCCGCCGCGAACTCGTCGCCGACATCTTCTTCGGCATCTACGCCCCCCGCCTCGGGAGCCCCGTCGGTGCCGACGGCTTCTTCCAACGGTCATGAAACGTCATCCGATCCCTCCGCCGCTCCGGCAACGCCGCGATCAGGATCTTCGTCGGTCGCGCAGGATGCGCCGCGAGGGCGGCGACGACCCATGGCCGTTGCGACCTTCCGTTGCGCGGTGAGCCAGCGAGATGACCACGAGGTGTTCGGTCAGTTCCTCCGGCTTCTCGTCGCCGGTCCAGCTTCACTCGTCGGCCGGTGCCCGGTGGGAAACACCGGTCGATCGAACGTTCCTGCGACCTTGCCGCTGCCGCTTCCGACGGATCTCGCAGAACTCTTGGACCTACCGCTGACCAGACCGAACAATCGGATGACCGCCTGGGTGAACTCGGGACGTTGTTCGAATGATCATCGTTTGCGTTTCGCGATGTGCATGCGCGAACGGACCATCTTGGCGACTCGGTGATCGTGTTCGAGCTGGAAGAGGCGGACGAACGCCTCGGGGTTCATGGGATGCATGGGATGCATGGCTGGTGTCTCCGTGGTCATCGCAGTGGTGCGGGTGGGTGGAATGGGATTCACGCTCGGGCGAGATCGTCGGTGAGCCGGTCGTACGCGTGCTGGTCGAGGCCGTCGCGAGCGATGTCGAGCAGGCCGGCGAATGCCTCGTCCGGAGCCCCTTGACGCATGGCGCCGTACAGTTCGGCGAGGTCATGGGGGTTGACGGCGGGGACGATCAGGCGCATGTAGCCGTCCATGTCCCCCGGGCTGATGGACGCGACCAGCGCCGCGTTCACCTCGAGCAGCTCGTCGAGCCCGGCCGCACGGTTGAGCGCCGGCAGGACGTCGACCTCCTCGGTCGCTTGGTGCTGCAGGTAGACGGCGGTGAACTCGGACAGTGTGAGATAGAGGCGGTGCTGACCGAGGCGGCGGTCCGCTCGCGAGGTGCAGCCGAGCGCGGTGAGCTGTCTGCGGATCTCGGCCGTCAGCTCGTCGAGGACTGCGTGCTCCCGCTGGAGTTGGGCGGCGACCACCGGCAGGTGACGCTGGATCAGGGGGCCGAGGAACTCGTCCTCGTGAGCCGCGTGGACGTCGAGTAGGTGGAGGAGGCGTTCGATGCGGCGGTGCTCGTCGGCGAGTGCGATGTCGTCGAGCGGGTCGACGTGGCCGGCACGTTCGGTCATGTGGAACAGCCCGTGTCGGATGCCCTTGTGCACGTCGCGGTACAGGTCGAAGCCCACGTCGGCCAGCGATGCGTCGGCGGCGCGGATCACCCCACGGGTGCCAGCCGCCGCGGCGCCGTCGAAGAACACCGCGTCGCTCACGCTGGCGGCGTGACGCAGGTCGCGCAGCGGCGCATACAGCTTCGACGAGTACCACTCGTGAGCCCGTTCGAGCGACGGGAACTCGATCAGCACGGGGTAAGTCGGATGCCAGTCGCCCTCGACGATCTGCCACGGCCCGCCGACCACGACGTAGCGGCCGCCGAACGCAGTCACGGTGTCGGTGACGCGGGCCACGTAGTCGTTCATGGCGTCGTGGTCGCGGATTTCGCGGACGTCCCAGAGGCAGTAAGCGGTCATTGGATGGTTCCTTTCGACGGCCGGCGCCGTGCCGGCGGGTTGGTTGATCTGGTGTCCGATCATCCGGCTGAACGCGCCGCGAGAGAAGCAGCGATCCGCTGTGACAGCCACAACGCCGCGTTGTGAGCGGCCAAGTACCCTGCGCTTCGTGGACATCGAACTGCGACACCTGCGGGCGTTCGTGGCGGTCGCCGAGGAGCTGAACTTCACCCGGGCGGCCAAGCGACTGTTCATCGCCCAGCAGGCGTTGAGCACTCAGATCCGCCAGCTCGAGGACCGCATCGGCGCCAAGCTGCTCGAACGCAACACTCGCTCGGTGTCGCTGACCGCCGCCGGCGAGGTCCTGCTGGGACAGGCCCGGCTGCTGCTCGCCGGCGCCGACACCGTCGTCGCCGCGACACGCGCTGCGGGAGCGACGCGCACCGCGCTGACGGTCGGTTTCGTCGCTGCGGTCAACCACCCGGAGATGAGCCACGCCCTCGACCGGTTCAGCGAGTCACAACCCGACGTCGAGCTGATGATCAACTTCGGCGATCAACTGGACCCGACCGGCGGTCTCCTCGACGGTCAAGCAGACGTGGCCTTCGTGTACGGACCGTTCGACGATCGCGGGCTCGACCTCACCGCGCTCTACAGCGAACCGCTCGGTGTCGCGCTGGCGGAGTCGCACCCCTTGGCGAGCGCTGCGTCGCTGACGGTCGAGGACGTGATCGTGGAGCCGACCTTCGACTTCCCCACCGCCGACCGTGCGTGGCGCGACTACTGGAGCGGAGCCGACTTCCGCCGGGGCCGGCCACCCGCCAAGTACGTCGCGCAGTTCCGAACCCTCGAGGGCCTCATCGCGTCGATACGAGCAGGAATTGGCGTGTACTTCGCCACCGAGGGACTCGTCGCCGCCGCGGGCCCGGGAGTGGTGTGGCGCCGGCTCGACGAGCTCCCGCCCCTGCAGCATTCGATCGCCCGGCAGCGCCGACGACGACCGGCCACTCGTGCAGTCGTTCGTCGACTCGGTTGCCACCACCCTCCGCGGCTGACGAGCACGTGAGCGACATCCGGCCGAGTGCCGGATCCGCCAGAGACCGTTGTCCACCTCAGTCGGCGATGGCACCGCCGTCGGGCCTCGATGCGAGTTCACGGCTGATCTCGACGTGTCGGAGGAGAAAGGTGCGCTCGTCGAAGCGCTTCCGACGAAGCCAACCGGTGACTTCGTCGTTGCACTTGCTCGCATTGCACGAGCCGCACGCAGGAACGACGTTGGCAAGCGTGTACCGACCGCCACGCGAGACCGGCAGCACGCAGTCGCGCTGCATCGTCGAGGTCGACACGCCGCAGTAGGCGCAGCCGCCCCATGCCGCCTTGCAGGGCCATCCACTGATCGGAGGAGAGATCGTGCTCGACGCTGTCCAGACGTCGCTTGCGTCGCTTCGCGGCCCTCGCCCGACGCGTCCGATTCGCGGCCACGACCGCAGGCTAGGTGCTCGGCAACCGTCGTTCTCGCCAGGGGCTCATCAGCGTCGCCCGTCGGGATTCGACGGCGCCGGATCTGATAGGCCTGACGTCGACCGGGTCAGGGGGACCCGCCGTTCCGGGGGGTCGTGCCCATGTCGTATCCCAAGCACGTCAATCACGAGCTCAGCCCGATGGCGTGCCCGGTCGACCTCGACGATGTCGACCTCTTCGGTGACGGCGCGCAGGAGCACTGGTACGAGGCCTACGAGATCCTCCACCGCGACGCTCCCGTCCTGCGGATCGAGGGCGGTGGGCTCACCGCCCGGCACGGACGCGTTCGTCCTCACCAAGCACGCCGACGTGTCGCTCGTGGTCCGCGACCCCGAACGGTTTCTGAGCCTGACCACCAAGCGGCTCGGTCAGCTCGCCGACCAGGGCCTCTCGCCGGAGGAGGCCTTCGCCACGCATCACAACCTGATGCAGGCGTCGATGCTGTCGCTTGCGTCCGACGCAGCAGCTCTACAACCGGCACCGCAAGGAACTCACCGATCCGTGGGTGGGTCCGGGAGCGCTCCGCCACCGCGAGATGATCACCGGCCACGCGAACGACCTGCTCGACGAGTGGATCGACGACCCCGAGGTCGAGTTCATCGGCCAGTTCGCCGCGGCCGCTGCCACAGCGTGTGATGGCGAGCATCCTCGGCTTTCCCCAGTCCGACATCCCACAACTCGCCGAGTGGGGTGACGCCGTCGTCACCCCGTTCGTCCACGGCACCGGCCTCAGACACGAACTGACGCCGGAACAGACCGAGGAGATGATCGCCCGCCTCGACGGCTTCCAGGAGTACATCTACGACCATGTCACCGCGAAGCGTCAGGATCCGCAGGACGACATGGTCAGCTTCCTGTGCGACGTCCACTACGAGGCGCTCGACCGCAAGCTGACCGACCTTGAGATCGCCGGGATCGTGCACGCGATGATCATCGGTGGCCTCGAGACCACGCAGTACGCCCTCGAGGAGCAGGCCCAGTTGCTGTGCGAGCACCCGGGCACCTTCGAGGGTCTCCGCAATCGATCGGACCAAGCTTCGCTCGTTCGTCGAGGAATCGATGCGGATGCGCTCGCCCACCCACGGCCTGTCGACACGGATCACCGCGCACGACGAGGTCTTCCAGGGCGTCGAGGTACCGGCCGGCTCGCTGTTGCACCTGCGCTTCGGCGCGGCCAACGTCGACCCGGACGAGTTCGCCTGTCCGTTCGACCTCGACCTCGACCGCGAGGCGGTCAGCCGCCACGTCACGTTCTCGGCCGGGCCGCGGGTCTGCCCAGGCGCCACGCTGTCGCGCCTCGAACAGCAGATCGCGTGGGGCGTGCTGCTCGATCGGCTCGAATCGATCGACTACGCCGACGGCAACGACTGGCTGCACCAGCCCGGGATCATGCTCGGCACGCTCGAACTGCACCTCCGCGTTCGCCGCGCCGACAGAACCGCTCTCGCTCGGGACGGGTCGCGCCGCAACCTGATCCGATCACGCCAGGGGTCAGACCCCGGCGTGATCGCGTCGCCAGCGAGGCGAGCGTGCAAGCGTGACCGCAACTCGTCGGGTGGCAGCTCGGCCCAGGTTCGCCGCTGACGCTGGCGGTACACGACGACACCGGTGGCGCCGAGCACCGCGACGACGCCGGCGACACCGAGGAGCTTGGCCCACCTCACGATCACCTACGTTATGGCCTCGATGGCTGGCTCCATGACGCTTCGTGACGCGGTCGATGTCGCTGCGACCGGCGACGTGTGGCTCTTCCGTGGACGATCGGTGGCGGATCGGGCGATCCGGTTGTTCACGAACAGCCCGGTCAACCACGTCGGCATGGTGCTCGCCATCGACGACCTGCCGCCGCTGATCTGGCACGCGGAGCTCGGCGCGAGCATGCCCAACGTGTGGACGGGCGAACGCGATCGAGGCGCCCAGCTCCACCGCCTGGACCGCGCCGTGAGCGTGTGGACGAATCGCTACGGCCAACAACCCTGGTTCCGCCAGATCGACATCGACGTCACCGACGACATGGAGAACGCTGCGCTGTCGGTCGTCGCCGAGTACAGCGGCCGGGGCTTCCCGAGCACGAAGACGCTCGCTCGACACTGGCTCGCCGGCCGCGTCCGGCGCCACGTGTCGCTGACCGACGTGTACTGCGCCGAGCTGGTGGCGGTCACCTACGAGCGGATGGGTCTGCTCGGGCGCCGACCGCCCACCGAACTGGTACGACCCGGGCACGTTCTGGAGCGGCGACCGTCTGCAGCTCGTCGGTGCCGAACTCGGACCCGGAGATCCACGTCACCGACGTGCCGCCCGTCGACGACAGCTGGCGCGACGGCTGACGTACGTGGCCACGACTCTACAGGTTCGTCATGCCACCGTCGACGCGGATGACCTGGCCGGTGACGTAGGACGCGCGGTCGGACGCGAGGAAGCAGGCGACGTCCGCGATCTCGTCCGCCGTACCCCACCGCCCGAGCGGCACGGCCTTGACGAAGTTCTTCCGCACGGCGTCCTCGCCGAGCCGGTCGAAGGTCGGCTCCCACATCTCGGTGTCGACGAGTCCGGGCGCGACCGCGTTGACCCGCACCCCCTTCGACGCCCACTCGTTGGCGAGGTTCTTCGTCAACGTGTTCAAGCCACCCTTCGATGCCGCGTACGCCCCCTGCGTGCCACCGGCACCGGTGGCCGCAGTCGAGGTGATGTTGACGATCGAGCCCTGCGAGGCGAACAGCGGCTTGGCGAACGCCGAGCAGAGCATGAACGCCTGGCGCAGGTTGACGAACAGCGTCTCGTCGATCGCGTCGCCGCGTCACCTTCGACGCCGGCTGATTCCGCTCGACCGCCGCGTTGTTCACCAGCACGTCGAGTCCACCGAAGGCATCGAGGACCGCGGTGGAGATCTGCTCGATCGCCGCGTGCTCGGACAGGTCGGCGGCGATCACCAACGGATCGTTCGTGAGTTCGGCAGCGATCGCATCGAGCCGGTCGGCACTGCGTGCCACCAGCGCGACCCGGGCGCCGCTCGCGTCGAGCTGGCGAGCGATCGCCTCGCCGATGCCACGGCTCGCGCCGGTCACCACGGCTCGCTTGCCTGCGAAGTCGAACGACATCGCTCAGGTTCCCGGCGAGTGCGGCGACGACCGGCGCGAACGCCTCGAACACGTCGGACTGCACGGTGACGTACGACCCCTGCCACCGTTCGCGTTGTTCGACGAGTTCGTCGGCGAGCTGTTCGGGTGAACCGACCAGCGAGTGCGGGCTCGCCAGCAAGGTCGACGCGTCCATGCCCATCGAACCGCCGAGCTTCGGCCGCCACGGTGTCGCGATCGTCGGTGACGACGGTGAAGAACTTGAGGATGCTGATCTCGATGTCGTCGAATCGATCACCGGCGCCGGCGCGCACCCAACCGAGCTTCTCGTCGGTGGCGTCGGCCGACATCGACGCGATCGCCTCGGCACCGAACTTGCCCTCGCCGACGTTGGGGTTGACACCGACGATGTCGGCCAACCGGGCCGCCGTCGACAGCACCCGCTTGGAGCCGCCACCGACGACGATCGGTGGCCCTCCCGTCTGCACGGGCTTGGGCATCCCGTTCATCTCGGTGATCACGTAGTGCTCGCCGTCGAAGGAGAACGCATCGTCGCCCCAGAGCCCACGCAGCACCGAGATCGCTTCGATCATCCGGTCGATGCGCACGCCGGCGCGATCCTGCGTCATCCCCGTCCAGGTGTAGTCCTTGGTCATCCAACCGGCGCCGACGCCGACCTCGAGTCGCCCGTCGCTGAGCAGGTCGAGCGTGGCGGTCTCCTTGGCCAGCACCGCCGGATGTCGGAAGTCGTTCGCGAAGACCAACGAGCCGACGCGGAGTGTGTCGGTGACCGCCGCCGCCGTCGACAGCGCCGCGATCGGCGAGAGCTGATCGCCGAAGTGGTCGGGCATCACCAGCGTCGAGTAGCCGAGCGACTCGGCCTTCCTCGCGGTCTCGGTCCATTCGGACGACGAGCGGGCCTTGGACGCCAGGACACCGAAACGAAAGGGGCGTGGATGGCTCATGCGGGCGAGCCTGCCACATCGTCGGCTGACCGCTGAGGTCGTGCCGAACGTGCTCCGGCCCGTCGTCGGGTGACCCGACGGACGACACTCTCGACATGACCGAACCGGCAAACGGCATGGTGACAGGCAAGACCGCGATCGTGACCGGAGGGGCCAGCGGGTTGGGAGAGGCCACGTGCCGGCTCCTGGTCCGCGAAGGTGCCCGCGTCGTGATCGCCGACATCCAGGACACCAAGGGGCGGACGGTCGCAGCGGAGCTCGGCGACGCCGCGGTCTTCCGCCACGTCGACGTGACGTCGGAGGAGGCCGATCCGTTCCGTCGTCGACGAGACCGTCGAGCGGTGGGGTCGGCTCGACTGCATGTTCAACAACGCCGGCATCGTCGGGTCGGTCGGCCCGATCGACGAGACGCCGCTCGACGAGTGGCAGTTCTCGATCGACGTCCTGCTCAAGTCGGTGTTCCTCGGGTCGAAGCACGCCGCGCGAGTGATGAAGCCGCAGGGCTTCGGCGTGATCCTGTCGACCAGTTCGGTGGCGGGCATCCAGGGTGGGTTGGGTCCCCACGCCTACAACATGGCCAAGACGGCGATCGTCGGCTTCACCAAGAACCTCGCCGCCGAACTCGGACCGTTCGGGGTGCGTGCGAACGCGATCGCTCCGGGCAAGCACAACACCCCGATGAACGCCGACGTGCTGTTCGGTGACCCCGAGGCGCTCGAACGATCGCTGGAGTACTTCGCCACGAAGGCGACGCCGCTGAAGGGGAGGCCCGGTCTCGCCGAGGACATCGCGGAGGCCGCCGTGTGGCTCATGTCGGATCGAGCCGGGTTCGTCAGCGGTCACACCCTCGTGGTCGACGGCGGTCTGACCACCGGATCGGTCGAGGGCGCCCCGCCGGGCCGCGGAAGGTTCGCGACCCACGAGCCGATGCTCCGCGAGGGTGGCCGTCGAGGACTCTGACACGGCACCGCGGTCGTGTCAGCTCCCGGCGTCGGCCACCGCGTCGAACCGGAACCGACCGTCTTCGTACACCGGACCGCGATCCTCGGCCGCCCACAGCCGGTTCTCGGACTTGACGAAGCCGCCGCAGTTCTGGAGCACGCTCGACCATCGCCGCGTAGTTCGGATGGTCGAAATGCCGGGCGAGATTCTCGGGGTCGGTCCACAGTTCGTACACCTGCACGTGCGTGGGCTCGACCGGATCCGCTGCGAAGCAGTACGCGAGACAACCCGGCTCGTCGTCACGGGTGGCCTTCTGCACCGCGCGGTCAGCGCGACGGCACGGTCGCGATCGGCTTCGGTCTCGAACGACAGCGTGGCGGTGACGATGACCATGGAACTCCCCTCCCCGGCCCGATACGGACCGGCCGTGACCGTACCCGACGTCGGCCCGATCGACGGGGTCGCAGGTCGAACGCGCCAGCGACGTGTGACGTACACGATGTGCCTGGCACATCGTGTACGTGGCTCAGTACGAGCGAGGAAGGCCGAGCACCTGCTGCGCGATGAAGTTGCAGGTCATCTCCTGGCTCACCGGTGCGAGGCGTTGCAGCCGTGCCTCTCGCCAGTACCGCTCGACGTGGTACTCCGACGCGTAGCCGAGGCCGCCGTGGGTCTGGATCGCCTGGTCGGCCGCGAAGAAGCTCGACTCGGCGGCGAGGTACTTCGCCGTGTTCGCCTGCTCGCCGCACTCGAGACCCTGGTCGTAGCGCCACGCCGCCTCGCGCCACGTCAACCCGGCAGCGCACAGCTGCATGTGGGCCTGGGCGAGCGGATGGGCGATCGCCTGGTTGGCGCCGATCGGACGGTCGAAGACGATGCGCTCCTTCGCGTAGCCGACGGCGCGGCGCAGCGCTGCCTCGCCGATGCCACAGGCCATGGCCGCGAGCAGGATCCGTTCGGGGTTGAGGCCGTGGAGGATCTGCTGGAACCCTCGTCCCCGTTCGCCGACGAGCCGCCACCCCTCGACCGGGAGGTCGTCGTACGCGACCTCGCACGACGCGACGGCGTTGCGGCCGAGCTTCGGGATCGGCGCGATGTCGCAGTACGCGGGATCGAGGTCGACGAGGAACAGGCTGAGCCCGTCGAAGCGGCGCCGAGCATCCTGCGGGTCCGGGTCGTCGGTGCGCGCGAGCAGCAGGCACACCTCGGACTCGAGCGCCTTCGACGTCCAGATCTTGCGGCCCCGAACGACGAAGCCGCCGTTGCCGTCGTCGATCGCCCGGGTGCGTGATGCGCGACGGTGTCGGTGCCGGCGTCGGGTTCGGTGACGCCGAACGCGATGTGCAGGTCGCCGACCGCCGCCCGGGGCAGGAACGTCTCCTTCAGCCGTTCGCTGCCGAACTTCACCACCGGGTTGAGGCCGAACATCGTGAGGTGCAGCGCCGACGACCCGTTCATCGCCGCGCCCGAGGCGGCGACGCGATTGAGCACGATCGCGCACTCGGTGATGCCGCGCCCGCCACCGCCGTACTCCTCCGGGATGGCGACACCGAGCCAGCCGCCCTCGGCCATCGCCGCGTAGAAGTCCCACGGGAACTCGTGGCGCTGGTCGCGCTCGGCCCAGTACGCGTCGTCGAAGTCCGCGCACACCTGATCGACCGCATCGGCGATCGCAGCGTGGTCGTCGTCGAGCGAGAAGTCCATGGCGTCCAGTCTCGCGGACAGCGATCCTCGACGCGCCGGGTTCGCCAGACTGTGCGGCGTGATCACCGTCGTCGACTACGACCCCGTGTGGCCGCGCACGTTCGAAGCGCTCCGGCGTCGCTACGAGGTGGCGTTGAAGGGCGTCACCATCGTCGCGATCGAACACGTGGGGAGCACATCGGTGCCGGGGCTGGCAGCGAAGCCGGTCATCGACGTCGACATCGTCGTCGCCCGCGAATACCTCGCTGCCACCATCGCTGCCATGGAACTCGCCGGCATTCCGCTCGCTCGGCGAACGCGGGATCCCCGACCGCTGGGCGCTCGACGCGCCCAGCGAGCTGCCTCGAACCAACACCTACGTCGTCGTCGACGGCAGCCTCGCGATGCGCAACCACCTCGGCGTGCGGACCGTCCTGCGAGAGGACGGCCGCTCCGCGACCAGTACGCCTCGCTGAAGCGT
Organism: Ilumatobacteraceae bacterium; assembly: GCA_963746285.1. GTDB lineage: Bacteria > Actinomycetota > Acidimicrobiia > Acidimicrobiales > Ilumatobacteraceae > Sva-07. The sequence goes on along the minus strand of CAVVAO010000029.1, from coordinate 96,653 downwards.
TCGATCGCGGCCCGGGTGGACGACATCGACACCTACGTCGAGGCGAAATCGACCTTCTTGTCCACCGTGCTCGGGCGGGCCGGCCTCAGCTCAGAGGAGCGACGGATCATCGAGGACGTCAACCGCGTCGACCTGACGACCGGGTCCGGCTCGCTCTGGGTCGGGTCGAGGTCGCCCACGCTCGACGGTGACACATATGGTGAGCGGCCAGTCAGCAACTCGAGCAGCGAGGACCAACGCCATGCACGTGCACAGTGATCTCTACATCGATGGTGGTTGGGTGCCGACCGACCTCGATCGACGTGATCGAGGTCGTGAACCCGGCGACCGAGCAGGTCATCGCCACCGTCCCGGCTGCATCGACGGCCGACGCCGACGCGGCCGTGCGTGCCGCGCGAGCTGCCCTGCCCGGTCTGGTCGCAGCTCTCGGTCGACGAGCGCGTCGACTACGTCGAACGCATCGCCGACGCGATGGCCGAACGAGCCGAGGAGATCGCCGCGATCGTGTCGGCCGAGCAGGGCATGCCGATGGCGAACGCCCGCCGGGTCCAGGCCGGCCTGCCGATCACCGTGATCAGAGCTACGTCGACATCGGGCGCGAGTACGCCGCCGCCGAGCCGGAGCGGATCGGTCACTCGATCGTGGTCGAGGAGCCGATCGGCGTGTGCACGTTCATCACGCCGTGGAACTACCCGCTGCACCAGATCGTCGGCAAGGTCGCACCCGCACTGGTGGCGGGTTGCACGATGGTGCTCAAGCCGAGTTCGGAGACCCCGCTCAACGCGTTCGTCCTCGCCGAGATCATCCACGAGCGTCGGACTGCCCGCCGGCGTCTTCAACCTCGTCACCGGGGCCGGGCGCACCGTCGGCGAGGCACTGTGCGTGCACCCCGACGTCGACATGATCTCGATCACCGGCTCGACCGAGGCCGGCGCCCGCATCGCCGAACTCGGCGCGCCGACGATGAAGCGCATCTGCCAGGAACTCGGCGGCAAGTCGGCGAACGTGATCCTCGACGGTGCCGACCTCTCCAAGGCGGTCCCGGCGGGCGTCATCGGCATGATGCTCAACTGCGGCCAGACGTGCACGGCGCTCACCCGCATGATCGTGCCGCGATCCCGCCAGGACGAAGTGGTCGACCTCGCGGTCGCCGCGCTCGTCGTCGCTGGCGATGGGCGACCCGACCAGCGACGACAACTTCCTCGGCCCGATGGTCTCCGCGGCCCAGAAGGCGACCGTCCAGGAGTACATCCGGCTCGGGATCGACGAAGGGGCACGCCTGGTCGCCGGTGGTCCCGACGATCCGCAGGGCTACGACGTCGGCTTCTACGTCCAGCCGACGATCTTCGCCGACGTCGACGAACTCGATGCGGATCGCCCAGGAGGAGATCTTCGGACCGGTGCTGTGCATCATTCCGGTCGACAGCGACGACGAAGCGATCGACGTCGCCAACGACTCACCGTTCGGCCTGTCGGGCGCGGTGTGGGCCGACACCGACGACCACGCCGTCGCCGTCGCCCGCCGCCTGCAGACCGGCCAGGTCATGGTCAACGGCGGCCGGTTCAACCCGCTCGCACCGTTCGGCGGCTACAAGACGTCGGGCAACGGGCGCGAACTCGGTCGCGCCGGTCTCGACGAGTTCCTCGAGACCAAGGCGATCCAGCTGCCGGTCTGACGCCACGGCCGCCCGACGCCGCCACGCGGCACCAGATGAATTAACCTTTCGATCAATAACCGGGCGGCGACCCGGCCGGGAAACGGAGGATCGCTGACATGGCCATCATCACCAACGACACGAGCGACCAGCTTCGACGCACGAGTCCGAGCCGAGCCTGCTCGAGCGCGTCGCCTGCGCTCGAGGACGTGATCCGGCGCGGCGGCGACGAGGCCCAGGTGCTCCGTCGGTGCCCGTCGTTCGTGATCGACGCACTGATCGACGCCGGCCTGTTCCGCTTCACCATCCCGCGCGAGCTCGGCGGCGAGGACGCCTCGGTCGGCGAGACGATCGAGGTGCATCGAAGCGATCTCGGCGATCGATGCATCGGTCGGCTGGAACGTGATGCTCGGCTCGGAGATCAACGCGATGGCCGCCGGCGGCATGGCCAAGGAGCTGGCCGAGGAGGTCTACCTCGCCGACCCGCGGGTGATCATGTGCGGCGGCGGCGGCCCGGGCACCACGCCGTCGAAGGCGGTGGCCCAGCCCGACGGCAGCTATCAGGTCTGGGGGCACGCCACGTTCATCAGCGGTTGCCACAACGCGACGTGGTGCTTCATCGTCGCCCCGGTCTTCGACGGCGACGAGGTGCGGCTCACCGACGGCGTGCCGACCGTCAAGCTCTGGATCCTGCATCGCGACCAGTGGGAGATCCTCGACACCTGGGACGTCGCCGGGCTGCGCGGTTCCGGGCAGCCACGACGTGGTCACCGAGGGCGGCCTCGTCCCCGAGCGGTTCGCCGGGGTCGATCTCGTCACGATGCCGCCGCTGTACGACAACCCCGTGTACCGGATCCCGGTGCCGCTGCGCCTCGCCTACAACAAGGCCGCCGTCGCGATCGGCGTCGCACGAGGTGCCCTCGACGAGTTCGCCGAGCTCGCCAACGCCAAGACGCCGATGCTGTCGAGCACGCCGCTGCGCGACCGGCCGATCGCGCAGCACCGGATGGGTGAGGGCGAAGCGACGCTGCGCGCCGCTCGCGCCTTCCTGTTCGAGGCGATGGGTCAGGTCGAAGACGAGCTGTGGGCGGGCCGCGAGGCACCGTCGGCCGAACGCACGCAGATCGCCCGGCTGGCGTGCACCCACGCGGCGAACGCCTCGATGCAGGTCGTCGACTCGATCCACAACGCCGGCGGGCACGTCGGCGATGCGGATGGACAACCCGCTCGAACGCAAGCTGCGCGACGCGCACGGCTGCGCGACCCACCGCTGGGTCGCCCATCCGCTGTACGCCGAGACTCGGCAAGATCTTCCTCGGCCACGAGGCGCCCGCCGAGTTCGCCGGCACCGGCGGGCCGGCCCCGCACCCGGGCGCTGAACGTGGGCCTCGTCCGCGTGACCGGGCTGACCGAGACCGAACTCCAGTCGCTGGTCGGCCACCGATTCGCCGGTGGGCGCTACCGGATCGAGCACTGGGAGAACTGGCTGCTCACCGACTGCACCGGTCGCGACCCGCTGCCCGACGGCCTCGTCCATCCGATCGTGTTGTTCCACGTGCCGATCCTCGGTGTCGGCACCTCGATCACCGAGCTGTTCGAGCTTGGGTGGCGTGTCCGGGCCCGGTTCGGTCGGCCTCGAGGGCTACGACTGGGAGTACGTCGGGCCCGCTGCACGAGGACGTCGAGTACCGGATGGAGGGCGGCATCGTGAGCGTCGAGCGGTCACCGACGACGCCGGGCGAACGGTCGACCGGATGGCCTTCGAGATCACGCTGTTCGACGAGGCCGACCGGATGGCCGCCCGGATCACGAACCGTTGGGTGCTGCGGCGATGAGCGAGCCGACCGCCGGTGCGACGTGGGCGACGAGATCCCGCCCTGGACCATGGCGTCGCGTCGATCCGGCACGGATGCGCACGATGGCGGCGATCCTGCGCGACCCGTACCCGGTGCACTGGGACCGCGACGCCAACGCCGCGCTCGGCCTGGCCGGGCGCGTCATCAACCAGGGTCCGCTGAACCTCGGCTACATCGTCAACATGCTGCTCGCCTGGGCGGGCCCGTCGTGCGTCCGACGGCTGACCGTGTCGTTCGGACGCCCCGTGCTCGACGGTGACAGCGTCACCGCCCGCGGACGGGTCACCGCGGTGGCCGACGTCGACGGTGAACGACGCGCCACCTGCGAGGTGTGGCTCGACCGCGAGACGGCGAACACGTCGTGACCGGCACCGCCGTCGTCGCGCTCGAAGCGCCCTCGTCCAACCTTGTCCAGGCTCAGTCGGACGACTAGGTTCCTTCCTCAGACGAACGAGGGGGAAGTCGATGGCGTACGGGGCCGACCATGTGGAGATGCCACCAGTCGAGAACTGGTTGACCGACTGGGACTGGCTCGACGACCAGTGGGGCGAGAACGCGATCGACATCTGGAACTCGGTGCGCGAACAGTGCCCCGTCGCGACCACCGAACGCTACGGGCGCGCGTTCATGCCGGTCACGATGGAAGCCGTCGCCGCCGTCGCGAACGACACCGAACACTTCTCCTCGATCTGGGTCAACGTCAGCCGACCGGACGCGCCGCGATCACCGGCGCCGCCGATCACCTCCGACCCACCCGACCACCACGGTCACCGACGCCTGCTGCTGCCCGCGTTCAGCCCGAAGAACGTCGCTCCGCTCGAATCGGACCTTGCGGTCGTACTGCCGAGAGCTGATCGCCGACCTGGACGGCCTCGACACCGCCGATGCCGCAGCCCAGTTCGCCCAGCACATCCCGGTGCACGGCATCTGCAGGCTCACCGGTTTGCCCGAGGAGGACGCCGACCTGTTCCGCGACTGGATCTACCGCAACTTCCAGTTGGCACCGCGCGACAACACCGTCCGGGTCCAGGTGATGACCGAGATGACCGGCTACATCGACGCGATGTTGCGCGAGCGCCTCGAACAGCCCCAGGACGACATGCTCACCTACATCGCCAACGCCGAGATCGAGGGTCGAGCCGGTCGACTGGGACCTCAAGCTCGGCTACATCCGGCTGCTCATCGTCGCCGGCATCGACACCACGTGGAGTGCGATCGGATCGGGGCTGTGGCACTTCGCCCAGCATCCCGACCAGGTCGAGCGCCTCGTCGCCGTCGACAACGACGACCTGCTCTGGAACACCGCCACCGAGGAAGTCCTGCGCTACTACGCGCCGGTGACGATGGCCCGCAAGGTGATCGGCGAGACCGAGATCGCCGGCTGCCCGGTGCATCCCGGCGACCAGATGCTGCTCACGTTCCCGGCGGCGAACCACGATCCCGCGGCGTTCGAGAACCCGGACGTGTTCGACATGGATCGGCTCAACAACCGCCACGTTGCGTTCGGACTCGGCATCCACCGATGCGTCGGTTCGAACCTCGCACGGCTCGAATGCACCGTGGCGTTCCAGGAATGGCTCCGGGCGTTCCCGAACTACACGCTCGACACGAGCAAGCCGACCACGTGGGCCAACGGGCAGGTGCGCGGACCACGCAACATCCCGGTCCTGCTCAACCGGTGAGGGCGACACCGCTCCCAGCGCCGATGACTGACGCGGTCGACAAGCCCGTAGGCCGCGATGCCGTGATGGACGCGCTGGTCGACGCGACCGGACAACTGATCCTCGAACGAGGCGTGACGATGTCGGTGCGCGACATCGCACAGCGCGCCGGCGTCAACCACGGACTCGTCCACACGTACTTCGGCAGCAAGGACGCCCTGATCTCGGCGGCGTTCGGCCACCTCGTCGATCGGGCCGCCGCCGAGCTCGACGACGACGGCTTCCCACCGGCCGATCTCGCCTTCCGCCGCGGTGGCGAGGTGGCGAGAGCACTCGCTCGGACGATGCTCGACGTGACGGGCGACCCCTACCCGAGCCACCCGATCCTGCCCTCCTGGCGAGCAGCGCTCGCGACACGTCGTCCTGATGCAACCGACGCCGAACTCGACGAAGCGGTCATCGTCGCGACGACGCTCGGGTTGGGGTGGGCGCTGTTCGCCGAGCACCTCTGCGGCGTCCTCGAGGTCGCCGACGACGAGCGAGACGCCATCGAGCAGCGAGTGCTCGCGCTCATCTCGGACATCGGCGGCATCCCGAGCACCGACGCCTCGGCCTCCTCCGATGATCGATCGTCCGATTAGCGTCGCTCGTGAAGAAGGGGGAACCGTGACGAACCAGTCGACGATGCACTCATCCGGGGACACGACCGCGCCCGACGGCCTGAGCGAGTTGATCGTGGCGGCCGTGACCGAGGCCTGTGATCCGTTCACCACCACGACCGTCGCCGACGCGATCTTGCGGATTCCGGCGGCCGAACTGTCGGCATTCATGCACGCCCGCTTCGACCCGGACGGCGACCACACCATCCTGACGACCGGTCTCCCAGCATCACCGGGCGCGGCGTCCGGGCGGATCGTCACGAGCGCCGAGGCAGCCGTCGACGCGGCCGATCGCGGGCTCGACGTCATCCTCGTGCGCACCGAGACGACTCCCGACGACGTGCTCGGGATGCAGTCCGCTCGCGGCATCCTCACCGCCCGTGGCGGATTGGCGAGCCACGCCGCCGTCGTCGCTCGCGGCTGGGGCATTCCCGCGGTGGTCGGCGCCGGGGACGTACTGGTGGTCGAGGGTGGCATCCGCATCGGCGACACCTTCCACGCCGAGGGCACCGAGATCTCGATCGACGGACGCACCGGCAACGTGATCGAGGGTGCGGTCGTCGCCTCGACGCGTTCGGCGCCGCCGGAACTCGAGACGCTCCTGCATTGGGCCGACCTGATCCGGGCGGGACGGGTCGGGGTTCGCGCCAACGCGGACACCGCCGAGGACGCTGCGCATGCGCGTCACCTCGGCGCCGACGGCATCGGGCTGTGCCGAACCGAGCACATGTTCCTGGCCGAGCATCGGCTCCGACTGGTCCGCCGATTGATCCTCAGCGACGACCCGACCCACGAACGCGAGATCCTGCACGAACTCGACGTGGTCCAACAGACCGACTTCGCGTCGATCATCGACGCCATGGACGGCCTGCCGGTGACCGTCCGGCTCCTCGATCCGCCACTCCACGAGTTCCTCCCCGACTACGAACGCCTCGTGGTCGCCGAGGCGACCGGCACCCTCGACGACGAGTCGAGCGCCGAACTCGTCGCCGTGCGGCGCCTGCGCGAAGCCAACCCGATGATCGGCACCCGCGGTGTCCGCCTCGGAGTGGTCAAGCCCGGCGTCTATCAGATGCAGGTCCGGGCGCTCGCCCGCGCGGTCGGCGAGGCCGTTGGCAGCCGGACGCGACCCCAAGGTCGAGATCATGATCCCGCTGGTGATGGGAGCCGACGAGCTCGCCATGGCGCGCGGTTGGGTCGTGGAGGCACTCGACGACGCGGGCGTCGCCGACTTCGACGCCGTCAGCATCGGCGCGATGGTCGAGACACCACGGGCCGCGCTGGTGGCCGCCGAGCTCAGCGCCCATGCCGACTTCTTCTCGTTCGGCACCAACGACCTCACGCAGCTGACGTTCGCGTTCAGCCGCGACGACGTCGAGGTCCGGCTGCTGCCGGCGTATCTCGCGGCAGGAGTGCTCCCCTTCAACCCGTTCGAACAACTCGACCGCGAGGGCGTGGGCCGACTGATCCAGATGACCTGCACGGAAGCCCGCGCGGTCAAGCCGGAGATCAAGATCGGCATCTGCGGCGAGCAGGCCGGCGATCCCGCGTCCGCACGGTTCCTGGTGGACGCCGGCGTCGACTACGTCAGCTGTTCTCCGTATCGAGTGCCGATCGCCCGCCTCGCCGTTGCCCAGGCGTTGCTCGACGCCGGCCGGATCCCCGACGCCGAGATCGAACGGCTGACCTCCGACGTCGCGCACGACCACGCTGCGCCGCGAGCGCCCGAAGGTCCCGCGGTCGCGGCGACCTCGACGCAGATCGACGACGACGAGGCGCGCTTCCTCGTACTCCATGCCTTGCGGATCAAGGGATTCAGCAACGCGGCAACCGTGGCCGAGCTGTCGACGGTCGATGCCGAGCGCACCGCGTCGATCCTGAGCGAACTCGCCGAGAGCGGCCACACGAAGTACTTCGAGGCGCGTGACCTGTGGCAACTCACCCCCGAGGGCAAGGAGCGCCACGCCACCGAGATCGTCGACGCCGCGGCCGAGCACGGCACCGGGCTACGCGCCCACTACGAGCCGTTCCTCGAACTGAACACGCAGCTGAAGGAGCTGTGCACGGCCTGGCAGACACGGCGCGGCGAGCCGAACGACCACACCGACGAGGCCTACGACGCCGAACGGTTGGCGGAACTCGACCGGCTCAACGCGGCGTGCGCACCGGTGCTCGACGGCTTCGCCACCGTCGTGCCCCGCTTCGCTGCGTACCGTCATCGGCTCACGGGCGCGGCGGCACGCGCCGTCAACGGCGAGACCAAGATGTTCACCGGCGTGATGTGCGGGTCGTTCCACGACATCTGGATGGAACTCCACGAGGACCTCATCCAGCTCCTCAGCATCGACCGCCACGCCGAAGGCAGCTACTGACGACCTCCCCCGATGAGCGAAAAGCCGCTATTCGGGCGGTTGGCTCATCGCTGGGCTCTCGTCGGGATGACCAGCGGGAGTGCGACGATCAGCAGGCCGGCAACCGCGACCGCGGCCGCCGAGTAGAGCCAGGCCGGGTCCCAGAACACCTCGAGTTTGAAGTAGTCGCGCAGGAACGGCACGAGGAAGGTGACGACGTAGCCCAACCCCATCGCGACGACGAGACCGATCTTCCAGGGCCGCAGCGGCCGGCTCGCCACGGCCAGCACGACGAGACCGATCGACAGCAACGTGACCGTGGCGAGCGTGCGAGCCTCTTCGAGATCGAGGTCGGCGACGTGGAGTGCCGCCTCGTACGCAGCGAGCGTGGCACTGCCGGCAATCACTCCGGCCGGGATCGAGAACCACAGCACCCGGCGCAGGAAACCCGGCCGGATCAGGTCGACCTCCGGTGCCAGGGCCAGGAAGAACCCGGGAACACCGATGCTGAAGGTTCCGATCAGCGTCAGCTGGCGCGGCAGGAACGGGAATGGACTGTTCAGCAAGCCGATCACGAACGTGAGCAGGACGGCATAGGCCGCCTTGGTCACGAACAGGTTGGACACCCGCTCGATGTTGTTGATCACCTTGCGGCCCTCGTCGACCACCGTCGGCAGGCTCGAGAACGCGTTGTCGGTGAGCACCAGATCGGCGACCGCCTTGGTCGCCTCGCTACCGGAACCCATCGAGATCCCGAGGTCGGCGTCCTTCAGCGCCAACACGTCGTTCACGCCGTCGCCGGTCATCGCCACGACGTGACCACGTGCCTGCAGCGCCCGCACCATGGCCTGCTTCTGCTGCGGCTTCACCCGCCCGAAGACGGTCCCAGCCTCCATGGCGGAGGCGAGGTCGTCGAGATCGCTCGGCAGGTCACGGGCGTCGACGGGTGCGCCAACGACGGCAAGGCCGGCGCGGTCGGCGATGGCCGCCACCGTGTCCTGGTTGTCGCCAGAGATCACCTTGAGCGTCACGTCCTGCTCGGCGAAGTAAGCGAGGATCTCGGCGGCGTCGGGTCGGATCTCGTCCTCGAGCTCGACGACGGCGAGCGCTTGCGTGCGTGCGGGGAGGTGGTCGCCGTCCGGTCCGTCGGGCGCGGTCGCCACGGCCAGGAGGCGTTTGCCGCCTGCGCTCAACCGCTCGACCAACTCACGCAAGGGGTCGTCGGGTGCGAGTACGAAGTCGGGAGCGCCGAGGTAGAACCAGCCGCGATCGACGAACGATGCCGCCGACCACTTGCGTTCGCTGTCGAAGGGCTCGACCCGATCGATCGTCCAGGTCGTGTCCGTGCCGACGCCCGCGGCGATCGCCGCCATCGATGCGTTCGGGTCACGATCGGAAGAGGCGAGCGCCACGAGCCCGTCTCGGACCTCGTCGTCGCTGCGCCCCTGTGCCGGGTGGATCGCGGCGAAGGTGATGTCGCCGGTGGTGATCGTGCCGGTCTTGTCGAGGCACAGCACGTCGACGCGAGCGAGTACTTCGACCGTCGAGAGTTGCTTGGCCGAGCGCGTTGCGGCGCGCGAGAGCGACGATGCCCGCCATGAACGACAAGCTGGTGAGCAGCACGAGCCCGTCGGGCACCATGGCGACCGCCGCAGCAACGGTGCCGAGCAGCGCGTCCTGCCACTGATCCTCGGTGTCGAGCAGGTTGACGAACAGGAAGATCGAGGCGACCGGGATGATCACGGTGAGCCAGCGCAAGATCGTGTCGATGCCACGCCGCAACGCAGACTGCGCCATCTCGAACTGTTTGGCTTCCGTCGCCAGCACGCTCGCATAGCTCTCGGCACCGACCGCCGTGGCCCGGATGCGGCCGTTGCCCGCCGCGACGAAACTGCCGGAGAGCACGTCGTCACCAGCCTCCTTCGGCACGGGCAACGACTCGCCGGTCAGCATCGACTCGTCCAGGCGGAGCCCGGTGGACTCGAGCACCACGCCGTCGACGGCGACCTGTCCACCGAGACGGAGCTCGATCAGGTCGTCGAGCACGACCTCGTCGGACATGATCTCGACACCGACGCCGTCGCGGATCACGACGACTCGCGGTTCGGTGACCACCTCGAGTCGCTTCAGTTCACGACGCGCTCGCACCTCCTGGACCACGCCGATGACCGAGTTCGACACCACCACGCCGACGAACAGCGCATCTCGAGGGTTGCCCGACACCAGCACCAGTACGAACAGCGTGAGCATGATCGCGTTGACAACGGTGAACACGTTGGCCGCCACGATCTGGCCGAAGGATCGCCCCGGAGGCTCGGGGGTGATGTTGACCTGGCCCGCCGCGACGCGATCTGCAACCTCGGCGGCAGACAGCCCGGGGCCGGCGGTGGTGTCGACTCTCGGCTGATCCATCTCGGGTGCAGCGTAAATGAACGCAGGGTCGCGAGCCGGGCCACGGTGCCCGATCGCCGGCGCACTGCTGATTCACTGATGGAGTGGACTCCACCGATCCAGGCGACCTGATCGAGTACGTCCACGCGTCGGTCATCGGGGGCGACGACGTGATCGACGGCCCGTACGGCCCTCGACCGATCATCTACGCGGACTACACGGCCTCGGGGCGATCGCTCAGCTTCATCGAGGACTACATCCGCGCCGTCGTGCTGCCGCTCTACGCGAACACGCACACCGAGTCGTCCGGCACCGGACTGCAGACCACTCGGCTCCGCGAGGAGGCTCGCCGCATCATCGGCCGCTGCGTCGGTGCCACCCACGACGAACACGCCGTGGTTTTCTGTGGAAGCGGTGCCACCCACGCCGTTGCCAAGTTGCTCGGTGTGCTCGGCCTCAAGATCCCGTCCGCGCTCGAAGACCGCTACCACCTGAGCGACGCAATCCCCGCCCACGAACGCCCCGTCGTGTTCATCGGTCCGTACGAACACCATTCCAACGAGCTTCCCTGGCGGGAGTCGATCGCGGACGTGGTGATCATCGACGAGGACGCCGACGGTCACGTGAGCCTCGAGCATCTCGAGCGCGAACTCATCCGCCACGCCGATCGCGCGACGCTGATCGGTTCGTTCTCCGCCGCGTCGAACGTCACCGGGATCATCACCGACACCGTCGCCGTGTCGACCCTGCTGCACCGGCACGGAGCATTGTCGCTGTGGGACTATGCGGCCGCGGCTCCGTACGTCGCGATCGAGATGGGTTCCAGCGCGGGCGGCAACCTCGCGTACAAGGACGCGGTGTTCATCTCCCCGCACAAGCTGATCGGTGGGCCGGGTACCCCGGGGGTGCTGGTCGCTCGGCGTGAGCTGTTCACCAATCGGGTGCCCGACGTGCCGGGTGGCGGCACGGTCCGCTACGTCAGCACCGCCGAACACGACTACCACCCCGAGATCGAGCATCGCGAGGAGGCGGGGACTCCGGCGATCGTCGAGTCGATCAGGGCGGGACTCGTGTTCCAACTCAAGGAGGCCGTGGGGGCGGACGTCATCGAGGCGAAGGAGTCCGACTTCGTCCGCCGGGCGATCGCCCGGTGGGAGCAACACCCGAACATCAACGTCCTCGGCAGCCACGAGGCCGACCGCCTGTCGATCGTGTCGTTCGTGATCCGCCACGACGACCGCTTCTTGCACCACAACTACGTCGTCGCGCTCCTCAACGACGTGTTCGGTATCCAGTCACGCGGCGGCTGTTCGTGTGCCGGTCCCTACGGGCACCGCCTGCTCGGCATCGACCTCGAGCGCTCGCACGAATTCCAGCGCGAGATCAACCGCGGGTGCGAGGGCATCAAGCCCGGCTGGGTGCGGGTGAACTTCAACTACTTCATCGACGACGCCACGTTCGACTACATCGTCGATGCCGTCACCATGATCGCGTCGCACGGGGCGCGTCTGCTCGACGAGTACGACTTCGAGCCAGACAGCGGCCTGTGGCATCACCGACGGGCCACGCGGGGGCCCGCGATGAGCCTCGACGAGATCTCCTACGCAGGCGCCAGCATGCAGTTCGAGAATCGACGCCGTACCGAGCCCGTCGACCTCGCCCGCCACCTCGCAGCGGCGCACGACCTCTTCCATGCTGCGGGGGGTCACCATGCGCCGACCGCGACCTCGCCGCAGACGAACGCCGACTTCGAGACATTGCGGTGGTTCCCGTACGCCGAGGACGTCGCTCGCTGAACGACGGTTCGGCGCTCGCTGCGAACGCCCGAACGGCACCCGATCGTCACGAAACCGTCATGTAGGGTTAGGCTCGACGGCCATGTCGAGGATGACCTGGTTGGCGGCGAACGGTGCTCGACGCACCGTCGCGTCCGTCGCCGTCGTGCTCGCCGTCGCTGTCGGCGCCAGCGCCCTGCCGCTCACCGTGGCGAACGCGCAGGATCCGGCGGCGGTGCGAGCTGCCCAGGAGATCCAGGCAGCCCGCGATCGGGCCAACGCTGCGGCACAGGCGATGTTCGACGCCGAGTCGCGTCTGGACACGCTGGAAGTGGACATCGTCGCCGCCGAGAAGGAGCTGGCAGCCGTCGAGGCCGAGGCCAACTCGATGCGATCGAGCCTGCAGCAGGACGCTCAACGCAGCTTCGTGAACTCCGGGACGTCGATTCCGCTGCTGATCGACCTCGACGAGGCGAACGCCGGGATCACGGCCGACAAGCAGGCCTCGGTGGCTCGAGGGGCCGCATCGGTCGAACTCGACGACTTCGACGCCGTGATGAAGGACGTCAACGCGCAGCGCGCCGACCTCGAGCGTCAACGCGAGGCAACGACACAGGCCCGAGAGCAGTTCGAGGACCTCAAGGCCGCCGCCGAAGCCGAGGTGGTGAAGCTCGCCGAGATCGAGCGGCAACGATTGTCCGACGTCGCCGTGCAGCGCGAACTCGAGCGCCAGCGACAGGCCGAACTTGCCCAGCAGGCTGCAGCCGATCGCCAACTGGCCGCCTCCAACACCGCGGCGGCGTCGAACGGGGCAGCCGCAGCCGTGGCACCATCGTCCGGTTCGTCCGGCTCGTCCGGCTCGTCCGGCGGGGCACAGGGCGCCGCGCCGCCGCCAGCAGCCGCGCCTGCCCCCGCGCCCGTTCCCGCCAGTCCCCCGCCATCGAACGCCGGCAGCGGCATCGTGTGCCCGGTTGCCGGACCGCGTGCGTTCGGCGACACGTGGGGTGCAGCCCGCTCGGGCGGGCGGAGCCACGAGGGCGTCGACATGATGTCCCCGGGTGGCACCCCGCTGGTCGCGGTCGAGTCCGGTTCGGTCCAGTTCAAGACCACCCGGCTCGGTGGGAACTCGGTGTGGCTCAACGGCAACAGCGGCACTCGCTACTTCTATGCGCACCTGAGCGCGTGGGAGGGCTCCAGCCGCAGCGTGTCGCAGGGCGAGGTGATCGGCTACGTCGGCGCCACCGGCAACACCACGGCGAACCACCTCCACTTCGAGGTTCACCCCGGCGGCGGCCGCGCCGTCAACCCCTACCCCTACGTCCGCGCCGTCTGCTAGTCCCCACCACCCCTACGTTTGCGTTGCACTTCCAGCGACCCGCTCCACCCGATGTGCAACGCAAACGGCTACTCGGAGCGGGGGCGGGCGAGGGGGACGTCACCCGTGCCGATGAACCGGCTGGTGTAGGTGGCGATGTTGCCGATGTAGTTCGCCCGTTCGTAGGCGGCCGGATCGCTGGCGGCATGGCTGGCCACCGCGCCACGCATCTGCGCGACCGACTCGTAGTCGTGTTCGACCATCCAGTCGCGGAGCTGCGCCTCGATCGTCGCGAGGTGCGACGGCCCGTGGTGGAGCAGCGATGAGGTCGTCATCGCCACGTCGGCGCCGGCGAGGATCAACTTCGCGGCGTCGAAACCCGAGTGCACGCCGGTCGAGCCGGCGATCGACATCGTGAGGTGCTCGCGCAGGATCCCGATCCACCGCAGCGGCAACCGGAGTTCCTCGGGTGTGCTCAGAGCGATCCGCGGCGCCACCTCCAGCGTCTCCAGGTCGAGATCGGGCGAGTAGAACCGGTTGAACATCACGACGCCGGACGCGCCGGAGTGCTGCAGCTCGACGACGAACGACGACACCGATGAGTAGTACGGGGAGATCTTCACGGCGATCGGCACGCCGACCTCCTCGGCGACGAGCGCCACCAGTTCGAGATGCTCGGCCTCGAGCGCCGCACCGGAGATGTGGGGATCGGCGGCAACGGTGTAGAGGTTCAGCTCCAGCGCGTCCGCACCGGCCCCTTCGAGCAGACGGGCGTACTTCACCCAGCCGCCGATGTTGGCGCCGTTCAAACTGGCGATCACCGGGATGTCGACAGCCACCTTCGCGTTCTCGATCAGCTCGAGGTACGAGTCGATCGCCGAGCCGTAGTCGTCGATCTCGGGGAAGAACGAGGTCGCCTCGTGGAAGCTCTCGCCGTGGACCGTGTAGAGCCGATCGATCTCGGTGGTCTCGTGTTCGATCTGCTCTTCGAAGATCGACGGGAGCACGACCGCGCCCGCGCCGGCGAGTTCGAGTTCGACGAGCCGGTCGAGCTGGCCCGTGAACGGCCCGGCGGAGGCGACGATCGGTGAGCGCAGCGTCAGACCGAGATAGGTGGTGTGCAGGTCAGGCATCGTCGGATCCTCCATCGGTCGACTCGTCGGTCGCGGCTCGTCGTCGAGTGCATCTGCGTCGACATCGGGAACATGAGGGTGGTGCAGCGCCCGTTCGACCCCGGCCAACTGCTCGTAGTAGTGCCACCGCTCGTCGATGTCCTGCTGAGCGAGGTCGAGCAGTTCCGCCGAACGTCGCGGGTCCGACCGGGTCAGCATCGAGAACCTGGCCTCCTTCAACGCGAAGTCCTTCAACGGGATGCTGGGAGCGGCGGAGTCGAGCTGGAACGGGTGCTCGTGTTCGTCAGTGGTCGGCTTGTAGCGGTACAGCGGCCAGTAGCCGGACTTCACGGCGTCCTTCTGATGTGACATCGACGTCTCCATGTCGATGCCGTGGGCGATGCACGTCGAGTAGGCGATGATCAACGACGGTCCGTCCCACGCGTCCGCCTCGGCGAGCGCCTTGACCGTCTGGATGTCGCTGCCGCCGATGGCGATCTGCGCCACGTACACGTTGCCGTATCGGCGGGCGATCGCACCGAGGTCCTTCTTGCCCGTGGGCTTGCCACCCATCGCGAACTTGGCCACGGCGCCGAGCGGTGTCGCCTTCGACGCCTGGCCGCCGGTGTTGGAGTACACCTCGGTGTCGAGCACCAGCAGGTTGACGTTGCGGCCGGAGCCGAGTACGTGGTCGACGCCACCGAAGCCGATGTCGTAGGCCCACCCGTCGCCGCCGACGATCCACGTACTGGTGCGGACCAACTCGTCGGCGATCACCGAAAGGCGTCGGGCACGGTCGGCGACCACCGGATCGCTCGACGAGACGAGGTCGCCCAAGCGCTCGCGCAGCACCGCCACGCGCGTGCGCTGTTCGACCACGCCGGTCTCGGTCGGTGTCGGGTCGGCGAGCAGCGCATTCGCCAGGTCGACGCCGACGTCGTCGGCGAGTTCCTCGACGAGGCGGCGTGCTTCGCGTTGGTGATGTTCGATGCCGAGGCGCATGCCGTAGCCGAACTCGGCGTTGTCCTCGAACAGCGAGTTCGACCAGGCCGGGCCGAGCCCGTTGGCGTCCTTCGACCATGGAGTGGTCGGCAGGTTGCCGCCGTAGATCGACGAGCACCCGGTGGCATTGGCCACGACGAGGCGATCGCCGAACAGCTGGGTGAGCAGCTTCAGGTACGGCGTCTCGCCGCATCCCGAGCAGGCACCGGAGAACTCGAACAGCGGCTGCAGCAGCTGTGAGTTCTTCACCGAGTCGTGGGTGATCGACGCTCGGTCGAGTTCGGGGATCGACTCGAAGAAATCCCACCGTTCGCGCTCGACCACCCGATGCTCGGCCGCCGGGCGCATGTTGATCGCCTTGCGCTTCACCTGGGTCTTGTCCTTGGCCGGACACACGTCGACGCAGATGCCGCACCCCGTGCAGTCGTCGGGCGCCACCTGGATCGTGAGCTGGTGGCCGTCGAGTTCGCGCGACCGGAAGTTCTTGGTGAGGAACCCGTCGGGTGCGCCACCGAGCGCGGCCGGCTCGTAGGCCTTCATCCGGATGGTCGCGTGCGGGCACACGACGGCGCACTTCCCGCAGTCGATGCAGAGCTCGGGCTCCCAGACCGGGATCTCGTTCGCCAACTTGCGCTTCTCGTACTTCGTCGTCCCGGTGGGGTACGTGCCGTCGATCGGCATCGCCGACACCGGGAGCAGGTCGCCCTTGTTGGCGATCATCGTCATGGTCACGCGGTCGATGAATGCGGTCTCGGCGTTGTCGCTGGCCGACGCGAGAATGTCGAGTGCCTCGTCGAGTTCGTTGCTCGACGACATGGTCGAGGGCACCGTGAGCTCGGACAGCTCCGCGAGCGCCCGGTCGACGGCCGCTTCGTTGCGTTCGACGATCGATCGGCCTCGCCGGCCGTATGCCGCGCCGATCGACGTCTTGATGGCGCCGACCGCACGGTCGAGATCCATCACGTCGGTCAGCGCGAAGAAGCACGGCTGCATGATCGTGTTGATCCGGCCGGGCATCTTCAGCTCGCGGGCGATTCGGGTGGCATCGATCGTGAACACCCGCAGGGCTCGTTCCTGGATGCGTCGCCGGATCGCCGTCGGCAGGTGCTCCCACAGTTCGTCGGCCGGGTACGGCGCGTTCAGCAGGAACGTGCCCCCGTGACGGACATCGCTGAGCACGTCGAAGCGGTCGAGCAACCCGAACTGGTGGCAGGCCACGAGGTCGGCCTCCTGCACGAGGTACGTCGAGCGGATCGGCTCGGACCCGAAACGCAGGTGCGACACCGTCATCGAGCCGGACTTCTTCGAGTCGTAGACGAAGTAGCCCTGGGCGTGGAGGCCCGGCTCGTGACCGATGATCTTCACCGATGCCTTGTTGGCGCCGACCGTGCCGTCGCTGCCGAGCGCGTAGAACACCGCCGACCGACCCGACTGATCGACGAGGAACGAATCGTCGACGTCGAGGCTGAGCCCGGTGACGTCGTCGACGATGCCGACGGTGAACCGTCGCTTCGGTGTCGGCGACGTCAGCTCGTCGAACACCGCCTTGGCCATCGCCGGCGTGAACTCCTTCGAACCGAGTCCGTAGCGGCCGCCGATGATGCGCAGGCCCTGTCGCTCGGACTCGGCGACGACCGTGACCACATCCTGGAAGAGCGGCTCACCGGCCGAGCCTGGTTCCTTGCACCGGTCGAGCACGGCGATCGAGCGGACCGAGTCCGGCAGCGCGTCGAGCAGGGCGTCGACCGGGAACGGCCGGAACAGGCGGATCGTGGCCAGCCCGACCTTCGAGCCGCCCGCGACCAGCTGGGCGACGGTCTCGCCGACGGCGCCGGATCCCGACCCCATCATCACGATCACCCGTTCTGCGTCAGGCGCTCCCTCGTAGTCGACGAGCCCGTAGCGACGACCGGTCCGAGCCTCGAGTTCGGCGAACACCTCGGTCACGATGCCCGGCACGGCGTCGTGGAAGCCGTTCGCAGCCTCGCGCGCCTGGAAGAACACGTCCGGGTTCTGGGCCGTGCCACGCACCACCGGCGCGGTCGGCCGCAGCCGACGGAGTTTGTGTGCAGCGATGTCGTCGTCGGACGATCAGCGACCGGAGATCGTCGTCGCCGAGCAGGTCGATGCGGTTGATCTCGTGCGAGGTGCGGAACCCGTCGAAGAAGTGCAGGAACGGGACCCGAGCCCGCAGCGTGGCGGCGTGCGACACGGCGGCGAAGTCATGGGCCTCCTGCACCGAACTGGCGCACAGCATGGCGAAGCCGGTCGACCGGGCGGCCATCACGTCGCTGTGGTCGCCGAAGATCGACAGCGCGTGCGTGGCGATCGCACGGGCGGCGACGTGGATCACCGCAGGCGTGAGCTCGCCGGCGATCTTGTACATGTTCGGCAGCATCAGCAGCAGACCCTGCGAAGCGGTGAACGTCGTACCCAGGGCACCCGTCTGCAACGCGCCGTGCAGCGTGCCGGCCGCTCCGGCCTCGGACTGCAGCTCGACCACCTCGGGCACCGCGCCCCACAGGTTCGTCTCGCCTGCTGCCGACCACGCGTCGGCCAACTCACCCATCGTCGAGGCCGGCGTGATCGGATAGATCGCCACCACCTCCGACAGCGCATAGGCGACCTTGGCGGCCGCCTCGTTGCCGTCGATGCACGCCGAGGCGGTGGAAATCGAATCCCCTTCGGCCGCCTCCGAGTCGTGTGTGGGTCGATCGTCGGTGGCCGTGATGCTCATGTCCACCATCCTTGCGCCCGCACGAACGGCTGACGACCGCCCAAAGTCCCCATCTCGCCCGCATCCTCCGAAATGTGCGCGAATCGGACCGCCGGTGACCGCCTCGTGCGCATTTTTCGGGATGACGAGCGCGTCAGGCGACGGGGTAACCGGCGAGCAGGACGCCGGCTGCGGCGAGGATCGCGGCTGATCCGAGCAGCAGCACGATCTTGCTGAATCGGTTGCTGAACGACGCGGTGATGCCCGCGAAGAAGAGCGCGCTCGCGAAGAACAAGGTGAGCCGGATGTAGTCGTCGCCGTTTGCGCCGGCCTCCTCGGCACGCACGGTCGCCACGCCCGCCTCGGCGTCCAAGGCGTCGGACGCAGCGAACAGTTCGCTGAGATAGTCCTCGTCGGCGAGCAGATTGGTCGGCGTCTGCCCGGCGGCGATCTGCGCCTCCCAGCTCTCGAACATCGCGACGAAGCCGGGCCGGACCAGCGTCGCGCGCAGGAAGTCCTGCAGGGCCTGGTTCTCGCCGGCGACCGCGGTGGCGTACTGCGCGACGGTGGCCGCATCGTAGGCGGCCTTCTGCGTGGCGAGCCCGAACTCGCGTGACGATTCGATGCGCAACACCGCGGACGGCGCGTGCCTCGTCGGTCTCGACACCGTTCCACTTCGACACCTGGTAGGCCGACCATGCCGAGCCGACGGTCGCGACTGCGAGCAGCACCACCGTCACGATCTCGATCAGCCTGCCCGGTTGCGAACGCGAACCGCCCGAGCGTTTCGACCCGGACGGATCATTGGACCAGGGCGAGCTCGTCATTGCTGTTCGGCCGCGAGATCCGCCGACTCCTCGGCGTCGATCACGTGCGTGTCCGACGACACCGCCGGCATCGGCCCGGCGGTGAGGGGAACGGTGAGTGCCGACGGAATCGGTTGGTCGCCGTCCCAACGATGCAGGATGTCGCGCCACGACTCGATCTGGCGATAGCGCAGCAGGACGTCGCCGTCGATCCCGTCGAGCAGCGAGCTGACCGCTGCGTCGTTCTCGAGGCGGGCCTTGCGCACCTTGGCGAATGCGTTCTCGCGCTCCAGTTCGGTCGTGGCTCGCACGATCGACTGGATCACCTCGCCGGTCTCACCGAGGTCGACCTCGCGGAGCGTGAACATCTTGAGTTCGAATCCTGCGGCGCCGAGTGCCGTCTCGAGTGCCGCGGTGAGGCGCTGCTCGAGTTGGGTGAAACCCTCGCCGTACACGTCGTCGACCGACAGGTTGCGCACGCCGACTTCGGTGAGGATGGCGCCTCGCGTCACGTCGCGCAGGGCTGGCCCACAGGCCCTCGGGACCGAACTGGTTGTGGACGTCCTTGAGCTTGGCGATGTCGAGCTGGCAACGCAACGTGTAGCTCATCTCGGCGAATGCCTTGTCGCCGAGGTAGAGCCGCAAGGGGTCGTCGAAGTACTCGACGCGGGGATCGCCGAGCGCGCGGCCGCCCGCCACCAGCGACAGCTCGCGGGAGGGATAGATCTGGACGACGGCCTTGCGCCACGGTTGGATGAAGTGGCGACCCGGCGGGAGTGCTCGGTCCGGTCGCCTTGCCCCGCTTGAGCAGGAGCGCGATGGTTCCGGGCTCGACGATCACCGACGTCTCGAGCAGGACGAACCCGACGAGCATCAGCACGATCACGACGGCGGCGAGTGCGATCACGATTTCCATCAGGCGGTCCCCCACGAAGTGTCCCTGCCGCGTGTCCATGAGTCGCCTACGGTACTGCCGACATCGGCTCCGAAAACCACGTTTGTGTGGCGATTTGGACGGACCGCCTCATCCGAATCGCGACGCAAACGGGTTGGCCGGTCAGTCGTGGAGCATGTCGAGCAGCTCGCCGACCGTGTGTTTGCCCTCGAGGGGGTGACGCAGCGGGCTGCGGTCGATGATCTCGTAGTGGTTGCGGCGTCCGACCTTCTCGCGCCGCAGGTATCCGCCGTGCTCGAGATCGTCGAGGATTCGCTGCACCGCACCCGGCGTGATCCCGACCACGTAGCTGAGGTCGCGCTGGCGCAGGTCGGGATCGCGACTCAATGCCACCATGACGTGCGCGTGGTTGGTCAAGAATGTCCACGACGGCAGATCCCGTTTCGGCTCGATCAACGTCACTGTTCCATCATAGGTATCGAAAGACACACGTTGCCCGATGCTGTTCTCCCGGGCCTGGAGCGTCGTCATCCTCGTGCCGTTGCACATCGCTGGACCCCGATCAACCGACCCGATGATACATCTCGATCTAGTTGCATCACAGCATTGACCTATTTCAAAGGGTGTTTTATGATCGGCTCATGTCTCGCTCCGACCGTTCCGCACAGCCCGCCGTTCCCGCCGGTCGACGACATCGGACGAGACGGATCCGCCACGACCACCGGGCGTTGCTCACCGCCGCCGACGAACGATGGCTGGCCCAGGCGATCGAGGCGGGACGCGCCGCTCGAACGCGGCTCGCCGACGGCACCGACGTCGCCTGGCGATGTCGAACTCGTGGAGGAGGGCGAGCGAGCACGTCACCACTTCATCGAGGCCAACGTCCGTCTCGTGCAGAGCATCGCCAACCGGTTCAACGTGCCGGCACACCTCGACCGCGACGACATCGTGCAGGACGGCATGATCGGGCTCGAGCGGGCCGTCGAGAAGTACGACTGGCGGCGCGGCTACAAGTTCTCGACCTACGCGACGTGGTGGATCCGTCAATCCATCCAGCGCGGGCTCGAAGCATCCGCGACCACGATCCGCATCCCGGGACATCGCACCCGCGAGCTGCGCAACGCGGTGGCGACCTCGACGGCCACCGGGGGTCGCCTCGACGACGACCTCGCGATGATCGACATGCTCAGCCAACTCGAGTCGATGGACCGCCCGATCGGCGATGGACCCGACACCCTCGGCACGCTGGTGGCCAGCGACGACGAAGGCCCTGACGAAGCAGCCGAGCGCAACGTCGCTCGCGAGCAGATCGATGCGCTGCTCGAACATCTCGACGACACCAGCGCGTTCGCCGTCGCTGCTCGCTTCGGCCTACGCGGGCACGAGCCGGCGACGTTCGCAGAGATCGCCGAACACCTGGGCGTCACCCCGCAGGCCGTTCGTCGACGCGTCGAGCGGGCGATCGCCAAACTGCGCACCCACGCCGAGCCCGTCGCCGCCTGACTCGTCGCGACGACACCGGGCGACGGGTCAGCGGGTCACCTCGTTGCGCATCGGTTCGCCGCGGACGAACCGACCGAGGTTGTCGAGGAAGATCTCGGCGACGCGCGCCGTCGTGGCGTCGCTCGAGCCGGAGGTGTGCGGACTGATGATCACGTTGGGAAGGTCCCACAGCGCATCGTCGGACGGGAGCGGTTCGGGGTCGAACACGTCGAGGCCGGCTCCGGACAGTCGCCCCGACGCAAGCGCGTCGGTGAGCGCCGCCTGATCGACCAGTTCACCGCGTCCGACGTTGACGAACACGGCGTGCGACGGCATCGCGGCGATGACGTCGGCACCGAGATTCCCCGGGTCTCGGGAGCGAGCGGCAGCGCCACGACGACGGCATCGGCATCGCGCACCGCGTCGGCGAGTTCGGCGAGCGGCCGCACGGGGCAGGCCTCGTCGCCGAGCGCCGAGCGCCGCACGACGACGGGATCCATCCGGAACGCCGTCGCCAGCCGGACGACCTCCTGGCCGATCGGGCCGTATCCGACGACGACGAGGCGTTGGCCCGCGAGATCGCGGAACGGCGCGGGCGCCACTCGTGAGCGGCCTGGGCGCGGAGCCATCCGGGCAGGTTCCGGCTGAGCGCCAGCAGGTACAGCATCACCGTGCCGGCGATCGGAGGCGCGCTCGCTCCCGACGACGTGGTCAGGCGTGCGCCACGATCGAGGAACGTCGCGAACACCGGGCTGTCGACGCCGGCCGACATCGAGTGCAACCACTGGAGGTTCGGCGCGTCGAGCGCCACCTTGAAGAACGGTGCTGCTCGTTCCGGCCATGCGTCGTTCGAGAAGAACGCGATCGTGATGCGTGCGATGTCCTCGTCAGCGACCTCCTCGTCGCGGTCGAGCGCGACGACGTCGAGATCGGGCGCGATCTCGACGATCCGGTCGCCGTACTCGTCGACGAACGTGTCGGTGCAGAACAGAGCCATGACACTCAGTCTCCCCCACGATCACGCCTGGGGTCTGACCCCAGGCGTGATCGTCGCGCTCAGGCGATCAGTTCGGCGACGAACTCGGCGAACACGTCGGCGTAGCGCATGGCGTCGGCCTCGTCGTGCATCACCGAGATCAGCCACTGCTCGTCGAGACCCGGCGGCAGCAGGATCCCGCGGTTGATGCCGTGGATCCACTGGGCGAACGCGAGGTCGAAGTCGGTGGCCTTGTAGTCGCGGTAGTTGCGCACCGGATCCGTCGACCACGTGATGCATCCCTTCGCTCCGAACTCGACCGTGTGCGCCGGCAGGCCGGTGTCGTCGATGATCTGCTGGCATGCCTGCGACCAGGCGGTCGTTGCGGGCGACCGCGGCCTCGATGGTCTCGCGGGTGCACGCCTCGGTGAGGGTCGCCTTCGCGGCTGCCATCACCAGCGGGTTGCCGTTGTAGGTGCCGAGATGCAGCACCTCACCCGTCGTGATCAGGTCCATGTACTCGGCCTTGCCACCGAACGCGCCGACGGGGAAGCCGCCGCCGATCGACTTGGCGAGCGTGACGAGGTCGGGGGTGACGCCGAGCTTGCTTCGTGGCGCCGCCGTAGCCGGCGGTGATGCCGGTCTTGACCTCGTCGAAGATCAGGAGCGTGCCGTACCGGTCGCAGATCTCACGAACCGCCTCGAGGTACCCCGGCTCGGGCAGACAGATCCCGATGTTCTGCATCACCGGCTCGACGATGAAGCAGGCGACCTCGCGGCTCTGCAGCGCCCGCTCGAGCGCGTCGGGCGTCGTTGAACGGGATGACGATGACGTCGTCGATCGTGCCCTGCGTGATGCCGGCGGACTGCGGGATCGAGTACGGCGCGTCGGCCGGGCCAGCGGCGTCGAGCGGCGGCTTGTTGGAGATCATCACCTCGTCGTGGTGGCCGTGGTAGCCGCCCTCGACCTTGACGAGCTTCTCGCGCTTGGTGACACCGCGGGCGAGCCGGATGGCGTCCATCGTGGCCTCGGTGCCCGAGTTCGTCGGGCGCCACATCGGCAAGCCGTAGCGCTCGCCGAGCAGCTCGGCCGACCTCGGCGTCGAGCTCGCACGGCGTGACGTACAGCGTGCCGTGGTCGAACTGGGCCTCGACCGCCCGGCGGACCGCCGGGTGCATGTGACCGGCGAACAGCGCACCGAAGCCCATGTCGTAGTCGACGTACTCGTTGTCGTCGACGTCGATCATGTGCGATCCGGCGGCGTGCTTGACGACGATCGGGTGAGGGTCGTACGCCTGGAAACTCGACGGGACTCCGGCCGGCAGCACCTTGCGGGCTCGCTCGGTCGCCTTCTGGGATCCCTTGGTTCGCTCGGAGTAGGTCACCAGCTCGCGCTCGGTGATCTCCTTGGCCCTTGCCGCGAGCTCGGACGTGTGAGTCGAGTCGGTCACGGACATGAGTTATCACTTCCTGATTTCTGTTGTGGACCGGCGGATACCGGCCCGGGAAGCCTAGGCCAGTTCGCGGCTTCGTGGCGCCGGGCGGCCACCGGGCACAATGACGAGGTCCGACCACAGCGAGGGAGACGACCATGAAGACCGCTGCCACCGAGATGTTGGGAATCGAGTTCCCGATCTTCGCCTTCAGCCACTGCCGCGACGTCGTGGCCGCCGTGTCGAAGGCCGGAGGTCTCGGCGTGCTCGGCGCGGTCGCGCATTCGCCGGAGCAACTGGAGATCGATCTGAAGTGGATCGAGGACGAGATCGGCGATCGGCCCTACGGCGTCGACCTGATCGTTCCCGCGAAGTACGCGGGCGACGAGGGCGGCGGCTACACGCTCGACGACATCCGCGCGCTGATTCCCGACACGCACCGCGAGTTCGTCGACGACATCCTGCGTCGCTACGACGTGCCCGAGTTCCCGCCCGACGAGGAGCGCTCGTCGGGGCGTTCGACGGCCGGCCACGGCGGCATCGCCCCGTTCAGCGCCGCCGCTGCCGGGCCCCAGCTCGAGATCTCGCTGGCGCACAAGACGGCCTTCGTCGCCAACGCGCTCGGCCCGCCACCGCAGTTCCTCATCGACCGGGTCAAGGAGGAGGGCCGTCTGATCGGAGCGCTCGCGGGACGACCCGTTCACGCGGAGCGCCATCAGGCCGCCGGCGTCGACCTGATCATCGCGCAGGGCTCGGAGGCCGGTGGCCACACCGGCGAGATCGGCTCGATGGTGCTGATCCCCGAGATCGTCGACGCCGTCGACATCCCGGTGCTGGGCGCCGGCGGTATCGGACGTGGGCGCCAGATGGCTGCAGCGATGGCACTCGGCGCGCAGGGCGTGTGGTGCGGATCGGTGTGGCTGACCACGGACGAAGCGGAGACGCATCCGGTCGTCAAGCAGAAGTTCCTCGCCGCGACATCCGCCGACACGATCCGGTCGAGGTCGCTGACCGGAAAGCACGCCCGCATGTTGAAGTCGGCGTGGACGGAGGAATGGGACCGCCCCGACACGCCCGACCCGCTCGGGATGCCGTTGCAACCGATCCTGACGAACGAGGCCCAGGCCCGGATCAATCGTGCGGCGTACACCCATGGCTCCGGTGCCGAGAAGCTCGCGAACTACTTCGTCGGCCAGATCGTCGGCACGATGAACCAGCCGAAGTCGGCCGGGCAGGTCGTGATGGACATGGTCACCGAGTTCATCGACGCCGTCGAATCCCTCGCCGGGCAACTCGAGTACTGAGGCGCTCTGGCGGTCCGCCGGGCCTCGTGCTCCACTCGGGAGCTCATTCGTCGAGTTCGTCGGGCGCAGATGCGGTCGCCACCGAGGCGCAGCACGGCCCACGCCAACGGGATCGTCAGCGCCGCGGTCGCCGTCAATGCGGCGGTGATCGACCACCGGTCCGAGACCACCCCCATCACCACAGGGAACACGAGCGCCGGGGTGCTCAACACCGACACCACCGTCGGCACCGTCGCCGACCGACCGGGGACCACCGTCAGCATCCGATGGTGCACCTTCGCCCACACCAGCGCCGTCCCGAACCCGAGCGCCGCCATCGCCGCGGTCTGTCCGACCACTCCGATCGGCGTCGCCGCCATGAACGCACCGCCGCTCATCACGCCGAGTGCCACCGCGGTCCGGCGCCGGTCGAGGCCCCGACGAGCGATCACCAGCGAACCGCAGATGCCGCCGACCACCACCCCGCCTGCGAGCACCTGCGCTGCCGCTCCGAACCCGTCGCCCACCGCCCGGGCGACGGCGAACCCGAGGAACGCCTCGTCGAGCGGGAGCAGGATGAACTCGGCCACCGTGAGCAGCAACACCTCCCGGTTGTGCACCAGGCGGCGCGCCGACCACCACAGCGACCCGTCGTCGTCGCGGGTGCCCACCGGTGCCGGGAATTCGGTCGCGGCGAGCGTCAGCGCAAACCCGACGAACACCACCGCGGTGATGCCGAACACGCCCTGCCACCCGATCATCGTGGCAGCCCCCAGCGCCAGCAGCGCGGGGCCGATGAAGTCACCGAGCCACGTCACCAGGTGCTGACGGCCGAGCTGCCGGTCGAGGTCGTCGCCGGCAACCTCGGCCAGCGACGACTCGAGCGGCCGGATCACCAGGTCGCTCGCCCCGCCCATGCACGCCGCCGCCAGCACCAACAGGGGGTAGGGCGCCCCGAATGCGAACGCGCCGAGGCCGCCGGCGAGCACGAGCGCCCCGGTGACGGCGAGCAACCGCCGGTAGCCGAGATCGGCGAGCGACGCGATCGGGCCGCCGACCAGCCCACCCAGGGTGAGCATCGCCAGCAACCACCCCGCCTGGGCGTAGCTGATGCCGAGATCGAGGCGCTGATCCTCGATCGTGCCGGCAGGCAGGTAGGCCCACCACTCGTCGAGCAACCGGACCACGAGCGCGCTGCGGACGACACCGGCCGGCAGCCGGAACACGACAAGGCGCGCAAAATCAACAGATCGATGCACGAGAAACCTCCAGGAACGAACGACGGGCAGGACCGCTGTCCGGCGGAGGGGCTCGAGGGCTACGGCTGGGTCACCATCGACGCATGCGGCGACGATAGCCCACCGGCGTGCCAGTGGAGGAAGCGTTCGATCCACGTGTCGGACGGCAGGTGCTGGACCCGCATCCCGAAGCCGTGGCCGCCACGAGCGTACGCATGGAACTCCACCGGGAGTCCCGCGGCCCGCCACCGCTGGTACAGCTCGATCGAGTCCGTGGTGAGCCCGAGCGTGTCGTCGGTGGCCACGGTGAGAAACATCGGGCCACTGCCGGCCGGCGGTTCGCTCACGTCGATGCCGCGGGTGGTCGCATAGATCGGCGCGACGAAGTCGGGGCGGGCGGCCGGATCCGGCGAGTACGCGACACGCACGGCGACGTTCCCGCCTGCGGAGAATCCCATGAAGCCGACCTTCGACCGGTCGACGGAGTACTCGTCGGCGCGGCTGCGCACCAGCCGGACTGCCGCCTCGCCGTCGGCGCCGGCCAGCGGTGCCACGGCGGTCATGTCGTCGAGCACACCATTGAGGTCGGCCATCGTCTTCTGCACCAGCTCGGCCACCGTGTCGTCGCCGCCCTGCACGAGCCGGTACTTCAACACGAACACGGTGAACCCGGCAGCGGCCAGACGATCGGCGACGGCGAAGCCTTCGCTGTCGATCGACAGCCCGTGGAACCCACCACCCGGCGCCACGATGACCGCATTGGCGTCGCCGTGGCCGGAAGCGGTCGGTGGAACCGGCACGAGCGTGGGGGCGCTGACATTCGTGACGACCTCGGTGTCCCACAATTCGCTGAAGTACTGGCGCTCGACGCCGGTCCAGCCCTCGCTGCCCGGCGCCGGTCCGTCGTACAGATCGATCGGCGTTGCTCGCATCCCCGCAGCCTGCCCGACCCGACGCCAGCCATCAACCCGGGCGGCGCAACTCCCAGATCCACACGCTCGGCAGGCCCGCGGCCGCTGCTCGCGCCGCCTCGGGATGGAACGCCGCCGACGGATCGCCGGCGATCTGTTCGTCGGTGAACGGCGCCTCCACGCAGTCGACGACCTGGAGCCCGGCACCCGCGAACGCACGCAGCCAGGTGGACGCATGGTGGCGGTGGTTGCGGACGAACGCCAACGTCCGCCCCGGGCCCACACCGCCGTAGAACGCCTGACCGCCGAGCACACCACCCATCGGGTGGGGATCCGACACGACGAGCGTGCCTCCGACCGCCAGCACGCGAGCGAGCTCCGCCACGGCGACGGTCGGGTCCGGCAGGTGGCACAGCGCCAACGACACCACGGCGAGGTCGAACGCACCGTCGTCGAACGGCAGGCGTTCGACGTCTCCGACCTCGAACACCGCGTTCGGAACCTTGCGACGCGCCACCTCGAGCATCTCGGGCGACTGGTCGATCCCGGTGGTGGCGCACCCGGACGCGTCGAGCAGCCTGGTGTGCCGTCCGGTGCCGCACGCGGCATCGAGCGCCCGGAGCGCGGGCGCGGCGAGCCGCTCGAGCACCGGAACGACCACGCTCTCTTCCAGCTCGATCATCGGATTCTGACCGTCGTAGCTCGCCGCCCACTCGGCGTAGCCGTCGCGGACGGACCGTTCGACCGGTGTCACCTCGAACGAGTGCGTCGCTTCGCCGGCCTTGGCCAGGATGTCGGCCAGTTCGGCCATCCGCGTGGCGTTCGTCTCGCCGTCGGCGTACCAGTGGCGGAGCAGGCCCAGGCCGACCACGCCGGCCAAGTAGTGGTCGAAACGGATGGAAGGCATCCCCGACGGTACGCCGCCGCTGTCGACTCCGACCCCTGGTTTTCGTCCGGCAGCACGTGGCATGTGCCGGATGTGGGGCCGGCCTGCAACCCCGCGGTCACCTTCGCGGGGTCAACTCGACAGGCTGCCCGACGTCAGTCCGCGGACAGGCAGAACGGGTGACCGGCCGGGTCGAGGAACACCCGGAACGTCTCGCCCGGCTGGTGCTCGTGCTTCACGGCGCCGAGCGCGACGACGGCCGCCTCGCCCTCGTCCAGGTCGTCGACGTCGACGTCGATGTGCATCTGCTGGGGCATGTCCTGCCCCGGCCACTGTGGGGCCCGGTAGCCCTCCACGCGCTGGAATCCGATCATTGCGGTCTGATCCGGATGGTGGATGTGCGCCCAGCTGCCGTCGTCGTCGACGTCGACCGGCCAGTCGAGGATCGCCGCGTAGAAGCGGGCGAGTTCACCGGGATCCGGACAGTCGATCGCAACGACGGGAAAGCGGGCGATGGCCATGCCTCGAACGCTACGGGTCCTCGCGCCGGCCCCGCAAGGGCCCAGGCAACCTCGCCCGACGATCCCGGTGGCGTGAGTACCTGAATCCGGGACGGAGGCCACCGAGATCCTCAGGACCTGGGGCGATCGATCACTTCGGGGCGAAGCGCTGTGCCGGCGTCGAGGCGGATCGTGTCGCCGTTGAGCATCGGATTCTCGATGATCGCGATCGGCGAGGCGCGGCGTACTCGTCGGGCCGGCCGAGTCGCCTCGGGAACGCGGCGTCCTTGGTGAGGTTGGCGGCTCGGTCCTCGGTGACGCCCGCGGTGAGGCCGGTGGCGAACAGGCTCGGCGCGATCGTGTTGACACGGATGCCGAGCGAGCCGAGATCGCGCGCCATCGTGAGCGTCATGCCGGCGATTCCCGCCTTGGCGGCGGTGTAGGCGACCTGGCCGATCTGGCCCTCGAACGCCGCGATCGACGAGGTGTTGATCAGCACGCCGCGCTCGCCGTCGTCGTTCGGCTCGCCGTTGGCCATGTGGGCTGCGCACAGTCGGTTCGTGTTGAACGTGCCGATCAGGTTGAGGTCGATCACCGCTCGGAAGTCGTCGAGGTCGAACGGTCCGCTTCGGCCGAGCGTGCGTCCGGCCTTGCCGCCGCCGGCGGTGTTGACGGCGACGTGCAGCCCGCCGAGCGCATCGACGGCCTCGTCGATCACCACGGCCGATCCCGTCGAAGTCGAGCACGTTCGTCGGATGCCACGTGCCGCCGAGCGACGACGCGACCTCGGCGCCCGCCGACCCCTCGCGGTCGAGGATGGCGACCGAGCCGCCGCCGGCGGCAATCCGCTCAGCGGTCGCCCGGGCGAACCCCGACGCCCCACCGATGACGATGGCCTTCAGCCCGTTGATCTCCATTGACGCTCCCTCTCGCTCGCAGTGGACTGGATCTATCGGTACAGGCAGATCGCCCGGAGCTCGATGCTCGACCGGGCCGGGCGACCGACGTCGACATCCGGGTCGCGGAACGCAGAGTGCGGTGTGAACCAGGTCTCGCCTCGCTCGACGCGATCGGTGTCATACGTGCGGAACGCGACCACTTCGTCCCGACCGAGTTCGGGGAACGTGTACCACCGATAGGGAGCCGCGTCGGTCGGTGCGAGCACGGCGAGCGCCTCGAAGTCGACGCCCGAGCCCGCATAGTCGGTGACCGGGATCGGTCGACCGTCGGCCGGCGACACCGTCCGGGCGTCGCAGAACGCGAGCGGGAAGTCCATCTTCGGCTCGCCGATGTTCCTCCAGAACTGCAGGATCACGAGACGGGTCGCGTCGACGACGTCATCGCTCGTGACCTCGTTGCGCTCGAGCGCTCGCACGGTGCCCTCACGGTCCGGCTGCACGTACGACCGGCGAACCAGCGTGTCGTACCCGGCAGCGAAGTCGGAGTGCACGAACGCGATCGGCGCCAGGTCCTCGTGGCGCTTCGCGTGCTTCCGGTCCGCGCTTGATGTGGTTCGACACCAACGCGACGTCGCAGCCCGTCATCTCGCGGGCGAGCTCCTCCATCTCGCGATGATGCACGGCGACCAGTTCGTCGTCGTCCCCCCAATCCGAGGCGGCCGACGTGTGCGCTGCCAACTCGAAACCGCACTCCGGCCAGCCGGGGAGGTCGGCCGTGCGGCCGTCGAGGATCTCGACCTCGGTCGGCTCCGCGACGAACTCGCCACTGCGAGACGCGAAGTTCAGCGTCGAGCGGCAGAACACCTCGGCGGGGGCGAGCAGCGGATCGGCCATACCACAACGCTACGCGGCCCGCACCCCGCGAAACGACGCCGACAGACGTCCGCGAGGCACCGCCCAGGTCATCGAGCCGAGCGGGCCGCGGCGATCCCGGCATCCCAGCCCGGCGCGTGGCCGTCGCATGGGGGATGGACACCGTCGAGCACGATCCCGACCGTCGTCAGCAGCCAGGACACGACCGAGTTCGAGTTCCACATGTCGCCGGTGCCCAACTCATCGCGTCCCCATGTGGCCATCGGAACCACGGGAACCAGATCGAGCACCGAACGTGCAACCGACGGTTCGTCACTGACGCGTAACTGCACCACCGACGGCCTCGGCGACGTCCGGGATCGAACCACCCGTCCAGCGCCGGACCTCGTAGCGGAACACTCGCCAGCGCCGCAGGCTGCGCAGACCGACCGGACCCTCCCCCACCACGCCGCGCTCGCCGCGTGTGATCCACACCGGAGTCATCTCGACCACGGTGATCGACCCGTCGATGCACACCTCGAGCGCCGAGTGGAAGAGCGGCTGGCGACGCCGGCGACCGAGCGTCGCAGCGACCGTCTCGTAGCACCGTCCACTCCAGCGGACCAGCGCACCGCCGGCCCCCGCCCCGAGCGGGATCCAGTAGAGCTCGACACCGTCGGTCACCCTGCCACGTTACGTCGGCGGGCCAGTCGACGAGATCGGCGTCAACGCTCGTGGCCCGGCGCCGGCTCACTGAGCTTGAACACGACACCCTGATCGTCCTCGCAGATCGCCTCGCGGCCCGAGTCCCAGGCGTTCAACTCGACCACCGTGCCGCCGGCGACGCGAACGCGCTCGACGGCGTCGTCGAAGTCGCGGACGGTGAACCACATCTGGATCTCGCCCGGCTCGGTGTTCCCGAACGGGTTGGCCATGGCGCGCAGACCGATCGGCATCTCGGTGTTGGTGACATGGCGACCACCATTGTCCTGCTCGCGGAACTCCCAGCCGAGCACGGCACCGTAGAACGAAGCGCCGCGTTCGACGTCCGGCGTCGTCAGCGTCATGTAGTACGGCTCCGACGGTGCGCGGCGGGCCGCCACCTGTTCGGCGTCGTACACGGGTGTGCCGACGTTCCAGCGGTGCCCGAAGGGGTCGACGATCCAGGCGCTGCGCGAGCCGTGCGCCTCCTCGATCGGTCGCTGCACCACGGCGCCACCGCGCGCGGCACGTTCGACGAACTGTTCGACGACGGCGACCTGGATGACGATGCTGACAGCGGTCTGTGATCCGTCACGCGCAGGCGCCACCACGCCGATTTGCGGCGCCTCGTCGCTGAGGTAGAACACGGCGCCGGCCACGTCGAGTTCCGCATGACCGACGCGGCCCTCCCACGGGATGACGTTGCTGACACCGGCGCCGAAGAACTCGCGATACCAGTCGAGCGCTGCGGTGGCGTCGTGCACGCAGAGGTAGGGGGTGATGACTTGGTGCATGGCAGTGGTCCTCTCCTGTCGGAATTCGGTCACGGGTGCCGCGCGCGTGGCGTGAGACGCACGGCGATCCGATCGGGTGCGGCACCGAGGGCTCGTTCGACGCGGGCGCGCAGGCGGGCGGCGAAGGTCGGGTCGACGACGTCGTCGGTGACCGCGGCGAGTTGGTCGAAGGCGTCGCGTGACTCCGTCATGACGCACCCCCTTGCTCTTCGTACGCGGATCGGAATCGACGACGCGCGCGGACGAGCAGCGTTTCGGTCGCCTCGACGGTGCGGCCCAGGTGCTCGGCGACCTCGGGCACCGAGAGCCCGTCGAGGTATCGAAGCGTGAGCGCCGATCGATGGTGAGCGCCGAGATCGGCCAACACGTCACCGACGAGGTGCTGCTCGATCACCGCATCCCACATGTCGTCGCCGTCGACGGTGTGGTCGTGGCCCACGGCGTCACCGTCGAGCACGCTCGGTCGGGGACGGCGCTCGGAGCGGCGCCACTCGTCGATCAACTTGTGCCTGGCGATGCCGATCAACCAGGCGATCGTGACGGTGTCGACCGCCTCGCGGCGGATCTGGCCGACCGCGGCGAGAAACGTGTCGGCGGTCAGGTCCTCGGCGATCGCCCGCCCGTCGCACCGCGCCCGCAGGTAGGTGAACACCTCGCCGACGGCGTCGTCATAGATCTCGAGCAGTGTCGCGCCGTGATCGATCGTCGGTTGCGGCGTCCCCATCACCACCATCATCGTCGCGACCCCCCGAACTCCGACACCCCAAATTCCCAGCCCCCACCGCTCGCGCCATCCTCGTTTGCGTGCAGATTCCGATGGGACGGGTCATCCGAATTTGCACGCAAACGTGTCTCGAACCTGGGTGACTTCGGGCGCCCGACGGTGCTTTTCCTGCCGGGTTCCGGCAGCGTGGGGGACGTGAGTTCGCAACGAGTCGACATCGCGGTCATCGGTGCCGGTCCGGCCGGCGCGGCGACGGCGATCCAAGCTGCTCGCTCGGGCGCCAGGGTCGTCGTGTTCGAAAAGGGTGTCCACGGTCGCGACAAGGTGTGCGGCGACGGTCTCACCCCTCGTGCAGTCGGCGCACTGAACGAACTGAAGATCCCCCTCGACGACGCCCACCACATCCGTGGCCTGCGGATGATCGCCGGCAAACAGGTGCGCGAACTCGACTGGCCGACCACCGACCGCTTCCCGAATCACGGGGCGGTGTGGCCGCGCCGACGCCTCGACGCTGCGCTGATGGACGCCGCTGTCGAGGCGGGTGCCGACATCGTGTTCGAGACAGAGGCATCCCCCGTGATCGATCATGACGGGCGGGTCACCGGCGTCGAGGCGAACGGCAACCGGATCGACGCCGACCTCACCGTGATCGCCGCAGGTGCACAAGGGGCGGTGGCACGCAAGCTCGGGGCCGATCGCATCCCCGACGAGCCGTTCGGTCTTGCGATTCGCACCTACGCCGCAACGCCCAGGCACGCCGACACGCACCTCGAAGCGTGCCTGTCGCTGAAGGACGAGCACGGTACGGCCATCCCCGGCTACGGCTGGATGTTCCCGGCCGGCGACGGCACCGTGAACATCGGCGTCGGCGCGCTGTCGACGATGAAGGGGTTCAAGAAGCTCAATCTGAACACGCTGCTCGAGGCCTACCGCCACCTCGTGCAGGACGACTGGGACCTCGGCCCGAACCTCGAACGGCCGCGCGCCTGGCGGCTCCCCATGTCGACGCAGCGCCGGCACGGTGCGGGATGGGTCGCGATCGGCGACGCTGCGGGACTGGTCAATCCGATGAACGGCGAGGGCATCGACTACGGCCTCGAGTCCGGCATGCTGGCGGCCGACCTCTTCCTCGAGAACCCGGCCACGGCACCGGCCCGCTACGACCAGCTCGTCGGCGAACGGTTCGACGCGCTTCCTGCGCACCGGTCGGCGGTTCTCGTTCCTCATCGGCCATCCCTGGATCCTGAAGCCGGGTCTCCGACTGTCGGTCAGCACCGACGCGATCGCCAACATCACCCTGGCCGTGATGGGCAACCTGGTCGACAACACCACCCCCGGTGCCGCCGGACGGGTGCTGTCGCTCGCCGACAAGACCCTGGGTCTCGCCGACCCGATCCTGCGCAAGACCCGCGCCGCCGCCTGACGCCACCCGCGGGCACCCAGTCTCCGAGACGGCCACCCGCCATCGATGAGCGAGGCGACCGAATACCGCCACTTCGCTCATCGCAACCACACGTACGGTCTCACCGATGAGCGACGCGCCCGGAGAGCGCCACTTCGCTCATCGCAATCGGGTGTTCGCACCCCATCACCGGGTCAGTCGACGTCCTGATTGGCGAGACGCCAGGAGGCGATGGCGATCGCCGCGACGGCGACGACGAGCGGGGTGATCACCGCCGTCACGAGCGAGAAGTCGGCAAGATCGAGATCGGCGCCCGTGCGGTCGACGAGAATCGAGCGGGTGTACTTGCGCAGTGCCACCCGAGCGACACCGGCGCCCGCCTGCGCGATGAACCCCTCCCAGATCAGGATGTACGCGAGGCCCCACACGATGAAGCGCTTGAGCCACACCCCGAACAGGGTGAACACCGCCACGTAGCCGACGAGGCCCACGACGGTCGCCACCAGCGTCCCCAGGACGATGCCGTTGCCGACCCCGGTGAGGATCGCTGCGAGGACGATCGGCACGATCGTGATCGGCGCGGCGAGGGTGCCTGCGGCGAGTGCGGCGCCGAGGACGATCGGCCAGCGATCCATCGGTCGCAACCACAGGTAGACGAGCGTCTTGTCGTCGCGCAGGTCGCCGAGCGCTGCGCCGGCGAACACGAGCGCCACGACGGGGAGCACGAGGCCGAGCCCGACGCTCGCGATCAGACGCACGGAGTCGTCGAGCGACGGATCCGAGCTGCCGAGCGCGAACGCCGAGATCGGCGCCACGAGAGCCAGCAACGACAGCCCGATGATGCGCGATCGGCTGGTCAGCTGGCGCAACACGACGTGATACGACAGCGCGATCGCCGCGCCCGCCGCGACGTGACGCCGCGTTCGATCGGGAGTCGAGGCCACGCTCATCGGCCCTCCACCAGATAACGGAACACCGACTCGAGGTCGTCGTCGAGCGGCGTCACCTCGGTGAGCCGAACGCCCAGCTCCACGCTCAGCGCAGTGACCTGGCGGCCGAACGCATCGACGTCCAGCGTGTCGACCATCACGTTGCGCTCGTCGAACGAGAGCCCGCTCACCAGCCCGCGCTCGACCAGGGCGGTCGCCAGCTTGCGAGGGTCGGACGCCGCCAGACGAATGCGGTGGGCGCGGTCGTCCATCAACTCGCGGAGATCTCGGTAGTCGCCACTCGCGACGAGTCGGCCCTGAGCGATCACCAGGATGCGCGAGCCGATCTTGGCGACCTCGTCGAGCACGTGACTCGACACGAGCACGCAGCGGCCCTCGTCGCCGAGACGGTGGAACAGGGCGATCATGTGGCGGCGCTGCACCGGGTCGAGGCCGGTGAGCGGCTCGTCGAGGATCAGCACCTCGGGGTCGTTGACGAGCGCGGCGGCGACCTTCACCCGCTGGCGCATCCCCTTGGAGAACTGCCCGACGGGCTTGGCGCCCACGTGGGTGAGGTCGACGAGTTCGAGTGCGTGTCGTGCCGCACCGTCGGGGTCCGCCACCCCATGCGTGCGCGCGGCGAATTCGAGGAACTCGCCGGCGCTGAGATGGTCGAACAACGCGTCCTGCTGCGGAACCAGCGACACCCGTCCGCGGACGTCGCGATCGGTCCGCGGGTCGGCACCCAACACGTCGACCGTGCCGCGCGACGGCGGCGTCAGACCACACAGCATCCGGAACAGCGTCGACTTGCCGGCGCCGTTGGGGCCGAGCAGCGCGGTGACGCCCTGGTCGATCGCGAAGCTGACGTCGCTGACCGCCACCACCGACCCGAAGTACTTCGACACGGCGTTGACGGCGATCATCCCCTGCAGCGCCGCCGGAGCGGGCGCGGCGATCCCGGCGCCCGGCGGCGGCAACGCGCCCGGTGACGGAGTTCCATCGAGGTTCGGCGGCGGCAGGTCCGTCATCGTGCGATCACCAGCTTCGAGTAGCGCCACCACACGATCGCCACACCGCCCACGGTCCACACGACGTTGCTCGCCAGCACCGCCCACGTGGCGAGTTCGGGGAAGTTGCCGGGATCGCCGAAGATGCGGAACACCAGCTCGAACGGCATCGTCGAGATGTCGATCACCCGCCAGTACGGCGAGAGGTCGGCGCCGTCGACCAGAGCGGCAGCGAGGATCGGCGTGGCGAACAGCAGCGAGCACGATGCCGATCGCCGCGAACGCACGCCGGTCGGTGAGGCTCGACGCCGCCATCGACACCGCGGCGAGCGCGGCCGAGATCGCGACGCCCGACAGCACGATCCGGCCGAGGGTGAGCAACCAGTCGCCCAGTCCGTCGGGCCCGGCGTTCTCGACCGTGTAACCGATCAGCATCAGCACGGGTGGCAGCAGCGTGACGAGGCCGAGCATCGCGGCGACCGCGACCCCCTTGGCGACGAGGTAGGTCCGACGGTCGAGCGGCGTCGACAGGTACATCGCGAGCATCCCGTTGCGACGGTCGGAGACCAGCACCTCCGGTGCGACGAGCGCGGTGAACAGCACGATCGCCAGGATGATGAAGCCGTAGTAGCCGGGGTAATCGGCGACTTCCTCGGGCTCGAGGATGTCCGAGGGAATGAGCACAGCGATGCCGATGAACACGACCGCCGGGAGGTAGGCGATCACGATCGAGATCACGGGGAAGATCTTGTGGCGCGCCGGTCGACCGAGGC
The DNA here is from genome assembly GCA_963746285.1 of Ilumatobacteraceae bacterium. Taxonomy (GTDB): domain Bacteria; phylum Actinomycetota; class Acidimicrobiia; order Acidimicrobiales; family Ilumatobacteraceae; genus Sva-07. The sequence continues at coordinate 59,664 of CAVVAO010000029.1, read as the reverse complement.
CGAGCGTTGCCCGGATGCCTTCCCAACTGACGCTGCGGATGGCGCCCGGGACCCCCGATCGGCGACCGTCGTACCGCTGGAAGCCACGCTCGACGATCTGGGCGTCGCCGCGGCCAGGGGTGTTCACGGTCCTCCCCGGCCCCGGCCCCACCCGGACCGTCGTCGGCGAAGATGTCGTCGAGACTGCGGCGATGGTGGCCGAGACGCCGAAGGCGTGCGCCGGCGTCCGTGACGCTGCGCGCAGCGAGGTCGAACAGCTCGTCGTCGGTCATGCCCACCACCGACAACGAGTTGCCGTCGCGACGCACTCCCGCACCAGCTTCGACGAGCCGTGCAGCCACGTCGTCGACCGACCGCGGACGATCGGGGATCTCGACGAGCTCGAGTTCGATTCCGCCCGAGGAACCGGCAAGTTCGGTCATCGACCCCTGTGCGACGAGCCTGCCCTCGGCCGAGCGCGACGACGTGGTCGCAGACCCGTTCGACCTCTTCGAGCACGTGCGACGAGAGCATCACGTCGATCCCGAAGTCGCGGTTGACCTGCACGATGATGTTGAGCATCTCGTCGCGCTGCACCGGATCGAGACCGTCGGTCGGTTCGTCGAGCACGATGAGCCGCGGATCGGCAGCGATCGCCTGGGCGAGCTTGACCCGCTGACGCTGGCCGGTCGACATCGTGCCGAGCGCCCGGAATCGCTCCTCGCCGAGGCCGACCAGGTACAGCGAGTCGCTCGCCCGGCTGCGCGCCTCGTCGCGCGGCAGGCCCTTCACCTCGGCGAGGTGGCGGACGAAGTCGTAGGCGCGCAGGTCGTCGGGGAACACGTTTCGTTCAGGCCCGTAGCCGATCTGGGCGCGCAGCTCCGGTCCGTCGTGGGCAGGGTCGAGACCGAGCACGTTGATCGAGCCCGACGTCGGAGACAACAGACCGAGCACCAGCGAGATCAGCGTCGTCTTGCCCGCGCCGTTGGCACCGACGAGGCCGGTGACGCCACTCGGGATCGACACGTCGAGCACGTCGAGCGCCCGGGTCGAGGGAAACTGCATGACCAGCCCCCTGGTCTCGATGATCGCCGGCACAGCGTCGAGTCTCGCACCTCCGAACGGTCACACCGTGCCGGGTTCGGTGTGACAGTTCACTACCGTCTCGCCATGAGCGTCGTACACCTGCCGGCCACCGCGAGCATCGACGAGATCCACGAGGTGCTGCAGCGTGATGCGGCCCTGATCATCGACGGGCTGGCCGACGCCCAGCAGATCGATGCGATCACCGCCGAGATGGCGCCGTTCATCGCCGCCACACCGCCGGGGAGCGACGACTTCTCCGGCCGCAACACGAGACGAACGGGTGCGCTGATCGCCCGGTCGCCGTCGAGCCACGCCCTCATCCAGCATCCGACCATCCTCGGTGTGACCGAGAAGCTGCTGCATCGGGCGCAGAGCTTCCAGCTGCACCTCACCCAGGTGATCTCGATCGGGCCCGAGTCGCCCGGCCAGTCGATCCACCGCGACCAGTGGGCGTTCGACTTCTTCGAGTTCCCGAGCGACTACGACGTGCAGTGCAACACGATCTGGGCGCTCACCGACTTCACCGAAGCGAACGGAGCGACCCGCCTGATGCCCGGCAGCCAGCATCTGCCCGACAGTTTCGAGCACACCGTCGACGAGACCGTGCCGGCCGAGATGACCAAGGGCTCGTGCCTGCTCTACACGGGCAAGGTGTACCACGGCGGCGGCGCCAACTCGTCCGCCGAGACCCGCATGGGACTGAACATCACCTACGACGTCGGCTGGCTGCGCCAGGAGGAGAACCAGTACCTGTCGGTTCCTCGCGAGGTCGCAGCGCGACTTGCCCGACGAGCTGCTGCGACTGATGGGGTATCGCATCGGCGCCTACGCGCTCGGCTACATCGACGACGTCCGCGACCCGATCGAGGCGATCCGGCCGTCGACCGGGTCGATGAGTTTCGGCACGATCACCGCCGAGCGCTGACACCACACAGCGCCAACTCCCGCTTGTGTCGCGTTCCGGACGGGACGGGCCAGCCGGAACGCGACGCAAACGTGGGTGCTCACGTCAGGAACCCGACTCCGACGAGCACAACCGCCGTCACGGGAAGGACGAACTCGAGGTTGCTGCGGTCAGGCGTCGACGAGTTGCTCGTCGCGTTCGGCCTGCTCGCGTTGTTCCTCTTCGTGAGCGAGGGCGATCGCGCTGGTGTGGGTGCCACCTTCGACATTGAGCGTCGGCAGGATGCGATCGAGCCACCTCGGCAGCCACCAGTTGCGGGCGCCGAGCAGCTCCATCGTGGCGGGCACGAGCAGCATGCGCACGAACGTCGCGTCGAGGAACACTGCCGACGCGAGCCCGAGACCGAACATCTTGATGATGCGGTTGTCCTCCAGCACGAAGCCCGCGAACACCACGATCATGATCGCCGCAGCGGCGGTGATGACGCGAGCGGTCGCAGCGAGGCCGTCGGCCACGGAGCCCTTCGGGTCGCCGGTACGGTCGAACTCCTCCTTCACGCGTGACAGCAGGAAGACCTCGTAGTCCATCGACAAGCCGAAGACGATGGCGAACATCATCATCGGCAGGAACGGCTCGATCGGCCCGCCCGCAGTGTTGAACAACGAGGCACCCCAGCCCCAGCCGAACACCGCGACGACGATGCCGTAGGCGCCGCCGATCGACAGCATGTTCATGATGACCGCCTTGAGCGGTACCAACAGCGACCGGAACACCATCATCAGCAGCAGGAACGACAGCGACAGCACGGCGACGAAGAAGATCGGGATCCGCTTCGCCAGGTACGAGCTGAAGTCGATGTTCGCAGCTACGGCGCCGGAGACGTTGACGACCACCTCGGTGCCGTCGGTGACCGAGGGCACCACATCCTGACGCAAGGAGTTCACGAGGTCGGCCGTCGCCTCGTCCTGCGGACCGGTGGTGGGGGTGAGCCTGATGATCGCAGCGTCCGCGGTCGCCGGATCGCCGGTGTTCGGGATCGGACCGACGACGTCGGCGACGCCCTCGGTGGCCTCGAGTGTGGCCACCAGCTCGGCAAGCACTTGGAAGTCCTGCGGCGACGACACCTCGGCCGTCAGCAGCAGCGGGCCGTTGGTGCCAGGACCGAACGCTTCGCTCGTGAGGTCGTAGGCCTCACGCGTGGTGGTGCCTTCGGCGAAGTTGCTCTCGTCGGAGAAGCCGAGACGCAGCCCGAGAACGGGGAGCGCCAACAGCAGCAGGAAGAGCGTCGTGGCGATCGCGATCGGCCACGGACGATGCTGGACGAATCGGCTCCACTTGTACGCCCAGGTCTGGCGCAGCGGCTTCTCCTTCCGCGGCGGCAGTTCCTTTCGCAGCGGCGCGATGGCGAACGAAGCCAGCATCACGATGATCGCGAGTGGCAGACCGATGAGCAACGGCTGGATGCTCAGCCCGACGCCGACGAGCGCCAATGCGACGAGTCCGGCCGCGATGATGCCCCGCCAGCGCGTCACCTCGACCTTGCGCTGGGCGAAACCGAGCAACGCGGGCAGCAGCGTGACCGATGCAATCATCGTGACGAGCACGGTGACGGCGGCGCCGGTGGCGAGGCCGTTGATGAACGACAGGCCCATGATGAACATGCCGAGCAGTGAGATCACCACGGTGAACCCGGCGAACACGACCGCACGACCAGCGGTGTCGAGCGCGACGACCGTCGATTGTTCAGGATCGAGTCCGGCCTTCAATCCCTCGCGGTACCGGGTGACGATGAAGAGCGCGTAGTCGATACCGACGCCGATCCCGATCATGGCGCCGAGCGTGACCGCGAAGTCGGGGACCGAGATGACGTTCGACAGCAAGGTGATCAGACCGGCACCGATACCGACGCCGAACAACGCGACGCCGATCGGCAGGCCCATCGCCAACACCGATCCGAACGACAGGATCAGGATGATGATCGCGAAGCCGAGCCCGATCAGCTCCGACTCCGGCGGCTCGAACTCGCCGAGCGCCTGGCCGCCGACCTCGACCTGCAGGCCATCGACGTCGGTGGGCTTCAGCTCGGAGATCTCCGCACCGATCTCGCCGGTCTGGGTCTCGCTGAGGTTCTCGGAGAGGTCGACCGTGGCGTAGGCGACCTGACCGGCGAGGTCGCCCTCGGTGGCGATCTGTCCCAGGATCTGACCCTGTGGCGAGTACGGGCTGATGACCGTGACGCCGTCGATCTGGTCGACCTCGGCGAACAGTTCGCTCATCGCCGCCTGCACCTCGGGGTCGTCGACGCCCTGATCCGCGCGGAAGATGATCGTGCCCGATCGGCCGCTTCCTGCGCCACCGAAGTACTCGTCGAGCGTGTCGAAGCCGCGCTTCGATTCCGAGTCGGGGATCGAGAACGAGCTGTCGCTCGACGCGCCGATCGTGCCCACGAGCACGAAGACGGTGACCAGGGCCGTCACCCAGGCGCCGAGCACGAACCACCGGCGACGGAACGCGAAGCGTCCGAGCTTGCCCCAGGCGGAGTCGGGTACCTCGACGGGAACGTGGGGCGCGCCGTGCGCAGGGTCGTACGGGCGGGCGGAGTCGTCGGGCTGGCCCGATGCGTCCGGGGGGGAAGTGGACGTCATGTTCATTATTGGACATTCTGACCAGTAGAATGTGCAATCGCAACGACGATTCGTCGAACGTGTCGGACGACACACCGTCCGCCGGCTCAGCGCACCCTGCACCATCACATGACAAACACCTCCGAGTCACTCCCCCGTACCGACGACCCCCGAGTCGAGCGCACGCGCGCAGCCGTGATCGAAGCGGCGTCGGACCTCCTCGTCGCCGACGGACCGAGCGCGATCACCCACGCCAACGTCGCAGCTGCAGCGAACGTCAGCCGCACCACCGTGTACACCCACTGGCCCACGCAGGCCGACCTGCTGCGCGACACGATCGAGTCGCTCGGCAAGATCCCGATCCGTCCCGATCAACTCACCGGCTCACTACGACCCGACCTCGGCCTCCTGTGCGAACACATCGTCAACGACCTCGCCGACGAACAGCGGGCACCGATGATCGTCAACATGATGGAACGTGCACTGCACGACCCGACCGTGGCCTCCGTACGCGACGAGTTCCTCGGTGTGTTCGCGGATGTGTTCCGTCTGGTGATCCGTCGAGCCGTGGACGCAGGCGAACTCCGAGCCGACATCGACGCCGACCGGTCGATGGCCGCGTTGCTCGGCAGCTTTCTGTTCGCCCGGTTCATGTCGAGCGGCGGCTTCGATCGGTCCTACGCCGATGCCGTGCTCGACGACTTCGTCCGCGTCAACGCCGCAAGCTGACACACCCGTCCCCCATGAGGGTCGGTGGGGTCAGCGGCGGCGGACGACCACGCTGCCGACCGAGTAGCCGGCACCGAACGAGCACAGCACACCGACATCGCCCGTCGACAGGTCGTCGCGGTGACGGTGGAAGGCGATCACCGAACCTGCCGAGCTGGTGTTGGCGAACTCGTCGAGGATCACCGGTGCTTCGTCGTCGGTCGGTAGCCGGCCGAGGACGCCCTTGGCGATCAGTTGGTTCATCTTCAAGTTGGCCTGATGCAGCCAGAACCGGCGGACGTCGGCGGCAGCGAGGTCGAGTTGGGCGAGGTGGCCGCCGATGTGCTCGGCGACCATCGGACACACCTCGCGGAACACCATCTGGCCGTTCTGCCGGAACACGAGCTCCTGCGGGTCACGCTCGACGACCTCCGAGGAGTTGAGGAAACCGAAGTCGTTGCGGATGTTGTTCGAGAACTTGGTGGCCAACTTGGTGCCGAGCACCTCCCACTGCTCGGACCCCGTGACCTCGGCCGTGCGCTCCAGCACCACCGCGGTGCACGCGTCACCGAAGATGAAGTGGAAGTCGCGCATCTCGAAGTTGTTGTGGCCAGAGGTGATCTCCGGGTTGACCACGACGACACAGTTCGCCGAACCGTTGCGGAGCGCGTCGACCGCCGCCTGCACGGAGAACGTCGCCGAGGAGCACGCGACGTTCATGTCGTAGCCCCACCCCTGGGCACCCAACGCCTCCTGGATCTCGATCGCCACCGCCGGATAGGCGCGCTGCAGATTCGAGCATCCGACGATCACCGCGTCGACGTCGCCGGGTTGGCGACCGGCCTGAGCGAGCGCCTCGTGGATCGCGGGCATCGACATCTCGGCCTGGATGCCGAGCTGATCCTCTCGTCGCGTCTCCAACCTGGGCCGCATCCGGGCGGGGTCGAGCACACCGGACTTCTCCATGACGTAGCGCCGCTGGATCCCCGACGCCTTCACGATGAACTCCTCGTCGGGCACCGCCCGTTCGGACATCTCACCGGCGGCGATCTCCTCGGCGTGCTCGGCGTTCCACTTCAGCACGGCCTCGGTGAGCGACGCGACCAGTTCGGCGTTGCTGATGGATTCCGGTGGGGTGAACAGCCCGGTTCCGGTGATCGAGACGGACGGGAGTTCGACGAGCGTCATGACCCGACGCTAACGAAATCAGCCCACCCAGGTCCGCACGAGCGACCGCAACGCGTCGATCCCGTCGCCCTTCGACGCGCTGACCCACACGATGTCGCCCGGATCGAGATGACACCCACCAGCGAGTTCCTTCTTGCGCGTCGCTCGCTTCGACGACTTCACCTTGTCGAACTTGGTGGCGACCACCGTGTGCGCCACCCCGTTGTAGCGCAGCCAGTCGAGCATCTGCGCGTCGAGCTTCGTCGGGCCGATCGCGCCGTCGACGAGCACGAACACCATCGACAGGTTCGCCCGATCGAGCAGGTATCCCTCGATCATCTCGGGCCAATCGCGCTTGACGATCTTCGCCGCCTTGGCGAAGCCGTAGCCGGGAAGATCGACCATCGTGCCCCGTTCGGGGCGGGTGCTGTCGACCTCGAACATGTTGATCAGCTGCGTACGGCCCGGCGTGTTCGACACGCGAGCGAGCTGCTTGCGGTTGGCGAGGGCGTTGACCAACGACGACTTGCCGACGTTGGATCTGCCGACGAAGGCCACCTCGGCAGGCGACTCGGGCAGCTGGTCGACCCGGCTCGCGGACTGCACGAACGTGAGGCGCAGGGGGCTGCTCATCCCCTCATCCTCGCGGGTGGCCACGACAAACGCTCGCATCACTCGGACGAGGCGTCCTACTGTTCCAGGGATGACCCCCAGCACGCTTCGGCGCCCACTGATCGCACTCGCCGCGACCGGATTCGTCCTCGCGTCCACCTCCTGCGGCAACGCCACCGAGTCCGGCATCGAGGAGCTGATCGAATCCCAGGGCGAGGGTGATGTCGACATCGATCTCGACGGCGGCGGCGACGGCTTCTCCGTGCAGACCGAAGACGGCGGCATGTCGATCGACGAGGACGGCAACTTCGTCATCACCGACGCCGATGGCTCGACGGTGACCGGCAATGCCGACTCCGAGACGGTGCGATTCACCGCCGAATCGGAGGACGGATCCTTCCGCATCGACGCCAGCGGCGAGGTCCCCGAGGAATGGCCGAGCGACGTGCCGAGCCCGGAGGGAATCGAGGGCGCCTCGTCCACCGTCACGCAGTCGGCGACCGAGCTGGCGATCACGGTCACCGGTCAGGCCGGCGAGTCGTTCGTCGACGACTACGGGTCGACGTTGGAGGACAACGGCTTCGAACGGACGTCCAACTTCGAGTCCGATGCGAACATCACTCGGGTCTTCGAGAACGAGACGTGGACGGTGTCGATCAACAGCTTCCCCGGCGAGGACACCAGCCAGGTCGCGGTGAGCTTGTTCCCGACGTCGTCGTGACGGCCCGGACCGGCATCACCCGCTGATCAGCGACGCCAACGCCCACACGGCAGCCACCAGACCGATGCCTGCGTACACGACGCTGCGCACCACGGGCGCCCGTTCGAGATTCGTGTCGTCGAGTTGCTTCGCCGGCGGCTTGACGATCGCCAGGGCGTTGCCGACGAAGAGCGCCCCACCGAACGCCAGCGTCAGCCACGCGAGCAAATCTTCACCGAGGAACATCCCCACAGGATGCCGCCTCCTATGCTCCTTCGGTGCCACGCGGCGGTCTGCTCGCTGAGATCAGGAATCCGGCGCAACTCGTCCTCGGCGCCTTCAGCAGCTTCATCCTGTTCGGCGCTGGACTTCTGACGCTGCCGATCTCCGCGGACGGCCCTGGCCGCATCGACGCCATGGACGCGTTCTTCATGTCGACGTCGGCGGTGACCGTGACCGGTCTCGCATCGACCGACATCGCCCGCTTCTCGATGTTCGGCGAACTCGTCATCCTGCTGCTCATCCAGGTCGGCGGCTTCGGCATCATGACGATCGGCTCGGTGCTGGCAATCGTCGCATCACATCGCGTCGGCCTCCGTCAGCGAATGCTCGCCCAGGCCGAGATCGGCGCGGTCGACATCGGCGACCTGAGGCGACTGATCCTGGCGATCGCGAGGATCACCTTCGCCGTCGAAGTCGCGCTCGCCAGCCGTTCTGTTCCTCCGCTTCTGGCTGGAGGGATACGAGGACGGCCCGATCGCGTCGGCCTACTCGGGGATCTTCCACTCGCGTCGCCGCGTTCAACAACGCCGGCCTCTCGCTGTACTCCGACAACCTTGCCCGCTTCGTCGGCGACCCCGTCGTCGTGATCGCCGTGTCGTTCGGCTTCATCATCGGTGGCCTCGGATTCCCGATCATGGTGGAGTTCTGGCGCCGGACCGCCCAGCGGCGGCACCGCGCCGAGCGACGGGGCCCATGGACGCTCCACACGAAGATCACGTTGATCACGACTGCCGTACTGCTCGTGTTCGGCCCGCTGGTCGTGCTGACGTTCGAGTGGACGAACCCGGCAACCCTCGGGCCGCTCGACACGTTCGACAAGATCCTCTCGGGCTGGTTCCAGGGCGTCTCGCCACGAACCGCCGGCTTCAACACCGTCGACATCGGCGGCATGAACGAATCGACGCTGCTCATCATCACCATGCTGATGTTCATCGGCGCCGGTCCGGCCTCGACCGGCGGCGGCATCAAGGTGACGACGTTCGCCGTGCTCGGCTTCGTGATGTGGTCCGAGGTGCGCGGCGACACCGACATGAACGTGTTCGGGCGACGTCTGCCGCCGAACCTGATCCGTCAGGCAATCACCGTCGCGCTGCTCTCGATCGGTGTGGTCGTCGGTGCGACCCTCGTGCTGATGAGCGTCGACGACTTCCCGCTCACGTCGGCGCTGTTCGAGATCACCTCGGCGTTCGGCACCGTCGGACTGTCGACCGGGATCACCGGCGGCGATCGGCACCTCCGGCCAGCTGCTGCTCGTGATCGTGATGCTCACCGGACGCGTCGGGCCGGTCACCTTCGTGACCGCGCTCGCGCTGCGCGAGCGTTCCTGAGTACCGTTATCCCGAGGAGCGACCGATCATTGGCTGACAAGACCTTCACTCGATGCTGTCCGGCTTCGCGCCCGACAGTTCGAACATCACGGCGAGATGATCGTCATCGGCCTCGGCCGGTTCGGTTCCGCGCTCGCCACCACGCTGGTCGACATGGGCCACGAGGTGCTCGGGCTCGATGCCGACGCGGTCCGCGTGCAGAACATGAGCAGCCTGCTGACCCACGTCGCCCAGGCCGACACGACGAACGAGCGCACCCTGCGCCAGCTCGGCGTCGGCGACGTCGTGACCGCCGTCGTCGCCATCGGCGCCGACGTCGAGGCGAGCGTGCTCACCACCGGCGCGCTCGTCGACATCGGCGTCCCGAACATCTGGGCCAAGGCGCTCACCGAGTCGCACGGCCGCATCCTCCAACGCGTCGGCGCACACCACGTCGTCTTCCCCGAGGCCGAGATGGGCAGCCGCGTCGCCCGACTCGTCACCGGCATCGCTCATCGAGTACTTCGCGCTCGACGAGAACTTCGTGCTGATCGAGATGGTGGTGCCACGCAACCTGGCGGGCAAGCGGCTCGGCGACGCCGACCTGCGAGCCAAGTACCGGGTCACCGTCGTGTGCATCAAGCCGGAGGGTCAGGCGTTCACCTACGCCGAGCGCGACACGGTGCTCGGCGAGCGCGACCTGATCGTCGTCGCCGGCCACCGCTCCGACATCGAGAAGTTCGCCGACGCCGAGACCTGACGATCACGGCCCTGACGTCGTCGGCGCGTCGATCCGTCCGAGTCGCTCGCTCACGCCGCACCGTTGGCTACAACGTCCGGATGGGAACCGACCACGACTTCGATCCCGATGCGCTGCGCGAGAAGTACCGCGACGAGCGCGACAAGCGCCTGCGCGACGACGGCAACGAGCAGTACATCGAGGTCGTCGGCGAGTTCGCCCGCTACCTCGACGACCCGTACGTCGCGCCGATCGAGCGTGAGCCGCTGTTCGACGAGGTCGAGGTGCTCATCATCGGCGGCGGGTTCGGCGGCCTGCTCGCCGGCGCCCGGCTGCGCGAGGCCGGCATCGACGACATCCGCGTGGTCGAGAAGGGCGGCGACTTCGGCGGCACGTGGTACTGGAACCGCTACCCGGGCGCGGCCTGCGACGTCGAGTCGTACATCTACCTGCCGCTGCTCGAGGAGATCGGCTACATGCCGAAGGAGAAGTACTCCATGGCCGCCGAGATCCTCGCCCACAGCCGGGCGATCGGTGAGCACTTCGACCTGTACCGCAACGCCTGCTTCCAGACCGAGGTCACCGGCGATGCGGTGGGACGACGACGACGGCCGGTGGATCGTGTCGACCAACCGCGGCGACGAGATGCGGGCCCGCTTCATCTGCATGGCGAGCGGTCCGCTGCACCGGCCGAAGCTGCCCGGCATCCCCGGCATCGAGTACCGTTCCAGGGTCACACGTTCCACACCAGCCGTTGGGACTACGACTACACCGGCGGCGACTCCGACGGGAACCTCGACCGGGCTCGCCGACAAGCGCGTCGGCATCATCGGCACCGGCGCCACCGCCGTGCAGTGCGTGCCGCACCTCGGCGCCGCCGCCGAAGGAGCTGTTCGTGTTCCAGCGCACGCCGTCGTCGATCGACGTGCGCGACAACCGGCCGACCGACCCCGAGTGGGCGGCGAGCCTGCGAGCCGGGCTGGCAGGAGCGGCGGATGGAGAACTTCAACAACCTGGTCTCCGGCATCCCCGAGCCCGAGGACCTCGTCGACGACGGCTGGACCGACATCATCGGCAACCTGCTGATCCGCCTCCGCAGGTGAGGCGGCGACATGACGCCCGAGGGGCTGGTCGAAGACGATGGAGCTGGCCGACTTCGAGAAGATGGAGCAGATCCGCGCCCGGGTCGACGACGATCGTCGCACGACCCGAACACCGCCGAGGCGCTCAAGCCGTACTACCGCCAGTTCTGCAAGCGACCGTGCTTCCACGACGAGTACCTCGCCACGTTCAACCGACCGAACGTCACCCTGGTCGACACCGACGGCCGCGGCGTCGAAGCGCATCACCGACGGCGTGGTGGTCGACTGCCCGACGCGACCGGCGAGCTGGTCGAGAGAGTTCGAGCTCGACTGCCTCATCTACGCGACCGGCTTCGAGGTCGGCACCGACTACACCCGCCGCGCCGGCTACGAGCTGTACGGGCGCGACGGCGTCACGCTCACCGAGAAGTGGGCCGACGGCGCCTCGACGCTGCACGGCATGCACAGCAGCGGCTTCCCGAACTGCTTCATCTTCAGCATCACGCAGTCCGGGTTCACCGTGAACTTCCCGCACATGCTCAACGAGCAGAGCAAGCACCTCGCCTACATCCTGCGGCGAGGCGCGCGATCGCAGGCGTCGACGTGATCGAGGTCGACGCCGAGGCCGAGGAGGCGTGGGTGCGACACGATCGTCGAGCCTGGCGCAGATGAACCGAGAGCTTCCTCGAGTCGTGCACGCCCGGCTACTACAACAACGAGGGCAAGCCCGACCGAGCGCAGCGTGCGCAACGGCAGCTACGGCGCCGGTTCGGTCGCGTTCATCAAGGTGCTCGAGGCCTGGCGCGCCGACGGCGACCTCGCGGGCCTCGAACTCACCTGAGGTACACGGTGCCTGACACCGTGGACCTCAGTCGCGGAGGGTGTAGCGGATCGGGAGCGCTTTCGGGCCGCCGACGAACGACGTCTGCGACATCGTGGCCTCACCGGCGATCTCGACCGACTCGATCAACGGCACGAGCCGGTTGAACACCGAGCGCAGCTCCATGCGGGCGAGCTGGGCACCCATGCAGAAGTGCTTGCCGAAGCCGAACGAGATCTGACGGTCGGCGTTCGGGCGCTCGATGTCGAAGCGCAACGGATCGGTGAACACCTTGGGGTCCAGGTTCGCTCCCTTGTACGACAGGTAGACGAAGTCGCCCTTGGCCACCCGGTGGCCGTGGATCTCGGTGTCGGCGGTGGCCGACCGCATGAAGTGCCGCACCGGCGCGGTCCAGCGCAGCATCTCCTCGATCGCGTTGTTCATCAGCTCAGGGCGTTGCTGCAGCAGACGAAGCTGGTCGGGGTGTTCGACGAGCGCACGGAACCCGCCGGCCATCGCACTCGAGGTGGTGTCGTGTCCAGCGGTCGCGACGATGATGTAGTACCCGATCGTCTCCAGATCGCCGAGCGGCGGCGCATCGGGTCCGTCGCCGAGGCGACCGTTGGCGATCAGTGAGGCGAGGTCGTCGGTCGGGTTGGCACGACGGTCGACCGTGATCCCCGAGAAGTACGCCATGAAGTCCATCAGGATCGCACCGATGGCCTCCGGGCTCAGCTCCTCGCGCTGGAGGTCCGGGTCCTCGCCGCCGAACAGCTGCTGGGTGAGCTGCAACATGCGCGCATAGTCCTCCTCGGGCAGACCGAGGATCTTCAGGATCACGTGCAGCGGATAGGGCAGCGCGACGTCGGTGGAGAAGTCGAGTTCACCGCCGGCGTCGCGCATCGTCTCGACGGCACGATCGCTCAGCTCCTCGAGCCTGCTCTGCAGGCGGTCGAGGCTGGCCGGCTTGAACTGAGGAAGGCCGAGCTTCCGGTACGCCGTGTGCTCGTCGCCGTCCATGTGGATCAGGGTCTTCAATTCGACGGGCGGCGGGTTGTCGAGCGCCTGTTGGGTGGTCAGCACCGGGGCGGGTCCGTTGGTGAACAACTCCGGTTGCCGCTCGACCTCCAGGACCGCGGCGTGATCGAGCACGGCGAGGATCGGCGGAAACCCCTCGCGCTCGATGCGGTAGAAACCGCCAAGGGACTCGTGGATCCGCACGGCAGTCCGATTCCAGTCGTCGATGTCGCCGAAGCGGACGTTGTCGGTGAAGATGTCGTCCTCGGCGGGCAACCCGATCCCCGGTGGCATCTCGCGCTCTGCTCGTGTCCGCTCTGGACGTGCCCGCTCTGCTCGTGTCGGGGTCACATCGCCTCCTCGGTCAGGGTTGCCCGGCTCCGGCACGACCGTATTCCGACGGGTGCCTCTCACCACAGCCGGCGTACACGATGTGCCAGGCACATCGTGTACGCCCGGGTCTCACGGGTGCGTCGACGGCGCGCGAGACTGGCGCATGGCCGACTACGACCTGATCATCCGCGGCGGTTCCGTCATCGACGGCACCGGCGAAGCAGCCCGCACCGCCGACGTGGCGGTCGTCGACGGCGTGATCGTCGGCGTGGGCGCGATCGACGGGCACGCGCGCCGCACGATCGAGGCCGACGGGGCGCTCGTGATCCCCGGCATCGTCGACATCCACTCGCACTACGACGGCCAGGCAACCTGGGACCAGCGGCTGCAGCCGTCGTCGTGGCACGGCGTGACCACCGTCGTCACCGGGAACTGTGGGGTCGGATTCGCGCCGGTGCACGACGCCGACCACGACAAGCTGATCGAGTTGATGGAGGGCGTCGAGGACATCCCGGGCGCCGCGCTGCACGAGGGACTGCGATGGAACTGGAACTCGTTCGGCGAGTTCCTCGACGCGGTCGACTCGATACCCCATGACATCGACGTCGCCATGCAGGTGCCGCACGGAGCGCTGCGCCTGAACGTGATGGGCGAACGCGGAGCGAACCACGAGGACGCCACCCCTGACGACATCGCCGCGATGGCAGAGCTCGCTCGCGAGGGCATCGAGGCCGGAGCACTCGGGTTCAGCACCAGCCGGACCCGCAACCACAAGACCTCGACCGGCGCGTACACCCCGACGCTCACCGCGGCTCCCGACGAACTGATCGGCATCGCGCAGGGCGTCGGCGCCACCGGCACCGGTGTCCTGCAGGTGGTCTCCGACTTCCTCGATCCCGACGGCGAGTTCGACGATGCTGCGCGAGATGGTCGCCACCTCGGGCCGGCCGATGTCGATCTCGGTCGCCCGCAACCCGATGCTTCCCGACGCGTTCCGCGGTCTGCTCGACCACATCAGCGCCGCCAACGCCGACGGCCTGGTGATGACCGGTCAGGTCGCGCCGCGGGCGGTCGGGCTGATCCTCGGGCTGGAGTGCACCCTGAACCCGTTCCTCACGAACCCCGTGTACCGCGAGATCGCCGACCGCACGCTCGCCGGAGAAGGTGACCGCGCTCCGCGAGTCGGAGTTCCGCGAGCGGCTCCTCTCGGCAGCGGCCGAGCGTTCACGCGACAAGCTCGGCGGGAACCTGATCGGCCGGTTCGACCTGCTGTTCGAGATGGGCGACGAACCCGACTACGAGCCGTCGCTGGAGTCCTCGATCGAGGCGGTCGCCGCCCGCTCGGGTCGCAGCGCCGAGGAGGTGGCCCTCGACGCGATGCTCGCCGACGACGGCCGTGGCCTGCTGTACCTCCCGTTCCTCAACTACGTCGACGGGAGCCTCGACGGGTGCCACGAGATGCTGGTGCACCCGCACACGGTGCCGGGGCTCGGCGACGGCGGCGCCCACGTCGGCACGATCTGCGACGGCAGCTTCCCCACCACCCTGCTCGCCTACTGGGGTCGCGACCGCGACCACGACCGGATCCCACTGCCGTTCCTCGTGCAACGCCACTGTCGCGACACCGCCCGCACCGTCGGACTGCTCGATCGTGGTGTGATCGCCCCCGGCTACCGGGCCGATCTCAACGTGGTCGACTTCGATCGACTGCGATTGCACAAGCCCGAGATCGTCCACGACCTCCCGGCGAACGGGCGTCGGCTGCTGCAACGAGCTGACGGCTGGCGACACACGATCGTCGCCGGCCACGAGACCTACCACGACGGCGTAGCCACCGACGCGCTGCCCGGCCGCCTCGTCCGCGGCGCCAAGCGCGCACCATCAGGCGGATCACGATGACCACGACCGACACGCCGGGCTCGCTCCGCGAGGTCGTCGAACTGGAGACGCACGCCAACTGGACGGCCGCCCACGTCGGCGATCCCGACGACTGGACGCTGCGACTCACCGACGCCCACCATGGTCGAACTCGACGACGCGCTGGCGCACGCGCGGTCCACGACCGACGACGTGCTCGACGTCACCGCCGACGACTTCCCGCTGCCGACCCTCGGACCGCTCCTCGCGGCGATCGCCGACGAACTGGTCAACGGTCGAGGGTTCGCGAGGATCGCAGCACTCGATGTCGACCGGCTCGGCGCCGAGGACGCCTCGTGGATCTACTGGGGCATCGGCATGCACCTGGGTGAGCCGTGGCCGCAGAACGCGAAGGGTCACCTGCTCGGCGACGTGAAGGACCAGGGCAAGGCGCCCGACGACCCGACGGCGCGCGGCAACGAGATCGGTGGGCATCCGCTCGGCTTCCACAGCGACGGTTCCGACCTCGTCGGCCTGCTGTGCATCGACAACGGCGTCAGCGGGGGCGAGAGTCTCGTCGCGAACGCCGTCGGCGCATACAACGCGCTCGTGCGCACCCGACCCGATCTCGCAGCGGTGCTCTACGAACCGCTGCCGTACGACTTCCGCGGCGAACAGCGTGAGGGTGCGCAGCCGTTCTATTCGGTTCCGGCGTTCACACGCCACACCGGTCCGACGGGCGACCGGCTCTTCGTGCGGTACATCCGCCCGTTCATCCAGGCGTCCCAGCGCCATGCGGACGCGCCACGCCTCACCGACCTCCAAGTCGAGGCGATGGACGCCTACGACGCGCTGATCAACGACCCCGACAACCAGGTCGAGATGGCGTTGCGACCCGGCGACATCCAGTTCGTCAACAACTACCACGTCCTGCACGGCCGCCGTCGGTACGTCGACGACACCGACACGGGACGGGTCCGTTGGCTCAAGCGGCTGTGGTTGGCGACCGACATCCTCGGCCCCGACGACCGTCCCGCCAGATTCCAGCGCGCCGGCGCCATGGCCCACTGGGGCTCTCGCCGCACCCGCGCCTGAGGACATGACGGCGCTCGATCCCCACTCGACCCACGGTCGATCCGCGACCGACCCACTCGACTCGGCGCTCGTCGGCGCTCGACAGCGCTACGTCGACGCCAATCCGACCAGTGCGACATGGGCGCTGCGCGCCGCGGAGGTCCTTCCCGGCGGCAACACGCGATCGGTACTGCAGTTCGATCCGTTCCCGTTCCGAGTGGCCTCGGCGGAAGGAAAACATCTCGTCGACGTCGACGGGCACCGCTACGTGGACCTGCTCGGCAACTACACCGCCGGCCTGCTCGGTCACTCGCCCGCACCCGTGCGCGCTGCCGCGCACGCAGCGATCGACGGCGGTTGGGCGCTCGGTGCCGTCCATCCCAACGAGGTTCGGCTGGCCGAGTTGATCGCCGGGCGGTTCCCGTCGATCGAGCAGGTCCGCTTCACCAACTCGGGAACCGAAGCGAACCTGATGGCGCTCGCGCTGGCCACCAACCACACCGGTCGTTCCCGGGTCCTCGTGTTCGACGGCGGCTACCACGGCGGGGTGATCACGTTCGCCGGTCACCGCGACGTCAACGTGCCCCACGACTGGATCGTGTCGACCTACAACGACGTCGCCGCCGTCGAGGCCGTGTTCGCCGAGCACGGCAGCTCGATCGCCGCGGTGCTGGTCGAGCCGCTGCAGGGTTCGGCTGGCTGCATTCCGGGCGACCCCGCGTTCCTGCAGGCGCTGCGACGCCAGTGCGACATCGCCGGCTCGATGCTGATCTTCGACGAGGTGATGACGTCACGACTTGCGCCGGGCGGAGCACAGGAGCTGCTCGGGATCACGCCCGATCTGACGACGCTCGGCAAGTACCTCGCCGGCGGCTTCACGTTCGGAGCGTTCGGCGGGCGCCGCGAGGTGATGGCTGCCTTCGACGCCGAGCGCGGGCGGGCGGCTCGGCCATGCCGGCACGTTCAACAACAACGTGGTCTCGATGGCCGCCGGAGTGGCCACGCTCACCGAGGTGCTCACGCCGCAGGTCCTGGCAGCGACCAACGCACGCGGCGATCGCCTGCGCTCGGAGTTGAACACAGACCTTCCACCGCCATGACCTCCCGATGTGCGTGACCGGTTCCGGCTCGCTGATGAACGTCCACGGAACCGCCGGTCCGGTCGCCTCGACTGCGGATCTCCGCGCTGCGGATGACCGGTGGAAGGAGTTGCTGTTCTTCGACGCGCTCGACGCCGGTTTCTACCTCGCCCGCCGAGGCTTCATCGCCCTGTCGATCGAGATCACCGACGACGACATCGACGCCTTCGTCGGGTTCGTCGACCGCTGGGCGAGCGCGATCACGCCTGGGGTCTGACCCCTGGCGTGATCGTCAGAGTTCGTCGAGGATCTGCTGGCGTTTGGTGGCGTACTCGGCGTCGTCGATCGAGCCCTTGCGCCTTGAGGTCGTCGAGGGCGGCGAGCCGATCCGTCGCCGACGGCGGCGCCGGTGTCGCCGACGTCGGTTCCTGATGCTCACGCATCGCCTTGGCGAGCGCTGCGGCGTCACGATCGGAGTCCGCGCTGCTCGTCGGCCTCGACGCCTGCGAAGATCAGTGCTCGGACGTTCTCGGGGTCCGGGATGTTCTCGAACACCGAGTCGCCGGTCTGGCCGGCCGACTCGATCGTGACGACACCGTTGTTGAGGAGCCTGGCGACGAAGGACTGTTCGAAGTTCACGTTGTTGATCCGGTTCAGCGGAATCGACACGCCACGACGCCGGAAGATGCCGCTCTGGTAAGCGACACGTTGATCGGTGATGGCGAATCGGGTGGTCTGCCACTGGACGAACTCGTAGATGGTGTTGACAAGCAACACGATGAAGGCGACGAGCGTGATCCAACCGATGGTGGTGTCGACCCAGTCGGTTTCGACGGTCCACAGCAACAGCAGCAACAGCAGCAAGCCGATGCCCGCTGCCACCTGCTTCCAGAAGTAGAACCAGTGCGGATTCGACGCGAGAACCATCTTCTCGTCGGGCATCAGATCGATGTCGGGACCAAACATGACGCGAACTGTAGTCCCCGAGTCCGACGACGGGATCAAGCACGGGAGCGCATCGATCGCGATGGCACGCCCGCCGGTAGCGTCCGGCGTCGTGATCCTGACCGGTGGTGACGGTGCTCGTTCCGTTCGGCGCCCGGCGGCGTCGTTCAAGGTGCGGCGACGATCGCTGTCACCGAAGCGTCAGGCAGAGTTCGACGAATGGATCGGGAGGTGGGGCATCGACGCTGAAGGTCCGACGCTCGATTGGGCCGAGGTGTTCGGACGGCCTCCCGGCGCACAGCGCGACGTGGTGCTGGATGTCGGGTTCGGCCACGGTGAATCGACGATCGAAATGGCGGCCACCGAGCCCCAACTCGACGTCGTCGGCGTCGAGGTCCACACCCCCGGTGTGGTGACCGTCCTCGACGCGATCGAGCACCGTGGGCTCCAGCACATCCGCGTCGTCCACGGTGATCTGTTGCCGTTCCTCGATCGCGTGCCGCCTGACTCGTTGGGTGCGGTGCGGATCTACTTCCCCGATCCGTGGACGAAGCGGCGCAACTTCCATCGACGTCTGGTTGCACCGGACGTCGTGTCGGCACTCACCGATCGCCTCCGCGTCGGTGCGACGATGCACCTGGCGACCGACATCGCGGACTACGCAGCGACCATGGAACAGGTGTGTGCCGCCGAGCCCCGCCTGAGCGGCGGCGTGATCGACCGGCCCGACTGGCGCCCGCTCACCAGATTCGAACAACGCGGCCTCGACGCCGGTCGCTCCCCCACCGACCTGCTCTACACCCGGGTCGTTACATCTGGGGTCTGACCCCAGATGTAACGATGTCAGGCGACGGGCGACAGCGGTTGGGGCCGCAGCTCGTCGAACGTGTCGATCTTGCGAATCGAGGGGAAGACCACCGCGAAACTCGCGGCGATCACCACGGTGATCAGTCCGCCTCCGGCGATCGCCCACGGCACGCCGAACATCCGGGCCGCGACGCCGCTCTCGAAGGCCCCGAGTTCGTTGGACGCACCGATGAACACGCCCTCGACCGCGCTGACGCGACCGAGTTGCTCGTCGGGCGTGACGAGCGGCACGATCGAGCCGCGGATGAACATCGACACCATGTCGGCCGCGGAGATGACCACCAGCGCGACGAACGCGACCGCGTAGTTGTGGGTCAGTCCGAACACCATCGTGCCGAGCCCGAAGATCGCGACCACCGCCAACAGCGTCGGCCCGACACGTCGCGTGATCGGTCGGGTCGCCAGCCAGACCGCCATCACTGCGGCGCCGATACCCGGCGCCGCGCGCAGCCATCCGTACGCGATGTCGCCGACGCCGAGCTGCTCGCTCGCGACAGCTGGAATGAGCGCGATCGCCCCTCCGAAGAGGACGGCGAACAGGTCGAGCGAGATCGTGCCCAACACGACGGGCGTGTGCCGGACGAAGCGCAGGCCCTCGAGCGCCGTGTGCAGCGTCGGACGGTCGGTGATCCGCTCGGGCTCCCGGGCGTACACGATCATCATGATCGGGATGATCGCCGCGAACTCGAGTGCCGCTGCGAGCGCGTAGGCCTCGCTCGGTCCGACCGAGTAGAGGAACCCACCGATGACCGGACCGACGATCGCGGACGCGGTGAAGGTCGCTGTCCACAGCGCGACCACCTGAGGGAAGAGTTCCGGCGGCGTGAGCAGCGGAGCGATCGACCGTCGTGACGGACCGATCATCGCGTCGGCGGCACCGAACGCGAACGCGATGACGAACAGCGGCCACACGGTGCCCGGATCGATCTCGCTGTAGATCAGGAAGGCCAGCGCGCACGCGACCCTGGCGAGCAGGAAGAGCGACGTGACCCGCCGGCGGTCGAACCGATCAGCCACCCAGCCGCTCACCAACACGAGCAGGACCGCGGGCACGAACTGCGCGAGCCCGATGAACCCGATGTCGAGCGCATCGCCGGAGATGTCGAAGGTCTGCTTGAACAGCACCGTGACCAGGATGTTCAGGCCCACTGCGGCGAGCGCCGTCGACGCCAGGTACCGGCGCACCGCCGGATACCGCAGGACGTCACGAGCATTGGCCACCGGCGCAACCTACCGACACCGGCCCCACCGACCGAATGTCGAATTTTTCATTGCGAGCGCAAGTACATGTGCTATCCTGTCGAGATGACCGGCGCACTGCTGCAGACGTTTCCACTCGGCACCCAGTGGCCGACGATCGATCCGTTCCTGTTCTGCGCGCACCATCGCGACGACTATCCGAGCGGAACGGTCGACCTCGGTCCTGACGCACCGCTCGACGGGCGCGACATCGGCATGGACTTCGCCGGCGTCGACGGGTGGAACATGTACCACGGTTCCACCGTGCCCGGCTTCCCGCAGCACCCCCATCGAGGATTCGAAACGGTCACCTACGTACGCACCGGGTTCTGCGACCACAGCGACTCGCTCGGCGCGACGGCCCGATTCGGACGTGGCGACACCCAGTGGATGACCGCAGGCAAGGGGATCGTGCACTGCGAGATGTTCCCGCTGCTGTCCGACGAGGGCCCGAACCCGCTCGAGCTGTTCCAGATCTGGTTGAACCTCCCGGCCGCCGACAAGATGGTCGAGCCCTACTTCACGATGCTGTGGAGCCACGACACCCCGACCGTGGTCGTGGCGAGCGGTGACGGCGACGCGTTGGTCGACATCACGGTGATCGCCGGATCGCTCGACAACGCCGAGGCGCCGAGCCCACCGCCGAACTCGTGGGCGTCGAAGGCCGAGGCCGACGTCGCGATCTGGCACCTCCGCTTCGACCCCGGTGCCCGTTGGACGATGCCGGCCGCCGGGCCCGAGTCACACCGTCTGCTGTACGCGTTCTCCGGATCGTGGCTGACCGTCGACGGCGAACGTCTCGATGTCGGCACCGGCGCTGCCATCGACCCGTCGCGGCCCTTGGAGCTCGTCGCCGGCGACGACGGCGTCGAGTGCATGGTGCTGCAGGGCCGCCCGATCGGCGAACCCGTCGCGCAGTACGGACCGTTCGTGATGAACACCCAGGCCGAGATCCAGCAAGCCTTCGAGGACTACCGCCGCACCCAGTTCGGTGGTTGGCCGTGGGGATCGGACGATCCGAACCACGGTTCGACCCCCCGCCGCTTCGCCCGTCACGCCGACGGTCGCGTCGAACAGTTCGACGTCGAGCCCGCTCCCGCCACCACCCCCTGAACCCGTCGAGCCACCCAACTTCATCGTTTGTGTTGCATTTCGGATGGGGTGGGTCATCCGAATCTGCGCGCAAACGTGATGGCGCCCCGAGCAAGTCGTTTGCGTTGCATTCTGGATGGGGCGGGTCGTCCGAATCTGCACGCAAACGTTCATCGCACGACGGCTGCTCGGAGTTCCAACGCACGGGCGACGGCGAGATTGGCCGTCGGAGCCGTCACGGTCAGATGTCCCATCTTGCGGCCCGGCCGCGCCTCGTGCTTGCCGTAGAGGTGCAGCTTCGCGTTCGGGTCGTCGAACACGACCGTCCAGTCGGGATCGCCGCCCTCCCACAGGTCGCCGAGCAGGTTGACCATCGCGACGCCAGGCGCGGTCATCGCCGTCGAGCCGAGCCCGAGACCGCACACCGCGCGGACCTGCTGTTCGTACTGGCTGGTGACGCTGGCGTCGAGGGTCCAGTGGCCGCTGTTGTGCGGGCGAGGGGCGAGCTCGTTCACCAGCAGCTCACCGTCGACCACGAAGAGTCTCGACGGCCAGCACTCCGACGTACGCGAGCGCATCCGCGATTGCCATCGCGAGACCGACCGCTCGATCGGCGAGCTTCGCCGACACCATCGCGGGGACCGCCGAGACGTCGAGGATCCCGTCGACGTGGCGATTCTCGGCGACGGGCCACGCCTCGACATCACCCGACGGAGTCCGGCCGACGATCACGCTCAGCTCGCTCTCGAGCGCGAGGCGTTGCTCGACCACGCACGCGACACCGTCCAGTTCGGCCCATGCGGCGAGCGTCTCGGCCACCCCGGAGACCGATCGCTGGCCCTTGCCGTCGTAGCCGAGCCGAGCGGTCTTGACGATCGCGCCCGCCTCGACCACGGCCTCCTCGACCACCGGATCGTCACCGTCGAGCACGAGGTAGCGACCCACGGGAAATCCGTTCTCGACGAGAAATCGCTTCTCGGCGACGCGGTCCTGCGCGATGCGCACAGATGCGGGCGCCGGCGCGACGACGACGGAGGCCGCCAGCTCGTCGAGGGCATCGGCGGGCGGGTTCTCGAACTCGGTCGTGATCACGTCGCAGGCGAACGACAGCGTTCGCAACGCACCAGGGTCGTCGTAGGCGGCGACGAGATGTTCGTGTGCGAGCAGACCTGCCGGGGCGGACGGATCGGGATCGAGCACGATCGTTCGGTATCCCATCGACGCAGCAGCCATCACGGCGTACCGCCCCAACTGACCCCCGCCGAGGATTCCCAAGGTCGCCGGGGGCACGATCGTGTAGGCGGTCATGACTCCGGGAGTACCGACGACGCCGCAGCGTCCCGACGCTCCGCCCGGTAGGCGACGAGCGCGTCGAGCAGCGACGGGTCGTCGAGTGCGAGCAGCCCGACGGCGAACAGCGCCGCATTGGTCGCGCCGGCCTCGCCGATGGCAAAGGTGGCCACCGGAATCCCAGCGGGCATCTGCACGATCGAGTACAGCGAGTCCTGACCGGACAGGTGCCGGGAGGCCACCGGGACACCGAGCACCGGCACCGTCGTCTTCGCTGCGAGCATCCCGGGGAGATGGGCCGCCCCGCCCGCTCCGGCGATGATCGCCCGGAGACCACGGGCAGCTGCCGCCTCCGCGTAGGCGAACATCTCGTCGGGCATGCGGTGCGCACTGACCACGCGAGCCTCGTGGGCGACGCCGAACGACGCGAGCACGTCGACGGCCTTCGACATCGTCGGCCAGTCGCTCGACGAGCCCATGACGACACCGACGACGGGAGCTGCTGCGGACACGTCCGAAGCGTAGGCGGTGGCGGTGGCGGCGGGTCAGACCAACTGGCGTCGCTCGCTGACCTTCAGCGCGACATACCCGGGAATGGTCGGGAACCAGTAGTTGATCAGGCGGAACAGCACCACCACCGCCCACGCCGTGGCGTCGTCGACGCCGCGCGCTGGTCAGCACGAAGACGAGGGCCGCCTCGATCGCACCGACGCCACCCGGCGTCGGCACCGTCGAGGCAACCGTGTTGGCCACCATGTACAGCGCGCCGAGCTCGACGAAGGCGAGGTCGATGTCGAACGCTCGACACGACCAGCACGAAGCGCGAGGATCGTCGAGCAGCTTCGCGATCGCCTGGCCACCGAACAGCAGCGAGAGCTTCGTCGGCCGGCGCGCCAACTCTCCGAAGTCGTGTCCTGATCTTGGCGAACGTCGACCTCACGAACCCGACCACCAGCGTTGCGGATCTTGGGTGACAGGGCGAGCACGACCGCCGCAGATCACGACGGCCACTGCGAAGACGACGTCACGATCGACGAGGTCGAGCCCGCCGCTCGACGCCGCCAGCCCGCCGGTCGGATCGGTGCTGCGCCACGACGACGAAGAACACGAAGAACAGCGACCTGCACCACGCCGCTCGCCGCAGACGTCAGCCCGATCGCCGCCGTGGCCACGGTGCCGTCGGTGCCGCCCTTCTGCAGGTAGCGGATGCGCATCGCCATGCCACCGGCGTTCATCGGCGTGAACCGGTTGAGGAACGACTGGCCGAACATCACGATCGTCGCCTCGCCGAGCGCGATCGGACGGATGACCGAGCCCGACAGCGACATCGCCCCGCCGACGGTTCCCAGCAGCGTGACGATCACGATCGGCACGACCCACACCCAGTCGAGCCCCGACATCGCGTCGACGATCTCGGACCAGTTGCTGGCGAGCGTCAGGAGGAAGAAGGCGAGCACGGCGAACCCGACCCAGCTGACCGCCTTGGCGACGCTGATGCGCTCGAGTTCGGCCAGCTCCACCGCGTCGACGTCGAGGCGCACCTGGAGGCCGGTGCGGAGGTCGTCGACGAAGTGCTTCGGCTTCTTCGCCTCGCGGCGGGCGTGCGCCGGGAGGGCGGGCAGCTGCACGAAGGGCAGGGTCTCGGCGAGCACGTGGCGGTCCACGTTGCGAACGGCAGCGTCGAGGGCGCGATCCGACCCGACGACCAGCGCGGTCGACACGAGCAGCTCGGCGCGATCGACGGCACGAGCCTCGGCGCTCGACGCGAGCACTGCGGTGTCGAGTCCGACGATCGTCGACGGCGTCGCCGTCGACGACGACGTGTTCGCGGCTCAGGGACCGGTGCGCGATCCGCGCCTCGTGGAGCAGACCCCAGCTGGCGCCAGACGTCGTCGAGCGCCGCGTCGCTGATCGTCGTCGCCGTCGAGGTCGGACATCGGCCGTCCCGGTGGAACCGAGAGGGCGACGACGGCGCTGTCTCGATCGGTCGGGGCGACGCACAACACGTCGGACGTCCGGACTCCCGCCCGCGCCGCCATCGCCGTGTTCAGCGCCAGCTGCGCGGCACGGACCCGGGGCTTGACCGACATGCGCTGTTCGTCGACGTCTCGCACGCGAATCGACCGCAGCACCCGCGAGAAGAGTTCGAGATCGCGGTCGTCCTGGTCGAGGTAGATCACCTCGATCGGCGCGCCCTCGGCGGTCCCTCGATACGTCCGGAGATGACGGCCCGCGTGCTCGTCACCCAACTCGTCGACCTCGAACCCGGCCGCAGCGAGCCCGGCGCGTAGCGTTGCCGAACCCGGGCGGCGCTGCGGTGAACCGAATGCCACGAGCACCGCCGACCCGACGGCGCTGCCGACGACGACCGTGACCAGGATGCTGACCGGCGCCTGTGTCGCCGTGATCGCCCGAACGAGCGCGGTGACGGCAACCGCACTCCAGGCGATCTTGCGCCACGGCGCCGTCATCATCGGCGACGCGGCGGTCGTCCCTGCGACGAGCGCAGCCAGATAGGCGATCGACGGAAAGTCGCTCGCGATGAACGAGCCCGACGGCAGGTCGGCGATCGCCGTTGGTGGAGCCGCCCGGTTGAGCCAGTCGGTCAGCCACAGCATCACGAGGCCACCGGTGACGCCCGCGCCGACGACGAGGAGCGTCGCCGCCCGCGTCCGACGCGTGAACAGCCAGACCACCGTGACCACCGGCACGATCAGGATCGTGAGCTGCGCAACGCCGACGAGCAGGTAGCGCAACGGACTCGGTATCCGAGCGAACAGCTCGATCAGATCGGTCGAGACATTCGTGAGCGCTGTCGGGATCGCGGCGGTCACGGCCAGCACGAAGACCAACAGCGCAAGCCGCACCGAGAGGCGAGCCACGTCGACGGGGTGACGCTGCCATTCGCGCCGGTCGCCCTCGCGCAGCGCGGCATCGACGGGCGCGGTCACCGCTACAGCATGGACCACGACAGTCGTGGCACCGCCGCATCCGAGCACGAGGAACTCAGAAGATGACGTCGGCCTCCAGGCGGCCGTTCTCACCGACGACCACCACCATCCGTGACATGCACGGCATGCAGTACACCTTGTCGCCCGGGCGCAGTTCCCGAGTGGCTCGGATGACCACCTTGCAGACCGGACAGATCACCTCGTTCGGCGCGAGCGTGTCGCCGGCCCCCTGCCAGTAGCGGTAGAACTTCCGCCACTTCTTGGGAACCTCCTTGAAACCCATCTCCTCCAGGTCGTAGCGCTGTCGAGTGCCGTCGGAGGTGATCTCCGGCGCGGAGACATCGACGTCGGTCATCACGTGAGCCCCAGTCGCTCGACCGGCGTCGAGGTACTCGCCGGCGAGACGCTCGCGCTCAGCGGTCGACGCCCCGATGTCGTCGAGCGCGCTCTCGAACACGCCGAGCACCATCGGATCGAGCTCAGATCGGATCTCGCGCAGCCGAGCC
This sequence comes from Ilumatobacteraceae bacterium, assembly GCA_963746285.1. GTDB lineage: Bacteria > Actinomycetota > Acidimicrobiia > Acidimicrobiales > Ilumatobacteraceae > Sva-07. Next base: position 33,404 of record CAVVAO010000029.1, on the reverse strand, counting down.
GCGCCCGGACGGATCGACCGCCAAGCTTCGCCCGAGATCGTTCTCGCCGAACCCTGCGTGGCGGCGCTCGTCGGCGATCACGCCGGCCAGCACGTCCCGCGTGACCGCGTCGGCGTTGGCAGCGTGGAGCCGGAACACGGTGTACTCCATCGTCTCGAGGATGACGTTCTGGGCGAAGACCGCGGCCTGCCAGTCGCCTCCGGCGACCAGGTCGAGCAGCGTGCCCTTGAACTCGACCAGCGCCGGCTGGGCACGGCGTTCGATCTCCGACTCGGGATCGGCGACGCCGAGCTCGCGGAGGCGGTGCAGGAACACCTCGAGATGCCGGGCCTCGTCGGCGACCTGGGTCGCCATGAAGATCTTCGAGTTGCGGTCCGGCGCCAACTGCACGAGACCGGCCGCACCCTCCAGCGCGGCGGTCTCGCCGACGGAGTAGTTGCACAGTGTCGTGATCAACCGATCGCGTCGATCGTCGTCGAGTGGCTCCTCGTCGGTGGTCTCGAGCCGCCCGTACGGTCGGTCGGTGAGGTATCCCTCGATCGAGTCGAACCAGAACTGGAACGAATGGACCTCGTCGAGGAAGTCCTGTTCGGCGAGCGCATGCGGGTCGAAGTCGTCGACGTCGACCGCGCTGGAGGTCTCGGTCATACGGGGACGGTGGGGGTCTGATACTCGAGACCGACGCGGGCGAGGCGGGTCTTGAACTCGCCGATGACCGTGTTGGCGAGCACCGCCTCCATCTCCTCGGGAGTGGCCGTTGCGAGGTTCGTGCCGTGGAAGTCGGCGCCCGTCGCGGCCGCGGTCGGTGCGGGAGCCGGCTTGCGATCGGCGTTGCTGAACGAGTCGCTGAACGTGGCGAGCATGTAGTAGGCCATCTCCTGCTGCATGCGCTCGATCTCCGGCTTCTTCTCCGGGTGCTGCGAGATCAGCGACCCGATGCGGTTCTCGCCGAACCCGACATGGCGGCGCTCGTCGGCGATCGTTCCCTTCAGGGTCTGGGAGAACTTGGGGTTGAACTCGCGGTTCCCGGTTTCGAGCAGCTCGAACACGGTGAACGCCATGCCTTCGAGCACGATGTTCTGACCGACCACGCCGGCGACGAAGTCGCCCGCGTCGACCTTCTCGAGGAGGACCTCGGCGAACTTCACGAGGTTCGGATTGGCGTAGCGGTTGATCGTCGATTCGAGATCGTCCGGCTTCACGCCGAGGTCGAACAGCCGCTGGGTGAAGACCTCGACGTGGCGGGCCTCGTCGAGCGTCTGCGTCGCGAGGAATCGCTTGCTCGGATAGTCGGGCGCCGCATTGACCAGCCCGGACGACGCCGCCAGCGCACACCGCTCGCCGACCACCAGTCCCACCGTCGTGCGGATCGCGGCCTCGCGCTCGTCGTCGTCGGCGAGGAACATCTCGGGCTCGCTGGCACCGGGTTCGTGTCCGTAGACGGTGTCTTCGAGGTAGCCCTGCGGGCACATCTCCATCCACCGTTGGATCGAGTACTGCGCGAGGAATTCGGCCATGTCGGACCCACTTTCTGATTGGAACAACGTTCCAGACATAGAACGTTGTTCCAATATGTGCCCGAGCGTCGCCCGATGGCAGGGTCTTTGGTCCCGAACCGGCGGGACCGACTCAGGTGCGAGCGGTCAGCCGAGGACGTCGGAGAGCGCATCGACGGCGCGGTCGACGTCCTCGGCGCGACGTGTAGTGCACGAACGAGAGCCGCACCACACCTCGGTCGGGATCGACGCCGAGGCCATCGAGCACACGCGCCGCGTAGTAGTGACCCGAACTCGTCTGGACGCCGCGCTGCACGAGTTCGTGCGCAACGTCCTGCGGGATCGCGCGCGAGCGGGCTGAACGCGATGGTCGGGCATCGGTGTCCGGCGACCGCGTCGAGCGTCGCGGGACCGAGCAGTCGCACGTCGTCGCGGTCGGCCAGCACGTCGAGGAGTCGTGGTGTCAGCGAGTCCTCGTGAGCCCGCCAGAGCGACGACGCGCCGGCGACCGCCGCCCGCAGACCGTCGGCGGCCGATCCGCCGTGGTGGAGGTGGAGTGCCTCGACGTAGTCGAGCACGGCGCCCGCGCACGCCGACCTGGGCGTGATCGGGACCGGCGGGGTTCAAGCGCTTGTCGGACACGCTGTCGTTGAAGAAGTGGCTCTGGTTGGGCAGCTCGGCCATCAGTCCGGCACGCACGACCATCAGGCCCTGGTGCACGGAGTAGGTCTTGTACAGGCTGAACAGGTAGACGTCCGCGCCGATCGCGGCCACGTCGGGGATCGAGTGCGGGGCGAACGACACCCCGTCGACGATCACGCGGGCGCCGACGCCATGCGCCAGCTGCGCGATGCGGGTGACGTCGTTCTCCGAGCCGATGATGTTGGAGGCGTGCGGCACCGTGACGAGACCGGTCCGCTCGCTGAGCATCGCCTCGAAGTCGTCGATGTCGAGCAGTCCGGTGTCCGGATCGGTTCTCCACTCCCGGATCGTGCAGCCCACCCGTTCGGCCGCTCGACGGATCGCCCCCGTGTTCGCCTCGTGATCCTGGTTGGTGACCACCACCTCGTTGCCACGCTCGAGGACCTCGGCGAAGGCGTGGGCGAGCACGTAGGTGTTCGCGGACGTCGACGGGCCGAACACGACCTCTCGGGCCTCGACACCGAGCGCCTCGGCCCACCGCTCCCGCGAGCGGTCCATCAACTCGCCGGCGCGCCGCGACGACTCGAACTCGCTGTAGGGCTGGACCTTGAGATCGGTGTAGTACTCGGTCGAGCGCATCGATCGTCTGACGACACGCGAACGACCCGCCGGCGTTCTCGAAGAACGACTGGCCGTCGTTGATCGGGCGATCGAACGCCGGGAACTGGGAGCGAACGAAGTCGAGGTCGAGCTGCACGCCCTCACGCTAACTGCGCGGCCGTACCGGCGTCCCGAGCCCGAAACCCCAGACCCACCCGAAAATGCGCAGGGCGCAATCATCAGCGGGCCGTCGTGCGCACATTTGAGATCAAGGGGCACGCGAGGATGGGGAGATGACCGCCGAGCCCTCGACCACGTCCGAGTTGATCACGCCTGCGTTGCTCGTCGACATCCCGACCTTCGATCGGAACCTGGCGGCGATGGACGCCGTACTGCCGGGAGCGAGGCTGCGTCCTCACGTCAAGGCGTTCAAGTCGACCGACATGGCCAAACGCCTCGACGCCGACGGTCACCACAACTTCTGCGCGGCCACACCTCGCGAGATCGAGGGGCTCGTGGCCGCGGGTCTCACTGCCGACCTGCTGCTGGCGAACGAGACGCTCGACGCGGCCCGACTCGGAGCGCTCGCCGACCGGGCGAACATCACCGTGGCGATCGACTCCGACGAGACGCTCGACGCGGCGATCGCCGGGGGTGTGCGATCGGTGCTCGTCGACATCGATGTCGGACTCCCCCGCTGCGGCTGCGATGTCGACGACTCCGCCCGCCTCGCCGACCGCGCCCGCGCCGCCGGACTCGAGGTCCGCGGCGTGATGGGGTACGAGGGACATCTGATGATGGTCCACGACCGCGACACCAAACGCGAGAAGGTCGAAGCGGCGATGGCGATCCTGCTCCGACGCCCACGAGCTCGTCGGTGGTGACATCGTGTCCGGCGGAGGTACCGGTACCTGGGATCTCAACACGTGGTGCACCGAGATCCAGGCAGGCTCCTACACGCTGATGGACACCCAGTACGACGAACTCGAGACACCGTTCGAGAAGGCATTGTCAGTGCTCGCAACCGTGATCTCGGTGAGCTCGAAGGGCTGGATCATCGCCGACTGCGGGCTCAAGGCGCTCGGCATGGACCACGGCAATCCGTCATGGGACGAAGGCGACGTGTTCTTCTGCTCCGACGAGCACATCACGCTGATGCCCCGCGAGTCGAGCGACTGGAAGGTCGGCGATCGCGTCCACATCTGGCCGGCGCACGTCGATCCCACCGTCGCCCGCCACGAGCAGTTCTGGATGGTCGAGGGCGACACGATCCGAGATCGCTGGCCGATCGACCTGCGCCACTGGTGAGGTGTTACACGGGGTCTGACCCCTGGTGTAACACCTCACATCGAGCGGGCGGCGTTGTCGAAGCGGGTGTACTGGCCGAGGAAGACGAGGCGTTTGGTGCCGATCGGGCCGGAGCGATGCTTCGACACGATCACCTCGGCCGAACCCTTGTCGGGTGACTCGGGGTTGTAGACCTCGTCGCGGTACAGGAACATCACCACGTCGGCGTCCTGTTCCAGCGAGCCGGACTCGCGCAGGTCGGCGAGCATCGGACGCTTGTCGGAACGCGCTTCGAGGTTTCGGCTGAGCTGGCTGAGCGCCACGATCGGAACCTCGAGCTCGCGGGCGAGCACCTTGAGGTTTCGGCTGATCTCGCTGACCTCGAGCTGGCGGTTCTCGGAGTTGCCGCTGCCGCTCATCAGCTGCAGGTAGTCGATCATGATCAACGCCAGTCCGCCGTGCTGGGCCTTGATCCGTCGAGCCTTCGCTCGGATCTCCATCACGGTCACCTGCGGGTTGTCGTCGAGGAACAGCGGCACCTCGAGACGCCCGACGGCGAGGCCGATCTTCGACCAGTCGCTCTCGCTCAGCTTGCCCGTGCGCAGCTTGGTCGAGTCGACCTTGGCCTCGCTGGACAGGATGCGCTGGGTGAGTTCGGCGTGGCCCATCTCGAGCGAGAACACGAGCACCGGCTTCGCGGAGTGCTTGGCGATGTGCGTCGCCATCCCCAACCCGAACGCCGTGTTGTGCAGGTAGAAGTCGGCAGCGACGAAGTTGTGCAGGCCGGGCACGGTGAAGTCGATCACCCGCTCGCTCCCGCGGGCTCGATCGATGTCACCCGCTCCCAGATGACATCCGGCGACGCCCACCAGCGGAGTTGGTCGTCGTCGAGGACTCGTGCGAGTTCGGCGACGGTGGACCGGCGGAGTTTCCCTCGCCGACCCTGGTGCCAGTTGTGCGACAACGGTCGCCCCGCCCGTCGGCTGATCTCGGCCCACGACATCTCGCCCTTCGCCTTCTCGATGTCGTCCCAGACCTCGGGCGGTACGTAGTCGGGTGCCTGGTCGTTCCGCAGCGATGCCGCGGCCCGCTCGCGGACAGTCGCCACGGCGACCGACTTGCCGAGGATGCCGATCTCGTCACAGAACGCGAGCAACGACGCAGCGTCCATGATCTCGATCTCGAAGGCCGTTCGGCGTCCATCCTGGTATGCGATCTGCCGCTCACGGAGCTTCACCCGGAGGCCGAACCGACGAAGGAGATGGGCGACGCCATCGACCAGCTCCTTCGACACCGACGAGTAGCCGATCCTCGCGTAGCCCGCCGTGGCGACCCAAGCGGTTCCATCGGTTGCGAAGAGTCGGTTGAGGAATCGTGCGACCGTCTGCCGCGAGCATCGGAACACGGCATCGGGGACCTGCTTGTCGTGGGCGCCCTTGCCCCACATCCCGTGGGCGCGCAGCAGCTCCATGACGGGATTGGTCAGTCCGCCTCGGTACCCCGTCGAGAAGCGATACGTGGTCGCCGCTCCCGCCGGGCCGGCGACGCGCAGATCGGTCCCCAGCGATCGAGCCGCTCGTTCGGCGACCTCTCGCACGTCGTCGAGCGCGGTGGTGAACGTGGCACTCGTCTGACCGGGAGCGACGCAGCCGTCGCCGAGGACGATCGCGAGCAGGTCGATCTCGGCGTCGGCGAGATCGTCGGTACCGAACACGCCGACCGTGCTCGGGACGGCGACGTCGTCACCCACCGCGATCTCGTCGAGACGTCGCCAACCGCGCGGCGTCAAGAACGGATGAGCGGCCGTGACGGTGACCTCACGCCCGGAGCGGGTCCGGAGCGTGAAGACATCCTTGACGCCGTCGTCCAGACACACGTTGACGTCGGCCACCGTGAGCCGACCGTCATCGCCGATCGCCTGCACCGCGAGCGTCCCACGAACCGTTGCGCGACGCATGAGTTCGTCGGCGGTGACCAGGTCGCCGGTGTCGAGATCGACCATCGGCGTGTACCAGGCGACGCACTTTCCCATCGCCGGGCGGGCGCCGACGATGTTGAGGGTGCTCGGCTGGAGGCCCGAGAGGAGTTCGTCGAGGTCGTCGTAGCCGGTCGCCGCGCCGGTGATCGTGTCGCCTCGCTCGTAGTTCTCCTCGAGTTGATCCATCGCGATGTTCAGCAGTTCCTGGATCGGCCGTGTCGAGTCGACCACGCGATCCTCGGCGACCTCGAACATCTTCGACTCGGCCAGGTCGACGGCCTTGGTGACGTCGTCGGGCTCGGAGAATGCCAGGTCGGTGATCTCGCCGGCGGTGTGGATCAACCGGCGCAGCAGCGCGGTGTCCATCACGATGCGGGCATAGTGCTCGGCACCCGACACCGACGGCGTCGCGTTCTGCAGATCGTTGAGCCGCTCGATGCCACCGATCTCGTCGAGCAGACCGTGGCGGCGCAGTTCGTCGGCGACGGTGACGACGTCGACGGGTCCCGACGACGAATACAGCGAACGGACCGAGTCGAAGATGTGCTGGTGCGCCGGGCTGTAGAAGTCGCGGACGTTCAGTCCGGCTTCGCCGACGACACCGATGGCATCACGGCTCAACAGCAGCGCGCCGAGGACCGATTCCTCCGCTTGCAGGTTGTGGGGAGGGACTCGTCCGCTGCGGTTGGGCGCAGACGCCGGCTCGATCGTTGCGGTTGGTTCCGAATTGTTGGTCGATCGACATGGGGACCCCACTCTTCCAGGGAGTTCCTGTGTGGTGGAAGAGGAACAACCCTGGGTTTTCGCTGTTGACCGGCTGTGGACAACCGGACGGATCGGTGGACAACCGGTTGTGGACGTACCTGTGGACGGGCGCGACGGATCAGCGGAGCTGCCCACGTGGAGAAACCTCGACCGGACCGCCGATCGGCGGTCCGTTCCTGGACGTCAGTCGCCGGCGACGACGTCGATCGTGATCGGGAACGACACATCGCTGTGCAGCGATGCCGTCACCGTGTGCTGACCGGTGGTCTTGATGACGTCGACGTCGACCTGACGGCGATCGAGTTCGATGTCGGTCTGTTCGAGTACGGCGGCGACCACGTCGGCGGCGGTGACCGAGCCGAAGAGCTTGCCTTCGGGGCCGGCCTTGCTGGTGACGGTGATCACCTTCGGCACGAGCGTGCTGGCGATGTGGGTCGCGGCGTCACGGGCGCTGGAGTCGCGCTGGTCGCGGGCCTGACGCATCCGGCCCGCCTGCTCGACCGCGCCGTCGGAGGCGACGATCGCATGGCCCTTGGGGAGCAGGAAGTTGCGGGCGTGGCCGTCGGCCACCTCGACGATGTCGCCACGCTTGCCGAGTCCGTCGAGATCGGAGCGGAGAATGACCTTCATCGCTCAGACCTCCTCGGTCTCGACGGCGTCGATCGACTCGACGCCGTCGATCGCGTCGTCGACCATCGTCTCGTCGACCATGGTGTCGTTGACATCGTCGCTCAGGCTGGTCTCGCGGTCGCGACCGCCCTCACGGCCACCGTCACGGCCTCGGCCGCCGGTGCGGGTGGAGGCGACGCGCTTCGCGTACGGCAGCAGCGCCATCTCGCGGGCGACCTTGACGGCGTTGGCGATCTCACGCTGCTGCTGCAGCGTGTTGCCGGCAACCCGACGGTTCTTGATCTTGGCGCGGTCGCTCATGAAGCGCTGCAGCAGGTCGACGTCCTTGTAGTCGATGTACTCGACCTTCTCGATGACGAGGACGCTGGTCTTCTTCTTGAACTTGCGTGGGTTCAGGTCACGGGCGCTGCGCGCCTTGTTCTTCTTGCTTGCCATTGGTGGTTCCTTACGACTGGAAAATCAGATCTTCGATGCTGGTACTGGACCGGGAGGGACGGGGCTCAGAACGGCTCTTCGTCGCCGTACACGGGATCGGGAGCACTGCGACCGCCTCCGCCGCCGCCGCCGCCACCGCCGCCGCCACCGCTGGTGGCGTCGTCGCGGCTGATGCGCTCGACCTGGGCCTGCGCCCAGCGCAGGCTCGGGCCGAGTTCGTCGGCGATCACTTCGGTGACGCTGCGCTTCTCGCCTTCCTTGGTCTCGTAGGAGCGCTGCTCCAACCGACCGGTGATGATGACGCGATTGCCCTTGTTGAGGCTGGCGGCAGCGTTCTCTCCGAGGTCGCCCCAGGCGACGATGTTGAAGAACGAGACCTGCTCCTGCCACTCACCGTTGACCTGGTAGCGGCGGTTCACGGCCAGACCGAAACTCGCAACGCCACGACCACCGGTCGTGTAGCGCAGCTCCGGATCCTTGGTGAGGTTGCCCACCAGCGTGACGCTGTTCTCAGATGCCATGTTGTTCCCCTTTGCTTGGCCGCTGCGATCAGGCAGCGTTGACTGCCATGCCGCGGCGCTCGGCCTCGGCTTCGGGCAGACGGATGAGCTTGTGACGGACGACGTCGTCCGCGAGACGGAGCGTGCGCTCGAGTTCGTCGAGTGAGCCGGCAGGGGCCACGATCTCGGCGACCATGTAGTAGCCCGACGGCTTCTTGTTGATCGGGTAGGCGAACTGGCGCTTGCCCCACCAATCGATCTTGCCGTGGAGCTCGCCGCCTGCGGTGACGACACCGTCGGTCACCGTCTTCATCCAGGCCTGAGCCTTGGGGTCATCGACGTCGCCGTCGATGATGATCATCATTTCGTATGCACGCATCATGCGTGTTTCCTCCCTTCGGATCCCCCACGAGTACCTGATGACAGCCTCGTAGCGGGAGCCCCGGTGTGGGGCAGGGCCAATATGGACCCGCCTACCTTATCGGTGCCGACTGGTGTCGCGTTCGGTGTCATGTCGACCACGGTAGAGAGAGGGTGTCACGGAGTTGAGCCGGGCACGGTCGCGAACGACGACGCGACCGGGCACAGCTCGGCTTCGGAGCCCTCGACGAGCTCGACCCGCGATCCCGCGACCAGGCCGAGCGATTCCAGGCCGCCCTCGAACACCTCGATCGCCAGGTCGTACTCCGCATCGGGTGAGTACAAGGGGCACTCACCCGCCGGCGTGTCGAGACAGGGGGCCATGTCGGCCGATCCGACGTGCGAGCCCTCGGCTGAGAACCAGGCGATCGAGAGCGGGCTCGGCGTCTGGAACATGTAGAACGAGCCGGCGGTCGGTTCGTCGAAGCGAAACGCCATCCCTGCCGCGTCTCCGAGATCGGTGACGCCCATCAGCCCACGACCGCGCTCGTCCGCGTCGTCGGCCAGCCAGAGGCACACCTCGCACACCTCGCCGTCGGGCTCGGTGATCAGCGCCCGGATCGTCGTGAACCCCTCGGGTTGCCGGCCCTCACCGGTCGTCTGATCGCTCGTCTGGTCGCTCGTGGAGGGTTCGGGCGTGTCCACCTCCGAGACCGGGGACTCTGACTCGTCCGTGCCGACGATCGTCGAGTCGGGATCGGACGAGCACGCCGCCAGCGCGATCGCAGCGAGCGCGACTCGCCACACGGTCGACGGGTTGGTCATCGAGTGGCGCGCGTTCGCGGAGCGACGCCCACCGACCGGGATGACTCGGAGCAGATGGTTCCAACGGCACTCGACGCACGCCTCGACGACATACGCGCTCAGCTCGTCGGCCCGGTCGTTGAGCTGGCGCATCTCCTTGGCCGTCGACACGCAACGGCCCTGCGCCGACAGGCGGGGCCCGAACACGTAGGTGACCAGCTTGAGGTCGGACTCCTCGCAGATGGGACAGCGCGTCGAGGTCTGCGTGCCGACGTTGCGGGCGGCGCGAATCAGTTCGGGGTGCGCGTCACACACCTGGTCGAGCGGAACCCGGCCCTTCTTCACCTGGCTGATCAACATCCGACGCGCCAGCCGATGGTCGACCAGCCCGCGCGATCCATCCGATCCGCGAAGTGCGTCGACGGTGAACGCCATGGCCGCCGACACTACCGGCTCGTGCTGCCCCGTGGTGATCCCCGATCGATCCCTGACGGCGCGGCGCCGAACAGGCACACTGGGGTCGTGGTCGCTGACATCAACTACGGGCCCGGCACGCCGGGTGACGACGAACTCCGACTGTGCGGGGAGGTGAGCGACGGTCGACGCGCGATCGAACTCGGCATCTCACCGTGGTTCAACGCGGTGTCGTTCGCGCGCGCGCGGCGCGAAGTCGATCGCCATCGACACCGACGTCGAACGCATCGCCGAGACCCGCCGCCGAGCCACTGCGGCCGAGGTCCAGGTCCAGTGTCTCGAGACCGATCTGGCCGACCTGGGCGACGTGGCCTCGGCGTCGTGCGAGGTGGTCCTGGCAGCCCACACGATCGACCGCGTCGACGACCTCGGACGGCTCCTGCGTCAGGTTCACCGGATCCTCAAACCGGGCATGCCCCTCGTGCTGTCGATGCCACATCCGTATGCCGACATCTCGCCCGATCATCCCTACGGCACAGGTGCCCGCACGATCGGCGAGTGGTTCACCGCACTGACCCGGGCGAACTTCCGCATCGATCAGCTCCACGAGCTCGGCGCCACGGCGCACCGACCGGCGCCCGAGACCCTCATCCTTCGCGCCCGCAAAGAAGGCTCCTGACCGGGCCGATTCCCGCTGCGATGAGCCAAGTGACGGTATTCGGTCGGTTCGCTCATCACTGAGCACCTCATCTCCGCTGCGATGAGCGAAGTGACGGTATTCGGTCGGTTCGCTCATCGCTGGGTGGGGGTGACAGCAGGTGACGTCAGACTCCGGCGCGTTCGTTGGCGGTGATGCCGGCGGGGCGGGGACGGCCGAACAGGTAGCCCTGGCCCTTGTCGCAGCCCAGCTCACGCAGCCGGTTGAGTTGCAGCGGCGTCTCGACGCCTTCGGCCACCACCGACAGACCCAGTGAATGCCCGAGCCGGACGACGGCCTCGACGATCGAGGTGTCGTCGGCCTCCAGGCCCAACCCGATGACGAACGACCGGTCGATCTTGATGGCCTCGACCGGGAACCGCTTGAGATACGTCAACGACGAATAGCCCGTGCCGAAGTCGTCGACCGACAGATGCAGGCCCAGACCCCGAAGGTCGCGCAGTGCTCGGCCGGCAGCCTTGGTGTCGGCCATCAGGGCGGTCTCGGTGATCTCCAGCCAGAGCGAATCGGCGTCGATGCCGGTCTCGCCAAGCGCTTCGTGGACCACGTCGAGGAATCGACCGTCGATCAGCTGCTGAGTCGCAACGTTGATCGACAGCGAGCACGACGCGAACTGCAGCCCGACCGCACGCCAGTGCGCAAGTTGCGCGAGCGAGTCGCGCAGGATGCGCGCACCGAGATCGACGATCAGGCCCGACTCCTCCGCCATCGGCAGGAACTGGCCGGGCAGCAGCAACCCGCGATCGGGATGCAACCAACGAGCGAGCACCTCGAAGCCGACCACCTGCCCTCCTTCGAGGTCGACGATCGGCTGGAAGTACGGAACGACCTCGCCACGCTCGAGCCCTCGACGAAGCTCGGTCGAGGTCTGCAGTGCCGCGACCGACGCAGCCCGCGTCTCCTCGGTGAACGCCTCGACCCGATCGCGGCCCGCCGCCTTCGCCCGGTACATCGCCGCGTCGGCGTCGCGCAGCAGATCGTCCGCGGTGAGGTCGTTGCTGGAGTTGACGGCAAAGCCGATGCTGGCGGTGACCACCAGTTCGTGTTCCTCGATGACCATCGGCTGCTGCACCGCCCGTCGCAGCCGCTCCGCGACCACGGCCGGATCGACGCCGCCGTCGACCAACACGACGAACTCGTCGCCGCCCAGGCGCGCGAGACGATCCGTGTCGCGCATCACGTGGCGCAGACGGCTCGCGACCTGACGCAGGAGTTCGTCTCCGGCACCGTGTCCGAGGCTGTCGTTGACCACCTTGAAGTTGTCGAGGTCGATGAACAACACCGACACCTGACCCACACCGGCGCGCCCAGGAGTTCGTCGAGGCGTTCGACGAGCGCGGCCCGGTTGGGCAGCTCGGTCAACCCGTCGTGCGTGGCCGCATGGGTCAGCTGTTCCGCCACCAGGCGCTGCTCGGTCACGTCCTCGATGTGGGTGATCGCCAACGCCACGCCCTCGTCCTCGGTCACCGACACCCGGGTTCGCGCCCACACGAACGCGCCATCGCTGCGCAGGTACCGCTGCTCCAGCAGATAGGTGTCGGCGATGCCCAACTCGAGGCGGGCCCGCTGCGTCGCAGCGGCGCGGAGATCGTCGGGATGGGTGATCTCGCGGTATGCCGATCCCGACCAGTGACGACACGGGCCGACCCAACATGTCGGCCAGCGACTGGTTGGCGTCGACGATGCGGCTGTCGTCGAGGCGCACCAGCGCCATCCCCGTCGGCGCCGAGTGGAACGCCTGCTGGAAACGGCGACGGGCCTGTTCGAGCGCAACGGTCGTGCGGGCACGGTCGGTGACATCGCGCAGCAACACCACCAGTCCCCCTCCGCGACCGTCGGCCACCGCCCCTGGCTGTCTTGGTGATGGACGGTGCAACGATGCCTCGACGAGATGCGGCTCGCCATCTGCGTCGACCAGTTCGAACACGACATGGTTGCCGATCGGACCGGTGAGGTCACCGGTGACGTCCAGCGCCGCCGGACTCGCCTGATCGAAGTGCCATCGCTCGGTCACCGACTCGCGGTCGTCGTCACCGATCATCTCGAGGAAGGCACGGCCGACGAGTTCGTCGATCGACCGGCCGGTGAGCAGCGCCGCTCGCTGGTTCGCCGACTCGATCAGACCACGGTCGTTCAGTCCCATGACGGCGTCCGGGAGGTCGTCGAGGAGCCGTCGGATCTCGGACTGGGTGCGGGAGAGTTCGTCGATCGTGCGCCGGAAGCGACGACCGATCCGCCTCGATTCGAGCACCGTCGCCACGACCGCGACCAGTGCCAGGAACGCGATACCGACGACCACGGCGATCGTTTCGGGACCAGGATCCGCTCCAGCTCGCATGCCGGCCAACACCACGAGCGCCGCGGACACCGCGACGATCGGCAGGATCAACCACCACGCGCGGTACTGGCGGTCGTCCGGCGACACGAGCCCGGCCACATCGGCGGCCGCGTCGTCGATGTCGCCGTCATGACGGTCGCCGGAGATCACCGCCCAACGTTAGAGCCGCACGGGCCGCCGACCGCGGACTTCAGCGAGCAGACCACCACGCGTCGAGCCGTCGACGGATCTCGTCGTCGCCGAGCACGCCTTCATCGAGTCGGACGTCCATCAGGAACTTCATCGCGTCACCGACCTCACGTCCGGGGCCGATGCCGAGATGCTGCATGACCGCGTTGCCGTCGAGTTCCGGTCGAAGCGCCGCCAGTTCCTCGGCCGCTTCGAGCTCATCGATTCGCTCCTCGAGTTCGTCCATGCGTCGGGACAGGCGAGCCGCCTTCTTCTCGTTGCGAGTGGTGCAGTCGCAGCGTGTGAGCACGTTGAGCTCGGCGAGCAGGTCGCCGGCATCGCGCACGTAGCGCCGCACCGCCGAGTCGGACCATCCCATCGAGTAGGTGTGGAACCGCAGGTGCAGCGCCACGAGTTCGGTCACGGCCTCCACGTCGTCGTTCGAGTACCGCAACGCGTTCATGCGCTTGCGGGTCATCCGTGCGCCGACGGCGTCGTGGTGGTGGAAGGTGGTGCCCTTGCCGTCGAGGTAGCCCCTGGTGCGGGGCTTGCCGACGTCGTGGAAGAGCGCGGCGAGGCGCGTCAGCCGGAAGTCGAACGTGGGGCGCTCGCCGGCGACGACCGCCGGGTGCTCGTTGGGCGGCCGCACGTTCTCGACCACGGCGATCGTGTGCGTCAGAACGTCCTTGTGACGATGGATCGGGTCGTGCTCCAACCGCATCGCCGGCAGCTCGGGCAGGAATTGATCGGCCAGGCCGGTGTCGACGAGGAACCACAGGCCGGCGGCGGGGTGATCGACCACGAGCAGTTTGTCGAGTTCGTCGCGGATGCGTTCGGCCGACACGATCTCGAGACGCGGCGCCATCTCGCGCACCGCCTCGACCAACTCCGGTGTCGGCGACAGCTGGTACCCGGCGATGAACCGGGCGGCGCGCAGCATCCGCAACGGGTCGTCACTGAAACTGATCTCCGGTCCGATCGGCGTGCGCAGCACACGGGTGGCGAGGTCGACGGCACCGTCGAACGGATCGATCAGCGTGGGAGCGTCGTCGACACCGGCCTGGCCGGTCAACTCGAGCGCCATTGCGTTCACCGTGAAGTCGCGCCGCGACAGGTCGGCCTCGATCTCGTCGGCGAACACGACGTGTGGCTTGCGCGACTCGTCGGTGTAGGCCTCGGCGCGAAACGTCGTGATCTCGTAGGTCCGCTCGAAGCCGGACTCGGCGTCGCGAACCAGCGCGCCGATCGTGCCGAACTTCTCGCCCTGCGTCCAGATCGCATCCGCCCACCCCTCGAGGCAGCGCTTGATCTCCGGCGGCCGGGCGTCGGTGGTCAGATCCAGGTCGAAGTCGTCACGCCCCGACGCCACGAACAGGTCGCGCACCGTGCCGCCGACGACGTACAGGCGGTGTCCGGCGTCGCGAAACCGACCGGCAAGCGGCGCCAACTCGCGCAGCACGGGCGTCAGACGTTCGGGAACCACGACCGCAAGGCTAGGACCTCGAGTCGACAGCGAGGTCGAGCCCAGTCGTGACGGTGAGGCCGCGCCCGTCGCCGAGTACCTTCGGGTTCTGTGAGCAGTCTGGCGGCCGCACGTCCCGCACGGGCCCGCTTGGGGCGCTGGCCGTACGACGATCGTGTCGCGCACCTCGTGCTGCTCGATCATCAGATGGTGCCCACGACGGACGACGTCGCGGAGTGGGTCGCCGAGGCCGCTGCGACCGGTGCCGCGCTCGTTCGCACCGGAGCGGTGTTCCCCGATTCGACCACGCCGTTCCTCGAGTCCGGGTTCCGTGTGGCCGACACCCTCACACTGCTCGACCGGACACTGCTCGACCGCACGCCGGTCGCCCGACCCTCCGGCGGCGATCCGACCCCGCACGCTGCGCGCAGCGTCCGGCTGCGACGCCTCCGTCCGTCGATGCTGCACGAGGCCGCCGACATCGACCGCCGATCGTTCTCGTCGCCGTGGGCGAACGACGCCTCGGCGTTGGCCGACATCATGACCGCCACGCCATACCACCGCTCACGCAGCGTCCACCTCGACGGCCGCATGGTCGCGTTCTCGATCAGCGGACGCGCCGACCCGCGCGGGCTACGTCCAGCGGCTCGCGGTCGACCCGAGCGCACGCCGGCGACGATTCGCCCAGCTGCTGCTCGACGACGCGCTGAGATGGATGCACCGACGCGACGTGTCCCAGGTGATGGTGAACACCGCAGCCGACAATCGACCAGCACTCGCGCTCTACGAGTCGATCGGTTTCGAGCGACGACCCGGCGCGTTGCTCATCCTCGAGCGAGTCCTGCGGTGACCACCCGTACACGACGCGGCGACCGCCGGAACCGGATCGCCCCGGTCAGCGTCGCCGCCTTCGTCGCGTTCGTCGTCACCTTGCTGGTCGCGGTGTCACCCCCGGCGCCGACGGCGGACGCAACCAACCCGCGACCTGCTCAGCCCGTCGGCGCGGCTCGGCTCGAATTGGTCGGCCAGCAGTTCGCCACCGACCCCAACGGCGACGTCGAGCTCCGGTACCTGCTCAGCGGACTCGACGGTGACCCGCTGCAACTGGCCCCACCGCCGACGCCGACCACCGCGCCGCCGACCACCGCGCCCACCGACCCGGCTGCGCCGGCCACCGTGCCGCCCACCGTGCCGGTCGAGCCCGAACCCGAGCTCGTGGAGCTCACGATGGAGGTCACCAACTATCCACCGCTCACCAACGCGGACGATGTCAGCCAACTCGTGGGAAGCGACGTCGATCCGGATGCCTTCGATCGCGTCACGGGCGCGGCCGTCGACGGCGTCCGCTTCGACGCCCGTCCGCTCCTGGAACGCAACGACGACGGAACCGTCGGCCTGGCACTCGACATCGGGACCGACGTCGTCGACAGCATCGAGACCCGTCTCGAGATGGACCGTCCGGGCATCTACCCGCTCCGCGTGCAGCTGCTGATCGGCGACCCCGACGACGACAACGTCGTGGCGACGGCAGGCACGGTGGTCCAGCGTCTCTCGGGCGTCGACGACATCGACGTCGAGGTCGCTCCCCCCATCGATCTCGCGGTCCTCGCAGTCACCCCGGCACCGCCACCACGTGCCGACGCGGCGACCGTCGATGTGGCCCGTGCGCAACTCGACGAGTCGATCGAGCTCGCCGCGCAGGTCGATGTCCCCGTGACCCTCGAGGTCCCACCCCCGCTGATCGCCGACGCAGCGGCGACGCCGGCCGGAGCAGAGCGCCTCGCCACCGCGCTGGAGGGTGACGAGCTCGTCGCCCTGCCACTGCTACCGCTCGACGTGTCCTCCGCCGTCAGCGCCGGTCGCGCCGACGCATACACCCGTCTGGTGCGCGCCGGCGAGGACGTCCTCACCGAAGCGGTTCCCACCACCCCGTCGCGACGCGACGTCTGGGTCACCACCGACGAGCTGAGCGCAGGCGGGGCACAACATCTGCGCGACCTCGGCACCCGCTTCGTGGTGATCGGTGCGGAGTTGTACGCCGACACGATCAGCGACGACCTCCCGCCGACCGATCGTTTCGTGGAGGCAGAGCTGCCCGACGGCGGCACGCTGCCGCTCCTCGTGGTCGATCCGCTGTCCGAGCAGCTCACCTCCGATGCCGCCGATCGGATCCTGGCCGGATCGACATCGTTCGAGTGGGGTGTGGAGACCCTCGCCGAGATGCTGGTCGAGCAGTTCGAGGAGGACAGCACGATTGCTGCTTCGGCCGACCGGCCGACCGCTCCGCCCCGCCGGAGCAAGGTCCTCACCACCCCCGAGCTGACACGGCCCGATCCACGACTGGTCCAGGTGCTGAGCGAGCTCGTCACCACGACTCCCTCGGTTCGCTTCACGGCGGCGTCGGCACTCACGGGTGTCACCGACGTCGCGCTCGACGACGGCGAACCGGTGACGGTGCAACTGCCCGACGTCGCCGGACCGTCGCTCGACGCCCGCATCGAGCTGCTCGACCTCACGGCGCTCGAGATGGCGAGCGCAGCATCGATGCTCCCGCCCGACGACCCACGACCCGCAGCGTGGTCCGCCGAGCTCGACAGCCTGATCTCCACCGGCTACTCCGATGCCGAGGTCGAGGCGGCGACGGCGGAACTGCTCGCCGAGGCCGACGAGCTCAAGCAGGCGGTGCAGCTGCCCGAACCGTTCACCTTCACCCTGACGGGACGAAGCGGCACGATCGAGGTGCGCATCGGCAACACCCTCGACGAGCCGCTCGACGTCGTCGTCGCGCTCGACTCGACCAAGGTCACGTTCCCGGAGGGCGACCAGCGCGTGACACTGCTCCCGCTCAACGAGACCAGCGTGTTCGTGCCCGTCGAGGCAGAATCCAACGGGACGTCGTCGATCAACCTCGTCGTGAGTACCCCAGCAGGCGAAGCACTCGGCGAGCCGGTGACCTTGACCGCACGGGTCACGGCGCTCACCGGTCTCGGCCAGGTGTTGACCGGCGGGTTGGTGCTGGTGTTGCTGACGTGGTGGTTCACCCACTGGCGCAACCGGCGCAGAGCGGCACTCGTCGGAGACGGCGGCGAACCTCACGCCACCGTCGGCAAAGTAGAGTCAACGGCCCTGTGACCGACCCGATCAACCCGCCCGCCGACGTTGCCACACCGACCGTGCACGTCGTCACCGACAGCTCCTGTGACCTTCCGGCCGCCATCGCGCACGACCTCGACATCAGCATCGTGCCGCTCGCGATCCGGTTCGGCGACGAGGAGTTCATCGACCGCGAGGAGCTGTCGACCGCCGAGTTCTGGACCCGGTGCGTCAACTCCGACACGCTCCCCGAAACGGCGGCCCCGGCACCCGGGCAGTTCGAGCAGACCTACCGGTCGGCCGCGGCCGCGGGAGCCACGGGAATCATCGTGGTCTCGCTGTCGTCCGCGTTGTCGGCGACCATGCAGTCGGCCCAACTCGCGGCTCGAGCGATCGCCGACGATCCGAGCATCGACCTCGACGTGCGGGTGATCGACAGCCGGACGATCTCGATGGGCCTCGGCACGATCGCGCTGGCGTGCGCCCGCGCCGCGCGCGACGGTGCCGACATCGACGAGATCGAGGCCCTCGCGAACGATCTGGTCGGGCGGACCCGCGTGTACGGCGCGCTCGACACCCTCGAGAACCTGAAGAAGGGCGGCCGGATCGGCAACGCCAAGGCGCTGCTCGCCACCGCGCTGTCGATCAAGCCGATCATCGAGGTGACCGGTGGCGTCGTCGAGCAGGCCGGCAAGCAGCGGACCCGGTCGAAAGCGTTGGCTCATCTCGTCGACACGGTCAAGCAGTTCCAGGGCAACATCGAGAACCTGGCGGTGTTGCACGCCGACTGCAGCGACGTCGATCTCTTCGTCGAGATGCTGGCTCCGTACCACACCGACGAGATCGTCATCGGCGAGATCGGTCCCGTGATCGGCACCCACGGTGGACGCGGCACGATCGGCGTCGCGTTCCAGGTCACCGCTCCCTGAAAGCCGGGTGGTGCGCTCCGGCCTCGAATTGACGGCCTGGCGCGGCGCGCCACAGCTAGCGTTCGTCCTCAGTCATGTCCGCTGCGGCTCCGCCTCCCACTCCCACCGTCATCGCGCAGCGGTACGAACTCCAGCGAATGCTCGCGCAAGGCGGCATGGCCGAGGTGTGGTTGGCAGTCGATCTCACGCTGGATCGCAAGGTGGCCGTCAAGTGGCTCAAGCCGTCAGCTCGCGACCGACCCCGTCGTCGCCGAACGGTTCCGGCGAGAGGCGATCGCGGCCGCCAGCCTCAACCACCCGAACATCGTCGCCGTCCACGACGTCTTCGAACAGGACGGGCGCCAAGCAGTCGTGATGCAACTCGTCGAGGGCAAGAGCCTTCGCCAGGTCCTCGACACCCAGAAGCGATTGAGCCCGGAACTCACGTGCCACATCGGCACGTGCGTGGCCGCGGCGCTCGACCATGCCCACGAGGCAGGGTTCGTCCACCGTGACGTGAAGCCCGGCAACATCATGATGACGTCGGACGGCCGGGTCCTGCTCACCGACTTCGGTATCGCCAAGGGACTGCAGTCGGCCGAGGCCGACCTGACCAGCGACAACATCATGATGGGCACGGCCAAGTACCTGTCGCCCGAACAGGTGCGCGGCAAGAAGCTCGATGGTCGCGCCGATCTGTACTCGCTCGGCCTCGTGCTGTACGAGTGCCTCGCCGGACGGGTTCCGTTCCTCGGCGAGACCGACGCCGACACGGCGCTCGCCCGCCTGCAGCGCGACCCGACCGACCTCACCCGTCTGCGCGCAACGCTGCCCACGAAGCTGGTGGTCGCCATCCACAAGCTGCTGGCACGCAACCCGGCACAGCGACCGGCAACCGGCGCTGAGCTGGTGGCGACCCTGCGCGACGCGGCGAAGGAGGGTCCCCCGCCGATCGACCCGACGCCGTACGAGCAGTCGCCGGTCAGTCCGTTCGGTGGGAAGCGGCTTCGGCGGGCGCCATCGGACGTCGCCGGTCGTGCGGAGGACCGGGCCAGGGCCACCCGCCCGGCCGGGCCGATCCCCGGCGAGGTCGCCCACGTGCACGGCTCACCCACACCGGCGACCATCGAGCGCGATTCGACGCCGTCGGCGGTCGCGCCGCGGGGCAAGCCCGCCAAGGGACTGACGCAGGAGTGGCGTCCCGCGTTCACCGTCGTCGCGCTGCTGCTCATCGCGGGTCTCGTGGTGGGCGTGCTGCTGTGGTCGAGCATGAGCTTCGGCGGCGGCGACCCGGTCACCTCCACGACAGCGCTGCCTGCTCCGCCGCCGAGCGAGGCACCGAGCGCGGCCGCTGCCGCCGTCGTCGGACCGGCCGTCATCGCCACCGTCACGGCGTACGACCCGAGCGGTGACGGCACCGAGAACGATGCCGACGCCGTGTTGTCGCTCGCCGACGGCAACACCGCCACGACCTGGCCGACGACGTGCTATTCGTCGCAGTACATGGGTGGCAAGCCGGGCGTCGGCCTCGTGGTCACCTTCGACGGCCCGGCGCAGCAGGCGATCACCGTCGATGTGCAGACCGCTCCGTACCAGGTCGACTTCTTCGCATCCGACGCCGAGGTGATCCCGGCCTCGCTCGATGCCTGGGGTGCGCCGCTCGCTTCCACGGCCTTCGCCAACGACCCCGAGACCGTGGTGTCGCCGGTCCCGGCAGCGCCCGCACGACACATCCTGATCCTGCTCAAGGAGCTCGGTCGCGACGGGACCTGCAGCGACGCGAACCCGTTCCGCGGGCGCCTCGGCGAAGTCGCCGTCGTCGGCTGAGTCGCGATCACCGACCGGTCGGGCATCGTGGACATCCCGCGACCTCTCCGAGCCGTTCGTTACGCTCGACGCATTCCTCGCCAACTCGATGACGCCGCCTTGGTCGCCGCCGCACAGGGCGGAGATCGCTTCGCGCTCGATCAGCTGTTGCGGCGCCACTACGACCGGATCCACGCCGTGTGCCGTCGGGTCGCCGGCGGGACACGCGACGCCGACGATGCCTGTCAGGAGGCGCTGATCAAGATCGTGCGCAACCTGCCCCGCTTCGACGGTCGATCCTCGTTCGGCACCTGGGCCTACCGCATCGCGACCAATGCATCACTCGACGAACTCCGCAAACGTGGGCGGCGGCCCAGCTTGCACGCGGTCGACGAGGCCCACCGACCCGAGGAGGTGGATCCGGCGGCCAACGTGCACACCGAACGATTCCCGGACCGACTCCTGCTCGACGACGCGCTCGACGCGCTGTCGGAGGACCTGCGGATCGCGGTCGTACTGCGCGATGTCGCCGACCTCGACTACGCCGAGATCGCCGAGGTGCTCGACGTCCCGGTCGGCACCGTGAAGTCACGAATCTCGCGACGGTCGCGCCGCGGCTCGGCGAACGAGCTGGGTCTCGACGACGATCGACGAGGAACTCGTGGGAACCGATCAGACCCTGGCGAGCGTCCAATGGATCCGACATGAACGACGACCTGACCCCACTCGCGAGCGTGTACCTCGACGGCGACGTGACCGCGGACGAGCGCGCCCGGGTGGAGAACGACACCGAAGCACTCGCCGAGGTCGACCGGATGCGGTCGGTGCGAGCCCTGCTCGGCGACGTCGAGCCGCAGGCGATCTCGGTTCGTGAGGCGCAGCTCGCGGCGGCACTCGATGCCTGGGATCGCCTCCCCGAGCGTGAGCGCACCGGCACGCGGCGCGACGGCACGCCCGAAGGCGTCGATGCCGCGGCCGTGGCCGGCGCGGCCTCGGTCACTGCCCCCACTCCGCTCAGCAGTCGTCGGCGTTCGGGACGGACCACCTCGACGCGCTGGTTGACCGGTGCCGCGGCCGCCCTCGTCCTGGTGTTGGCGGGTGGCGTGGCGCTCCAGCTCTCCTCGACGAGCTCCGACGACGATGCATCGAGCCAGGAGACCTCGGGCGACGACGCGTCCGAGGCGCTCGCGGCAACCGAACGCGCCGACGCCGGCGACACCGGCGACGCCGACGCTGGCCTTTCGGCGCCGGCCGCCGAGGCGACCGAGGATGCCCAGGACGCGACCATCGAGCTCGACACCGGGATCGACAACGCCGCGCCTCCCGGCGAGAACGTCGGGGTCGACCAACTCGACAACCTGACCGACCTCGCCGACTTCGCGGCCGCTGCCCTCGGTGCGCCGATCTCCCCCGACGACCTACCGGCAGCAACGAGTGCGGAAGGCGGCGAGGACCTGTCCGAGGCCGAGACGTTCCTCGCCGAGGCCGAACTCCCCGTCTGCCTCGGTGTCGACATCATCGTCGGACCTGCGGTGTACGGCGACGTGCCGGTCGTGGTGGGTATCGACGAGAGCCGCAATCTGGCGATCGCCTACCGCGCCGCCACGTGTGCCGAGGTCGCTCGGGCGCGACTGCCCTGAGTGCGCGGCTAGCCTCGCCGACATGCCGGCCAACCCGCTCACCGATCCGAACTGGGCCACCGAGACCACCGACAAACTGGTCAGCCTCATCGACTCCTTCCGGATGCAGACCACCCAGAAGGTCGTCTACGCCGCTCGTGGCGCCGTGTTCGGGCTCCTGGCCGCCATCCTCGGCATCCTCATCGTCTTCATCCTGATCATCGGATCCATGCGGGGCCTGCAGGCGCTGCTCGCGCTGGCCGTCGACTGGAGCCAGGCGGTGTACCTCAGCTACTTCATCGTCGGCGGCATCCTCAGCGTGGTCGGCATCGTGCTGTTCCGCAAGCGCAACGCCGCAACCACCTGAGCGATTCGGCCGCACCAGCGCCACCGCGCACCGACGAACCCACACCACGAATCGACCCCGGAGGAAATGTCATGTCAGACGTTCGCGATGTCATCATCATCGGTTCGGGACCCGCGGGGCTCACCGCCGCGGTGTACGCCGCTCGGGCGAACCTCGCACCGCTGTTGATCGAGGGCGAGCCGTCGAGCACGAGCGATCAGCCCGGAGGTCAGCTGATGCTCACGACCGAGGTCGAGAACTTCCCCGGGTTCCCCGACGGCATCATGGGCCCTGAGCTGATGGCGAACATGCGAGCCCAGGCACAACGCTTCGGCACCGAGATCCTGACCGAGAAGGTCACCGCAGGTCGACTTCACCGAGCGTCCGTTCGCGTGTCTGGGTGCGCGACACCGAGTATCGAGCTCAGGCCGTGATCGTCAGCACCGGCGCCCAGTCGCTGATGCTCGGCCTCGAGGCCGAGCAACGCCTGATCGGACACGGGTTGTCGACGTGCGCCACCTGCGACGGCTTCTTCTTCCGTGGCCACGAGATCGCCGTGGTCGGTGGCGGCGACTCGGCGATCGAGGAGGCCACGTTCCTCACCAAGTTCGCCGACAAGGTCACCATCGTGCATCGCCGCGACGAACTACGTGCGTCGAAGATCATGCAGGATCGGGCGTTCGCCAACCCGAAGATCGACTTCCGCTGGAACAGCCAGGTCACCGACATCATCGGTGACGACCGTCGGTCACCGGCATCGAGCTCACCGACACCGTCGACGGTTCGGCGTCGACGCTGCCCGTGACCGGGCTGTTCGTCGCGATCGGTCACCGTCCCAACACCGACCTGTTCGTCGGCAAGCTCGACGATGCACCCCGACACGGGGTACCTGATCACCCGCCCGATTCGTCGTACACCGACGTCGAGGGCGTCTTCGCGTGCGGCGACGTCCAGGACGACATGTACCGCCAGGCGATCACCGCTGCGGGCTCGGGCTGCATGGCGGCGATCGACGCCGAACGCTGGCTGGAAGCCAACGTCCACCACTGATCCGTTCGTCGACGGCCGGGGCAGCAGGCGGGAATGTTCCCGACCGTCGACGTGGTTGCACCGATCCGACACGAGCCCCCTACCGTCTCTCCACGTCCTGCTCGTGATCCCTCGACCGGGAACTCGAAAGGAATCGCGTCATGGCAGACGGCATCGTCAACTCTGTCCTCCAACACCTTCGACGAGAGTGTGATCGGTTCCGACAAACCCGTCGTCGTCGACTTCTGGGCCGAATGGTGTGGTCCGTGCAAGCAGATCGCGCCGATCCTCGCCGAGATCGCCGACGAGCACGCCGGCGACGTCACCGTCGCCAAGCTCAACGTCGACGATAACCCGGACCTGGCCATGACGCTACAACGTCATGAGCATCCCCACCCTGCTCGTGTTCTCCGGCGGCGAGGTCTCCAAACGGCTCGTCGGCGCCAAGAGCAAAGGCGCCCTGCTCCAGGAGCTCGACGAATTCCTGGCGACGACGCACTGACGGGTCTCTTCCCGCTGAGGCAGGGGCAACGCGGCGAGCCGGTCCGCGATCTCCAACGACGTCTCGGTTCGGCAGGACTGGCACCGACGGGCGACGCTCCTGGCCATTTCGGCGCGTCCACGCAGCGGGCGGTCACGGATTTCCAACGTCTGCGCGGCCTGCACACCAGCGGCGCCTGCGACGAGCACACCTGGCTGGCGCTCATCGAGGCCGGCTGGCGGCTGGGCGATCGGCTCCTGGTCCTGGCCGCACCGCAGCTGCGTGGCGACGACGTCGTCGGAGCTGCAGCGGTGCACTCAACCAGCTCGGCTTCGACTGCGGTCGACCCGACGGCATCTTCGGACCGGCGACGGTGCGCGCGCTCGAGGACTTCCAACGCAACGGCGGACTGGTCGCCGACGGCATCTGCGGTCCGCACGACGATTCGCACGCTCGAGTCACTGCGACGTCAGACCGGCTCGGGGCCCGGGCGTCGCGTCGGTGCGCGAGGCCCTGACCGAGCACGCGTCGCTCGATCACGCTGCGCATCGTCGTCGGCCAATTCGGTGGACTCAGCTCGATCACCCGTTCCGTCACGCGTGCGCTGCGCACGAGCGGTGCCACGGTGATGTCGACCGACGAGTACGAAGCCGGCGCCCAAGCAGCGGCGGCGAACCGCTTCGGGGCACACCTCTACATCGGATTCGAAGCCCGAACGGACGCACGTTCGCTGATCTCCTACTATCGCCGTACCGACGTTCGAGTCGATCGGCGGACGCGCGCTGGCCACCCGCCTCGCCGCCGGATGGTGCACTGCACAGCTCCCGCGGCCCGAGGTGCGAGGCATGCGACTGCCGGTGCTGCGCGAGACGAGGATGCCGGCGGTCTTGTGTTCACTGGGTCCGGTGCGCGCCGCCGTCGACGCGACCGATGCCGTGACCGACGCCGTCGTCGGGGCGCTCACGCTGTGGGCAACGAGCGGTTCATCCCCCGACAACTGACTTGTCCACAGGCTTTCGCACAGCCTGTGGGTTTGTCTCGACATGACGTTGAGCTGACGAACACGCAGCGTGAGTGAACGATGAGTGAACGACAGGTTCCGGGGACGGATCGTGGTCGTCCGAGCAAGCCTCGACCTCAGGTTCACGCGGACGTTGATCAGCTGTACCGCTCCCCGCGACGCGACTCTCCAGCGAGATCAGCTGGTCATCGCTCGATAGATCCGTTCGAGGTCCTCGAGGTCGGCGAACTCGATCGTCACTCGGCCCTTCTTGGCCGTCATCTGCACGCTCACCCGGGTGTCGAGGTGCTCCGCCAGGAGGTGCTCGAGTTCGAGCAGTCCGGGCGGACGCAGTCGCGTCGACGGCGTCAACCCGGCGCCGTCGACGGGTGCCACCGTCGGCGCGTCGTCGGCAGTCGCGTCATCGAGTGCATCGGTTCCGGCGATGTCGGCACGCACGGCGTCTTCGACCATGCGCACCGACCAGCCACCGGCCACGGCCTCGCGGGCGAGCTGCTCCTGTCGGCTCCGATCCGGTGTGCCCAGCAGCGCCCGGGCATGACCGGCGGAGAGCTGACCATCGGCCAGGAGATGCTGCACCGCCGGCGGCAGACCGAGCAGCCGCAAGCGTGTTGGTGATCGCCGACCGGCTCTTGCCCACCCGGGTCGCAACCTGCTCGTGGGTGAGGCCGAAGTCCTCGATCAGCTGCTGGTACGCCGCCGCCTCCTCGAGTGCGGTGAGGTCCTGGCGATGGAGGTTCTCGACGAGTGCCTGCTCGACCGAGCTGACATCGTCGGTCGTGACGGATCACGGCGGGGATCGTCGCGAGGCCGGCTCGCTGCGCAGCCCGCCAACGCCGCTCGCCGGCGATGAGCTCGAAGGCTCCGTCGTCGAGCGGACGCACCAGAATCGGCTGCAGCACACCCATCTCGGCGATCGACGCCGACAGTTCGATCAGGCTCTCCTCGTCGAAGTGGACGCGCGGCTGGTTCGGGTTCGGCGACGATCGTGGTGACCGCGACCTCGGACAGCACTGCCCCCTGCGTCGCATCGGCGTCGCGGTCAATTCCGCACCCGGAATGATCGAACTCAGACCCTTTGCCGAGTCCACTAGATCGTGCCATGGTGTACCTCCCGTGCAGCGTCCCGATAGGCGATGGCCCCGCGGGACGTCGGATCGAACGTGGTGATCGGCTGACCGAACGACGGGGCCTCCGACAGTCGGACCGATCGGGGAATCACCGACCTCAGCACCTTGTCGCCGAAGTGTTCACGTACCTCGCTCACCACCTGACCGGACAGCTTGGTGCGGGCGTCGTACATCACGCACAGGATGGTGCTCATCTCGAGCGTCGGATTCAGGTTTCGCTTGACGAGATCGACGTTGCGAAGCAGCTGGCCGAGCCCTTCGAGGGCGTAGTACTCGCACTGGATCGGCACCATCACCTCGCCCGCCGCGGCCAAGCCGTTGACCGTCAGCAGGCCCAGTGACGGTGGACAGTCGATCAAGACGTAGTCGTAGTCGTCGAGCACCGCCTCGATCGCGCGCTTGAGCCGTTGCTCACGACTGAACGCCGGCACGAGCTCGATCTCGGCACCGGCCAGGTCGAGTGACGCCGGAGCGACGAAGAGATTGCGCACATCGGTCGGCTCGACGACGTTCTCGAGTGGCTCCTCGTGCATCAGCACGTGATACATCGAGTGTTCGAGACCTCGGTTCTCGATGCCGAGGCCGGTCGACGCGTTGCCCTGCGGGTCGAGGTCGATGATCAGCGTGCGCAGCCCCATCTCCGCCAGCGCAGCGCCGAGGTTGACGGTCGTCGTCGTCTTGCCGACGCCACCCTTCTGGTTCGCGAGAGCGATGATGCGGGGGAGTTGGTGAACCGGTGGCGTGGGCTCGGGTGGCTCGATGTGGATGTCGTACTCCGACAACAGGTTCTCCGTTCTACGGCACGACCATTCGGCATCACGATGCCGAACAGGGCGAGGGACCCGCACACTCTGCCGGATTCGACGTCGGAAGACAAGCATTGTCGACGGCAAATCGGATGTTTCACGTGAAACACTCCACCACCGCTTCGGGGTAACACGCCGGCCACCCGCGCCGGACCGTCGATGTGCGGGCGTCCAATGTTTCACGTGAAACATCGAGCGCGGGACGACGTCAGCGAGACACGAAGACCGCGACGAGACCGTCGAGGTCACCGGACCCCACGGGACGGGACGGCGCGTGGGAGTCGCCGACACGACGGAGTCCCAGTTCAGCGAGCTGTCGCTCGTCCCACCGATCCACCCCTGGTGGTTCGCTGATCACGATCGGCCCATCGTCGCGCACGAAACGCCGGGCCTGAGCGAGGGTGAACTCCGGCGGCCCGAACCCTCGGGCGACGACGGCGTCGAAGGGTTCGTCAGGGCTGAAGGTCGTGACGTCCGTACACGTCACCGTGATCCGGTCCTGCCAGCCCAACCGGCGGACCAACCGTTCGAGGGCATCGGTACGTTTCGCCCGGCGATCGAGCAGCGTCAGTCGAACAGCCGGGAGATCATGCGCGATGACCAGACCCGGCACGCCACCGCCACTGCCCAGATCGAGGACGGACTCGACCACGTGTTCCCGAGCCTCGAGAGCTCGGACGAACCCGCGGGCGTGCGCGATCACCTCAGGGATCGGGCGTGACCCGAGGAATCCGAGTCGCTGCGAGTCGCGCAGTGCGTCGACGAGCGCCACCGAGGGCTCGTCGCTCATCTTGGTTCAGGCCGGCTCGACGATGATCCGACGATTCGGATCCTCGCCGACCGACCGGCTCGAGACGTCGGCTTCCTCGTTGAGCACGTCGTGGACGACCTTGCGATCGGACGACGTCATCGGTTCGAGCGACCGTGCAGTTCCCGAGCGCGCGCACCTGCTCGGCAACGTCTCGTGCGAATGCGGCGAGGGCGGCCTCTCGGCGCTCACGGTAGCCGGCGACATCGACGCGCAGTCGCGTCTCGTGGTCGCCGAGCCGTCGCTGTGCCGATACCCGGGCCAGATCCTGAATGGCGTTCAGCGTGCGACCGCCGGGGCCGACCAGCAGTCCCAGCTCGGATCCCGTCACGTCGACGCGCAGTTCGAGATCGTCGACGTGCAGCGTCGACGATCCCTCGACACCGAAGGCGGCGGTGAGGCCGTCCATGAACGCAACGGCTGCGGCTCCCACCTCGTCGGGGGTCACGGTCGATTCGGGACGGTCCTCATTGCTCATCTTCGGCTCCTCATTCTGCTTGCTGCGCTTGGGGGTGGATCGGCTGGCGGCGGGCGTCGCACCAGATGACGGCGACGACGTGACCGTTGCAGTGTTCGAGCTCGCCGGCGCCGCAGCGCGTGAGTCGCCGCTGGCCTCCGGCGCCGTCCCGTTCGCCGCGTCGATGTCCGACGGGCTGTCCGTCTTGGTCTTCGATCCGTCGGAGCGGCCCTTCCGGCGTCGTTCCTGCTTCGGTCGGACTTGTGCCGGACGGACCCGAGCCCGCAACCGAGCCTCGCCGCGCATCCTGCCGAACAGACCCGGACGGGGTTCTTCGATCACGTCGAACTCGGCCTCGTCGGCGCCGACGCCGAGTTGATCGAGGGCTGCTTCACGAGCGGCCTCGATGGTCTTTGCGGTGGTTTCGACCCACTCCATGGTTGATGTTCTCTTTCTGCTGCGCGGTGACCGGGCGCCCATGCGCCCAACGGTCAGGAGGATTTCTTCGGCGGGTTCGGGCGAGTGGACTTCGGTGACTTCTTCGACTTGGTCTTGTTGGCCTGCGCCTCTTGCCGTGTCGGGGTCGGACGACCCTTCGCGCCCGACGACGGAGTCGGGCGATTCTTGGGAGGCGTCACCCGTTTGCTCGTCGGCGCCGCCTTCGAGCCTGCGGTGTCGTTCGCCCCGGGCTTCTTGGCGTTGCCGTTCTTCGTGTTGCCGCCAGTCTTGGTGTCGCTGGACGGGCCGGCGAGATCACGCTTGGCCTGCGCGAAGAAGCCGCCACCGCCTCGGGGTTCTTCTTGGCCTCTTCCCGAGCGGCGTCACCGGCGCGCTGCGCCTGTCGGCCGAGCGACTCGTCGTGGCCGTAGAACGCGCGGGTGATGTAGGCCTGCTGCAGAATACGGAAGATCGTCTGGAAGACGTAATAGACGACCAGTGCGGCCAGGAAGAAGATCTGGAAGACCGCGAAGAACACCGGTAGGTACTGCATCAGCTTCTGCTGACCCGCCGACATCGTCGGGCTGATCGAGGCCCGTGCGGCAACCATGCGCTGCTGAGCGAAGTACAACGCCCCGAGCAGCACGACCAACAGCACGTACCAGATCCCGCTGCCGAACCCGTCGCCGACAGCTTCCGCAGCCGACTTCGACAGGTCGAGACCCAGCGACATGATCGACTGTTCACCGAACAGCGACTTGTACAGCGCCGAGTCGATCGCGAGGTACCGCGGGATGAACCCCGGGTTGGCCACCTCGTCTGCTCGTCCGAACGCCGTCCACACCGCGTCGGAGACCGGACGGGCAGCTCCGATGGGGCGATAGGCCATGCCTCGCATCACCCGGAACATGATGTAGAACACCGGCGCCTGCGCGAGCAACGGCAGGCACGAGGCCATCGGATTGACCTTGTGCTCCTGGTAGAGCTTCATCATCTCTTCGTTGAGCTTCGTGCGGTCGTTGCGATACTCGTTCTGCAACTTGCGCATCTCGGGCGCCAGCTTCTGCATCTCGAGCATGCCCTTGGTGCTCTTCAGCGTCAGCGGCGTCGTGATCGCCATCACGACGGCGGCGATCATCGCGATGGCGATCGTGTAGCTGTTCGTCAGTCCGTAGAACCACGACAGCAGGGCGGCAGGAATCTCGAACATCGACTCAGTCGACCTCTCGGTGGGGCAGCACGATCACAGAACATCACCCTCAGTGAGGTCATGAGCGTTCGGTGTGGGATCAGGGACAGGATCGAAGCCGCTCGGCCCGAAGGGTCGGCAACGAAGCAGCCGGGTGAAGGTGAGCCAACCGCCACGAGCCGTGCCGTGCACCTCGAAGGCCTCGTGGGCGTAGTGGGAACACGTGGGAGAGAAACGGCATGGCGACGGGCGATAGGCAAATGCCTGCTGATACGCCTCGATCCACCTCAACGCCCGGCGCTGCGTCCAGGTCATGGCGGCGCGCTCCGGTCGGTCCGCACGATGTCCTGGTGCTTGCGCACCGATTCCTGCTTGCGCATCTTGTGCAGCAGCTCTGCCACCGACCGCTCCAGCTCGGCGAACGTGTGTTCGCAGGCGGGAACTCGAGCGCCGACGAGGTACAGACCCGGCGGAACGTCGGAGTTCGCCAGCAGCACACGGAGCCGGCGGCGCAAGCGGTTGCGAGACACGGCCGAACCGACGGCGCGACCGATGGCGAACGCCACCTGCGGGGGAGCCAGGTCGGGATCGAGGACGAACGAACACCACAGCGGATCGGCCCGCACCCGAACCCCGTCGCGCCGGAGGCGGACGAAGGCGTCGCGTTCGCGGACCCGGTCGATCAAGCGGAGAGTCGGGCCCGGCCCTTGGCCCGGCGGGACTTCAGCACCGCACGACCGGCGCGGGTGCTCATACGCGCACGGAACCCGTGCTTGCGGGCTCGGCGGCGGTTGTTGGGCTGATACGTACGCTTCACGGCTGACTCCGGACGGTTCGAGGCAAATCACGTTCCGTCGACGACCACACCGATCGCATTCGATCGGGTGCGCGCCTCACGGACTGACCTGGCAAGGCTAGGGCCACCCTGCCACTTGTGCCAACCGTCGGGGCCAAACCACACCGATGTAAGTTGTCCACAGATCCGGGCGGGATGGATCAGTCCAGCGTACGGCGCATATTCGAGCGTGTCGTCCCCATGATCCGTCAAGTTTTCGTCACCGGTCACACGTGGTAGGTTCGCTCTCCCGCAGTAGGTCGCCGACATGTCCACATTCTGTGGACAACGGTGTGGACCACTGTCGACGACGATCGGGAGACCTCAGGTGACAGACAGCGCAGACGTGTGGACACAGGTGACACTCTCGCTCCGATCACAGCTCGCCGAGTCGGTCTGGTTCTCGACGTTCCAGGACGTGTCACCGTTGCCGTCCGACGACGACACCCTCCGCCTGCTCGCACCGAGCGCCTATGTCCGCGACCGCATCATGAGCCGGTACCTGCCGCTGGTCACCGAAGCGCTGCAGGACGCGAACGAGGGTCATCGCTCGGTCGAGATCGACGTGGAGACGACCGGCGAGACCTTCGGCGCGACCGACCGAGCCCGAGTTCGACGGCATGACCACGGCGCCCGACGACGAGGCCCCCGACGCGCACGCCACGATGGGTCGATCGGATGCCACACGATCGCTGCTGCTCGACGAGGCCGGTCTCAACCCGCGATACACGTTCGAGACCTTCGTCAAGGGCGCCTCGAACCAGTTCGCCCTCGCTGCGGCCCTCCGCGTCGCCGAAACGCCGGCACGCAGCTACAACCCGCTGTTCATCTACGGCTCCGCCGGCCTCGGCAAGACACACCTGCTGCACGCGATCGGGCACTACGTCCACTCGAACTACCAGCACCACGAGGTGCGCTACGTCTCGACCGAGACGTTCATGAACGAGTACGTCGACGCCATCCGCCAGAACACCACGAACTCGCTCCGGCGCCGCTATCGAGACATCGACGTGTTGTTGATCGACGACATCCAGTTCATCGCCGGCAAGGAAGGTCTCCAGGAGGAGTTCTTCCACACCTTCAATTCGCTCCACGGCGCGAACAAGCAGGTCGTCATCTCCTCCGATCGGATGCCCGACGCCATCCCGACGCTCGAGGAACGACTCCGCGGACGCTTCAAGTGGGGACTGATCACCGACATCCAGCCACCTGACCTCGAGACACGGCTCGCCATCCTGCGCAACAAGTCCGAGCGCGACCGGGTGCTGGTTCCCGACGAAACACTGGAGTTCATCGCCACCAACATCGCGACCAACATCCGCGAGCTCGAGGGTGCACTGATCCGTGTCACGGCCTTTGCCAGCCTCAACCAGGTGCCGATCACCACCGACCTGGCCGAGACCCAACTCGCCGACCTCCTCAACGACAGCAAGCCCAAAGCTCGCACCGACGAGGAGTTGCTCGCCGACATCGCCGCAATCTTGAAGTTCCCCGTCGAGGACCTCAAGGGCCGGAGTCGTCAACGACCACTGGTCACCGCCCGCCAGATCGCCATGTACGTCTTCCGCGAACTCACCGACCTGAGCTATCCAGCGATCGCCCGACTCTTCGGTGGGCGCGATCACACCACGGTGATCCACGCCAACGAGAAGATCCAACGCCTGATGAGCGAGCGCAAGCAGATCTACGACCAGGTCACCGATCTGCTGCAGCAGTTGAAGGCATGATCGCACCGCCGTCAGATCTCGTCGCGAACAACATTGGGGACACCGATCGGACAACGACGCTGAACCCGTGGACAACACGACGTTGTCCACCGGAGCACATCGTTGGAATTCGCGACGTGGGGAACACGCGCCCATCCCGTGTGGACGCTCACAACGGCTCTACGCTGCAACAACGTGTGGTTGTCCCCAATCCACAGCACCTACTACTGACATTGAACATTGAGACATCCCTGCATGAGGAGAAGTGCCCACTGTGAAATTTCGTTGCGAACGTGATGTGCTCGCCGATGCCGTCGGCTCAGCTGGACGGGCGGCGACGAACCGGACGGGCACACTGCCGGTCCTGGCCGGCGTCCGCATGCAGGTCGAAGGTGACACGCTCACCGTCACCGGGACCGACCTCGAACTGACCATCCGGCTCAGTGTCGATGTCGGCGGTGAACGCGATGGCGCCGCGGTCGTGCCCGCCCGCCTCGTCGGCGACATCGTCAAGGCACTTCCCGCAGGCGCTGTCCATGTCGAGCTCGGCGACGACGAGATGTCGATCAGCGCCGGTCGCTCCCAGTTCTCGGTACGGCCACTGTCGCTCGACGACTACCCGGCCCAGTCAGAACCCACGGCCGACGCGGTGACGCTCCCGGCCGACGCGATGGGTGACGCGCTGCGCCAGGTCGTACGTGCCGCGTCCACCGACGACGCCCGCGCCGTCCTCACCGGCGTGCTGCTGGCCTCCGACGAAGACGGTCTGCGCATGGTGGCCACCGACTCGTACCGGCTCGCAGTGCGCGACCTGCCGGACACCGGCGTACTCGCATCCGGCCAGAAGGTGCTCATCCCCGGTCGAGCGCTGAACGAACTCCAACGCCTGCTCGGCGACGTCGAACAACTCCAGGTGCGCCTCGGCGAGCGCGAAGCCACCTTCGAAGCCGGCGGGACGCGCCTCAGCACCCGCCTGATCGAAGGAGAATTCCCCAACTATCGCAACCTGCTGCCGTCGAGCTACCCGAACCTGCTCACCGTCGGCAAGGCCGCGATGCTCGAAGCCATCCGCCGGGTCAAGATCCTCGCGCAGGACTCGACCCCGGTGCGCGTGACCCTCGGTGGCGACACCGTG
>CAVVAO010000028.1:0-9251 GCA_963746285.1 Ilumatobacteraceae bacterium | reverse complement strand
AGCGGGTCGATTGTACCGTTCGACCCCGGGAAAACACGGCTGGGGCGACCGGGTATCGGGCTCCTCATCGCGGTGCCTGTCACCCGGCATCTCAGCTGGCGACGGGAATGAGGCGCAGGCGACCCTGTCCGTCGAAGGTCAGGCCCGACTCCCCGGCGATCAGCGATCGGATGCCGTCGCCGAGCAGCTCCGCACGCCATCCGTTGGCCAGGCGCGCTCCGGCATCGCCTCGCAGGAACGCCACGAGATCCGAGCGGGTCGCGAGCAGGGCGGTGTCGATCGATTCGTCACGGGCCAGCTGGCTGATCCATGCGGAGATGAGGGCCACGGCGGGACGTAGGTTGCGCTCGAGATCGTCGGCGGAGGGCGGTGGCGTCGGTGCCGGCGCCGACTTGCCCTCGCGGACCGCGACGAGGATCTCGTCCGCGATCGACCCCAGCGAGTGCCGATCGTCGACGCCTCGCGCCTGGGTGAGTTCCTTGAGCGTCGAGGGGGCACGCTGCGATATTCCGAGGATCGCGAGATCGGGCAAGACCTGACGGACCGGCACGTCGAGGCGCATCGCCCGCTCCTCGCGCCACGCGGCGACCGACGCGCCACACCCGCGCGTTCGGGCGCAGGGTGCGGGCGTCCTTCAGGCGCAACCAGGCGTCGTCCGGGCTGGCCCCACTGACCGGCTTCGTCCGGAGTTCCTCGCACGCATCGGAGCGCCCATCGACCCGACCGCGGGCCGAGAGTTTGGCCAGGTCAGCCGGTCGTGCACGCCGAGAAGCTCGACGTCTGCCGCCGCGTACTGCATCTGGTCGTCGGACAGCGGTCGCCGCAGCCAGTCGGTCAGCCGATCTCCCTTCGCCGGCGAGACGCCGATCTCACCTTGCAGCAAGGACACGAGCGACGGCGTGCCGTAGCCGGCGAAGCCTGCAGCGATCTGCGTGTCGAACATCTTCGCCGGGATGGTGCCGGCCGCGTGCGTGAGCACGTCGAGGTCCTGCTGCGCGGCGTGGATCACGCACAAGGTGTCGGAGCGGAACAGCTCGGCGAAGGAGTGGACGTCGACGGTGAGCGGGTCGACGAGTGCCACTCGTTGTCCGCCCGGCGCCGTCGGATCGAGCCACGCGACCTGCATCAGCGCGAGCTTCGGGAAGTAGGTCCGCTCCCGGTGGAATTCGGTGTCGAGCGCGTAGCGATCGGATCGGAGCAGGGCGTCGAGGACGGGTTCGAGCTCGCTCTGCTGATCGACCCAGAGGTAATCGATCCGTTCCGCGCGCTTCGTTGCCTGGTCAGCCATCGGTGTCGCCACTGTCGGTGGCAAAACCGGCATCCGACCAAGCGAGCATCCCACCGACCACGTTCACGGTCTCGACGCCGTGATCGGCGGCGAACTCGCACGCTCTTCCGCTGCGATTGCCGGAACGGCACACGACGTAGGTGGGTCCGCCGTCGAACCGGTCCAGGTTCTCCGGAACGTTCGCCGAGGGGCACGTGCACGGCCCACGGGATGTGACCTTGGTCCCACTCGTCGGGCTCACGAACGTCGATCACCCGGACCGTGTCGCCGAGTGCCTGCAGTTCTCCGACCGTGATCTCTCCGTATGCCACCGGCGCAGGATACTGCTGTGACGTGGTGGTATCGAGATCCGACGGTGTGTTGATGTTCCGCAAGCCGTCCGCGGCGACCCCGACCTCGGCCACTTCGAGCACGTCGAGCACCCCGAAGACCGAGCGTTTGCCTGCGTCGAAGACGGCTTCGATCCGCTCCAGGGCGCGACGGCCGCCAGACCGCACAGAGCGGCTGAACTGTGCCCGGCTCGGATCGCGCCACCACGACGTCGCATCCGGAGGCGACGGCCGCCTCGAAAGCCGAGGTGAGACCGAGCAGATGCTCCGTTCCGAGGAACGCGAGGTCACACGACGCGATCACGACCCCGTCCGCGGAGCCTCCGAGCGCCCGGATGGCCGTGATGATCCCGCCGACCGGCCCTGCGCCGGGGTGCACATCGGCGATGACGATCTCGCCGAGCCGGCCGAGTGCTTCGAGATCGCCGCCGACCAGCGCGCATCGAGCACGCATCCCGAAGCGCGGAGCGCGTGCGCCACCCGGGCGGCCATCGCCACACCATCGACCTCGACCAGGGCCTTGTCGGCGCCCATGCGGGTGCTCGATCCGCCCGTCAACACCGCTCCGGCGAGCACGCCGACCCTCAGGACGTCGACGGGATGCCCGACGGGTCGAGCTGGAGGAGGAACAGATGGCACCGTTCGGCTTCGTCGTTCTCACCGATCACCGCGGCCATCTCGCCGAGACCGCGCAGCGAGCGCAGGAACCCACGATTGGTCGGCTCCGACCATCGGACGTATCCGCTCCCCCGCCAACCGTTGGCCCGCAGCGTGTCGAGCCCACGGTGGTAGCCGACGCGATACGCCACATACCGCTCGATCGTGTCGCGCCCGAGATCACCGAGCGTCGCCCACGCATCGAGGAAGCGAGGCGAGCTCGCGGCGACGACGGCGACCGCGGCACGCCGGTCGGCCTCGGGCAGTTCGAGGGCTGCCGCGAGTCGGGAGCGTCGAGGGCGTCGGGCGCCGGCAGCACCGTCGTCGGAAGGCCGGTGGACATGTGGATCGGCTGGTCGCTCACACGCGAAGCGTACCGAGACCACCCGGATGCAGGGTCCGATCCGATGCCAGCGCGACGAGCAGCGATGAATCGTGAGCACGGCGATTCAATCCTGCACACGGCAATTAGGGTGCGGCCGTGCTCGGACTCAGCCTCGACGAAGCGAAGAACATCGCCCTCGTCGCCGCAACGGCATTTGCCATTCTTGCGATCGCGGCCATCTGGGTGATGAAGACGATCGTGCTGAAAGTCGTGATCGCGCTGCTGCTCGTGATGCTGGCATTCGCCGCATGGTCACAGCGCGAATCCCTCCAGGAATGCGCCGATCAGGTGCAAGCCAACGTGTCCGCGAGTGTCACCGATGCCACCTCGCCCTCCACCTCGCCGCCGCTCGCCCGCCCCCTCGCCTTCCGGCACGGTTTCGCCGGGAGCGTCCTCCGAGTCCGTCACGACGGACGCGACATGCACGTTCTTCGGCGTCGACGTGACCATTCCGTGACGTTGCCCTCCAGCGACGCACGGCCCGTCATCGACGGACGATTCCCTCGGCGTCGAGAAGTCGACGCTCGCCACCATCACCGGCGCCAAGGCAGTCGCGAACACCGCCCTGCGCTGGATCCCACCATTCCTGCCGACGCTCGAGCGAGCCTTCGGGGTGAGCACCACGCAACTGACGACCGTGATCGGGGTCAGCGAGTTCGCCGGCCTGTCGACCCTGGCCGTCGGTGACCACCTCGACCGCGGACGCGAACGGCTCGTCATGGTCTCCTCGCTCGGGCTCGTGTCGATCTCGTCGGTGATCGCGCTCGGCGGTTCGTTGACGACCTTCGCCATCGCGTTCGTCGTCCTCGTGCTCGGCGTGTCGAACTACACCGTGGCCGGTCACACCTGGATCAGCCACCGGGTCACCTACCGGTGGCGAGCCCGATCGTTCGGCGTCTTCGAGACGTCGTGGGCCTTCGCCCTCCTCGTCGGCGCACCGATCGTCGCGGCGCTGATCAACCAGTTCGGATGGCGGGGACCGTTCGTGGCCCTGGCGATCGCTGCGGCGCTCGCGGCCGTCGTCGTTGCCTGGAAGCTGCCGAACGACGGAGCTCCGCACCGTCGAGCCGAGCGACGAGCAGTCGACGAACACCCGGACGGTGCGCTGAGCGATCTCGCGAAGCGGACGCCGCTCACCGCGACCGCGTGGCTGGTCGTGTCCGGCTCGGCGCTGATGGCGCTCGCCGGCATCTCGGTCTTCGTCATCTCCGGCAGCTGGCT
The DNA here is from genome assembly GCA_963746285.1 of Ilumatobacteraceae bacterium. Taxonomy (GTDB): domain Bacteria; phylum Actinomycetota; class Acidimicrobiia; order Acidimicrobiales; family Ilumatobacteraceae; genus Sva-07. The sequence goes on along the minus strand of CAVVAO010000028.1, from coordinate 5,371 downwards.
CGACGACGCGTTCGGTGTGTCGACAGCGGGGCATCGGCGTGATCGCGATGGCATTGGGGGCCGTCGAACTGCGGCGAGCACGACGATCGTGGCGTTCGCCGATCGGATCGGCAAACTGCGCAGCACCGTCGCCGGCCTCGTCACGCTCGGACTCGGGCTGGTCGTCATGGTCGCCGCCGGCGACGGGTCGTCATCGGCGTCGCCGGCCTGCTCGTGTTCCTGCTCGGTTTCGAGTACGGGTTCGTGACGTCGCTGTCGTTGACGAGCGAGGCCATGCCGGCGGCCCGTGGGTGCGACGCTCGCCATCGGCAACGCGGTCGGCACGCTCGGCCCGTGGGGGCGGCACGATCCTCAGCGGGGTGCTCTACGGCGCGTACGGGATCGGCGGCACGGCGGCATTGTCCGGATGCGCGGCGTCGGCGTCGTTGACGTGCTACCTGCTCAGCCGTCGGTCGCTGCGTCGTCGCCCGACGAAGCTGACGAGCGCCGCGCTGACTGCGTCGGCGTGGGTGTTCGGGCCGAAATGCCCGGCGCCCTCGATCTCGACGATCCGTGCGTCCGGCAACATCGACGGGAGCACACCGACCGCCTGTCGATGGTGCGGGCGGGCGTGCTCGCCCCACCACCGCGAGCACCGGTCGCCGAACCTCCGTCCCGCTCCATGCAGGCCGTTGCCGCAGGTCGGAGAGCTCCCCGAGCATCGCCGGGCCCTCGGCTCGACGGGCCGCTCTCGTGGACGGCGGCAACCGCTCCCACTTGTCGTCACCGACGAGACGCCGCATGAAGGCCTCACCGGCTTCCGCTTCGTCGCCGGCACCGAGGGCGGCACCACCCGCTGTCTCCGGTCGGCCACCAGTCGACCCAGGAGAGGGGGGTTTCGTAGACGGCGACGCGCTCGATCAGATCAGGACGCCGAGCGGCGAGTGCGAGCACGATGTTGCCGCCGAAGCTGTGGCCGAACGCGAGCCGCACACCCACGACCGTCCGTTCGCTCGTCGACGAGTCCTTCCAGGTCGTCGACGTTGTCGGCCACGGTGAACGGCGGCCCGACGTCGGCCGAGCGGCCGTAGCCTCGCCGGTCGTACCGGATCACCTCGAATCGGTCCGAGAGTCGCCGACTCAGCCGGAGCATGCCCGCCGAACGGTCCATCGAGCCGTGCGCCAGCACGATCGCCGGTGATCCCGCCGACCCGCTCGATCTCCGACCAGACCTGCGTCGTCGGACGTGCACCGTCATCGACACGTCATTCGACGTGCACGATGCGCATGACGTCGGTCGCCGCATCCGAGGTGTCGATCAAGCCGTCGTGTCCCGTTCCACCGTCCCGTCCGAACCGACGGCCGCCCAAAGGGGCCCCGGCCAGGACCAACACGGTGTCGCCGTGATCGATGAGCCCCTGCTCCAGGGCCGTCTCGACCGCGAACCACACCATCTCGTCGGTCGACTCGTAGGTGTCGACGTGCACCGGGTCGACACCCCAGATCAGCGCCATCGAGCGTACGACCGATGGGTCGGGCGAGAGCCCGACCATGCGCGCCTGCGGGCCGGAACCGACCCATGGCGCGAGCGGTTCGCCCGCTCCGCGTGCAGCACAGGATCGCCGCTGCCGACGCGTCGAATGAGGCCTGCCAGGCTGCGTGGGTGACCGCCGCCGTGATCCGATCGATCGCGGTCAGGACCAGGATGGTCGTCGCTGCGCTGCACCCTGCCGAGACGGGCCGCCCACTGTCGGTAACTCGCCTCCGATTCGGCGCACGCCGCAACTCGCGCCATGGTTCGCACCACGCCGATGGGGTCCCGGCCGATCGCGGTCTCCCCCGAGAGCATCACGGCATCGGTGCCGTCGAAGACGGCGTTCGCGATGTCGCTCACCTCGGCACGAGTCGGCGACGGGGCCGAGATCATCGACTCGAGCATCTGTGTCGCGGTGATGACCGGTGTTCCCGCTTCGACGCAGTGCCGGACGACCCGCTTCTGCAGGTGTGGCACGTCCTCGATCGGGCAATCGATGCCGAGGTCGCCGCGGGCGACCATGATCGCATCGGATGCCGCGACCACGTCGTGCAGATTGTCGATCGCCGTGTGCGTCTCGATCTTCGCGACCAGTTGCGCTCGATCGCCGACGATCGCCCGAACTTCGTCGACATCACTCGCCTGGCGAACGAACGACACGGCGATGTACTCCACGCCGACCGCTGCCATCGTCTCGGCGAGCACGAGGTCTTCAGGGGTCGGCGTCGTGAGACGCAGCGTCTCCGACGACAGATGGACGCCGGGCTGACCATTGGCGTGGCCGCCTGTCTCGATCAGTGCGCTGGCGCCGTGGTCGTCGATCGCGACACAGGTCATCGAGATCGCGCCGTCGCCGAGCTGCACCCGACTCCCGACGACGAGATCGTCGAGCAGCGTCGCGTACGGCACCGTGATGCACACCGCATCGCTGGGGCCGTCGCCCGGTCGGAGGATGACCAGACTGCCCAGGGGTCAGCTGCACGCCACCCTCGGGAAAGTGGCCGGTGCGGATCTTCGGCCCCGGGAGGTCGGCGAGCACGGCCACCTGCTTGCCGATCTCGTCCGCGGCGGCCCGCACCGCGGCGAGGCGTTGCAGGTGCTCCTCCACGTCGCCGTGGCTGAGGTTCAGCCGGACCACGTCGACACCTGCCACGAGCAGGTCGCGCAGGACGTCGGGCTCGTCGCATGCCGGGCCGAGTGTCGCGACGATCTTCGTCCGGCGGCTCATATCTGATTGGCTATCGAACAATGGAACTGCTGCTGGTACGTCACGGGCTCCCGATCAGGCGCGAGTTGGAAGAAGGTGTGGCCGACCCCGAGCTGTCGGAGTCGGGACTTCGACAGGCGGTGCATCTCGCCCAGTATCTCTCATCCGAGCAGATCGATGCCGTGTACTCGAGCCCGCTGCAGCGAGCACGCCAGACGGCGGCACCCGTCGCGGCCTCTCGCGGTATGGAGGTCAGGATCGAGGCAGGCATCGCCGAGTTCGACCAGAACAGCCCGGAGTACATCCCGGTCGAGGAGTTGAAGGCTGCCAACGACCCACGTTGGGTGGCGATGCGGGACGGCACCTGGGACTCCGACGAGAGCGAGGTCGAGTTCCGCGAGCGGACGATCGGTTCGATCGAGTCGATCATCGAGCGGCACCCGGGCGGACGCGGTCGTCGCCGCCTGCCACGGCGGCGTGATCAACCTCTACCTTGGGCTCGTACTCGGGCTGGAGCGAGGGGACCCGCGGATTCTTCTATCCGAACTACACGTCGATCCACCGGATCGCGGCGGCGTCGAGCGGCGAACGGTCGATCGTCACCGTCAACGAGACCAGCCACCTGCGTGGCACGGGCCTCCCCATGGGTCTGTTCCAGAACAGCTGAGAACGTGAGCAACCACGCACCCGACCAGCTGGATGACCTGATCGACTTCCTCGACGCGTCGCCGTCGCCCGTGGCACGCGGTCGAATCGACGATCGATCGACTCGCCGGATTCGACCGGCTCGACGAGCACGACGCGTGGGACGAGACTCCCGGCGGCGGGCTACGTCGTGCGGACGCCGGCGATCATCGCGTGGCGGTTGCCACACGGCTCGTCGGATCCGGCCGCGCCGTTCCGGCTGGTCGGCGGCCACACCGATTCCCCGTGCCTGCAGGGTCAAGCCGCGGCCCGACGCCGGGATCCTCGGGTGGAAGCAGCTCGCGGTCGAGGTCTACGGCGGCATCCTCAACAACTCCTGGCTCGACCGTGACCTCGGTGTCGCCGGACGGTTGATCGCCGCCGACGGCACCGCGACCCTGGTGAACGTGGCCGAGCCGATCGCACGCGTCCCCCAGCTCGCGGTCCACCTCGACCGTGACGTCAACGGCGTCGGCCTGCTCCTCGACACCCAGCAACACCTGAGCCCGGTCTGGGGGGTCGGATTTCCGAACGTCGGAGACTTCGCGTCGTGGATCGCTGGCCGTGCCGGGCCTCGCCGACGCCGCCCGTCCTGGTGGGAGCTGTCGCTGTACGACGTGCAGGGCAGCGTCGGTGCTCGGTGCGGACGGTTCACTCCTGTCGTCCGGTCGGCTCGACAACCAGCTCTCGTGCTGGGCGGCGGTCACGGCACTGGTCGGCCGCCGAGCCCACCGACCACGTGGCGATGATCGTGTTGAACGACCACGAGGAGGTCGGCTCGTCGAGCCGCACCGGTGCCGCCGGGCCGTTCCTCGACCACGTGATCGAGCGACTGGTCGAGGCACGAGGTGGAACGGCCAGCGACCGGATCCGAGCGCTCGCCGGCGTCGCGAGTGCGTGTCGGCGGACAACGCCCACGCCGTGCACCCCAACTATCCCGAACGGCACGAGCCCGGCCATCGCCCGATCGTGAACGCGGGGCCGGCGATCAAGGTCAACTCGAACCAGCGGTATGCGACGTCGGCGACGCACCGCCGCGGCGTTCGAGCAGGCCTGCGTCGCCGCGGGCGTGCCGTGGCAGGTGTTCGTGTCGCGCAACAACATGCCGTGCGGCTCGACGATCGGTCCGATCACGTCGACGCGCCTCGGGATCGCGACCGTCGACGTCGGCATCCCACAACTGTCGATGCACTCCGCCCGCGAGCTCTGCGGCACCGACGACCCGGCCGTACCTCGCCGCCGCCCTCACCCACTTCCTGTCCTGACCCGCCGCTTCTGCGCCGGCGTTTTCCGGCCGGTTCGCGCATCGCTGCGTCGTCAGGTGGTCGACGGCGGGGAAGTCCGAGGGACTTGGCTTCGGCTGGTCGAACATGCGCTGGAGTTCGACGGCTCGGCGGTGACCGCGCGATCGCGGCGCGTAGAGGCACGGCCCGACTCGCCCGACCTCGGCGAAGATCGGTGCGCCGATGACCACGCACACCTTCGCCGGATGGATCATCTTGGCGTGGCGCGGCATCACCCGGGCCGAACCGCCGATCCCGATCGGGATGATCGGCACCCCTGCCTTCGCGGCGACGAAGGCTGCGCCGTCGAACAATGGCTGCACGATCGGCCCGTCCTTGCGTTCGCCTTCCGGGAAGAGCACGAGCGGTTCCCCGCCTTCGAGTGTGGCGATGCAGCGCTTCAGGGCCTCACGGTCGGCCGTGCCACGCGCCACCGGGAACGCTCCGAGCGTCGAGGCGAGCCAGCCGGCCCACCGCGATTCCCACACCTCCTGCTTGCCCATGAAGCGAATGCGGCGCCGAGTCACGCAGGCCGTGATCGGCGTGTCGACGTAACTGCGGTGCACCGGCGCCAACACGTAGGCACCGCTCGTCGGCAGATGTTCCGATCCCTCGATCGTCAGCCGGGTGAAGACCCGCGTGAAGCCGCACAGCACGGCGCGGAAGACCGCGTAGGCGACGCGG
>CAVVAO010000027.1:0-10909 GCA_963746285.1 Ilumatobacteraceae bacterium | reverse complement strand
CGTCTGCGATCGAACGAACGCTCGGAGGGAGTCGCGCCAGGCCGGTGTTGCCGTGCGGATCCCGATTGGCGCAGACTCGGGCTCATCGATCCAACGACCGAGCGCCTGCACTCGGAGCCCGATCGAGGTGTCCACGAGTTCGTCGGGCACGCCTGGCTCGACGCTGACCGGTACTCGTCGACGAACCAGGCACGGAACCGTTCGTAGCGTTCCATCTCTGACGACATCGCAGCGTCGAAGAGCACCATGTACAAGGTGTTGCCCACTTCGAACTCGATCGGTCCGTAGCCACAGTCATCGAAGTCGAACACTCGAACCTGTCGCTCCGACAACAGCAGGTTCGCCGGCGAGAAGTCACCGTGCAGCAGTTGTCGCCGGCCAAAACCTGCGGCCTCGGTCGGCGGTTCCGCGCCGGCCAGTGCAGCGACTGTCGGCAAGTCGATCGGGTCGAGCTGCCGAAGCGAGCGGTGCAGGCTGGCCAGCGTCGTCGCCATTCGCCTGACGTCAGCTTCCTCGCCGACGTCGGGTGTCGTTCCGACAACGAATGGATAGACGACGGCGAGCCAGCGCCGAGTTCGACAATCGACACCGGCCTTTGTCGTGAGCGGCCCGACCACCGAGTCGTCCGTCTCAGCGAGCAACGACGTCATTTCGACACGTCGCCGGTAGGTCTGATCGACGAGGCGGCTGTCGGTCAGTTTCACCACGACCCGGTCGCCGCTGACACGTTCCGGCGAATACCCGAGACTGGTGGCCACCATGCAGCTCTTGACCGCAGACCACACCGATCGACGACCACATCCGGTCGTCAGGCAGGGGCAACGCCGGCAGATTCTCAGACGCCGCCATCAGCCCAGCATGCCACCGCCGAGATTTCTTGCGGCCGTCACGGGCGGATCCATCGAGATCGGAGTTCGTCGGCGAACGCGTCTCGGGTTCACGTTCGAGCAGGAGCGCTCCGATCGCCGTGGTCCACACGATGAGATCGTCGAGGCTGCCAGGCCGAAATGCGGCGTATCGCTCGAGGTAGGTGTCGGCGGTGCGCTGGCGTTGCTGGTGTGCGATGGGCAGCGGACGGTCCATCGCGCAGCCCGCGGTAGCCGATGGCGAGGACGGAACATGCGACATCGGCGGCGGGCGGTGCTCGATGTGCGTTCGACCAGTCGACGACCAGCCAGTGGCCCTCGTGCGCAAGCACGTTGCCCGGATGGAAGTCGCCGTGGAAGATCCGATCGCCGTCGGGTAGGCCGTCGATGCCGAGATCGGCGAGTGTGTCGACCAGGCGTGGCAGTTCTGCCGGCGCGGTGAGGTCGTGGATGTCGGCCTGGAGACGTGCGGTGATCGTTGCGGCGTCCGGCCAGTCGAGGGCCCACGGTCCGTCGACGCGATCGAAGACGAGGCCGAGCCGGTCGTCGACCGTGACGAGTTCGTGGACGGCCGGTGACGGCACGCCGCACGGTGGACCGCGCTCGCACGTACCACCTCCACCCTCGCGAGGTCCTCGAAGCCGGGCTTGAAGAGCTTGATCGCGAGTCCCGGGCCCCATGCGTACACGTCGCCGGACCGCCCACGGCCGAGCTGCTCACCCAACGGCATGGAACTGGACCTCGACCGCCATCGGGAGGAGGTACCGGAAGCGAAACGACCCCTCGCCATGAGCGTTCGGTGTGAAGGGCGCGAGGTGGATGTCGACCTGCTCGTCCGCGAGCTCCGACCAGAGTTGCGCCAGCGTCTCGGCCGAATCCACGAGGATGCCGATGTGCTCGTAGCCGTACGTCACCATGCTGTCAGGCCGTTCTCGCACGTTGATGTAGGTCGAACCTCCCACCGCAATGGTGAGACGGTCCGGGCGTCGGAACGACACGATCTCGCGCCAGCCGAGCTTCGGTCCGTAGAAGTCCAGCAGGTCCGATCGATAGCGATCCGTCAATGTCCCCTCGGGAACGCTCATGGCGACATGGCTCAACATGGAATCGGGCCCCTCATCGGATTCGCTGCGGTGGGATCACCGGTCGTTCGCCGCTGAGTCGACGGGCGATGACCTTCATCGCGAGCACCTCGTCGGCGCCCTCGAAGATCGACAGGACCCGAGCGTCGACGAAGTACCGGCTGACCGGATACTCCTCGGCGTAGCCCATGCCGCCGTGCAGTTGCATCGCTTCACGGGTGACCCACTCGGCAGATCGGCACGTGTAGGCCTTGACCATCGCTGCTTCCATCACGCCCTCGCCCGTCTGGCGTGCGAGCATCCGGGCGACGGCGTACATGAACTGCCGCGACGCCTGGATCACCACCGCCATTCGGGCGAGGCGAGCCTGCGTGAGCTGGAACTCGGCGAGTTGTCGTCCGAACAGGCGACGCTCGGCGGCGTACGTCCCGAGCGGCTTCGTACGCGGCCTGCATGACGCCGATGGCTCGCGCCGCCGTCTGCAGGCGCCCGGTGTCGAATCCGGCCATCTGGAGGTAGAAGCCGTTGCCGACGCCGGCGTCGCCGCCGACGAGATGGTCCGCAGGGACGCGCCATCGGTCGAAGCTGACCTCGAAGGAGTGCATGCCGCGATAGCCGATCGTGTCGATCGCTCGGCCTTCGAGGCGTCCGCCGCCTGGTTGCTCGAGCTGGAAGTGATGGCCGGCGGCGCGATCCTTCGGGACGACGAACAGCGACAGGCCGCGATGGGCGAGCGATCGGTCGGGGTCGGTTCGGGCGAGCACCATCAGCAGGTCGGCTCGACCGGCGAACGTGCACCACGTCTTGACGCCGTTGAGCACGTAGCTGTCGCCGTCGTCGGTCCGGGTGGCGCTGGTGGTGACCGCCCCGCTGTCGGAGCCGGTGTCGGGTTCGGTGACCGCGACGGCCACCATCAGCTCACCGCTCGCCAACCGGGGCAGCCAGCGTTGCTTCTGGGTCTCGGTGGCACCGTGCAGCAGTGCCTGGGCGAGGATCTCGGGCCGCGTCACGAGCGATCCGCCGACACCGAGTGACGCGCGCGAGAGCTCCTCGGTGGCGACGACCATGGCGATGAGTTCACCGTCGCCACCCGTTGCGTAGCCGCCGTACTCCTCGGGGATCGACAGCCCGAACGTCCCGAGCTCGGCCAGTCCCGAGATGACCTGCTCGGGGATGTCGGCGTTGTGGCGGTGGACGTGCTCGGCGATCGGTCGCACCCGGTCGTCGGCGAAGCGGCGATACGTGTCGCGCACCATCTCGAAGTCGGCGTCGAGAGCACGCGTGCCTTCCTGTCCCACGAGCGAGGTGAGGAACGCAGGTGCTGCGGTGGGCCCGGACGAACGGCATCGCCGTGTCGAGTGCTCCGGGTTCGACGCCCCATTCCGCCTCGCGGGCTGAGCAGGCGACACGGCAAGGTCGTGAACGGCCTCGGCGACGAAGGCGTCGGCGATGCGTCGTTCGATGTCACCGTGGGAGCCGTAGTCGAGGACCGTCGCGGCGATCTCGATCGCGGCCGCGGCATGGCCGAGGTCGTACGCGACGAGTTGGTGATCGTCGACGTCCCCGTTCGCCGCGAGATGGCGGGCGGCCGTGGCGATCACCTCTCGTGCACAGCGAACTGCGGACGCAGCCGGGTCGGGTTCGTCGCTCATGGCTCTCCGTCGTGTCGTGATGAGATCGGGTGGATGGGTTCGCGGACCGCGGGCGGGACCGACCGTAGTCCGATCCACGGGAGCTCCGTCACGTCGACGCCCCGAGCAGGACGTCTGCGCTCAGCTCGGCATGGCCGAGGTGCTGGAACAGCTCCTCGACCACGTGCAAGACGATCGCCGCGTCGGACGTGTCGCCTCCCCACACCGGCGGGCGACGCGTCGGGTCGGTACCGCCGTCGCGTTCGAGCCGATCGAGGCAGCGGTCGACGACGAGGAGCGTCGAGGCGACTCGTTCGTGCAGTTCGGCAACCGAGGCGACGGCCGCGAACTCCGCCTCGCGATCACGCTCGCTCGGGTCTCCCAGCGCGACATGGCCGAGCCAGTACTCGGCCACGCCGCAGCAGTGCACGACGAGCGCAGCGACCGACGTGGTGGCGGGGCCTACCGGCCTCACGTTCACCAGGTCGTCGCCGAGCCGGTCGACGACGCGCAACAGCCCATCGAACGCCTGATCGACGAAGACCCGAGCCGTGTCGGCGCCCAGCAGCATCAGGACCTCACCCGTCCACGACGACGAGGGGAAATCGACCGAGCGCCGCCGCGGGCGCGATCCCCGAACACCAACGTCATGAGGCAATCCTGCCGGAGGCTCGCGACCAGAACCTCCCCCAAGTGGCGGATGTGACGCGCTGCCCCGCCCCGTGGGGCAGCGGCCAGGCCTGCCAGATCCTCATTTCGAGGTGATCGGAGCAAGCACGATCTCGCGATCGAACTCCTCGAGGAGACGGAGCACGTCGTCCTCACCGGAGAAGTACCGGCGAACGAACTCCGCCCAGCGCAGCGCCGGCCGCATCTCGATCACGAGTCGAACCGGCTCATCGGTCGGGTTCCACGCGAGATGCGGGCGGCCAGCAGGGGCAACGACCCACGATCCCCGCCCCGCCTCGACCAGCACACCATCGACCTCGAAGGCCGCTCGCCCCTCCAACACCTTCCAGCGTTCCTCCATCCCCGGATGCGTATGACGTATCGAACGAAGCCCCGGCCTCGACCAGGTCACCTCCATCCGCAGCAGATCTTCGGACTCGACGAGGAATTCGACTCGTTCGCCCGTCCGCTCGTTCTCGACCATCCCGGAAGTCTGACAGATGGCTGCAACCCGAAGCTTCCGCCATCTGGCGGATGTTCGTCGAGCCGCAGCGTCGCACGATGCGGGCATGTCCGTTCGCAGCGTGATGCTGACCATGGCTCTGCTGTCCGTCGCCGCGTGTCAGCGCGCCGGAGGTGGCGACGCCCGGCTTCACCGACGAGGTGGCCGCGCCGGCTGCACCGACCGCCCGGCACGCTTCCCCCTTCGGATGCCCGGCCGGTACTGGATCCGTGAGCACTCCGTGACCCACGGCGTCGACGGTGTCCGCAAGAATGAGTCGATGTTGCCCCACGCGGTGACACCATCGATCGTGAGCATGATGTGCAGCGATCTCGGCCACCTCGGCGACGGGGCAGACGCCGAGCCGCGCATCACGACCTTTCCGCGGGCCTCCGATGCGCTACGCGCCGCTCTCGAGTTGCAGGCCTCGGCGATTTCGGGCCAGCACGATGACGGCACAGCGGTCCGCGTCGCCATCGACACCGGGGAAATCGATTCGGACGACCCCAACGCGACCGCAGTCGCCCAACGGTGTCGACGACTACTTCGCGCCGGTCATCCGGGCCAAGTCCTCGCATCGTCGACGACGGTCGAGATCGCCAGAGCATCGTTGGACGACACGCTCGAACTTCGCGATCTCGGTACCCATCACGTGAGGGGCATCTCGACCCCGGTGTGGATCTGGCAGGTCGACGCCACTGGCGCCACCGCATCATTTCCACCGCTACGTACCCGGGAAGCGGCTGCGGTGCTGCTGCCGATGCCCGACACGTCGTTCATCGGTCGCGAGGCCGATGTCGCCGCACTGGCTGAGCTGATCGGCCGTCACCGCGTTGTCAGTGTCGTCGGCGCCGGCGGCTGCGGCAAGACCCGGCTCGCGATCGAACTCGCGCTCGAGGTGTTGCCGAGGTTTCGGCACGGGACCTGCTGGGTCGACCTGGCGCCGGTGGTGGATCCGGCAGCGATCGTCGACGTCACGGCCACCGCGGTCGGGCTGCGGACCTCCGCCGACGTCACCGTCGAGCGCATCGTCGCCCACCTGGGTCAGACGTCGGTGCTGCTGTTGTTCGACAACTGCGAGCACGTCGTCGACGATGCGGCGGACATGATCGCAACGATCGCCTCCGCGTGCCCGTCGGTTCGGATCGTTGCGACGAGCCGTGAGCCACTGTCGTTGCAGGACGAGGTGGTCTGGCGGATCCCGTCGCTCGGCGTGCCGGACGGGACCGAGCTTCTCGCCGCCGACTCGGGACGACTTCTCCTCGACCGGATTCGTCGGGTTCGTCCCGGCTACGAACCCGACGACACCGATCGCGCCGCACTCGCGGCGATCTGCCGACGCCTCGACGGCATCCCGCTCGCTGTCGAGTTGGCGGCCGCACGCACGCGCACGATGAGCCCGACGGACCTCGCCGACCGACTGGAGGAGCGCTTCTCACTGCTCGCCGGTGGGACGCGAGACGCCGTCGCACGACAACGCACGCTGGAGGCGTCGGTTGCCTGGAGCTACCAACTCCTCGACGACGACGAACAACGGGCATTCCGTCGGTTGAGCGTGTGTGCCGGCTCGTTCCCGATGACGGCAGCGATTCGCCTGTGCGATCACGTGAAGGACCCCGAACTGATCGTCACGCGTCTGCGTGACTGCTCGCTGCTCGTCGACCGACCCGGTGACCGGATGCAGATGCTCGAGCCCGTGCGTTGGTTCGCCCGGGAACGACTCATCGACAGCGGCGAGGCCGATGCGATGCTCGGCCGGCATCTCGACTGGTGCCTCGACACCGCCCGTGTGCTCGGCGCCGAACTCGAGGGACCACGCGTCCAGGACGCACTCGCGGCGCTCGACGCCGACGTCGACAACCTGCGCGCCGCGATGGACTGGGGCATCACCCACGGGCGCGGGCTCGATGCCGCTCGCATCGTCGCTGCCACCTCCTGGTACTGGGTGTGGCGGGGACGCATCGGCGAGACCGAACGGTGGCTGCAGCGGGCCGGCATCGACGACACGACACTCGACCCGACCGATCGCCTGGCGCTGCTCTGGGCGAGGAGCGAGCTCATCGGCAACCGAGCCGGCGCGATCGCCGATCTGATGGCCGACGGTCTCGAGCTCGCGCGGGCGCACCACGACCTGCGCACCGAAGCGCGACTGCTCGTCTCGCACAGCCGCTACCGGGCGTTCAGTGCTCCTCACGAGACGATCGAGCAGGCACCGATCGAACGCGCGCTCTGCCGCGAGGTCGGCGACATGTTCTGGGCGGCGACGAGCTACGTCGGCGAGGCCCTCGCCCAGATCTCACTCGGCCGCTTCGATCTCGCCGAACCGCTGCTCGATCAACTCCGCATCGAGGCCCGGACGCTGCGTCACCCGCAACTCATCGCCGACGAGATCGCCCGTCGGGCTGTGGTGGATCGACGGTTCGGTCGCTACGACGCCGTGCACCGCGCAGTCGTCGACATCGACCGGATCACCGCCGGGTTCACCACCCTCAACTCCCAGGCGCTCGTCCACGCACAGGCAGCCCTGGTCGACGTCGCGCAGGGCCGCGCCGACGTCAGCGCTCGACGCGATGGACGAGCTGTATCGCCGCTACCTGGTCGCCGGTGAACTCGGCTACCTCCCCTCGATCGCGCTCCCGATGATCGACGCCCTGATCGACCTCGGTCGAGCCGGTGAAGCGCTCGACCGCTTCGAGCGACTGTGGGACGGCTTCAGCAAGACGATCTCCTGGCGACTCCGCCTGGGCAGCGTGCGAGGTACGGCGATGCTCGCAAGCGGTGACCTGGACGCCGCTCGCGCTGCGTTCACGGCCGTGCTCGACGAGGCCCGGACCACGCCCAACGACCACGAAGCCGCGATCGCCGAGCGCTACCTCGCCGCCATCGACCGCTCCGAGCAACGCGTCAACGACGCCGAGACACGACTCCACCGAGCGCTCGAGACCCAGGCTCGCCTCGGCTACCCGCAGTACGTCGCCGACAACCTCGAAGAACTCGCCGGAATCGAACTCGAGCACCGCCGTCCCCGACCGGCCGCTGTCCTGCTCGGTGCGGCCGCCACCATCCGAGCCGGCGCCGGCGTCACCAGACGCATCGGTCGCCAAGGTCAGTACGAGTCCGATGTCGAGAGCGCCCGCGATCAACTCGGCGACGACTTCACCGAACACTGGACAACGGGCAGCCTGCTCACCATCGAACAGGCGGTCGAGTTCGCCCGCCGGGGTCGCGGCGAACGCCGCCGACCGGCCACCGGCTGGGACAGCCTCACGGCGACCGAGAGGCAGGTGGCCGCGCTCGTCGCCGACGGGCGAACCAACCCCGAGATCGCCGCAGCGCTCATCATGGGACGAGCAACCGTCAAGACCCACGTGAGCAACATCCTCGACAAGCTCGGCCTCGCGAACCGCACCCAGATCGCCACCGAGTCACTTCGGCACCAGAGCGCCTGAGCCGAAGCTCAGTTCGGCGCAGCGGTGTTCTTCTGGCCGCGGCGGATGCCCCAAGCGATACGACCGAACACCACCGCCAGGCCGCCGATCATCGCGATCGCCACGGCGTTCTGGTGCCAGCCTCCGCGAGCCTCGCTGCCGCAGCCCGGGCGCTGCAGCGTGCCGACGCAGTCGGTGAGGTCGCGGTTCTCCGGCAGGAACGGATTCGCCTCGTCGACGACGATCTCGTCGGTCGGCACCGTCGTCGGCGGAACCGTCGGGTCCGTGGAGGATGCCAATGCGGTCTGCGGCGCGATCGTTCCGGCGACGAGGGCCACGGCGAACAGGATGCGGACGAACCACGGGCCTGATCTACGATTCACACCCTTGAGTCAACCGCAGCTTCACGACGTCCACACTGACCGGCCGACGGTTCTCGTCGTCGACTTCGGCGCCCAGTACGCCCAGCTGATCGCTCGGCGGGTGCGAGAGCTGAAGGTGTACTCCGAGATCGTCCCGCACCGGATCACCGCCGTGGAGATCGCCGAACGCAAGCCGGCAGCGATCATCCTGTCCGGTGGTCCGAAGAGCGTTCACGTCGACGGTGCGCCGTCACTCGATCCGGCGATCTACGACCTGGGCGTGCCGGTGCTCGGCATCTGCTACGGCGCCCAGCTGATCGGCCAGCAGCTCGGCGGCGTCGTCGGCCGGGGCATGCAGGGCGAGTACGGCCGTGCCCGCATGACGCGCACCGGACCCTCGCTGCTCCTGCCCGATGATGCTCCCACCGAACACGACGTGTGGATGAGCCACTTCGACGGCATCACCGAGGCGCCCGCCGGCTTCACGGTCACGGCCACCACGCCCGGCGCTCCGGTCGCGGTGTTGGAAAACGACGAGCGCCGGATCTACGGCGTCCAGTTCCATCCCGAGGTGGTGCACTCGCCACACGGCATGGCGGTGCTGGCGCGCTTCCTCCACGAGCGTGCCGGGATTGCGGCCGACTGGGAGATGTCGTCGGTGATCGACGAGCAGGTCGAGCTGATCCGCGAACGGGTAGGCACCGACCGGGTGATCTGCGGGCTCTCGGGCGGTGTCGACTCGTCGGTCGCCGCCGCGCTGGTGCACAAGGCGATCGGCCACCAACTGACCTGCATCTACGTCGACACCGGACTGATGCGCAAGGGCGAGAGTCACCAGGTCGTCGAGACGTTCCGCCGCAATCTCGGTATCGAACTGATCCACGTCGACGCGGGTTGGCGGTTCTTCGACGCCCTCGAGGGTGTCACCGAACCGGAAGCGAAGCGCAAGGCGATCGGCGAGCAGTTCATCCGCGTGTTCGAGGAGAACACGGGTGGCCTCACCGACGCCAAGTGGCTGGTGCAGGGCACGCTGTATCCCGACCTGATCGAGAGCGGCGGCACCGACGGCACGGCCTCGGTGATCAAGAGCCACCACAACGTCGGTGGCCTCCCCGAGGACATGAGCCTCGAGCTCATCGAGCCGCTGCGCGAGCTGTTCAAGGACGAGGTGCGCAAGCTCGGTACCGAACTCGGCCTGCCCGACGAGATGGTGTGGCGCCAACCGTTCCCGGGGCCGGGCCTCGGTGTGCGCATCATCGGCGAGGTCACGCCGGAGCGGGTGGCGCTGCTGCAGGAGGCGGACGCGATCGTGCGTGAGGAAATCCGCCTCGCCGGCCTCGAACGTGATCTGGCAGTCGTTCGCGGTGCTCGCCGACATCCGGTCGGTCGGAGTGATGGGCGACGAGCGGACCTACGGCCACCCGATCATCATCCGCGCGGTGACCAGCGACGATGCGATGACGGCCGACTGGGCCCGGATTCCCTACGACGTCCTGGAGACGATGTCGCAGCGGATCATCAACGAGGTGCCGGGCATCAACCGGGTGGCCTACGACATCACGTCGAAGCCTCCGGGAACGATCGAGTGGGAGTGAACATCGGGGTCAGACCCCGATGTTCACCCAGCCGCACACCACACGCGGTGTGACGTGGGGCACACAAGCATTCGTCAGGCGTTCGCAACACGTTCGTCACATTCGGTAGGGTGATCCCTCGACGTATGCGGCCCTCCCCTGAAGCAGCTCCTGCGCGGAATTCCCGTCGCACTCGCCGTCACCTTCGCCGTCCCGGTGGCCCTCCCGACGGTCGTGGACGCACAGAGCGTCGACCAGCAGCGCCAACGAGTCGAGGACATCGTCGACGAACTCGAACGGCTCGAGGAACGCGCCCGCCAGCTCGGCGAGGACTACAACGAAGCGATCGACACCAAGTCCCAGCTCGACGTCGAGATCACCGACGCCGAGGCTCGCATCGCCGAGCAGGAGGCCGAACTGGACCAGCTGCGGGCGAACCTCGCCGACATGGCGTTGCGGTCGTTCGTCGGCGGAGGATCCGGTCCCGCTCGGGCCCGCTGTTCGAGGATTCCGAGAACCTGAACGATGCCGTCGAACGCGAACGAACTCGCCCGCGTCGCGCTGAGCGCCGGCGACGTCACGACCGACGAGTTCGACGCCCTCGTCGCCGACCTCAACGACGAGAAGGACGAGCTCGCCCGCAAGCGCGAGCAGGCCGACCAGATCGCCGCCTCACTCACCGACGCCCAGGCCGAGACCGAGCGGCGCACCCAGGAGTACACCGACGCACGCGCCGACGCCGAGGCCAAGCTCGGCCAGCTGATCGCCCAGGAAGAGCAGCGACGCGCCGAGGAG
>CAVVAO010000026.1:0-37202 GCA_963746285.1 Ilumatobacteraceae bacterium | reverse complement strand
TCCGGCTGCCGTCATGTCGAACATCGATCGCACGAACGCCCGCATTGAACTCCGGGTTCCATGCGTTCGGCACGCCGGTGGCCACGGCCACACGGCCGGCGGCACGGGCGTACACGCGGCCGCCCCCATCGGTCCGACTCATGCGCGAAGTTGCCTCCGACGTACAAGAAGTTGCCTGATACGGCGAGCGCGGCGCCGTTGACCACGCCGGGGTTCAGACCATTCTCGATTTGGGTTCCCCAGTTCGAGGCGACCGCCCCGGTTGTCGGGTTCAGCGCCACCAGCCCCTGGGCGGACTGGCCATTGACCGAGGTGAAGTCCCCACCGACGGCGAGCGTGCCGTTCGGCAGGACGGTCAGCGCTCGCACTTGCTCGTTGAGCGTGGGGGCAAAGCCGGGATGTACTCACCGGTCGACGCGTTGAACGCGGCCAGGAACGACTGCTCGACTCGATCCGTTCCGGCCTCATCGCGCTGCACGTACCGGAAGTTGCCGCCAACATACATCACGTTGCCGATTTGCTCGAGCGCCTGGACCTCAACGTCACTCATGTAGGACACGCGACCGGCAATCCCGCTGACGCCCCACGGGTTCACGAGTGCGGTCGATCGAGGCAACGCGAGTTGGCTTACCGCAGCAGTCCCAGCATTCCCAATCGGCTGAAGAGCGAATCGCTTGAGGTCAATCGCGGACGGATGTACACCTCGGCGTACGGGCGCGCACGTCCGGTCGATCCGGCAGCACCCCACAAATAGGTCGACACATCGCTGGTGCCCGAGATCGAGGTTCCGTACGCGAAACCCCACGTGTAATTCTGCGACTGCTGGACCGACGTATCGACACGGCTCGTCAACTGCCCGGTACCGAAACTGTACGAGTTACCACCCGTACCACTGCTACTACCCACACTCCAGGTCCCGACCGGATGCGCCGCACCGAACGCCCACTGCCACCCAGTCTGTTTCGGCATCGTGAAGCGGACCTCTTGCCACGACGTGCCCGCTGCGTCCAGGGCGCGGCGAACTCGAATCCCGTTCGGCAGGGCGTTGACAGCACCATCGTTCATCAATGCGTCGATGGTGGTCGCCGGAAGCTGCAACGTCACGGTGGGTGCGGGATTGGCAACGAGCAGACCAGCAGGATCACCGCGCCCCTCGGCACTCGCGAACCACTGGTGCCGGGCCGCCCCAACGCGGACCCACCCACCGCCATCGGTCGTCATGTCGCACCAGAACCGTTCGGGGGCAGTCATCGCCGGCGTCAGCAGCCAATAGGCGCCGTCCGGCGATGTGGGATGCAACTGCTTGATCTCCCAGCACGATGCCGCAGCACGATCCGCTGACTCCCCCGTGCGCATTGCTGGGTCGACGAGGACCGGTGCGTCTGCACTTGCCACACCTCCGCCAGGTCCGGGCAGAGCAAGGGACGCCGAAATCAATAGAGCCGCCAACGAACCCAACGCCAACCGCCGCGCCGCGCCGCCCGAACTCCGCCTTTGTCGTTCATCGCTTCCTCTACTCCTCGCCGATTTCTTCGCCGTCCGGCCGCATCGGGGCCCCGTTTGGCCACGCACCGTGAGTGGCGAATATAGCGCCGACGATACGTGGACACAAGGCAGATCGACAGCAAACCCCCGTATTTATTGGCTTGTTCAGGGCTCCTCTGGTATCGATGAACCTGGTGACTGAACACGGTCACTCCGTCACGCAGCGTCACTACGCCATAAATATCACTTAGCGTGGTCAGTCCATCGCACCCTTCTGCACACCAGATTGTCGCTCCGTCAGCGCTGCCGATCGGTATCCTTCCTTCCGTGGTACTTTCCCCTCTGATCCATCGGCCCGAGATCCAAGCGCTCGCGGCGAGTCGAGGGGACGACTCCACCCGAACGGCGGAGGCCTGGAATGTCTAACCATGAAGTTGAACGTGAGAGTTCGTACGGATCTTGCCGATTACTGGCGTCCGATTCGACGAAACTGGCTTGTTCCCGTGGTGGCGACGCTCATCGGCGCGATCGTCGGTTTGGCATATTTCGCGATCACCCCAACGAGCTACACCGCGTCGACTGACGTCAACGTCGCAGTCATCACGACACGGCCCTTCACCTCGGACCGTGCCGCATCTGGCCTGCTCGACGCTCAGACCGAGGCGCAGATTGCCCGATCGTCGAACGTGTCGTCGAATGCCGCAGCAGAACTCGACTCGGTGAGTCCAGGCAGCGTCCGGTCGGCGACTCAGGCGGTGCTTCTGTCCAACGCGACCATCATGCGCATCAGCTTCACCAGTGACTCCCCGGAGTCCGCGACTGCAGGTGCCGAACGCCGTTGCACAAGCCTACATCGACTATCGAGGCCAACTCGCTGAGACCCGTCGGCAATCAATCATCTCCGGCCTCGAGACGGAGCGTGACACCCTTCGAACGTCACTCAGCGATGTCAACGCCCGAATCGCTGACGAAGCGCCGGGCTCGCCAGAGACAGCGGACGCGGAGGCCAACCGGACGTTCTACACCGCTGAACTCACCGCCGTCATCAACGAGATCACCTCACTGCAAGCAATCGACACGGTCGGAGGCGTCGTCCTCACGAGCGCCTTGGACCGTGGCGTCGAGAAGTCTCCGTCCCTGACCCTGTACGTCGCGACCGGAGCTGCCTTTGGCCTCGCCGCCGGCATGGCACTGGCGTTCTGGATCAATTTCCGTCGGACGAGAGGCGTCGTCCATGAACGTGATCTCGAGTCCATCGGATCCGTCGACGTCCTTGCCAGAATCACGAGTGTGGACGGCACCGTAGAGGACCGCGGTTCGAC
Organism: Ilumatobacteraceae bacterium; assembly: GCA_963746285.1. Classification (GTDB taxonomy): domain Bacteria; phylum Actinomycetota; class Acidimicrobiia; order Acidimicrobiales; family Ilumatobacteraceae; genus Sva-07. The sequence goes on along the minus strand of CAVVAO010000026.1, from coordinate 34,395 downwards.
GACGTGCACGTGGCACGCGTACCGAATCCTCGCCCAGGCCGGGAGTGGGCCGACACGGATCGCGCTCCTCGATCTGACCAACAGCGAAACACCATCGGCAATCGCGTTTCGGCTCGCAGCGAGCTTCGTCGCCGCACGCTCGCCGGTCACGCTCGTCCTCATCGACTGGCCGGGAAATTCAAGCCAGATCGTCGCGGCGTCCCGAGGCAAGATTCAGGAGGCGCTCGGTCGAACCCCGTGGGCGAACACCTGTGACCCGTGCTTGCTCGTTCCAACGTTGGCGACAGATCAACCTCGACAGACATCGAGCTCGTGGTCACATCGGCTTCATCGCGGCACCTCCGTGCGGCTCGAAGCCCTTCGAGCCGCTGATGACGTCATCTTGCTGATCGCGGAAGGCGAGACGAGAAGCGCCGACTTGAGCGAGGTGCTCGAAGCCAGCGTTCCGCTCGGATTTCCAAGGGTCGGAGTGATCATGCTTTCTCGATCGATCGACCGAATCGAATGCCGGCTCGCCGCCCTCTCCACGGACGAGACCTCGGAGCCCGAGAGTCTTGCCCTGGAATTGTCGACTCGGCCTGAGCGCTGTCGCGACCTCACACCGAGGCGAGTTGATCTCGGACCGAACCCGGCGGTGCGGCTGGAACGGGACGGGACCTCGGTACTCCAGGCAGGCGCTTGGTCACCGGGAGCAGGTGAGGAGTCGCGCGAAGTCGTTGGCAGGTTCGTCAAGAGTTCGTATGTCTGTTCAAGACAACGTCGAACAAGACCGATGAAACCCCGATGGACGTGTGGATCGCCAATGGCTCCGCCGAGGAGGAGCGATCGGCGACATCGAGCTCGATCGGTTCTTCGATCGTCGTACGAGCGTTCCTCGGAATTGCTCTCGCAGCTGCCACCGTCGTCGGACAGCTCGCACCGCTCCCAGCGCTCGCGGGGGCTCAACGACAAGCGCAGTCATCGGGCGGCGAGCTAGCAGGGCCTGCCGTACCTGCGCCGCTGAACGAGGCGCGTCACGCCGCGCGAGCGCTACGTCGACGTATCAGCCGGCGGAACGGCTGAACCTGGGACGTTCGGCAACAGTCGATCCATGTCGGGACTTGGACGCGCCCTTGCCTGCTCCGGAGGCGCCCAGGGCCGGGGTGCCAAGCGATCGGTGCATCGGCTCGTTGCCGTCTGGGACGACGTTCGGTGCACATATGTCGACGAACGGAATCACGGCGGAAGCTTCGCTGCTCGAGATCGACGGCTTGTACGGGTTCAACCGCGCAGTTCGTGTGTTCGATCTCCGGGACTCCCGGTCCCGTGGGATCAGCCGCAAGTCCCCTCGGTATGGCAGAAGGCAAAGCTTCTGCGTGACCGGTCGATGCTGATCTGGTCGTTCCAGCCTCCGCCCTCCGAGGTCAATTCCGGTCAGCACGACTCCTACCTCCGTGAGTGGTTTCGCACGGCGCCAGATCATCAACTCGTGTTCTGGTCGTACATTCACGAGCCTGAGGACAACATCGCTGCTCGGGGAGTACACCGCCGCCGAGTATCGGCAAGCGTGGAAGCGGATCGTGGGGCTTGCCAACGAAGCGTGCAAACCGAACCTGTTTGCCACGTTGATCCTCATGGGCTGGACCACGAAGCGGGGCCCGCGTCGATGACTACCGCAACTACGACCCGGGCCCGGAATATGTGAAGGTGCTCGCCTGGGACCCCTACAACGGGGCGTCTGACCCGGAACGGAACTACTCACGCGACTGCGGAGCAGATCTTCGGCTCCGTTGTCACCACGATGAAGGCAGACGGTCGCCCTTGGGGCATCGCCGAGACGGGGAGCCGCTTGGTTCCAGGCGACGACGGTACCGCTCGGGCAGCGTGGGTCACGTCGGTCGGCAACTACCTGACATCCAACGGCGCCATGTTTGTGACCTACTACAGCTCGGCGCGGGGCATTCACTTCAAGATGGACAACGATCCCTTCTCGGCAAACGCCTGGCGAGCCTTCGTTGAACGCTCATGACCACCGGGTGAATCATTCTGGGATGCAATCGAAGTGGCGATGGCCAACAACACCGCCACGAGCTGTAGGTCGGCGTGCAGCGTGCGCCAACCAGCGGCGCAGTTTGAGCTAGCGCCGGATCTCGGGGCCTTGCGGATGGACGTATTGTCTGAACACGGCCATTGAGTCACTGCTGTGATCGGTCTCGTAAAGATCGATCGGCGCGTCGCGTGTCCGACCGAAGGACTGCTGTCGGGCTTTCGCGCGCTCGTTCAACTGACCACGGTGCTCGACGCGTCGGCGCTGCTTGCCATTGTGCAGGGCTTCACGACGTGAGTTCGTTGATGAGCGACCATCACAAGCGGCTCGGGTGAGACGTCAACACGATCGGTCAGCCCAGCAGCCGCAGATCCATGCTGATGTCGCTCGATCCGGCGAAGTCTTGGTGGACTTCGACGGCGATGACGTTGGCACCCGGCACGAGCAAGCTGGTCGGCGCAATGAAGTTGAGGAAGGCGTTCTCGGCGGTACCCGACACGTTGGCTGACGCCAACGTGCTGTAGCCGATCGCCCCCGACGGAAGATTCGTCCGGTAGATCTCGGTGCCGTTGAGGTACACGACAGCGCCGTCGTCACGCAGGAGGCTGAAATTCAAAGCGGAGACCGCCCCGGGATCGGTCACGTCGAACACCGTGCGGAAGTAGTAGGTGAGTGCACCACGCGTGAGCAGCGTCGCCTCGTCACCATCGCCGAAGCCGAGGTGGCTGGGTCCCGAGGCCCAGGTGCTGTCGTCGAAACCGGCCGTCGACCAGGCCGGGTCGGGAGCACTGGCGGTCTGGCGGTAGCGCCACACCGCCCCGGTCGCGACCAGCTGTCCGGGAGGCGGTGGTGGCGTCGGAAGTGTCACCGTGACGGGGTTGCTCGGGACTGACTGGTGCCCCGCTGCGTCGATGGCCACCACGGTGTACGTATACGTCGCCGCCTGGCGTGCGGCCGGAGTCGGTCCACGTGAGGCCTGGGACGGTCGCCGCCACCGTGCCGTTGCGGATGATGCGGTAGCCGGTGACCGCCACGTTGTCCGTCGCCGCGTTCCATGCCAACGCCGCGGTCGTCGTCGTCGTTGCCGTCGTGATCAGGTTGGCGGGAGCGCTCGGCGGCGTCACGTCGGTGGGGTCCGGCGGTTGGGAGTACGTCGGGATCAATTCGAGGTCGAAGCTGACGTCGGTCGATCCGGAACGGTTGTGCACCTCGACGGCAATGGTGTTCTGCCCCGCGACCAGCACCGAGCTCGGGATCGCCTGAGCAAAGAAGGTGGTCTCCGCGGTGCCGCTGACTTCCGTCGACGCCTGCGTCTGATAGTTGACGGTGCCGGTCGGCATGTTCGACCGCCAGACCTCCGTGCCGTTGACGTACACCACCGCTCCGTCGTCGCGCTGGAGTCGCAGATTCAGTGCCGAGATCGTCGAGGGATCAGGCACGTCGAAACGCTGCCGGAAGTAGTGCGTGAGACCGAGTGGGCTGATCACGGTGGCTTCGTCGGTTTCGCCGTAGCCGAGCTGCGCATCGCCGGTCGACCAGGCGTTGTCGTTGAACGCAGGGCTGCGCCACGCGGTGCCCTGATCGGAGCCGTTGGAGAGGTACCTCCATGCCGATCCGACCTTGACGAGTGAGATCGAGGGAGGTGGCGTCGTCACCGGCAGGACGGGGCTCAGCGCGGACCAGTTTCCGGCTGCATCCGAGGCTTGAACCTGGTAGCTGTAGGTCGTCGACGCGGAAAGGCCGCGGTCGGTGTAGGCGGTCGTGCCGAGGGTCGCGATCGGTTGTCCGTCTCGCAGCAGCCGGTATCCGGCGACGACGGTGTCATCGGTACTGGCGCCCCAGGCGAGTGACACGAGCGTGTCGGCGACGTTCGTGGTGCGCAGGTTCGAAGGCACGGAAGGCGGGGTGACGTCCACGGGTTCGGCCACCGCGTCGAACTCGGCGTACCTTGTTCGGGCGCCGCTTCCATCGATGCTCGTGAAGCCGCCGCCGATTCGGAGGCGGTCCGCCTCCGCGTGGATGTCCCACACGCCGAGGTTGCCGAGGATCCGAGGGGCGAAATTGAGGAGCCCGCCGGAGGCGGTGCTCAAGGCCACGAGACCTGCGCGGGACTGGCCGCCCCAGTTGACGTCGAAGTGGCCGCCGACGTACACCACGTCGCCGAGCACGGCGACAGCCTGCACGTCGCCGTCGCCGTACGCCGTCCATCGTCGGGCGCCGGAGGCGATGTCGTATGCGACCACTCGGCCCCCGGGACCTCCGGCGCCGAGATACACCGTGCCGATGTCGACGGCGATGTCGAACGCGATGCACGGGTTCTGCACGTCGGTGCATGGAATCGGTGGACGCCAGGACGAGGCGGCGCCCGTGTTGGTGTCAACGGCGCCGATGTAGTCGCGACTCTGTCCGCTCAGTGTTCTGAAGCGTCCACCGACGAAGACCCGGTCGCCATTCGGTGACGCGGTGAGCGCGGTGACAGCGCTGTCAGCCGACCCCGACCAACCGGCCACGAACGAACCGTTCGACTCGTTGACAGCGGCGATCCTTGCGCGGTTTTGGGTGCCGCTACCCGGGTTCACCGCCGAGAAGATGCCCCCCACGAAGAGGCGCGTGCCGATCCGCTCGAGCGCATACACCGTGCTGTTGGTCGTGGCGCCGAACGAAGGCATCAAGGCGCCGGTCGTGGCAGAGAGTTCGGCCAGTCGGCTGCGGTTCACACCGGCGATCGTCGTGTAGGCACCGCCGACGAAGAGCCCGCTGCCGTCGCTCGAACTCTGGAGTGCTCGCACCTCACCGTTGGCGCCGGGGTTCCACGGGAGGAGTGCACCGCTGGTCGCGTCGAAGGCGGCGAGACGCTGTCGTGCTTGGTTGGCGCCGCCGGCCGGGTTGCGCACGGAGGTGAAGCTGCCGCCGATGTAGATGGTGTTGCCAATTCGCTCGATCGCGTACACCCGACCATCGGTGGGTGACCAGGTAGCCGACCGCGGCGTCGACTGATACTCCGCCTGTGCGGGCGCAGCGATGGCGACGACACCGAGTGAGCCGAGCAGCAGCGCCACCCCACACCGCACTGCCCGTCGTTGCCACCGTGCGCTCGTGTTGCGCCCCGAAACTGCACTCCGATTCCCGTGCATAGCATTCGCCCCTATCGTCTGCCCTGCGCGCACGCTATGCCCGTGTGCTCCCCGCCGCAAGACCAGTGTCGACGCTGTCGGTCCGCCCAGTCAGGCAAGACCCGAATTCCTCACGTGCCCTCGAATGCGGGCAGAGTCCTCGATCGGTCGGCGGAAGCGAGGACGGCGCCGGTGGCGTCACGCGGTCGGATGATCGACGTCAATCGTCGCCGCAAATCACTCGATACGCAGGCGCGATATCGCCCGGCTGATGACTACCTGTTGGACCTCCGACTTCCCTTCGAAGTTCGTGTGGATCTTGGCGTCGCGGTGCCAGCGCTCGACGGGATACTCACGGGAGTGGCCGTAGCCACCGAGGATCTGGATGGCGTCCTCGGTCAACCGAATGGCGGTGTCCGAGGCATTCCACTGCGACATCGAGCCCTCGCCGTTCTTGAAGGTGCCGTTGTTGGCGAGCCACGCGGCGCGCCAGATGAGCAGCCGACTGGCGTCTATCTCGGTGGCCATGGTGGCGAACTTGAACGCGAACGCCTGGTTCATGATGATCGGCCTGCCGAAGGCGCGGCGTTCCGTGGGGTAATCGAGGGCGTTACGGAGGGTTCGCTCATCGACCATGCCTTCCGCGTCCCTGACTGGCGCCGGCGATGAGCGAAGCCACCCCCGACGGGCGGCTGTTCGCTTATCGCTGTCGGGTTCCTCACCGCCGGCGTCGAGTCGGCGCGGAAGGGCGCGTCCACCAGATTCGCTGAGCGTCGACCCACCGCACGTCACAGCTTGCATCGATCTCGGTGACCTGGGTCCCGCAAGTCGGTACTCACGACACCGGGATTCGGATGCTCCGCCCGAGCAGGCGGCCCGGCGCTCCGGCATCAGTTCAGTGGCACGTCGACGACGCTGCTCCGCTCGAACGCGGCGATCACCGCTTCGGCGGCGTCCTCGGCGGTCATCGTGGCTCGTGTCGACGCGCACCTCGGGATTCTCGGGTGGTTCGTAGGCCGAGTCGATGCCGGTGAAGTTCGTCAGCTCACCCCGACGGGCCTTCGCGTAGAGACCCTTCGGGTCGCGCTGTTCGGCGACCTCGAGCGGTGTGTCGACGAACACCTCGATGAACTCACCGTCCTCCACCGCCTCACGCGCCAGGCGTCGCTCGGCACGGAACGGCGAGATGAACGACACGAGTACGACGAGTCCGGCGTCGACCATCAGCGCGGCAACTTCCGCGATGCGGCGGATGTTCTCCACCCGGTCGGCGTCGGTGAAGCCCAGGTCGCGGTTCAGGCCGTGGCGCACGTTGTCGCCGTCGAGCAGATAGGTGCGCACGCCCCGCGTGTGGAGCTTGGCCTCGACGATGTTGGCGATCGTGGACTTGCCCGACCCGGACAGACCGGTGAACCACAGCACCGCCGGCGCGTGGCTGTTGAGCTCGGAGCGGGCCGACTTGTCGACCTTGACGTCCTGCCAGTGGATGTTGTGCGATCGGCGCAGAGCGAAGTGGAGCAGGCCGGCACCGACGGTGACGTTGCTGAGCTTGTCGATCACGATGAAGCCGCCGGTGTCGCGGTTGGTGTCGTACGGGTCGAACGGGATCGGACGATCGAGGCTGATGTTGCACACGCCGATCTCGTTGAGATCGAGCGTGGACGCCGCGAGATGGTCCAGGTTGTTGACGTCGACGCGGAACTTCGGTTGCGAGATCGTCGCACCCACCGTGCGCGCGCCGATCTTGATCAGGTAGGGCCGGCCGGGAAGCATCGCGTCCTCGTGCATCCACACGATGTGCGACTCGAACTGGTCGGCCACCTCGGCGGGATCGTCGGCCGCACAGATCAGATCGCCGCGGCTGGCGTCGATCTCGTCGGTCAACGTGATCGTGACCGACTGGCCGGCGATCGCCTCGTCGAGATCGCCGTCCATCGTCACGATCCGATCGACCGTGCTGGTCGTGCCCGCCGGCAACACCCGGATCGGGTCGCCGGGGCGGATCGTGCCGCCGACGATGCGGCCCGAGAACCCACGGAAGTCGAGGTTCGGGCGGTTCACCCACTGCACCGGCATCCGGAACGACTGCTCGGCGAGATCGTCGTCGACCGGCACCGTCTCGAGGAAGCCGAGCAGCGTCGGGCCGTGGTACCACGGCGTGTTGGCGCTCGGCACGACGATGTTGTCGCCCTTGAGCGCCGACAGCGGGATGAACGTCACGTCGTTCAGGCCGACGCGGCGGGCGAAGTCGCGGTACTCGTCCTCGATCGCCGAGAACACGTCGTGCGAGTAGTCCATCAGGTCCATCTTGTTGATGGCCACGACGACGCGCTTGATGCCCAGCAACGACACCAGGAAGCTGTGGCGTCGGGTCTGGGTGAGCACGCCCTTGCGGGCGTCGACGAGGATCACGGCGACGTCGGCGGTCGACGCGCCGGTCACCATGTTGCGCGTGTACTGCTCGTGGCCCGGGGTGTCGGCCACGATGAACTTGCGGTGCTCGGTGGAGAAGTACCGGTAGGCGACGTCGATCGTGATGCCCTGCTCGCGCTCGGCGGTCAAGCCGTCGAGCAGGAGCGCGAAGTCGAGGTCGCCGCCCTGCGTGCCGACCTTGGCCGAGTCGGCCTCGAGCGCCGCGAGGTGGTCCTCGAACACGAGATGCGTCTCGTACAGCAGCCGCCCGATCAGCGTGCTCTTGCCGTCGTCGACGCTGCCGCACGTGATGAACCGCAGCAGGCTCTTGTACTGATGCGAGGTGAGGTACTCCTCGATGTCGGAGCCGATGAGCTCAGAACTGTGCGCCATCAGAAATACCCTTCCTGCTTCTTCTTCTCCATCGAACCGGCGGAGTCGGTGTCGATGAGCCGACCCTGACGTTCCGAGGTCGTGGCGAGCAACATCTCCTGGATGATGCCGGTGAGCGTGTCGGCGTCGCTCTCGATCGCGCCCGACAGCGGGTAGCAGCCGAGCGTGCGGAACCGCACCGACTTCATCTCGGGCACCTCACCGTCGTGCAACGGGAGGCGGTCGTCGTCGACCATGATCAACGTGCCGTCACGGTCGACCACCGGGCGCGGCGCCGCGTAGTAGAGCGGCACGATCGGGATCTGCTCGAGATGGACGTACTGCCACACGTCGAGTTCGGTCCAGTTCGAGATCGGGAACACCCGCACCGTCTCACCGTTGCTGCGCCGGGCGTTGTACACCTGCCACAGCTCGGGCCGCTGACGCTTCGGATCCCACTGGTGCTGGGCGGTGCGGATCGAGAAGATGCGCTCCTTCGCGCGTGACTTCTCCTCGTCGCGGCGGGCGCCGCCGAAGCACAGGTCGAACTTGTTCTCGTCGATGACCTGCTTGAGGCCCTCGGTCTTCCACATGTCGGTGTGCACCGCCGAGCCGTGATCGAACGGGTTGATGCCCTTCTCGATGCACTCGGGGTTCTGGTGCACGATCAGGTCGAGGCCGAACTCCTTGGCGGTGTTGTCGCGGAAGGCATACATGTCCTGGAACTTGAACGTCGTGTCGACGTGGACGAGCGGGAACGGCGGCTTCGACGGATAGAACGCCTTCATCGCCAGGCGCAACATGACCGAGCTGTCCTTGCCGATCGAATAGAGCATCGCCGGGCGCTCGCTCTCCGACACCGCCTCGCGCATGATCTGGATCGCCTCGGCCTCCAGCCGCTGCAGGTGCGTGAGGCGCCCGGCGGTGAGCTGCGCCGTCGGGCTCGCAGCGCTCGTGGTCGTCATGGTCGTGGGCTCCTCGTCGTCGATTCTCTACCAACTCGGTGGAGAATAGTCTGATCTCGGCGAGCATGCACCCGTGACCGCATCAAGATGCACTCAAGGCTGACGCCGGTCAGCCGAGCACTGATCGGACGGCGTCGATCACGTCGCCGTGGAAGCGGCCGTCGGTGGCGACGACGCCGCTGTTGGCCTGCAGTTTCGCGCCGTGACCGAAGTCGAGCGGTGCGCCGTGGACGTCGGTGACCACTCCTCCGGCCTGTTCGACGATGAACTTGCCGGCAGCGTGATCCCAGATCTTCTCGACGTAGTCGGCGCGGGTTGGCAGACGCAGATAGATCGACGCATCACCGCGGGCGACCGCTGCGTACTTGCACTGGCTGTCGATGCGATACGGCTCGGCGGTGATGCCGAGCACCGCGGCGATCTGTGCCGAGTGGTCCTGATTCGAGTGCCCGGACTCGACCGACTCGCAGAACCGGGCGTCGGCCAATCTGGCCGGAGCCGCAACGCGTACCGATTGCGGCGTCATCGCCGATCCGTACCACGCGTTGCAGGCGCCCGCGGTGGCGGCGAAGATCGCACCGATCGAGCCATCGGCGTTCGGCAGGTTCGGGCATCCGAGCACTCCCAGGATCACCTCGCCGTGCTCGATCAGCGCGAGCGCGATCGCGTACTGCTCGCCGCGCAGGAATCCCTTGGTGCCGTCGATGGGGTCGAGCGTCCAGTACCGGTCGCTGGTGCCCGCGAACGACCCCACCGAGATCCAGTCGAGCACAGTGCTCGCCGACACCGCGTCACCGCGCTGCGACGCGACCAGCCCGACGACGGCGTCGAGCAACTCCGACGCGTCGGGCGCTCGCAGGTCGTCGGACTCCTCCTCGCCGATCATCGCGATCGTGCCGAGCGACTCGGTGAGCTCGGCGCACACCACCGCCTGCGCGGCGAAGTCGGCGATCGTCACCGGGCTCTCGTCACCCTTGGTCAAGGTGTGCCCGGCGAGCAGGCGGCCCTGCGCGCCACGGCAGACCTCCGATGCGGCGCGCACCGCGGCGAGCGCTGCGGCGAGTTCGGAGACGAGCGAACCCGAGAAGCACTCAGCGTCGTGTGCCATGTCGCTCCTCGGTGCTGCGGCGGTATTCGTCGGCGAGGTCGGCCACCTCGGACGGCAGCTCGCCGGCGACCAGGTCGGCGAGCGTGACGGTCTCGAGCACGCGGCGCAGGCTTCCGCGGATCGCCATCCACACCTCCGGCAGGCCAGCGGCCGGACCGGCGTAGCGCAGGTCGCGGAGACTCTCGTCGTGCACGTCGGCCAACGGGCCGTCGACGGCGCGGAAGATGTCGGCGAGCGAGATCTCCTGCGGTGGACGCGAGAGCGTGAAGCCGCCGTCGGGTCCACGCTTCGAGCGCACGAGTTCGGCACGCTTGAGGTCGCGGAAGATGTCCAACAGGTACTTCAACGAGATGTCCTGGCTGTTGGCGATCGCCTCGGCCTTCGCGCTCGAGCCGTCGGCGGCCGCGAGTTCGGCCATCGCGCGCACCGCGTTGTCGACCCGCTCCGAAATCCTCACCGAGCCGACGCTATCTCGTCACTCGGCGACGTTCCGGGGTGTCTCGGATCGCTGCAATCGCAAGCGACGGCACCGCGATCGTCAGCGTCGGGTGGTCGTCCTGCGCATCAGCGCTGGTGCTGCCGGCGCCGGCCACGACGAGGAGCGAGCAACGCCCGCACGATCCGGTGCGCCGTAGCCGGTCGCTCGCGATGCCGCGCTCGGTGCCGGCAGTGCGTGTCGGATCCGAGCAGGTTCCGCCGACTCGGCCGTCCGAGCCGCGGACCGGACGAACGTCTTCACTGCGTGGAGGAGTCCCACCATCAGCGCCCCGAGCAGCACCCAGACCAGGAGGACATACAGCAAGAGAATGCCCATGTTGTAATTCGCGGACGCGGAAGATTGGTGGATGGACGGAGATTTTCAGCTACTGCGACCCTCGTCGCAGGAGCACGACGAGGAATGTCTTGGCCACGATTTTCAGGTCGTGTGTCAGTGACCAGTTGTCGACGTAGTAGAGATCCAACCGGCGATAGAGCTCGAAGTCGGCCTCCGCCCGCCCGGACACCTGCCACATGCCGGTGATGCCGGGGAGCACCCGCAGGCGCTCGCGCAGGTCCGGTGTCCACTGCTCGACCTCCGAGGGGAGTGCCGGACGCGGCCCCACGACGCTCATGTCGCCGCGCAACACATTCCAGAACTGCGGGAACTCGTCGATCGACGTCGCGCGGAGAACACGTCCCACTCGGGTGATGCGCGGGTCGTCACGCATCTTGAACAGCGGGCCCGTGCGCTCGTTCTGATCCTCGAGTTCCGGCTTCAACGCCTCGGCGTCTCGAACCATCGAGCGAAGTTTGAACATCTCGAACAACTCACCGTCCTTGCCGACGCGGACCTGCCGGAACAGCACCGGCCCACGGGTCTCGAGTTTGATTGCCACCGCAGCGATCAGCACGATCGGCAGCGTCAGCAGCATCGCCAATCCCGCGACGACGACATCGAACGTCCGCTTCAGGAGCAGCCGGATCCGGGAACGGTTCGTCGGCTCGACGTAGATCATCAACCGACCGTCGATCGACTGCGCCCTGGTGCGGTTGATGTCGATGTCGTGCAGCGACGACGAGAGCGTCACGTGGCAGCCCGCGTCGGTCAGCGTCCGGGTGAGCCGGTTCACGACGGCGGGTTCGAGCGAGGCCACGGACAAGATGGCACCGACCGCTCCGGTCCGCCGGATCACCTCGGGTGTGTCGTCGATCGAGCCGAGGACGGTGCTGCCCGCGCCCGCGAACCGATCGCCCGTGAAGCCGACCACCTCGTAGCCGAGATCGGGACGGCGTCGAGTCGCCTGCAGCAACGAGACCGCTTCCGAGCCGGTCCCGACGATGACGACCGGTCGGCAGATCCGGCCCTCACGACGCAACTTGTTGAAGACATGACGCGCGAACAATCGCGATGCCACGAGTGACGACGTCACGCACACGAACAGCAAGACCACCCACAGCCGCGACAGCAGGTTGTACTGCGCGAGGAAGAGCACGGCGACCAGGAACGCGATCGCCATCAGCCCGGCTGTCATCAGACGGCGAAGCTCCTCGCCGAACCGTGAGACCGCACGGGCGAGGTACAGGTTCTGCGACGCCATCATCAGCACCCAGATCGGCACCATGAACACCGCGAACACCGCTTCGTCGCGCACGGTCGCATCGGGCGCCGGCCTGACGAGCTGCTGGATCGCCATCGAGAGGGCGTACCCGACGATGATCCCCACGACGTCCGAGGCGATCAACAGGCGCCGCAGTCGCCGAGGACTCGGCCGAGCGGGTGCCGGATCCTGGGCCGGCGGGACGAGCTCGAGGTCCCGGCCAGTGCGGTTGCGCTGTGGTGGGGCCAAGGCCGCGGCGGGTGACGGCAGCGTCGATGGCCGTCGTGCTCGTTCGCTCATGTCCGCCTTTGCGCTCCGCTCCTCGCTACTGCAGACCATCACACTAGGCCGCCACCACTCTTCGTGGTCGGCCGATTCCGTCAGGTTTTCGTCATGATCTCGCTCGGGAGCCTTCCGAATCAGAGGTTCCTGCAAACACGCGAGTCCAGCCAACGAGGAATGCGAGCGACGGATCGGCCCATTCAATCACTCTGTGTGGTCGCGTCGATGCGGTGCGCATGACGCAGTCCGAGTCCTTGATACTTCCTTGACGGACGCACGAGGATCGACTCCCAGCCTCAGCCCTGGCCGCCCGATGCGCGGTAGGGTTCCGGCGACATGAGGTGGATCGAGCGGCGGCTCGACGGGCACGTGCGGGCCCACCCTCGAACGGCGACAGAGCGATGAGCCTGACGACTCCGTCGAGCAGCGACACCGCGGACGACAGCCACACCACGTCGCGGTCGCAGCACCCCGTCGCTCCCCCACGGTGCACCCCCACTCCACCACCGCCGCCACAGCGCCACCCTCGCCGTCAACCACAGGCACGATCGGCCACAGCGCCGCCGCAACCACCCGCACGACGCACGACCGCGCCTCCATCTCCTCCCCCACCACCTCCGCCCCAGTGGCGTCGGACTGCGCCTCCCCCGCCACCGCCGCGACCTGCAACTCCGCCGCCACCTCCATCTCCGCCGCCAACCCGTTCGGGGCGAGGTGCGCGTGGACCGGACCGCCCGCTCGCAGCCACGAACAAGCCAGCCGGCTCACGCGCCGCGCGGGACACGGGGCCACGTATCGACAGCGTCGCTCGAACCACCTCGGTCGAGGTACGGACCGGCACGCTGGTCGCGCTGATCGCCGTGGTCGCCGGGGGGATCGCCGCCTTCTCCGGCACGTCACCGACCGGAGGGCCGACCATCGACGTGGTCCTCGTGGGCACCACCGTCGCCGCCGCCACCTGGCTCGGCGCAGGCGCACTGCGTTGGGACGGCGCACTCGTCGCACTGATCGCAGCGCTCACGTCGGCGACGGTCGCGGGAGCCACGATCGGTGTCTCCACCGCCGTCATCGGCTACACCCAGCCGGTCGCACCGCGCCACCGCAACATCGTCACCGCGCTGATGGTCGGCATCGCCCTCAACGTCGCGGCCCGAAGTCAGCTCGGCGGATTCCTCGGCTCGTCGTCGATCGTGTTCTTCGCGCTGGCCCTCTACATCTCGGCCATCGGCCTTCGGCGGCGGTCGCGCACCGTGCGACTTCGGGTCACGCTGGTCGGCATGGTGGCCGGCGGCGTCGCGATGGTCGGCACGACCATGTTCGCCGTGCTCGGCTACCGCTCCGCCGACGACATCCGAGACGCCGGCGACCACGCCCGGCGCGGACTGGACGCGCTCGCCGACGGTGACGTCGACACCGCCAGCGATGCGTTCACTGCTGCCGCACAACGCTTCGAGCTGGCCGACGACAGCGTCGACTCGCCGTGGACCACGGCCGCCCGTCTCGTGCCCGGCGTCGCCCAGCACCACCGCGTCGCCACCGAGCTGACCGCCGCCGGGGCCGAGTCGACGCGACTGCTTGCGGAACGACTGGCCGACGTCGACCTCGACGCGCTCACCAGTGAACCGGGCCGCATCGATGTCGACGTCGTGCGCTCGCTGCAGGATCCACTGCTCGACATCGAGATGCAGATCGAAACGTTGCAGCAGACCGTGACGGAACTCGACAACCAGTGGCTGGTCCCGGCGGCGGCAGAACGTCTCGACGCACTCGCTTCCGACCTCGCCGAACAACGGCAACGCAGCGTCGATGCACTGGCCGTCGCCACGGCCGCCCCTGGCCTTCTCGGCGGCGACGGGCCTCGCACCTACTTCATCGGGTTCACGACACCCGCCGAAGCGCGCGGCCTCGGCGGATTCATGGGCAACTGGGCCGAGATCACGATCACCGACGGCCGGATCGAGATGACGGCGTTCGGGCGCGCCGACGATCTCAACACGGCCGGCGACCCCAGCACGCGCCGATTCACCACGAGCGATCTGGTCGTCGCCGGCGACGAGGACCCTCGGCTCGACGAATGGCTCGCCCGCTACGGCCCGTACAACCTGAACTCCGGCCCCGGCGGCACCACCGATCGCGCCGTCTGGAAGAACATCAACATGTCACCCGACATGGCCACCACCGGCCGGGCCGTCGCCGACCTCTATCCCCAGAGCGGTGGTGGCGAACTCGACGGCGTGTTCATGATGGACGTGTACACGCTGGCACGCCTGCTCCGGTTCACGGGCCCGATCGAGCTGCCCGACGGTCAGGTCGTCGACGGCCGACGAACCGTCACCGCCGACACCGCGACCGAGTTCCTCCTCAACGGCCAGTACGACGTCACGGTCGTCGACGAACGTATCGACATCCTGGAGGAGTTCTCCCGCAGCGTGATCGAGCACCTCCTCGCCGGCCCGCTGCCGCCACCCGTCGACCTGCTCGACGAGCTCGGCCCACTGGTCGAGCAGGGTCGGTTGGCCGGGTGGGCCGCTCGCGTGTCCGAGCAGGATCTCTTCAGCCAGATCGGATTGAGCGGAACGCTGCCCGAACCGGACGGTGACGCGCTCGCCATCGCGTTCAACAATGCGGCGGGCAACAAGATCGACTACTACCTCAGCGCCGAGGCCACCTATGCGGTCGCGGCCGACGCATCGACGAACACCGCCACCGCGGAGCTGACCGTCTCGCTCACCAACGCCGCGCCGAGCAGCGGTGAACCCGACTACATCATCAGCAACCTGGTCGGCCTCCCGCACGGCTCCAACCGGACATGGGTCTCGATCTTCTCGAAGCTCCCCGTCTCCGACGTCCGCCTCGACGACCGACCGGTCGCCTTCGAGATCGGCAGCGAGGCCGGATACTTCGTGACGTCGGTCTTCGTGACCCTCGGCCCCGGCGAGACGGGACAGCTGACGTTGGCCATGGACGGTCGGCTCGACGTGGCCGACGGGTACGACCTCGCGGTACGTACGCCGCCGAGCGTGGCGCCGACGCCGCTGCACATCGACGCGGTGTGGACGGACGCCGACGGTCGAAACGAGAGACGGCTGAGCGATGCGAGCGAGCCCGGTGTGACCCGAGTTCGCATCGATGTCGCGGAGTGACTTCTCTCGACCACGCAGCGTGACGGTCGCCTTTCCGAGATGTTTGCCGTGGTGGTCCGACCGCGCAGCGTGTACAACTTCGGTGCTGATGGCCACGACGTCGTGACCTGGGACTCCGTGCGTCTCGAAGCGGGGAGAACGGTTTGCGAACCGGCAGCGCAGGCTCTATGGTTTCGCCACGGAGCGTGGTCGATTCCACGAAGCAGTTCCACGCAAGATCCACGAGGGCGGACGCAATGCTCACTTCGGCAACCACCGGCCAACCCGACCGGCACGCAGGCGCAGGCCGGCGCTGGCGTCTGGCACTCGCCGTCGGCCTGATGGTGGCCACCGCCGTACCGGCCACCGCCGCCGCGCAGGATTCCGACGGAGGTCACTACGTCACCACGACCACGCCGCAGGGGCCCTCCCTCGACGTCTCCGGCTTCTTCCCCGACTGCATCCGCGACGCGCCGTTCATCAACTACACCATCGTCCCGGTCGGCTTCACCCCGGTCGACGACACCGCCACCCTCGTCATCCGCGCCGTCGATGGGACCGTCATCGACACGCTCGAGGTCGACAGCCTGACCGGTCAGATCATCTGGCCCGGCGCCACGGTGGACGGTGCCGGCAACGCGACCGACTGGCCGGGATGGACACGCGCCGACGACGGCGTCTCGTGGATCTCCGACCCCAGCGATGCCTTCCTGCGCGACGGCCTCGTCATCGAGGTGACGGTCGACTCGATCACCGCCACGGCGAGCGTCGACTACGTACCGAATTCGGCGCCGTGCGCGAATCCGCCCGGGGATCGGCCCTGCGTGCCGGGCCAGGACCGTGACGGCACCCCGGAGGACGACTGCGCCCTGGTGCAAACGGGTGGCAGTAGTCCGAACAACACCTTGATCATCGGCGCAGGAATGCTGCTGACCGGTCTGATGCTCGCCGTCGCGAGTCGGCGCCGGCGGCACGCCGTGGGCCCGCCGATCACCTGACCGGACGCACCGGAAACCCGACGGTTGCGCGGGTGGGTGTGCTCGGGGCGTACTGCTCAGGGCGTCATCAGCGCGACGGGCAGCCCGAGTCCCGTCTCGGCACGGACCGTCGCGATCCGCCGGCCGGGCTGCACGGCGTCCTTCGGCGGCGAGATCCGCTCGGCACCGATGTGCTCGCACGCGACGTCGAGATCGTCCACGTTGACGACGAGGCCCCAGAACGCGGCAGGCCCGTCGGGGACGTCGGGACGCTCGACGAGTTCCACGATCAACCCTCCCGAACCGATGCGGTGGAATCCCTGGCGCATCGAGCCGACTTCGCGGATGCGCTTCAACTCGCAGCCGGTCGCCTCGGCGATCGCCGCGCTGGTGCGCTCGAGGTCAGGTGTGGTCACCACGACGTGGTCGAGGCCCGATGGCGCCGATCGTGATGGTCGGCGAAGGTCGGCATCGCCGCCACGACGACGTCGGTCGGCAACCCGTCGACGGTCGGACGTCGATCGGAACCCGCCACACCGCTGATCGCCCACCCGACGATGCCCGCCGGCCGGAGTCGGCCCGATCGTCGGTCGGGCTCGGGCGCGACGATGCGCAGCGAGGTTCCGTGGAGGGGGATCGAGCCGTCGTCGGCGACGACGAAGCCGAGCGATCGCCACACATCGGGATCACCCGCGACCGCCAGCCACTCGACACGGGGGCTCACGTCGGCGCGGGGATCAACTCGGATGGGCGGCTGGAACGAGAAGTCGGGTCAGCCGCGGCCCATGTTGGGACGCTTGCCGTGATTCGCCTTCGAGCGGCGCATCTTGGCCTTCTTCTTCTTGGTCTTCTTCGACATAGGGAGCCATGCTACGGCGCCACCCACCAGACCACCACCGCGGTCCCCCAACCACGTTTGTGTTGCGTTTCGGATGGACCGGGTCATCCGAAACGTCACGCAAACGTGGAGTGGCGTGGTGTGATGGGCCGGCCGGGGTTCAGGGGAGCTCGATGATGTTGACGACGCCGGTGTCGCCGTCGACCTCGATCAGTGCACCGTCGGGGATGCGCTTGGTGGCGTCGGTGGCCGACACGACGCACGGGATTCCCAGCTCACGGCTGACGATGATCGCGTGGCTCAGCGGCGCCCCGACATCGACGACGACCCCACCGGCCGGCACGAACAGCGGTGTCCACGACGGATCGGTGATCGGCGCGACGAGGATGTCGCCGGGATCGAGCCCGCTCGGGTCGTGGGAATCCAGCACGACGCGAGCGATGCCGCGCACGACACCGGGACAACCCGGCACCCCGTGGACGACCTCGCCCACCTCGACCACCGTGATCTCGACCGCATCACGGCGCGGATAGGTCGACATGTCGGGGCGTCCGCCGTGGAACAGGAACGGCTCCTGGAGTGCTTCCACCTCCCCCAGCAAGGCCTCGCGCTCGGCGAGGACCGAGGTGTACTTGCCGGGGTCGTCGACCGACTCACGCAGTTCGGCCCGGGTGAGCAGTCCGAAGTCGTTGACCTTGCGGAACGAGCCGTCGGCGACACGGCGGCGACCGAACTCGTTGTACGCGACGCGCATCTCCTGGACGAGCTTGATGTTGTTGGTCTTGGTGCGCTCGCGCCCGGGCATGAACACCGTCGCCGAATGCAACGCCGCCTGGAACTGGGCCTGGGTCTCGGGGTCGCCCTCGAGCATCGCTGCGATCTCGGCACCGATGCGCTCGCGCTCCGTGGCGCACGTCGGCGTTGTGGAGGCGCGGCGCGGCGGTCCCGCCCGAGAGCCGCATCCGGTCGATCGCCGCCAGGGCCAGGTCGGGCTCGGTCTCCCAGGTGGGCGACCTGGTCTCCCACTCGTTCGGGCCGCGGCAGCCGTACTTGAACGAGAAGTCGTCGAACGCCGCCAGAAACGCCGCGGCATCCGGGCTGTCGCTGGCGGTCAGGCGCGCGTGCAACCCGGCATATCCCTCGTCGAACAGCGCGTTGAGTTCGTCGGAGTCGGCGACGATCCGCCCGAGGTCCCACATCGCCATCGACGGCGCCGCTGACTCGACGTCGCCGAGGCCGGCGAGCAGCTTCAGGGTGTCGGTGGGACGACCGACGGCAGCGCACACCTTGGTGATGATGCCGATCGGCAGCGTCGCCAGGAACGAGACGAAGATGTGCTCGGTGAACAGCATCTCGAAGTACGTGTCGGCGAGGTTCGTGGCGTGGTCGATCAGCTCCCGATCGCTCATCGCCGACAGGTCCGGCCGGTTCGCACGCAGCTGGTTCATCGTGCGTTCGTGGGCGAGCACGTCGGGCAGATCCGGCGTCGTGAGCACCCAGTTGAAGGTCTCGCCGATCTTCTCCGTCAGCTCCGGGCGGTCGAAGCCGGGCTTGACGACGAACTGCGGCACACCCGGCGCATCGCCGAAGAACGAGTCGTCGATGTCCTTCGCGGTCATCCCGGGCGCGCGATGGCCGAGCATGCGCAGCGCGCTGGCGTTCAGGTAGCCGTAGCCGCCGGTGACGCCGAGGAACACACACTGGTCGTCGGGGAGTTCGTCGGGCGTCATCACGCCGATGCGGTAGTAGGCGTTGCGGAACCCGAGCTCCGCACCGCCGAGCCCGTCGGCGTGCTGGAAGTACTGGAACGACAGCGGCGACACCGGGTCGGGGAACACCTCCCCGACGTTGGCCCGAGTGTAGAAATCCCACTCCTCGCTCAGTTCGGTCTCCACCAACCACTTGTCGACCATCGTCTCGACCCCCCAGTCGTTTGTCCCCGTTGTGGGCTCGCACACTAGCCACGTCGGAGACACCCACGTTTGCGTGCGGATTCGGCTGGACCGGGTCATCCGAATCGCCACGCAAACGTCTACGTTGCGGCCATGGCAGAGATCCACGGCACCGTCGCACCCGGCTTCGAAGCGGTCCGGACCGCGTTCGAGACCAACTTCGAGACGCAGGGCGACGTCGGCGCGTCGGTGGCGATCACGGTCGGCGGCGAGTTCGTCGTCGACCTGTGGGGCGGCACCGCGACGTTCGACGGGCCCGACGACGACGATGCCGGAGTCCCCGGCGTGGAGGGCGACTGGCAGGAGGACACGATCATCAACGTCTGGTCGACCACCAAGACGATGGCCGCGCTGTGCTGCCTGATCCTCGCCGACCGTGGCGAACTCGACCTGTACGAGCCGATCGCCACCTACTGGCCCGAGTTCGCGGCGGGCGGCAAGGAGCACGTGGCGACTCGACACGTGCTCAGCCACACCGCCGGGCTGTCGGGCTGGGACGAGCCGCTCACGATGTTCGACCTGCTCGACCACGACAAGCTGGTTCGCGCTCCACGCCGCGCAGGCGCCGTGGTGGGAGCCCGGCTCGCAGTCCGGCTACCACGCGATCAGCCAGGGCTACCTGCTCGGCGAGATCGTCAAGCGCGTCGACGGGCGCAGCCTCGGCACGTTCTTCGCCGACGAGATCGCCGGCCCGCTCGGCGCCGACTTCCACATCGGCACGCCGGCATCCTGCGATGCCCGAGTCGCGCCGCGTGATCCCGCCGTCGACCGGAGCTCGGAGGCCACCGACGTCGACCCGACGTCGGTCGCGATGCGCACGTTCACCAACCCTGCGATCGGTGCCGAGTTCTCGTGGCGCAAGGACTGGCGGCGCGCCGAGATCCCGGCTGCCGGCGGCCACGGCAATGCCCGATCGGTGGCGTTGTGCCACACGCCGACCGCGTGCGGCGGCACGGCGCGCGGCGTCACCCTGCTGTCGGACGAGGGTGTCGCCCGGATCTTCGACGTCCAGTACGAGGGGCCCGACCTGATCCTGCCCCTCCCGCTCAAGATGGGCATGGGCTTCGGTCTGCCCGGCGAGATGCTGCCGGTGCCGAACCCGCGCACGTGCTTCTGGGGCGGCTGGGGCGGATCGCTGGCGATCATCGACGTCGACGCGCAGATGAGCTTCAGCTACGTGATGAACAAGATGGGCGAGGGCACCACCGGCGACCTCCGCGGCGCCGGACTCCTCCTCGCCGCCTACGGCGCACTCATGTCCTGACCGCGGTCACCACCATCGTTTGCGTCGCGTTTTCGACGGAGCGGGTCATCCGAAATGCAACGCAAACGGGGCTTTGGCGGGATCTCAGGCGGTCCAGGCGAGGAGGTCGTCGGCGGACATCGTGTTGATGATCCGCTCGATGGGGACCTCTCGCTCGGCGGCGCGGTCACAGCCGAGCGGTTGCCACTCGAGTTGGCCGGTCGCGTGGGCGTCGGAGTCGATCGAGAACCAGCAGCCGTACTCGATCGCCACGTCGAGCAGCTCGCGCGGCGGGTCGAGACGTTCCGGCCGGCAGTTGATCTCCACCGCCGTGCCGAACTGCGCGCACGCCGCGAACACGTAGTCGGCGTCGAACTCCGACGGCGGGCGCTTGCCGATCATCCGGCCGGTGCAATGGCCGAGGATGTCGACGTGCGGCGACGCCACCGCCACCAGCATCCGCTCGGTCATCTGCTGCTTCGGCATGCGGAGCTTCGAATGCACGCTCGCGACCACCACGTCGAGGCGCGCCAGCATGTCGTCGGACAGGTCGAGCGAGCCGTCCTCGAGGATGTCGACCTCCATCCCCGACAGGATCCGGAAGTCGTGTCCGGCCGCGGCGATGTCGGCGTTCACCGCGGCGATCTGGTCGAGCTGCTCGGCGAGGCGCTGCTCGTTCAGGCCGTGGGCGATCGTCAGGCGGGCGGAGTGGTCGGTCTGCACCATGTACTCGTGACCGATCGCGATCGCCGTCGCCGCCATTGCCTCGATCGGGGCGCCGCCGTCGCTCCACGTGGAGTGGAGATGGCAGTCACCCTTGAGTGCGTCGCGGTACACCTGGCCCTCGGGGGTGATCGGCACCTGTGACTCGGCCTCGATCTTCGCCAGGTAGGCGGGATCCCGACCGGCGAGGGCGTCGGCGATCACCGCGGCGGTCGACGACCCGATGCCGTCGAGATCGGTCAGCGTGCCCGCGTCGGCCCGCTCGGCGAGTTCGTCGGGCGGCGTGGTGCGCACGACGTCGAGCGCCCGCGTGAAGGCCTTGGCCTTGAAGCCGGACTCGTGCGCCCGGTCGAGGCAGTGGATCACGCGCAGCAGTGCCTGCTCGGGCGTCATCCCAGCGATCGTACCCGCCGACGCAATTCTCGTCGGATCTGGTCGCGACTGCCGCGATCAGATCCGACGAGAAGTGCAGCGTTGATCGCGCGACGCGGCCTGCCGTTCCGAAACGAGCCGTCCGGCACCCACTGCTCGCACATGAGGCTCTCCGACTTCGACGACTGGGCACGCGGTCACCACGGCATCATCACCTTCGAAGCGTCGGGGCTCACCCGTTCCGCCTGGTACCGGGCGCTCGAGCGAGGCAACCTCGTCGGGCTGCATCCGTACGTCGCACGGCTCGTCGGCACGCCCGACACCCCGGAACAGCGGATCATCGCGGCCATCTACGCAACGGGCGAACCGACACTGGCCTCACACCGATCCGCTGCCCGACTGTGGGGCGTCCCTCGACCCGACGACGACCCCGTCGACGTGATCATCACCGGCAAGCAACGCGAACTCCAGCTCGACGGCGTCGTCATCCATCGTCCGATCGACCGGGCCCGCCTGACCCAGCTGCGGCGCTACGGGATCACGTGCACCAACGTCCTGCGCACGCTCGTCGACCTCGGCGCCGTCGACCATGCCGGCGTCCACGCCGCAGTGGGTCACGTCGTCACGAGCGGCCTGGCGTCGCTCGGCGCCATCGAGTCCGCCGCGGCCGACCATGCCCGCCGAGGACGGGGCGGCACGGTGGCGCTGCGCGACGCGGTCGCCGACTGGTCGATCGACGACAAGCCCGCCGATTCGATCCTGGAGTTGGTGATGCGACGCCTCGTCGATCGTTTCGGCCTCCCGCCGGTGGAATTCCACCCGGTGATCGAGGGCCACGAGGTGGACTTCCGGGTGATCGACACCCCGGTCCTGCTCGAATGCGACGGATGGCAGTACCACGGGCTCGACCGCGACACCTTCGAGCGCGATCGCGAGCGTGACGCCGACCTCGTTGCCGCCGGCTGGCTCGTGCTGCGCTTCACGTACCGCTCGATCACGACTCGACCGAAGGCGACCGCCGATCGGATCCGTGCCGCAGTGGATCGCTGGGCGCCGGCCGACCCACGCGGGTGGCCGCCTCCCGACGCCGCGTGAGACGCCAGCCGCCGGCCCTTGCAGATCTCGTCGGATCTGGTCGCGGCAGCCGCGACCAGATCCGACGAGAAGTGCACGACCGGCGTTCCCGCGGCGCCCACGTCGGTAGCCTCGGTCCGCTCATGGAACGTTTCGGACTGGTCGGTCTCCCCAACGCGGGCAAGAGCTCGCTGTACAACGCGTTGACCGGTGGTGGCGCGCTCGCGGCGCCGTACCCGTTCGCCACCAAGGATCCGAACATCGGCGTGGCCAGGGTGCCCGACGAGCGGCTCGACCGGCTGGCGGCGATGTCGAAGTCGAAGCAGACCATCCACGCACAGGTCGAGGTCGTCGACATCGGCGGGCTCGTCGAGGGCGCCAGCAAGGGTGAGGGCCTCGGCAACAAGTTCCTCGCCAACATCCGCGAGGTCGACGCGATCGTGTTCGTGCTGCGGGCGTTCGTCAACGACGACATCACCGGGCCGTCCGATCCGCTCGAACACCTCCGCGTCGTCGAGATCGAACTCGCGCTCGCCGATCTCGAGACCGTCGAGAAGCGCCTGCACCAGACCCAGCGCCAGGCCAAGCTCGACAAGGCGATGGCCGACGAGGCCGCCAACCTCCAGCTCGCCTACGACGCGCTGTCCGAAGGCCTGCCGCTCTACCGCGCCGGGCTGAAGGACGACGTCCGTGACGCGCTCGCCCCCTACTTCCTGCTGACCAACCGGCGGGTGCTCGTGGTGGTCAACGTGGGCGAGGACGACATCGACTCGATCCCCGAGAAGGAGGCGATGGTCGCCGCCGAGTTCAACAATGCCGGCGACAACGTCGAGATCATCGGCATGTGCGTCCAGCTGGAGGCCGAGGCTGCCGCGATCGAGGATCCGGTCGAGCGCGCCGAGATCCTCGAGGGATTCGGCCTCGGCGAAGGGCGCGCTGTTCCGGATGGTCCGCAGCGCCTATCACCTGCTCGGGCTGCGGACGTACTTCACCACCGGCGAGAAGGAATCGCGGGCGTGGACGTTCTACGAGGGGTCGACCGCGCCGGTGTGTGCCGGGCGGATCCACACCGACTTCCAGCGTGGCTTCATCCGCGCCGAGGTGATCCAGTGGGATCAGCTGCTCGAACTCGGGTCGTGGAACGCCGCCAAGGACGCCGGCAAGATGCGCGTCGAGGGCAAGGACTACGTCGCCCAGGACGGCGACGTGATGGAGTTCCGCTTCAACGTCTGACCACGTACACGATGTGCCTGGCACATCGTGTACGTCATCCGCGGCGGCGGAGTTGCTGGGCCGGCGTGAACAACTCGCGTGAGATGCCGAGGCTCATCACGGCCGTTGTCGTCGCGACGCTGCCGAGCACGAGGTACATCACCGACACCTGCACCTTGACCGCGTCGGCGGGGTCGACGCCGGCGAGGATCAAGCCGACCATCGCTCCGGGCAGGAACACGATCCCGACGGCCTTCGTCGACTCGATCTGCGGCACCAGCGCCGTTCGCAACGCCTGGCGCAGGTGGGGCTGGAACGCCTCGGTCGACGAGAGCCCGAGCGCGAGCCGTCCCTCGATCACCCCGCGTTGCTCGGTGGCGGCGGTCAGCAGCTGGCGCGACACGAGCACCGTCGCGGCCAGCGAGTTGCCGATCACCATCCCCGCGAGCGGCACCAGCGTGCGGCCCTCCAAGTCGTAGATCCCGAAGCCGAACAGCACGCCGAGCACCACGACAGCCGACGCGGTGTAGGCCAGCAACGAGAGCGCCAACACGTTCGGGACGTCGGCCGCCCGGCGTGAGGTGGTGTACGCGGCGAAGCCCACCATCGCCACGAGCCAGATCACCGAGAAGATCAGCGGATCGTCGGGGTCGACCACGAACTGCAGCACCCAGCCGACCAGCAACAGCTGCACCAACGCCCGCAACGCCGCCCACAGCAGACTGCGTTCGAGCCCGAGCTGGCGCCACAACGAGATCGCCACGGCGACCGCGACGAGGATCCCCGACGCCGCGAGACCGACGAGCCCGATGTCGCCCTGCTCGACCCCCAGCATCATTCGGTCCTCCCGGGGACGGGGCCGGGGAGGACCGTCACGGTCCGGGTGGGGACGGGGCCGGGGAGGACCGTCACGGGGCACCGACCGATTGGCGCACGAGGGGGTCGGGGCTGGCGTCGAGTTCGGACAGGTGGCCGACCGCCCGCACGGCGCCGTCGGCCAGCACGATCACGTGGTCGGCGAGGCGCCGGAGCTGATCGGTGTCGTGGCTCACCCAGATCACCGCGACCCCCGAGTCGGCGAGCATCCGGCCCAGGTCCTCGACGGTGGCACGGGCCGCCCGATCGAGCGCGGCGGTCGGCTCGTCGGCGAGCAGCACCGACGGCTCCGTCAACAGCGCCCGCGCCACGCACATCCGCTGCGCTTCACCGCCCGACAGGCTGTCGGCGTCCTGGCCGAGCAGCTCCGGGTCGAGCCCGACGTGTTCGAGGACGTGGCCCGCACGCTCGGCGTCGACGTCCGCCCTGGCCACGCGCAGATTGTCGAGCACGGTGCCGGAGAACAGCGGCGGGCGTTGGAACACCATCGCCACCTGCCGGCGCAACTCGGTCGGCGCCCACTCGGTGAGCGAACGGCCACGCCAACGGACCTCGCCGGCGACCGGATCGTCGAGCCGGTTCAACAGCCGCAGCAGCGTCGACTTGCCCGCCCCCGATGGTCCCGCGAGGACGGTCACGCCGTTCGCCGGGATCACGAGGTCGATCGATCGCAGGATGGGATCGCCGGCGACGGGCCCCGCGGACACGCCGATCAGCTCGAACGCGTCAGGTGACGACATCGTCGATCACCTGGTCGAGGGCCACTCGGCGAACGTACCCCAGCGCGAGACCGCACGACACGCCCGCCGCGATCCGCCGTCATCTGGCACACTGCGACCATGGCTTGGTTGGTCAGTGACGCCCGCGTGCTGGCCTCGGCGGAAGTGGCCGACACCCGCCGGGCCCGCCGACGCGGCCTGCTCGGCAGGGACGGCCTCGACGGTGCCCTCGTCATCGAACACTGCCGCTGGATCCACACGATCGGGATGCGGTTCCCGATCGACGTCGCCTACGTCGGCAGCGACGGCATCGTGGTCAAGACGATGCACATGAACCGGTTCCGCCTCGGCATCCCGGTCTGGCGTGCGAGCTGGGTGATCGAAGCGGAGGGCGGCGCGTTCGGGCGCTGGGGCCTGCACGTCGGCGACGAGGTCGAACTCCGCCTGCACGACTCGGACGGTTCGGACGGTTCGGCGACGTGAGCACGCTCTGGCTGGTCGCCACCCCGATCGGCAACCTCGCCGACCTGTCGCCGCGTGCGGTCGACGTGCTCGCCCATGTCGGGCTGATCTGCTGCGAGGACACCCGTCGCACCGGGCTGTTGCTGCAACACGCCGGGATCAAGGCCGGGCGGCTCGCGGTGTGCAACGACCACACCGAGTTCAGCCGGGTCGCCGACGTCCTCGGGGTCCTCGTCGGAGGGGCACGACGTCGCGATCGTCAGCGATGCGGGCACGCCGGGGATCTCCGACCCCGGCGAACGCATCGTGCGGGCGGCGATCGACGCCGGCTACGACGTGAGCGCGGTCCCCGGCCCGAGCGCGGCGGTCATGGCACTCACGATCAGCGGGCTCGCCACCGACCGGTTCGTGTTCGAGGGGTTCCTGCCCCGCAAGGGCAGCGAGCGCGCCGCACGCCTGGCCGGCGTCGCGGCGGAACCGCGCACGACGATCATCTACGAGGCCCCCCATCGCGTGCAGCGCACCCTCGACGACCTCCGCGGTGGCGTGCGGCGACGACCGGCTCGTCGTGGTCGCTCGCGAACTCACGAAGCTCTACGAGGAGGTCGTCCGCGGCCCGTTGGGCACCATCGACATCGGCGGCCCGCGCGGCGAGTACGTCCTCGTCCTCGAGGGTGCACCGATCGACGATCGCACCGCCAGCGACGACGACGTCCGCGAGGCGCTCCGCGGCGAGCTCGCTGCCGGGGTCGTCGACTCGCGATGCGGCGGCGACGGTCGCGAAGCACGTCGGCCGCCCCAAGCGCGAGGTGTACGCGCTGGCGGTCGGCCTCGACGACGAGACGAGCGACGACCGGACGAGAGACGACAAGACGAGGGACGACGAGATGGGCGGAGCAGCCAATGAGTGAATACGTCAACGTCGCCAGCTCGGGACCGAGCGCGGCGTTCTTCGATCTCGACCGGACGCTGATCTCCGGTTCGTCGGCGTTCACGCTCGCGCTCCAGGCGCGCAAGGCCGGGCTGATCCCCAACGTCGAGTTCGCCCGCGACGCCGCCGGCGCGATCGCGTTCCAGCTGTTCGGCGCCGACGACGACACGACCGACGAGGTCAAGGCCCGCATCCTCAAGGCGGTCGCGGGAATGCGTCAGAGCGACCTCCAGGCGCTCAACGTCGAAGTCCTCCCCCGCCTGCTCGCCAAGCTGCGACCCGAGGCCCGTCGCCTGCTCGACCGGCACCGTCACGCCGGTCGCGACACCTTCATCGTGTCGGCGGCGCCGCAGGAGATCGTCGAACCGCTGGCCCACTCCTTCGGGATGACCGTCGGGGATCGGCACGCGCAGCGTCGTCGTCGACGGCCGCTACACCGGCGAACTCGACGGACCGTTCTGCTACGGCGCCGGCAAGGTCGAAGCGATGATCGAGCTCGCCAACTGGAACGGCTACGAACTCGACCAGTGCTACGCCTACAGCGACTCGGCGAGCGACCTGCCGATGCTCGAGGCGGTCGGCCACCCGGTGGCGGTCAACCCCGACGCCCGGCTCGAGCGCCACGCCCGCCGCCACGGTTGGCCGATCGTGATCTTCAGCCAGCAGACGAAGTCGGTCGTGCGGCGCACGGCGGCGTCGGTCGGCACGATCGGGATCGCCGGGATGAGCTTCGCCGCCGGCGTCGCGGTCGCCGGATCGCGCAACAGCAAGCGCGGACGGTCCGGCCTGCTGCGACGCTGAACCGGATCAGCTCGCAGGACGCGGGAGCAACGCGAGCTGGCGGCTCTGGGCGACGAGCTTGCCGGTCGAGTCCCAGATCTCGGCTTCCTCGTCGAGCAGACCGTCGTGGACGAAGCGTGACCGGAACCAGCAGCGCAGCGGCCCCGGCTCGGGCACGCCGCGGACGTGCACGGTCAGCTCGACCGTCGGCACCCACGCCACCGGCAGTGTCGTGTTGAAGACCGCCGGCGGGAACGCGTCGGCGACGAGCAACAGGCCGATCGCGTCGATCGGCTCGCCGTCGGCGAACGCGAACCAGCCGCGGATCTCCGCGCTGCCCGACGGGTTGCCGGTACGGAATCCCTCGTCGCCGGGACGGATCCGCACGGCGAGTCGCCGGAAGATCTCCGGCCCCGGCCCCTCGGCCGGCGGAGGGGGCACCTCGCAGTCGTCGTAGTCGGGCAGGTCCACCGGCGGTTCCCCGGTGACCGACGGTCCGCCCGGCGTCTGATCGCCGAACGTGCCGAGCAGCTGCAGGATCTGACCGGACTCCATCGTGAGCGACGCCGTGGCCGTGGCGAAGCGGCGGCCCGCATCGCACGATGGTCACCTCGATCTCGCACGGTCCCGGCGCTGCAGGGCGCAGATAGTGGGCGGTCAACGTCACCGGTGGGCGGCCGACGGCCTCGGCCATCGCCCGCCCGGCGATCGCCATCAGGTAGCCGCCGTTCGCGTTGCCGCCGATGTCCCAACCGGGAGCGACCTCGCCGGCGAAGCGCACCACCTGCGCACCGCCATCCACGCCGCCATCCGCTGTCGCGGGCCGGCCTCGGTCACCAGGCGGCGCACCGTGGTCGCGGCGGCGAAGACTCCGGACATCGGGCGCACGGTATCGACACGAGGGGCCGATGTCCCCTCCCGATCGGCCCGGTCGGAGCCCATCATCGAAGTAGGCCACCACGCACAGGGTGGCGACGAAGGGAGGGCGACATGATCTCCTTGTTCCGCAACCGAACCGAGGCAGTCGACCACGGCTGGCTCGACCAGCACGCCGAGCAGTGGGTCGAACACGGCCTCGTCACGAGCGACCAGGTCGACGCGATCCGGGAATTCGAGCAGCACGAGCGCCGCCGAGCCGCGCCTGTCGATCGTGGCCGAACTGGCGGTCTACCTCGGCAGCGTGCTCGCGCTGATGAGCGGCGCCATGATGGTCGGCCCCAACTGGGAGGCCCTGCGCACCGCCGGACAGATGGCGATCGGGGTCGCCGTCGCCACGCTCGGGTTCGTCGCCGGCGCCCGGCTGATCCGGCTCGACGATCCGGCCACCCGACGTCTCGCCTCGTTCATGTGGCTCATCGGAACGGGTGGCGTGGCGCTGACCCTGGGCGCCCTGGTCGATGCGATCGCCTTCGACGAGCCGGGCTGGAACTTCCTGATCATCGGCCTGCCGGTGTGTGCGCTCGGCGCCGTGCTGTGGCGCAACCGTGATCGCCCGCTGCAGGTGCTGACGACCGCCATCGGAGCCGGACTCGCGCTCGGCGGCGTCGGCGCCCTCCTCGCGATCCCTCCATGGGTCGGTGGCATCATCGTGTGGACGATCGCCGCTCGCGATCGGATCGCTGGCCATCGGCCAGGTGCTGCGACCCGAGGTGTACGTGCTCGCGGTCGCCGCCGTCGCCGCGATGATCGGCGCCACGATGCTCGCCGACGTCAGCGAGTTGACCGCCGCGATCGCTGCGACGATCACCGCCGCCGGCATCGTCGCCGTGGGGTCGGCACGTCACGTCGTGCCGATTCTCGTGATCGGTGTGATCGCGTTCCTGCAGGCGCTCCAAGGCTTGTTGATGACCACCCTGAGCGGCGCGCCGGCGGCCGCAGTGGTCGCCATCGCCGGTCTCGCCGTGGTGATCGTCGTGATCGCCCGCTCGACCCGAGGGCCGAAACAGCATCGGTGGGCAGCACCCGGCGAACCTCTAGCGTGCAGGCGTGAGCCGGTTCTACCTGACGACGCCGATCTATTACGTCAACGCCGAGCCGCATCTCGGCCACGCGTACACCACGATCGTCGGCGATGCGCTCGCTCGGTGGCACCGGCTGCTCGGCGACGACGTCAAGTACGTCACGGGCACCGACGAGCACGGCTTGAAGATCCAGCAAGCGGCCGAGGCGGCCGGCGTCACCCCGCAGGAGTTCACCGACGAGATCGCCCCGAAGTTCGCCGCCGCGTGGGAGCGCCTCGACATCAGCAACGACGACTTCATCCGCACGACCGAACCGCGCCACAAGGCCGCCGTCGCCGAGCTGTTGCAGCGCTGCTACGACGCGGGTGACATCGAGCTCGACACGTTCGCCGGCAAGTACTGCGTTGCGTGCGAGGAGTACTACGCGGACGACGAACTGATCACCGTCGACGGACCCGACGGCCCGATCGCCGACGCCTGCCCGATCCATCAGCGACCGGTGGAGTACTTCGAGGAGGAGAACTGGTTCTTCCGCCTCTCGCGCTTCGAGGATCGCCTCCTCGACTGGTACGCCGCTCACCCGACCGCGCTCACGCCCGAACACCGCGGCAACGAGGCGATCGGACTGATCAAGAGCGGCCTGCGCGACTTCTCGATCAGCCGGACCTCGCTCGAATGGGGCATCCCGTTGCCGTGGGACCCGAAGCACGTCACCTACGTGTGGTTCGACGCGCTCACCAACTATCTCGCGGCGGTCGGCTTCGGCGACGGTACCGACCGCTACCGCGACTGGTGGCCGGTCGACTACCACCTGATCGGCAAGGACATCGTGCGCCAGCACTGCGTGTACTGGCCGGCGATGCTGATGTCGGCCGGCGTCGACCTGCCGAAGGGCTGGGCGATCGGCGGCTGGCTGCTGTCCGGCGGCGAGAAGATGAGCAAGACGTCGGGCAACGTGGTCAACCCCCTCGATCTGATCGACGACGTCGGCCTCGACGGGTTCCGCTACTACGTCCTGGCCGACACGGCGTACGGCAACGACGGCGACTTCTCGATCGAGGGGTTCACGTCGCGATACAACTCCGATCTGGCCAACAACCTCGGCAACCTCCTCGCCCGGGTGGCCACGGTGGTCGCGAAGAAGTGCGATGGCGTGGGCACCGCGCCGGATCCCGACAGCCCGCTCGCCGCAGTCGCTGCCGCTGCCTACGCCGAGACGGCGGCGCACTGGGCGGGAGTGCAGCCGAGCAAGGCGCTCGACGCGACCTGGCAACTGGTGCGCGCCACGAACGCGCATCTCGAGGCGAACGAGCCGTGGAAGGCCGAGCCGGGTCCGGGCGTCGACGCCGTGATGGGTGACGCCCTCGAGGCGCTGCGCATCGTCGCGGTGCTGGTGCACCCGGCGATGCCCGACACCGCCCAGGCAATCTGGGAACGCATCGGTCTGCAGGGCGAGGTCGCCGACCGACGCCTCCCCGACGCCGCCGCCTGGGGCCAGTACTCCCCCGGCGCACCCGTCACCAAGGGCGACGCCCTCTTCCCCCGCCTCACGTGATGAGTGTTCACGCGCGGCGAGGGAAGCGCCAGCGACGAGCCGCAGCGAGGCCGACCCCGACTGTGCAGCGGGAACCTGCGGTGAGGCCGAGCACGTCATGACGGGAAGCGCCAGCGACAGTGCGGTGCGCGGCGAGGGAAGCGCCAGCGACGAGCCGCAGCGAGGCCGACCCCGATCGCGCAGCAGGAGCCTGACGTGAGGCCTCGCCACCTGTGGAATGGATCGACTCGCACTGTCACGTGCACGACTCGCGGATCCCTGATGGAGCCGACGCGGCGGTGGCTGCGGCCGCGGAGCCGGCGTGACCACGTTGATCTCGGTCGGTTGCGATCGCGCGACGTCGTTGGCAGCGATCGCAGTGGCCGACGCGCCATCCCGAGGTGTACGCGACCGTCGGTCTGCACCCGCACGATGCCGTGAACGGGGTCGACACGATCGTCGACCTGCTCGACACCGAGGGGATCGTGGCGGTCGGCGAGTGCGGCCTCGACTACTACTACGACCACTCACCGCGCGACGTCCAGCAGCGCGTGTTCGCCGAGCAGATCGCGCTCGCGAACGCCCGCGAGCTTCCGCTCGTGATCCACTCCCGCGATGCGTGGGACGACACGTTCGCCGTGCTCGCCGAGGTCGGGGTCCCGGCACGGACGGTGTTCCACTGCTTCACCGGCGGCCCCGACGAGGCACGGCGAGCGCTCGACATCGGCGCGCTCCTGTCGTTCTCGGGGATCGTCACGTTCAAGGGCGCGCCCGAGGTCCAGGCCGCCGCGACCCTGTGCCCGTTGGACCGGATGCTCGTCGAGACCGACAGCCCCTACCTGGCGCCGGTACCGCACCGCGGTCAACCGAACCGGCCGGCCTGGGTGGCCCACGTCGGTCAGCACATCGCCGACCTGCGCCACATCGCCGTTGCCGAGGTCGCTGCCGAGACGACCGCCAACGCCCGCGCGGTGTTCGCGCTGTCACCTCGCTGACTCGCCGAGCGCACTCGGGCTGGGGCGCTCGCCGGAAGCGGCCCCGCTCGAGAGGCATCGGCAACCACGGTGCGTGGTGGCGGCCGTCGTTCGACTCGCTGCGGTGACGGCCGCCCGATACGCTGACGAGCCCTTCAAGGGCGCGGGCGGCCTGATGTCGCCGGCACCCCTGGGACTGCTCGACGACACACCATGGCACTCAACGACACCGACCGGCGCCGCATCATCGCAGCGACCGTGCTGACCCTGGTGGCGTTGCCTGCACTCTGGTGGGCGAACACCTCGCAGAACAGCTCGACCTCACCGAACCTCGCCGTCGCAGGCATCGACCCGGGCGTCGAGACCCCGGTCGCCGCGCCGGCTCAGACCGCACCCGACGACGGCCTCGACGATGTGGCGCCCGTGTTCCTCGAGGGACCGACGAGCGCGGCGGGGGCAGGGCAGGCCGAGATCGCGATCCCCGCCGAAGCCGCTCATCGACACCGTGCTCGCCACGGCGACGTTCCGGAGCAACGTGGCCGACGGCATCTGCGTCGCTGCGGGCATGACCAGCGGGAGCCGCATCACCGTCGTCAACCTGGACAACAACCGCTCGGTGAGCTGCACGACGGTGCTGGCACCCGGCAACCTGCCGGACAACCTCGTCATGAACACCGATGCCTTTGCCAGCATCGCCGACCTCACCGACGCCCCGATCTCGGTCGAGCTCCGTCGGTGACGCACTCGCGTCCCACGATCCGCGAACTCCTCGACTCCGCCTCGCTCGCCCCGCGACGCGATCTCGGCCAGAACTTCGTCGCCGATCCCAACACCGTGCGTCGCATCGCCGAGCTCGCCGACGTCGGCATCGGGGATCGGGTCGTCGAGATCGGTGCCGGTCTCGGATCGTTGACGCTGGCGCTCGCCGACACCGGCGCCGACATCACCGCGATCGAAGTCGACCGTGGTGTCGTGCCGATCCTGCGCGACGTCGTCGCCGACCGCACCAACGTGCGGGTGGTCGAGGCCGATGCCATGACGCTCGACTGGGCCGAGCTGCTCGCCGGCCACGACGCCTGGGTGCTCGTCGCCAACCTGCCCTACAACGTGGCGACGCCGTTGATCTGCGACCTCCTCGACTCCGTACCCGCCATCGCGCGGATGCTGGTGATGGTTCAGCGTGAGGCGGCCGAACGCTTCGCTGCGTCGCCGCGCACGCCGGCGTACGGCGCGGTCAGCGTGAAGACGGCGTACTGGGCCGATGCCAAGATCGTCGGGCACGTGCCCGCATCGGTGTTCGTGCCGCGGCCGAACGTCGAGTCGTCGCTGGTGGCGATCACCCGACGCACGCCGCCCGCCACCGACCCGACGACGCTGTTCGCGCTGTGCGCCGCCGGCTTCGGACAGCGGCGCAAGATGTTGCGCCGATCGCTGTCGGGCATCGTCGCCCCGGAGACGTACGAGGCCGCCGGTATCTCGCCGACGGCGCGGCCCGAGGAACTCGACGTCGGGGCGTGGTGCAGCCTGGCCGACGCCCATCTCGCTGCAGGGTCGACGGCGACGTGAGCGACGCCACGGTTCCCGCAGCACGCGACAAGCGGCGGCGACGGCGGCACTGGCGGCGGGCCCGTCACGCTGCGAGCCCACGCCAAGCTCACGCTGGGGTTGCGCATCACCGGTGTCCGCGACGACGGCTACCACCTGATCGACGCCGAGATGGTGAGCCTCGACCTGCACGACCTGATCACGCTGACACCCGGCGGGCACGGCATCGACGCCTCGGGCCCGTTCTGCGACGGGATCCCGCTCGACGGCACCAACCTCGTCGCCCGCGGGTGCGACTCGCCGGCAACGTCGACGACGTCGGCGTGCACCTGCACAAGCTGATCCCCCACGGTGGCGGCCTCGGCGGCGGATCGACCGACGCGGCCACCGTGCTGCGATGGTGTGGCTTCGGCTCCTCGGCGACGGAGTTGGAGGACGCCTCCCGGCTCGGCGCCGACATCCCCTTCTGCCTCGTCGGCGGTCGAGCCCGCGTGCGCGGCATCGGCGAACTCGTCGAGCCGCTCGACCATGTCGACCGCGTCGTCACGCTGATCATCCCGCCGCTCGCCGTCAGCACGCCGGCGGCGTACCGGGCGTGGGACGACCTCGGCGGTCCGGTTGCCGACGGACCGAACGACCTCGAACCCGCGGCGCTCGTCGTCGAGCCCGAGTTGCGGCGCTGGCGAGACCGGATCGCTGACTGCGTCGGTACCGCACCGGTGCTCGCGGGGAGCGGCGCCACGT
>CAVVAO010000025.1:0-104408 GCA_963746285.1 Ilumatobacteraceae bacterium | reverse complement strand
AGGTCGTGCAGAATGCAGGCTGAACGGACCTCTCGACCGCCGAGTTGATCGATGCAGCAGCCGACTGTGACGTGATCGTCGCCCACCGATCAACCCCGGGCGGACGAGGCCGTCTTCGAGCAGCTCCACGGCTGGTTGCCTTCCTGCGATGTGCCGTCGACACGAGCACGATCGACGTCGACGCAGCATCGGCCAACGGCGTACTCGTTGCCAGAGCCGACAAGACCTTCGTCGCCTCGACTGCCGAGATGGCCCTCGGCTTGCTCCTCGCTGTGGCACGCAACATCACGGTCTCGACGGCGGAGTATGCACTTGGCCGTGTGCCGGCGCAGCGAACCGGACGGCAGTTGCGAGGAGGGACGGCCGGCATCATCGGGTACGGGGCAATTGGTGCACATCTCACCGATCTGCTGGTGGCGATCGGGATGGACGTACTGGTGCACGATCCGTTCGTCGCCGACCAGCGTGTGGACGGCGTCAGGTTCGTCGGGTTCGAGGAGTTGCTGAGCGCAGCCGACGTGGTGTTCCCGTTGGCACCCGGGTCACCAGACACCGAGAACCTGATCGGTGCGCCAGACTCGCGTTGATGCGTCGAGGCAGCCTCCTGATCAACGTCAGTCGCGGTGAGTTGCTCGACGACGTCGCCGTTGCCGAGGCACTCGGCTCGGGTCATCTGGGCGGACTCGGGCTCGACGTGGGTCGAGGCGACGATCAACGCCCCTCGCCCGAGTTGGCCGCGCTCCCTGGAGTCGTTGCGACACCTCACCTTGGCGGGTTGACCTCGGAGAACGCCGACGCCCAGGCCGCCAGCAGCGTCGAGCAGGTCGCGGCGATACTTGCCGGCGACATCCACCTCGATCGTTGAATCCCGAGCACGCCACACGACTGCAGGCCTTGTGGGATTCCCGACCATCACCAGCAACGACAAGGAACGACCGATGACCGATCCGACCACCAAGCCGACCACCGCCCCACCCACCAACTACGCGTCCTACCCGTCGCTGGTCGATCGGACCGTTCTGATCACCGGAGGCGCCGACGGCATCGGTGCCGCGCTGGTCGAACAGTTCACGGCACAGGGCTCCAATGTCGCCTTCCTCGACGTGAATGCGGCCCGAGCGGCCGACACGATTGATCGGTGTCGCGAGCCACGCCACACCCCCCGCTTCTACGAGGTCGACCTGGTCGACATCGCTGCGCTGCGGACCGCAGTCGCACAGGCCCAGGTCGACCTCGGTGGCATCACCGTGCTCGTCAACAACGCCGCGAGCGACGAACGCCACGAGTGGCACGACATGACGGTCGAGTACTGGAACGATCGTCTCAACACGAACCTCCGGCACTACTTCTTCGCCATCCAGGCCGTGGCGCCCGGCATGATCGCCGCCCAGAACGGCTCGATCATCAACATCGGCTCGAGCAGCTACATGATGCAGGAGGACTTCTTCCCGGGGTATGCGATTGCCAAGTCTGGCGTCGAGGGGATCACCCGCACGATGGCGAGAACGTTCGGGCCCGACAATGTGCGTGTCAACACCGTGCTGCCCGGATGGGTGGCCACCGAACGCCAGCTCACCAAGTGGTGGTCACCCGAAGGCGAGGCGGGAACACTCCGCGACCAGGCGCTCAAGCGCCGCATCTCCCCCACCGAGTTCGCCCAGATGGTGCTGTTCCTCGCCGCCGACGACGGTGCCGCGTGTACCGCCCAGCAGTTCCTGGTCGACGGCGGTCGCTTCTGACTCGCAGTCGCTTCAACCGACCCCGTTGACCTTCGACTCTGTCACCGTCGACCGTTCGGTGAGGCAATGGAGGTGGATCGCGCGCCGCACGATCCATGAGGAGGTCGACATGCGTACCTGCAGACTCCTGCCTGTCATGGCCGTTCTGGCGCTCGCGGCCGGAGCGTGCGGTGGCAACGACGAGAACGAGGTGGTGTACTCGCCGGAGGACTCGGCCCCGCCCTCCTCACCCCTGATGACATCGGATCGGGCTGGACCGAGGACGAGCGCGTGGTCAGCGACACCCGTCCCGACGAATTCCCGTCGCTCGACCCCGGGATGTGGTGTCCCGCAGCTGCCGACGTGCCCGATGAGCTCCTCGCCCTGGTGCCCGATGGCGTGGCGTTCGTCCAGCTCACGTCCGGCGAGACTCCAACTTCGTCGAACAGCGAGTCCGGCCGAAGCTTCCACGGCGTCTCTGAGCAGCTCTGGAGCGGCGACGACGCCGAGGCGTTCGTCGAGACCGCCGCTGCCGGCTTCGAGACGTGCATGGGCGAGACGTGGGAGGTCGACGACGAAGCGACGGCGAGCGTCAGCGAGCTGACCGGAGACGATGTCGGCGACGACTCGACCATGGCCCTGATCACGTACATCACGCCGGGACCCGATGGCGACTACGCGTGGCGTGGGCGCCAGCTCGTCGCCCACTTCGGTGCGACCGTGATGGCGTTGCAGGAGCTCGACGTCCAGCTCGACGAGAGCGAGCCCGTCTTCACCGACACCGAGTGGCAGCGCATCGTCGACACCGCAGCTGACCGGGTCGAAGCGCTCGGCGAGAGCTGACCCGGAGAGATCAGGACCTCCGACCCTGTCGCCTCGATGCGCACGGGACGGACGCTGAAGACAGAAGCGAACAGCAAAGGGGTACGCAATGATGCTCCTCGGTCCACTCGTACTCGTGGGGATTGTCGCGGCGATCGTCCTCGCCGTGCAGCGCGGTACTCGTCACGACGACCTGTCACCGCATTCCACCCCTCCACGCTCCGCCCCGTCATCTCGCGAGCGCTCGAAGTCGGACGATCGAAGCGCCCAGCGGTGCTGTCGGACACCCTCGACGGCTGGGTCGCCGACGGCCTGCTCTCGGCCGATCAGGCCGTCGCCATCCTCGAACACGAGCGTTCGGTGGTCACGGTCCCGGAGCGTCGTGCGGACCTTCCCGCACCAGCCCGTCGGATCCCTGCGTACGCCGAGGCACTCGGCTATCTCGGGGGTGTGCTGGCCCTCGCCGGGCTGACCCTCCTCGTGGCCAGCTACTGGGCTGACATGTCGACGTCGTTCCGCTTGGCGCTCAGCCTCGTGACAACGGTCGCGCTCGTCGGAGGCGGCGCGCTCGTCCACGAGCACATCGATCCGGCCCTGGCGCGCTTGCGCTGGTTCCTCTGGACGCTCGTCGTCGGCCACCGCGGCGGTCTTCACGGGGGTCCTGATGATCGACGGCCTGGAGGTCGACACGCCGGCGATGGTCGTGGCGGCCTGCGCCGCCACGGTTGCGTTCACGAGCGGACTGCTGTGGTGGGGGCGTGACCGTCCGGTCCAGGAACTCCTCTTCCTCACCGCGGCAATCGTCAGCACCGCGACGTTCGTCACCGCGGTCACCAACAGCGGTTTCGGCGGGCTGACGGCCTGGCTCCTCGGCGCCGTCGTGCTCGCAGTCGGCCTTCGCGGACTCACCCCGCGACCGATCATCGCGCATGTCGTCGGCACGGTGGCGATCATGATCGGTGCCTTCGCCACGGTCACGAATGGATGGGCGCAGGTGCGCTCTTCATCACGGCTACGGCTGGTGGTCTGCTCCTGCTGGCCGCACTGCCGCAGCTGACGATGGAGGTGGCGAACCGGGTGGTGCTCATCGTTGTCGCCACCTTCGGCGCACTCCAAGGCATGCCGATGACGCTCACCTACTTCGCCGACGAGAACGGTGGCGCCACGGGTCTGGCGATCTGGGCGATCGGCGGCACGCTGATGGCGGTTGGTGCTCGGCCAGCTGCTGCGTGCACCGATCGTGGTGGAAGTGATCGGGGGTCTGGCGTTGATCGGCGGTGCCGCTCTGACCGGAGCCCAGTGGTCGAACTTCGCCCCACTGTTCGGGCTCGCCACCGCGCTCACGCTGCTCGTGATCGGGATGCTGCCGGGCCGGGTCGTCTACTCGTTGATCGGCTCGCTGGGTCTCCTGATCAACGTGCCGTGGACGATCAGCACGTTCTTCCCCGGCGAGGGCCGCGCGCCGCTGCTGATCCTGGTGTCCGGCATGTTGATCGTGGTCGTGGCCGTGCTCCTTGCTCGCCAGGGAGATCGGCTGCGCACCGAACTCACACTGCACTCGCCTGAGGATCGTGCGACGTCTGCCGACGAGACCCCCTCCGTGCGAACGCCAGTTGGCTGACTGAGGTCGACCGAGTGTCGAACCGCGACATGATCGCGCCTCACGTTGTCGGCCCATGGTGCCGATGACTGACGTGATGAGCAGGGTTCGAGGATCAGTCGGTATACGGCTGCTGAACTGGCGCGTCGGCATCCTCACCGGTTCACTCCTGCTCGGCTCGGTCGGATGCGGTGAAGCCGGGCTCACACGCCGGGGGCGCCAATCCGATTCTCGGCGGCGGAATTTCCGACGAGCTCGATGCCCTCGCCATCGTCGATCCGGAGGTGCACGCCAAGGTCGACGACTGTGTCGAGAGCGCGAAGTTCAAGATCTACAGCGGCGACCCGGTGTGGCAACGTACGTGGATCGACGTCGGCGAGTCGGACGTCAGGCTCCGCGACTTCTGCGAGAGCATGGCCGCCCGCGACCCGGCGACCTTCGACAAGATCCACACCGACTGGGTGGCGTGGGAGGCGTTCGTGGCAACCGAGCACGTCGTGCCCGTTCCGACCCCGGTGCCCGCACCCGAATGACAGCGATGGTCGGTGTGCCCTGTGGCGCTCCGCTCACGGCCTGCCGCCGTTCGTCGTCTGTGAGCACGCCCGCGAACGGAGAACTCTGTCGAAGACGCTGAGTGGCCTCCGCGACCGTGCCCGCGGGCGCTGGCGCTCAGAGTCCGAGCAGGTCGGCGATGAGCTCTCGGATCTGTTGGAGCGTCACCGGCCCGACGTTCGTGTCCGTCGTGTCGACGATGCGGTCGACGCTGATCGTCGTGGGCAGATGCGTCTGAGCGACACCGAACCCGGCGATGTCGACCTCGCTCAACCATCCTCGCCTGGTTGTCGTGCAGGGAACGACGACGATCGCGTGTTGCCGGAACTCGAGCACATCGTCAGACGTGACGACGATCGCCGGCCGGATGAAGCCAGGCTCGCCCCGTGCAGGGGTGCCGAAGTCGCAACGGACGATGTCACCGGCTCGCATCAGCGACGTCGCTTGCCGACGCGTCCAGAACGGCCACGTCGTCGTCATCGAGCGGAGCGCTGGAGAGCTGAGCCCCGATGATCCGACGGCGTTCCCGTCTGATCAGCTTTCGAGCTGTGCGTCGAGCGTGAGACCGTCGCGCTCCGCGAGCTGCCGCAGCGCATCACGGGTCTGGACCGAGACCTTGATGGTAGTCGATTCAGACATACCCAGAGTATACCTACCGATGATCGTGTCGAGCCGTGATCGAATGTACTCGTGACGTTGGAGCCAGTGGATGCTGAACCAGCGGCCGTCGACCCTCCCGGATCGCCACCCACGGACCTCCGCAGCGAACTCGTGAACTCGTTGCGGAACTATTCCGCAACGAGTTCACGAGAACGGGTTGCTGGTGCCGGAACCTTCCCGCGGACGTGATCGACGGATGGAAGCTTTAGTGGGCTGCTCGGACTCGGAGGGCTCGCTCTGTCGAGCCTGGTCCGGACACCGACGTCGTCCTTATGAGGACCCGATCATGAGCGCTGAAGCGACGCGCCATCCATCCCGATCGGGTCTGCGGTCACGTGGCCTGGATGGCCTCGAGGACTTCGAGGCGCGTCGAGCGCTGGGCGGGGATCAGGGCGGCGAGGAAGCCGAGCCCGACGCCGAGGACGAGCACGACGGCGAGCAGCCCCAGCGGTGGGCTGAACGGGACCGGCGGTGTCGGACGACTGGCTGATCGCCCTGACGAGGGCCCAGCCGGTGAACGCTCCGACGACCATGCCGGCGATCGTGCCGAGCGACGCGATGATCACCGACTCGATGCGCACCATCCGTCGCACGCGTCGATCGAGCATGCCGACCACGCGCAGCAGGCCGAGTTCCCGGCGCCGCTCGAGGATCGACAGCGACATCGTGTTGACGATGCCGATGAGTGCCACGATGACGCTCATCAGCAACAGGCCGTTGACGGCGTTGATGAGGAAGTCGAAGATGCCGCCGATCGACGCGCCGATCGCACTGCCGGCGGTCACCGAGATGTCGGGCCGCAGCGACAGGACCTCGTTGATCTCGTCCTCCACGTCGGACTGTGCACCCGACGCCACGTCGATGAACGCGGACGACGGCTGGGTGACCCCGATGAACGAGTCGAACGTCTCTGCCGCGACGAAGTTCCCGGTGAACACGACGTCGATGTTGGCGTCGACGATCCCGACCACTTCGAGATCGAGGCTGTCGCCGGTGCTGTTGACGATCGTGACGGTCGATCCCAGTGCCGAGCCGTCGTCGGTCGATCCACCGAGGGCAGCACCGTCGCTGATCACGATGCCGCCAGGTCCGAGATCGTCGAACGATCCCTCCGCGATGTCGATACCGGCGGACTCGCCGAGTGCCGCGAAGTCGGCGGTGGAGATCGCGGACGGGTCGCCCTCGAAGGTGACGGCCGCCCGTCGGAACGGGGTGACCTGCTCGACGTCCTCGATGGCCACCAGCTGCGCGACGAGGTCGTCGTCGATGGTGCCACCGGCACTGTCGATGAAGAAGTCGGCGCCGGTCAGCTTGTCGATCTCCTCGACGGCGAAGTCCTTGATGCTCGTCCCCGCCACCGTCACGAGCGTCACGAGGTACACGCCGATGAGGAGTGCGTTCGCCGTGGTCGCGGTGCGCTGCGGGTTGCGGGCGGTGTTGTCGGATGCCAGGCGACCCTCGAGTCCGAACCGGGAGGCGATGGGCCGTGAGAGCCTGCTGACCAGGATCGCCAGCAGCGGGCCGGCGACGATGACGCCGATGAAGATCGCCAGCGCGCCGAAGCCGAGCCCGGCGCCGCTGCCATCGAGCAGGCCGAGGATGCCGAGCGCGATCAGCACGGCGGCGAAGGCGGTGCGCTTGCGCGACACCGTCGAGCTCTCCACGGCGGCCTGGCGGAGCGCCTCGATCGGTTCGGTCTTCGCCGCACGCCGGGCGGGGATCATCACCGAGAAGAACGTGATCAGCGTGCCGGAGAGGAGACCCTGGAACACCACGATCGGGGTGACCCTGATGCCGCTGCCCGGCAGCGACACACCGAGCGCCGCGACGACGGTCACCAGGAGGTACGCCAGCGCGAAGCCGGCGACGACGCCCGAGGGCGGACCCGAGGAGCCCGATGACGAGTCCCTCGAAGCGCAGCGAGCGCTTGATCTGCTTGGGTGTCGCGCCGATCGCCGCCAGCACGGCCAGCTCGCGGAGCCGCTGCGCCACGATGACGCTGAACGTGTTGTAGATCACGAACGCGCCGACGAACAACGCGAGACCGGCGAACGCTTGGAGGCCGATCTTGAGGGCCTTGCCGAATCCGCTCGCCTCGGCACGCTTGTCCTGGAGGAACTCGTCGCCGGTCTGGACCTGGAAGCCGTCCGGAACGAGGGGTTCGACCGCGGCGACCAGGTCGGGCTCGCTGACGTTGCCTCGCAGGTACAGGTCCTCGTAGGCGACCACGCCGGCGTTCAGCCAGTCGAACGC
Source organism: Ilumatobacteraceae bacterium (assembly GCA_963746285.1). GTDB lineage: Bacteria > Actinomycetota > Acidimicrobiia > Acidimicrobiales > Ilumatobacteraceae > Sva-07. The sequence goes on along the minus strand of CAVVAO010000025.1, from coordinate 96,803 downwards.
CGAGGCCTCCGACACCGAGACGGTGCCGTTCTGGTCGATGGCGTCGGAGCTCCCGAACGCCGTGATGCCCACGATGGTGGCGTCGAACTGGCCGGCGGAGGTGAGCACGACGACCTGTTCGCCGACGGCGAGACCCTCGTCCTCGGCGAGACCGCGGTCGACGGCGATCTCGCCGGCGGCGCTCGGCGCCACTCCTTCGACGACGTCGACGTGGTTGAGTTCCTCGTCGTCGACCCACAGCCGACCCGTGGCGCCGTCCGCGAACGGCTTGCCATCGTCGCCGAGGAAGGCGATCGGTGCGCTCAGCTCACCGGCCACGGCGTCGACTTCGGGGAGTGCGGCGATCTGATCGGCCACGTCACCGCTGATGCGCAGGTCCTGGGAGAACTGCGAACCCGTGCCCTCGTCGTCGGGAACGATCGCCGCCTCGATGCCGGCGAACTGGCGGTTCACGTCGCCTTCGAGCGCATCGATCACCCGGTCGGAGAGGAAGCCGGCGGCGGTGAAGAACGCGACGCCGGTGATGATGGCGATCAGCGTGGCGATGTAGCGCCCGCTGTTGTAGCGCACGCCGCGCAGTGCGAGCTTGATCACGTCGGATCAGCCCTCGAATTGCTTCATGCGGTCGAGGACCCGATCGGTGGTCGGGTTCGGCATCTCGTCGATGATCTGGCCGTCGGCGAGGAACAACACGTTGTTCGCGTACGACGCTGCGTGGGGGTCGTGGGTGACCATGACGATGGTCTGGCCGGACTGGTCGACGGCGTTGCGCATGAACGCGAGGATCTCCATGCCGGTGCGCGAGTCGAGGGCGCCGGTCGGTTCGTCGGCGAAGATGATGTCGGGCTTCGGCACGAGCGCTCGGGCGACGGCGACGCGCTGTTGCTGGCCGCCGGACAGCTGGCTCGGCAGGTTGTCGAGACGGTTGCGGAGCCCGACGGTGTCGACGATGGTGTCGAACCACGCCTTGTCCTCGTCCGCGCCGGCGAGCGTCAGCGGCAGCAGGATGTTCTCCTTGGCCGACAGTGTCGGGATCAGGTTGTACTGCTGGAAGATGAAGCCGAGCCGGTCGCGACGGAGCAGGGTGAGTTCGGTCTTGTCGAGCGTCGACAGTTCGGTGTCGCCGACGAACGCGGACCCGGAGGTCAGTCGGTCGAGTCCGGCCACGCACTGCATGAGGGTGCTCTTGCCCGAGCCCGACGGGCCCATGATCGCCGTGAACTGGTGCATCGGGAAGTCGACGGTGACACCGTCCAACGCCTGCACGGCGGTGTCACCCGACCCGTACGTCTTGACGGCGTTCACCGCCCGCGCGGCAGGAGTCGCAAGTTCGGTCGTGGTCATGGGGGTACTCCGATCGGGCGTGGCGGCGGCGACGTGGGCAGTCGCAGAGATGTTCAGCAGGTGGGCACACTAAGGGGGAGGGGCGGACGATGCCACACCGTGGGCGCAGTTCTTTCAGTGGGTCAGCTCGCCACGATCAGCGAGCCGATCGCGGCGACCCACAGTGAGATGTTGGCGATGTCCATCACGGGGTCGACGTGCGACACCCATCGTCCCGATGGCCCGAGCCGCTCGAGCGCGACCTGGCGGACATGATGTGTCCATCGCAGCGCACGGAACGCCCGAGCGAGCTGGAGGCGATCGAGCCACTGGCCGATGCCGCTTCCCAAGCCGGTTCGGGGTGACAGCCCGACCTCGTAGGAGCGGGCGAGCGGGAAGGCCAACCACAGGGCGATGGCGCCTGATCCGAGGCGGGCGAGGAGGCCGAGCGCCAGACCGACCATCGGCGAGGCGATCTCGGATGTCAACGACTCCCACGACGTGACATCGACGCCGACGTCCTCGACGCGTCGCGAGATCACCGCGCCGAGCAGACCGATGGCGATCAAGCCATAGAACGACTTGCGGACGAACCAGACGGCGAGCAGGTTGCGGGCGTCGGCGCGGCCCGGCCGGACGGCGTGCTCGGGCCTGACCCTCGGGTCGTCGGTCACGGCGTCGGTGAGGCGGCGATCGCGTCGTCGACCGTCGAGACGAACTGGTCGAGACTCGACGCACCGGCGATCCAGGCGGAGATCTCGGTCCAGAGCAGGTCGGCGCCGATCTCGGGCGGCATCAGGTCGGATGCGTCGAACCGGAGAGGGCGACCGTCGAGCAGCACCTCGGCGAATCGTCGGTCGGTGTCGGTGTAGTAGGTGTCGAGGTCGACGGACGTACGAGCGCTGAGGTATCCGCCCCGCTTCGCCCATTCCCGCCCGCCCTCGGGTGAGACGAGGTACGTCATGAGGTCGTCGACACGTTGATCGTCATCGAACTGGACGAGCCCGTCGGCACCGACGAGCATCGGGGACGACTCGGCCGCATCGGAGCCAGGCGTGACGAAGAAGGCGACGTCCTTGCCGATCTCGACGTCATCGGGGAACCACGACTGAGCGAAGCTCGCCTGCTTGTACATCGCGCACCCCGGTTGGTCGTCGAACATCGGTGCGCTCGCCTCGGTGACGTCCACCTGGAGAATGCTGCGGAGGCCGCCGACGCTTCTCCCCGTCTCGACGACGAGTTCGTCGACGGTCGTCAGCGCCCGGCGAATCGTGGGGTCGTCCCACGCGAGGGTGCCCGCGGTCCACCGGTCGTACGCGTCGAGTCCCTCCTGGTGGAGCACGACGTCCTCGGCCCAGTCGGTGGCCGCCCATCCGGTTGCCGTGCCGGCGGCCATCGCGAAACACCATGGCGCCATCCCGGCGGCGGCGGCGTCGCCAGTGCCGATCCGGTCGACGAGTTCGACCAGTTGGTCGAAGGTGGTCGGGACCTCCCAGCCGAACTGGGCGAACACATCGGGTCGGTACCACACGAGCGACTTCGGCGCGATCCGGTACGGCGCCACGTATCCGGCCGCTCCGTGTGTGATGATCGCCGGCGCGCGCGCCGTAGTTCTCGGCGATCGCGGCGAGCGTGCCGTCGTCCAACGGAACGACGAGGTCGCGCTCGACCAGATCGGTGACGAGCCCCGGTTGCGGCACGACGGCGATGTCCGGCGCATCGAGGCCGCTCTCCACTCGCTGTTGCAGATCACTCACGAAGTTGGCGCTGCCGGTGTAGTTGACCTCGATGCCGGTCTCCTGCTCGAAGCCCCGCAGCGACGCCGCGAAGTTGTCCGCTTCAGCGCCACGGTACGGGCCGAAGACCTCGATCGCTTCGGTCTCCGGGGCCGGGGACGGACGATCGCATCGCGGCGAGCGTTGCGCCGGCGATCGCCCATGCGATCAGCGACAGCGTCGCGCGCCTCATCGTGCGCTCACCGTGAACAACTCGTCTCGCTGGTAGCGGAGTCGCAGGTCGACCGACCCGTCGAATCGTTGCCGGATCCCCTCGGCGAGCACCCATGCGGGACGCGGGTCGCCGGTGCCGACGACCAGCAGCTCGACGGTCGCCCGGTCGTCGGTCGCGTCCGCATCCAGCTCGAGGATGCGGACGTTGTCGTCCCACGACTCGACCGAGGCGACGACGGCACGACGGAGTCGAGCGTCCTCGAGCGTGCTCAACGTGTGGAGCGTGAGCGGGATCGCGACGATCGCAACGACGCCCAGCGTGACGGCGATCCGGATGCCGAGGGTACGCCGACCGGTGTACTGGCTCGGGCGGAAGCCGGTCAGCACCAGGGCGATGCTGGCGGCGAACACGATGGCGGCGAAGTTGGTGAGGAAGAGCAGGAATGCGTTCCACGCCTCGGTCGGCAGGCCGAGTTCGAACGTGATGCCGACGGTCGCCAGCGGCGGCACGAGGGCGACGGCGATGCCGACACCGGGCAGCGCGCCGATCGTCGACCGTCGAGGCAGGATGTAGCCCGCAGCGGCGCCGGCGGCGACTGCGATCCCGAGATCGAGCAGACCCGGGAAGGTGCGAGCTCGCACCTCGTTCGGCAACTCGCTCACGTCGGTCACGCTGCTGCCGGCGATCAACGACACCAACCACCCGACGAAGACGGCGAGCACGATGCCGAACGCAATGACCACGAGCGAGCGCCAGAGGCGGGAGTTGCGGGCGGTGACGATGGCGCCGGCAACCGCCGTGATCGGAGTCATCAGCGGCGCCACCAACATGGCTCCGATCACCACCCCGCCGAGTCGGCGAGCAGGCCGAAGCCGGCGATTGCGGCCGACAGCACGATCAGGAAGCCGAATCGAACGACGTACTCCGCGAAGTCGATCCCACCTTCGGGGATCAACTCATCGATCGCTGCATGCTCCTCGTCCGACGGTTCGCGTCGCCATGTTTCCCAGAGCCACTGGCTGATCGAGCCGACTGGGTGTGATCTCCCGTGAGGCCGTGCCGGAGTCACCGGAGTCGTTCACGGCGCAACGCTACTCGTGGAGGAGAACCGACCCGATGACGAGCGATCACGAACCGAACCCGCTGCGAGGAGCCCCCCGAGCCCGAGCAGGACGCCGAAGCTCCATCCGCCGACGACGTCCGCTGGAAGGTGGACGCCGTGCACGATGCGTGCGACGCCGACGAGTACCGCGACAACGGCAGCGAGTGGGCGCCATCTGTTCGGGATCGCCACCATGGCCATGATGGCCGCCGACGCCGAGACTGCGCTGTGGCCGGAGATGTACCCGAGACCGGAGCCGTCACCCTCACGGACGATGATCTCGGGCAGGTAGGTGAGCGGTCGGTCGCGCTGGACGAGCCGCTTGACACCCTTGGCGGCGAACCACGTCACTGCGCCCGTGATCACGACGGCCGCAGCGAGCACGAGGTCGCGCCTGACGACTGCGATCACCATGGCCACGACGATCGGGCCGCCGAGCGTTCCCAGTTGCATCGCGGGATACAGCGCCGATCCGACGGCGTCGGGGACGTCATTGATCGCATCGGTGAGGCGCAACTCCCAGGACGGCAACGGTCTCCTGATCGCCACGGCGTACGAGGCGGCCAGTCCCACGAAGGAGGTTGCTGCGATGACGCGTGGATGTGCGAACTCATCGAGGTATCGACCGGTCATGCGGTTCGCTCGGCATCGATCATGGGAATGGCGGGCAAGATACTCGGATCGGGTGCGTGACGCCGGTACTGTCCCGGCCCGTGACCGCACTGCAGGCGCCCGCCGATTCGGAGCGCCGAGCGGGAACCGACGTCACCGGGACGGGCGCCGGCGAGGAGGCGACGCGGCGGTACGTCCGATCACCCGAGGACGTCCTGCGGCTGGTCGTGTTCGCCTCGATCGCGGTGCTGGTCGCCGGGTTCACGGTCTGGTTCGAGGAATCGATCCTCGGCTTCGAGGACGACCTGCTCCAGCTGTTCGGCTTCGTCGATTCCGACGCGATCCGCGTCGTGCACGGCGTCATCGAGATCGTGTCGCTCCTCATCGGCGTGACCGTGTACCTCGTCGCGTTCTCGACCAGGCGCTACCGGCTGCTCGGGTACGTCGCAGCCGCAGCGATCACGACCTTCGCCGTGATGTCGGGCATCGACTGGTTGATCGACCGCAGCGCCGACGAACTCCGGGCGAACAGCCTGCTCGGCGACCAAGCGCTCGGTGATTCGTTCGTCAACGGCGTGGTGCAGGTCTCGCAGCTGTCGGCGATGTTCGTCGTGGTCCGGCCGTTCGTCGGACGACAGTGGCGGCGAGCGGGGATCGTGACGATCGTTCTGCTGGTCCTCGCCGAGCTCGTCATCGCAGCGCAACTGCCGGTCGACCTGTTCCTCGCGCTGCCGGTCGGCGCAGCGATCGGTACTGCCGTGCTCCTCGTGTTCGGTCGTCCGGATCGACATCCCACACTCGCCGGCATCGCCGCCGCGCTCCACGGCGCGGGACTCCCGGTGAGCGAGGTCCATCCGGCGAAGGTCGACGCCAGGGGCTCGACTCCGTACTTCGCGACCCTGGACGACGGCACCGGACTGTTCGTCAAGGTGCTGGGCGGCCAGGAACGCGCCGCCGACCTGCTGTTCCGCGTGTACCGGTTCCTCCGACTCAAGAACGTGGGCGACGATCGTCCGTTCTCGTCGCTGCGGCGCACGGTCGAGCACGAAGCGCTCGTCGCCCTGATGGCACGCGACATCGGCGTCAGGACGCCGAGGCTTCGCGGTGTGGTCGACGTGGGCAACGACTCGATGCTGCTCGCCTACGAGATGATCGACGGGTCGTCGCTCGACGGGGTCGCCGACGACGACGTGACCGACGACCTGATGCGGGCGGTCTGGGCGCAGGTGGCCCTGCTGCGCGACCACCGGACCGCACACCGCGACCTGCGTCGCGCCAACGTGTTCGTGCAGGACGACGGCGTTCCGTGGCTGATCGACTTCGGGTTCTCGGAGGTCGCCGTTCCCGACGGCATCCTCGACGCCGACGTCGCGCAGATGCTCGCGTCGTTCGCTGTCGTGGTCGGTGCCGAACGGGCGGTCGGCGCCGCGGTCGACGTCCTCGGCCCGGATGTGGTGGGCGACGCACTGCCACGCCTCCAGATGAAGGCGTTGAGCGGCGCGACACAGACCGCACTGAAGGCACAGCCCGGCCTGCTCGCAGCAGCTCCAGGCCGAGGTCGTGGCACAGACGGATGTCGAGGACGTGCAGTTCGAGCAGCTCGAACGCATCGATCGCAAGACGGTGTTCGTCGTCGCCCTCCTCGCCGCCGTCACCTACTTCCTCGTCCCACAACTGGCGGATCTCCCGGGCATCATCGACCAGGTCGACTCGGCGCAATGGAAATGGACTCCCTGGATCCTGCTCGGCTCGGCGATGACGTACGTCGGCGCAGCCATCAGCCTCTCCGGTGCCGTCGCCAACCGATTGCCGGCCGGGCCGCTGCTTGCCTCGACGGTGGGGTCGTCGTTCGCCAGCAAGCTGGCGCCAGCCGGTATCGGTGGCATGGCGCTCAACGTGCGCTTCCTGCAGAAGCAGGGCGTCGACGAACCGGTCGCCGTGTCGAGCGTGGGACTCAACACGATCGCCGGCGTGGTCGGCCACGTCGAGCCTCATCGGTGTCTTCGTCGTCTGGGCCGGACGCGACGCGTTCGGCTCGTTCGAGTTGCCAGACCCGCAGTACTTCGTCATCGGGATGGCGATCGTCGCCGCCATCACCGTGGCGAGGTTGCTGATCCCGGCAGTCCGACGGGTCATCCTCGACAAGGTCCGGCCGATCCTGCGCCGCGCGTTCGACGGCATCGCCGACGTGCTCCGCCGGCCAGGGAAGGTGTTCGCACTCATCGGTGGATCGACCGTCGTCACCCTCGCCTACCTCGCGACGCTCTACTTCAGCGTCGAGGCATTCGGTGGAGGACTGCCATTCGCCACCGTCGGCGCGATCTACCTCGTCGGCTCAGCCGTCGCCACCGCCGCGCCCACCCCTGGCGGGCTCGGCGCGATGGAGGCCGCACTCATCGGTGGGCTCGTCGCAGCAGGACTCGACAACACCGTCGCCGTCCCCGCCGTGTTCATGTACCGGCTGTTCACCTTCTGGATCCCGATCCTGCCTGGTTGGTTCAGTTTCCACTGGCTCCAACGCCACGAGTACATCTGATCACGGCCCGAGCCCTGAACTGGTCATTCCCGTCGTGTGGTGATGGTGTAACTCATCCCTCCGACACCAGGCCCTGAGCGATCTCGTGAACTCGTTGGCGACTATGTGCGCACGTAGTTCACGAGAACGTCGAGCTGAGTTCGATCATCGTCCGCCAAGTCGCTGCGCTGGCCAATCATTCTCGCCGGGTGGTCCGACCGTCCACGTCGAGCGCGAGGGTGGTCGGATTCGAGCTCGCCGACGTCCCGACGGGACATTCCGAAGATCGGACCCCTGGTCAACGTCGTTCGAGTCGAGCGGTTGTGGCCTCGCAGTCTCATCGGGCCACCGATCACCGCCGGCGACGATCGCGCCGCACGGCTGAGTTCGGGCCGGTCGGCGCTCCTCGCCCGAGCCGATGATCCAGCGACGACGCCCGAAGACTTCAGTCCGAGCAACTCGGGCCTCTTGCTGTGCAGGCGGACATCAACAGTCGATCGCCTGCGAGGTGAGGGTGAGATCTGGTAGCGCAATGATCGTGGCGAGCCATCCCGGGTAACTGGCAGAGCTCGACGCCGTGAGGATGAGCGACGCTGGAGTCGTCCTTGCGAGCACCGTCTTGCAGCAGGATGCGAACGCGCCGTACCTCTCCGAGGAGGGGCCGTACGCCGCGAATGCGAAGGACCACATCTCGACGTCACCCATCGTGACTGCCACGATCTCCACATCGGTCCCCGCCTCGCGGGCGAGTTGCTCCGTGATCGCCACCTCGTGGCCGTCGGCGCTGAAGCGCCGCTTCGTGATCTTCTTGTGGACCTCGACCCACCCTTCGTCGGCGGAGTCGACCAGCTCGTCGGCCGGGCTCCACTTGCGCCAGGCCTCGAGTCGCCCGGCGAGACGGAGGCCCTCCTCCGAGATGATCTCGTCCGACAGACGCTGCTTCACTTCGCGAAGGGTGCCGAAGCGGTACTTGACTCCGAGGTCATCTCGGTCGTCGAGGCGATAGGTGTCGCATCGCTGTTCGACTGCGCCGGTCCGGCCGTGGTCGGTGAACCACTCGACGACGTCGATCGGAAGAGCTCCCGGCGTGAACCATCTCAGCTCGAGGGTGTCGATCGGCTGTGCTCGGCCTGCGTCCGCGTCTGTCTCGTCCAGCCCGCGACATCTTCTCGAGGTCGCGGAAGGTCGAGGTTCGAGGTGTCTCAGCACCTGTCGATCCGTGATTTCGAGGTGTTCTCGTTCCGGGGCATTCCCAACGCGCTCCAGCCTGGTTCGGCGGGCAGCCGGACCGCGTCTCACTGTAGGTGCATCCCAACAGAACCGCCAGAGGCGACCCGACAGCGCCGGTCAATCCAGTCGTGGGGTGATGGTGTAACCCATCCCTCCGACACCAGGCCCTGAGCGATCTCGTGAACTCGTTGGCGACTATGTGCGCAACGTAGTTCACGAGAACGAGGTGGACGTGATCTCGGCCTGTCCAGCCGACGAGGCCCGGCCTGTGCTCCCCAGAAATCGTCCGATCGGGGGGATACCCGCGAGTCGGGTGCCCGTGTACGTTCGAGTCCTCGGATTCACCGGACTCGGTGCACAGACAGGGGGAACACCAAGATGACGCATCGAGATCGGCGAGATCCGTCGTGAATACCGCACTCTCCGACGGCGCAAGGCCCGGCCCATCACCCTGCTGCAGGGCATCCTTCCCTACCAACGCAATCTGCTCGCGCGCGACGTCATCGCCGGGGTGACGCTCGCCGCCTTGGCGATCCCCGAGGTCATGGGGTACACCCGGATCGCCGGCACGCCGGTCATCACCGGGCTCTACACGATCCTGATCCCCGCCATCGCGTTCGCGTTGTTCGGGTCCTCGCGCCACCTCGTCGTGGGGGGAGATTCGGCGACCGCAGCCATCCTCTATGCGGGAATCGCCGGGTTGGGCGTGTCGGGTCTCCAACCAGACACGAACGAGTGGGTCGCGTACCGCGAGCTTGGCCGCGCTGATCACCGCCGGTCTGCTGCTGTTGGCCCGTCTGGCCCGTCTCGGCTTCCTCGCCGATTTCATCTCACGCACCGTCCTCATCGGCTTCCTCACCGGTGTCGGCATCCAGGTCGCGCTTGGTCAGCTCGGCGGAATGCTCGGCGTGGCGACGCCCGACGTCGAGGACGGCTTTCTCAGCGACACGGTGCTCAAGGCCTGGGACACGCTCGGCGAGATTCCCGACGCGTCGTTGACCACCGTTGCAGTCTCCATCGGTGTGATCGCCACGCTGCTCGTGTTCGGGCGGTGGTTCAAGGCGATTCCCGGTGGGCTCGTCGCCGTGGTCGGTGCCATCGCCATCAGCTGGGGCTTCGACCTGGAGTCGCACGGCGTCGCGGTGCTCGGTTCGGTGCCGAGCGGGCTGCCGTCCATCGGCCTGCCGAGCGGCGTCGGTTGGAGCGACGTCGTGCCGCTGCTGGGAACCTCGGTGTCGATGGTGCTCGTGATCCTCGCCCAGAGCGCTGCGACATCGCGTGCGTACGCCATCAAGTACCAGGAGCGCTTCGTCGAGAACAACGACCTGGTGGGACTCAGCGTCGCGAACCTGGCCGCGGGGTTCAGCGGCACGTTCCCGGTCAACGGCAGCCCGACCAAGACGGAGATGGCCGACGAGGCGAGCAGCAAGACCCAGGTCGCGATGATCGCGATGGCGGTCACGGTCGCGATCGTGCTGCTGTTCCTCACCAAGCCGTTGCAGTACATGCCGAACGCCGTGTTGTCGGCGGTCGTCTTCCTCATCGGGGTGAAGCTCGTCAAGCTGACCGAGATGGCCGAGATCCGCCGACTGCGCGTGGACGAGTTCGTCATCGCGACGATCACGGCGGTCGTCGTCGTCACCATCGGTGTGGAGCAGGGGATCATTCTCGCCATCGTGCTGTCGTTGCTCGAGCACGTCCGACGTCACTACGACGCTCCGGATGCCGTCGTCCAGTTGACCGAACAGGACGGTCTCGTCGAGATTCCCGTCGCGCCGGGCGCTCGTACCGAACCCGGCCTCGTGGTCTATCGATTCGGCGTCGGCCTGTTCTACGCCAACACGGCGAAGTTCTCCGCAGACGTCCTCTCCCTCGTCGACGTCCCCGAGCCGCCGCGATGGCTGGTTCTGCTCGCGGATGCGATGGACGACGTGGATTTCACCGGTGGAAAGACATTGCTCGAACTCGCCGAACACGTTGCAGACCGCAACATCGTCTTCTGCATTGCCGCCGGCCAGCGGGTACTCCCCGAACTCGAGCGGTTCGGCGTCGTCGACGCCATCGGGCTCCGAACACGTCTTCGGTACACTCGATGCGGCAATCGCCGCGTTCCGCGCCGCCGAGTCGCCGATCACCGAAGCGTGAGGGCGACGACGTCCGACGCTGTTCACCCGATGGTGGGGAGTCGCACGTGGCGAGAGTCAGCTGCGGCCGTCGAAGTAGGGGCGCTCGCCGCGGGTGGTGACCCGCCAGCCCGAGCGGGTCTCGGGGAAGTAGTCCCAGCTCGAGTGGTGCTGGACGCAGCGGTTGTCCCACAGTGTCAGTGTGTTGGGCTCCCACTGGATCCGGCACTGGAAGTCGACGCCGTTGGCGATGTGGTCGAAGAGCATGCGCAGCAGTGCCGCGCTCTCGGCCCTCGACACCCCTTTGATCCGGTCGGTGAACCCGCTGTTCACGTAGAGCGCCGTGCGCCCTGTCAGCGGATGAGTGCGAGCGATCGGATGCACGTTCGTCGGGAAGTCCTCGCTCGACTTGTTCCCGTAGGCGCCGCGCCACGGCAGATCGCCCGCGTGGATGGCGTCGAGCCCGGAGAGGAACTCCCGCATCGGTGCCGAGAGCGACTCCCACGCCTGGTACATCGACGCGAACGCAGTGTCGCCACCACTCGACGGCGTCACCTCGATGCGAAGCATGGACACCGCGGGCGGCTCTTCGTCGCACGACACGTCGCTGTGCCAACCTTCGCCCGCCACGAAGCGCGAGTTGGCGTCGGCGTGGATGCGCAGCGCTTCGGGATGCTCGGCGTCGGGATAGGCGGGATGCACGTGCAGCGGACCCATGCGCCGTCCGAACTCGATCTGTTCCTCGAGGGTCATCTGCTGATCGCGAACCGCCACGACGCCGCGATCGGCGACGAGCTGGCGCAGTTCGTCGACCTGGGCGTCGGACATCGTCATCAGCTGGACCCCGCTGATGACCGTCCCGACATGTCGGCCCAGGTCCTGCCGCTGGATGGTGCTGAGCATTGACATCTGATTCTTCTCCTCGATTTCGTGACGGGTGACACTCGACAGTGCCACGGTGATACTATAGAGTGCCATCATGGTCATGTCGAGTGAAAATGTCGAATCCATCGAGTTGCCGCGCCTCCAGGATGAGGCGACCGCGCTGCTGCGCCGGCGAGTGCTGGGCGCAACCCGGCGTCTGATCGCCGAGCGTGGGCTGGATGTCTCCATGGACGACATCGCCGAATCGGCCGATGTCGGGCGACGGACACTCTTTCGTCATTTCGGCAATCGCGATGACCTGATCGCCGCAGCTGTCTCGTCGGCGCTCGACTGGTACGACGTCCAACTGGACCTGGCCATGACGTCAGATCAAGCACTCGAGGAGTGGTTGCACGACCTGGTCCAGGCGCTCCACTCGATGCACGCCGGTGCCGGGCTCGGGTTGTGGCAGCTGGCGGCCCGCGACGAGACCGAGTTGACCCCGCAACTCCGGGCGATCAACGAACGACGTCGGGCCGACCGGATGCGGACGACCACCGGGATCGCGCGCGCCGCATGGCGACACGCCGGAGGCGCCGGGCGGTGCCCGATGGTGGTGATCGATGCCTGTGCGCTCACCATGTCGTCGTTCGTGACCCGTTCCATGGTGAGCGACTTCGGAAGAGACATCACGCAACTCACCCGCGGCACCGTTGCGTTGCTCACCGCGTTGCTGCGGTCGGAGGCCGACCGAAGCAGGCTGGCGGGCGCCGGAGGAACGCAGGCCCGAAATGGCTGACGCCATCCGACTCCACGAACATGGCGGTCCCGAGGTGCTCCGGCTGGAGTCCGTCGAGGTGGCGCCCCCGGGGCCAGGGGAGGCCCGGGTCCGTCATCGTCGCGGTGGGAGTCAACTTCGCCGACACCTACTTCCGAACCGGCCTCTACCCGGCGCGGCTGCCGGCGGGCCTCGGCGTCGAGGCGAGCGGGGTGATCGAAGCGGTCGGTCCTGACGTCGCCGAGTTCCATGCCGGCGACCGCGTCACCTACACCGGAAGCCCGCTCGGCGCGTACAGCACCGAGCGCACGATGCCGGTCGATTCGCTCATCCACCTCCCTGACTCCATCGGGTTCGACACGGCGGCCGCCATGACGATGCGCGGTCTCACCGCTGCCTACCTCCTTCGCCGCATCTGGCCGCTCCACGAGGGCGACACGGTGTTGTTCCATGCGGCGGCCGGAGGGGTCGGGCTGATCTTCGGGCAGTGGGCCGCCGCGCTCGGCCTCCTGGCCATCGGCACGGTGTCGAGCAAGGCGAAGGCCGCCGCGGCCATGGCCAACGGCTACTCCCACGTCATCGAGACCGCTGATGACGTGGTGGGCCAAGTGATGGAGCTGACGAACGGCCAAGGCGTTCGAGTGGTCTACGACGGTGTCGGTCGCGACACCTTCGAGACGTCGATGCGGTCGCTGGGACGTCGATCGCTGTTGGTCTGTCTCGGCACGGCCTCGGGACCTGTGCCTCCGATCGACCCGCCCGCGCTGGTTCGGCGAGGTTCCGCCTATGTCACACGACCGGCACTCGCCGACTACATCGCCGATCCGATCGAGCGCGGCGACCTCGCCGGCGAACTGTTCGGCCACGTTGCCGCCGGTCGCATCCGCGTCGAGATCAACCAGCGCTATCGCCTCGACGAAGCCGCCGAAGCACACCGAGCGCTCGAATCGAGATCGACGACCGGTTCGTCGATCATCGACCTGGACCCGACATTGGAAGGAAGCCGCTGACATGACCGCTGCGCCGTCTGTCGAACCCCTCACCCCCGCGATCGGTGCCGAGATCCTCGACATCGATCTGGCCGAAGCCGGGCGTAACGCCGACCTCTTCGGCTGGGTGCACGAACTGCTGATGCGCCACAAACTGCTCGTCTTCCGCGACCAGGCGCTGGCGCCCGCCGACCACGTCGCGTTCGCGGAACGGTTCGGTCCACTCGAGGGGCATCCCATCCAGCCCTCGCACCCGGACCACCCCACACTGCTGTTGATCCACCGTCAGGCCGAGCGCTCCACCTACGAGAACGTGTGGCACACCGATGCCACGTTCCGAGCCGAGCCGCCCATGGGGGCGGTGCTCAAGTGTGACGAGTGCCCACCGGTGGGTGGGGACACCATGTGGGCCAACATGGCCCTTGCCTACGAGCGTCTCCCCGACAGGGTCAAGGAGCGCATCGGCGAACTGCGGGCCCAACACAGCATCGAACACTCCTTCGGTGGCGCGATGACGCCCGAGCGGCGAGCCGAACTGGTCGCCGAGAACCCGCCGGCGGAACACCCGGTGGTGAGAACGCATCCGGAGACGGGAGAGTCGATCCTGTTCGTCAACCAGGGCTTCACCACGCATTTCGTGAACTTCCAACGGTACGACCGCATCCGCGTGGGGCTCGACTTCACGATGGAGGCGAACAACCTCATGAACTACCTCCTGAGTCAGGCGTCGATCCCCGAGTACCAGGTACGGATCCGCTGGCGTCCGGGAACGGTGGCGGTGTGGGACAACCGCGCGACGCAGCACTACGCGGTGCACGACTACTGGCCGAGCCCTCGGAAGATGGCCCGCGCCACCATCATCGGCGACCGACCGACGTCCGCTGACTCGATCTCGTGAACAACTTCACCTCTGGGAGGTGAAGTTGTTCACGAATTTGGGTCGGGAGGTGGTCCTGGACGAACTGCGGCCATTCGCATGGCGCCGAACCTGACGGCAAGGATGACTGGTTATGCACGGCAAGGGGCATCGCTCCACACCTCGCGAGGTCGTCGGTGCGGCGTTGGGTGTGTGTCGTCGTCGGGCTGCGACACTGGCATTGATCGGTCTGATCGTGTTCGCGCCGTTGGCCGCACTCGAGGCGTTCGCTGTCGGTCTCATCCACGAGCATGCGAGCGGAGCCATCGGCCACCGAACTCTTGCGCTGAGTGCGTATCTGGGTATCAGCCTGCTGATGCTGGGTTCAGCGCTGTGTGCCGGTCTCCTCGACACCGTCGTCGGCCACGAATTCGGCGAGGAGGACCTCGGCTGGCGACGGGCGATTCGAACGCTTCCGTACAAGCGCCTGATCGGCGTGGACCTGTCGCAGGCACTGGTCATCGGCAGCCTGTCGGTGCTCGGTTTCGTTCCCGGGCTGATCGCGTTCACCCTGACGTGCCTGGCCGGTTCGCTGGTGATGATCGAAGACCGAGGCGTGCGATCAGCGCTCGTGCGGTCGGTCGCGCTGGTGCGCGGCAGGTTCGGCCTGACGATCATCGTCGTGACCCTGCCCGTTGCGGTCGAGCACCAGGTCATCCATGCCCTCACTGCTTCGATCTCGATGTCGTTCGCGACCGCATGGTTGGTGCACGCCGTTGCCGCGGTCGTGTTCCTCGTGCCGGTGGTGGTGGTCGAGATCACCCTCGCGCACCACCTCCGCAGAGACGAAGACGTCGCGATCCGCGAACTCCTGCGAGTAGCTCACGAGAACGGCTGACGGTCGCCGGCGCATCATCCACCTCGTCGATGTATCGAACGAGCTAGCTTCGCCCGAAACTCGACGAGGGGGCACTGGACATGAGCAATACCATCGAATCCGGTCGCGGGCTGGAAACTCTGCGACTTGCACGCGAATGGCCGGCGGTCTTCGTGATGGGTCTGATCACGCTGGCACTCGGGGTCGTGGTGATCTCCTGGCCGCAGGAGACGCTCACGGTGATCTCGGTGCTCATCGGCCTGCAGATCCTGGTGTACGGGATCTACGGTCTCGTCTCGGCGTTCGCCCACGACACGTCGTCGCCTGGCTGGACCGGCTTCGTCGGGCTCCTCGGGATCATCGTCGGCATCGTCGTGCTGCGCAACCCGTTCGAGACCGTCGCCGTCCTCGCGGCGTTGCTCGGTGTGGTGTGGATCATCGGTGGCATCATCCAGGTCATCGGATCGATCACCGACGGGGGAGCGGATCGGCGCTGGCTCGGAGCGCTCGGCGGCCTGCTCTCGGTCGTCGCCGGCATCGTCGTCGTCTCGTGGCCGGCGCCCACCGTGACCGTCGTCGCGTGGATCTCGGGCCTCTACCTGATCGTGTTCGGACTGTTCCTCTGTGTCTCGGCGTTCCAGCTTCGTCGCTACACGAAGTAGGCGCTACGCATCACTCGCGATCCATCGACACGGCCATGCCGGGCAAGTCGACCCACGGCTGCTTGTGCTCGCACCAGGCTTCGATGCCCGGCGCGACGCCGGACTTGTCGTCGAGCGTGCCGGCCTTCACGGCGATGAGCCCGGCCGGCTCGATCATCGCGGAGTAGATCGGCGAGCCGCACGAGCCACAGAAGTTGCGATACACGTAGACGGCGTCGTCGTTCTCGCCGCGGTCCTCGAACGTGCTGAGGTCACCCGAGACGGCGAGCTGATGCTCCATCGCGATGAGGTTCACCGAGAACGCGCCGCCGCTCTGGCGTTGGCAGTGGTCGCAGTGGCAGACCGCCGTGGCGATCACGTCGCCGGTGAGTTCGTAGCTGATCTTGCCGCAGAGGCATCGTCCGGTTTGTGTCATGTCCCGACGCTACTGCCTCGGCGGTGATCGGATCCGAGGCGGGCCGACGATATTTACCGTGAGTACATTTCAGCGGCGACCGGTGGAGTATCGTTCGCTCCACACACCATCCGAAGAGGGGAAACGGGATGACCACGATCGACGACACCACACCCATGCACCTGCGGGGCAACGGAAGGCCCGTGACCGAGGAGCTGACGCTCACCGACCTGAAGGTCACCGGATCGATTCCGCCCGAACTCGACGGTCGGTACGTCCGCAACGGCGCCAACCCGTTCACCGGGCTGAGCGATCACCCGTTCTTCGGCGACGGCATGGTGCACGGCGTGCGCCTGCGTGACGGCTCGGCCGAGTGGTACCGCAACCGGTACGTGCGCACGCCGTTCATCGAGGACCCGAGTGTCGACATCCTCGACCCCGCGGTGATGATGGACATGAAGTCGTCGAAGGCGAACACCCACGTGTTCGGCCACGCCGGACGGATCCTGGCGCTCGAAGAGGGCCACTTCCCGTACGTGCTCGACGGCAACCTCGACACCGTCGGTCCGCTCGACTTCGGCGGCGCCCTCGCCGGGTCGTTCACGGCACACCCCAAGGTCTGCCCGGTGACGGGCGAGATGCTCGCGTTCGGCTACTCGGCGTTCGAGCCCTATCTGCGGTACCTGCGGGTGTCGGCCGACGGCCAGCTCGTGCAGACCGAGGAGATCACCGTCGGGGGGCCGACGATGATGCACGACTTCAACGTCACCCGCAACAATGTCGTCTTCATGGACCTCCCGGCGGTGTTCGATCTCGACCGGGCGATGCGGGGTGAGATGCCGATCTGCTGGGACGACGACTACCCGGCCCGTCTCGGCGTGATGCCCCGCACCGGCAGCGACGCCGACGTGACGTGGTACGAGATCGAACCGGGCTACGTGTTCCACCCGATGAACTCCTACGAGGACGGCGACACGATCGTGCTCGACGTCGCTCGCCTCGACCACATCTGGCGCGACTCGATGATGGACTTCCCGCCGCCCGAGCTGTGGCGCTGGACGATCGACACCACCACCGGCACGGTGAAGGAAGAGCAGATCGACGACCGCCCCGCCGAGTTCCCTCGGGTCGCCGACTCGGTCGTCGGGCTGAAGCACCGCTTCGGCTACATGATGGCCATCCCCGACAACCCGGACTACACCGACCCGGCGAACCAGACCGGCGCGATCATCAAGTACGACCGCGACACCGGTGAGCGCGTCGAGCACGTGCTCGGACGCGGCCGCCTGTCGGGTGAGCCGGTGTTCGTCCCCGCCGATGGCGGTACCGCCGAGGACGACGGCTACCTGATGACGTTCGTCTACGAGGCCGAGACCGACTCGAGCACGTTCATCGTGCTCGACGCCGCGACGATGGACCAGACGCCGGTCGCATCGGTCGAGCTGCCACGCATCCCGTTCGGGTTCCACGGCAACTGGATCGACTCGACGGTCGCGGGTGGGGCATGACCATCACTGAAGCCGACACGTGGAACTCGCCGTACCTGCAGGGGGTGTTCGCTCCGGTGTTCGAGGAGCGAGACGACGCCGAGCTGAAGGTCGTCGGAGAGATCCCCGCCGCGCTCAACGGGATGTTCGTGCGCACGGGACCGAACCAGCAGTTCGCCCCGATGGGCACGTATCACCCGTTCGATGGTGACGGCATGCTGCACGCTGTCTACCTCGAAGACGGTGCGGCCCGTTATCGGAACCGGTGGATCGAGTCGAAGGGGCTGCTCGCCGAGCGCGCCCGCGGGCGCGCCTGCTACGGCGGCATGACCAACTTCTCCTTCCCCGACGACGACGTGATGCAGGAGGGCGGCATGATGAAGAACACCGCCAACACTGCGACGGTCCGTCACGCCGGCCGTTACTTCAGCATGTTGGAGGCCTCGCTCCCGACCGAGTTCGACCGGGATCTGCGCACGCTCGGCGAGTTCGACTTCGGCGGTCGCCTGGACGGGCCGTTTACCGCGCATCCCAAGGTCGATCCGATCAGCGGCGAGATGATCTTCTTCGGCTACAGCCCGATGGCGCCGTACCTGCGCTACCACGAGGTCGACGCATCGGGCCAACTCGTCCACAGCGCCGACATCGACCTGCCCGCCGGCGTGATGATGCACGACTTCGCGATCACCGAGCGATACGCCGTGTTCTTCGATGCTCCCGCGGTGTTCAACCTTGACGCGTTGTCGACGGGCGAACCGATGCTGCGCTGGCGGCCGGACAACGGCACCCGCATCGGGATCATGCCGCGCCGCGGCACCTCGTCGGACATGCGCTGGTTCGAGATCGACAACTGCTACGTGGTCCACTTCTCGAACGCGTGGGACGACGGCGACACGATCGAGATCCGGGCGCCGCGGATGGAGGACATGCCCGACGCGTTCGGGGCCGAACCAGGTGGCGCTCGCGAGCCGATGCCGTGGCGTTGGGAACTCGACCTCCGCACGGGGTCGGTCGCCGACGAGCAGACCGATGACGTGCCCGGTGAGTTCCCGCGGATCAACGATGCGATGCTCGGCCAGCGCAATCGCTTCGGCTACGACAGCACCGCTCGCGGTTGGGCGACCAACTTCGACTTCAACGGCGTGATGCAATACGACTACGAGCGCGGGAGTTCGGCGCAGTACACCTACGGCCCGACCCAGGTCAGTGGCGAGCACATCTTCGCGGCCGATCCGGACGGGACAGCCGAGAACGACGGGTGGCTGATGACGTTCGTCACCGATGGCGAGACCGAGGCGTCCGAGCTGGCGATCATCGACGCCCGTGACGTCGCCGCGGGTCCGGTCGCTCGGATCCAGATGCAGGCTCGCGTGCCGGTCGGTTTCCACGCCAACTGGTTCGCCTCCGACTGACGCACCGCTGAGTGCGGGTCATCACGCGACCGGTCGCTTGGTCGTTCAGTCGATCACTCGGACCGCGCCGGCGACCGGATCGACCTCGATCATCGCGCCGTCCGGGATCGACAGCGCACCCGACGCGCCGATGACCGCCGGAATGCCGAGTTCACGAGCGAGCACGGCCGCATGCGACATGGCGCCGCCGTCGACGGTGACCACGGCACCTGCGATGCTCAGCACGAGATTGAACGCGGGCGACGTTGCCCGAACGACCAGCACGTCGCCCGGGGCGAGTCGCTCCATCGCGTCGTCGGCCGAGTCCGCGACGACCGCCCTCCCGGTGTAGCTGGCCGCGCCGACGCCGGTGCCGCTGAGCGGAGGATCGGTGCGGTCGCCGGCCAGGCCGGTGTACTTCAGCGAGAACTGCACCATCGCGACGGTCGTGGCGAGCGCGGTGGGCAGTGCCTCGAGCGGCGGCTGCGCCTCGGGATCGCCGAGTGTCAGCGGGGGATCGAGCATCGCATCTGCGAGGCGCGTGGCCGCCCGCTCCTGCAACTCGTCGGCCGTCGGCGTGGTCTCGCCGAACAGGCCTCGGGCCTCGTCGGGGGTGAGTTCGAACACATGGTCGCCGACGCCCAATCGCGATCCCGCCTCGAGGAGCGCACGGCGCAGGAGGCCGGCGGGCCATTCGATGGTCATCGGCCCCTGGTCGTCACGCATGTCCATGACGTTGCGCGCGTCGGCCAGCGCGTGATCGAACTCCTCGCGGTGCTCGGTCGGTACCTGGTCCCGAAGCCGTGCCGCTGTCGCCTCGGCGTCGTAGACGGGCGCCGGGCTGGCCGTCCGGATCGTCTGCAGGACCACCTCGGGCAACTCCCCGAGTGTCGAGGCGGTGATGTCGTAGCCGGTGGCGAGCACGTGGCCGTGCTCGAGCAGGTGCTCGTCGAGGAGCGAGGCGGCCTCGTCGGACACGGCGCGAACGTCGTCGAGCGAGGTGACCGGCCTGTCGGACGCGTCGACCATCAGTCGGAGCCGATGGAGCCGCTCTCGAGGACCCACCGTCGAGGGCGATGCACCGGCGAGCGCATCGACGGCCGTCGCGGGATCGATGCCCCAACCATTGCATTCGTAGAGGTACCGCGCGATCGGACCGAGGTCGTGACCGTGGAGCCAGAAGTGCAGCTCGTAGTTGTCGTGGAGTTGATCCAACAGTTCGCCCACGTGCTGGCGGAGCTCGTCGTCGGTGAGCGTGGACGGATCGACGTCCTGCAGGCGCAGGTTGGTCGCGCGCAGCGATGGCCGGATCTCGCCATGCCAGCGATCGACGACCGCGTTCGACGGCGACGTCGCGAGTGAGTTGGCGGCCGTCTTCGCTCGCTTGCGGAACTCCGGATGCAGTCGTGCGGCTAGCCAGAGCAGAGCGGTGGGCGGCGCCTTGCGAGGCGGCTTGTCAGCGCCGATCAGCGGCCGGAGCCGGGTGTAGTAGAACCCGTTCACGAACCGAGCCTCGATCGTGTCGGCGGGCACACCGAGCTCGGCGAAGATGCGTCGGAAGCCGTGCTCCATGCCGTCGATCATCAGCCACTGGCTGATCGGCGTGACGCCCCCGGTGTAGTGCGACCGATCCAACTGCCACTGGCCGGGCCCCGGCACGACGAAGACGTCCCCCATGACGCCACATCCTGACACGTCGCCGCGTCCGCGGTCTGACGCACCCGAACCGATGCATCTTCGTAGGAGATTGGAAGTATCTCGATGATCTATGTGGGTGATGGGAATGACGAGCCGATGATCATGTTGCACCACGTGCCGTCCCCGATGGCTCGATCATCCCCCGACGACTTCGCCCCCCGAAGTCGCACTGCACAGAACCAGGAACGACATGTTCACTCGCAAGCACACCCTCCATCCCTCACTGCTCGCCAGCGAACTGGCGGTGACGGTTCCCGTCAGTGAACTCGAGCAGCTCGATCGGCTCGCCACCACGCTCCACATCGGTGCCGGCGAGGAGATCATGCACCTCGATCAGTTCGGACGCGAGTGCTTCGTCGTCATCGACGGGGAGTTCGGTGTCGACCTCGGCGATCACTCGATCTCGGTCGGCCCCGGCGCCGTGATCGGTGAGCTCGCGCTGCTGACCCTCAAGCCGCGCACGGCGTCGGTGACCGCCACCGTCGACTCGAGCGTCTACGTACTGAACCGCGCGGAGTTCGCCACCCTGCTCGACACCTGTCCGAAGCTCTCTCGCTTCGTGCTCGACGGCGCCGTCCGTCGCACCGCCGCAGCCGCCTGACGCTGCGGTCCCACCCGCGTTGCCATGAGCGAAGCGCCCGAATGGCGACAATTCGCTCATCGGTGGCGGCGTTGCCCGCGGCGCGGTTCGCTCGTCAGGATTCGAGGGCGGCGCGGAGTTGTTCGTAGGCGTGATCGGGCATCGAGGTGTAGAGCAGCTCCGCGCCGGCGAATCGGCGTGCCTCCGCCGCCAGGGCCGGGACGTAGACGTGCTCGGCGAGGATGACGACCGTGGACGTTCCCGGCTCGACCGCATCACGGAACCAGGCCACCCACTCGTCGGGGATGCCCAGATCGACGATTCGTGCCGTGACCGCTCCCGATGCGGCGCCGATACCGAGACCGGCGATCCAGCCGACCGGGCCGCCGAGCACCAGACCGAGCAGGCTCGTCCACATTGCGCCGCCGAGCGCCGCTCGTCCGGGTGTGGGATCGATCGTCTCGACGACCTTCACCGAACCGTCGAGGGTCTTGGTGACCACGACGGCGTCCTGGAGGTCGAGCGCTCCGGATTCCTTCAAGCCACCCATCGCCAGCAGATACTGCTGGGCGAGGACCTGGCGATCGAACGACACGCCGATGATCACGGGCGCACCGGGGTCCGAGATCACCCGTTCGTGAGGTTCGATTCCCGCCCGCAGTGCCGGATCGGGCGGATCGAAGGGCGGGGTCTGGTCGTTCATGACCGTAGTGTGCCCGATTCGAGATGGGAGTCGCGATCGACTGTGGCAGCGCCGCTGCGGACGTGGTGTCGACGGACCCGTCGGAGTCGGACCCGCATGCGGCGACCGCCACGAGGCTGGTGGCGGTCCTCGCTGGCAGGAGTCGTCGTATCGGCGGGTGAGCGGAGATGGACGGTACCCTCTCGGTCCCAACCGATCAGAAGGAATTCGACCCATGGCCCAGGCCAAACTCACGCCCCTCCAGCAAGCCGAAGCCGACCGCAAGGCAGCTGAGGAAGCACGCTCGAACAAGGTGCAGAAGACCCACTCCGACGAGGAGAAGGCGACCCGCAAGGAGCGCGTCGCCAAGGCCAAGGACGCCATGGCCCGTTCGGTCGGGCTGAAGGGTGCTCACGTTCCGCCGGCGCGCGCCGCGATCAAGAAGTACCTGCAGAACCTGAACGATCCGAAGCAGCCCGACGATCAGCAGTTCGACGCACTGATCGAGGCACCGTTCAAGGCGCCGCCGAAGCAGAAGTCCAACGACCGCCGCTTCTGAACGTCAGCACCACCGCTTGCGATGAGCGAAGCGCCCGGATAGCGGCTTTTCGCTCATCGCGGGATTGGTGTCGGCCGCTGCGATGAGCGAAGCGCCCGGATAGCGGCTTTTCGCTCATCGGAGACGGGTGCGAGGCCGGCGCGGTGGGGGCGCCCGTCGCGGTGGTCAGGTCGTGGTGGGCGGCAGGACGGCGTCGACGAGTGCCTGTTCGAGCCGGGAGAGCTCGGTGGTGATGCGCGCGCGTGCTCGGCGCCGGTCGTTCAACGGCATCGTGGCCGAGATGGCGGTGGCTCGCCGGAGTTCGTCGATCGCTCGCAGGATCACTGCACCGTCGGCATCGTTCGGATCAGGAAACACCACGCGTGCGTTGCGTTCCAACGCGGTCACGCGCCGTTCGAGCCCGCGATGACCGAATCGCCGAGTGGGATCGAGGCGTTCGAGCGACGAGGGCTCGAGGCGATCTGCGTCATCGGCGGCTCGCCGATTGGCGGCCCACTCCCGAGCGGCCACTGGCGCCTTGCGGACCTGCTCGCGTACCCGTTCGTCCTGCAGCACCGAGAGCGCGAGCAGCAACGCTCCCTGGGCGACCTTGCGTCGGGAAGTGGGAATGGGGATGGGTCGTTTGCCGGGCATCGCAGTCGTCGAGCTGAGAAGACGCTCGCCCGTGACCGTACCCACCGAGCGTCGGTGATTCCACGTCGCGGTCGGCCGCCGCGATGTGGTTGAGTGGTCCCATGCCGTCCGCCTATCCCGCCACCGCCCTCGAATTGCGATCGACGCTGACCGACGATGGCGTCGTCACGCTCGCCATCCGTAGTGCCGACGTCACCGATCCGACCGACGACCAGGTCGTCGTGCGGGTCGACGCTGCGCCGATCAATCCGTCCGACCTCGGCATGATGTTCGCGGGCGGCGACCCCAGCGCGGGCCTGCCCGCCGGAGACGGCATCCACGATGCCGTGGCCGTCCCCGTGACCGAGACCGCCGTCGCCGCGCAACGAGCCCGTCTGGGCAAGCCGATGCCGGTCGGAAACGAAGGCGGCGGCGTGGTGGTCGCCGCCGGCGGATCACCCGCAGCGCAAGCGCTGCTCGGCAAGACCGTCGGGTTCCTGTCGGG
Source organism: Ilumatobacteraceae bacterium (assembly GCA_963746285.1). GTDB lineage: Bacteria > Actinomycetota > Acidimicrobiia > Acidimicrobiales > Ilumatobacteraceae > Sva-07. Next base: position 73,014 of record CAVVAO010000025.1, on the reverse strand, counting down.
CAATGCCTACGCCCAGTACCGCACCCTGCACGTCAGCCAGTGCCTTCCGATGGCCGACGGCACCGACCCGGCGGACGCTGCTGCGGCGTTCGTGAACCCGCTCACCGCGCTCGGCATGGTCGAGACGATGCGCTCCGAGGGCCACACGGCACTGGTCCACACGGTCGGAGCCTCCAACCTCGGGCTCATGTTGCACCGGATCTGCATCGACGACGGTGTCGGGCTGGTCAACATCGTCCGCAAGCCCGAACACGTCGAACTCCTGCGATCACTCGGGGCCGACCACGTCGTCGACTCGAGCGCCGAGAGCTTCATCGACGACCTCACCGACGCCCTCCGCGCGACCGGCGCGACGATCGCCTTCGATGCGATCGGTGGTGGCGACCTCGCAAGCATCCTGCTGTCGCGGATGGAGAAGGTGGCCGGTGAACAGGCCGGCGAGTTCAGCCGGTACGGATCCGACACGCACAAGCAGGTGTACATCTATGGCGGGCTCGATCGGGGGCCGACCACGCTGCGGCGCGACTTCGGTATGTCGTGGGGTCTGGGCGGCTGGCTGCTCACACCGTTCCTGATCAAGATCGGCCAGGAGGCTGCCGACCGGCTGCGTCAGCGTGTCGCCGACGAGATCACGACGACCTTTGCGAGCACCTACGGCACCCGCCTGTCGTTGGTCGACGCCGTCGATCCCGACCAGGTCGAGCGGTACGCCCGCATGGCCACCGGCGACAAGGCGCTCGTCACCCCCAACGCCTGACGGTCCTCCCCGGCCCCGTCCCCGCCCGGACCGTCAGCGGCCGCCCTGGCCGTCGTCGACCTTGATGATCGTGCCGGTGACCATCTCCGAGGCGGGCGACACGAGATACAGCAAGGTGCTGTCGAGGTTCTCGGGCTGCCCGATCCGCTTGCGGGGGAACACCCGCGTGAGATCGCCCATTCGTTCGATCATGCCGTCGGACATCTCCGAGGCGAACAGCCCGGGTGCGATGGCGTTGACGTTGATGCCGAACCTCGACCACTCGACGGCGAGCGTCTCGGTGAGCCGGTTCACGCCGGCCTTGGTGATCGAGTACAGCGCGGCCCCGCCGCCGGAATAGTGGAAGCCACCGACGGAGGAGATGTTGACGATCCGGCCGGGAAGCTTCAGCTCGATCAGTCGCCGCGCCACCTCACACGACAGGACGTACGGTGCGCGCAGGTTCGTGTCGAGGACCTGATCGATCAGCTCCAGCGGCATCTTGGTCGCGTACTGCGCGTCGGGGATGCCGGCGTTGTTGACGAGGATCTGGACGGGATCGAGGTGCCGTTCGATCGTCGCCACAGCGTCCGCCAGCGCGCCCGCATCGGTGACGTCGAGCTGCAGCGGCATGCAGGTGCCGCCGGCGTCGGTGATCTCCTGGGTCACGTCTGCGAGCCGCTCCATCCGGCGTCCCGCGGCCACGACCCGCGCACCGTTCGCGGCGAGCACGACGGCAAACCGTCGTCCCAGCCCCGACGATGCACCGGTGACCAGGGCGACCTGGCCGGCGAGATCGATGGTCGGTTCAGGGGTGGTGGTGGCGTCCATCAGCGCATGCAACCACACCGGTGTCGTGTCGCCGAAGGTGAACGGTGCATGACGTTGGGGTCGGTCGGTCGAACGCGGTGGGAGAGCGGCGTACCCTGTCGTGCGTGTCAACTGTCTCGAAGATCGCAATCAGCACCGGCGGCGGCGACGCGCCCGGCCTCAATGCCGTCATCCGCTCGGCAACGGTTGCGGCGCGAAATCGCGGATGGGAGGTCGTCGGGATCCGCGACGGCTTCAACGGGATCATGCATCCGGAGGAGTATCCCGACGGCGGGTTGATCGAACTCGACCGTCAGGCGGTGCGTGGGATCTCCCATCTCGGCGGCACCATCCTGGGATCGACCAATCGGGGCAATCCGACGTCGTACCCCGTGCTGCAGGACGACGGCACCTGGACCGAGGTCGACCGCACCGTCGAACTCGTCCAGCGGTTCGAGGACCAGGGCATCGACGCGCTGATCACGGTGGGTGGCGACGGCTCGCTGCGCATCGGCAACCACATCCATCAGCACGGCCTCCGCGTGATCGGTGTGCCGAAGACGATCGACAACGACCTCGACAAGACCACGGCCACGTTCGGCTTCGACACGGCGGTCGACTTCGCGGCCGAGTGCATCGACCGGCTGTTCACGACGGCCACGTCGCACGGGCGTGTCATGGTGGTCGAGGTGATGGGGCGCGACGCCGGTTGGATCGCACTTCACGCCGGCATGGCCGGCGGCGCGCACTGCATCCTGATCCCGGAGATCCCCTATCAGCTGGCACCGGTGGCCGAGACGATCCTGCAGCGCGACCGCCACGGAGCGAGGTTCACGATCGTGGTCGTCGCCGAAGGCGCCAAGCCGGTCGACGGCGACGTCTCGATCATCGGCCAGGCCGTCGGTCAGGCCGTGCAGCTCGGCGGGATCGGCGGAAAGGTCGCCGCGCAGATCGCGGAGCTCACCGGCAAGGAGACGCGCACCGTCGTGCTCGGCCACCTCCTGCGTGGTGGGTCGCCGACGGCGCTCGACCGACTGCTCGGACTTCGATTCGGAGCTGCGGCGGTCCGGGCGCTCGAGGAGGGTCAGGACGGGATCATGGTCGGCCTGCAGCCGCCCGAGGTCGTGTACGTCCCGCTCGAGGAGGCAACCCGTCGGCTCAAGTTGGTGCCGCTCGACGGTGACACGATGCGCACGGCCCGCGACCTCGGCATCAACTTCGGCGATCAGATGCCCGGAGAACTCCTTGGACGCTGACCGCACCAGCGTTGAGCGCGAACGTCTTCGGGCCGACCTGCTGAGTGCCACGGAGTTCCTCCGCCGGATCGGCGCGGATCGCGAGCTGCTCGTGGCCCTGTCGCCACAGGAGAAGCAGGATCTGCTCAATGCGGCCGGCGACGTGTTCTGCCCCGATCCCGAAGAGCGACGGATCCGAACGAAGGCGCTGAAGCGGCAGCGTCGATCGCAGCGGGTGCGCCGGGACGAGGACGTGCTCGCCGGAACAGGAATCCGGACGCTGCGCGAGCAGCCCGTCTTCACCACCCCGAACGTGATTCCACCCGACGCGTTCGAGCAGCGCGACGTCGACGATCCGTCGTTCCGGGAGACCGTCGAGGACCAGCACTGCTACGTGTGCAAGGTCAAGTACCGCGAGATCCATCACTTCTACGACCAGCTCTGCCCGGCATGCGCCGAGTTCAACTTCGCCAAGCGCGGCGAACTCGCCGACCTGTCGGGGACCGTTGCGCTGCTGACCGGCGGGCGCGTCAAGATCGGCTACCAGGCCGGGATCAAGCTGCTGCGCTGCGGCGCGTCGTTGATCGTCGTCACGCGCTTTCCCCGCGACGCCGCAGCGCGCTACGCCGCCGAGCCCGACTTCGCGGAGTGGGGTGATCGCCTCGAGGTGTTCGGCCTCGACCTGCGCCACACGCCGAGCGTCGAGGCTTTCGCCCACCACGTTCTCGAGACCCGGGATCGGCTCGACTTCATCGTCAACAACGCCTGCCAGACCGTGCGGCGGCCACCCGACTTCTACCGCCACATGATGGACGGCGAGGAGGCAGCGCTCGACACCTTGGCGCCCGAGGTGCTGCAACTCGTCGGCGCGTACGAGGGCCTTCGTGGGTACCACCTGCTTCCCGGAAGCGATCCCGGCGGCGAACCCGGGGGAGGCGACGTGGCGGTGATCGAGGCCGCACCGTTGCCGGGACTCACCCGTGCGGCGGCGTTGTCGCAGACACCGCTGCTCCCCGACGAACTCGAGGCCCAGGATGCGCTGTTCCCCGAGGGTCGACTCGACCAGGACCTCCAGCAGGTCGACCTCCGCGAGCGGAACTCGTGGCGTCTCCTACTCCACGAGGTGTCGTCGGTCGAACTGCTCGAGACGCAGCTGGTCAACGCCGTGGCGCCGTTCGTGCTGAACGCCCGGTTGAAGCCGCTGATGGAGTCGACACCGGGCCGGCACAAGCACGTCGTCAACGTGTCGGCGGTCGAGGGGCAGTTCTACCGGCTGTGCAAGACCACCCGGCACCCGCACACCAACATGGCCAAGGCGGCGCTCAACATGATGACGCGCACGTCGGCGACGGACTATCACGCCTCGGGCATCCACATGAACAGCGTCGACACGGGCTGGGTGAGCGACGAGGACCCGGCAGCGATCGCCGAACAGAAGCAGGCCGAACACCGTTTCCATCCGCCGCTCGACATCGTCGACGGCGCCGCCCGCATCGTCGATCCGATCATCGACGGCATCAACTCAGGGCACCACGTGTGGGGCCAGTTCCTCAAGGACTACCGCCCGACCGACTGGTGACGATCACGCCTGGGGTCAGACCCCAGACGTGATCGGCGAATCGGTGGGACGGGCGAGAGGTGTGCGATCACGCCTGGGGTCTGACCCCTGGCGTGATTCGAAGATCATGACGCCGTCGTCGACGGGGGCCTTGCGGAACATCTTCTTGTCCTTGGCGTAGTCCTGCGGGTTGATCCACGGCTCTCGATCGCCCTGCTTCGGGTAACGATCGGCCGCTCGTCGGACGTACCCGGACGTCAGGTGGTCGAGCAGCGGATGGAGCTGCATCGTCGCGTCGGAGGCTCGCAGGCGAGGAGTGCAGATCTCGGTGCCCGTGTCGTCCATGTGGTTCAGCAACCGGCACACGTACCGGGCGATCAGGTCGGCGCGCAGCGTCCACGATGCATTCACGTAGCCGAACGTCGACGCCAGATTCGGCACGTCGGAGTAGGCGAAGCCCTTGTAGGCGACCGTCTGGGAGAAGTCGACCGGCTCGCCGTCGACGACGAAGTCGACCTCGCCGAGCGTCACCATCTTGAGTCCGGTCGCGGTGACGATGATGTCCGCGTCGAGATGCTCGCCGGACTCGAGGGCGATGCCGGTCTCCGTGAAGGTGTCGATGTGGTCGGTGACCACCGATGCCGATCCATTGTTGATGGCGTCGAACAGATCGCCGTTGGGAACGAGACACAGCCGCTGGTCCCACGGATCGTAGGTGGGCGTGAAGTGGGTCTCGACGTCGTAGTCGGGACCGAGCGCCTTGCGGACCCGCTTGACGAGGTACTCCTTGGCCTTGCCGGGGTTCTTGCGCATTCGCTTGTACATCACCTGCTGCAGTGCGGTGTTCTTCTTCCGGGTGATCCCGTACGCCAGCGTGTCGGGCAGCACCTTGCGCAACCCGTTCGCGATCACGTCGACGTCCGGTCCCGCCGCGACGTAGGTCGGCGAGCGCTGCAGCATCGTGACGTGCGCGGCGGTCGATGCCATCGCCGGCACGAGCGTCATGGCGGTCGCGCCGGACCCGATGACCACGACACGCTTGCCGGCGGCGTCGAGGTCCTCCGGCCACTGTTGTGGATGCACGATCTGACCCTCGAAGCGGTCGCGGCCGGCGAACTCCGGCGTGTAGCCCTCCTTGTAGGAGTAGTAGCCCGAACACATCGACAAGAAGTTGCACGAGTACGTCGCCGATCCACCGTCGGCCAGGTCGGCCTCGACGGTCCACGTCGCGGTCTCGCTGGACCACTCGGCCCTGCGCACCAGGTGACCGAAGCGGATGTGGCGGTCGATGCCGAACTCGGCGATCGTCTCGCGCAGGTAGGCCATGATCGACGGGCCGTCGGCGATCGACTTCTCCGCGTTCCAGGGCTTGAACTCGAAGCCGAGCGTGTGCATGTCGCTGTCCGACCGGACGCCCGGATAGCGGAACAGATCCCAGGTGCCGCCGATGTCGGGTCGTCCCTCGAGGATCAGATAGGTCCGGTTCGGGGACTCGACCTGCAGGTGATACGCGGCACCGATGCCGGAGATACCGGCGCCGATCACGAGGACGTCGACATGCTGAACGGTCACGCCGCGACCGTAGTTCCGGCTGCAGAACCGCACGAACTCTTGACACGCCGTGACGTGACCCTGACGTGACCGTGCGACCTCGACGCCGTACCCTCGAGTCATGAACTCGACGTTCGCGCCTCCGACCGGCCCCCCGGTGACGGGATCACCCGCATCAGCGCTTCCCGAGACAGAACTCGTGCCCGTGGCCGCGCCGTCACCGCGCGGCCGTCGCCGCGCGTTCGCCCTCGTGGCGACCGCCGGTGCCGTCGTGGCGCTCGGTCTCGTCGCGTTGGTGGCGTTCGCCGGCAGCAGATCCGACGACGGCGCCGACGTCGCCGAGCCGTATTCGTTGATCGCGGCCGCGGAGAACACCATCGCGGCGCGGACGGTCGAGTTCGATCTCACGATCTCCGCGTCCGATCTCGCCGACATCGCGGTGTCCGGCGCGGTCGACAACGAGTCGCAGCTCGTGTCGGTCACCACCGACCTGTCGCTCGCTGCTGGCACTCGGCGACACGCCGATCCCGTTCGGCGGTGGTGAGATGGCCGTGCTCGTCGACGGCTCCACCGGGGTCCTCTATCTCGACGCGTCTGCACTCGGTGGGTTCCTCCCCGACAGTGCCGGCTGGGTCTCGATCGACCTCAGCGCCCTCGCCGAGCAGAGCGGCCAACCGCTCGACGACCTGCAGGACGAGTTCGCCCTCGACCCGAGCGACATCGCCCGCTCGCTGCTCGACACCGAGAACGCCGTCGAGGTCGGCGTCGACACCATCGACGGCGTCGAGGTCAGGCACTACGAGGTCAGCGTCGACGTCGCTGCAGCCCTCGCGGCCGTTCCCCAGGCCGAACTCGACCCGGCGATCGATGACATCGAGCTGCCCGACACGATCACCTACGACGTCTGGATCACCGCCGACAACCAGCTCCGTCGCGTGTCGTTCGGCACCGAGATCGCCGGCCAGACGATCGGGATGCAGCTCGACATGACGACGAGCGACGAACCGCTGGACGTCGAGTTGCCGTCCGACGGTGACGTCGTCGACCTGACCGGTCTGCTCGGGTTCTGAACGCCTCAGCGGCGCTGGCGCAGCAGAGCCGGCGCCGCGCGATGCCCTGACTCACAGGCCGTCGCCGGATCGCCCGCCCAGTCGGGCGCTGTGAGGAATCCAGCGGCGAACGCGTCGCCGGCGCCCGTGGTGTCGTTGACGTCCGGCACGGCGATCGCATCGACCTCGATCGGGGAGCCGTCGGGACGATGGATCAGCGCAGGCGACGGCCCACGCTTGATCACCGTGAGCGCACCGACGACCGGGCCGTCGATGCCCAGTACGTGCGCCTCGTCAGCGTTGGCGAGCACGACGGTCGGAGCCGAATGCTCCAGTCGTCGCAGCACCTCGTCGACCCCGACCTCGATCAGCACCGCCGTCGACGACAGGTCGATCGAGACAGCGACGCCTCGCTCGTTCGCCCACGCGATCACCGTCGCCGCCGTCGCCGCGATCGGACCGCTGGCCAGCGAGTAGAAGGGCACGTGCAACACGTCGACGCCGTCGAGCCACGATGGATCCGGATCGTCGAGGTCGAGGCAGGCACGTCGATCGGTCAGCATCGTGCGCTCACCGTGGTGATCGACGAGCGCGACGATCGTGCCGGTCGAGCCTCCCCGCCGCACCATCGTGGTGTCGACGCCCTCGCCGGTGAGTTCCGCGAGCAGCGCCGCACCGATCGCATCGGTGCCCACCTGGCCGAGGAAACGAGCAGCGTGTCCGAGCGTGGCCGCCCGGGCCGCGACGTTCGCGGCGCTGCCGCCACGCCGTCGCGAGATCTGCGAGTGGGTGTCGGACGCGACGTTGACCGGTCCGGCGAGCCGCACGACGACGTCCTCGACGAGATCGCCCAGGCACGCGAGCATCGAGGCCGACTCAGCCGCCGTCGACGTCATCGACGACCGCCATCACGTCGAGGCCGGCGAAGTTGCCCGACGGGTCGGCCACCTCGACCACCGGATCGTCGACGTCGTCGTACTCGAGTCGTAGCGCCTTGGTCATCGTGGCGTGCATCGCGTAGGTGCAGGTGATGTAGGTGAACTCGAGGATCGCTTCGTCGGAGAGGTGTCGCTGCAGCTCGGCGAACAGTGCGTCGGGAACCCGGCCGTGCTGCAGCACGAGGCAGTCGGTGTACGCGAGCACCGCCCGCTCGGCCGGGCTCCAGCAGTCGGCCACCGACCAGGCCGGGATCGCCGCCACCTGGTCGTCGGTGAAGCCGACGTCACGCATCGCCTTGCAGTGCTGGCTGAAGACGAACCGGCTCCCGACGGCGAACCCGGCGCGGGTCTGGCCCAGCTCGCGCAGCTGCGCGCTGATGTGGCGGCCAGGGTCGCGGTAGAACTGGAATCCGGCCGTCGTGTGGTCGAACGCATCCGGCACGAGAGCGAACACGGTCCACCAGTTGCCGGGTGTGCCCGATGCGGTGCCGGGTTCGGCGACCGGATCGCGGTCGCCGAAGATCATCCAGTAGATGACCTGGGCGAACGGGTGGGCGTCGTCCTTGGGGACCTGGGCGAGGCGTGGCACCTCAGGCCTCCGCTGCCGCTGGCCGGCCGGACGTCGACGCCTCTCGGGACGTCTCGACCAGCGGATCGACGCCCAGGAGCCGGTGGGCTTCGGCCGGATTCGGCTCGAACCCCGGAGTGTCACGACACAGCTCGACCATGATGCCGTTCGGATCGAGGTAGTACAGCGAGTGGCACCAGCCGTGGTCCTGCTCCATCGCCGGTTCGATGCCCTCGGCGCTCATGCGGGCGCGGACGGCCTCCTGCTGTTCGGCGGTCGCCCGGAACGCACAGTGGTTCACCCAGAACGGCAGACCGACGCCGTCGGACACGTCGCTGGTCCACTCGGGCTGCTCGCCGACCTGGTGGAACTGGAAGAACGCGATGCACTCGGCCTCGCCGCGCTCGTTGGGGCCGATGTCGTAGAACACGTGCCGCAGCCAACTCTCGCCCATCGCCTGCACCTCGGTGTGGACCAGCGGGAAGCCCATCAGGTCCTCGTAGAAGTGGGTCGTCGCGTCGACGTCCCGCGTGGCGTAGGCGACATGGTGCAGCGGCATGGCCGAAGCGTAGATCCGGGGTCCGCATCGGCTAGAGACGGGGAATGCCCTTCGCTGCGGTCAACGGGATCGACGTCTACTTCGAGCTCCACGGTGCGGGGCCGCCACTCCTGAACATCAGCGGGACCGGCAACGACCTGCGGCGCTCTCCGGCGGCGCCGAACCCCGTCAACAAGGCGTTCGAGACGCTGCACTACGACCAGCGAGGTCTCGGGCAGACGTCGAAGCCGGCGAGCGACTACACGATGGCCGACTACGCGGACGATGCCGCCGCGCTGATCCACTCGATGGGGTGGGCGAGCTGTCACGTGCTCGGCACCAGCTTCGGCGGGATGGTGGCGTTGAACCTGGCGGTGCGTCACCCCGATGTCATCGATCGGCTCGTGCTGTGCTGCACGTCGCCCGGTGGTAGCGCCCCGTCGTACCCGCTGCACGAACTGGGCCGTCTCGACCCGGACGAGGCGTTCTCCGCACGGATGCGGCTGACCGATCGCCGGTGGGACCCGGATGCGGCCGAGCCGATTCCGGGCCTCGGCGCGTACTACGACCTGATGGTGGCGGCGGCGACAGCCACGCCGGACGCCGACCAGCTCGCTGGACTGCGGCGCCAGCTCGCTGCTCGCGCCGGCCACGACGTGCTCGCCGATCTGGCGTCGATCACCCAGCCGACGCTGGTGTGTGCCGGCCGCTACGACGACATCGCGCCGATGGAGAACTCCGAACTGCTCGCAGACCGAATTCCCGGCGCGAGACTGGAGGTGTTCGAAGGAGGACACCTCTTCATGATCCAGGACCGGTCGGCGTTCCCGGCCATCATCGAATTCCTCGGGGGTACCTCGTGATCCGACTCCGTCAAGTGGCGATGATCGCCCCGGACCTCGACCCGGTCGTCGCCGAGCTTCGCGAGGCGCTGGGACTGCAGGTCTGCTTCCACGACCCGGGCGTCGCCGAGTTCGGCCTGCGCAATGCGCTGCTGCTCGTCGGCGACCAGTTCATCGAGGTGCTGTCGCCGATCAGACCGGGTACGACGGTGCAGCGCCTGCTCGACAAGCGCGGTGGGGCCGGCGGCTACATGGCGATCTTCGAGGTCGACGATCTCGACGAGCGCCTCGACCACCTCGCCGCCAACGACGTACGAGTCGTGTGGGCCGGCGACCTCCCCGACATCCGGGGTCGGCATCTCCACCCGGCGGACGTCGGCGGGACGCTCGTGTCGATCGATCAACCCGTCCCGAACGGCAGCTGGCGATGGGGCGGTCCCGACTGGCAGGCCCGATCCGACGAACTGCTGGCGAACGCCGTCGTGTCGGCCATCGACAGCGTCGTGGTGTCGGCGATCGACCCCGACGCGATGCGCTCCCGATGGGAGCAGCTCGGCCTGGATCGCGACGTCGACTTCGCCCCGGCAGGTCCCCGCGGCGACGGCCTCGACGTGGTCTCGCTGGTGGCCGTCGACCGGTGGAGATCGGGTGAGCGCTTCGACATCGGTGGAGTCACCTTCGCGCTCGTGTGATCGACGCGCCGTCGAGCCGCTCGTCCACGCGTGCGATGAGCGAAAAGCCGCTATCCGGTCGGTTCGCTCATCGCTGGGTGGTGCGTGCCGGCCTGCGATGAGCGAACTGTCGGTATCCGGGCGGTTCGCTCATCGGTGGCGGTGGCTCGGGGCCTGCGGCGGTGGGTGAGCCGGTACACGGTGGCCCAGGCGACGGCGACGATCGAGGCGACGGCGGTGCCCTGGTACAGCCAGTGCGTGGTGTCGGTCCCGGCGAACGCGGCGTGCAGGCTGACGAGCAGGAAGACGGCGTAGCTCGACAGATGGATCCACCGCCAGACCCGGCGGGGGAGCCGCTTCATGGCGAGTGAGGTGACTTCGACGGCGAGGAGCAGCCACATGGCAACCACACCCAGCGCGACGGCGCCCGGTTGCCACGACGACGCGAACGGCACGGTCAGGTCGACGAGGCCGAACTGGACGTAGCTGTCGGCGACGAGCGCGCCGAGATGGATCGCGGTGAACGTGACGGCGAGGCCGCCGAGCCACCGGTGCAGGTCGAGCAGCCAGGCAGGTCGGCGGTGCTCGGGGAACGCCTTCGTCGACAACACGATTCCCCAGATCACCGAGGCGGTGAGCATCAACCAGGCAACGATGCCGGACGCTCGAGTGAGGTACCACCACACCTGTGGGTTCATGATCGGTCTCCTGTCGTTGCTGCGGATGTGGCCAGGCGCGAAGGTGTCCGGACCGGCGAGTTCGGCCACGTCGGGGGTGGTGAGGACGTCACCGTCGGTCGTGACGGCCACTCCGGTCAGCTCGTGCCGGTCGAGGTGGTCGATCACCGACTCGCTCCCGGCGAGGATCGCCGCGGTCGCGTGCGCTTCGGCGAGCCATCCCGATCGGGCGACCACCGTGACCGATGCCAAGTCGGTGTTCGACACGGCGCCGGTCCACGGATCGATCAGGTGATGACGCTCGACGCCCTCGTGGTGCCAGCGCCGCGAACGGGTGCTCGACGTCGCCACGCCACCGCCGGTCACCGCGATGGTGCCGACGGGTTCGCGGTCGGTGTCCGGATGCTCGATCGCGACCCGCCATCCGGCGTCGCCGATGCGTGACGATGCGGCGATGTCGCCGCCGATGCTGACCAGTGCGCCATCTGCGCCCGATCGCAGCGCGAGGTCGACGGCGAGATCTGCTGCCAATCCCTTGCCGATTCCGCCGGCGTCGATGGTCAGACCGACCGGAAGGCGAATGGTGCATGCATCGAGGTCGATCTCGATGTCGTCGAGTGTGGGTCGGTCGACGGCACGGTCGTCGAAGCGGAGCGCGCCGTCGGGCAGGATCGTGACGCGACGCGGGTCATCGATACTTGCGCGGTACCCGGCTGCCATCAGCGCCGGCAGCGTGGTGGGATCGAACCGCTGCTCGGTCGCTCGCCAGGCCTCGATCATCGTCGCGACGAGCGTGATCGTCGACGGATCGACGTGGACCGGGTGCCCAGCTGCGAGGTTCAGCCGTGAGACGTCGCTGTCGGGAACGAACCGACTCCAGCGGGCCTCGAGGTGGTCGAGCAGGTCGACGAGCATCTCCGAGGTGGCAAGCGGCCGGCACGGCGTCGTCGCCGATCGTGACGATCTGCAGTTCGCTCGCCATCACGCGGCCGCGGTGTTCAGCCACTGCCACGGGTGGTCGCCGCTGGAGCAGGGGCCGGAGCCGCTGCGGGGCGGCAGCCGGAGTGACCACACGGACCTCGGGGCGAGCCGTGAGCGTCACCGGAGCGAGGCCTGTTGCCGCCGGTGGCGTGGCTCGCCTCGGAGGTCGGTGGCAGCGTGGCCGCGGGGGTGGCGGTGGCGGGAGTCGGCGAGGTGGCGGGCGTCGGTAGCGGCGTGGGCGCAGCCGGGTTGGTCGCTGCCGGCGTGGACACCGCGTCGTCGGCGACCGCACTGGCGATGCCCATCGAGGCGACGAGGCCGAACATCGTGGCGACGCCGAGACCGGCGCTGGCGATCCTCGATCCGCCCGCTACATGTCGTCGCCGTGGCCGCCGTGCCGGGTTGCGGGTGGAGCGGGAGGCATCGGGCTCGCTGCGGGTGGGGGCAGTGGCTGCCGGCCGTGGAGGGGATCGAAGTCAGTCATCGTCGTCGGCGCCCTCGTACTCGTGTTCGTCCTCGTCGTCGTCGTACTCGTCGTCGTCGTACTCGTCGTCGTCGTGATCGTCGTCGTACGTCGTCGTAGCCGCTGCTGTGGTCGTCGGTGAGGCGCCGACCGGGCTCTGCGTGGCTCCGGTGGCCGGTGCCTGGGCGATCACGGTGCTCGGTTCGGTCACGTCGACCGCGACGCTGCCGTCGGCGCCGAGCGACGCGGTGAACACGATGGTTCGATCACCGTTGGTGAAGTCGACGCGCAGTGAGCGAAGATCGCCCTGCGAGAGCAGCGGGCTCCAGCCGGGAACGGCGACCACGTGGTCGAGCGCGAGGCCGCTCGTGGTCGTCATGACCCAGACCGAGCCGGCCCCCTCGATGTCGTACTGCTGGGCGGTGCCGGTCGGAACCGTCGTCTCGGGAGCGGTCGACGACGGCGCCGTCACCGCCATCGTCGTGATGGTCGTCGCGTCGAGGGTCGATGCCGGCGCGAGCAGCTCGTCGGTGGCGGCCAGTTCGCCGAGCGCGCTGTCGTCGGCAGCGTTGAGGATGCCGATGTTGGCGGCCACGGCTGCCGTGCCGGCGATCAGCACGCCGGCGATGGCCGCCGCGGTGACCAGGGTCGTGCGACTCGTCAGTGTCCGGCGTGGGGTTCGGGGCGCCCGGCGGGAGTGGGGGAGGTGTCGAAGTCATGTGAACGACCGTACGCACACGCGCTCCAGCAGGGGGCAAGACCAAGGCAAACGTTGGGTAAGCGATCCCGGACCGCACGTGCAGGTGCGCGAACCTGTCGTCGTGCGCCTGCTGCTCGTCGAGGACGATCCCACGATCTCCGAACCACTGCTCGAAGGGCTGCGGCGTGAAGGGTTCGAGGTCGAGCTCGCATCGACGGGTGCTGCGGCGCTCGCTGCGGAGCCCGTCGATCTGGTGCTGCTCGATCTCGGCCTGCCCGATCTCGAAGGGCGCGTCGTGTGCCAGGAGCTCCGGGCGTCGAGCAACGTGCCGATCATCGTGGTCACCGCCCGCAGCGACGAGATCGATCGAGTGGTCCTGCTGGAACTCGGTGCCGACGACTACGTCGTCAAGCCGTTCGGGTTCCGTGAGCTGGTCGCACGGATCCGGGCGGTGCTGCGCAGGGTCGGCCAGCCCGACGGCGCTGTCGGCGATGCCGAGCCCGTCGTGGTCGGGACCCTCGTCGTCGATCGTCGGCGCCACGAGGTGACGTTCGGCGGCGCGCCGGTGGCGCTCACGCCGAAGGAGTACGACCTGCTCGTCTGCCTCGCCCTCGACGCCGGAGCGGTGAAGACGCGGGAGCAACTGATGCGCGAAGTCTGGGACGAGCACTGGTGGGGCTCGACCAAGACACTCGACGTCCACGTCGCGTCGTTGCGGCGCAAGCTGGCGCCCGAGGTGATCGAAACCGTCCGATCGGTCGGCTATCGGCTTCGCAGCGGACGCCGAGCGAGCCTCGGCCCGCGCGGAGTGACGTCGCCGTGACCCGCCGACTTCTCGCCGGCTATCTGACCATCACGGTGATCGTGTTGGTGCTGCTGATGGTGCCGCTCGGCGTCTTCTACTCCCAGCGCGAACGCGAGCGGCTCGCGGCCGACGTCGAACACGACGCGAACGTCATCGCGACGCTCTACGAGGACGATCTCGAAGACGGCACGGCGCTCGATCCGACACCGGCGGACACCTACGAGGACCGCACGGGCGCACGCGTCGTGGTGGTCGACAGCGCAGGGATCTCCCAGGTCGACACCGGCTGCCGAGGTCAACCGCGACTTCTCGACGCGACCGGAGTTCGAGGCAGCGCTCGAGGGCGTGCGGACCTCCGGCACCCGCCGATCCGAGACCCTCGGGACCGACCTGCTGTACGTCGCCGTGCCGGTGGCGTCCGGCGGCACCGTGCACGGCGCCTTGCGGATCACGCTCGACACGGCCGATGTCGACCAACGGATCCGCAACTTCTGGTTGGCGCTCGGCGCCATCGCTGCGGTCGTGTTGGCGGCGGTGGTGCTGATCGGATGGGTGATCGCCCGGTCGGTCACGCGACCCCTGCGAGAGCTGACGGCGTCGGCGGAACGCTTCGCGAGCGGCGATCTCTCGGTCGGTGACCACGTTGCCCAAGGTCCTCCGGAGATTCGGGCGCTCGACACCACGATGACCGCCGATGGCGCAGCGACTCGACGCCGTGCTGACCGATCAACGCAGGTTCGTCGCCGATGCATCGCACCAGCTGCGTACGCCGCTGACCGCGTTGCGGCTCCGCCTCGAGAACCTGCAGAGCGACCTCGAGGCTGGGGGATGGCGATCCGGACGGGCACGCCGTCGAGGCCTTGGAGCGGGCGATCGGTGAGACCGAGCGGCTGACCGAGCTCGTGTCGAGCCTCCTGCAACTCGCTCGTGCCGATGCCCGAGCCGGTCACCGAGGTCGTCGATCTCGTGCGCGCTCGTCGGCGATCGCGTCGACACGTGGACGGCGATCGCCGACGAGCGAGGTGTCGAGTTGCGTCACGATCCTCCCGACGCACCGATGCGGTGCGGTGCGTCGCCGGCGCGATCGAGCAGATCCTCGACAACCTGCTCGACAATGCGCTGGCCGTCTCGCCTGCCGGGCGAACGAATCGACGTCGAGATCGACCCGGCCGGCGAGCCGAGCCAGGACGGGTTCGTGCAGTTGCGCGTCGTCGACCACGGACCCGGGACTCGACGACGCCGCAAGGCCGATGCGATGCGGCGGTTCTGGCGCGGCGATACCACGAGGCCGGGCACCGGTCTCGGCCTGGCCATCGTCGAGACGCTCGCGACGTCGTCCGGTGGTCGTGCGGCGTTGGTCGATACGGTGGGCGGCGGCCTCACGGTGATCGTCGAGTTGCCGCGGGGGAGTAGGCGGAGTAGCAATCCCGGCGACCGGACCATATACCCTTGGGGGTATGTGTAGACAAACCACCTGCAGGAAGTGCAATCGGCCGAGCTGGGCCGGCTGCGGAGCCCACGTCGAGCAGGTGCTCGGCCACGTCCCCCAGAGCGATCGCTGCCAGTGCGGCTCGGGCGCCGTCGTCCGGCGGCCCCTCCAGCTGGTTCCGCCGCTGACGCACCCCCGCTGACCCCCTGCGATGAGCGAACAGCCGCCGTATGCGGTCGGTTCGCTCATCGCAGCGGAGATCTGAACCGGTCTGCGATGAGCGAAACGCCGCTATGCGGTCGGTTCGCTCATCGCAGCGGGGATCTGGCAGGGGATGTCGTGGACGAATTGCCTATTGCGATCCTGACTCGCAATAGTTAGGGTGGTCGCGTCATGGGGGACGCGACCACCGACAGTGCAGCACCGATCGACGGACGGCGCGCCCGGCGCGAGCGTGGACGGCTTGCCGTGATCGACGCGATGCTCTCGTTGCTGCAGGACGGCAAGGTGCCCGTCAGCGCCGACATGGTCGCCGACCGTGCCGGAGTGTCGGTGGCGTCCGTGTTCCGGTACTTCGATGGCCTCGACGACCTGCAGGTGCAGACGTTCGAACGCTTCCGTGAGCGGTTCGAGCCGTTGATCGTCGTGGCGCCGACCGGCGCAGCGCTCGGCGACCGCATCGCTGCGTTCGTCGATTCGCGATTGGACCTCTACGAACAGGCCGGCGCGATCATGGCGGTCGGCCGGCTGCGTGCACTGGAATACGAGCCGCTCGTGGCGGCCTCGGCCGAGATGCGGGCGCTGCTCGCCGCCCAGGTCCGGTCGGTCTTCGCTCCCGAACTCGCCGACATCGGGTCCGCAACGGATCTGGTCGCCGTGATCGACGCGGTCACCTCGCTCGAGTCCTGGGACGTGATGCGAAAGACCCATGCGCGCTCGCGCGGGCAGATCGCAACCGCATGGCGCCGGGGACTCCGCTCGCTGATCGACGAATGGGCACAGCCCGATGAAGGAGGGGACCGATGAGACCATCGCGATTCGAGGGAACGATCGGTCGTACGGTCGCCGACTCGACGCCGTACTTCGACGAACCACCGCACCCGGGCGACGACGCCCCGAACGTCGTGGTCGTGCTGCTCGACGACACCGGCTTCGCCCAGTTCGGCTGCTACGGCTCCGACATCGACACCCCGAACATCGACGCCCTGGCGGCAGGTGGGCTGCAGTTCACCAACTTCCACGTGACGCCGCTGTGCTCGCCGACCCGGGCATCGCTGCTGACCGGACGATCGCAGCACGCCGTCGGGATGCGGGCGGTGTCGAACTTCCGCACCGGCTTCCCGAACATGCTCGGCCACATCTCGAACCACGCCGCCACGATGGCCGAGGTCCTGCGCGACGCCGGCTACGCCACCTTCGCGGTGGGCAAGTGGCACCTCGCCCCGATGGAGCAGTGCTCGGCCGCCGGCCCGTTCGACCAGTGGCCGCTGGCGCGTGGCTTCGACCGGTTCTACGGCTTCATGGAGGGCGAGACCGACCAGTTCCATCCCGAACTGGTGGCCGACAACCACCCGATCGACGCCGCCCGCCGGCCCCGACGAGGGCTATCACCTCTCCGAGGACCTCGTCGACCAGGCGCTGCGGATGATCTCCGACAGCGTCGGCGTGCGCCCCGACCGGCCGTTCTTCACGTACCTCGCCTTCGGGGCGACGCACGCACCGCACCAGGCGCCGCCGGAGTACCTCGCGAAGTACCGCGGGAAGTTCGACGAGGGCTGGGACGTCGTGCGGCAACGCTGGTTCGAGCGCCAGCTGGAGCGCGGCGTGATCCCCGAAGGGACCGAGCTCGCACCGCGCAACCCGGGCGTCGACGCCTGGGACGATCTGCCCGGAGAACCAGCAGCGCCTCGCGTGCCGCCTCCAGGAGGCGTTCGCCGCATTCCTCGACCACACCGACGACCAGATCGGACGGCTCGTCGACGGTCTGCGCCGGCTCGGGCAGCTCGACAACACCGTGCTCGTCGTGCTCGCCGACAACGGCGCCTCGCAGGAGGGCGGTCCGTTCGGGGTGATGCACGAGATGAAGTTCTTCAACGGGATCTTCGAGACGCCTGACGAGGCCGTCGAGCGCATCGACGACATCGGCGGACCGCACAGCCACACCAACTATCCGTGGGGCTGGGCGCAGTGCGGCAACACCCCGTTCAAGTGGTACAAGCAGAACACCCACGAGGGCGGGGTCCACGTGCCGATGATCGTGCACTGGCCCGAGCGGATCGCCGGCGATGCGGCCGGAACCCGACGTGATCAGTTCACCTACGTGGCCGACATCGCTCCGACGATCTACGAGCTGGTCGGCGTCACTGCCGCCAGAGGTGTACCGCGGGGTCGAGCAACTCCCGGTGACCGGGCACTCGTTCGCCGCCGTGCTCGACGATGCTGCGTCGCCGGCGACGAACCAGCTCCAGTACTTCGAGATGGGTGGCAGCCGAGCGTTGGTGGCGGGGGAGTGGAAGGCGGTCTGCAAGCACATCGCCGGAGCCGACTACGACACCGAGCCGTGGGAGCTGTACCACCTCGCGACCGACTTCTCGGAGTGCCGCGACCTCGCCGCCGAGCAGCCGGAACGGCTCGCCGAGTTGCAGGCGCTGTGGTGGCAGGAGGCCGAGCGCCACGGGGTGCTGCCGCTCGACGACCGGATGTTCGAGCTGTTCGGCGCACGGTTCCGTGACCACTCGCCGCATCCCGCGGACCGGCGATACGTGTACCGACCGCCGATGTCGCCGCTTCCGGGCCAGGCGGCCGCCGCCATCGGCGGGCGCAGCTTCGACCTGACCGCCGGCTCACGCTGCGAGCCGGGCGACGAGGGCGTGCTGTACGCCACCGGCACCGAGAACAGCGGCGTGTCGGTGTTCGTGCAGGACGACCGCCTCGTGGTCGACTACAACGCGTTCGACGACCACACGATCCTCGAGTCCGACGTCGCGCTGCCGGAGGGCGACGTCGCCGTGACCGTCAGCGTGCGACGCGGCGGCGATCGCGGACCGGCACGATGCACGCTCGCCGTCGACGGCCGGCCGGCCGGCTCGGCCGACCTCGCGCTGTTCATGTCGATGATGTCGTCGGTCGGTCCGAGCATCGGCGAGGACCACGGCTCGGCGGTGTCGCAGCGCTACGAGGCGCCGTTCGCGTTCACCGGCACGCTGCACGAGATCGAGATCCAGTTGCTGTCCCGCGAGGACGCCGAAGCCCGCGACGCCGACTGCAGTATCGCCCGAGCAGAGATGAGCCGCCAGTGACCATCGACATCACCCTCCTCGGCACCGGGAGCCCGATCGCCGATCCGAACCGGGCCGGGCCGGCGACGCTCGTGCAGGCCGGCGGCGAGCACTACCTGGTCGACTGCTGGCCGCGGCGTGCTGATGCGCCTGGCGGCCGCGGGCGTGCCGGTCGGCCAGCTGACCGCGGTGTGCATCACGCACCTGCACAGCGACCACATCACCGACCTCAACGACGTGATCACGGCGATGTGGATCACCACGTTCGAACCGACGCCGCTGCGGATCATCGGCCCGCCCGGCACGAAGCGAGGTCGTCGGCCACATCCTCGCCATCGCTCGGCCCCGACATCGGCTACCGCCTCGCCCACCACGACGACCTCGAGCGAGCCGCCACTGCTGGAGATCACCGAGACCGACGGTGTCGGGCACGCCCGACGTGTCGGTCGCGCGCGTCCGCGTGACGACCGACGCCCACCGATCACCGCCCGGTCGAGCCGAGCATCGCGTTCCGATTCGACCACGACGGCGTCGGCGTGGTCGTCGCCGGCGACACCGTGCCATGCGCCGGCCTCGACGCACTGTGTCGCCGGTGCCGACGCGCTCGTCCACACGGTGATCCGCAAGGACATCATCGCCAACATCCCGATCCAGCGGCTGCAGGACACGCTCGACTACCACTCGTCACCCGAGGAGGCGGCGCAGACCGCCGAGCGGGCCGGGGTGGGCACGCTCGTGCTCACCCACTACGTCCCGACGATCCCGCCCGGCGGTGGCGACGACTGGCGAGAGCTCGCCGCCCAGCACTTCACCGGTCGCGTCGAACTCGGCGACGACCTCCACCGCGTCACCATCCCCTCCCGTGACATTCGCCGATCGGAGCACGACATGAAGACCCTGCGCACACCCGACGAACGATTCGAGGGGCTCGACGGCTATCCGTTCGAGCCACACTACGCCGACATCGCGCGACGGCGAGGGACGGCACGCTGCGCGTGCACTACCTCGACGAGGGGCCCGCCGGACGCCGCACCGGTGCTGCTGCTGCACGGCGAACCGTCGTGGAGCTACCTCTACCGGCACATGATCCCGCCGCTGGTCGCCGCGGGCCACCGGGTGATCGCCCCCGACCTGGTCGGATTCGGGCGCAGCGACAAGCCGACCGAGCAGACCGACTACACCTACGCACGCCACGTCGAGTGGATGCGCGAGCTGCTGTTCGACCACCTCGACCTGCGCGACATCACGTTCTTCGGCCAGGACTGGGGTGGGCTCGTCGGTCTCCGATTGCTCGCCGCTCGAACCCGATCGCTACGCCCGGGTGGCGATCGGCAACACCGGCCTGCCGACCGGTCATGGTCCGGCCAGCGACGCGTTCATGGCCTGGCAGAAGTTCTCACAGGAGTCACCGGTGTTCGACATCGGATTCCTCGATCAACGGCGGCTCCACCACCGACCTGACGCCCGAGGTGATCGCCGGCTACGACGCGCCGTTCCCCGACGACAGCTACAAGGCCGGGGCGCGCATCTTCCCGACGCTCGTGCCGACCAGCCCCGACGACCCGGCCAGCGCCGGACAACGTCGCTGCATGGGAGGTGCTGTCGACGTTCGACAAGCCGTTCCTGCTGTGCTTCAGCGACAGCGATCCCGTCACGAAGGGTGGCGACGCCCCGTTCCTCGCGAAGGTGCCCGGTGCACAAGGACAGCCGCACGTCACGATCGAAGGGGGCGGCCACTTCCTCCAGGAGGACCGTGGTCCCGAGCTCGCCGACCTGTTGATCGGGTTCATCGGATCCTGATGGTCTCGACTTCGGGCACGACGCCTGATCTCGAGTGGCGCGACCTCAGCCGACGTGCGGCCCTGCAGTCGCACCGGCTGATCGGCTGGATCTACTGGGACCCGGGGGCGATCGAGCGCTACACCGCGCTCGGCGTGCCCGATGGGTTCGGCTACTACATCGCCAGCCGGGGCGCACCGCTGGCTCCCGCCGGCCACCAGGTCGTGGCGGCCGCCTTCTACTCGATCCACCCGGCTTCGTCGAGATGTGCCTCGATCGGCCGCGACGCACACCACGTTCGACGCGGTCACCGACGCCCGCAACGAGGCCGTCGGTCGACGGCCTGCGCGCGTACGTGCCCGAGATCTGCGACGACCTCGCCGCGCTGGCCGACGCCCTGTGGGCCGCGGCCGACGCACTGCCGCCTGCCGGGCGTGTGCTGTTCGCCGCGCACCGCCAGTGGCCGCGACCGCGATGACCCGGTCGTGTCGGCCTGGCTCGCGGTCAACTGCATCCGCGAGTGGCGCGGCGACACCCACTGGGCGATCCAGATCGCCGAGGACATGAGCGGGACCGCAGGCGGGGATCTCTCGACGGCGCCTGGCGCAACTACGCCGGCGACTGGATCCCCCGCAGCCGCGGTGCCGACGACGCGGCGCTGCAGGTCGGGTTCGCCGAGCTGGAGGCGCGAGGCCTGGCCTCGGACGGCGTGGTCAACGAGGCGGCCTGCGTCGCCTCCGCCAGGAGCTCGAGGACCGTCTCGACGACCTCTGCACCGCCGCGTGGCGACCACCTCGGCGAGGACGCGACCCGTCGCGTTCCTCGACCTGGTCGAGCCGGTCGGCGGGCGCCTCGTCGAACGCATCGACCTCACCGCCGGCCCGAACTGGATGCCCGCCGCACGAGATCGTGAGCCACGATCGTGATCACCGTCGAACGGAGCCGGACGATCCCCGCACACCTCACCAGGGTCTGGGACGTCCTTGCCGACTTCGACGGACTGGCCGTCTGGGCGGCGAACGCCGACCACACGTGCTGGCTCGACGACCCGCTGCGACGACGGCGAGATGGTCGGTCGGGCACGGAGGGTCCAGGCCGGTCGGGTGGTGCTCGTCGAGACGATCACCGTCTGGGACACCGGCGCGCCTCGCCTACGACCTCGGCGGTCTGCCGCGGTGGTGAAGTCCGCCGTCAACGAGTGGCGCCTGCGTCGCCGACCCGACGGACGGCGAGTGGACCATCGTGACGCTGGCCACCCACGTCGACTGCGGCCCACGGCCGCCGCAGCGGCTGCTCGCCCGCATCGTCGGCAACGCCTGGCCGAGGCATCCGACGTGATGCTCGAGGCCTGGCCCCCGAGCCCGACCCTCTCGAAACGACGTTCGACCACCTCCGACTTCGACGAAGGGAACACCGACATGAGCCAGACGCGACCCGACGTGATCGTGATCATGACCGACCAGGAACGTGCGACCCCGCCGTACGAATCCGACGAGCTGCGGGCGTGGCGGGACCACACCCTCACCGGGCGCAAGTGGTTCGCCGAGCACGCGGTGTCGTTCGGGCGCCACTACACGGGCTCGCTGGCGTGCGTGCCGAGCCGACCGACGCTGTTCACCGGCCACTATCCCGACCTGCACGGTGTCACCCAGACCGACGGGCTCGGCAAGCTGCACGACGACTCGCGGTTGCGCTGGCTTCCCGAGGGCGAGGTGCCGACGCTCGGCAACTGGTTCCGGGCGGCCGGCTACGACACGCACTACGACGGCAAGTGGCACATCAGCCACGCCGACCTGGTCGACACCGCGACCGGGGAGGTCCTCGCCACGAACGACGACGACGGCAACGTCGACGCGGCCGCGGTGCAGCGCTATCTCGCCGCCGACCCGCTCGCCCCGTACGGGTTCTCCGGCTGGGTCGGCCCGGAACCCCACGGTGCGCCGCTCGCCAACGCCGGCATCCGCCGCGACCCGCTGATCGCTGCTCGTGTCGTCGCCTGGTTCGAGGACCGCTACGCACGTCGGGTGGCGGGCGACGTCGACGCGCGGCGGCCGTTCCTGCTGGTGGCGAGCTTCGTCAATCCCCACGACATCGTGTTGTTCCCGGCCTGGGTCCGCGGGGGCATGCCGGTCGGGCCGGGTCCGCACGACCCACCCGCAGTCGCCCCATCGCCGACCGACGACGAGGACCTCTCGACCAAGCCGGCCGCGCAGATCGCCTACCGCGAGTCGTATCCCACCGGGTACGGGCCAGTGGCGCTGGTCGGCAAGTCGTATCGCGACCACGCGCAGGAGTACCGCGACCTGTACTACCGGCTCCACGCGGACGTCGACGGGCCGCTCGATCAGGTGCGTCGGGCGATCACCGCCGGCCACGACGGCGGGGCGTTCGACGAGGCGGTCATCGTGCGCACCGTGGATCACGGCGAGCTGCTCGGGGCCCACGGCGGACTGCACCAGAAGTGGTTCAACCTCTACGACGAGGCCACCCGGGTGCCGTTCGAGGTGGTTCGCCTCGGTCCGAGCCCGACCGAGCCGCGGGTGATCGACGACGCACCGACGTCGCACGTCGACCTCGTTCCCGACGCTGCTCGGCGCCGCAGGCATCGACGAAGCCGAGGTTGCCACGACGTTGCGGGCCGAGTTCAGCGAGGTGCATCCGCTGCCGGGTCGCAATCTGATGCCGGTCGTCGACGGTGTGCTGGCACCTGATCGAAATCGCGCGGTATATGTCCTGACCAGGGACAACATGCTCGAGGGAGACACGGGAGCGTCCGGCTTCGCTCGTCGGATCGGACGGACCGTGAAGCCGCCGGCGCCGCTGCGGATCAAGGTTCCGGCCCATGTCGGCGCGAACTTCGAAGGCGTCATTGCTCGTGTCGAGGACACCGACGCGCCCGGTGGTGCAGGTCACCTGTGGAAGCTCGTGCGCACCTTCGACGACCCGGCGACGTGGACCGAACCGGGGGTCCGCCACCTCGCCGCGAACGGGTTGCGTGGCGACGAGTACCGGACCGAACCGCTCGCGGACCAGTGGGAGCTCTACGACCTGACCGCCGATCCGATCGAGCACGTCAATCACTGGCACGACGACGACGCCCGCGCCGTGTTCGACCACATGAGGACGGTCCTCAAGCACGAGCGCGCACATTCCGTGCCCGAACGCAACGTACCGTGGCCCTACGTGCGTCGGCGGCCGACCTCGCCCCCGACCAAGCGAGTACCCCCACCGGCGCGGCTGCTTCGCAAGGGCCTGCAGAAGCTCGGATTGCATCCCGACGATCCCGATGCACGCGAGTTCGAGTTGCTCGGCAGGCGGGCGCTGATCGTGTGCACCAATCACGCCGTGCTCGACATCGGCAAGGCGACGGGCGTGTTCGCGAGCGAGATGACCGTGCCGTACTACGCATTCCTCGACGCCGGCATGTTCGTCGACCTCGCCAGTCCCAACGGCGGCGTGATCCCCGTCGATCCGCAGAGCGTGAAGCCCGTGATCCGCAGCGCCGACGACGACCGCTTCCTCGCCGACGACGAGCTGCGAGCGAAGGTTGCCAACTCGCTGGCGATCGCCGACGTCGACGTCGCGTCGTACGACATCGTCTTCCTCGCGGGCGGCTGGGGTGCTGCGTTCGACCTCGGCACGTCGGACGTTCTCGGCGAGAAGGTCACCGAGGCGAACGCTCTCGGCAAGGTGATCGGTGGGGTGTGCCACGGACCTCTCGGGTTGCTGAAGGCGACCGCGCCCGACGGGCGCCCGCTGGTCGAGGGGCGCCGAGTGTCGGCGGTGACCGACAAGCAGGTGCGCGAACTCGGGATCGAGTCGACGCCCCAGCATCCCGAGACCGAGCTGCGAGCCGCTGGTGCTGTCTTCGAGAGCGTGCACGCCCGCCGTGATCCGCTCGCCAACCATTGGGTCGTCGACGGGAACCTCGTCACGGGCCAGAACCAGAACGCCGGGCCGATGGTGGCCCGGGAGATGATGCAGATCCTCACCGACCGAGAGGGACAATGACATGACCGACACGCGAACTCCTCGCTACGGCACCGTCGACCGTGAGTACGCGATGACGTTGGCCACGACGTCTCCCGACGAGGACGGCCCGGTGTGGATGGTCAACCTGATGAAGTACCGCGAGGTCGCCGACTATGCCGACGGTCGCGAGTCGGCGATCAGCGGACGCGACGCAGATGACCTCTACACGCCGCGGGAGTCGCTCGCCGCGATCGGCGCCGAGATCGTGTTCGGCGGCGACGTCGACCAGCAGCTCCTCGGCGACGCGCCGATCTGGGACCGCGTCGGCGTCGTGAAGTACCCGACGCGTCGATCGTTCATCGAGATGCAGTCGCGTCCGGACTTCCAGCGCCAGCACGTCCACAAGGACGCGGGGATGGCCGAGACGATCGTCATCGGATGCCAGCCGTTCGACGTCCCGGTGTGGCCCGCCGACATCGCGCAGCCCGACTGGGCCGACGTGCCGCACCCGCCGACCGACGACGACGGCCCGGTGATGGTGATCCACGTGCTCAAGTACCACGATGCCGCCGACGCGGCGGTGACCCCCGAGCAGATGGAGGCCTACACCCGGACCGCTGCCGTGACGGCCGGCGCACACGGGGGTCCGAGTCGCCGGCTGGTTCGCCGCCGAGGGAACGATCCTCGGTGACGGACGCACGTGGGACCAGGTGAGGTTCAACGCCTTTCCGAGCAAGGCCGCGTTCATGGCGGTGGTGTTCGACCCGGCACGGCTCGAAGCGCAGAAGGCCAACCGGGAACCGGCGATCGCCGACACCTACACGATGATCGTGCGGCCCTCGATCGACCGCATCGCCGACAGCATCGCCCCGCGATGAGCCAAGTGTCGTTATGCGGGCGGTTCGCTCATCGCTCACGTGGGATCAGCGCCCGCGATGAGCGAAGTGTCGGTATGCGGTCGGTTCGCTCATCGCTGGGAGTGGGTCGGCGCTGGTGCGGGTCGACCTCGGTGACCGAGCGTCGGTATTTCGCGTTCCTGCGGGCGATCAACACCGGCGGGCGGAGGTTGACGAACGAGCGATTGCTGTCGCCCTTCGTCCGACCTGGGTTTCACCGATGTCGCCGCGTACCAGGCAGCCGGCAACGTGACGTTCCGCAGCGATGACGCGGTCGACGAGCGCCTCATCGAAGCGGAGCTGACGGCGGCATTCGGATTCGAGACGCCGACGTTCGTGCGATCGGCCGCCGAGGTGAGAGCGATCGCCGAGGTCGAGCCGTTCTCGCCGGCGGAGATCGACGGCAAGGCGGGCAAGTTCCAGGTGACGTTCCTGCGGAGTCCTCCGTCGACCGACCAGATCGCCGCGCTCGTCGATCTCGTCCCCGACGAGGAGGTCGTCCGGGTGATCGGGCGTGAGTGGTACTGGCTGCCGGTCGAGGGGATCAGCGGATCGAAGCTCGATGTCGGGCAGGTCGAGTCGCTGCTGGGCGAGATGACGATGCGCACCCTCGGCACCGTGGCCCGGATGGCGAGCCGGTTCGCCGACTGAGCTGGGCCATACCCACGTTTGCGTGGCAATTCGGAAGGGAAGGTCCATCGAAATCGCGACGCAAACGTGGGGGCGGGAAACCGATTGTCGGTTGATCCAGGCGACGCGGCAAGATCTGCGGGTGCCACCGATTCATTCCCTCGCCGCCTTCGCAGCGGTGTCGTTCGCGATCATCATCATCCCGGGACCGAGCGTGATGTTCGTTGTCGGGCGGGCCCTGTCGCTCGGCCGACGCGCCGCACTCGTCACGGTGGCCGGCAACGCCGTCGGCTTCTACGTGCAGGTCGTGCTCGTGGCGCTCGGGCTCGGCGCGATCGTCGAGCGTTCGGCCGCCGTCTTCACGGCGATCAAGCTGATCGGCGCGTTGTATCTGGTGTGGGTGGGCCTGCAGGCGATCGTGCATCGCCGCGCGAACGCGGCGATGTCGATGGCCGCGACCGGCGATGACGAGGTCGTCGGTGCTCCGGATCACCGATCACTGTTCGTCGACGGGTTCGTGGTCGGCGTCGCCAATCCGAAGACGATCGTGTTCTTTGCCGCGATCCTGCCGCAGTTCGTGCAGACCGGAGGCGCTCCCGCTGGCGTTCAGATGCTGGCGCTCGGCGTCATCTTCGCCGTGATCGCGCTTGCCTCGGACAGCGTGTGGGGCCTCGCCGCGGGGACCGCGCGGTCGTGGTTCGTCGGTTCTCCGGCACGCCTCGAACTGGTCGGTGCGGTCGGCGGCCTCGCGATCGTCGGTCTCGGCGTCCGCTTGGCGCTCACACGCCGCTCCGACTGACGGCTCCTGCGACCCCGCGATGAGCGAAGCGCCCGGATGGCGTCACTTGGCTCATCGCAGGCGGCTGGGTCCGGTCTGCGATGAGCGAATCGACCGAATAGCGGCCTTTCGCTCATCGCTGGTGACGTCTGAACGGGTGCGCGGGGTCAGAGCGTCGAGATGCCGCCGTCGACCGGGATGACGCTGCCGGTCGTGAATGCGCCGGCTCGACTGGCGAGGAAGATCACCGTGCCGGCGATGTCCTCCGGTGAGCCGATGCGGCGGCGCGGCACGCTCTGCTCGACCATCCTGCGGCTGTCGGGATCGTCGAGCCGGTAGGCCATCATCTTCGACTCGAACGGGCCGGGCGCGATCGAGTTGATCGTGATGTTGCGCGCACCAGATGGGCCGCCATGTGGCGGGCCATCATGTGGATGCCGGCCTTCGACGCCGAGTACGAGTAGTTGTCGCCGACGGGCACCCGGATGCCGTCGATCGAGCCGATCATGATCACCCGGGCCGGATCGTCGGCGGTGGCGCCGCGCCTCGAGCTGGGGGAGCAGTGCCTGCGTGAGCATGAACGGCGCCTTGACGTTGATGTCCAGCACCTTGTCGAAGCCCATCTCCGGGAACTCGCCGAGGGGCGCGCCCCAGGCGGCACCGGCATTGTTGACCAGGATGTCGACCTGCGACTCACGTTCGGTGAGCGCCGCTGACGAACGATGCGAGTCCCTCCGGCGTCGACAGGTCGGCCGGCAGCGAGATGCACTCGCCGTGCTCCGGACAGCTCGGCGGCGGCGGCGTCGCACGCCTCCGCCTTGCGGGCGGTGATGTAGGTGCGCACGCCGTTGGCGACCAGGCCCGAGGCGATCATGAAGCCGATGCCACGGGAGCCGCCGGTGACGACGGCGACCTTCCCGTCGAGGCCGAAGAGGCTGGCGAGTGCGAGCGGTGAGCTGGAATCGGGCATGCTGACGAGTATGGCGCACGACGGATTCCCCGATCAGGTCCTGGAAGTTCGACGGTCCGCCTTCGATCGGTGAGGCCGAGCTCCACGAGCTTCCCGACACGAGCTCGACGACGGGCAGATCCGGCTGCGCATCGAACGGTTCGCCGTGACCGCGAACAACATCAGCTACGCCGGCGCCGGCGACCTGCTCGGCTACTGGGACTTCTTCCCGTCCGATCCGATCCGACAGACGTGGGGCCGCGTGCCCGCCATGGGCTATGCGGCCAGATCGTCGAGTCCCGCAACCCCGATCTCGCCGGTCGGCGGCCGCTACTACGGCTGGTTCCCGATGGCCACGACGGTCACGTTCTCGGCGACGGCGACGCCCGACGGGTTCCGTGACGACGGGGCCCATCGCGCGAGCGCACCTGCCCGATCTACCGGTCCTACGTCGCCACCGACCTCGACCCCTACTACGACGCGGCGCCGACGGCGAGGACCGTCACGCGGTGCTGCGCGTGCTGTTCCTGACCGGGTACCTCGCCGACGAGTTCTTCGCCGACTGGGTGGCGCGACGCGGATGGAGCGCCGCCGTTCTTCGGTGCGCAGCAGGTGGTCGTGCTGTCGGCGTCGTCCAAGACCGCCATCGGCTTCGCCAGCGCGCCGCCAAGCGGGATGGCCTCGCCGTGGTGGGCTCACCTCGGCAGC
Organism: Ilumatobacteraceae bacterium; assembly: GCA_963746285.1. Lineage (GTDB taxonomy): Bacteria > Actinomycetota > Acidimicrobiia > Acidimicrobiales > Ilumatobacteraceae > Sva-07. The sequence continues at coordinate 44,473 of CAVVAO010000025.1, read as the reverse complement.
CAACGCGGAGTTCGTGCGGTCGCTCGGCTTCTCACGACTCGGTGGTCACCTACGACCGGATCGACGACCTCGGCACGGGTGTCGCGCTCGTCGACAGCGTGGTCATCGACATGGCGGGCAACCCGAACGTGCTCGCGGCCGTGCACCAGCGACTCGGCGACCGGATCAAGCACTCGATGATGATCGGCCGGAGCCATCACGATGCCGTCGCGACCGCTGCGCCCGCGTCGCTCCCCGGTCCGGCGCCGCAGTTCTTCTTCGTGCCGACCGAACTCCAACGTCTCGTCGACGCTGTGGGGCGCCGACGAGTATCGACGCCGCACCGTCGACGCAACGGACGAGTTCATCGCCGGCGAGCCGGGCGTGGATGACCATCGACGAGCGCCGCGGAGCCGACGGTCCGGCATCGGCGTGGGCGTCGATCCACGCCGGTGACGTCGCCCCGATGTCGGCGTGATCGCGTCGTTCCACCCGTGAGCCGCCCGCCCCTGCACCGGCGGCTGCTCCGCGTCGCACGGCCGAGCGACAAGCGGCTCGCCGTGCGTGTGACGCCCGATGCGCTGCGACACATCCGGTCCCGGCATCCATGGGTCTTCGAGGAGTCGGTCACCTCGATCAGCCACGAGGCCACAGTCGGCGACATCTCGGTGATCTTCGACAACGACCGCAAGTTCGTCGCACTCGCGCTCTACGACCCCGACTCGCCGATCCAGTTCCGGATCCTCCACGTCGGCCAGCCGACGCCGATCGACGCCGACTGGTGGCGATCGACGATCAGCGCAGCGCTCGCGAAGCGGGAGCCGTTCACCTCGGCCCTGGACGCCGACCGGCTCGCGTACCGCATCCTCAACGGAGAGAGCGACGGCGTGTCGGGCCTCGTCGTCGATCGCTATCGCGGGCGTGCTCGTCATCAAGCTGTACTCGGCCGTGTGGTTCCCCCACCTGGTCCACGTGGTCAATGCGCTGCTCGATCTGACCGGATGCGACGGCGGTCGTCCTGCGCCTCGCCCGGAACCTGCAGACCCGCGAGACGTTCGGACTCTCGGACGGCGACGTCATCGCCGGCGACCTCCCCGACGGCCCCGTCCGAGTTCGTCGAAGCGGGGCTGCAATTCGACGCTGACGTCCGCGCCGGGCAGAAGACCGGCCACTTCCTCGACCAACGGGCGAACCGGATCCGGGTCGGTGCGATGTCGGCGCGACGTGACGTCCTCGACGTCTTCGCATCCACCGGCGGCTTCAGCGTGCACGCCGCTGCCGGCGGCGCGCGGATCGTGCACGCGGTCGATCTGTCGGCACCGACGCTGGCCGCGGCCGAGCACAACATGTCGCTCAACGACCACCTCGACACGGTCCGCGACTGTCCGTTCACGACCGAGGTCGGCGACGCCTTCGAGGTCATGGTGCAACTCGCTCGAGCCGGCCGGGACTACGACATCGTCGTCGTCGACCCGCCGTCGTTCGCACAACGCCAGGCCAACGTCGACGGAGCGCTGCGCGCCTACACCCGCCTCACGCATCTGGCGCTTCGCCTCGTGCGCCCGGGCGGAACGCTGATGCAGGCGTCGTGTTCGAGCCGGGTCACCGCCGAGCAGTTCTTCGACACCGTGCTCGACGCCGCGGAGGCGGCCGGACGACCGCTGACCGAGATCGAACGCACCGGCCACGACACCGACCACCCCGTCACGTTCCGAGAAGGCGCCTACCTCAAGGCCGGGTTCTGGACGGTCGGCGGCCGGCGCTGATCGGCGCCGCGAGCTACTCGACGAGGACGTGACCGACCGGACTCGTCCGGCGAACGTGTCCGAGCACCGGGCTCGCCACCACGGTGGCGCGAGCGCCTTGGGGAATCGTGTGGCGTTCACCGGTCTTCCACGCGACGATCGTGTCGGCGCTGCCATCGTCGACGGCGAGGTACACCCGGTAACGGTCGCGTTCGAGCGTGCGCTGGAGCTTCCTCGGAAGCGGCGACACCTCGACGGGACGGCGCGTCCGCAACACCGCCCCGGTTCGCTCGACCGAGTTGAATCCGTCGAACGCGCCGGCGATCGCCATCCACAGCCCGAGCACGATGGGCACCTACGCGACGAACGTCAACGCGGTGGCGACGTCAGCGATCAGCCAGTCCTGCGACGGGAACCGCTCGTAGATCCAGTCGAACGCCTCGCCACGTGCGACATCGCTCGCCCACGACCGCACCCGGAGCCCGACGAAACAGGCGAGGAGCCCGACGCCGATCGCCACGAACGGAGCAATGCCGTAGCCGACCCGAGCGGGATACGTGACCCTGACCAGTCGTGCCCGACCGCCGACGGTGCTCCACGCCCGGTGGTGGTCCTCCCGTGCGAGCGGCAGCTCGACCGCGGCGCCATCCGCGAGGCACATCGCCGTGGCATACCCGAGCCGTCGATCCCCGATCTCGACAGCGCTCGGTGCCAGGTCGGCGAACCCGCCGACGGCCAGACGTTCGCGCACCGCGAGCCACCGCCGTGTGGCCTCGACACCATCGTCGGTGTGCGTGTACGACGGGTGGAGGAACAGCCGGGCGGACGCGCACGGCCCCGAAGACCAGCAGCACGGCCAACGTCCAGCCCACGATGCGCACGCCCACCGAGTCGATCACGGCCACCTCGGTGTCGCCGGTGCCGCGAGCGAGGAGCCAGCACAGCGCGCCTCCGGCCCAGAACGCGCCGGGAACGAGGAGATCGGTGGGGGTCCACCGCCGGTGGACCAAGCCGGCCTGCACTGCGTCGTCGACGACGAGCCCGCTGAACCGGCGCCACCAGGAGCTGCGGATGTCGACCGCCAGATAGCGCGCCGGGATGGCGCGGTCGGTGGTGAACCTGGAGAGCACGTGCTGCAGGACCAGGCGCTCGTGCGGACGCAACGCGTCGCCCTGGTACGCCGCCGCGGCGGGCCGGACCCGAGCCAATTCCTCGAGGTCGTCCTCGGGCGGGAGGATTCTCAGCCACCCACGAGCGGCCAGATCGATCATCGTGGCCCGGAATCCGGCCGCCGTCACCGTGGCGTCGTTGGTCAACATGTTGACCACCGCCGGTGTGTCGGAGCGCAGCGCGCCGGCGACGCCGTCGGGTTGCGGACGCGGCGGCAGGAGGCGGTCGCGCGTGCGGACGAAGGCGAGCCCGGCAGCGAGGACGAAGAGCCCGCTGAGCCACAACCAGCCGACCGTGAATGCCGGCGCGAGGATGCCGACCATGCCCGACGTCATGGGCGTCATCATGACATCACGGTGAGGCTTCGAAGGGATCGTCCTGCGAGCTGCTCGCAGCGTCCGCTGCGTCGTCGCGTCGCACCCAGATCGTTCGCTGCGGGAACGGGATCTCGATCCCGGCGTCGTCCAGCGCGGCCTTGAGCGCCTCCCGCAGTGCCCGTTGCAGGCCCCACTGTGCGCCTGGCTGGACCTTGATCGTCACTCGGATGGTGATGCCGTCGGCGCCGAGCGCTTCCACGCCGAGGAGCTGAGGAGGGTCGATGACCACATCGGACCACTCCTCGGTTCCGATGAGTTCGGTGGCACAGTCGAGGATCACCTGCCGCGCCGCAGCAAGGTCGCTGTGATAGGCGACGGAGACGTCGACGAGCGCCACGGACCACAGCTGAGATCTGTTGCCCACGCGAGTCACGTAGCCGTTCGGCACGTGCCACACCGTGCCGTCGACGCCTCGCAGCACGGTGGTTCGCAACGAGATCTTCTCCACCACTCCGGTCGCTTCGTCGAGGTCGACGACATCTCCGACGCCGTACTGGTCCTCGAGCAGCATGAACAGCCCGGCGATGCAGTCCTTCACCAGGCTCTGCGCGCCGAAGCCCAGCGCCACACCGGCGATGCCCGCACCGGCGATCAGCGGGCCGAGGTTCACGCCCGTCTCGCCCAGCGCCGTGATCACGGCGATCGTCCAGATGATGACCGACGCGGTACTGCCGACGACGAGGGAGATCGAGTGCAGCCGAGCCTGCCGTCGCGGGTCGTCGTCGATGATGCCGATCGGCTCGGCCACCATCGCGTCGCCCGGTCGCCCAGCTTCTGGATCTGGCGGGCCGCCAGTGCCTTGTCCGGGGCGACCACCCGGGCCACCACACGTCCGAGGTACCGCCGTGCGAGGTGTGCCAGGATCCAGGCGCCGACGAAGATGAGGACCATCGTGATCGCCCACTCGGCGGTCGACGCGAGGAATCGATTGCCGCCCGTGAGATCGAACACCGTCTCGCAGATCCAACCCGGCTCGGATCCGCAGGTGTTCTCCAGTTCTGGGTCCACGGCAGCGACGGTACCCAACGACCGGACGTCGACACGGGATGCAGGTCCCGGTTCGAGCTGATCGCGTCGGCGTGATCGCTCGGCGCGATCTTGACATCACCTTGAAGCGATGCTGTCCCGACCTCGACAACGCGAGCCGATAGCCGCGACCCGATGTCGACTCCCATTCGCCTCGGTGTCGTCGGAACCGGCTACGTCGGCCTGACGACGGGCGCCTGTTTCGCTCACCTCGGCCATCACGTCGTGTGCGGAGACATCGACCAGCGCAAGGTCGATCTGCTCAACGACGGGCACATCCCCATCGTCGAGGAGGGCCTCGAGACGATCGTGAACGACGCCCGCGCCGCGGGCATGCTCGAGTTCGTCCTCGGCGCCGAATCCGCCGCCGACGGTGCCGACATCGTGTTCCTGTGCGTGCCGACGCCGCAGGGCGACGACGGCAGCGCGGATCTGAGCTACATCGAGGCCGCCGCCGCCCAGATCGCACCGGTGTTGAAGCCGGGCGCCGTCGTGGTCAACAAGTCGACCGTGCCCGTCGGATCCACGCTCGCTGTCGAGCGGGTGCTGCAGCGTGACGACGTGTTCGTCGTGTCGAACCCCGAATTCCTGCGCGAGGGGACCGCGGTCCACGACTTCCTGCACCCGGATCGTGTGGTGATCGGCAGCGCCGACCGAGGAGCCGCCGAGCGCGTCGCCGAGCTGTACGCCACGATCGACACGCCGATCCTGATCACCGATCCCGCGCTCGGCCGAGACGATCAAGTACGCCGCCAACGGCTTCCTGGCGATGAAGATCAGCTTCGTCAACGCCGTTGCGGCCATGTGCGAGGCGGTCGGCGCCGACGTCGCCGCCGTCGTCGACGGCATCGGTTCCGATCAACGCATCGGCAGCCAGTTCCTGCGGCCCGGCCCCGGTTGGGGCGGGAGCTGCTTCCCGAAGGATTCGCGTGCGCTCGTCAAGATCGCCGAGGACCACGGGTACAACTTCACGATGATGCGCGGCGTCATCGACGTCAACGACGAACAGCTCGAGCGGATGGTCGCCAAGATCCGCTCCGCGGTCGGACGGCCCGACGGTGGCCTCGACGGTGTGACCGTGGGAGCGCTCGGGCTCACGTTCAAGGCCGGCACCGACGACCTGCGGGAATCACCCGCGCTGGCGATCATCGCCGAGCTGCGTGCGCTCGGCGCCGCCGTGCGAGCGTACGACCCGACGACCGTCGGCGAACTGACACCGCACCAGACCGTCGTACTCGCCGGCATCGACCTGGTGTCCGACGCGCTCGACGTGGCCGACGGCGCCGACGTGCTCGCGGTGTTCACCGAGTGGCCGGACTTCGCCAAGGTCGACCTCCCCGGGCTCGCTGCTCGCGTCGGCCGCCCCGTCACCGTCGTCGACACGCGCAACCTGCTCGACCCGGTACTCGTGCGGGAGGCCGGACTCGACTACGACGGCGTCGGTCGCCGCTGAGTCCGGCGCGGTCGGGCCTCAGTCGAGGCGTGACGCGAAGTATGCGGCGGTGCGCTCGATGCCCTCGCGCAGCTGGACCGTCGGCTCCCATCCCAGCAGTGTGCGCGCCTTGGTCAGGTCGGGTTTGCGCTGCGTCGGGTCGTCGACGGGGAGCGGGAGATACACGAGTTCCGACGTCGAGCCGGTGACGTCGACGATCAACTCGGCGAGCTGCGCAATCGTGAACTCGTTGTCGTTGCCGATGTTGATCGGTCCGGTCTGCTCGGAGTCGAGCAGGGCCAGGAACCCGCGGATCTCGTCGTCGACATAGGTGAACGATCGGGTCTGGGACCCGTCACCGAAGATCGTGATCGGCTCGTTGCGCAGCGCCTGCACGAGGAAGTTCGACACCGCACGACCGTCGTCGGGGCGCATCCGAGGCCCGTAGGTGTTGAAGATCCGCACGATTCGCACGTCGACGCCGTGGTGGCGGTGGTACGCCATCGTCATCGCTTCGGCGTAGCGCTTGGCCTCGTCGTACACGCCACGAGGGCCGATCGGATTGACATTGCCCCAGTACTCCTCCGGCTGGGGATGCACGAGCGGGTCGCCGTACACCTCCGACGTGGACGCCAGGAAGAACCGGGCACCCTTGGCCAACGCGAGGCCGAGCGTGTTGTGCGTACCCAGGCCGCCGACCTTGAGGATCTGGATCGGGATCCGTTCGAAATCGGCCGGGCTCGCCGGGCTCGCCAGATGCATCACGGCATCGACGTGGCCCGGGACCCACACGTAGTTGCTGACGTCGTGTTCGATGAAGGTGAAGCCGGAGCCGAACAGTTCCTCGATGTTGTCGACCGAGCCCGTGACGAGATTGTCCATCGCCACGACCTCGTCACCGCGTTCGCGCAGCGCTCGGCACAGGTGCGATCCGAGAAAGCCTGCTCCACCGGTGACGACGACTCGTGCCATGGCGGCAGCGTACGCGGCGATCCAGCCGGCGACGCGGGTCCTGCCTACACTGAGCCATCGTGTGGAGCAGCCGGGTGAACGTGCGGTGGCGCCCGTCGAGCTTCGAGATCCGCACCGGCGAGTTCCGTGACCTGGTACGACGATCCCGCGAGGTCGTGCTCCTCGCAGCCATCACGGGCGCGCTGACCGGGCTGTTCGTCCGGTTCTTCGAGTACCTCGTCGTCGAGGTCGTCTACGAACACATCGTCCAAGGACCGCTCTGGGTCGGCGCGATCGCTCCCGGAATCGGCCTGATGCTGTCGGCGATCCTGCTCAAGACGGTCGGCAACGGTGCATCGTCGGCCACCTCGGACGAGTACCTCCGGGCGTTCCACGATCCGGAGTACCCGCTGCGACTCCGGGCGTTCATCGGGAGGATGGCCGCGTCGGTCACCACGCTCGGCTCCGGCGGAGCGATGGGGCTCGAGGGTCCGTCGATGTACGGCGGGTCCGCGCTCGGCGCGATGATCCAGCGTCGACTCCCCTCGGCATTCCGCGGCGTGGATCACCGCACCTTGCTCGTCGCGGGAGCGGCAGCCGGTGTGGCGGCGATCTTCAAGGCACCGGCGACCGGAGCGATCTTTGCACTCGAGGTGCCCTTCCGTGACCAGATGGCGCGTCGGATGCTCCTTCCGGCCCTGGTGGCGAGCGCATCGGGCTACCTGGTGTTCGTCGCGCTCGAGCAACACCGACCCCATCTTCTCGTTCCAGAACGAGCGGGGCGCGGTCGTTCCAGTACCGCGATCTCGCGGGCGCGATCCTCATCGGGATCTGCTGTGCGATCGGCGCACGCTCGTTCTCTCGTCTGATCCGGTACGCAAAGGCGGTCACGTACCGTCCGGTTGCGCTGCGGGTGTTCGTCGCCAGCATCACCCTGGCCGTCCTGTTCGTGATCAGCCGTCTCCTCACCGGCGAGAGCCTCACGATCGGCACCGGCTACGAGGTGATCCGGTGGCTGTCCGAGGAACACGCTCTGTGGCTGCTGGCAGCGGTGTTCGCCCTGCGATGTCTGGCCACGGCGACCACGCTCGCGGGCGGCGGCGTCGGTGGGGTGTTCGTGCCGTTGGTGGTCGCCGGAGCGATCGTGGGACGAGGCGTCGGAGACATCGTCAATCCGCTGGATCCGACGCTGTACGTGCTGCTCGGCATCGCCGCATTCCTCGGGGCGGGTTACCGGGTGCCGCTCGCCGCGGTGATGTTCGTCGCCGAGGCCACCGGCCAGCCGGGGTTCATCGTGCCCGCGCTCTTCGCGGCCGTGGCCGCCGAGCTGGTGATGGGTGAGCAGTCGATCACGGCGTTCCAACGCTCGCCCGACCGCGTGCAACTGACTAGACCAGGGCCATGGCCAACGACGTCAGCGTGACCGCCGAGCTGCAGGGAACGATCGTTGCGGTGTTCGTCGAGGTCGGGACGTCGGTGGGCGCCGGCGACGTCCTCGCGCTCGTCGAGTCGATGAAGATGCACCACGAGCTCGTCGCCCCGGTGTCCGGCGTGGTCGACTCGCTCGCGGTCGGCCAGGGTGACACGGTCGCGGTCGGCCAGGAGTTCGCCCGCATCGCGCCGGGCGTACGAGATGTGCCAGGCACATCTCGTACGCAGGCCGTCGCCACGTCGCCGGTCGGGCTGGAGCGTGACGACCTTCGTGAGGTGGTCGACCGGCACGCGATCGGCCTCGACAGGCACCGTCCACAGGCGGTCGAGCGGCGCCATTCGAGGGGACATCGCACGACGAGGGAGAACATCGGTGACCTCGTCGACGACGGAACCTTCGTCGAGTACGGCCCGCTCGTGATCGCCGCGCAGCGCCGCCGACGCAGCGTCGAGGACCTGATCGCGTCGACCCCAGCCGATGGGTTGGTCGGCGGGATCGGCGAGGTCAACGGCGAGCTGTTCGGCTCCGGCTCGACGGGCCGGGCGTCGAAGGTCGTCGCAGTCTCCTACGACTACACCGTGCTCGCGGGGACGCAGGGGACGCAGAACCACCGCAAGAAGGACCGCCTGTTCGAGGTCGCCGAGCAACTGCGGATCCCGATCGTGTTCTTCACCGAGGGAGGCGGTGGCCGCCCCGGCGACACGGACGGCATCGGCGTGAGCGGTCTCGACTGTCTGGCGTTCCGATGGTTCGCCGAGCTCTCGGGCACCGTGCCGCTCGTCGGGGTCAACTCGGGCTACTGCTTCGCCGGCAACGCCGCGATCCTCGGCTGCTGCGACGTGGTGATCGCCACCGAGGACTCCAACATCGGCATGGGTGGCCCCGCGATGATCGAAGGCGGTGGACTCGGCGTGTTCCAGCCCACCGAGATCGGCCCGATCGAGGTGCAACGACGCAATGGTGTGATCGACATCGTCGTTGCTGACGAAGCTGCTGCCGTGGCCGTCGCGAAGCAGTACCTGTCGTACTTCCAGGGGCGCACGTCAGGCTGGTCGGCCCCCGATCAGGAGGCCTTGCGCGACGTCGTGCCGGTCGACCGACTCCGTGCGTACGACATCCGGCGTGCCATCGACGGGCTCTTCGACAACGACTCCGTGCTCGAACTGCGCCGTGAGTTCGGTGTCGGGATGGTCACCGCCCTCGCACGGATCGAGGGCCGGCCGGTCGGGGTCGTGGCCAACGACCCGGGCCACCTCGCCGGAGCGATCGACTCCGACGGCGCCGACAAGGCGGCACGGTTCATGCAGTTGTGCGACGCGTTCGGATTGCCCATCGTGACGCTGGTCGACACGCCGGGGATGATGGTGGGACCGGACGTCGAAGCGACCGCGCTCGTCCGTCACTGCAGCCGGCTGTTCGTGACCGGCGCGAACCTGTCGGTCCCGATGGTGTCGGTGGTGACCCGCAAGGCGTACGGACTCGGGGCGCAGGCGATGATGGGCGGCACGACCAAGGCGCCGATCGCCTGTCTGTCGTGGCCGACCGGGGAGTTCGGCGGCATGGGACTCGAGGGCGCGGTGCGACTCGGATACCGCAAGGAACTCGAGGCGGTCGCCGACGACGCCGAACGCGAGGTGCTGTTCCGTGAGATGGTCGATCGGATGTACGCGCACGGCAAGGCGGTCAGCGTGGCCTCGTTCTTCGAGATCGACGACGTGATCGACCCGGCCGACACGCGGCGCTGGATCACGACGATCTTCGACGCAGCGCCCGAGACCCACCGGGCAGCGACGGACCCGATGACGCCACCACGTCGCCCGAACATCGACACCTGGTGACTGTTACATCTGGGGTCAGACCCCAGACGTAACACTCAGGCGCCGCAGCCGGCGGAGAGCACCTCGGTGAGTTCGCCGCCGTCGTAGGTGTACACGATCACCGCCGCACCCTCGTAGTACCAGGCATGCACCAGGACCTCCATGCGCCCGTCGCCGTTGAGGTCGGCGACGTCGAGGACCCGGTAGCGCTCGATGACCTCGAATGACTCGCCGGTGCCGTCGCCGGCGTCGTCGGGAACCGCCGAGAGCAGCACGGTGTCGGCCGCGTGGCTCGTCGCATCGATCAGCAGCAGTGCGGCGAGGTCGCCTGGTGCTCCCGGACCGGCGCTCGGCTGGAAGAACTCGAACGACACCAGGGCCTCGTCGTCGCCGTCACCGTCGAGATCGGTGACGACGAGCTGTTCGACCGCTCCCAGGGTGGCATCGACGGCCTCGTCCTCGAACGCCGCTTCGCCGAGTGCCCGGTAGGCCTCCGGTGCAGTGGAGCTGACGGCGATCGGCCGGGGCTCGAGTTGCCACTCGGGCACGGGCAGCGCGACGGCGCTGTAGCCGAAGCCGGGCGGGTCCGGAGGGGCGAGCTCGACGTCGATCGCGGGACCGACCCGCCCGTCGAAGCATGCTTCGATGTTCTCGCCCAGCGTGACCGGCGTCTCGCCGGTGAGGTCGGTCGCGACGAACGGCGTGCCCGCCCCGATGCCCGGGCGGATCGGATTGCCGCTGGGATCGGTGGCGGGCTGCCAACGGTCCTGCTGCCAGGCGCCGAGGAACAGCCAACCGCCATCGCTCGATCCTCCGATCAGGAGAGGAACCAACGCGTCGACAGGTCCCGCCGGTGCTGCGGTCGTCGTCGACTCGGGCGGCGCCGTCGTCGTGGTCGTCGATTCGGGCGGCGCCGTGGTGGTGGTCGTGGAGGTGGACGTGGTGGACGTCGTGGAGGTCAGCGTCGGTTGTGGTGACGACTGCTCCTCGGTGGTGCACGCCGCGACCACGAGTGCGATCGACACCGCCATGGCGACGCGGGCGAACCGCCGAGCGCTCATGACACCGTCACCGATTCGCCGGGTTGCAGGAGATGGAGGCGACTGGAGAGGTCGGCATCGTCGAGCGCCGCTGCGAACAGATCCGGCGGTGTCTCGAACCAGCTCGGCAATTGTCGACGGCCATCCTCGGGAGCGTAGGTCCCCCAGTGGATCGGGACGACGATGCCGGGCTCGGATCAAGCCGGTCGCCGTCGCTGCCCTCGTCGGATCGAGATGTCCGACGCCGAGCGACGAGCCCCATCCCCAGATCGGCAGGAGTGCGATGTCGATGTCGTCGAGCGATCCCATTCCGGCGAACAGATCGGTGTCGCCGGGGAAGTAGACGCGGCGACCCTCGCCGCTGACGACGTAACCGACCGGTGGTGCCGAGACGCGGCTGTGCGGGCCGCGGCCGTGCTTGTGCGCGGCCGGCACGACCTCGGCGGTCACCAGCGGGCCGTCGAGATGGACCGTGTCGCCCACGCGCACCTCGGTGACATCGGTGAAACCGGCCGATCGCAGCAGCCTCCCCGTGCCGAACGGCGTGACGAACCGGGTGTCCGGGTGGATTCTCCGCAGCGAGGGAAGGTGGAGGTGATCGAGGTGTGCGTGCGAGAGCAGGACCGTGTCGACGTCGGCGACATCCGGAGTCGGCAGCTCGCGACGCCGGCGTAGGTGGGCGACACGCCGGGTCAGCAGGGGATCGGTCAAGATGCGGTGGTCTCCGACCTCGATGAGCGCGGTGGCGTGGCCGACCCAGTGCACCTTCACTCCATCACACTAGGCCAACCCGTTTGCGTCGAGATTTCGCTGACCCGTCCCAGCGAAATCGCAACGCAAACGTGGTTGAGGGGCGTGGTTGTGGTCAACCGAGGTCGGGCCAGCGGCGCTGCTGCCGGCGGCGCAGCCCAGCGGTGCCGAGCTTGCGTCGCTCGGCGAGCGCCCAGTCGCGGCGCCAGCCGGTGTGGTCGGGGCCGGTCAGCGACGGGCTCGTCCCGGCCGCAGCGCGTTGACGGGCGGTCCAGAAATCGGTGATCGCCTCGTCGCCGAGCACGGTGACCGCCGCTTCGATGCGGCCGTTGAAGTGGCGTGTCGACTCGCCGTCCTCGCCGAGCAATGGCGCCCCGAACACGACCTTGGTGCGGCCGGGCTTCGGTCGCTTCATCCCCTTGCCGAAGATCGCCCCGGTGCCGTCGATGAAGACCGGCACGACCGGGGCGCCGGTGCGCGCGGACAGATAGGCGGCTCCGCCCTTGAAGTCCTGTCCCCACCCGTCCGGTGAGCGGCCGCCCTCGGGGTAGATCACCAGGCTGTAGCCGTCGTCGACGAGACCCTTGATCAGGTCGGACGACTTGCGGCCGGTGAGTTCGCGGTCGATCGGGATCGCGTTGAGCGACAGCGCCGACATCGCCGCCTTCCACTTCTTGTCGAAGAAGTAGTCAGCGGCCGCTGCGACCACCAGCTTGTGACGCCAGGCGAGTGGAACCGACCTGATCATCAGGCCGGTGTCGAGGTGGCTGTGGTGATTCGGTGCGAAGATCACCGCGGGCGGTTCCTCCAGCCCGGCGAGGTCCGCCAACCTGTCGACGCCGAGGATCTCGGGCGACGCCAGGACACGGGCCGCCAGTCGGACCGGACCCTCGACCATCACCGTCCGCACCGACGACGCCAACGGTCGACGGGCCCATTCGGTGTCGTAGTGCGCGCCGAGGCCGGAGACCTCGGGCGGGACGTCGACGCCTCGCGGCACCGTGGGAGCGCGGTAGGGAAAGCCGAAGTTCCGCAGCGGCATCGTGGCGCGCCGGAGCGCATCCTCGGCGGCACCCGCGGCTCGCTGTGCCCGCTGGAGGTTCCGGTCGACCATGGTCGCGTCCTACTTGACGTCCGCGATCATCAGCGGCGGGGTCTTGATGTGGGTGATCGTGGGGGAGCGGCCGACCGTGTCGGACGCGATCTCGAGGGCGTCGTTCATCGTCGATGCGGGAGTGAAGCCGAGCTTGCGAACCGTCGCCGCGTCGCCGCCGACGATGATCACCTTGCCGACGTGCTTCAAGCCGTGGCTGCCCCAGTACCACATGTAGAACGGGTGGACGCCGTGATACGCGTTGGTCGTGCGGTACAGGTGGCGGTACCAGTCGTCCTCGGCGTACTGCTGCTCCCACTTCTGCGACATGACGTGGGGGTCGCGGGTGTCGGCCAACACTTCCTCGAAGAAGTCGATGTAGCTCGGATGGTGGACGGGGTGGAACTCGTTCCTCGTCGGGTGCGTCAGGATCACCACGCCGCCCTCGCGGACCAAGGGCTTGCCCCGGTACAGGTTGAAGAAGTAGCCGAGCCCCGTGCACATCACGAGGATCGGGTTCATGATCGAGTGCACGTTGTACGGGCAGATGTAGGGGATCCCCATCGTGAGGATGTCGGTCTGACCCTCGACTTCGACGAGCTGCTGGTCGTACACGTTCTGGGTGGTGACCTTGTGGACCGCCTCGACTTCGCCGCACTGGATGCTGGTCATCTGGTGCGGGGCCTCGATGCCGTGGAAGATCTTGCGCGCAGTCCTCGCCGGCAGCTTGGCCACCGACTTGGCCGTGCCGAGATAGAGCGCGCGGTCCTTGGCATTCCACTCCCACTCGCGCTTCGAGAGGAATTCGAATGGCTGCGGGAACGTGTCGGTGTTGAGCGTCGTCTCGATCTGGAACACCTTCGGGCCGTGATCACGCATGACCTTGCCCATGCGCCACGTGCTCTTGTGGAGCTCGGACGCGTGTTGGTCCATGAACGAGTGCGACGCCTCCATCGTCGTCGGGTTGTGGTGGTGGCGCAGCGAGCGATAGCTGGCAAGGCCAACGGCGGTCGACTTCCAGCCGCCGTCCATCGCGACCAGATTGATGTTGACGTACACGAGCAGGTCCGACTCTGCTGCCCGCTTGTTGATCTCGATCTCCTCGCCCTGGTCGGTGGTACCCAGGAAGGCGAGGTTGTCCGGGTCTTCGGCGTCGTGCTGGTACAGCAGTCCACGGGGTTCGAACGCGTCGTAGACGCGGTCGCCGAGTGCGTGGCGCAGTTCGAATTCGTGCATGCGCCGGTGCAGGGCGAGCGCGGCGATGATGTGGACATCGTCGACGCCGGCGTCGGCGGCCATGGTGAGCACCTGCTCGATGATCCGTTGACGCAGGTCGGGTCGGCGCATCTTCGGCAACGGCAGCGACACGTCGTCGAAGGCGATCGTCAGCTTCATGCCGGCGAACAGCAGCGACGGAAGCGGGTCCATGTCGATCGGGTTGAGCAGCGCCGCACGGATGGCGCCGTCGATGTCGTCGATCGCCTCGTGCGGCTCCGGCGCGTAGATCACCCGCGATCGGTCGGCGGGCAGCTTCTCCAACCGGAATCCCTCGCCGTGCCAGAACAAGGTGGGCGGCGTCGACTTGTCGACATCGAGAACGAAACCGGGGCGAGGCATCAGAAGTGAGTCCTTCGTGTGTGAACGTGCGGCGAGGGAAGCGCCAGCGACGAGCCGCACAGGCCGAGTAGCCGAAGCGGAGCGGAGGTGATCGAGGCCATCAGATTCGGAACGCGATCTTGACGGCGCCGCGGCGGCCGGCGGTGGCGGCGTGGGCGATGGCGTCGACGTGGTCGGACAGGGGATAGGTGGCCGAGAGCAGCCGCTCGGCGCGCAGGTCGTTTGCGGTCTCTATGGCGAGGTCGAACGTGCGGACGGTGCGGCCGTCGGGCAGGTGCTCGGTGCCGTAGGTGTAGGCGCCCTTGAGCTCGGTCTCGCGGTGCCAGAGCCCGGTGAGGTCGAGCGTGACGTCGGCGGGCATGCCGAGCAGCACGACGCGGCCCCGGGGGCGTGTGAAGCGCAGGCAGTCGGCCACCGTCTCGCTGGTGCCGACGGCGTCGATCGTGACGTGAGCGCCGGACGACAGGTGGTCGCCGACCATGTGGCAGCCGGCTGCCCGGCGGACCGCTCGGGGGAGCTCGTCGGGGGCGACGACGACGTCGGCGCCGAACTCCGTTGCGAACTGGCGCTGGTGGGGATAGCGGGCGCCGGCGATGATGCGCACGTCGGGCACGTAGCGACGCAGGCCGGCGATCGCGGCGAGACCCATCGTGCCCGCACCGAGCACGGCAACGATCGCCGGCTGGCTGATGTCGTGGCGCGCAGCGACGACCGGTGCCGCGAGCAGCGCCGCGTGGATGCCGCCGGCGAAGGGCTCCACCAGCACGGCGCGCTCGTCGGGCATGTCGTCGGCGATGCGGTGGAGTTGGGACTCGTGTGCCACGAACTCGGGGGCCCAGCCGCCGCCGGTCGAGCAGCAGAATCCGGTCTGGATGCCCGGCTCGAGCGGTCCGGTTGCCAGGTGGGCGTAGTCGTCACCGTCGCCGGGCGCGGCGCCGTCGAACGGGGGAGCAAAGCCCCGCGCCTCGTGGCCGAGGACCGGCTCGAGGATCACGCGGGTGCCGTCGTCGAGCTCGCCCACGACCTCGTGGCCGGGGACGAACGGGAACGACACCCAGTCCTCGAAGTAGAGCGAGGCGTGGCCTTCGACGAGCGAGAGGTCCGAGCCGCAGATGCCGGCGAGCCGGGTGTGCACGCGATGCCAACCGGGACCGTGCAACTCCGGTTCGGCGACCGAGGTGTACTCGAGCGGGCCGAGCTTGGTGGCCGTGACCGGCGAGATCGCCGACGCGATGCGCGCCATGCCGAGCTTGCGCACCGACCGCGAGACCCGCAGCGCCTTCATGAGTGGGCTCCCAACACCACGTTTGCGTTGCGGAATGGATGGACCGGGTCAGCCGAAATGACACGCAAACGGGGGTGGGTCATGCGCGGGCTCCGAAGCGTTCGTTTCGCTGACGTTCCGACAGCAGGGGCCCGATCGGGAGCCGGGGGCGGGGGCCGCCGGGCGCCTTCGACCAGTGTTCGACGAGCCAGCCGCGCTTGCGTGCGATCGCGGCGAGCCGCGTCTCGGGGTTGACCGCCACGGGGAAGCCGACCGCCTCGAACAGCGGGAGGTCCGACGACGAGTCGGCGTACGCAACGCACTCGTCGAGGTCGAAGCCCTCGGCGTCGCAGTAGTCGGCGAGCACCTGCGCCCGCGCCTCGCCGGTCGGCGGAACCGTGTGCATCTCGCCCGAGTAGGTGTTGTCCGGTTTGATCGTCATCTCGGCGGCGACGATCTCGTCGAACAGCGGTCGCAGGCCCTCGACGTTGAAGCTCAACGCGCCGGTGATCAGGATCGTTCGATGGCCCAGCGCGCGATGCTGGCGGACGCGCCGCATCCCCTCCGGGAACGACTTGGTCATGATGATCTCGCCGAACATCTCCCGAGCGTCCGCCTCGATTTGCTCGACCGGCGCATCCTCGTAGCGTCGGTAGAAGTGGCGCAGGAAGTCGCTGCGGTCTGCCCGGTCGAGCTTCAGCAGGCCGGGACCTTCGACGAGCGTGCGTAGCACGTAGCGGAGGCGCTCGGGCGTGTCGAGACGGCGTGTGGCGAGCCACGAATAGCTCTCCACGACGTTCGACGAGATCAGCGTGTTCTCCAGGTCGAAGGCGACGACCTGACGTTTCGGGTCGAGCACCTGCTTGCGCAGCCGTGCCATCCGGTCCGACGACGGCGACGGCCCGGGTGTGGTCTTCACCCGGGCGTGCTTGACGATCGACGGAAGGTGGATCTGGGTGATGTAGGTCGGCCAGTCGACCGAGCGCGGGTCGAAGTTGAACGTCGCCCGATCGGCGTCGTCGAGTTCGCCCCACGTGAGCATGAGGTTGTCGACCTGGTAGATCGCCTCGCACTCGGTGTACAGGCCGTACAGCTCGACGTAGGTGAGCGCCCGCTCGACCTCGGTGCGCTTCGTCTCGACCTGCGCCGACCACTCGGCCTGGCGTCCCCGCAGTGGCAGGTTCTGCAGCACCTTCTCACCGGCCGAGAGGATCGTCTTGGCCCGGTTCAGCTGGCCCTGGACGCGGCCGCGGCCCGGGAAACGGAACTCGGGAACGACGATCGGCTGGCCCTTGGCGTCGTAGATCGGGTGCTCGAGGAACCAGCCGCTCACGTTGTCGACGAGCATGCGGTACTTCAGCGGATTGATGCCGCCCGAGGCCACCTGCGTGATCTCGGGGGCTCGTTCCGGTCCGAGCGCGGCGACCGCGATGATCGCCGCCACGACGATGTCGACCGGGATGACGTCGACGGTTCCCTCCGGCACACCCGGGAATTCGTCGAGCAGGCCGCGGGCGTAGGAGATCAACACGGGCTCGGCCATGCGGAACCCGCGGATCCAGCCGGGCCGGGGCTCGGCGAGGGCAGATTCGATGATCGACGGGCGAACGATCGACACGGGCACCGGGCCCTTGACGTCGGTGAGCGCCTGCTCGCCGAGTGCCTTCGTGAACGCATAGGCGTCGGGCCAGCCGACGCTCGCAGCCCGGGCACGACCGGCGTCGATCAGCTGATCCTTGACCCACTTCTCGCGCAGCTGCTCGGTCTTCGACGCGAGGGCGGGAGCGCCGGCGGCGCCGAGCTCGGTGCGCGCCTCCTTGCGGAACGCCTCGAGCTGTTCGCGACTGCGGCTCGCGGCGTCGGCGTCGGAACGTAGCCTCCGGCTCGCCGCGACCTCGTTGCGCCAGTCGATGCCGATGTCGAACGGTCCGTCGCTGACGAGCTTCTCCGGCGCGTTGCCGCGCCGGTTGCCCGCCACGTAGCAGGTCGACACGGCCACGAGGTGGGGGATGATGCCGATGGCGTTGCACAGATCGGCGATGCGCGACGGCCCGAGCAAGTTGATCTCGACGGCAGCGTCGAGCGGCGAGTCGAACGACACCGCGGCGGCGGAGTGGATCACGATGTCGCAGCTCGCGAAGATCGTTCGATCGACATCGTTCAGGCCGAGCCCGTCGCGCGTGACGTCGCCGGCGACCGTGGTGACCCGGCCGGTCACGGTGGCGAAGTCGATGCCCTGCTCGCTGCACTGGGAGCGGAGTCGGTCGAACGCGTCGTTCTTGAAGATCTCGCGGTCGGTTCGGCGCGCTGCGCTGGTGCGCTGGCCGTCGCGGACGAGCAGCACCAACTCGCAGTCGGGGACCGATCGCAGCAGGCGCTCGACGAGCGCGGTGCCGACGAACCCGGTGGCGCCGGTGATGGCGATCCGTTTCCCCGCGAGCGATTCGGCGATCACGGTTGACCTTTCTAGCACGATCGTCTACCAATTGGTAGAGAGATCCGTCCGAGTCGGTGACGTACACGATGTGCCAGGCACATCGTGTACGTCACCATCATGGTGTGGAGGGCAGTGCATGATCGAGCGGTCGACGCGGGACCGGATCCTGGAGGTGGCGCTGGATCTGTTCGGAACGCGCGGCGTCGACGCGGTGTCGCTCGACGAGATCGCCCGGACGGTCGGCGTGCGCAAACAGACGGTGCTCTACTGGTTCGAGTCGAAGGACACCCTCGTCGACGAGGTGCTCGCTGTCGCCGCCGCCGAACTGGTGATCACCATCGACGCTGCGCTACGTGCGGCGCCGAACGATCCGCTCGACCGCATCGATGCGGTGGTGCGGGCGGTGTTCCGCCCAGCAGTGCGGCGTCCGGCGTTGCTCGGGTTGATCCGCGAGGTCAGCCGTCTCGACTCGGAGACGGCCGAGCGTCTGCGCGAGCGCATCCAGTCGCTCGTCGATCGGGCGGTGGGGTACCTCGGCGCCGAGATGGACGCCGGACGACTTCGCCGCGGTGACCCACGCCTCGTGGCCGCACTCGGCTACGCGACCCTCACCGGCATCGCCACCGAACCCGAAGCGCTGCGAGCTGTCGGTTGGCAAGCCACCTCGGCGGGTCTGCGCCACCTCCGCGACGAGCTGAGAGCGTTCCTGCGCGCTGCCCTGTCCCCGGCGACGTGACAATCACGCCTGGGGTCTGACCACAGGCGTGATCGGTCAGCGTTTGGTGTTGCGGCGGCGCCTCGAGTGGCGCTCGAGGGCGAGGTCGACGAGCCGATCGATCAGCGCGCTGTAGCTCATCCCCGAATGGATCCACAGCTTCGGATACATCGAGATCGGCGTGAAGCCGGGCATCGTGTTGACCTCGTTGCACAGGAAGCCGCGGCCGTTGCCGGCGTCGTCCATCTCGTAGAAGAAGTCGACCCGGGCAAGGCCATCGCACCGCAACGCCCGGAACGTGTCGGTCGCCAGCGCCTGTACCCGCTCGACCTCGTGGTCGGCGAGAGGTGCGGGGATCAGGAGCTGGGCGCCGTCGCTGACGTACTTGTCCTCGTAGCTGTAGAACTCCTCACCCGGCACGATCTCACCGGGAAGCGAGGCTTCGGGCTCGATGTCGCCGAGCACGGCGACCTCGATCTCGCGTCCGACGATCGCTTCCTCGACCACGATCATCTCGTCGTAGGTCAGCGCATGGTCGATCGCCTCGCGCAGCGCCTCGACGGTGGTCGCCTTCGACACGCCGACCGACGAACCCATGTTGGCGGGCTTCACGAACACCGGCAGCCCGAGGTCGTCGGCGAGCTGAGCAGCGCGACCCCGGCGTGATCTCGTGCTCGGCGAAGCCGCGGTAGCGCGCCTGCGGGATGCCCGCGGCGGTGAGCACCTGCTTGGCCATCGCCTTGTCCATCGCCACCGCCGAGCCGAGTACTCCGCTGCCGACGTAGGCGACGTCGGCGAGCTCGAGCATGCCCTGCACCGTGCCGTCCTCGCCGATCGGGCCGTGGAGGAGCGGGAGCACGACGGTGACCTGCCCGATGACGACGCGTCGGCGAGCATCGGTGTCGGCGAGACGTCGGTGCCGGCAGGGTTCAGTCGGCCCGGCAACGCGTCGGGACCCTCGATCAGCGCTTCGACCGCCTCGTGGGCGAGCGCCCACTGGCCCGTCGGTCGAGATGCCGATGGGCGTGATGCGATAACGCTCGGGGTCGGCGGCCCGAAGCACGTGGGCTGCGGTGGTGCACGACACGTCGTGTTCGGCCGACTGACCGCCGAACAACACCACGAGATGAATGCGATCGTCGGAGTGCCGCGTCGGGGGTCATCGGCCCAACGGTACCGTCGGCGCTCGTGAGGATTCTGGCATCCGAGGCCGCTGCGGCGGTCGGCGGTCGCCTGATCGGCCCGGACGTCGAGTTCGATGGCGTCGTCGTTCGATTCTCGCTCCACGCGACCCGGTCAGCTGTTCGTGCCGATCGTCGCCGAGCGCAACGGTCACGAGTTCATCGGGGCCGCGCTCGTCCGGGCGCAAGCGGTGCACCTGACGAGCGAACCCGACCCGTTCCGGCGCGACGGCACGGCGATCGAGGTCGCCGACACCGCCCAGGCGCTGCTGGCGCTCGCGCAGTGGGCGCGGCGACGGCTCGACGCACGCGTCGTCGGGGTGACCGGCAGCGTCGGCAAGACGTCGACGAAGGACCTGATCGCCGCCGTGTGCGGTGCGGGCCGGCGCACCACCGCGAACGAACGCAGCTTCAACAACGAACAGGGGCTGCCGGTCACGATCCTGAACGCGCCCGACGACACCGAGGTGCTGATCCTCGAGATGGGCATGCGCGGGTTCGGTGAGATCAGCCAGCTGTGCGAGATCGCTCGCCCTGACATCGGCGTCGTCACCATCGTCGGCCATTCGCACACCGAGATGGTCGGTGGCATCGACGGCGTCGCACTCGCCAAGCGCGAACTCGTCGAGGCGCTGCCGGCGGCCGGCACCGCCGTGCTCAACGCGGACGACGATCGCGTGGCGGCGATGCGTTCGCGCACACGAGCCGACGGTGATCACCTTCGGACGACGGGAGACGTGCGGGTCGGCGACCTCGAACTCGACGAGCGGGCGCGAGCGCGTTCCGAATCGACACGCCCTGGGGGAGCGGTCGGGTCGCAACTCGCCGTCCCCGGCGCGCACATGGTCACCAACGCGGCGGCAGCGATCGCTGTCGCCGGTGTGGTCGGCGTCGATCTCGAGGCCGCACTGGCCGCACTCTCGACGGCGACGGTGTCGAGCATGCGGATGGAGATCCTCACCACGCCGGGCGGCGCGACGATCGTCAACGACGCGTACAACGCCAATCCCACCTCGATGGTCGCTGCGCTCGACGCCCTGGCGGCGATGGAGGCCGACCGCCGGATCGCCGTGCTCGGCCTGATGGCCGAGATCGACGATGCCGAGGTCGCTCACCGCGAGATCGCCGCCCATGCCCTCGAGCGTGGTCTCGAACTCGTCGCAGTCGGGACCCGGACTACGGGATCGAACCGACCGACGATCCGGTTGCAGCGATCGGGCGGCTCGGCCCCGGTGACGTGGTGCTCGTCAAGGCGAGCCGATCCGCCGGCCTCGAACGAGTGGTCGCCCGACTCGCCGGCCGGTGATTTGTGTCAGCGCCGAGCGATGTCTCGACGCTGTGGGCTGACACAGACCGCCTGGTCGCGATTTCTGTCAGCACAGGTCGGCGGATCGAGCCTCAGGGCTGACGCATACGCCGGGCTGCTCACACGGGACGTGAGGTCGGGGTGAACGGTTCGCCGCCGTCCTCGATCGGCAGGAACGCCGACTGCGGCAACCGTCGCAGGTCGACCCACCAGGCGAGGAACAGCGCGAAGGCCGCACCGAACGCGAGCACGGCGCGAGCGCCGACCCACTCGATCACCACGCCGAACATCAGGTTGCCGATCGGCACGGTGCCGCCGAACACCATGAACCACAGCGGCATCACCGTCGCTCGTTCGGTGTTCTTCATGTTCAACTGGAACGTCGTCGTGATCGCCGTCGCCGTCATGAAGTAGAAGAAGCCGAGGACGAAGCCGACCGGAAAGGCCAGTTCCGGACCGCGGACCTGCGAGAAGATGCCCAGCGCGATCGCGAACCCGATGAACCCTCGAACGATCAGCAACTTGCGGTCGATCGACGACAGGAACGTGCCGACCGACAAGGCGCCGAGGAACGCACCGGCGCCCCACGTTGCGTACAGCCATCGATACGTCGTGCTCGCAGGTGAGATGTCGAAGTTCAGCCGCGCGACCGACGGGAACAGGCCGATGTAGACGAGGCTGAACAGCGAGAACAGGAACATGCCGAGCAGCAGTCGGTTCAGCACCAGCCGATGCTTGGCGATCTTCAGGCCGATCGTGAGCGAGCGGAAGCCTCGTGTCGTGTTGCCGCTGCGGACATCGGGCATGCGCACGATCAGCAGCGCGCGCGATGAAGAAGAGGTAGGTCGCCGCGTTGACGAGGAAGATGCTCGACACGCTGAGCCCGGCGACGGCGAGCACGGCCGCGAGCACCGGGCCGATGACGCGGGTGCCGTTGATCATCGCCGAGTTCAACGAGATCGCACCGGGAAGGTCCTGTCGATGCACCAGCAGCGGCATCGACGACTGGAATGCGGGCGCGTTGAGTGCGTTGGCGGTGCCGATGCCGAGCTGCGCCAGGAAGATCGTCCACAGCGCGGCCTCGGAGGCGACGAAGTACGCCATGGCGATCGTCAGCACGACTGATGCGGACTGCATCGTGAGCTGCAGCTTCTGCTTGGACACCCGGTCGGCGAGCACGCCGCCGGGGATCGACAGCACCAGCAAGGGTCCGAGCTGCGCGAAGATCATCAGGCCGACGAGCGCCGGTCGTCCGGTCCGGTCGTCGATGTAGGCGGGCAGCGTGAAGTTCTGCATCCACGTCCCGATGTTCGACAGCGCCAACCCGATGAAGATGATCCGGAACCCGCGGTACGAGAACGCGGCGCGCGCGGTGCCGGGCTCGGTACCCGTGGTCGGGTGGGGCTTCGGTGTCGGCGGAGGTGGTCATCGGGGCGGCGGGCGTCTTGACCCGCGGGTCAAGTTACCGGACTCGCCCGACGGTCAGCGGAACTGGCGGAAGCAGTTGCGGAGATCGTCGACGAACAACTCCGGCACCTCGAAGGCGCTGAAGTGCCGCCCGCGCGGCTGCTCGTTCCAGTAGCGGATGTCGGTGAACGACTCCTCGACCCACTGACGCACCGGCGGCACGATCTCCTTGGGATACACGGTGAATCCGGACGGAATCGTGACCGGTGCGGGCCGCGGACCCTTGCCGAAGCTCTCCCAGTAGATGCGAGCCGACGACGCGCCGTTGGCGTTGATCCAGTACAGCATCACGTTGTCGAGCAGCTCGTCGCGGGTGAGCACGTTCTCGGGATGACCGTCGCAGTCGGTCCAGGCCCAGAACTTCTCGAGGATCCATGCCGCCTGTGCGGCCGGCGAATCGACGAGGCCGTAGCCGACCGACTGCGGACGAGTCGACTGCTGCTTGGAGTACCCCGAGTCCCACTCGGCGTAGTACGTGAGGCCGTCGATCGCCCGCTGTTCCTCCGCCGTCGGCTCGCCGTCGAACTTCGGGCGCGCGCCCATCGCGAGGGTGACGTGGACGGCGGCGCAGTGCTCGACGTCGGTCCCCCCGATCGCCGTGGTGATCGCCGAGCCCCAGTCGCCGCCCTGGGCGACGTAGCGGTCGTAGCCGAGTTCGGCCATCAGTGCGGCGAACATGTCGCCGATCCTGGGCACGCCGAATCCCGTCGTGGTCGGCTTGCCCGAGAACCCGAAGCCGGGCAGCGACGGTGCGACCACGTGGAACGCGTCGGCGGCGTCGCCGCCATGTCGAGTTGGATCGGTGAGCGGCTCGATCACCTTGTGGAACTCGACGATCGATCCCGGCCAGCCGTGCGAGATCAACAGCGGCATCGCCTCGGGGTGCGGCGATCGCACGTGGACGAAGTGCACTCCCGGATCGGACAGATCGTCGATGGGCATCGTGTACTGGTCGAATCGGTTCAGCGCTGCCTCGCGGGATCGCCAGTCGTACTCGTTCGCCCAGTAGTCGCAGACGTCCTGGACGTACGACAGCGGCGTGCCCTGCGACCAGTCGTCGACGAGTTCGCGTTCGGGCCAGCGAGTGTTGCGCAGCCGGGCCGCAGGTCGTCGAGCATGTCGTCGGTAACGTCGATCGTGAACGGAGTGATGCTCGCCATGCGCCGGACCCTTACGCTCGCCGCTCGTCGCCACGCTCACCGAAAAATGCGCACGATTGGGGTCCAGCGGCACGTGGTGCGCACATTTCGGACCGGCGTCAGAAACGTGCGCAGGTCGTGCCGCACGTGGCACATCGGTGCGCAAGTTTCGGTGGATTCGGGGGCGGGCGCTGGTCAGCGGGAACGCGGCTCGGGGCCGTCGGTCGGCGGGCCGGCGAACAGCTGGGCCTTCTCCATCCAGTCGCGTGCGGAATCGCCGGTGACCACGAGGTCGGTGTCGTCGACGTGGCGGCGCTGCGTCATGACGAGGCAGAAGTCCTCGCGCGGGCCCGACGATCGACTCGACCGCGTCGTCGGGACCGAAGGTCCAGGTCTCACCCGACGGTGACGTCAGCTCGACGCGCACCGGCGTCGACGGGACGTCGAGCCCCCGGTTGACGTAGGTCCAGCCACGGGTGATGAAGCCGAGCTGCGCGATGTGACGCAATCGCTCGGTCGGCTCGCGGGTCGCGCCGACGGCGTCGACGACGTCCTGGCCGTGGGCCCAGACCTCCATCAGCCGCGCGGTGAGGAACGACTTCGATCCCATCGAGGGTCCGTACCAGACGACCCGGGTGTCGTTGGTCAGCGTCGACGCGGCCGCCGCCAACTCCTCGCGGCCGGAGCGCCAGGCCGCGAGGAGTTCGGCCGGCGACATCGCCCGGTACGTCCCGAGCGTCATGTCGTCCGCGGAGGTGCCGCCCCCACCCGACCGAGCACGCGCGTGCATGGCGTCCGGGAACGCGTCCGGATCGGTGATCGCGAGCGCGGCGTTGCGGTCGAAGTACGTGAGGTGGCCGATCTGGTCGGCGACGGTCCAGCCGGGGCTCGGCGTCGGCAACTGCCACTTCGGCGTCGAGGCCGGCGACGATGAGGTCGAGGGCGTTCTGTTCGGCGCGGAGATCGGCGAGCACGTCGGTCACGTCCATGGATCAGGTGTACCCGATCAGCGCGCCGGTGTTCGGCTCGGACGTGCGCTTCGGAGCCGGTCGAGGCCGCTCCACTACGGTGACCTTCGTGACCATCGGAACGGTGATGCGCAGTCGGCTCGACACCAGATCGGACGAGTACCGGGAGAACCTCGCGGCGATGCAGTAGCTGTGGGACGGTGTCGCCGCCGAGATGGCCAGCGTTCCGACGATCGGCGGACAGCGCTACGTCGACCGGCACCGCCGCCGCGGCAAGATGCTGGTACGCGAACGCATCGAGGCGCTCGTCGACCCCAACACCCCGTTCCTCGAGCTGAGCCCGCTCGCCGCGTGGGGCACCCAGGACCCGGTCGGCGTCGGCAGCTGCACCGGGATCGGCGTCGTCGAGGGCGTCGAGTGTGCGATCAGCGGCATCGACATGACGTACCGCGGTGGCTCCGGCAACCCGACGACCTGGCGGAAGGGACCGCGGTTCTACGAGATCGTCCGCGAGAACCGGCTGCCGCTGATCGTGCTCAACGAGTCCGCCGGCGCCGACCTGCCCCGCCAGGCCGACCTGTTCATCCAGGGTGGGGCGAGCTTCCAGGACCTCACCCAGATGTCGAAGATGGGCATCCCGTCGATCACGATCGCGTTCGGGCCGAACACCGCCGGCGGTGCGTACACGCCGGGGATGAGCGACTACACCGTGTTCGTCAAGGGCCGCGGCACCGCGTACCTCGGTGGGCCGCCGCTCGTGAAGATGGCGATCGACGAGATCGTCGACGAGGAGACGCTCGGTGGCGCCGAGATGCACTCGCGCACCAGCGGGCTGTCCGACTACCTCGCCGTCGACGAGCTCGACGGGCTCCGGATCGCCCGCCAGATCGTGCGACACCTGCGCTGGAACAGGCTCGGCCCGGGCGCGACCGAACCCGACGATCCGCCGCTCTACGACCCGGCCGAGCTGCTCGGGTGCGCGTCGGCCGACGTCCGCATCCCGTTCGACATCCGCGAGGTGCTCGCCCGTCTGCTCGACGGCAGCCGGTTCGAGGAGTTCAAGCCGCTGTTCGGCGACAAGCTGGTGTGCGGCTGGGGATCGATCTGCGGCTTCCCGGTCGGCATCCTCGGCAACAACGGGATCCTGTTCTCCGAGGAGGCGAAGAAGGGCTCGCAGTTCATCCAGCTGTGCAACCAGCGCGACATCCCGCTGCTGTTCCTGCACAACATCACCGGCTTCATGGTCGGGTCGAAGGCCGAGCAGGGCGGCATCATCGTCAACGGCGCCAAGATGATCAACGCCGTGTCGAACTCGACGGTGCCGCACTTCAACCTGATGGTCGGCGCGAGCTACGGCGCCGGCAACTACGGCATGGCCGGCAAGGCCTACAACCCGCGGTTCATCTTCTCGCTGGCCGAACCATCGGGTCGCGGTGATGGGCCCGAAGCAGCTCGCCGGCGTGATGGAGATCGTCGCCCGCAACGCCGCCGCCGGACGGGGCATCGAGGTCGACGAGGACGCGCTCGCCGCTCAGACCGCCGCGCTCGAAGCGCAGATCGAACACGAGTCGACGGCGCTGTACTCGACCGGCCGGCTGTGGGACGACGGGATCATCCACCCGGCCGACTCCCGCACCGTGATGGGGATCGCGCTGTCGGCCGCGCACAGCAACGTCGTCAAGGGCGCCACCGAGTACGGCGTGTGGAGGCACTGATGACGATCGAACGCCTGCTCATCGCCAACCGCGGGGAGATCGCCGTGCGGATCGCCCGCACCGCGCATCGGCTCGGCATCGGACGGTCGGCGTCTACTCCGAGCCCGACGCCAACGCGATGCACGTCGACGCGGTCGACGTCGCGGTCGCGCTCGGCGGGTCGACGCCGACCGAGTCGTACCTCCGCGGCGACGCGATCATCGCGGCGGCCCTCGCGACGGGCGCCGACGCGATCCATCCCGGCTACGGGTTCCTCGCCGAGAACGCCGAGTTCGCCCAGGCGGTGATCGACGCCGGGCTGATCTGGGTCGGCCCGACGCCCGAGCAGATCACGACTGCTCGGCGACAAGGTCGCGGCGAAGAAGGCGGCGGTCGAGGCGGGCGTGCCGACGACATCGATCATCGAGATCGTCGACGGTCGGGTCGCCGACGGGGCCGATGTGGCGTTCCCCGCCCTCGTCAAGGCGGCGGCCGGCGGTGGCGGGCGAGGGCATGCGCATCGTGCGGTCGGCCGACGAACTCGACGACGCCGTCGAGGCGGCGTCGCGCGAGGCGCTGTCGGCGTTCGGCGACGGCACGGTGTTCGTCGAGCCGTACATCGAACGCGGTCGGCACGTCGAGGTGCAGATCATCGGCGACCAGCACGGCAACGTCGTGCACCTCGGCGAGCGGGAGTGCTCGATCCAGCGTCGCAACCAGAAGGTCATCGAGGAGTCGCCGTCGGCCGGCATCACCGACGACGCGCGGACCGCGTTGTGCGACGGCGCGCTGGCGCTGGCTCGGCACGTCGGCTACCACGGCGCCGGCACGGTCGAGTTCCTGGTCGGTGCGACGATGACGGTGAACCGACGATCACTTCCTCGAGGTCAACACCCGGCTGCAGGTCGAGCACCCGGTGACCGAGGCCGTGACCGGGCTCGACCTCGTCGAGCTGCAACTGCTCGTCGCCGCTGGTGAGCCGCTGCCGATCACGCAGGACGACGTGATCGATCGCCGGTCACGCGATCGAGGTGCGCGTCGTCGCCGAGGATCCGTCGACGGGTTGGATTCCGTCGACCGGACGGATCGGGCGTGTTCGACATCGGGCGAGGGCTACGCGTCCGCGTCGACACCGGCTTTCGCGCCGGTGCCGTGGTCTCGGCCGACTACGACTCGCTGCTCGCCAAGGTGATCGCCCATGCAGCCGACTCGCGTCGAGGCGGCCGCGAAGCTCGCCCGGGCGCTGCGGACGTCGCAGGTGTCCGGCGTCCGCACCAACATCGAGGCGATGGTGGCGATCCTCGGCGAGCCCGACTTCCTCGCCGCCGACACGCCGACGGCCTATCTCGACGAGCATCCCGACGTGCTCACCCCGATCGGTCCCGCGGGCGGCGACCGGGTCGCGCTGCTGCTCGGCGCGGTGTTCGCGCTCGAGGCCGAGCGGCGCAGCGCCGACCGGGCGCGGCGTTCGCGCCGTCGGGCTGGCGCAACCTGCGCACGCAGGGCCAACGTGACGTGTGGGTCGAGCCGACGGGCGAGCACCTCCACGTCGAGTTCGTGATGCACCCGAGCGACTGGCCGACGGTTCACCCGGTGGACGGCGTCGGTGTGGCTGGGTCCGTGGCCCGAACCGGACGACGATGGGGCGCTGTCGCCCGACGATCGGGTCGAGCGCCGAGTGCGGCTGCTCGATCGGCGCGCCGACGGGTCGCGATCGAGATCGACGGGCGGCGCAGATCGGTGTCCACGGAGATCGTAGCACCGTCGGGCTCGACGACGACGGTGTCGGCGCCGTGACGGTCCACACCCGCAGCGCCGCCGGTGCGCTCACGTTCGCGCGGGCCCGCGGTTCGCGCGTCCACGACGCCGAGGTCGAGGGCGGCGGGCCGATCTCGCCGCTGCCCGGCACGGTGATCGCCGTGCACGTCGCGGTCGGTGACGCCGTGGTCGAGGGGCAGCTGCTGATGGTGGTCGAGGCGATGAAGATGGAGCACAAGATCACCGCGCCGCCGGTGACGCCACGGTCAGCGAGGTGCGCTTCGCCGTCGGTGACCGTGTCGACACGGGCGACCTGCTCGTCGCGCTCGACATTCCGGAGACGCACGTGAGCGATCACGCCGGGGTCAGACCCCAGGCGTGATCGGGAGGTGACGACATGACCGATCCGATCCGGATCGCCAACTGCTCGGGCTTCTTCGGCGACCGGCCGAGCGGCGCGCTGGAGATGGTCGAGGGCGGCCCGATCGACGTGCTCACCGGCGACTGGCTGGCCGAGCTGACGATGCTGATCCTCAGCCGGATCCGCGCCAAGCGGCCCGGGGCGGGTTCGCCCGGACGTTCGTCGACCAGATGGAACAGGTGATGGGCACCTGCCTCGACCGGGGGATCAAGGTCGTGTCGAACGCCGGTGGCCTCGATCCCGGCGGCTGCGCCGACGCGGTCCAGGAGGTCGCCGATCGACTCGGTCTGCATCCGACGATCGCCTACGTCGACGGCGACGACCTGATGCCGCGGATCGTCGAGCTCGCCGAGTCCGGCGCGCTCGCTCCGTTCGGATCGGCGTCGAGTCTGGGGGATCCGGCGCGGTTCCTCACGGCGAACGCGTACCTCGGGTGCTTCGGGATCGTCGAGGCGCTGACCAAGGGTGCCGACATCGTGATCACCGGACGTGTCACCGACGCCGCGGTCACGTGCGGGCCGGCGGCGTGGCACCACGGTTGGCAGCGCGACGACTTCGACCAACTCGCCGGCGGAGTGGTCGCGGGCCACGTCATCGAGTGCAGCGCGCAGGTGACCGGCGGGAACTACTCGTTCTTCCACGAGATCGAGGGCCGCGACGAGGTCGGCGGAGGGGCCCGGTTCGGGTTCCCGTGGGCCGAGGTCGCCGCCGACGGATCGTCGGTGATCGGCAAGCACGACGGCACCGGCGGAGTGGTCAACGTCGAGACCGTCACGTCGCAGCTGCTCTACGAGATCGGCGGCCCGGAGTACCTCGGCCCCGACGTGACCGCCCGCTTCGACACGATCGAACTCGAGCAGGTCGGACCCGACCGTGTGCGGGTGTCCGGCGTGCGCGGGTGAGGCTCCGCCGTCGACGCTGAAGGTGGCGATGAACGAACTCGGCGGGTATCCGCAACTCGTTCACCGTGGCGCTGACGGGGCTCGACATCGAGGAGAAGGCGGCGTTCGCCGAGGCGGCCTTCTGGGACGGGTGCCCGTATCGGCCCGGCGACTTCGCGTTCGATCGACGAGCCAGGTGATCCGCACCGACAAGCCCGACCCCGCGACGCAGGAGGAAGCGACCGCGATCTGGCGGGTCACGGTGAAGGATCCTGACGAGCGCAAGGTCGGTCGGGCCTTCGCCGACGCGATGGTGCACACCGCGCTCGCCGGCATCCCCGGGATGTACGGCCTCGGCGGCGGCCCGAGTGCCGGTGTCGCCGTTCGGCGTCTACCGGCCCGCGACCGTGCCGAGCGACCTCGTCCCGCAGTACGTCCACGTCAACGGCCAGAACACGATGCAGATCGACTCGGTCGCCCCGACCGGCGATCCGCTGCCGGACGATGACGGTCCGACCCGGTCGCGCCGGTCGCCCGGCCCGGACCGACGGGCGGAGCCATCGGTCGAGGTGCCGCTCGGTTCGTTCGTCGGGACGCGGTCGGGCGACAAGGGCGGCGACGCGAACCTCGGGGTCTACGTGCGCACCGATGACGGCGTGGGCGTGGCTCGACGCGGTGCTCACCGTCGATCGGCTCCGGGCAGCTCCTTCCGGAGACCGCGGCGCTCACCGTCGATCGGTACCGGTTCCCGAAGCTGCGCTCGCTCAACTTCGTGATCCGTGGGCTGCTCGAGGAAGGCGTCGCCGCATCGACCCGCCAGGACGCGCAGGCCAAGGCACTCGGCGAGTGGCTGCGAGCTCGTGTCGTGACTGTTCCGGCGTCGGTCCTGGGTTGATCACGCCTGGGGTCTGACCGCCTGGGGCTGACCTCGATGATCGCTGGGCCAACCGGTCCAGGAACTCGGCTTGCGCCGCAATGATCTTCGAGCGTGCGCTCTCGAGGTCGAACCATTCGAAACGGTCGAGTTCGGGGAACGTCGCCGATGTGCCGGACTTCGGCGGCCACTCCATCTCGAAGGTGTTGCTCTCCAACGTCGCCGCATCGAGGTCACCTTCGACTGCCCACGCCCGCACCACCTTGCCGCCCGACTGGCGCACCTCGCCGAGATCGACGACGTCCGCCACCGGCACTGCGACGCCCGTCTCCTCCTCGAACTCACGTCGGGCGGCACCGAGCGGGTCCTCGTCGGGTTCGTGCTCGCCCTTCGGGATCGTCCAGGCACCGGCGTCCTTGCGTGCCCAGAACGGCCCGCCCATGTGCCCGAGCAACACCTCGATCCGACCGTCGGCGCCGTCATCGACCACCCGGTACAGCAGGATGCCGGCACTCCGTCGCATGCGGTGAGTGTTACATCTGGGGTCAGACCCCAGATGTAACACTCACGAGTCGGAGGACGACCCGGGACTCGTCGGCGCTGGCCGCCAGGTCGACGACGGCCTCGATGCGCCACTCGTTGGTGTCGTCGGGGTCTCGCAGGATCTGGGTGACCCGGCCGGTCGAGCGGTCGAAATGGAACAGGTCGCCCGCACGCGCACCCGGATCGGTTCGGACTTCGTCGTGCTCGGCCCAGTACGGCTGCACCGCCTCGATCAGCGCCTCGCCGTCGGGCCACGATCGCGCGGTCGGCGTCGGCGACGATCTCGTCGTAGCCGCGACGGCGTGCCAGCTTCTGCACCCAGTCGAACATCTTGTTGCGCACCATCACGCGGAACGCCCGGTGGTCGTCGACGATCGAGCGCTCGCCGGTCGGCAACGTGGGTCGCAGGTCGTCGACCGACGAGGCCTCGTCGGGATGCAGGAGTCGCTCCCACTCGTCGATGAGGCTCGAGTCGACCTGGCGGATCAGCGCACCGAGCC
Organism: Ilumatobacteraceae bacterium; assembly: GCA_963746285.1. GTDB lineage: Bacteria > Actinomycetota > Acidimicrobiia > Acidimicrobiales > Ilumatobacteraceae > Sva-07. Next base: position 12,896 of record CAVVAO010000025.1, on the reverse strand, counting down.
ACACGATCACGTCGTCGAGCTCCGGGGTGCGCAGGTCCTCGGGGACGTTCTGCTGCAGCCCCTTGTAGACGTCCGACAGATATCGCAGCACGACTCCCTCGGAGCGCTTGAGCCCGTAGTCCTGCACGTACTCGCCGAACGTCATCGCCCGCTCGTACATCTCGCGCACCACCGACTTCGGCGCGACGTTGTCCGAACCCACCCACGGATGCCGGGCCCGGAACTCGTCGAAGTTGCCGTAGATCCAGTCGCGGTTCGGCTTGGGATGTTCGACCTGGGACAGGCGTTCCATCCGTTCCTCGTACTCGACCCCGCTCGACTTCATCTCGGCCATCAGGTCGTCCTTGGCCCGTTTGGTCTGCGCTGCGAGGATCACACCCGGGTTCTCCTGGACCGCCTCGATCACCGACAACACGTCGAAGACGTGCTCGATCGCGTCGCCGTCGGCGTCGCCGCTGTCGCGTTCGGGGAGCGCGCCGAGCGCCTCGACCGCCCACAGCGACAGTGGCTGATGGAGCGCGAACTCGTCCTGCAGGTCGAAGTTCACCCGCACCAGCCGACCCCACTCGTCGGGATGCTCGGGGAACTCGAGGAGCTCCGCCTCGACGAGCGACCGGTAGATCGCGATCGTGCGGCGGATGTGCTCCCGTTGACGCTTGCGCGATTCGTGGTTGTCGGTCAGCAGCCGGCGCACGGCCCGGCACCCGTCGACGCCGTCGCGGGTCGGACGGTCGAGCAGGCTCATCACCATCTGGTGGTTCACCCGGAAGTACGACCGCAGGGGTTCGGGCTCACCCGACACCAGCTTGTCGAAGGTCTCCTGGGTCCAGTGGGCGTAGCCCCGCTCCGGCTGCTTCTTCTTGACGACCTTCTTCTTGCCGCCGCCCTCACGCGACTTGTCCTCGAGCCGTTGGTTCTCCACCACGTGCGGTGGCGCCTGCACCCACACGTCACCGCGGTCGTCGAACCCCTTGCGCCCGGCCCGCCCGGCGATCTGGGCGAACTCGCGGTTCGACAGCAGCCGGACGCCGGTGCCGTCGTACTTGCACAGCTGCGTGAACAGCACCGACCGGATCGGCACGTTCACACCGACGCCGAGCGTGTCGGTCCCGCAGATGATCTTGAGGAGCCCGTCCTGCGCGAGCTTCTCGACCAGCAACCGGTACTTCGGGAGCAACCCGGCGTGGTGCACCCCGACGCCCGCGGTGATGAAGCGTCGCAGGTCCTTGCCGATCGGTGAGTCGAATCGGAACCCGGCGAGCGCCTCCTTGACGGCTGCCTTCTCGGTCTTCGACAGCGGGTCGAGTGCCAGGTAGTTCTGGGCCGCCTCGGTGGCGTCCTTCTGGGTGAAATGGACGAGGTAGATCGGCGCCTTGCCCGACTCCAACAGCTGCGTGACGCTGTGGTGCAGCGTCGAGGTGCGGTACTCGAAGTCGAGCGGCACCGGCCGCGTCACCGACTTGATCGACGCTCGTCTCGCGGCCCGAGCGCCGCGTCAGGTCCTCGGCGAAGAACGCGACCGAGCCGAGCGTCGCCGACATCAGCAGGAACTGGGTGTGCGGGAGTTCCAGCAGCGGGCACCTGCCACGCCCAGCCGCGCTGCGGGTCGCCGTAGTAGTGGAACTCGTCGACGATCGCCACGTCGACGGGCGTTGCCGCTCCGTCGCGAAGCGCCCAGTTGGCGAGGATCTCGGCCGTGCAGCAGATGATCGGTGCGTCCGGGTTGACCGAGGCGTCGCCCGTGATCATGCCGACCCGATCCGAGCCGAACTCCCGGCACAGCGCGAAGAACTTCTCGCTCACCAGCGCCTTGATCGGTGCGGTGTAGACGCTCCTCCTGCCCTCGGCCAGCGCCGCGAAGTGCGCTGCCGCGGCGACGAGCGACTTGCCGGACCCCGTCGGCGTGTTGAGGATCACGTGATTGCCGAGCACGACGTCGAAGATCGCCTCCTCCTGTGCGGGGTACAGCTCGAGGCCCAGCTCGTCGACGTAGTCGGTGAACCCGCCGAGGATCGCGTCGCCGTCGACCGAGCCGTCGGCGAGCCGGGCGCCCGGACCTGGGAGATGGCGGACCAGTGGTGGATCCGCAGTGAGTGGCGTCGTCATCCGGATCCGAGGGTACGCACGGATCGGCCGGGAGACTCGGTGGACGAGGGTGGAGCGGTCTCGACGGTGGCGAGAGCTCGGACCGTCGGAGTCGTCCACCCCGGTACGGTGGCCGGATGGCCCAGCATGACATCGAATCGGTCGAGGTGGACCGTGGGTCGCACGTCGAGGTGCTCTTCGACGACGGTGTCCGCGCCCGCTTCGAACTCGGGCCGCTGCGTCTCGCCTGCCCGTGCGCCGACTGCAACGCCAAGCGGACACGAGGGCAATCGGTGCAGCCGGCCGTCGAACGCGGCGAACCGATCACGATCACCGACGCGGAACTGTCCGGTGCGTGGGGGCTCAACCTCGACTGGAGCGATGGGCACTCGACGGGCATCTATGCGTGGGAGAAGCTGCGAGCCTGGGTCGATGACGGCGAGGTCGGCATGATCGTCGCTTCGTGAACGCTCGATGACGGGCCGAATCGTGCCGAGTATCACGGTTCGGTGCCGGGTAGCTTCGCCGCGTGTCGCTGTCTGAATCCCCACGCGCAGCGACGTCGCAATCGACGGCCTCGAGACGAGTCCCGGTTGCGATCGTCGTCGGCCTCGTCGCGATCGTCGTCGCATTCGTCGGCATCGGTGCCCTACATGCGTTGCAGCAGCCGCCGTTCCTCCCGACGGACGAGACCTCGCACGTCGGCTACGCCCAGGAGATCGCCTCGGGTCGGCTGCCCGAGATCCGGGGGTTCCCCGAGGTGCCGATCGAGGCGCGCCAGTGGCAGGCCGAGCGGTCGACGGCCAACGACACCCGCTATCGGGGGGTGTGGGTCGCGAACCATCCGCCGCTGCACTACGTCGCCGTGGCGCCGCTGGTCTGGGCGAGCCGCGCCACCGGCGCGCTCGACGGTGGGTTGATCCTCATGCGCTTCGCCAACGTCGCGTTCGCTGCAGTCGGCGTGGTGTTCACCTTCCTGTTGGCGTCGGAGATCACCCGCCGCAACCACCGCTTGGCGCTCCTCGCCGCCGCATTGGCAGCGCTCGTTCCCCAGGGTCACGCAGTGTTCTCCCAGGGGCTCAACGATGGACTCGGATTCGCTGCCGGCACCGCGGTGGTGTGGGCCGGCGCCCGCTGCATGCGCCGCATCGACGCGCTCACACGTCGAGACCTCGTCCTCCTGGCCGCGACCGCTGCGGTCGCGTTCGGTGCGCGGGCGGCGACGATGCTGCTCGCCAGTCGCCGTCGTCGGCGTCGTGGCGCTGTGTCGATTCACACGGCCCGCCCCGACGGCGAATGCCCAGCTGCGCAACGCCGTCCGGCTGGCAGCGGTCGGGCTGGGGCCCGCCGTGGTCCTCTTCGGTTGGTTCTACGTCGCAACATCGTCCTGTACGGCGACGTCGGCGCATCGCAGTACCTGCTCGAGATGTTCCGCCGTGAGCGGCGCGGCTCGATGCTCGAGATGATCGTTCGCTGGTCGTTGTGGTCGAACGTCTTCGAGGGCCTGATGTCGCCGACCACACGACGGCGCATGTTGCCGCCCGGCTCGGTCGTCCTGACGCTGGATCGCCGCACTCGGTGTGGTCATCGTGTTCCTCACCGGCCGGATCACCCGGCGAGCGACACGCGAGCGACGCTGACGACGTCGATGGCGACACAGCATCCGACGGTCGCATCGGCGCAGGTGTCGACGCTGCGGTGGCAGCTCGCACTCGCTGCTGGTGGCAGTGGCGCTCATCGCGCTCACGATCGCGGCAACATGCGAGTGGTGGCGGCAACGCTCACGCCCGCTACTCCATGCCGGCGATCGGCGCCGCCGCGGTCCTCGTCGTGATCGGAATGGAGCGGATCTGGTCGCGCTGGGCTCCGCTCGCACTGGTGATGGTCGCGGGATGGTGGGCGCTGATCAACCTCCCGGTCGACGTCGATCCGGAGACGCTGCTGAGGAATCGCGACGACGGCCAACTCCCGCCCTACCCGCTACGCGTCCTCCCGCTCAGCGACGCGTGGCGCACCGCGTCGGGCGTCCTCATCGCGTGGGCAGTGTCCTCGCCGTCGCGCGCACTGGTCGCCACACTGCGGACATCGACAGCGGCCCGATCACGGTCCTGACGCGATCGGACCGCCGGCGCCGCGACCGGCCGGTGACGGCGAACTGCGTCGAGGTCTGACCGTTGGCGACTCGACTGGTCAGCCCAGCACGAGTTCGGCGAAGCTCGGCAGCGCCATCGCCGGGCCGCTGACGAGGAACTCGGTGATGCAGGTCTCGCGCCACGTGTCGAGTTCGTCGCGGATCTTGTCGGGCGGGCCGACGAGCGCGACGTCCTCGACCATGGCGAGCGGGATCGCGGCGGCCGCCTCGTCCTTCTTGCCGTCCAGGTAGAGCTCCTGGACCTTGTCGGCGACGTCCTCGTAGCCCATGCGGGCGAACACCTCGTAGTGGAAGTTGGCGCCCTTCGCGCCCATGCCGCCGGCGTACAGGGCGAGCATCGGCCGCACGAGGTCGGCGCACTTCTCGACGTCGTCGCCGGGGATGATCATCGACGGTCGCGCGTCACCTCGAACCGGTCGGCCTTGGTCGGGCTCGCCCGACGCGTCGAAGCCCTGCTGCGAGGCACTCGCGGTAGAACTCGTCCTCCTTCGGCGAGAAGAACAGCGGCAGCCAGCCGTCGCAGATCTCCGCCGACAGCGCGACGTTCTTCGGTCCCTCGGCGGCGAGGTAGATCGGGATGTCGTTGCGCAGCGGGTGCACGGTCGACTTGAGCGCCTTGCCGAGGCCGGCGCCGCCCTGGAACGGCATGTCGTAGAACTCGCCGTGGTAGCTCGACCGGCTGCTCGCGGGCGACGATCTGGCGGACGATCTCGACGTACTCGCGGGTGCGGGCGAGCGGCTTGGGGTACGGCTGGCCGTACCAGCCCTCGACGACCTGCGGGCCCGAGGCGCCGAGACCGAGGATGAACCGACCGTTCGAGAGGTGGTCGATCGTGATCGCCGCCATCGCCGTGGCGGCCGGGGTGCGCGCCGACATCTGCATGATCGCGGTGCCGAGCTTGACGCGCTCGGTGGCCGCGCCCCACCAGGCGAGCGGCGTCAGGGCGTCGGAGCCGTAGGCCTCGGCCGTCCAGACCGAGTCGAAGCCGAGCCGTTCGGCCTCCTTGATGCGCCTCGAGGGCGCCCTTGGGCGGGCCTGCCGACCAGTAGCCGGTGTTGTAGCCGAGCTTGATGTCTCCCATGGCGTCACCGTACGCGACGAGGTGTCGGTGCGGCATGCTGGGGGAGTGGGAGCAACCGACGACCGTCTCGTCGTCACCGACGCCGTGCGAATCCCGCGGCACGAACTCGAGGTGAGCTTCGACGCGTCGGGTGGTCCCGGAGGTCAGCACGCCAACAAGACGGCGACGCGTGCCGAGCTGACCTTCGACGTCGAGGCGTCGGCGGCATTCACCGAGTCGCAGCGACGAGCGGGTGCGCGCCACGTTGGGACCGGTCGTGCGGCGTCGTCGCGGACGACGAGCGCTCGCAGCTCCGCAACCGCACGCTCGCCGAGGAGCGTCTCGCTGCGAACGCTGACGTGGCGCGCTGCACGTCGACGGCGTCGTCGAGCGACCCGACCGACCCGAGGGTCGCAGCATCGACGCATCGACGCGAAGAAGCAGCGCGGCGAGACCAAGCGCTACCGCCGCCCACCGACCGTCGACGACTGACCCTCGTCCTCGCGCCTGCGCCTGCGATGAGCGAACCGCCCGGATGGCGTCACTTGGCTCATCGTGAGGTTGGAACGGGTCCGCGATGAGCGAACCGCCCGGATAGCGACAGTTGGCTCATCGGTGCGTGAACCGGCTCAGCGATGAGCGAACCGCCCGGATGGCGTCACTTGGCTCATCGCAACGGGAGGCGGGAGAAGGCCGGGTCAGGTGGGGGTGAAGGTCACCGGGAGGTGGGCCGGGCCGAAGATGGCGGTGGTGGCGGCTTCCACTCGATCGTGCCGTCGACGGCGAGGTCGGGCATGCGCGAGCCAGGATCGGGAGGGCCTCCTGGAGCTCGGCACGAGCCAGCGACGCGCCGAGGCAGTAGTGGATCCCCGAACCGAAGGTCATCTGCGGGTGGCCTGACGGGTCGCGGGTGATGTCGAGCTCGTCCGGACGTCGAACACGGACCCGTCGAAGTTCGCCGCCGACAGCGACGGGAAGACGAAGGTGCCGGCCGGGAACAGGACGTCGCGGTACTCGATGTCCTCGCTGGCGAAACGTCCGGTGCCGCGAACGGCGCCGAAGTAGCGCATCGTCTCCTCGACGGCCCGCGGCGCGATCGTCGGGTCGTCGGCGAGCAGCTTCCACTGGTCGGGGTACTCGGACAACAACCCGACCGCGCAGCCGAATTGGTTGCGTGTCGTGTCGGTTCCGCCGACGATCACGGCGTTGACCATCATCACCAGCTCGTCGGTAGTCAGGCGGTCGCCCGCCTCCTCCGCGGCGATGAGATCGGTGATCAGATCGTCACGTGGGTCGTTGCGTCGAGCGGCGATCAGCCCTCGCGTGTACTCGTCGAGTTCGGACTGTGCCTGCTTGATGATGTCGAGTTCGTCCAGCACGTTGCCGTTGAAGATGCGCAACACGTCCTCGGCCAGTCGGGAGAAGAGCTGCCAGTCCTCGCGTGGGGCGCCGAGCAGCTCGCAGATGATCGGGATCGGATAGGGCTCGCAGATGTCGACCGCGATGTCCGCCCGTCCCGACGGCGCCACGGGATCGACGAGATCTTCGACCACCTCGCGCATGAACGGTCGGAGCCGATCGGCTGATCGGGGCGAGAAGGCCTTCGCGACCAGGCGCCGGAGCCGCGTGTGCATGTCGCCTTCGGCGGACAGGATCGACACGCGGTCGTTGCCGACGAAGTCCGGATCGGTGATGCCCATCATCTCGGGGAGCTTCGCCGTCGCGTTGTGCCAGCGCTTGTCGCGCAGCATCGCCGTGACGTCGTAGTACTGGAGGATCAGGTAGCCGAGGGCGTTCGCGACGATCCAGTCGTCGGCGGCGAGCGACGCGATCAGCTCCTGTCGTTCCGCGTCGACTCAGGGTCGGATCGTCGATCGACGGGAGATCGAGTTCGGCCGACGTTGGTCATCTGCCCACCGTAGGAGATTCGACCGGTGAACGATGCGGTCAGCCGACTGCCAGTGCGTCGATTGCCGTGGCGCCGAGGGACTCGGCGACGATCGCGTTCGCGTACTGGCCGCCGACCGTGTTCAGCCCGTGAGCGATCGAGGGGTCACGCCGTGCCGCTCCGATCGCGCCGTGGATCGCGACCTCCAACTGGTACGGCAACGTGGCGTTCGTGAGCGCGTACGTGGAGGTGTGCGGGACGGCGCCGGGCATGTTGCCGACGGCGTAGTGCACGACGTCGTGCTCGACGTACGTCGGGCTCGTCGTGCGTCGTCTCCCGGGTGGTGGCGATGCACCCGCCCTGATCGACCGCGACGTCGACGATCACGGACCTCGGCTTCATCGACCGACCAGATCCTCGCCGACGACGACAGGCGCACGGCCGCCGGCGACGAGCACGGCGCCGATGACGAGGTCGGCGTCGACGACCGCGCGCTCGATGGCCCCGCGGTTCGATGCTGCCGTCATGATCCGGCCGCGATGGATCTGGTCGACGAAGCGCAGTCGGTCGAGGTTCTTGTCGATCAGCACGACCTCGGCCTCCATGCCGGCGGCGATCCATGCGGCGTTCCACCCGACGTTGCCGGCGCCGAGCACGACGACCTTGGCCGGTCGGACGCCGGGCGAACCGCCCATCAACACGCCGCGTCCACCGTTGTGACGTTCGAGGAAGTGTGCGCCCATCTGCGGCGCGAGTCGGCCGGCGACCTCGCTCATCGGTGCGAGGAGCGGCAGCGATCCGTCGGCGGCCTGCACGGTCTCGTAGGCGACCGCCGTCGTTCCGGCGGCGAGCAGCGCCTCGGCGACCCCCGGGTAGGCAGCGAGGTGGAGGTAGGTGAACAGGGTGAGGTCGGAGCGGAGGAAGCCGAACTCCTCGGCTTTGGGCTCCTTGACCTTGACGACCATGTCCTGCGCCCATGCGTCGGCGGCGGTCGGCACGATGTCGGCGCCGGCGGCGACGTAGTCGGCGTCGCTGATCGACGCGCCTTCACCGGCGCCGGTCTCGACGAGCACGTCGATGCCGTGGCGTTCGAGCTCGCGGACACCGTCCGGCGTCATCGCCACCCGATGCTCGGCGGTCTTCACCTCCCGCGGGACCCCGACGGTTCGGATGGCAGGTGCGGAGTCAGTCATCGCGCTCATCTTGCCCGATCGACCGGCGCCGGCGCCGCGACGACTACGGTCGGGCGACATGACGAATAGTGAAGCTCCACGTGTCGCCCTCGGTCCGGCCGGAGCACCGGATTGGTTGGAGGAGGCGATCATTGCCGGTGGTGGTGAACTGGTCGGTCGCCGACTGAGGCGAGATCGTCTGGGCCGATGCGCGCGCAATCCGGTGCGCTGCGCGAGACGCTCGACGACGCCGACCACATCCGCTGGGTGCAACTGCCGTTCGCCGGGATCGAGAACTTCGTCGAGTACCTCGACGACGACTACATCTGGACGTGCGGGAAGGGCGTGTACGCCGAGCCCGTCGCCGAGATGGCGCTCTCGCTCGGCATCGCCGGGCTCCGCAACGTCGGCGGCTACGCGAGGGCCACCGAGTGGTCGGGCCCCCGGGGTCGCAACCTGATCGACGGTCGCGTCACGATCCTCGGCGGCGGCGGGATCACCGAATCGCTCGTGCGACTCCTCCAGCCGTGGGACTGCCACATCACCGTCGTGCGCAATCGTGCGCAGCCCATGGACGGCGTCGACGACGTGCTCGAGTCGGACCGCTTCGCCGATGCGCTGCCGGGCGCCGACCTCGTCGTGTTGGCGCTGCCGCTGACGCCCGAGACCGAGGGGATGTTCGGCGCCGACGAGTTCGAGCTGATGGAGGACCACGCGTGGATCGTCAACGTGGCGCGGGGCGGTCACATCGTCACCGACCATCTGGTCGAGGCGCTCCGCAACGGCACGATCGGCGGCGCAGGGCTCGACGTCACCGACCCGGAACCGTTGCCGCCGGATCACCCGCTGTGGTACGCTGCCGAACTGCATCATCACGCCGCACGTCGGCAACACGCCGGAGATGGCCAAGCCGCTCCTCGCCGGCGGGTGACCGACAACGTTCGTCGCTTCCGCGGGGCGAGGAGCTGATCGGTCTCGTCGACGTCGAAGCCGGGTACTGATCCGCCGGCGCCCGTAACGTGGTCGGACCGTGTCCGGACCGACTCATTACGACGTCCTCGGCGTGGCGCCGAGCGCAAGCGTCGGAACAGATCCGCGAGGCGTACCGTCGTCGTCGCGCGTGAGCACCATCCCGACCGGGCCGCGACGAGCGGTCACGCTGGTGGCGACGTCTCGATGCCGGCGATCAACGAGGCCTACCGGGTGCTCAACGATCCTGGTCGCCGCGCCGTCTACGACGCCTCGCTGCGTGGCGCGTCGCAACGAGGGCCGGCGGCACCAGCGTCGGAGTCGGCCGCTCGGACCGACGCGGCGGCGGGGTCGACGCCGACGATGCCGACGTTCCCGAGCCATCTCGGTCCGGCACGCTTCCCCTGGCGTTCGGTCTCGTTCTTCGCGGTCCTCGCGATCATCGGGATCGTCGTGCTCGCCCAATTCACCGAACCCGGCGAGCCACGAGGCCCCGACGGCATCATCCAGATCGGCTCCTGCGTGGCGATCGAACCGAACGGCGATGCGCGTGAAGTGCTGTGTACCGACGATCCGTCAGTTGATCTCGTCGGTCGAGGCCTTCGTGCCGTTCAGCGACTCCTGCCCCGGCGGCACCGTGGCACACCGCGATCGCCAAGGCATGGGGATCGCCTGTGTCGCCGACCGAGCCATCTCCAATGATTGACGGTTGCCCATGGCGGTCGGTGTCGCAGCGACACCATCGCTGCTAGCTTGTGGCTTCCCTCAGGGGCGATTAGCTCAGTTGGAAGAGCGCCACGTTCACACCGTGGAGGTCGGGAGATCGAGACTCCCATCGCCCACCGGACAATCCGAGGTCGGCGGCGGGATCGCCGACACCGCCGGTTGCGATCGACCGCCAGCAACGCACTGGCGACTGCGCCTGCTGTCGTCGGGAAGCATCCGCAACGACGACCTGATGAACTTGGTCGACGAATACTCCTGGACCGAAGCGTCCTCATCCTCCACGGGTGACCGGAGTCCGACGGCTACCTCCACCGAGGGAGATCTGGACGTTCGGCTCTGGTGCAACGGGGGTCGACATGCGCCGATGGTGGTAGGACAGTGCCCTCGACCGCCGGAGGACGAGATGAAGACCGAAGTGAGTGGACCGCCGTTCGATGGGATCGCTGCGGATACGAACCTGCTGCAGCCGCTACGACGCTTGGTCGAGCGCGATGGCGATCGGGTGATCGCCCTCACCCGCCAGGGTGACCGATTCGTCGACTGGACCGCCGAACAGATCGCCGGCCGTGTCCGGGCCGTCGCGAAGGGATTGGTGGCGTGTGGCGTCGAGCCGGGCGACCGAGTAGCGCTCATGTCGCACACCCGCCTCGAGTGGATGATCATCGACCTGGCGATCATGTCGGCCGGCGCCGTGACCGTGCCGGTGTACGAGACGTCATCGGCCGAGCAGCTCGCGTGGATCCTCGAGGACAGCGGCGCCGTCGCCGCGGTGGTCGAGACCGCGGAGATGCTCGCGCTGTATCGCGACGTCTGCGAGCAGGACTCGACGTGCCGGCACGTGTTCACGATCGAGACGGTCGACGACGCGGAGGACCTCGAGGGTCTCGAAGCGCTCGGCACCGACGTGGACGACGGCGACATCGAGCGTCGATCCGTCGCGCTCGGCCCGCAGGACACGGCGACCGTGATCTACACGTCGGGAACGACCGGCCGGCCGAAGGGATGCGTGCTGACGCACGGCAACCTCTGCGCGAACGTGGCGCAAACGGTCGACGCGATCGCCTCGGAGATCCGTCCCGACGACGTCGGGCTGCTGTTCTTGCCGCTGGCGCACTCGCTGACCAAGGGCAACCTGCTGTTCAGCCTCGAGATGGGCGTGCGAACCGGATTCGCCACCGACATCGCCCACCTGCCCGAGGAACTCGGCATGGTGCATGCGACCGTGATCGCCGCCGTGCCGAGGGTCTTCGAGAAGGTCTACAACTCCGCGCAACACACCGCCCACACGTCACGCAAGGGGCCGATCTTCGACCGCGCCGCGTCGGTCGCCGTGCGGTGGTCGAAGGAACACCACCTCGGCAAGGTCGCGCCGTGGACCGCACTCGAGCACGCGGTGTTCGAACGGCTGGTCTACGGCAAGCTGCGCCACGCGCTCGGCGGCGGGATGCGGCTTGCGTTCAGCGGTGGCAGCCCCCTGGGGGAGAGGCTCACCCACTTCTTCGACGGGATCGGTGTCCAGATCTTCGAGGGGTACGGCCTCACCGAGACGAGCCCCACCCTGACCCTCAACCGGCCGGGCGCATGGCGGCCAGGAACGGTGGGCCGACCGCTCGCCGGTACGACCATCCGCATCGCCGGCGACGGTGAGATCCTGGCCAAGGGTCCGCAGGTGTTCGGCGGCTACTGGCGCAATCCCGTCGCCACCGCGGAAGTGATCGACGACGAGGGATGGTTCCACACCGGCGACATCGGCGAACTCGACGACGACGGCTACCTGCGGATCACTGGACGGAAGAAGGAGCTGATCGTCACTGCCGCCGGCAAGAACGTCGCTCCCGCTCCGCTCGAGGATCGGTTGCGCGCCCACCCGCTCGTGAGCCAGGCCGTCGTGGTCGGCGACGAGCGCCCGTTCGTTGCAGCGTTGGTGACGATCGACAAGGAGGCCTTCGTCGACTGGGTCACAGAGGTCGGGACTCGATGCAGGAACCGTCGCCGAAGCAGCCGAGACCGAACATCTCCGTGCGGCCGTCCGCGCCGCGGTCGACGACGCCAACCTCTCGGTCTCGCGGGCCGAGTCGATCCGCGAGTTCGCGATCCTCCCCAACGACTTCACGATCGAAGCCGGCGAACTCACGCCCACGTTGAAGGTGCGCCGAGCCGTCGTGCACGGTCGCTACCAGGCGGTCATCGACTCGATCTACACGGCCTGAGTAGGCTCGCCGCGGACATGGCCGAGACGACCGAATCGCGCACTCGGATCGATGACCAGGACGGCGAAACGGTGACGCTTCGCGACGGCGGCCGGATGTTCATCCGGACCCTGCGACCGTCGGATCGCGACGAACTCGCCGAGCGCTACCTCGAGCTGTCGCCGCAAGCGAGGCGGCTGCGGTTCTTCAACGCACCCGATCATCTCTCGACCCGGCTCCTCGACTATCTCGTCGACGTCGACGGTGTGGATCGCTGCGCCCTCGTCGCGTTCGCGATCGACGACGACGGGGTACCGGGCATCGCCATTGCGCGGTACTCGCGCAGCCGCGAGGATTCGACCTGCGCCGAGGCAGCCGTCACCGTCCTCGACGAGTATCAGAACCGGGGGATCGCGACGGCGTTGCTGCTCCGGCTCGCCGACCATGCTCGCCGGAACGGCATCTCCACATTCACTGCCAGCGTGATGTGGGAGAACCGGACGCTGCTCGACGGCTTGCGGGCGTTCGGCGCCGAGGTGATGCCCAGCGAGCCGGGTGTTGCGTCGGTGCGGGTTGCGCTCCCGCCGTCCGAGGCCGAACTGCCCGAGACCGAACTCCACCGCATTCTTCGCGTCTTCGCCGAACGGCTCGGCG
>CAVVAO010000024.1:0-144244 GCA_963746285.1 Ilumatobacteraceae bacterium | reverse complement strand
CGCCTACCACGGGCAGGGCCCGAGTGACAAAAGATCAGCGAATTCGGGAATACGCCGGCATTCCCTCGGAACCGCGGACCGAGCGGATCGGGCAGGGAACGCTCGGGTTCCATGATCCCGGTTTGTGTCAGCGCCATCGAACGATGCGGCCATCGGTGCTGACACGAACTCGAACGACGGCCAGACCAGAGATTCTGTGTCAGCACCTACGTCCATCGAGACGCTGTGTGCTGACACAGAACCGGAATCTCTGGATGACCAGCGGCGCGTGGATGCTCCAGCAAACCGTCCCGATCCGTCGAGCCACGGCGCCAGCACCCGTCACACGGAGCGAGGCACTGGAGCTACACCCTGTGCGTCGGGGAGCGACCACAGCAGCGATTCGACCAGCAACTTCTCGTTGGGGTTGCGGTCGAGCATCTCGATCGCGCGGTGGATGCGCCTCACCGCGTCGGCGCACGAGTCGACGTCGGTCGTCGCCGGGTTCACGGCGGTGTCGCGGTAGGTCGCCGCCATCGCGGCCAGCCCGCTGCGCAGCTCGTCGGTGCGATAGCGACGCAGCTCGCGCTTGTGGCGCTCGTCGAGTTGCTTCTTTCCGCTGCCGCGTTCGCCGTATGCCTTGATGCGCTCGTCGAGTTCGGCGACCTCCGCGGCATGGCGGGCCGCGAGCGGCTCCGATGCGGCATCGATCAGGCCGAGGAGGTGGGCGGCGGCACGCATGGCGACGGCGCCCGTGCCGTCGAGTTCGTGCGGCGCTCCGGCAAACGCATCGCGACGTTCGGCGAGGGCGGGGTCGGTCGCGAGAACCCGCGCCCGCTCGAGGTCGCCGTGCGCGGCACGCGCTGCTGCCATCGCCGCGGCGGGTCCCACACCCTCGCCCACCAGCTGTGCGGCGATCACGTCGGCGCCGATGGCGCGGAAGTCGATCCGGGCACACCGCGACGAGATCGTGATCAGGTCGTGCGGGACGAAGTCGGCCAGGATCAGGAATGTGACCGTGTCGGGTGGTTCCTCGATGATCTTGAGGAGCCGACCCGCTCCTTCCGGCGCGAGGAGGTGGAACTCGTCGAGGATCATCACTTTCGAGGCGCCCTCCGACGGGGTGAGCGACGCTTCGTGGATGATCGACCTGGCCTGGTCGACGTCGATGCGCGCGCCGGTGCGGCGCACCTCGCGAACGTCGGGATGCTCGCCGCGCAGGATCAGCGAAGCGTCGCGTTGGTCGGCGTCCTCGGAGCCGGTCATCAGCCGGGCGGCGAACGCGCGCGCCGCCTGCAGCTTCGTCGAACCGGCCGGACCGGCGAAGAGATAGGCATGCACCGCGCCACGGTCGGCGGCCGCGCGGAGGTGGCGCACGGCATCGGCCTGACCGATCACACCGTTCCAGATCGGGCCGGGTCCGGTTTCGATCGACGTCTCGGTCGACGAACTCACAGCGCACCAGCCTCGTCGAGGGCTCGGCGGATGTCGACGGCCACGCGCTCCACCGAGCCGACGGCCTGCACGGTGATCCAGCGTGCGGGATCGGCGGCGGCCATCGTGCGGAAACCCGCGAGGACCCGTGCATGGAACTCGTCACCGGCCGCTTCGAACCGGTCGAGGTCACGTCGACTCATCCGTTCGGCGATGATGTCGTCGGGGGTGTCGAGGAAGATCACGACGCTCGGCCAGACCCCGCCGGTTCCCCAGTCGTTGAGGTGTCGGATCTCCTCGACGTCGAGCTCACGCCCGTAGCCCTGGTACGCGAGCGACGAGTACACCGAACGGTCGCTGACCACGGGCCGACCCGCGTCGAGTGCCGGGACCACGACTTCGGAGATGTGCTGGGCCCGATCGGCGGCAGCGATCAGCGCCTCGGCCCGTGGGTGCAGGTTGTGGATGCTGGTGTCGTGCAACAGCGTGCGCAGGCGTGCCCCGATGTCGGTGCCACCGGTCTCGCGTGTCAGCACGGCGTCGATCGCCGCCGCGAGCCGCGTCGCCTGCGTCGACTTGCCGCACCCTTCGGCCCCTTCGAACGCGATGTACGGCGGGCGGTCGCTCACGATCGGCGATGGTACCGAGTCGGTCGACCGCGGGTGGGAAGTGGGAACGAGCAGATACCCCCGAGGGGATCGGGACGAAAGGCCGTGGTGGATGCTCCGTCGAATACGTACCGTCGATGTCGGAAGCCGTCGCAACGGTTGCGACCGGCAGGATCGGAGCGACGGCGATGACCGGACCAGCACAGGGGCGACAACGACGACTGGTGATCCTCGGTGCCGGAACCGGTGGCACCCTCGCCGCCAACCGAATGCGCAAGAAGTACCACGAAGACCAGTTGCGCATCGACATCGTTGATCAGGACAACCGACACGTGTACCAACCCGGGCTCCTGTTCGTGCCGTTCGGGCTGGCCGAACCGGACGAGATCGTGCGCAAGCGAGACCGTCAACTCAAGAAGGGCATCCACTACCACCAGTGCCCAATCGAGTCGGTCGACATCGAGGCCGACACCGTGTCGCTCCACAACGGCACGACGCTCGAGTACGACGTGCTCCTGGTCGCCACGGGTGCACGGCTCCTGCCCGAGGAGACCGAAGGTCTCACAGGACCCGGCTGGCACGAGACCGTGCACACCTTCTACGACATGGAGGGCGCCACGCGTTGGCCGAAGCACTCGACGAGTTCGAGTCGGGCCACATCGTGATCAACGTGGTCGACATGCCGATCAAGTGTCCGGTGGCTCCGCTCGAGTTCGCCTTCCTGGCCGACTGGTACTTCACCGAGAAGGGTGTGCGCGACGCGGTCCGCATCACCTATGTGACACCACTCGACGGGGCGTTCACCAAGCCCACGGCATCGGCGACACTCGGGTCGCTGCTCGACGACAAACACGTCGAACTCGTCACCGAGTTCAACACCGGTGAGGTCGACGGCGAGAACCGCAAGCTGATCAGTTGGGACGGTCGTGAGGTCGACTTCGACCTCGCGGTAGTGATCCCGCTGCACGGAGGAGCGGCCTACGTCGATGACTCGCCCGGGCTGGGTGACGAACTGGGCTTCATCCCCACCGACAACGCCACGCTGCAGTCGAAGGTGAAGCCGAACATCTTCGTCGTCGGCGACGCCGCCGACCTCCCCGCCTCGAAGGCCGGCTCCGTCACCCACTTCGAAGGCGAGGTGCTGGTGGAGAACATCGAGTCGTTCCTCGACGGCAAGCCGATCGAGCACTCCTTCGACGGCCACGCCAACTGCTTCATCGAGACGGGGTTCTCCAAGGCCCTGCTGATCGACTTCAACTACGAGAGCGAGCCGGTCGGCGGGCACTACCCCGGCCCAGTCGGGCTGCCGCTGCTCAAGGAATCGCGGGTGAACCATCTCGGCAAGTTGATGTTCCAGTCGTTCTACTGGCACGGCCTCCTGCCCGGGCGTGACATCCCCGGCATCGGCCCCGACATGCCCACACTCGGCAAGAGGCAGCCCGTCTCGGGCTGACACGAAAGGACCTGTACCCATGCCCACCAAGACACTCGCCGGCCAGTCCGTGGAGGTGAACGACGAGGGCTTCTTCGTCGACGCCACCCAGTGGACCAAGGACATGGCGCCGGAGATCGCCGCCGAGATCGGTGTGCCCACCCCGCTCACCGATCGTCACTGGACGGTCATCGACCTGATGCGCTCGGAGTACTTCGACAAGGGCACCGGCCCGACGGTGCGCAAGATCTCCAAGCTCTCCGACGTGACCACCAAGGAACTCTTCGTGCTCTTCCCGAAGGGCCCGGCCAAGCTCGCCGCGATGGTGGCGGGCATCCCCAAGCCCAAGGGCTGCATCTGAAAGGGCTGCACCACATGACCGACACCCATCCCATCCCCCCAGCGCCCGTGACCGCCGCGATCGAGAAGGTCTCGATCATCGTGTCGAAAGGCTCGCTCGAAGGGATCTACCCGGCACTGATCATGGCCAACGGCGCGCGCAACGAGGGCATCGAGGCCAACCTGTTCTTCACGTTCTTCGGCATGGACGCCGTGCACAAGGAGCGCCACGATCACATCAAGGTCGCCACGGTCGGCAACCCCGGCCTGCACCTGCCGACCCTGGCCGGTGCGATCCCCGGCGCATCCGCGCTGATGACCAAGTACATGGAGAAGCAGATCGAGAAGCTCGACTTCCCGGGCATCGCCGAGTTCATCGAGATGATCCACGACACCGGCGCTGGGCTGTACGCCTGCCTCGCCTCGGTCGAGCTGTTCGGCATGGAGCGCGAGGACCTGATCGACGAACTCGACGACATCATCACCGTCGGTGAGTTCTACGACATGGCCGCCGGCGGCCAGATCATCTTCACCTGACGTACACGATGTGCCAGGCACATCGTGTACGTCCGCACCGCCCAACCAGTTCAGGGGAACGGTGGGTCAGCTGTCGTTGAGGTCGGAGATGACCGGCGCGGCCTTGGCGGCCGGTGTCTTCGTCGCGGCCTTCTTCGTGGCCGGGGCCTTCTTCGCCGCAGCCTTCTTCTTGGCGGGCGCCTTCTTCTTCGCGGTGCGCTTCTTCGTCGGACCGCCCTTGGCGATGATCGCCTCGCGCCGGATCGCCAGCAGCTCGTAGGCGCGCTCGGGAGCCATCGCCTCCAGTCGGTCGCCCTTGCCGAGCGACGCGTTGGTCTCGCCGTCGGTGACGTACACGCCGAACTTGCCGTCCTTCGCGACGACCGGACGTTCGCTCACCGGATCGGTGCCGAACTCGCGCAGCGGGCCCTTGGCCGCCATGTTCCCGCCACCGCGCTTGTACACCTTGGGCTCGCTGAAGATCTTCAGCGCGTCGTCGAGCGTGATCTGCAGCAGCTGGTCCTCGGAGTCGATGTTGCGGTAGTCCTTCTCCTTCTGCACGTACGGTCCGTAGCGGCCGTTGTTCGCGTAGATGGACACGCCGTCGGTGGGATCGTCGCCGAGGTGGCGCGGGAGTTGGAGTAGTGCCTCGGCCTCGTCCATCGTGATCCGTTCGAGGACCATCGTCTTGAACAGGCTGGACATCTTGGGCTTCTCGAAACCCGGCGGCGGGTCGTCGTGGTCGCCCCACTGGACGTACGGTCCGTAGCGACCGTTCTTCGCGTAGACCGGGTAGCCGTCGAGTTCGCCGATCGGTTCGTCGGACTTGGGCGCGGCGAGCAACTCGATGGCCTTCTCGACGGTCAGTTCGTCGGGCGCGAGGTCGTCCGGCACGCTGGCGGTGTCGTCGCCGCGCTTCACGTAGGGGCCGTACTTGCCCGGTTTGACCACGATCGGCTCGCCGTCGGCGTCGAGTCCGAGCGGGAACGTGTTGATCTCGGCGGCGTCGATCTCGTCGAGGTTCTCCTCGACCAGTCGCTTGAGGCCGAGCAGTGCATCCTCGCCGAAACCGGCTTCGGCGGAGATCGGTTGGGTGTCGCCGTCGCCGGTGTCGCCGAAGTAGAAGCGCTTGAGCCACTTGTCCTTGGCGCGACGCCCGTTGGCGATCTCGTCGAGGTCGGCGTCGATCGACGCGGTGAAGTCGTAGTCGACGAGCGCGTCGAAGTGCTCCTCGAGCAGGCGGATCACGGCGAAGGCGGTCCAGGTCGGCACGAGCGCCTGACCCTTCTTCCAGACGTAGCCGCGGTCCTGGATCGTCTGGATGATCGACGCCCAGGTCGACGGACGACCGATACCGAGTTCCTCGAGCCGCTTGACCAGCGATGCCTCGGTGTACCGCGCAGGCGGTGACGTGCTGTGGCCGTTCGGTTCGATCGACGCGATCGCCACCTCGTCGCCCTGGGCGAGCGGGGGAAGCAGCGCTTCGTTCTCGGCCTCGTCGTCGCCCGTCTCCTCCTTGGACGCCACGTACACGGCGCGGTAGCCCGGGAAGGTGATCGTGGTGCCGGACGCAGCGAATTCGCAGTCGGTCAGTTCGCCGGTGGAGCGATCGGTGGAGTTGGCCGCGAGGCGCACGCTGACGGTGACGCCGGTGGCGTCGGCCATCTGCGAGGCGAGCGTGCGCTGCCAGACCAGACGGTACAGAGCGAGTTCCTGGCTGTTGAGCTCGGACGACAGGCTCTGCGGCGAGCGATACGGCGTGGTGGGGCGGATCGCCTCGTGCGCCTCCTGCGCGTTCTTGACCTTCGACGAGAACTGCTTCGGTGCCGCATTGAGATAGTTGGCGCCGTACTCGCTCGTGATCGCCGCCCGGGTTGCCTGCATCGCCTCGTCGGACAGCACCACGTTGTCGGTACGCATGTAGGTGATGTAGCCACGCTCGTACAGACCCTGTGCCACGCGCATCACCTGCGACGACGACAGGCGCAGTTTGCGACCGCCCTCCTGCTGGAGCGTCGAGGTCATGAACGGCGCCTTGGGCGACGATCGGTACGGCTTCTCCTCGACCGAACGCACGGTGAACGTGGCGCCCTCGAGTCCGTCGGCCAGTCCACGAGCACGTGCTTCGTCGAGTGCCACTGCCTTCGCCGAGACCTGGCCAGCGGCATCGAAGTCCTTGCCGGTGGCGACGCGATCGCCGCCGACCGCGACGAGCTTGGCTCCGAATGTCGGTTCGGTGGCCGTGGTCGAGATCGATGTCCCAGTAGTCGGCGGTGACGTAGGCGATGCGCTCGCGCTCGCGTTCGACGATCAGTCGCACCGACGGGCTCTGCACCCGGCCCGCCGACAGGCCGCGGTTCACGCGGCGCCACAGCACCGGCGACACCTCGTAGCCGTAGAGGCGGTCGAGGATCCGGCGGGTCTCGGCCGCGTCGACCAGCCCGTAGTCGAGATCGCGAGGGTTGTTGACGGCGTGATCGATCGCGGCCTTGGTGATCTCGTGGAACACCATCCGCTTCACCGGCACCTTCGGCTTGAGGTACTCGAGCAGGTGCCACGAGATCGCCTCGCCCTCGCGGTCTTCGTCGGTCGCGAGATAGAGCTCCGAGGCGTCCTTCAGCGCGGCCTTGAGGTCCTTGACGACCGTCTTGCCGCGTTCGGTCAGCTCGTAGGTGGGTTTGAACCCGTTGTCGACGTCGATGTTGAGGCCCTTGCTGGGCAGGTCGGACACGTGGCCGACCGAGGCGCGCACGTCGTAGTCGCTGCCGAGGAACTTCGACAGCGTCTTGGCCTTGGCAGGCGACTCGACGACGACGAGAGGTCTGGACATGACGAGAGTGTGCCAAGGGAACACGCGAATCCCCATCGCGGGTACCGTTCGTGCACGATGTCGAGCGCACCCCACGAGCCGGACCCGGCACTCGGTTGGGCGTCCGATTTCGAGGCGGCGTGGACCGAACTCGGCCGGCCCGGATCGCCCGGACGGGTGTCTCGGCTCGACCGAGGATGGAGCACGGTCGTGCGCTCGATCGACGAGGCGAGGGGCCTGGCCGAGCCGCTCCGGGTCCGCAACATCGGCGCCGACGTCGCGGTCGGCGACTGGGTGATTCCGTCCGACGACGGCGAACGAGTCGAGCACGTGCTCGAGCGACGATCGGCGTTCACCCGGCGGGCGTCGTTCGACGGGATGCGCGCCGGTGTCGCACACGTTGGCCGCCAACATCGACGTCGTGTTCCTCGTCCACGCGCTGGGGTCGCCACCGAGCCCGCGTCGTCTCGAACGCGAGCTCGTGCTGGCGTTCGACTCGCGGCGCCGAGCCGGTCGTGGTGCTGACCAAGACCGATCTCGTCGACGACCCCGAACCCGGCCGCGTCGCGCTGCAGGAGGTCGCGCTCGAGCGTGCCGGTGCTCCTCGCGAGCGGCAAGACGGCCGAGGGCGTCGAGGCGATCCGGAGCTACGCCGAGGGCAACCGGACCTTGACGTTCCTCGGTGCGAGCGGGGTCGGCAAGTCGACGCTCGTCAACGCGCTGGTCGGCGCGGAGCGCCAGGCGACGTCGGCGGTGCGCGAGGGCGACCAGCGCGGCCGGCACACCACGGTGGCCGCCGAGCTCGTCCCGCTGCCCGGCGAGGGGTGGCTGATCGACACGCCGGGCGTGCGGGCGCTGAGTCTGTGGTTGTCGGGCAACGGGATCGAGCGGGCGTTCGCCGACGTGTTCGATCTGATGGATCACTGCCGCTTCCGCGACTGCAAGCACGATCAGGAGCCTGGGTGTGCGGTACAGGCCGCGATCGCGGCGGGCGAGCTCGATCCGGTGAGGCTCCGCAGTCTCGAACGGCTGATCGAGGAGGAAGCGGCGCTCGAGGAGGAGCAGCGCGCCCACGACAAGGTCGGCGGACAAGCGCGCCGGTGGCCGCACCCGCCCACCCGAGGAGTCGGAGTTCGACGATCTGTGAGCACGACTCGACGTACACGATGTGCCAGGCACATCGTGTACGTCGTGGACATCGCGGCGAACGGCAAGGCCATCGAGTCGGTGTGGGACTACCCGCGTCCACCACGTCTCGAACGGGTCGAATGGCGTGTGCGGGTGGTGCACGCCGGAGCGACGATCGTCGATGCGCCGCACGCCGTTCGGGTGCTCGAGACGAGCCAACCACCGGCGTACTACGTGGCCGCAGAGTTCGTGAACCCCGACGTGCTGGAGCCGTCCGAGCGGCACACGTTCTGCGAGTGGAAGGGTGTCGCCGACTACGCCCACATCGTGGTCGGCGACCGGCGAGTCGTCGACGCGGGCTGGACCTATCCGGATCCCACCGCAGCGTTCGACGCGATCCGCGGCCACTGGGCGTTCTACGCCCAGAAGGCCGACGAGTGCTGGATCGACGACGAGCGGGTCTCGAGCAACGAGGGCAGCTTCTACGGTGGCTGGGTCACCGCCAACGTGACCGGCCCGTTCAAGGGAGCCCCCGGGACGATGCACTGGTGAGCCGTTCACGCGACGCCGGGAGGGTGACTCACGAGCTCTCCCCGATTTCTGTCAGCACACATCGCCTCGATCGACGTTGTCGCTGACACAAACCGGAAGACAGGCCGACCTTTGCGGCTTGTGTCAGCGCACATCGCCGCCGATCGTCTTGGCGCTGACACAAACGTTGATGGTCAGAGCGAGTCGGTCGACCAGTCGGCGTCGGGGTGACGGGTCCACGGCGTCGCGAGGTTGACCGCGGCGACCGGCAGCGGGCCGTAGATGTGCGGGAACAACACGTCGAGGCCCGGCGCCGGGGGTTCGTACACGATCGGTGCCGTCACGAGGGTCGGATCGATCGTGAGGACGACGAGCTGATCGAGGTCGCGGTAGAAGCGGTTGGCGGTGTCCTGCAGTTGCTCGCGAGTCGAGCAGTGGATGAAGCCCTCCTGCTCGAGCGTCACCCCGCGGGTCGACATCCGGTACTCGCCGGTCGTGAACGCAGCCGCCCAGTCGTCGGGCAGTGCCATGTGGAAGATCGGCTCGTCGTTCGTGTTCGAAGTCGTCACGGTCACAGCGTGCCGTCGTCGAGCCGCCGTCGCACCTCGACGGCGCGCTCACGAACCGCCGGGAGGTCGGACAGTTGCGTCCGACGCGCGCACCTGACGGGCGATCCGCGGGTTCTTCACGAGCAGGTCCCGGTGGCGGGCCAGGAAGTCCCAGTACAGCGTCGTGAACGGACACGCGTCGTCGCCGACTCGCTGCTTGCGGTCGTATCGGCACGACCGGCAGTAGTCGCTCATCGTGTCGATGTAGTTGCCGCCGGCCGCGTACGGCTTGGTGGCCATCATCCCGCCGTCGGCCCACTGGCTCATCCCGATCACGTTCGGCAGCATCACCCATTCGGCACCGTCGACGAAGCTCGACCACATCCACTCGGTCATCGTCCCACGGGATCGACGCCGTGCAGCATCGCCAGGTTGCCGAGCACCATCAGGCGTTGGATGTGGTGGTTGTAGGCGCGGTCGTGCAGCGTCGACATGCAGCTGGCGCACGCAGTTCATCTCGGTGCCCGACTCGCCGCGGAACACCGGTGGGACCGGCCGGTCGGCGCCGAGTGCGTTGCGCCGGCGGTAGTCGGGCATCCACAGCCAGTAGACGCCCCACACGTACTCGCGCCAGCCGATCACCTGACGGATGAACCCTTCGGCCGACGCGATCGGTACCCGACCCTCGTCGAATGCGTCCTGGACCGCGTCGCACACCTCGCCGGGCAGCAGGAGTCCGACGTTCAGGTACGGCGACAGCACGGAGTGGGCGAGATGCCACGATCGCTCGACCATGGCGTCCTCGTGCGGCCCGAACATCGGCAGCACCTCGTCGACGAAGTGGCGGAGACGTGCCAGCGCCGCGCCCGCGTCGTCGCCCAGGTGCCGTCGGGTTCGGCGCCCCAGCAGTCGGGGGGAGGTCGGCGAGCACCGCTCGGTCGAGGTCGTCGAGCGGTGACCGCAGCGGTTCGGGCCACGGCGACTCACCCTTCGGTGGTCGCTGGCGGTTCTCGTCGTCGTAGTTCCATCGCCCGGTGATCGGCCCGTCGCCGTCCATCAGGTAGCCGAGTCGTCGGCGCTGCCAGCGGTAGAAGTCCTCCATCTTGAGCTGCTTGCGCCCGCTCGCCCAGTCGGCGAACTCGTCGTAGTGGCAGAGGAACTGGTTCGAGCGAACGATCGTGACGTCGAGGTCGCGGAGCAGTGCGAGCCCGTCCCAACTGGCCGGTTCGGTGGCGGTCACGTCGGTGGGGGCGAACTCGGCGACGTGGTCGGCGTACCCGCATCGCAGCGAGTCGGCACGGCGGTAGTCGACGTCGAATCCCGTCGCCCGGAGTTCGTCCGCGAAACGTCGCATCGACGCGACGCACGAAATGGACCCGTTGTCGGTGCCAGCGCTTCCCGGTGAGCTTCGTCCGGCTCTCGATCATCAGCACGCGATGCGAGTCGGGCGTTGCGTCGCGCAATGCTCCCAGTTCGCGATGCAGCTGGTCGCCGAACACCCAGACCGTCGGGCGACGAGGTGAGCTCACGCGATGGAGTCTCGGACCTGGACTGCTCGATCGAAACGAGTCGCGGTGAGGCGGTCACGCAGCGCCGGGCGCGTGCAGATCACCGCCAGGTCACCACCGTGGCTGCGAGCGGTTGCGGCCGCACCGAGCAGGATCCCGAGGCCCGTATCGTCGAGCACGCCGACAGCGTCGAGATCGACGAGCACGGTGACGCCGGGATGTTGCCGGGTCGCCCGCGACAGGTCGTCGTGGAGTCGACCGACTGCTGCAAGGTCGACGTGGCCCTCCACCGTGACGACGATGGATCCACCGACCTCGTCGACCCTCGTGTGCAGCTGCATGTCCGCCCAGGCTAAGGCACCGCCGCGTCGACGTCACCGTGG
This sequence comes from Ilumatobacteraceae bacterium, assembly GCA_963746285.1. Classification (GTDB taxonomy): domain Bacteria; phylum Actinomycetota; class Acidimicrobiia; order Acidimicrobiales; family Ilumatobacteraceae; genus Sva-07. The sequence continues at coordinate 133,029 of CAVVAO010000024.1, read as the reverse complement.
GGTACGCGGGTCATGGCGGTTCGAACGTCATGGTGGCTCGAGCGTCATGGTGGCGGAGCCGACGTGCGTGACCGGTCCGATCAACGACCCGACGATCGCGAGGTCGACATCGTCGATGTAGGTGACCGAGACCGTCACGGTCGATCCATCGCTCGTCGTGGTGACGTCGATCGGCAGGTCGACGGCGCGGTTGGCGGCGCGCACCGCCGCGAGTGCCGGGGTGTCCGACACCGCGGCGGCGCGCGCCCCTTCCCGTGCGGCGAGTTCGACCGCCAGCTCGTTGCGCACCGCAGCGCCGACGACGACGAGCCCCGACGCCATCACCACGACGATCGGCAGGGCCAGCGCGAACTCGACCGACGCCTGCCCGTGCCCGCCGCGCAGCCGTCGAGCGATGGCGATCACACCCGGTCGATGACGGCATCGATCACGCTGTTGAACAACCGGCTGATGCGGGCCGCGCCGCCGCCGGCGGTCGCCCAGGCGACCACCATCAAGCCCACGAGGGCCGCCGCGAGGAGCACGAGTGCGTACTCGGTGGTCGCCTGGCCGTGGTCGCCGCGGCCCGCCGGGCGGTGCCTCCCCGGGTCGAGGGCCGACTCGACGGTGGCGGTGAACATGGTGTGGACGTGGACGTACAGCAGGAGTGCGACGTGGTTGTGCATGGCTGCTCCGTTCGGAGTCGGGTGGGATGGGTCACCAGGCGGTTCCGCCGAGCGACGAGAGCGCGGCGATCACGGCGGGCGCGATCGGCGAGGAGGACGAACGACGGCAGCGTGCACGTCACGAGTGGGAACGCCAGGCGGACGGGGAGTTTGCGGGCCGCGGCCTGATCGAGGTGTCGGCGCGCCGCTCGGATCTCGAAACTCAGCTGATCGAGGGCCGGACCGAGCGCGAGGCCGTTGCGGTCGGTGGTGGCGATCACGTCGGCCAGCGCTGCGGCCGAGGGACCGAGGCGCTGTGGCAGGGCAGCGAGAGCGTCGGCGAACGGCTGGCCTCGCTCGGTGCGGCGGACGACCTCCGCGAACGCCTCGCCGACGACGGGTTCGTCAGGGTCGGCGAGTTCGCCAACCGCCTGGAACGGGGTGAGTCCCGCTCGCACGCTCAGCACGAGGAGGTCCATCGCGTCGGGGAGCACGCGCTCGATGTCGCTGCGGCGACGTCGGTCGGCGCGGATCGGAGCGAGGCGTCGCGCCATCACGATCGTCGCACCGGCGGCACCGACAGCGAAGGGACCGATCGCGAGCACACCGAGCGTGGCGCCGAGCAGAGCGGCGCCGATCGACCATCGGCGCCGATGATGCCGCGATGCCGCCGTCGAGTGCTCGCCCGCGATCCTGCGGTGAGGACGGGTCGCGGTGGGCCGGGCGATCGCGCCGATCGTGATCGCAGCGACCGCCGCAGTGAGCGGTCCCAGTGCCGCGTGGATCGACGCAGCGACGGTCACCACGGATTCCCGACGATGCGGTGCATCCACCACCAGCCGATCTGCATTGAGGGCCAGACCGGCCCCGACGCAGAACGCTCCGATCGGCGAGGTCACGACCGATCGGATGTCGTCGTCGGTCGCGACGAGCACGGCCAGCATCAACAGCGGCACCGCCGTCATCACGTGCGACGACAGCCGTGCCTGTGCCGCCTGTGTCGCCCGTTCGTCGAGGTCGGACGCTCGTTGGCGGAGCAGCATGGCGGCCTGGTCGATCGCAGCTGCCGCCGGCCCGCCGATCCGACTCGTCGTGGCGATCACGCCGAGGGCCAAGCGCAGGTGAGCGCCACCAGTGTCGACACGGGCGATCGCGTCGGCGACCGAGGCGCCGCGGTCGATCGCCAATCGCAGCGAGGCGGTCGCCCGGTCGGTGGCGGCATCGGCCGGGACCATCGCGACCGCATCGCGCAGGGTCGAGCCCGATCGGAGACGGCGGGCGACGTCGTCGCACCAGGCGGCGACGCCACGAGGACCCGGGGTGCGGCGTCCGGAGTCTCGACGTCGCCACACGCCGAGGGTTCGTGCCGGTTGCGCAGGACTGCTGCGCGTGGCCGGGGAGGGTCGGCGCTGTCGCGGCCGCAACGGCACGGCCGCGATCACGATCGCGACGGCAACGCACACGGTCGCGACCACGGGCTGGATCGACTCGACCGGTCATCGTCGCCGCCGCTCGAGTGACGCGACCGCGACGAGGTGTCCGTCGACGTCCCGCATCGCCAGGGGGTGGGTGGCAGGTGGCGCATGGTGATCGTCGGTCGGCGACGGCGCCGTGACCTCGGCCAACTCGGTGATCCTGCGCGCACCGTTCGCTGCGCGCTCCACGTGGATCACGACGTCGATCGAACGGGCGAGCTGATGGCGGATCGCTGCCAGCGGCCAAGTCGGGGCAGCCTGGAGCACCAGTGACTCGAGACGGAGCAACGCGTCCGTCGGGCCGTTCGCATGGCACGTCGAGATCGAACCGTCGTGGCCGGTGTTCATCGCCTGGACCAACGCGAGCACCTCGTCGCCGCGGGCCTCGCCGACCACGATCCGATCCGGTCGGAGCCGCAGCGAGGTCCGTACGAGCTGGGCCAGGTCGACGGCACCGGGACCGTCGATCGTCGGTGGCCGGGCCTCGAGGCGGAGCGCATGGGGATGGCGAAGCGGGAGCTCGGCGGTGTCCTCGACGATCACGAGGCGTTGGGACGGATCGATCTCGGCCACGAGCGCCGCGACGAGCGAGGTCTTGCCGGACGACGTCGCCCCGGCAACGATCAGGTTGCAGCGGGCGTGCAGCAGCTCGCGCAGCAGGACGACACCGACGTCGTCGGTGAACGATTCGAGGGGCAGGATCCGTCGGCGGAATCGACGGATCGACAGCGCCGGTCCGTCGACGGCGACGGGCGGGAGGACCGCGCAGACCCTGGCGCCGTCGGCGAGTCGGGCATCGACGATCGGTGAGGTTCGGTCGACTCGACGCCCGAGCGGCGCCAGCACGCGCTCGATCAGCAGGTCGACCCGATCGGTGCCGAGCGAGCCGACGTACTGCAGTGCTCCGTCGCGGTCGATCCAGATCTCACTGCCGGAATTGACGAGCACCTCGTCGATGCCGTCGTCGCGGACGTACGCGTCGAGTTCGCCGAGCCCGCGGAGATGGGCGATCGCCCGGTCGGCGAGGACCGCCTGTTCCTCGGTCGAGCAGAGCGGAGCCAGGCGTCGCACTTCTGCCTCGACCAGTGGCGTCGGGTCGCCCGGTCGGTCGGCGACGAGGTCGCACACCGTGCGCACGATGTCGTGGTCGGTCACGCGGCTGCGCTGCGCAGCGCCCGCTTCATCACGCGGGGCAGGCGGCTCGCGAGGAGTCCGGCGTCGACTGCCCGCGCCACGCTGGGGTCGACGCTGATCACGGCCTCGACTGGCACGCCGACGGCGTGTTCGACGTCGCGAGGGCCGAGCCCGCGGCCGGGTTCGTCGACGAGGATCACCCCGGTGGGGCGCACTCCGCTGCGCACCGCCCGACGCAGCGACAGGTAGCACGGCCGGGTCACGAGCAGCGATCGGTCGGCGCGGGCCGCGAGGGGTTCGGGCGGGACGCGGGTCCCGACGTCGACCGTGACGTCGCAGCCCCACTGGTTCGACCAATCGTGGAGCCAGTGGCCGAGCGTCGCCCAGCGAACATCGTGGTCGTCGACGTGGTGTCGCCCGCTGGCGGCCGTCGCGGAGCGCCACGGCAACAGCCACACGCGCGGACCGATGTCGACGAGCAGTTCGGCGAGATGATCGGCCGACGTGTCGCTCGCCAGCCACTCGGCGACGCCCGGTCGATCCGGTTCGGGCAGGCCGAGGACGGCGGGCAACTCCCCGTCGAGATCGACAAGCAGTGACGGACGTTGCGAACTCAACGCGAGTGCGGCTGCGACGACCGTGGTTCCGCTACCGCCCTTGGCGGCCCAGCAGAGTGTGACCATGACGTTCCCCCGATCAGCGGGTGGATGCATGGGGAGAGTCGGTGAGGCGAGAGTACCGACCCCGCGGGCGGTCCACAACGCCACCTCCCGATCGTGCCGCTAGTGTCGACGTCGGAGGTGTCCGAGTACCTGGTGGGCTCCGCCGCCTTCAAAGCGGTTGGGATGGGCGATCCCCATCCGGCGGGTTCGATTCCCGTCCACCTCCGCCAACACGTCCGCGGGTGCGTCGCCTGCGTCGCGCTGGAAGTCAGTTCATCCACGCCGGTCGCAGGAGCTCGCGTAGTCGTGGTGCCAGCCACGTCGGCAGAACCTCTCGATCGCGTCGAACGATCGTGAGCGCGGCCGCGTGCGACTCGTGGTCGTGGCCGGAACGCTCCTCGGTCGATGGTCGGACCCAGGTGAAACTCCCACCACGGTGCCCACGCCGCCGTGCGCAGCGACGCCGGCGGCAGGCGGCTGTGTTTCACAGCGACCTCGCGCTGCACGATGAGGTCGATGCGTTGCGGTCCTTGGTCCGGAGCGTCCAGGAGTCTCGTGAGGATCTCGGTGGTGAGATCGAACGGTGGGTTTGCGACCACGCGGAACGGTGTCCGCGGCAGGCGCAGTCGACGGAGGTCGGCCTCGATGACCCGGGAACGGCCGGTGGGATCCGAATTCACCATGCTGTGACGCAACTGCTTCGCCCAGACGGGATCGTGTTCCACCGCCCAGACCTCGGCGCCTGCGTCGAGGAGTGGAAGAGTCAGGGCACCCGTGCCGGCGCCGAGATCGACGACGAGTTCACCGGCGCGCACGTCGAGCGAACGGATGAACCGTTCGACGACGCGTTGATCAACGAGGAAGTTCTGACCGAGTTCGCGACGCCTCGTATCGCGCTCGGTGGGTACCCGCTCGGACACGGGCCATCACCGTCATCATCATGTCGACACCGTAGCAATCGTTCTCGAAGCGACAGGCCGACGTTTCGGGTGATGCAGCGATCGGACGACGGATCGCACAGGATGCCCACCGTTGTTGGTCGCTCGGTTCAGGTCAGCAGACGACGTCGACCTTCGAGGAATTGTCGCTCCACCGCGTTCTGAGTGCGAGCAAGTGCCTCGTCGTAGGCGGCGATCGCCTCGCGGTGGAAGCCGAGCTGAGCGAGGAGGTCGGCGCGGGTGGCGTGAAATGGCTGGTAGGTGGAGAGTTCGTCGCTCAGTGCGTCGACGGCGGCCAGGCCGGCCGTCGGCGCCGTCGGCCCGGCTGACCGCGACGGCCCGGTTGAGCGCCACGACCGGCGTCGGATGGTGTGTCAGCAGGCGGTCGTAGAGCGTGACGATCTGCTGCCAATTCGTTGAGGCGTCGTCTGCGGCTCCGGCGTGGACTGCGGCGATCGCAGCTTGGATCTGTAGCGGTCCGGGTTGGTTGCGTCGCAGGCACGATCGCAGCAGTTCGCTACCCTGTCCGATCTTGTCGGGATCCCAGCGGGTTCGGTCCTGGTCGACGAGGCGGATCATCGAGCCGTCGGGCGCGGTTCGTGCCGGACGGCGGGCGTCGGTGAGCAGCATCAGTGCCAGCAGTCCGGCGGCCTCGGGCTCGTCGGGCATCAGCTCGACGAGGACTCGACCGAGACGGATCGCCTCCGACGACAGATCGACACGGCTCAGGAGGTCGCCCGACGTCGATGTGTGCCCTTCGTTGAAGATGAGGTAGATGGCGGCGAGCACCGCTCGGAGACGTTCGGGGAGCTCAGCGTGCCGCGGGATGCGGTAGGAGGCGTGGTTGTCGCGGCAGCTTGCGCTTGGCTCGCACGATTCTCTGCGCCATGGCGTCCTCGGTGACGAGGAACGACCGTGCGATTTCCGGGGTCTCCAATCCGCCCAACAGACGCAAGGTGAGTGCCACCTGCGCGTCGGGCGACAGCGCTGGATGGCAGCACAGGAACATGAGTCGGAGCTGGTCGTCGGCAACGACGTCGACGAGGTCGTCGAGGTCGTCGCTTTCGGGATCGTGGTCGTCGTTCATACGGGCGCGCTGGAACCGTTCAGCGGCGGCGTGTCGACTGGAACGAGAGGATTCTCGCCGCAGCCGGTCGAGGGCCTTGTTCCGAGCCGTGGTCGTGATCCAGCCGCCGGGATTCGGCGGCACTCCCTCGGCCGGCCAACGTTCGGCCGCGACCGCAAACGCCTCGGCCACCGAGTCCTCGGCGAGATCGACGTCGCCGAGGACTCGGATCAGCGTGGCGGTACACCTCCCGGCCTCCCGCCGGAAGATCGCACCGAGATCGGCGGCGGGCTCGTCGTTCACTCGCTCTGGAACGGACGCAGTTCAACGGGTCCCTCACAGGCCACCGTGGCCTTGCGTGCCCACTCGAGCGCAGCGTCGAAGTCGTCGGCCTCGATCACCCAGAATCCACCCATCTGCTCCTTGGTTTCGGCGTACGGGCCGTCGGTCATCGACACGCTGCCGTTGTCGCTGCGCAGCACGGTTGCCGACGACGCCGGCTGGAGACCGCCGCCGAACACGTCGGCGCCCGCGGCGGCGAGCTCTTCGTTGAGGGCGCCGACTTGTGCGCCGATGCGCTGCATGTCCTCGCCCGAGAAGTCCACGACGTACTCCTCGTCGTGCCACACCGAAAGCAGGTACTGAGCCATTGTCACATCTCCTTGATGTCGTGAAGGTCGCCCGTGCGAACTTCTACCCCATCTACGAACATCGACGCAGGAATCGACACCCGAACGCGAGAAAACTTGCAGCACCCGATGTGGTCAGCCGGGAACGAAGATCGGTTCGTTGGTCTCCAGCAGCGTCTTGAGCCCGGAGAGGATGGTCACCCAGCCGATCTCGAGATGGGCAGCAGCTTCGGTGTCGGGGAGGCCTTCGTGGACGAGCGACAGGAACGTCACACCAGGCATCGGCATGAACGGCTCGAAGATGTCGAAGGTCACGGTCGATTCGGGGAGTTCGGCGACATCGGGGGCCCACAGGCCGTTGAACGTGGTGACGAGCTGCTTGCCGGGATCGACAGCGACGACTCGTCCGGCGATCACGTCGCCGCCGCCAGCGGTGTAGCGGTAGTCGGCGCCGGCGGTGAGGTCGAACTCGGCGCGGAAGCCGATGTAGTAGGCGGGTGTCACGTTGCCGTCCGTCAGCGCGGTCCACACCTGCTCGGGTGTGGCCTTGATGGCGATCTGGATCTTCTGGATCTTCTCGGTGGTCATCGCAGTTTCCTTCTGCTCGTCGGCGACGAGCGTCGTTGTTGGTTGGTCGACGTGCAGACGCGCACCAACGGCCATTTCGACATCGCGAACCGGAAAAGTTGCTTCGATCCTGTCGAAATCACCGACCGTCGCGTCTGCAAGGTGTCGGTACCAGCAACAAGGAGCTTTTCGAAGCAGGCCATGCCAACCGGTCCGACCCTCGACTACACATTCCAATCACGACCAACAGGAGCCACGCCATGCAGTTCATGATCCTCGCCTACGAAGACGACAACGCGTTCGAGTCTCGCGACGACCCGGATCGATCGGGAGCGTACTGGGCCTCGTGGGGCGGCTACATCGCCGCGCTCACGGAGAGCGGGGTGCTCGCCGGAGCCGGAGGACTGCTCCCACCGTCGACCGCGACCACACTGCAGGTCCGCGACGGCGCGCGAATGCTCCAAGACGGTCCGTTCGCCGACACCAAGGAACAACTCGGCGGCTATTTCGTGATCGACGTCGACGACCTCGATGCTGCGCTCGAATGGGCTGCTCGCCTGCCCGTCGGCGAAGTACGCGTCGGTCGAGGTGCGGCCGCTGATGCCGGCATCGCCTGCGATGTGAACGACGCAGATGCCATCGTCGAACGGGTCGTGCGCGAGTCGTACGGACGGCTTGTCGCCTACCTCTCGTCGGTGACCGGCGACATCACCGAAGCCGAGGACGCCTTCAGCGAGGCACTCGCCGCTGCACTCGCCACCTGGCCGAGCCGTGGCATTCCCGACCGGCCCGACAGTTGGCTGGTCAGCGTCGCTCGCCGCAACATCATCGGCGCCGCTCGACGACGTGATGTCGCCGCGCGCGCCATGCCCGAGCTCGCACGGCTGAACACCACCACCCCAGACCCGGACGGCTCTCGACGAGGGCCACGTGACCGACACCGACTGGAGGATTCCCGACCGGCGGCTCCAACTGATGTTCGCCTGCTCACACCCGGCAATCGAGCCCACCATGCGCAGTGCTCTGATCTTGCAGACCGTCCTGGGTCTCGACGCCGCCCGCATCGCCTCGGCGTTCCTCGTGGCGCCGGCCACGATGGGCCAGCGCCTCGTGCGGACCAAGTCGAAGATCCGACACAACGCCATTGCGTTCGAGATCCCGACGACGACGAACTCGCCCCACGACTGTCCGCCGTGCTCGACGCGATCTACGCGGCATACGGAACCGGTTGGGACGACCACTTCGACGCCGACGACCGTCGGAGCCGGGCTGGCCGACGAAGCGCTGCGCCTCGGCCGGCTCGTCACCCAGTTGCTCCCCGAGCAACCCGAAGCCCACGGACTCCTCGCGCTCATGTTGCACAGCGCCGCACGCGTCCATGCGAGACGAGACGACGCCGGCGGCTACGTCCCGCTCGAGGAACAAGACGTGGCCAGGTGGTCGCGCGAACGCATCGAAGAGGCCGAGGCGCACCTCGACATCGCGTTCCGTGCCGGAGTGATCGGGCGCTATCAACTCCACGCCGTCGTGCAGTCCCTCCACAATCGGCGCGCGCTCACCGGTCGAACCGACTGGCTTGCCATCGCCGCGGTCTACGACGGGCTCATCTCGTACGACCCGACCATCGGCACCCACGTCGCCCGGGCCGCCGCGCACAGCAACGTCCACGGAGCCGACCACGCGCTCGCCATGCTCGACGACCTGCCGGTCGAACGAACCGACAACTACCAGCCGTACCACGCCGTCCGAGCCCACTGCCTCGCCTGCGCTGGACGCACCACCGAAGCACGAACCCACGCAGCCCGCGCCGATCGCCCTCAGTGCGGATCCCGCCGTGCAGGACTGGCTGCGCCGGACCTACCTCGACGATCACGCAACCGAGACTGACCGTGCGGCAGGATCAGTTCGCTGAGTCCGACCGGCTCGCCGCTCCGTTCATCGACATCACCAAAGGATCAGACCGTTGACCAACCTCACCGTTCCGAGGCGCGACGCCGGCGGACGCCGATCACATCAGGCAACTCGCGCTCGACAACCACATGTTCGAGCCCGACGAGATGGGCGACTTCGACGAGATGCTGGCGGGCTACTTCGACGGCACGCTCGACGCGCACCACTGGATCGTCGCCGCCGCCGACAGCGGGATGCTTGCTGCTGCGGCGTACTACGCCCCGGAACCGTTCGCGGATCGGATGTGGAACCTCTACTTCATCGCCACGGATCCGGGGCACCACGGCACGCGGAGCCGGGACGATGCTCGTCGAGCACGTGCAAGCACAGCTGCGCGACCTCGGCGACGAAGTGGCCAGGACGTTGATCGTCGACACCTCCAGCACCGGCGACTACGAGCAGGCACACGCGTTCTACGGCCGCCGCGGATTCGTCGAGGAAGCACGTCTCCGAGACTTCTATGGTCCCGGTGACGACAAGGTCACCTTCTGGAAGCGTCTCAGCGACTGAGGCTCTCGGTCTCCTCCACTCGGCCCGCGACCGACTCGAGGTCGGCTGGTATGTCACCGTCGACGGACGCAGATGCCATCGGGAATGAGGGGGCTTCGTGGAATCCGTACCGGTCGTGGAACCGCCGAAGCGGTGCCGGTGCCCACCAGTTGCGTTCGCCGAGCAGCTTCATGGTCGCGGGCACGAGCAGGCAACGCACGAGGGTGGCGTCGATGATGACCGCGATGGCGAGCCCGACGCCCAGCTGCTTGATGGCGAGTACCTCGCCGGCGGCGAACCCGATGAAGACGATGACGATGAGCAGCGCCGCGGAGGTGATGATCCTGCCGCTGCGTTGCAGGCCGACGGCGACGGCGAGGTCGTTGTCGCCGGTCTCGGTCGTGGACCTCCTTGATCCTCGACAGCAGGAAGACCTCGTAGTCCATCGAGAGACCGAACGCGAAGATCAGGATCAGTACGGGCATCGACAGGTCGAGCACGCCGACCGAGTCGAAGCGCAGCAAGCCGGAGAGGTTGCCGTCCTGGAAGATCCACACCATGGCCCCGAAACTCGCGGTCAGGCTCAGGACGTTCATGAACACGGCCTTGATCGGCACGATCACGGATCCGGTCATGAGGAACAGCAGGACGAGGGTTGCCAGGATGACCATGAGCGCTGCCCACGGCAGCCGGCTGGACAGGATGTCCTTGACGTCGATCAGCTCCGCCGCCGGGCCGCCGACCTGGGTCGGGAACGATGGTCGCTCGGTGCGCAACTGTTCGACGAGGCCGCGGGCTGCGTCGCCTTGCGAGGTGCCCGACGGAACCCAGATCGACGATGGTCGTCCCCCGGGTATCCCGGGGTGGATCGAGGACCCGACCACCTGCTCGCGTGCGTTGACTGCCGCGAACCATGTCTCGAATTCGGGGGAGTCGGTGTCGGCGTCGGCGACCACGATGACCGGGTCGGTGCCGCGAGCGGGGAATCGTTCGGCGAGCAGCAGGGCGGTCTCGCGTACCTCTGATGAGCGGGGCAGGGTGCGGGCGTCGCCGTTCTCGAAGCGGGCTGAGAGGAACGGCAGTCCGAGTGCGATGAGCACGATGGTGACGAGTACGCCAACGGCAACTGCGTGTCCTTGCACCCAGCGGGCGAGGCGGTAGAAGCGCCCCTGTTCGTCGGCCGTCGGTGCCAACGGCTTGATGCGGTGGCCGACAGCGGCGAGCACGGCGGGCAGCAACGTGATGGCGGCGATCATGCACAGCAGGACGACGCCGAGGCCGGCGATGCCGAACGACGACAGCAGTGGGATGCCGAACACGAACAACCCGGACATCGCGACGGCGACGGTCAGTGCCGAGAACAGCACGGTGGTGCCAGCGGTGGCGACGGTTCGCTCGGCGGCGGCATGGACGTCGAGGCCGTGGCCACGTTCCTCGCGGAAGCGGTTGACCATCAGACAACCCGTAGTCGATGCCGAGTCCGATGCCGAGCATGTTGACGACGTTCACCGAGGAAATCGACACGTCGCCGATCACGGTCGCGCCGACGAGAACGGCGAGTGACAGGACGACACCGCTGGAACGCGACGAGCAACGGCATCCCTGCGGCGATGAGCCCGCCGAACAGGAGCACCATGACGAACACGGCGATCGGCAGAGCGATCGCTTCGCCGCGCAACAAGTCCTTCTCCAAGGCGGTCTCGAACTGTTCGCCGACCAGGAGGTTGCCGCCGACGAGCACGCTCGGTGCGTCGATCTCTCGAGCGACGTCGGCGATGTCGTCCGCGAGTTCGAGTTCGGCCTCCTCGTCGAGGCCGCCGGCGAAGGTGACGACTGCAAGGGCGGCTCGTCCGTCGCTGGCGCCGCGGAGTTGATCGCTGCCTGTGCTCCAGTAGTCGGTGACATCGATGACACCCTCGGTGGCGCGAATGCGGTCGAGGGTGCCGGCGACGTCGACTGTCACGGTGGGGTCGTCGATGTCGACACCGTCGATGACGATGGCGATCTCGCCGCCCGTCGTTGCGAGTGCGTCGAGGCGTTCGGCGACCTGCCCGCTCTCGGTCGCGCTGCCGGCGCCGAAGTCCGACGACAGCACCGAGAAGGCGGAACTGCCCACCGCAGCGCCCACGAGCAGCACCAGCAGCCACACGATCATGACGGCCCGCCGGCGGCGGACCACGAACGATGCAAGGCGTTGCATCACGCCACCGCCCGCAAGCACGACCCGGAGGAGATCGAACCGGCCGGTGTCGCCCGGACGGCGAGCACGAGCCCGCCGAGCACCGCGCAGACCACCGCTCCGGACGCACCGAAGTTGGCATACTGCGCATCGACATCGCTGATCACCTGTGCGGTGATGACGACCGCCAGCGCCCACAGAGCGGGCGTCACCAACGCCCACGCCAGGCGACGAACGGTGCTCCGCGAAGCACGAGTGCTTCGGCCACACCGATGCCGGCACCGGTCAGCACGCCATCACGACCAGGCTCGCCGTGTCGGTCTCGAAGCCGACCGCGGAGGCGCCCGCCACGAGCCCGGCAGCCATCCCGGCCGCCGTCGCACCTGTCCAAGCCAGCCGACGCTGCACCGGACACTCGCAGCGCGAGTGATTGCACGCCACCGAGAACCGCCGCCGGCGGCGAGGCCACCGACGACGGCAGCGGTTGCGCTGTCGATCGCTCCGGTCACGCCCTTGGCGGCCAGACCGGCCAGCGGGAACGCGATGAACGTGAGCGCCCACCGTCCCCACATCCGTGTGTCGAACTTGTCCATGATCTTCCTCACCTCTCGTTGTTTACGTTGTACACATAATGAGTGTACGATGTATACATGTCAAGGCGTCACCGTGTTCCCTCCGTCACATCACCGGCGCTGTCTCGGGACGCCGTCGTCGACGCCGCACTCCGACTCGTCGACACCCAGGGCTTCGAATCGCTCACGATGCGCTCGCTCGCCGGCGAGCTCGGAGTGGTCCCGATGGCGCTCTACCGTCACGTCGCCGACAAACGCGACCTCGTCGACGCCGTCCTCGACCGCGCGATGGCCCGAGTGGAACTCCCCGCCGTCGACTCGCCATGGCGCGATGGCATGGTGCTGCTCGCGCAATCGGTGCGGGCGACCCTGCTCGCCCATCCGGGCATGGTCGCCCCACTCCTCGCCGAACCGCGCATCGGCTTCAATGCCCTGACCGTTCGCGAACGGTCGATCGCCGTCCTTCGCGGCAACGGGTTCCGTGGCGACGTCGCGGAACGGGCGACATCGCTCGTGCTCACATACTCCATCGGCTTCGTCGCGCTCGAGGTGCCCAGGCGACGTGCCGGCTACACCCCCGACGGGTCCGCCGAACCACACCTCCAAGCCGCGTTCGACCTACCCGTCGAGCTGTTCCCCAACACCGTCGAACTCGGAACCCGCGCCGGGATGTTCGTCAGCGACGAACAGTTCGAGTTCGGTCTCATCCGGATCATCGCCGGCCTTGCCCGCTTGGTCGAACCGAACCCCGACGCCGGGCCACCACTACCGTTGCCGTGTGCCTGCCGATCGGACGACGCGACGACTGACACGCGACCTCGTCGTCCAGGAGGCGTTGGTCGTGCTCGATGAAGGCGGCTACGACGCCCTGACCATCCGACGACTCGCCGAACGACTCGGCGTCGTCCCCATGGCCGTCTACCGCCACGTCACCAACAAAGATGACCTCACCGACGCCATCCTCGATCTCGCCGTATCGAAGGTGCCCCTCCCCGAAGCGGACATCGACTGGCGCGACGGGCTCCGACAACTCGCCCATGCGATCCGCGACACCATCCTGCGACACCCGGGCATCATCACGCCGCTGGTCACCAAGCCCGCACTCGGCCCGTCCTCGCTCGAGCTCGCCGAATTCGGGTTCAGCGTGATGCGATCAGCCGGATTCGACGCCGACCACACCACACGAAGTGTGAACTCCGTCATCACCTACTCGATCGGCTTCGCCGCACTCGAGGTTCCCCGCCGACAGGCAGGCTTCAAGGCCGACGGAACCGGCACGACCTCGCTCGACGTGATCTACGACCAGCTCGACCCCGAGCGTTACCCGCACACCACCGAACTCCGACCGGCACCGGCCGAGCTCGTCAGCAACGAACAGTTCGACTACGGCCTCGAGCGCCTGCTCGACGGTATCGCCGAGTACCAGCCCGAGCGCCGCGGTACCCGATCACGTCGGTGACTCGTAGGGCCACGGCTGGCAGCACTCTCGTCACTCCATTCCCGCAACTTCATGTGAAGCCCGACGAGCGGGCGGAGTCGCGAGGAGCGGGACCCGGCGGCGATGAGTTCCGCATCGTCGTATCGTCTGACTCACCATGGACGAGATCATCGAGCGTTACACGCGAATCGCCGGCCAGTTCACCGACCGAGTACGTCAGGTGCCGTCGGATGACTGGAACGACGACTCACCCTGTGAGGGCTGGACGGCCCACGACGTCGTCGGCCACCTGGTCGAGTGGATCCCCGGATTCTTCGGCGCCCACGGTGTCGTGTTCGGTGCGGTCCCGTCGGTCGACGTCGATCCGGTCGCTGCGTGGGTGGCCGTGGACGAGGCGCTCTCGGCGGCGCTCGGCGATCCGGCACAGGCGTCGCGGATCGTCGAGAGCCCGCTCGGTTCGCAGTCGCTTGCCGAGACCGTCGACATGATCGTCGTCGGCGACGTGTTCATCCACACCTGGGACCTGGCTCGGGCGACCGGACTCGACGAGTCGCTCGACGCCGATCAGGTTCAGCGGATGCTGGACAGCATGGGCTCGATGCCCGACGAGGTGCTGCGAAGCGGCGGCATGTTCGGGCCAGCGCGTCGACGTCGCCGACGATGCCGACGATCAGACGAAGCTGCTCGCGTTCGTCGGTCGCCGGGCGTAGCGCGCCCGCCCCGTCGTCTGACGAGTGATCCAATCCCACTCGCGATGCGAACGCTGCATGTGGTCAACACGGGCCACATGACCAAAGGGGTTCGAACATGAACGTCAAACGACTCACGCGCACCGCCATCGTCTGCGTTGCGCTCGTCGGTGGATCCGCAGTGGCAGCGTCACCAGCGTCAGCTGCACATTGCACCGACAACGGCGGGCCGGGAAACTCCGACTTCGCTGCGCACGTCCGTGCGAGCAACGGCCCTGGCGGCCACCACGAAGGTGAGCATCAAGGTTGGAGTTCGTGCGAGCCGCAGGCTCGCAGTGGTGGCCGCGGCTGAGCGCTGGCCCGCCCGTTCTCGCCGTCCGGTGACCCTCACGTGCGCAGTGGGGGAAACCGGCCGGTCAATCCGGCGGCGGTGATCTCGAACAGGACGTGCTCACCGGGTATGCCGCGGAGGCGGTGAGATCCGAGGCGCTTGAAGCGAACGCCGTCGGGCGTCATGCCGGTGAGCGCTGTCTTCGTGTCGCCCGACACGACGATCTGTCCGCCGTGTGCAGCTGCACAGATCCGAGCGGTCGTGTGCACTGCCATGCCGATGTAGTTGCGATCGTGCAGCGTCGGATACCCGGCGTGGATGCCCACCCGCACGCGCACGTCCCGATCGGGGCCCGAGCGGCCGCGGAGTTGACGTTGGAGGGCGATCGCGGTCTCGAGCGACGACCGCGGGCAGTCGGAGACCGAGAAGAACTCGTCCGCTCGCGTCTCGACGACGATGCTTCCGCACTCCTCGGCTGCCGAGCGCTGGATGTCGCGGACCTCGGCCAGCAGGTCGCCGTAGCCCTCACCGAGTCGGTCCAGGATCGTCCGTCGATCCCTCGATGTCGGTCATCAACATCGTGACGAAGCCGGACGGTAGATCGACCTCGATCGAGCGTCCGTGACGAGCCGATCACACGCTCGGTTCGAAGCTGGCTGCTGATGAAACCCACCGGAACGATCTGGAACTTCTTGGCCGCACGCAGCAGTCGAAGTCGTGCCCGCTGTCGGGCGTCGTCGTCTTCGAACTCGACCTGGTTGAAGCGGGCCAACGCGTTCCGTACATGCGCGGCATCGGAAATCGGGAGTCGTCGCCGACCTCTCGAGTCGATGTACGCGAAGGCGCGATCGGGGAGCTTGTCCCGCTCGGCGGCACTGAGCTGCGCCATGTCCCGAGAATACTCTGCCGAACGTCGACGACCCGACGGACTTCTCGACGCCGCTCTCGACCAGATCGCCATCGACGACGGCGCGACTGCCGAGCCTGCCTCGTCGCACGTGGAGACGGATCTCCCGAAGTGAGACGACCGGGTACCATCGCCCGATGGTGACGCCCCTCGACCTGTCGATCGTCGACGACCACACCACCGAGCTGTGGGACGGTCTCGTGCCGGTGCTCTCCGACTACATCGCGATCCCGGCCCTCTCGCCGAGTTTCGACGGCGACTGGGCCGCGAACGGCCACCTCGACCGAGCGGTGGATCTGATCACCTCGTGGTGCCGAGGTCGGCCGATCCCCGAGCTCGCCGTGTCGGTGCATCGGCTCGAGGGCCGTACCCCGGTCGTCGTGTGCGAGATCCCCGCGACGGCCGGCGCCGAGGACGTGGCGCCCGTGCTCCTCTACGGCCACCTCGACAAGCAACCCGAGATGGAGGGCTGGCGCGACGGCCTCGGGCCGTGGAAGCCGGTGCTCGAGGGTGATCTCCTGTACGGGCGCGGCGGCGCCGACGACGGCTATTCGGCGTTCGCCGCGCTCGGCGCGATCGAGGCGGTGCTGGCCGCGGGCGGATCGCATCCGCGGTGTGTGGTGCTCATCGAGGCGAGCGAGGAGTCCGGCAGTCCCGACCTCCCCGCCTACATCGACGCGCTCGCGGACGTCATCGGGACGCCGCAACTCGTCGTGTGCCTCGATTCCGGCGCCGCCGACTACGAGCACCTGTGGATCACGACGTCGTTGCGGGGGATGGCGGCCGGCAACCTGCGGGTGCGCGTGGTCGAGGAGGGCCTGCACTCCGGCGGCTATGGCGGTGTCGTGCCCGACGGTTTCCGGATCCTGCGGCGCCTGCTCGAACGCATCGAGGACAGCAGCGACGGCCGGGTGCTGCTCGACGAGGCGTGGGTGGACATCCCGCCGGAGACGAAGGCAGCGCTCGCGCAAGCCGCGTCGCTGGTGGGGGCGGGACGCGTGGCCGAGGTGCCGTGGACCCCCGGCGTCGAACCGGTCACCGGTGACGACGCGCTGGAGGCATTGCTCGCCACCACGTGGCGGCCACAGCTCACCGTGGTCGGCCAGGACGGCCTGCCGCCGACGGCGCGGGCGGGCAACGTCCTGCGCCCGGAGACCACGCTGAAGCTGTCGCTGCGCCTGCCACCGCACGTGGACCCCGACGTCGTGTTGGAGGCGGTCGAGCGCGCCCTCACCGACGACGCGCCCTACGAGGCTCAGGTGACCTTCGAGCCGGAGGGCGGAGCATGGGGATGGGCCGCTCCGCCCACCGCCGCGTGGCTCGACGACGCGCTGCAGGCGGCATCGGACCGCTTCTTCGGCGCGCCGGCACTGCAGTTCGGTGAGGGCGGCACCATCCCGTTCATGGCGATGCTCGGCCAGCGGTTCCCCGGCACCCAGTTCCTGGTGACCGGCGTGCTCGGCCCGCACAGCAATGCCCACGGCCCGAACGAGTTCCTCCACCTTCCCACCGGTCGCAAGGTCACCGCCGTGGTCGCGGTCGTCCTCGACGCCGCCGCCCAATCCCACTGATCACCCGCTCGGACAGCCGAGGACCAGCGACTCTCAGGGGCCGAACTGCCGACGGTCGATCAGCCGGTCCCCAGGGAATGCCGAGGAGGTACCAGCCGGAGAAGAACGCCGTCCAGACGACGGTGAGGGCCACGAAGTAGGGGAGCATGAGGGCGATCACCGTGCCGATTCCCGAGCGCTTGTCGTAGCGCAGCGCGAACACGACGATGAGCGGGAAGTACGCCATGATCGGGGTGACGATGTTGATCGGTGAGTCGGCCACGCGATAGGCGGCCAGCACCACCTCGGGCTCGACGCCGAGGCGTAGGAACAGCGGGATGAAGATGGGGGCGAGCAGGGCCCACTTGGCGATCGCCTGGGGCATGATGATCCCGACCACCACCGTGATCAGGATCGCGACCAGCAGCAGGCCCAACGTGCCGATGCTCCAGTCCTCGATGAGGTCACCCAGCTTCACGGCGGCGATCTGCGGGATGTTGGAGTAGTTGAAGTAGGCGATGAACTGCGCGATGAGCAGGAACAGGAACAACAGCCCGGCCATACCCGCCCACGACTTGGTGACGGCGTCGATCGCCGCAGTGGTCGTGGTGATCGTGCCGGCACCGCGTCCGTAGCCCAGCCCCGCGGCGAGGAACAGCAGCGCGATGATCACGATCAGGCTGTCCATGAACGGCGAAGTCCCGATGATGCTGCCGGTCTCCGGGTCGCGCAGCGGAGCGCCCGACGGCAGCGTCAACAGCAGCACGACCGCGAGCGCACCGAAGAAGGCGATGCCCGCCCAGCGCAGTCCGCGGGAGTCCTGTTCGGGAGTGACGCCCTCGTAGGTGTCCGGCTGGTCGCGCAGTTCGTCGCCCGACGGGGCGAATGCGGCGTCGTAGGTGCCGAGTCGCGGCTCGACCAGCCGGCGGCTCACGGCGGCGAGCAGGATCGTGAGCACGATGGTGGAGGCAATGCCGAAGTACAGGTTGGCGGTGATGTCGATCGTTCGCCCGGTTCGACGAGACCGATGGCCTCGTTGGTGATCTCGGTGAGCACGGCGTCGGTGGGCGTGATGAGCACGTTGACGCCGAAGCCGCCTGCCACCCCGGCGAAGGCGGCTGCCATGCCGGCGATCGGATGGCGGCCGACGCTGTGGAATGCGGCGGCGCCGAGTGGGATCAGCACCAGGTACCCGGCGTCGGAGGCGATGCTCGAGATGACACCCAGGCCGACGATGAAGTAGGTCAGTGTGCCAGGGGAGGAGACGGCGACCAGTTTGCGGATCAGCGAGGCGATGAGCCCCGATGTCTCCGAGACGCCGACGCCGATCATCACGATGAGGATGATCCCCATCGCCGTGAAGGCCATGAAGTTCTGGACGAACGACGTGAAGAGGAAGCGGATGCCCTCGTTCGAGAGCAGGCTCTCGATCTCGGCCGTCTCGGTGACGACCTCGTAGGACTCGGCGTCGGCCTGCTCGCCGGAGATCAGCTCGCCCGGCAGGATCGAACCGCCGATGTCGATCTCCTGGGCGATCTCGACCGGAGGCTTCACCACCTCGTACGTCGCGCTCCAGCCAACCCAGGCCAGGATCTGTGACAGGAGGATCAGGCCGACGCAGAGACCGATGAACAGCACTGCGGGATGCGGCACCTTGTTGCCGACCCGCTCGATGAAGCCGAGGATGCGTTGGAGCCCGCCCTCTTGCGCCTCGAGTTCGACGTCACTCACGCCATACCTGCTCTTCCCCGATCGGCCGCGTGCCCGTCGACGCCGCGGCGGGCCACCGAGCGGACGTTAGCTCCGACCGATGGTGTGAGCGGGGCTTCGCCCACCGAGGCTCAACTGACGCCGAGTCGTGCTGCAGCACGACTCGCCGCAGCAGGGCCGGCGAGCAGGCGCAGCAGGATCAGGCCGTCGATGAGGGCGATCGCCGCTTCGGCCTCGGCCCGCCGTTGCTCGCTCGCTGCCGGTGAGGAAGAGCATGAGCCACGCGATCCACGCTTCGACGAGTTGTGGAACGAGCGTGTCGAAGGGCGCGCGACCGGTCGCGGCCAGTCCGTTGGCCTCGAAGAACAGCGCGAAGATCCGGTCGGTCTCGTCGCGGGCCAACACTGGCCAGGCCGCACGTGCGAGTTCCAGATGATCGGCAGCCGGCGAGGCGAACGCCTCGCCGAGGGTCTGCTGCAGCTGGAGCCCCATCGACGTCACCACCTCGGTGAGCAGGTCCTCCTTGGTGGGGAAGTAGTACACGACGGTGCGGTCGTTGATGCCGAGTCGCTTGGCGACTCGTCCGAAGGTGAGCTGGCTGAGTCCGTCGTCGAACGCGGCGGCGAGCGCCCCGTCGAGGATCTCCTGCTTGGTGTGTCGGTAACCCATCCTGGCCTTGACTGTAGTGATCGCTACGAATAGGGTCTGAAGTTGTCACTACAGATCATGCCAAACCGCAGACGTCCGGCGGCGACGGCCGCATCAGAGGAGTCCGAGATGACCGACACTGCACCGAGTCCCACCGAGATCGTCGAGGGTTTCCTCGAGGCGTTCGTCGCGATGGACTTCGACACGGCGCTGACCTTCCTCGCCGACGACTGCGAATACACGAACATCCCGATGGGCACGGTGCACGGTCACGCCGGTGTTCGCGAGGTGCTCGGCCCCTTCTTCGCGCCGATTCGCGAGAACGAGTTCATCATCCTCCGCAAGGCGGCCGACGGCCCGATCGTCTTCATGGAGCGCCTCGACCGACACCGGCTCGACCACGGTTGGCGCGAGCTGCCGGTCAACAGCGTCTTCGAGGTGCACGACGGGCTGATCACGGTGTGGCGGGACTACTTCGACCTCGGAACCGTCGCCAAGATCCACGACCCGTCTGCGGCGTGATCGACTCCCGAACCCACTGGAGAACACGATGTCAACGATGACCCAGAACGAAGCGTCCGACCTGTTCCGACGCGAGCCCGACCGATTCCTCGACGTCGGCGCCGGCGCGGCTGCCTACCGTGTCGTCGGCACCGGCCCCGACGTGCTGTTCGTGCACGGCTGGCCGGTCAGCTCGGCGACGTTCCGCCTGCTGTTGCCGCACCTCGTCGACCACGTGACCTGCCACCTGGTCGACCTGCCGTCAGCAGGCTCGAGCCGGTTCGATGCCGACACCCCGATGTCGATCGGGCAGCACATCGAGACGGTCCGCCGGGTGGTCGACCTCCTCGAACTCGACGCGTTGCCGTCGTCGGCCACGACAGCGGCGGCCTGATCGCTCGGCACGCAATGGTCGGCGACCCGCGTCTGCGCGCCATGGGTCTGATCAACACCGAACCTTCGGATCCCAGTTGGCGGTTCAAGTCGTTCATCGCCGCACGGCACCTCCCGGGCCTGAGCGCAGGGCTCGGGTGGGTCGCCGGCAAGCCCCGCCTGGTGCGGTCCAAGGCCGTGTTCGGCGACGCGTTCGCCGACCGATCACTGCTCGGCGGGGAGTTCGCCGAGTTCTTCCTCGACCGCCTGCACGAGAGCAAGCTCCACCGCGACGCGGCAGTGAAGCTGCTTCGCAGCTTCGACATGCAGCACGTCAGCGATCTGCCTGGGGTCCATCGCCGTCTCGACGTGCCGGTGCAGTTGGTGTGGGGTGACAAGGACCCGTTCTTCCCGGTTGCGCGGGCGCAAGGCGATGGTCGCCGAGTTCCCCGACGGCCGGATCGAGGTCATCGAAGGCGCCGGTCTGTTCTCGCACGAAGAACGCCCCGCCGACGTCGCTCGAGCGCTCCTCCCGACGCTCACCGGTACTCGCTAGTGCCACGTCAGGCAACGTTTGCGCGCGCTCGCCCGAGTGCCACCCATCCGGCGTTCGTGGGCAGTCGGCGCCGCGGCAGCCCGGGCTGAGCGGAGTCGGTCTCGCCCTTGAACTCTTCGTCACACAGCTTCGTCCGAGTGCGATGATCGGGCTCATGCAGGAAGACGCACCGCGGTACTGGTGATCGGCGCTCAGGCCGCCGGGAAGTCGTCGGTCGCGAGATCGCTCGCGGAACGCTTCGACGCGCGGGGCGTTCATCGAAGGTGACGTGCTCTGGAAGATGGTGGTCGGTGGCGCCGCAGACATGAGCGCCACGGCCGACGAAGACGCCGAGGGCCAGCTCACGATTCGGTATCGGCACGGTGCGCTGTTGTGCGAGTCGTTCGTCGGTGAGGGGTTCGTCGCCGTTCACGCGGAGAACATGTACGGCCCAGACGTCGAGCGTCATCTGAGCGCCCTGCGGTGTCCTCGGTCATTGGTCGTGTTGCGACCGCGCCCCGAGGTGATCGTGGGGCGTGAACGGGCGCGCGGCTCGAACGCGTACGGTCCCTGGATTCCGTCGGGTGGCTCACTGCTCGACGCCGTCGTTCGCTTCGACGAATGGGTCTCGGAGACTCCTCCCATCGGCCTCTGGCTCGATTCGTCCGATCTCACGATCGACGAGACGGTGCAGGCGGTGCTCGACGGCTGGGACACTGCCAAGGTTGGTTGAACAGTCTTCGAGCACGTCGAGACCTCGCTGGCCAACATGTGCCGCGACCTGCTGAACAGATCGAACGCGTCCGCCAAGTGACCCGGCCGCAGCGATCGGGGGCAATGCGGACGACCTCAACCTAGTGGAGCAGGGCTGCGACGTCGCCGAGGCGATGCCGGTCGACGAGAGGATCAGCGTGTCGATGCAGTCGTTCCCACTCGCCATTGAACCGTCGGAAGATCTCGGTCACGCGAAGGTCCCATCGACGCTCGATGCCTTTCTCGTCGTCAGTAAACTCAATGGTGCCTCACTCGATGAACACGAGCCAGGCCAGATTGCCGTCGGTTCCGCCGTTGAGGAATTCGATCGTGCCGGTGCCGCGTCGCCACTGGGACGCGACCATCCGCTGGCGCTGCGCAGTTTCGGCCCCGCCTGGACCGAAGCCGCCGACGGCACCGAGGATCGACCCGTCGTCAGGGAGGGCGTATGGGGCCCCATCGCCGTTGATCCACGACAGGTGGTCGGCACGGCAGCGCTCGAGAAGCTCGGCGAGAACATCGTCATTTGACATCACTCGACATCATTGCCGCGTCACTTCACCACGACCGTCGGGTACGCCACCGTCCCGGCGGTCGGGGGCATGATCACGGGCTCGCGTTGCGGGCGACCTCGACCTCACATTGTGCCCTACATTGATGGACGTGACGCCGGACGAGACGGACGGGATCAAGCGTCGAATCGCATCGGGGTTCTCCGCCGCCGCCACGAGCTACGACACCGTCGTGCCCTACTTCGAGACGTTCGCCAAGCACCTCGTGAATGTCGCCAGTCCGGCCAAGTCCGACCGTACGCTCGACGTCGCATGCGGTCGCGGTGCGGTCCTACGGGAACTACTCCGTCGGTGCGACTTCAGGATGAGGCCGGTCGGCGTGGACCTGGCGCCGGGCATGGTCGATCAACTTCGGGCCGATGGGGTCGACGCCGACCTCTACGTCGGGGATGCTGAGCAGCTCGAGTTCGACAACGCGGCCTTCGACCTCGTGACATGTGGATTCGGAGTGTTCTTCTTCCCCAACCCGGACGCGGCGCTCGCCGAGATCCATCGTGTGACGGCACCGGGTGGTCGCTTCGTCGCATCCGTCTTCACCGCCGGGTCCGGTACCTACCCATGGCTCGGGGAGGTCTACGAAGAACTTGGAACGCCACCCCGCCGCCCGAGCCCGGTCTCACGATCGCTCGGGCTGATCGAGACCCTTCGCGACGTCGGCTTCGACACGGTCTCGGTGGCAACGGAGGTCGAGGAGCGGTTCGTGTTCCGCGACGTCGACGAGTTCATCGCCTGGCAGGCGTCCCATGGCGGCCGCATCCTGCTCGACGCCCTCGACGGTGCCGCTCGTGAACGCTTTCGGGACTCGTGCGCAGCACGTCTTGAAGCACATCGCACGGACATCGGCTACGAGATGATCATCGGTGTCGACATCGTCTCGGCCAGTCGGATCGCAGCCTGATCGAGGAACTCGGGCGTAACGCTGCCCCACATGTGCCGATCAGGGACAAGCCGAACGTTGCCTGACGCGGTACTCGCTGACCGTCGAGCTCTTCCGACGCCCGTCTCGGTCTCGGCAATGATGGGCCGATGGACTCGACACGTCTCGCGCATCTCGCCGAACTCGGCGGGATGCGGCTCGACGGCGCCGTCGAGATCGTCGGAGCCGACCCTGTGCTGCCCACACCGTGGCCGGTCGGTGAGGTCGCAGCGGTCGCGCTTGCGCACGCCGGCGTGGCGGCGGCGAGGTTGTCCGATCGCGCTGGTGCGAACCCGGGCCCGGTCCGCGTCGGCGTTGCCGAGGCCGCTGCGGCGACGATCGGCTTTGCGGTCATGCGCGTCGACGGCGAGTCGATGGCGCGCACCAACGCAGAGAATCCATGGGTCGCCCGCTACCGGTGCGCAGACGAACGGTGGATCCATCTGCACGGCGGATTCCCGGCGCTCGCCGAGCGACTCGCATCGCTGTTCGACCTGCCCGTTGCTGCCGACGAGCGCACGATCGGCGCTGCGGTCGGTCGGTGGGAGTCCGGTGAACTGGAGGCTGCGGTCGCCGCACGGCACGGGTGCTCGGCGATCATCCGCACCGAGGACGAATGGCGTCGGCATCCGCAGGGCGAACTCGTCCACTCGTGGCCCATCGTGGTGCAACGGGATCGTGACGTGTCCGCGTCGCCGAGGTGGACGCCATCGCCGACCCGGCCTCTCGACGGACTCCGCGTGCTCGATCTCACCCGCGTGCTCGCCGGGCCGACGAGCGGACGGACCCTCGCCGCGTTCGGCGCCGACGTGCTGCACGTCCGCGGCCCGAACGTTCCCGTCGTTCCGGCGTTCGTCGTCGACACCGGCCACGGCAAACGGCAGGCCCATGCGGACTTCGCGGACCCCGGCCAACTCGCGACGCTCCGCGAGGTCGCGCTCGGCGCCGACGTCGTCGTCCAGGGATACCGGCCGGGCGTCGTCGCCCAGTACGGCCTCGACGAGGACTCGTTGCGCAGCGACGGATTCCGTGGTGTGTTCGCATCGGTGTCGGCGTTCGGACACGAGGGTCCATGGTCGGATCGCGCCGGCTGGGAACAACTCGCGCAATCCGCGAGCGGGCTGTGCCTCGACCCGCTCGGCGACGAGAAGCCGGTGATGCTCCCGTGTGCCGCGACCGACTACACCACCGGCTTCGTGGTGGCGGCGGGGATCATGGAGGCACTCGACGCCGCGCTGGTCGACGGGCGCAGCAAGCGGGTCGACGGCTCGCTCTGCCAGACGGCCGCGTGGATCCTGCATGCCGGCCGCCTGGCCGAGGGCGCCACGCGGTCGGGTCTCACACCGGAACTGCAGCGTTCTGAGACCGGGTTCGGTGTCGTCGAGCACCTGGGTCCGTGCGTCGAGGTCGACGGTCTCGACGTCGGCTGGATCCACCCGACGACGCCGCTCGGGGCGGGACGACTGTCGTGGTGAACACGTTCGAATTCTCGACCGAACTGTGGAGATACAGCGGCAAGGCGGCCTGGTATTTCGTGACGTTGCCGCACGAGGTCGCCGACGACATCGACGAGATCACCGGTGACACCCGGCGCGGGTTCGGGTCGGTGCGCGTCGAGGTGACCATCGGGTCGAGCACCTGGAACACCTCGATCTTCCCGGACACGAAATCGGAGTCGTTCGTCCTCCCCGTGAAGAAGGCCGTCCGCGTGGCGGAGGACCTCGACGACGGCGCTCCCGTCGACGTGCGTCTCATCCTCGTTGACGATTGACCTCGGCCCGTCGGCGTACACGATGTGCCAGGCACATCGTGTACGCCATCGTCCGGTCTGCGGTCGATACGTCACCGATCTGCCCTCGTCACTAGGTTTGGACACGTCCGCCGAACCTGGGAGAAGCAAATGGCCGGTCTCGAATCCACCCCCGACATGTACGACCTCCGGATGTCCGAGGGCGTCCGCCCCCTTTACGACGCAGTGAAGAAGTTCATCTACACCGAGGTCGAACCGATCACGGCCGAGTTCTTCCGCCTCGGCCAGAACCGTGCCGACCACTGGGGCTACGGCGAGGGGCAGCTCGAACTGCTCGAGTCCGTCAAGGACAAGGCCAAAGAGCAGGGCCTCTGGAACTTCTTCCTGCCCGACGCCGAGACTGGTGAGGGTCTGAAGAACCTCGACTACGCCTACATCGCGATGGAGTTGGGCAAGAACCCGCTCGCGTCGGAGTCGATGAACTGTGCCGCACCGGACACCGGCAACATGGAGGTGCTCGAGCGGGTCGGGACGCCCGAGCAGAAGCAGCAGTGGCTCGAGCCGCTGCTGCGCGGTGAGATCCGTTCGGCGTACGCGATGACCGAGCCCGACGTCGCATCCTCGGACGCGAAGAACGTCGCGTGCAAGGCGGTGCGCGACGGCGACGAGTGGGTGATCACCGGCGAGAAGTACTACATCTCCGGTGCCGGCGACCCCCGTTGCAAGATCATGATCACGATGGTGCAGACCAGCCCGGACGGCCCGCCGCACCAGCGTCAGTCGCAGATCCTCGTGCCGATGGACACGCCCGGTGTCGAGATCCTCGGCCCGATGCACGTGTTCGGCAAGGACGACGCACCGCACGGTCACATGCACCTGCGGTTCAACGACGTCCGGGTGCCGTACGAGAACGTGTTGCTCGGCGAGGGTCGTGGCTTCGAGATCTCGCAGGTGCGTCTCGGCCCTGGCCGCATCCACCACTGCATGCGCTCGATCGGTGCGGCGGAGCGAGCGCTCGAGTTGATGGTGAAGCGGGGTCTCACCCGTGAAGCCTTCGGCAAGCGCGTGAGCAACCTCGGCAAGAACGTCGAGATGATCGCCCAGGCGCGCATCGAGATCGAGTCGATGCGCCGCATGGTGCTCACCGCTGCCAAGGCGATGGACGAACTCGGCAACGCCGAGGCCCGGGTGTGGGTCAGCGCGGTCAAGGCGATGGTGCCGATCCGAGTGTGCGAGATCATCGACAACGCCATCCAGATCCACGGCGCGACCGGCGTCTCGCAGTGGACGCCGCTCGCCGACATGTACACCTCGCAGCGCACGCTCCGGCTGGCCGACGGCCCGGACGAGGTGCACTGGTTCGTCGTCGGTCGTTCGGAGATCGCTCGCTGGGAGGAGGAGGGTGGCAACACCTACGACCCGAAGGCCGAGTACCTCTCACGCACCGACGACATCAAGGACGGGATCTTCTCCGGCCCCTGACGTGTGTCACCGATGAGCGAAAGGCCGCTATCCGGTCTTTTCGCTCATCGCACGCGATGCGACAGATCAGTAGCCGGTTCCGCAGAACGGGACGGGTCGCACGGCGAAGAGCGCGTCGAGGCGTCGCAGGACGTCGTCGCTCGGTGTGAATCCACCGAGCGTGGCGAGGTCGTGCCAGGACACCGCGCCGAGGTACGCCGCCGAGATCGTCGCGATGTCGACGACGATGTCGGCGGGGCCCTGCGACCGGATCGCGCCGCCGCCGGACACCTCCCAGGTGCCGCTGTTGGAGGCGAACATCGGGTCGTCGATCTGGATCGAGACCGCAGCGTCGCCCGGTCCGTAGGTCCGTGCGTTCAGCGCACGGTCGACGTCGAGGATGCGAACCCACTGGTCATCGATTCGTTGGCGGGTTTCGTAGGCGCGTGAGTCGTGCATCGCTCGCCGAACGGGCTCGTCGACGGGGCGAACTGGTGCCTCCCATTTGACGACGAGATCGATGTCGAGCAGATATCTCCACAACTCCAATTCGACCGCCGGCGATGCTCCCCACAGGTCGGCCACCTTGCCGGCACCGACCGGGTTCGCCGCAAACGTCTCGTCCCAATCGACGTCGTACTGCACATACCCGTCGTCGATTCCGTCGCCCGCGGTGTGCACCGCCACGAATGAGCCCTTCCCGAATGGTGTCTCGGTCGGTCGGGTCGCGTCTTTCAGTATCCGTTCCCACCCCCACATCGGCCGGCTGATCGTGCCGACACGCCATCGGGCGTTGTCCGTCGTAGATCCGTGGCACGACGTCGAGCACCTCGTCGTGGCGGAGCAGACGCATCGCGCCTGGTAACGCTGGCACCCGCCACGGCTTGGCGGAACGAGGTGTGATCACGGCCGCGATACGCGTCGGTCGCCAGCCCGTATCCGTAGCGCCGGTAGATCGATGTCTCACTTGCGTGCAAGGTCGCGAGGACGTTGCCACGGTCACGTGACTCGACCAACAGGCGGTGCATCATCTGGGTGAGCAGTCCTCGGCGGGTGTGCGTCGGCAAGACGCCTACCCGGGTGACGCCGGCGGTTCGGACTCGCTCGCCTCCCGGCACCGTCGAGTCGAAGCGAAAGGCGCCCACGTTTCCCACGCAGCGGTCACCGTCCCAGGCCGCCAGCGCGTCGCTCTCGTCCCACGACGCAGTGGCGGCTCCGAACGTTTCGTCGTTGACCGGCCCGCTGAGCAGCGCCGTGCGGAACGTGTCGATGACGGCACGCCGTTCCTCGACCTGGACCGGCCTGATGTCGTAGTCGTTCACACCGACACGTTGTCAGACCGTGGCCTCGAACGACGCCGGAGTTTCCCGCTGCGATGAGCGAACCGCCCGGATGGCGGCTTTCGCTCATCGCGGCGAGCGATGGTCGCGATGAGCGAAGCGACCGGATGCGGCGTTTCGCTCATCGCAGCGGAGTGCGAGCCGGACGCGTCAGACGGCGAGGAGGTCGCGTGCGCCGGTATCGCTGGAGGGGTGGCGCAGCTTGCTCATCGCGCGGGCCTCGATCTGGCGGATGCGCTCGCGGGTGAGGTTGAAGTGCTCGCCGACCTCTTCGAGCGTGCGCGGTTCGCCGCGGTCGAGACCGAAGCGGAGCTTGAGGATCTCGCGCTCGCGCTCGTCGAGGGGGGCGAGCAGTCGCGAGATCTCGTCGGGCAGCAGCGCGGTGGCCGCGACCTCGAATGGCGACTCGGCCGAACGGTCCTCGACGACATCGCCGAGTTCGGCGTCGCCGTCCTCACGCAACGGCTCCGAGAGCGAGAGTGGCTCGGCAGCGAAGCGTAACGCCTCGGTCACCTTGTCCTCCGGCATCTCGACTTCCTTCGCGAGCTCGGACAAGGTTGCTGGGCGGCCGTACTTCAACTCGAGGCGCGAGCGTGCCTTCTGCAGTCGGGCGAGGGTGTCGCCGGCGTGGACCGGCAGGCGGATCGTGCGGCCCGTGTTGGCGATGCCGCGGGTGATCGCCTGGCGGATCCACCACGTGGCATAGGTCGAGAACTTGAAGCCCTTGCGCCAGTCGAACTTCTCGACCGCGTGCATCAGCCCGAGGTTGCCCTCCTGGATGAGGTCGAGCAGCGGCAGGCCGGACGCCTGGTACTTCTTGGCGATCGAGACCACGAGACGCAGGTTGGACTGCACGAACTGGCGCTCGGCCTCCTCGCCCTGGCGGGCGGTGCGACGCAGCTCCCGCTTCTTCGCGGCGGTCAGATCGCCGCCGGCGTCGAGCTGAGCGATCGCCTCGTTGCCTGCTTCGATGGCCTTCGCGAGTCGGACCTCGTCGTCTTTCGTGAGCAGCGTGTACTGCCCGATATCGGTGAGGTAGAGACGGACGAGGTCTTCGTCGTCTCGGTCGACGCGGTCTTTGGCCACCTGGTGCTCCTACTGTGTTGAGTCAACGGAGACTCCGACGGTGGTCGGTGTCCCCGTGGAGGATTCGGCGTGCGAGTGTGTCGAATGGCGTTGTCTGCAGATGAGGTGCACGACAGTTGACATGAGACGCTCGTCACGATACCGACGTCGTCCGATCCGTCAACCCATGGAACGCAACCGCAACGAGATATCGCAGCGGGAGATGAAGGTGAGTGAGGAATCGCCATGAGTGATGTAGCTGCAACGGACACGTCGGACGACCTGTCCGGCGAGGTCGACCTCACGATCGTGACGTTGCGCTTCGACGCCGCGGACGATGCCGCACTGCTGGCGGTGTTGTCCAAGTACGTCGTGCTCACGCGCATGCACGACGGATGCCGCAACGTCGACTTGTGTTCCAGCGTGACGGTGCCGGGCCGCCACCTCCTCGTGCAGAAGTGGGAGACCCCCGAGCACCAGCGCCGCCATTTCGACTCAGAGGTCATGGTCGACATGGCCCGTTCGTGCGATGGGTTGCTCGCTGCTCCCCCCGAGGTCGACCTCTGGGAGGCGACGAGCGCCCACGACCTCCGGTGAGAACTGTGTGACGACGCACGATGATTCGCGGGCACCTGAGGCACCGCGCGAGGGTACAATCGTCTGGACCATGTCGAATCCAGTGTTCAAAGAAGAAGCCTTCAACCAGGCCTCGCAGGACTTCCGGGCGACGCAGCCCGGATGGGCTGCGCCGACGGCGGGCTCGCACGTCCAGACCCAGCCCGTCACCGACGGTCCGGTCTCGGGCTGGCAGAAGGCGATGACGATCAACGGCACGATCAGCGCCTCGTTGGTCCTCCTCGTCCTGCTGCTCGTCTCGGGCGCCTTCGGGTGGAACGCCGCCAGCGGTCCGACGCTCGAGAACGGCGTCGAGACGTACTCGTTCCCCCCGATGGCCTTCCTCGGCATCGTGATCGGCTTCGTCGCCGTCATCGTCGCCAACATGAAGCCCAACCTCGCGAAGATCCTCGGGCCGGTCTACGCACTCGCCTACGGCTTCGCGGTCGGCGCGATCTCGAAGGGCTACGAGACCTTCTACGACGGCATCGTCGTGCAGGCGGTGTTGGCCACGGCCTCGGTGTTCATGGTCATGCTGGTGCTCTACCGCACCCGCATCATCAAGGTCACCGACAAGTTCCGCCGGGTCGTGATCTTCGCGACCATCGGGGTGATGGTGCTGTACCTGTTCTCGTTCGTGATCAGCCTCTTCGGCACCACGCTGCCGTTCCTCAACGGCGACAACATGGCGCTGAGCATCGTGTTCTCCGTGTTCGTCTGCGGGCTCGCCGCCATGAACCTCGCGCTCGACTTCGACTTCATCGAGCGGGCCACCCAGTCCGGCATGCCGAAGACCTACGAGTGGGTCGCAGCGCTCGGACTCGTCGTCACCCTGGTGTGGCTGTACCTCGAGCTGCTGCGTCTGCTGTCGTACTTGCGCAACTGATGTCGCTGGCAGCGCTGATCTCGTGGTCGGCGCACGGACATGATCCGAAACGAAGCGTCCGACGGCGGCAGTCTCCTCGAGGCTGCCGCCGTCGGCGTTGCGGGCGCAGCGTTCGCTGTGGCGGTCGGCGCGCCACTCGGGATCGCGGCGCCGCTCGGTGCAGTCGGCGCTGCCAACGGAGTGATCACCGGCTGGCGGCGCATCTACGACTGGGGCTGTTCGACGGGTCCGGTCGCGTTCGGTCCTCGACTCCACGTGGGCACTGCCGATGACCTCCGCCGCGCTGATCTCGCAGGCGCTCGGTGCGTTGCGCGGCGATGCCGGATACGACGACTCGCTGAGCCGGCGTTCGAACCGCATGGTGTTCCGACGGGGTTTCGTGCCACGCCGCGGGTTCGCGATCACGATCGGCAACGTCGTCAGCGGTGCCGGCGACACGTCGCTGCCTCGTCGCCGCAAGCTGGTGACCGACCACGAGGACGTCCACGTCTGGCAGGCACGTTGGTTCGGTCCGTTCTATCCGTTGCTGTATGCGGGATGGATGGTCGCCGGCGGCGCGGTCGGGATCGTGCTCTGGGCGGTGAAGCGTCGATCCGATCCGTTCACGCGGTCGTCGAGTCGTGCGCGTACTACCTGAACCCGTTCGAGTGGTGGGCCTACAGCCGTGACGCCCACTGGCCGCCCTCGGGCAAGGTGGTCGGCCTGGGTTGGCGTTCGCCGATCGTGCGGCCCCTGCGCCGCCACCCCTGAGTTCCACCCGCGCCCCATCCCGTTTGCGTGACGTTTCGGATGACCCGCCCCGTCCAGAACGCAACACAAACGGGAAGTTGGTGGGTCAGCTGACCCGGGTGAGGAGTTCGAGGAGGGCGGCGTTGAACTCGGCGGGACGTTCCTGCTGGGTCCAGTGGCCGGCGCCGTCGACGAGGATCGAGCCGCGGTAGTCGGCGAGGTCGGCGTGCGTCTCGTCGATCGTGTCGAGGCGGCCGGCGATCACGCCGTCGAGGGTGCCGCCGATGAATGCGCTCGGCACCGACGGCGCGGGCAGGTCCTTGGTGATCTCGTAGTCGGCGTCGAGATTGCGGTACCAGCTCAGCGGTCCGAAGAACCCGCTCGTGGAGAACTGCTCGGCGTACGTGGCCAGGTCGTCGGCGGTCAGCCACGCGGGCAGTCCGTCGGGAACCGCGGCGCCGCGGGTGATCGCGTCGAGGAAGCCGGTGCCCTCCATCGGCGGGAGCGGATCGGGCGCAGGACCGAACATCTCGCCCGAGCCGCCCCACAGCGTGAGCCGCAACGTCTCGGCGACGTCCGCCTCGAGTTCCGCCTCGGCGGGTCCGACGTCCTGGAAGTACACGATGTAGAAGAACCGGTCGCCGAACAGCGCTCGGAACAGATCCGTCGGACGCGCCGGCCAGGCCGTGTAGGGCACGCTCACGTTGACGAGCCCGCGGACGCGTGCGGGATGCAGGCGCGCCAGATCCCACACCACCATCGATCCCCAGTCGTGTCCGACGAACAGCGCGTTGTCGGCGCCGACGTCGTCGAGCAGCCCGACCAGGTCGGCCGCGAGATGATCGGATCGATACGCGTCGACGTCGGTCGGCGCGCTCGATGCCCCGTACCCGCGCTGATCGGGCACCAGCACGCGGTATCCCGCCGACACGAGCGGGTCGATCTGGTGCCGCCACGAGTGCGAACTCTCGGGGAATCCGTGCACGAGCACGACCACGGGATTGCCGGGAGCGCCCGCCTCGATCACGTCGAGCTCGACTCCGTTCGTGGCAATTCGGCGGCGAGAGGTCATCGACCGACTGTCAGCCCCGGGCGAGCGCGACGACGTCGGACCAGCCGAGGTCGTCGGCGGCCCACAGCGCATCGAAGGCAGCGTCGACGCCATCGTGGAATCCGAAGCGGTTGCGGTGGTTGTAGCGCCAGCGTTGCTGGTTGGTCTCGACGCCCATCCGCTCGAGCCGTCCCGCACAGTACGTGTCCCAGGCGGCGTTCTCCTCGAGGGTCAACTCCAGGTCGGCGGGTGCGTCGGCGAAGTCGGCGCGGCATGCGGTCGTGGGCGCGCAGCAGCACTCGACCGAGCGCCTCTCGTGCACCCGCCGCGCTGAACGACATCGGGTGCTTGCGGTCCTCGAGGGCCCCGCTCTCGGCGTGCAGCGTGATCGTGGCGTCGGACGACGCCGCGTCGATCTCCTCGTACACCTTGGCGAGCGGCGTGGTCTCGTCGACGACGACACGGATCGGATTGGCCACCTCGAGTTGCTCTGCGAGGTCCGCGACGATGGCGGCGATCTCCGCGGCGTCGTAGTGGACGAAGCTGAACTCCTCCGGGCTGACGGTCACCTTCGCCATCGACGTGGGAGCGGGCGGGCTCGTCGTCACGTCAGGCGTCGGCGCCGACGCGCTCGCGATACTTGAGCACGGCCTGCCTGCGTTCCTCGAGCGCTTCGGCGTCCATCTGCGAGATCGTCTCGACCTCGTCGTCGGTGAACCCGGCGAGCTCACGGAAGCGCTTGGCGAGGCTGAACGAACTCTCGGGGCTCTCGCCGCGGGCGCCGCCGAAGCTGAAGAGCTTGTCGACCACCTGCTGGAACTCGAGCGCCTTCGTGCGCCGGTCGGGGTCGTTCGCGGTCACCTTGCGCAGCCAGTCGGAGCCCATCTTCACGTGGGTCACCTCGTCGGCGAGCATCCAGTCCTCGCAGAACTCGAGGAAGGGATCGCCGGCGACGTCGCCGAACTCCTTCATCTGCGTGAACACGTCGATCGCCAAGCCTTCGAGCGCCCGGTTGACGCCGGCGAGCCGCAGGATCGGGTCGTTCGAGCAGGCCGCTTCGAACAGCACGGTGTTCTCGGCGAACTCGCCGAGTTCGGTGCCCATCCAGTCGGAGAGCTTGGCGCTGATCTCGACGTGGCGGGCCTCGTCCCAGGCCTGGCGGGCCATGTCGAGCTTCAACTCGAACGGCACCGTGTCGTTGGTGCCGTCGCCCGCCGCGAAGTCGTGGGCGGTGCGGCCGGCACCTTCGAGCGCCTGGATCTCGCCGACCATGATCCCGTGCATCAACCCACGCGCGGCGTCGGACGGCGTCGTGGCGCTCGGGCGTGAGGCGCTTGCTGGCACCGCGGCTCTTCGCGGACGACTCCTTGACGTCGATCGCGGTACGACCGTCCTTCATCCGTTCGGCCATGTTCGTCTGCACGAACCGCTCGTCGCGAGCGAGGTCTTCTACCGGAAAGAACTGACGCATCAGGCGCCCCCCTCAGTCGTGGTCGTGATTTCCCGAGCCGATGCTATCGGGTCCGGTGATGCCGCCTGCCTCCACCATCAGCGCCTCGAGCTTGGCCTGATGTTCCGCGGCACGCCGGACGTGGTCCGGCGTGGTGATCAGCGACTGCAGCAGCATCTCGCCGTCGCGCCAGTCGTCGAACTCGTCCTGGAGAATGAAGTTGATCGACCGGATGGTCGGCGCGTCGGTGATCTCGCTCGTGTTGTTGCGGTGGTAGGTGTACGCAGCGATGAAGTCGGGGGATCAGCACCCGGTAGACGCCGACGAGCTTCTCGATCGTCAGCTCGGGCGCCTCGGGTTCGGTCATCGCCTCGATGAAGCGCTCCATCGCGTCGTTGGCCGCGACGGTGAGCCGCTCGGGCTTCATCTCGCGCAGCTCGGGCAGGCGCTTGTGCCAGAGGTCGGCGTGCCACGCGTGGTGGTAGCAGTGTGTGCCGAGGCGCATCTTCACGTCGAGTTCGGGCACCGTGGCGATCCAGCCGCCGAGTGCCTCGAACAGCTTCATCTCGGTCCACTTGTAGTTGCCGACCCGCCGAGCGGTCTCCTCGACGCTGAACGATCCCGGGATGTCGCGCCGGTCCCATGGCGCGAACGGTGGTCGTGCCGTCGACTCGATCTGGGTCGTGTCCGTCATCCGTCCGACGCTAACGAACCTGCGACGCTCGACCGGCCGATCGGACCGCCATGCGCACCTGTCACACCGTCCGGGTCTCGTGACGAACGCCGGATGCGCCAGGCTCATCGCGGGACGGGTCAGCGGGGGTCAGTGGATCGGTCGGCCGGCGGCCAGGCGGCTTCGGCGGCGCCGAGGTCGGTCGCGGGCTCGCCGTCGGCGATGTACTCGAGCAGCATCGCCGCGCCACGGTCCGGTGGCTTCGAGCTTGCCGAGGATCGCGCTCACACCCCACACCACCCGGTCGAGGATCACGAAGCTCGGCGGCATGTTGAGCTGCTCGATCACCGGTGCGTGTGGACCCTGGACGTCGAAGATCTTCGCGATCGTTTCGCGCATCCAGTCGCGGGTGAACGTGAACTCGTCGGTGAGGTACGGGACGTACGGGCTCGACACGTAGTCGTAGACGAGCTCGGCGTCGAGCCCGTGGCCGGGCGGCAGGAAGTTCGAGCGCACCATCTCGCGCACGAGTAGCTCGGGGTCGCGGTCGACGATGATCGCGTCGACGCGTCGGACGCAGGGTCTCCCATTCACCCGGCGACCACCGCTTGACGAGCCCGTAGTCGAGGAAGGTGACGCTGCCGTCGTGGTGGAACTTGTAGTTGCCGGGATGCGGGTCGCCGTTGAAGATGCCGTGGCGCATGATCGCACCCTGGGCGAAGCGCCAGATCACCTCGCCGGCGCGCTGCTTCGTCTCGTACGACTCCGACGTCCGGAACTGGTCGAAGGTCATGCCGTCGATCCACTCGGTCGTCAACACCCGGCGCGCTGCTCAGCTCCGGCACGAGCTTCGGGATGCGCACCCACGGGTGGCCCTGGAAGCGGGACTCGAATTCGGCGAGGTTGCCCGCCTCGATCGAGTAGTCGAGTTCCTCGCGCATCCGGTCGCGCAGCTCGTCGACGAGTCCTTTCGCGTCGAGGCCCTTGAGCATCATCGAGGAGAACATCGCGTACATCACCTCGGCGGCGTCGAGGTCGCTCTCGATCGCCTCGTGGACGCCCGGGTACTGCACCTTGACCGCCACGTCGCGCCCGTCGTGGGTGATGGCGCGGTGGACCTGGCCGATCGATGCCGCGGCCACCGGCATGTCGGCCCAGTCGAGGAACAGTTTCTCGGGCGGCTTGCCGAAGTCGCCCTTCACGACGTCGGCTGCCAGCGTCGGCGCCATCGGCGCGGCGTCGGCCTGCAGTGTGGCGAGCGCCTCCTGAGCCTCGTCGGGGAGCGCTTCGAAGATGAACGAGATGAGCTGGCCGGCCTTCATCAGCACGCCCTTCATCTCGCCGAGTTCCTTGGCGACGTCCTCGGCGGTGCGGATCGCGAACTGCTCGTCGAGTTGTGCGCGCCGTTCCTCGGCCGAACCGATGCCGCGCACCCCGACACCGCGAAACGAGCGGAGTTCCGCGCCGAGAGCTTCCACACCCGCGCCGAACGGTTGAACCGGCTGGTGAGCGGAGACTCCTTCGCCTTCTGAGCAGCGGCGGCGAGCCCGGCAGCGAGCGCCACGATCGATGCGAGTCCGGCGACTGCCTTCTTCTGCATCACGCGCGCCGGGCGGTCGGGTCGTCGACGAGCACGTGGGCGGCGATCGGCTCGCCGGTCACCTCGTCGGTCCAGTACGTCCCGTCGGACAGCCGCTCGAGGGCGACCTCGACGGCCGCCAGATCGCGCTCGACGGCGTCGAGGTCGACCGGTGCGGCAGTGGCGTCGGACGGCGGGACGTCCGACACCGTGAGGCCGGCATCGTCCGGCGGCGTGTTCGGGCTCGAAGGGGCGTCGGTCACACCGACGACGCTAGTTGTCCCCGGCCCCGCGCCGCACACGGGTCCACCCATCCAGTCGCAAGGCGCGAGCTCGTCGCCCGAGCACGGGGTCGGGGTCGGTTCCCGTCATGAGTCCGGCGATCGTCGTCGGGATGGTTCGTCGAGAGGTTGTCGAGCGCGTGCACCACGAATGGTGTCGGCGAGTCGGAACGTCTCGTCGGACGGTGGAGCGTCGAGCTCGCGTCGCGAGGATGTCGACGCAGTTCAGGTATGCCCGCCACGCTGCACTGTGGTCGCCTCGCGCCAACTCGGCATTGATGAGAAGTCGATGACCGACCTCGCGAAGCGGATCCAGGTCGATCGCCGTCTGTGCTGTCGTCGATGCCAGCTGGTGATCGCCGAGCCGAGTCCACGACGTGGCGAGGGTGGAAGACACCGGTACAGGGCATCACCGAGCCGTTCGCGAACGTGGTCCGCCCAGAGGTTGTCGATGCCGGTGAGGAACGGCCGGCGCAGGATGCTCGAGGCAACCGTCGCATGACGGGCCGCGTCGGCGTCCTGATCGTGGCGGAGGGCGCCTTCGGCACGGTCGAGCGCCGCGAGCGCGCTCTCGAGGTCGACCCAGATGTCGGCCGGTAGCGCCAGCCGGTAGGCGCCGCCGCCCGCAACCAAGATCTCCGAGCCGTCGAGGCCGGTCGTGGTGATCAGCGAACGGATCTTGGACATGACTGGGGCCAGGGCGGCCTTCCACTGCGGTGGAGGTGCCTCGTCCCAGATGATGTCGGCGAGTTGGTCGTGGGAGAGCGGCCGCCGCTCGACGGCGAGGGCAGCGAACGCGATTCGACCCTGCCTGCCCGGAAGGTCCGCGTCGGTGACGTGTCCGGTCGGGCCGTCGAGGCGGAGTCCACCCGTGAGGTACAAGCGTGCCAAGATTCCTCCAACGGTCTACCAAGGCCCACTTGCCAGGATGCCACGTGGGAGGTCAGCTATGAGTGGACAGACCATCGAATGCCCGTGTGGGACGGTGCTTCGAGGCGCCGACGAACAGGCCGTGATCGCCGAGGCGCAAGCCCATGCCAAGTCGGTACACGACATCGACCTCTCCGACGACGAGGCGAGAGCGATGGCCCGACCAGCGTGACCTCGCGCCGAAGGCACCCGACCCGCGGGTGCACGACGAGGAGGAGTGGATCATGAAGACATTCGCCTGTGGACAGGTCGTGCCAGGCTGTGACGGGGTCGTCACCGGCGCCACCGACGACGAGGTGTTGGCGGCCGCAGCCGACCATGCCGCCACCGTGCATGGCATGCACGAGGTGCCGGACGAGGTCGTTGCCGCGATCCGCGCCGGCATCACCGACGCCTGACGCATCGCCCGCCCGACCGTCACTGCGGTCCCTCGACACGCCGGTCCCCAGCGGTGCCTGCATCGTGCGCCCGACGGTAGGGTCGGGCGCCATGGCTACAGCGTTCCCCCCGTTCGATGGTTCGGCTCCAAAGCAGCAGGACTTCAATGAAGCTCCCGAGATGGGTATCGACCCGTCGAAGCGATACGCCGCGAAGCTGCACACGAGTCTCGGCGAACTCGTGATCGCCCTCGACGCGGTCAAGGCGCCCAAGACGGTCAACAACTTCGTGTTCCTGGCGCTCAATCACTACTACGACGGCGTGATCTTCCATCGGATCATCAACGGATTCATGTGTCAGGGCGGCGACCCGACGGGCACCGGCCGCGGCGGTCCCGGCTACCGGTTCGAGGACGAACTGCCCAAGCCGCGTGAGTACCAGATCGGCTCGGTCGCCATGGCGAACGCCGGCCCGAACACCAACGGCAGCCAGTTCTTCATCGTGTCGGGTCCCTCCGGCGTCGGCCTGCCGCCCGCATACAGCCTCTTCGGCCAGGTCGTGAAGGGTCTCGACATCGTCGACCAGATGCAGAAGGTGCCCACCGGCGGCGGCGACAAGCCGAAGACCGACGTCGTCATCAACTCCGTCGAGATCACCGTCGCCGACGACTGACCACCCGGGAACTGCGGGAGTCCCACTACGGTGCGGCCAATGGCGCCGGTTCAACTGTCCAACGCGCAGGCACGTCGCCTCGCGCTCGGCGCCCAGGGCTTCAACGATCCACGCCCGTCCGGTCGCGTCGACCGGCGCCACCTTCGCCGTGTCGTCGACCGGATGGGTCTCATCCAGATCGATTCGGTCAATGTCCTCGTGCGCAGCCAGGAGCTGGCGCTGTTCGCACGGCTCGGGCCGCACCCGCGCACTCTGATCGACGACGCCGCACGCGACGGTGAACTGTTCGAGTACTGGGTGCACGAGGCGAGCCACGCGCCCGTCGAGTTGCACCCGTTGATGCGCTGGAAGATGCATGGCGATCATCAGTGGAAGGCGGTGACGCGCCTCCAACAGCGTCGACCGCAGTTCGTGGCCGACGTCGAGCGGAGGATTCGCGACGAGGGACCGATCGCGGCGGGGTCGCTCGATCAACGCATCGGGCCGAAGGGACCGTGGTGGGACTGGGACGACGGCAAGATCGCACTCGAGCACCTCTTCCACACCGGTGTCGTCGCGGCGATCCGGCGTCCGGGCGACTTCGCCCGCGTGTACGACCTCGCCGAGCGGGTACTCCCTGCCGACGATCCTCGCGCTCCCGACGCCGACGGAGGACGACGCCCGTAAGGAGTTGCTCGTGCGGGCCGCGAAGCATCACGGGGTGGCGACGTTCGACGACCTCACCGACTACCACCGTCAGCGCAACCCACCCTGCCGGCCACTGATCGCCGAGCTGGTGGAGGAGGGCCGGTTGGTCGAGGCGTCGGTCGAGGGCTGGTCGAAGCCCGCCTACCTGCATCCCGAGGCCGTCGTCCCACGGCGCGTGTCCGCGCGTGCGTTGCTCAGCCCGTTCGACCCGTTGGTGTGGAAGCGAGACCGCGCCGAGCGGGTCTTCGGGTTCCGCTACCGCATCGAGATCTACGTTCCGGAGTCGAAACGGGCGTACGGCTACTACGTGCTGCCGTTCCTGCTCGGCGACGAACTGGTCGCGCGTGTCGACCTCAAGGCCGATCGGAAGGCCCGACGGATGCTCGTGCAGAGCGCGTTCGGCGAGCCCGGCATCGACGAGCGCGAGGTCGCCGCCGAACTGGCCGTCGAACTGGCCTCGATGGCCGGCTGGCTCGGTCTCGACGACGGGATCGTCGTTGCCTCGCGTGGTGACCTGGCGCCGTTGCTGCGACGCGCCGTCGCATCGATCAGGCCGGACAGCCCATCACCGTGAACTCCGCGCCGTCGATGTCGGCGAACGTCACCGTGTACTGCTCGGCGTCGAGCGTCATCTGCGACGCCCCGACTGCTTGGCCGCCCTGGGTGGCGTCGAGACTCAGGGTGACTCCGGTCGACGGGTCGAACTCGCCGGTGTACACCGCAGGTGCGAGCCCCTCCGCGACCACGGTGACGAGGTTTCCGCCGGCCTGGGGGTCGCAGTCGACGGCGACGAGCATCTCGCCGGTGCCGCCCTCGAGCAGGACTTCGTCGTGCGACTCCGACGCGAGGATCGCATCGTTGAATGCGCTGCCGGTTCCACCCTCGGGAACCTCGGGTGCCGGGTCGTCACTGCCACAGGACGCGGCGACCGCTGCGAGGGTGATGACGACCCCGATGGTGGCGAAGCGGCGACGGGCGGGCATGGCGGTCGATCTCATGGCATCGACGGTACCGGCCGACGGTCGAGACGATCAGGGCACATGGTCACCACCCTGCAACCCATCGTTCCCACCCGTTTGCGTGGCGTTTCGGATGGGACGCCCCATCAGAAATGTCACGCAAACGTTCGGAGTTCAGCGGGTTGGAGTGGTGGCCCAGCGGAGGGTGCGGGTGACGACCTCGCCGGCGGGACGCAGCGCCACCGTCTCCGACACCGGCAGCCAGGGCAACCACAGTGGCCGTCGGGTCCATGTCGGCATCAGCGCGACGGCGGCGCCGGCGATCAGGCCGTAGGGAGCGCGTGCGGCCAAGGGGAGCGGCGGCCGCAGCAGCAGGTAGCGAGCAGCCGCCTGCGCTTCTCGACTTCCGCGCAGTTCGGGTCGGAACGCGTCGAGCCGGGCACGCAGCTGCGCTTCGGTCTCGGGCGGGTCGACGACCCCGAGCGCCCGCGCCACCACGGCTGCCTCGGCCACATATCGATCGCGTTCGGATCCGACGAGCGGGGCCTCGCCGTAGCGGTCGTGAGCGGCGAGGAAGCTGTCGAGCTCCGCGAGGTGGACCCACTCGAGCAGGTGCGGATCGTTGGCCGCGTACGGTTCGCCGTCGGACGTGACACCGACGACACGGCGATGGACGCGGTGCACCCGATCGACCGCACGTTGGGCCTGTGTCGCCGGCCCGAACGTGGTGGCTGCGAGGAAGTCGGCGGTGCGCTGGAGCCGCCCCCACGGATCGCGCCGGTAGTCGGAGTGCTGCGCGACGCCGGCCATCGCCAATGGGTGCAGCGACTGGAACAGCAGGGCTCGCAGCCCGCCGACGAACATCGAGACGTCGGCGTGCACGCGTCGGATCGGCGCGTCGTCGTCGAACCAGCCTGGCTCGTCGGTGTCGAACAGCTCCGCGTGGCGGACAGGGGCATCGGGACCGACGACCCTGGTCCTGACCTGCTCGCCGAGCCACGAGCGGACATCGAGCACCATTGGCTCATCGTGCCACGGCCTCGTGAGTACCATCCGAGCGTGCCCGAAGAAATGCTGCCCGACCCCGCTGCTGCGCCGGCGCCGGGCCCCGGCACAGATCCGTCGGCGGGCCGTCCGCTCGACAGCTCGGGCCGTCCGCTGGAGCGTCGGTCGACCGATCGCACGCTGCCGCGCTGGGTGGTCCCCGCCATCGTCGTCTTCTGGGTCGGCTACCTGCTGACGTTCACGACGCGCCACGTCTTTCACCGGCTGTCGTCGTTGCTGGTGCTGCTCCTCGTGTCCGTGTTCCTGTCGTTGGCGATCGAACCCGGCGTCAACCGGCTGGCCGCGCGGGTGGCGCCGCGGCCGGGCCACGATCATGATCCTGCTCGGCGTGCTCATGGCCTTCCTGATCTTCGCCGGAGCGGTCGGCACGCTCGTCGGTACCCAGATCGCCGAACTGCTGTCGGAGTCCGACGCCTACATCACCGACACGGTCAACTTCCTGAACGACAACTTCGGCACGAACATCGATCCGCAGGACGTGATCGACGAGTTCAACGATCCGGACGGTCGCGTCCAGGAGTTCATCCAGTCGCAGAGCGACGAGGCGGTGCGGTTGTCGCTGGCCGTCGTGGCGGTGATCTTCCAGATGCTGTCGGTGATGCTGTTCACCTACTACCTCGTCGCCGACGGGCCGCGTATGCGTCGTGGGCTGTGTGCTCGACTGAACCCGGCACGCCAGGCCCAGGTGCTCAAGGCGTGGGAACTCGCGATCACCAAGACCGGTGGATACCTCTACTCCCGCGCGCTGCTCGCACTCCTCTCGGCGTTCTTCCACTGGATCGTGTTCCAGTCGATCGGTACGCCTGCCCCGGTCGCACTGGCGCTGTGGGTCGGCCTCGTCAGCCAGTTCCTGCCGGTGGTCGGGACCTATCTCGCGGGGATCCTGCCCGTGCTGTTGACGCTGCTCGACTCGCCGCTCAACGCGGCGATCGTGATCGGGTTCATCGTCGTGTACCAGCAGATCGAGAACTACTTCTTCGCCCCCCGCATCACCGCTCGCACGATGGAACTGCACCCTGCGGTCGCGTTCGGAGCTGCGCTCGGCGGCGCCGCGCTCCTCGGGTTCGTCGGTGCGCTGCTCGCCCTCCCCGCGGCAGCGATGGTCCAGGCGCTGGCGAGCGAGTGGGGCAACCGGTACGACGTGATGGACAGTCACCTCACCGCGGTGCCCGGACCGCGCTCATCGCGATCCTCCGGCGGTTCGAATGCTCCTCCCGACTCCGGCGCCGTGACGCCGGATCCGACGTGAGCCGCTTCGACGGTCGGATCGAACCGATCGCTGTCGCCACGCGCAGCGGCCTCGAAGAGTCGGTCCACCACGGAGCCGGCGTCGCGATCGGTGTCGACGGCGCGGTACTCGCATCGATCGGTGATCCCGACCTGGTGGTGTACCCGCGCTCGTGCCTGAAGCCGATGCAGGCGCACGCGATGGTCGATGCCGGCCTCGTG
Source organism: Ilumatobacteraceae bacterium (assembly GCA_963746285.1). Taxonomy (GTDB): domain Bacteria; phylum Actinomycetota; class Acidimicrobiia; order Acidimicrobiales; family Ilumatobacteraceae; genus Sva-07. Next base: position 90,782 of record CAVVAO010000024.1, on the reverse strand, counting down.
CTCGACGACCGACAGCTCGCCGTGGCATGCGCCAGCCACGACGGATCGCGCGACCACCTCGACGCCGTCCGGTCGATCCTCGAGCGCTACGACCTCGCCGAGTCCGACCTCCAGAACACACCGGCGAGGCCGCACGGTGCAACTGCTCGGACCGTGGCACGGATCGCCGGGATCGAACCTTCGGCGCTTCAGCAGAACTGCTCGGGCAAGCATGCCGCGATGCTGGCCACCTGCCGGGTCAACGGCTGGCCGATCGACGACTACCTCGACCCGCACCACCCGGTTCAGGCCGCGATCACCGACGGAGTGGAGGCGCTCGGAGCGGTCGTCCATCACGTCGGCATCGACGGTTGCGGGGCGCCGACCCACGCGTTCTCGTTGCATGACCTGGCTGCCGCATTCGCCCGGTTGGCGGCACCTGGCTCGACGGTCGCCCGGGCGATGACGACGCACCCGGACCTGGTCGGCGGCTCGACGCGGGACGTCACGTTGTGGATGCAGGCCGTGCCGACGCTCGTCGCCAAGGAGGGTGCCGCCGGGGTCATGGCCGGCGGACTGGCCGACGGTCGGGCGGTCGCGTTCAAGGTCGCCGACGGCGCCGACACGTGCCGGCAGGCTGTCGTCGCCGAGGCGCTGCGCGCCGCAGGCGTCGACGTCGACACGCACGCTGCGAACGCCGTCGAGGCGGTGGCAGTTCCCGTGCTCGGTCACGGCCGTCCGGTCGGCAGGCTCGACCCGGTGGGGTGGACACGATGCGGTTCCTGACGCTCGGCCGCGAGGCGTTCTCCTACGGCGTGGCCGCGCCGATCGCTCCGCTCGTGAGGCGCGTCATCGCGGAGAACCCATCGAAGTTCACGTACCACGGCACCGGCACCTACATCGTCGGCGGCGACGCTGCGGGACGCGGCGACGTCGCCGTGATCGACCCGGGCCCGCGCCTCGACTCGCACCGTGACGCGTTGGCCACGGCGCTCGAGGGCTGCACCGTCCGCGCGATCCTGATCACCCACTGTCACGCCGATCACTCACCGCTCGCCGCATGGCTCACTGCCGAGACGAGCGCGCCGACGTTCGCGTTCGGGCCGCACGGCGACGATGCCTGGGACATCGGTGACGACCCGCCCGAGGTGCGCGCCGCCGAGGAACGCGAGGCCGAGCTCCGCCGCGCCGAGGCGGAGGCTCGCGGCGAGGTCGTCGACGAGCCCGTGATCGAGGAGTCGACCGATCGCGAGTTCACGCCCGATGTGGTCGTCGGCACCGGCGACGTCGTCGTGTCGGGCGACGGCTGGGCGATGACCGCGCTGCACACGCCGGGGCACACGTCGAACCACACCTGCTTCGTTCTCGACGCCGATTCGACTCGCACGATCTTCACCGGCGATCACGTGATGGGTTGGAGCACCACCGTCGTGTCGCCGCCCGACGGCGACATGGCGGCGTACCTCGAGTCGTTGCGAGTCGTTGCCGGTCGGGGCGACGACCTCGCGATCCCAACCCACGGGCCGCCGATCGCCGATCCGGCACCGTTCGTGGCTGCGCTGATCGAGCATCGGCTCGAACGCGAACGCCAGGTGCTCGAGGCGGTCCGCTCGGGTCTCCACACGATCCCGTCGATCGTGGAAGCGCTCTACGTCGACGTCCGCCGGGAGCTGCACAAGCCCGCTCGGCGCAGCGTGCTCGCCCACCTGGTGAAGCTCGCCGACGACGGCGCCGTGGTGGTGGACGGCGCATCGCACGCCCGTCTCGACGCGAGCTATCGCGCGGTCTGATGACCTCACGGGTCGAGCTGTCCACGCTCGTCGTCATCGCTGTGGTCGTCGCTGTCGCGTGCAGCCGTCCGAGCGACGACACCGTCGGATCGACCGATCGAGCCACGACGCTCGCGCCGGTCGTCTCGACGGTGAGCACCGCCACCACCGAGCCGGAGGTGCCCGCCACCACCGAGCCGGCCGTGCCCGCAACCAGTGCACCCGCCGAGACGACCGAGGTCACCTCGACCTCCGAGGTCGCCGAGGTCGAAGTGCTCGCGGGGGCCGAGGTGGTCACGGTGGGCGAGTGGCGTGCGATCCCCGGTGGCGACGACTGCCGCTGCTCCGACGGCAGCCCGTTCGAGTTGTGGGAACGCCCGGCGGACCCGAGCCAAGGTGGTGTTGTACTTCCAGGGCGGCGGCGCCTGTTTCAGCGCGGCGACCTGTGGGCCCGACAGCCGGACGTTCACCCGCAACCTGACCATCGGAGCGGCACCGAATTTCCGTGGGATCTTCGACGACACCAACCCCGAGAACCCGCTCGCCGGTCACTCGATCGTCTACGTCCCGTACTGCACCGGTGACGTCCATCTCGGCGATCGGGTCACCGAGTACTCCGACACGGTCACGATCGATCACAACGGATTCGCGAACGCCCGTCGGGGCCTCGACACGGTGCTCGCCAACTATCCCGGCGTCGAGCAACTGGTGGTCGCCGGCGCCAGCGCCGGATCGATCCCGACTCCGATGTTCGCAGGGCTCGCCGCCGACGTCCTCACCGACACCGAGATCATCACCTTCGGCGACAGTTCGGCCGCCTACACCGACCCCTGGGGGTCCAACGCACGCATCGACGCGCGCTGGGGTGTGCTCGAGAACCTGCCGGACTGGCCGGCCAACGACGGACTGACAACCGAGGATTGGAGCTTCCCGGGCCTCTACATCCAGGCGGGCACCCAACACCCGGACATCACCTTCGCCCGATTCGACCATGCCTACGACCAGGTGCAGGTGTTCTTCACCGCACTCGCCGGCGTCCAGGCCGACGATCTCGCGGCGTTCATCGATCGGACCGAGGCCGACATCGAAGCAGCCGGAGTGGCGGTCGCCTCGTACGTCGCACCGGGCGATGCTCACACGATCCTGATGGACGACGAGTTCTACGCGATGGAGGTCGAAGGCGTCCGTCTCGTCGACTTCCTCGCCACGCTCGTCGCGGGGAACGTGCCCGCCGACGTGCGTTGTACCGAGTGCCGGTGACGCTCGTCCGCGTTCTCAGGTGGACGCTCGCGCCGGATCGAGCGGTGCCGATGTCGGTGCCGATGCGGGCGGACTTCTCGACGAAGGGGCGCTCACCAGGTGCTGCGTCGGATCTCGTAGCCCGCGGCACGTGCCGCTTCGATCAGCGCGTGAGCGTGCTCGGCGCTGCGCACGGCGAACGTCGCGTGGATGCCGGTCTCGCGCACGTGGAGTTCGAGGCCCTCGCGTACGTGCTGGACCTCGATCAGGTCGGCGCCCCCGGCGGCGAAGACGTCGAGGAGGCGCGCGAGCGAGCCCGGACGGTCGTCGATGCGGGCGACCACGGACAGCCGTCGTCCCGCGCTGTTCTCGTGTCGGCGGATCAGGCTCGGCACCACGCCGAGGTCGACGTTGCCGCCGGACAGCACGACACAGGTCGACCCGGTGGCACTCGGCCGTACGGCGCCGGACAACAGGGCCGCCACGCCGACCGCTCCAGCGCCTTCGACGTACAGCTTCGCCCGGTCCATCAGCAGCACCATCGCGTCGGCGATCGCGTCCTCGTCGACGGTCACCACCTCGTCGACCCATCTCTCCACCAGCGGTCCGGTGAGTTCGCCGGGGTACTTGACCGCAATGCCGTCGGCGAGGGTGAGCACCGGACCGTCAGCGGGTGATCCGCCCGCATAGGGAGCGCACACTGCTGCCTGCACGCCGATCACCCGGACGTCGGGGCGCAGCGACTTGACGGCGATCGCGACACCGCTGATCAACCCGCCTCCGCCGAGTGGGACGATCACGCTCATGAGGTCGTCGATGTCGTCGACGAGTTCGAGACCGAGCGTGCCCTGGCCGGCGACGACCGCGGGATCGTCGAACGGTGCACAGAACGTCATGCCGGTTTCCGCTGCCCGTTGCTTCGCGGCTGCAACCGCCTCGGCGAGGGCGACGCCGCGCTCGATGACGGTCGCACCCAGCGTCCGGCACGAATCGATCTTCGTGATCGCCGCGCCCACCGGGACGAAGATCTCGCAGGGCACGCCGAAGTGGCGTGCCGCGAACGCAAGTGCCTGGGCGTGGTTGCCGGCGCTCCCGGTGGTGACTCCCCGCGCCGCCGCGGCGCCGAGGGATGCGACCTTGTTGGTGGCACCGCGGATCTTGAACGCGCCCGTGCGTTGGAGGTTCTCGGCCTTGAGCACGACGTTGCCACCGATGTCGCCCGACAGCGTGAGCGAGCTGATCACCGGCGTCCGCTTGGCGATCTCGGCGATCGCACCACGAGCAGCGCGGATGTCGTCGAGGTCGGGTGCCACGACCGAACCGTAGTTCCCGATGCGTCGGCCAGGGTGCCGAGACGCGAGCGCGACGCCCGCCGTCGAGCTCCGGGTGTCAATCGGGTTCAGGCAGAGGATGTTCGGGAAGTTTGCGGACCCGGGCGCGGCGGCGTCGCCGGGCGGGAATCATGTCGCGCATCTCCTCGAGGTTGCCGAAGCAGAGCAGCCGGTCGTTCGCCTCGAGCTTGCGAGTCTCGCGCGGGTTCGGGATCACGTCGGTGTCGCGATGCAGCGTGAGCACCGTGATGTCGCGGTCGCGCAGCCCGGCCGCGCCGATCGTCTTGCCGACGAAGTCGCCGTCCTCGCGCACGAGCAGTTCGGCGACCCCGTAGCCCGTGCTGACCGTGAGCCGCTGACGCACGTCGAGTTCGGGGAACGCAACCTGGTTGGCGACGTAGTCGATGATCGCACCGGCGACGTCGAGGTCGGTGGCCCGTTCGATTCCCTCGAGGCCCGGCGACGAGTTGACCTCCATCACCATCGGCCCGTCGTTGCCCTCGAGCATGTCGACGCCGGCGACCCGCAGCCCCATGATCTGCGCAGCGCGGACAGCGGTCCGTTCGTAGGCGGGATCGAGCGACACCGCTTCCACCGAACCGCCGCGGTGCACGTTCGAGCGGAACTCGTCGCCCTGTGCGGTCCGGCGCATCGCTGCGACGACGCGGTCGCCGATCACGAGCGCGCGGATGTCGCGTCCCTTGCTCTCGGCGACGAACTCCTGGATCAACACGTTCTGCTTGGTGTTGTGGAGCGTCTCGATGATCGCCTCGGCCACCTTGCGATCGGGTGCGAGGATCACACCGATTCCCTGCGTTCCCTCGAGCAGCTTGATCACGACCGGCGCGCCGCCGACGCGATCGATCGCCGGGAGGACGTCCTGGCGGTTGCGGACGAATGCCGTCTTCGGCATACCGATGTCGTGACGCGACAGGATCTGGATCGCGCGGCAGCTTGTCGCGCGAGTTGGTGATGCCGTTGGCGGTGATCGGTGTGTAGACGTCCATCTGCTCGAACTGGCGCACGACCGCGGATCCGAAGTAGGTGATCGAGGCGCCGATTCGGGGGAGGATCGCGTCGTAGTCCGACAGTGGTCGGCCGCGGAACTGCAGATCCGGCTCGGAGCTCGACAGGTCGATCGCGAAGCGCAGCGTGTTGAGCACCTTGCACTGGTGGCCCCGTTCGAGCGCAGCCAGCTTGAGACGTTGTGTGCTGTACGAGCGCGGGGCGCGGGAGAGAATTGCGAGCTTCACGGGAGGTCCTGACCGGGCGTGGAGACGAAGCGGCCGAGCGTCGACAGGGCGTCGTCGCTGACCTCGGCGAGATGGACCAGAGCATCGCCCTGGTTGACGAGCGGTTGTTGCACGCGACCGATCACGATGCCCCGCCGTGGGGCGGTGACCCGACCGAGGCGCGTGCCGACCGAGTCGTGGATGACGCCGAGCAGTTGCCCGCCTTGGACGACTTCGCCGAGCTCGACATCGAGCAGCACGATTCCGCTGCGCCGGGCGCGTACCCACTGACTGTTGCGGCTCTCGACCGGGATCGGATGCGGTTCGGTGGTGTCGGGATCGATCACGGCCAGTTCGGCGAGCACGCGGCGGATGCCTTCGACCCCGACGGTCAACGCGTCGGCATCGAATCGCAAGGCCTCGCCACCCTCGAACAACAGCATCGTCGCGCCGCGCTCGGTCGCGGCCCCGCGCAGCGAGCCGTCGCGAGTCTTCGAGTGGAGCATCAACGGCGCTCCGAATGCCTCGGCGAGCTTGCGGGTCTCGGGGTCGTCGAGGTCGCCCCGGATGTGGGGCAGGTTCGTGCGGTGATCGGATCCGGTGTGGAGATCGATGCCCACGTCGCAGCGGCTCACGATCTCGGTCATGAACAGGTTCGCGATCCGGGCCGCCAGCGAGCCGTTCGGCGACCCGGGGAACGAGCGGTTGAGATCGCGGCGGTCGGGAAGGTAGCGGTCGCCGTTGAGGAAGCCGTGCACGTTGACGATCGGCACGGCGATGACGGTGCCGGCCATCGTGCGGGCGTCGAGGCCGCGCATCACGCGGCGGATGATCTCGACACCGTTGATCTCGTCGCCGTGGACCGCGGCGCTGAGCCACACGGTGTGCCCGTTGTGCCGGCCGTGTCTCACCTGCAGCGGCAGCGAGATGCGCGTGCCGGTCACCTGGCGGGCGATCGGGAGCTCACCGGTGGCCGATCGGCCCGGCGCCACGTCGAGTTCGCCGATCCGCAACGGCGCGCGTCGGAGTCCGCTCACGTCGGTCGCCGGTTCCTGAGCCGGACGTCCTTGGGTGGTCGGCCGCCGCGGTACGACCCGCCCGGATCGACGACGAACCGCCCGCGGATGGCCTCACGACCGATCAGCATCCGAAACCCCATCTCGTCTCGTCGTGTGAGAGTGATCTCGGCACCGACCTCGCGGCCGGCGATGGAGAGCGGAGCGCGAACCACCGGCCGATGATCGATGTCACCGGACGAGCTCCGGATGTCCCGCGTCGACTCGACCGCCGCCTCCGCGACGACGGCATCGGCCGTCGAGCGCTGCCACGGGTGGATCTCGAAACGCACCCACGGTTTGCCGTCGCGCTCGAACCACTCCAGATCGAACGTGTGCAGCGACGAGGTGCGAGCGCCGGTGTCGATCTTCGCCTTGAGGTGGGGGATGCCCCACTGGGGTAGGCCGATCCATTCGCGCCAACCGAGCACGGGGCGATCGGCACGCCGGGAGGTCGACACGAACGGCACGGTACACCGCTCGTGATCGCTTCGCTGATCGTCGACGTGAGCGATGTCACGCGGAAATTCCGGGTCTGCCGAGTGGTCGAGGCGATCATCTGGCACCATGGCTCCGTAACGAAACCGTAATATTCGCTCGGCACTCCGCCGAAGAAGGAAGTCCCCGATGCCGTCCTGGTTCACCGCCGTCTCCGAAGCCATCCTGCTGCTCCCGATCGCCGTCGCGGCGTCGTGGGTCGCACGCTCGGTCATCCGGACGCTGACCCGACGTGCGGTGCGCCGAGCGCAACGATCCGAGGGTTCGTGGCGGGTTCGTCTCGATCGCCTCGGCGACAACGGCCAGGCCGACGCCCGCAAGCGGCAGCGCGCCGACTCCGTGGCCAAGATGATCGGTCGATTCGTCACCGTGCTGATCTTCACGCTGGCCGCCTTCGGTGCCATCGAGCTGATGGGCGTCAGCCTCGCCTTCGTGATCTCGAGCGCCGGCTTCATCGGGCTGGCGCTCGCGCTCAGCGGCCAGGATCTGGTGAAGGACTTCCTCGCCGGGACCCGCGCGTTGCTCGAGGACCGCTACGCCGTCGGCGACGACGTCGTCTTGCGCGTCGGCGGCGCCGAGGTGCGTGGAACGGTCGATCTGATCGGGAGCGCCTCGGTGCGTCTCCGCACGCCCGACGGCGCGACCTGGCACGCGGGGCACCACGCGGTCGAGTCGGTGTCGAATCTGTCGCAGCTTCCCGCGGTCAGCGACATCGACGTACCGGTCGACGAGTGGGCGACCGCCGACGAGAGCGAGGTGGTCGAGCGCCTCGCCGACGCGTCCAACGACATCGGCCTGACGGGGGTGGTGTTCCTCCGCGAGATCGAGACCCACGAGCCCGACGACGAGGCCCCGACACCTGACGTGGTGACCGTACGCGTCAAGACCAATCGTCCCCTGAGTTCCCCGGAGACCGAGATCGTGCGCGCCAAGCTGCTCGACCGCTGATCTCGCGACCGGTCAGCCCCGCCCGAACTCGGTGGTGATCACGCGACCCGTGCGATCGGCTGCGCTCGGCGCCAGGTCGGTGACGACGAACGCCCGCTGGAGCCACCGGTCGGTGCCGTCGAAGCGGGCGCTGAACGGCGAACGGCCGTGCACGGCGACATTGTTGTCGACGACGAGCAGGTCGCCGGGTTCGAGTACCACCGATGTCTCGACCTCGGCGATCGCGGAGCGGACCGCCACGAGGACGTCCTCTGCGGCCGCGGGTCGATGCCCACGGTCAGATCGGCGTCGAAGATGAAGGTCGGCTCGTCGCGTGTGCCGGAGACGAGCGGTCGAACGGGGCCCAGTTCGTTGCTCCGCCCGGCCAGGAAGCTGGCATCGACCGCCGTGCGGAACCGTGCCTCGAACATCACGTCGACCACGTCGGCGGGAAGATGGTCGATGATGTCGTGCACCGAGGCGAGTGTCGTGTGCGCCGACGGGTCGCCGCGCAGGCACAGCAACAGCAGATAGCGGGGGCGGTGCGGGTGGAAGGCCGTCTCGGTGTGGAACATGAGGTTCGACCGCGACGAGGTCGAGGTCTGCAGGTCGGCGTCGCGTTGCGTCGGCACGATGTTCTGGACGATGCGGCCGCCGTGTTCGGGCACGTAGCCGACCGGTTGACCGAGTCGTCGGGCGACGGTGAGGAGGGCGAGCTCGGTGGCTAGGTCCTTCGCAACCGGCGCTTCGGGGCTCGGGGGTGTGGGCGGGAGATCCCCGATGGGCGACGTTGCGCAGGAGCAGCGCACCGGCGCGGGCGGGGTCACCGTGAAACGAAGCAGCGCGGTCGTCGACGGCGGCGGGCAACGTGCGCGCGCCGACGGCAGCCGCATGGACGAGTTCCTCGCCGAGTTCGCTGCCGAGTACATCCGCCGGTGCGACGCGCCAAGCCGGAGGCATCCACGGCGGGCAGTGCCGTGAGGGTGTCGACGACGGGGTTCACGATGGCTGCCTCCTCCTGGATGGAATGAATGTTTCATTCTACCACAGCGGTGGAACGATGTCGATCAGTTCGGGTCGGGCTACCGTGCCGATGCATGGATCTGGAGCGACGGCTGGCCGAGCGAGCAATGTCGCTGACCCCGTCGGAGCGTCGGATCGGCGAGACGATCCTTGCCGCGCCGAACCTCGTGGCGTTCGGGACCGTCGCCGACGTCGCCGAGGCGGCCGGGACGGGCACGGCGACCGTCGTGCGCTTCGCTGTCAAGCTCGGCTTCGACGGGTACTCGCAGCTGCAAGCGTCCGTGCAGCGTGATCTGAGCGGTCAACTGCGGCCTGCGGTCGAGCGCATCCGTGACCAGCGTGTCGGCGACGACACGCTCGCCGCGCGTCATGCCGACGTCGAGGCGACCAATGTGCGCTCGACCCTCGACGCGATCCGTGTCGGCGATGGGCGTGCCGTCGTGGAGCGTCTCGCTGACGACACCGCGCGGTCCTCGTGCTCTCCGGTGTGGCCTCGCGAGGGGTTGCGCTGCAGTTCGTCGGCGATCTCGATCAGCTGCGACCCGGAGTCCGGCTGCTCGATGGCACACAGGTCGACGTCGTCAGGACGCTCGCGGTCACCGACGCCGGTGCGACGCTCGTGGTGCTCGACCTGCGTCGCTACGAGCGGTGGCTGATCGACGCCGTGACGGCGGCGCGCGAGCGCGGCGCTTGGACGGTCGCCGTCACCGACAGCGTGCTGTCGCCGCTCGCCGCGGTTGCAGAGCGCACGTTCGTCGTGGCGGCGGCCTCGACCGGCCCGTTCGACAGTCACGTCGGGACCTTGGCGTTGCTCAACCTGTTCGTCGTCGAGGTCGCGGCTGCTCGGCGAGAACACGCCGCCGAGCGGCTCGAGGCGATCGAGGCTGCGTGGAGCGCCGCGGACGCGCTCACCGACGACGGGAAGTAGCGTCGCATCGATGACCGAACTGCGCGTGGCCGCCCTCCAGATGGCGATGATCGACGACGTCGATGCCAACGTCGCGACCGCCGAGCGGCTGGTGCGCGACGCTGCCGCGCGAGGGCGCGCAGATCGTCCTGATCCCCGAACTGTTCGAAGGGCCGTACTTCTGCAAGGACAGCTGCCCGAGCACTTCGACCGGGCCGATCCCGCTCGACGGCCATCCGACGGTCGCGCACTTCGCTGGCGTCGCCGCCGAGCTCGGCGTCGTCCTGCCGCTGAGCGTCTACGAGCGCGCCGGCCAGGCGCTCTTCAACACCGTCGTGATCGTCGACGCCGACGGCACGGTGCTCGGCACCTACCGCAAGAGCCACATCCCCGACGGGCCCGGCTACACCGAGAAGTACTACTTCAACCCCGGCGACACCGGCTTTCGCGTGTGGGACACCGCAGCACGGCGTGATCGGTGTCGGCATCTGCTGGGACCAGTGGTTCCCCGAGGCCGCGCGCTGCATGGCGCTGCTCGGTGCCGAGGTGCTGCTGTACCCGACGGCGATCGGCAGCGAGCCGCCCGATCCGACGTGGGACTCGAGCGGACACTGGCAGCGGGTGATGCAGGGTCACGCCGGCGCCAACCTGATGCCGCTCGTCGCGGCGAACCGCATCGGGCGCGAGGTCGGGCCGCACGTGCGAGATCACGTTCTACGGCTCGTCGTTCATCGCCGACCACACCGGCGCCAAGGTCGCCGAGGCCGACCGCGAGCGCGAGGCGGTGCTCGTTGCGACGTTCGATCGCGAGCGAGCTGCGCACGCCAGCGCGCCGCCTGGGGCCTGTTCCGCGACCGACGTCCCGAGCTCTACGGCCCGATCGCTCACCCTCGACGGCACGACCGGAATCACCCAGCGATGAGCGAACCGCCCGAATACCGGCCTCTTGCTCATCGCAGTGAGATGCCAATTCGTCGCGATGAGCGAACCGCCCGAATACCGGCTTTTCGCTCATCGTGGCGCGGTCCTGGAGGCGCGGTGTGACGCGGATGCCGGCGGAGTGGGAGCCGCACGAGCGCACGGTGATGTGCTGGCCGGCACGCGCCGACATGTGCGGCGAGCTGTTCGCCGACGCCGAGGCCGCCCACGCCGTGGTGGCGAACGCGATCGCCCGGTTCGAGCCGGTGACGATGATCGCCGCCGCGGGCGGTCGAGCGGGCGGCGTCGATGTGCGGCCCGGGCGTCGAGGTGGTCGAGCTGCCGATCGACGACTCGTGGTTCCGCGACACCGGTCCGATCTACGTGGTCGACGACGCAGGCGACCGGGTCGCGCTCGACTGGCAGTTCAACTCGTGGGGCGACAAGTTCCTGCCGTACGACGACGACGCTGCGGCCGCGCAACGGTTCGTCGAGCGGCGAGGTGATCGCCGTGCGCGCGATCGCCGTGGTGTTCGAAGGTGGGTCGATCACCGTCGACGGCGACGGCACGTTGGTGACCACCACGCAGTGCCTGATGCACCCCAACCGCAATCCGACGATGACGCAGGCCGAGATCGAGGCCACGCTGCGCGCCGAACTCGGGCGCCGACGCATCGATCTGGCTGCCGCACGGGCTCGCGCTCGACGACGACACCGACGGCCACGTCGACAACATCGCCGCCTTCGCCTCGCCCGGGCACGCTCGTCCTGCAGGGTTGCGACGATCCCGACGAGGACGACTGGTTGCGCCTCGACGTCGACCGGCGGGTCGCGCACGGAGCGCTCGACGCCCGCGGACGCGCGCTCGAGGTCGTCGACGTGCCGGTGCTCCCGTTCACCGAGATCGATCGTGGCCACGGTGTCGAGCGCGTCGTCGTGCCGTACCTCAACTACTACGTCGGCAACGGCTTCGTGCTGGTCCCGACGTGCGGTCATCCTGCCGACGACGACATGGTCGCCCTCATCGCCGAGCAGTACCCGGGCCGCGAGGCGGTCGCCCTCGACGTCGGCGCGATCCTCGCCGACGGCGGCGGCGGCATCCACTGCATCACCCAGCAGATCCCCGCCTGACCCGACGCTGCCCCCCCGCTGCCCCGGCCCGGCCCGTCCTGCCCCGAAACTTGTGCGGAACTGGTGCGTGAGCGGCACGGTCTGCGCACGTTTCGGGTGACGATCGTGGCCTGGCCGAAATGTGCGCGGAAGTGCCCGCCGGGCGCAACGTGGCGCACAAGTTTTCGGCGAGCGAGACGGGCCGCGCGCGAGGATGGGGCATCGAGTCGGTGCGGGTGGATCAGTGGTTGTGGTCGGTGCGGATGACCAAGACGCGTAGCGATGCGGCCGCGGCCTGCCGCGGCGGGCACGTGAAGGTCAACGGGAAGGCGGCCAAGCCGGCGACGCCGGTCAAGGTCGGCGACCGGGTCGAGGCCTACCTCCACGAACGAGAACGGATCCTCGAGGTGACCGCACTGATCGTCAAGCGTGTGGGCGCCGCCGTTGCCATCGACTGCTTCGTCGACCACAGCCCGCCGCCACCCGAACGTGAGGTCGACGTGCCGGTGTTCCAGCGCGATCGCGGCGCCGGTCGCCCGACGAAGCGTGACCGCCGCGAACTCGACCGGCTGCGCGGCCGCCGTCGGTAGCGTGCGGCGCGCGTGTCCGTGACCGAACCAGACCCCGAGGAGCACGTCCATCCGACGGTGCGCGGCGGTCTGGGACTGTGGACGCTGTTCCTCGGCTTCACGGTGCTGATGATCGGCAACGGTCTCAACCTCGCAGTGCTCGGCGTGCGCATGGTCGACGAGGGCTTCGACGTCCGCTCCAGCGGTGCGGTCATGGCGTGCTACTTCGCCGGGTTCCTGCTCGGGCCGGTGCTCGTCGTCAGGTGGCTGTCGGGCGTGGGTCACATCCGGGTGTTCGCCAGCCTCGCCTCGCTCGCGTCGTGCGTGGTGCTCGTGCACTTCGTGTGGGTCAACCCGTTCAGTTGGGGTCTGCTGCGGTTCGTGTTCGGGTTCTGCATGGCCGGGCTGTACGTGGTGGTCGAGTCGTGGCTGAACGACGCGTCGACGCCCAGTACCCGAGGACGAACGCTGGCGGTGTACATGATCGCCTCGATGGGTGGCCTCGGGTTGGGCCAACTCCTGATCGCCACCGGCGACCCCGGCGAAGTGACGCTGTTCATCGCCGCGTCGATCCTGGTGTCGATGTCGTTCGTGCCCATCGCGCTGGCCGCGACCACCGATGCGCCACCGGTGCGCGTGTCCCCGACGATGAAGATGCGCGAGTTCTTCCGGGCTGCTCCGACCGGGATGGTCGGCATCTTCTTCGTCGGTGCGTCACACGGCATCCTCTTCGGCCTGAGCGCCGTCTACGCGACGAGGGCTGGATTCGGATCGTCGATGACGGCCGCGTTCCTCGCCCTGCCCTCGCTCGGCGCCCTGGTGTTCCAGTGGCCGCTCGGATGGGCATCGGATCGGCTGCCTCGGCGTGGCGTGATCTTCGCCGTGGCGCGTCGCGGCGGCAGCGACGACCGCGCTCCTCGCGGTGCTACCGGCCGACGGCGTCGTCGTGCTCCCGGTGATGTTCGTGCTGGGCGGACTCAGCTTCTCGCTCTACTCGCTGTTGCTGTCGCACACGCTCGACCGGGCGACGCCGGGCACTGCGATGGGCGCCAGCGGCGCCTCGTTGCGTGTCAACGGAACCGGCGCGGTGGTCGGCCCGGTCGTCGCCGGCGTGATCATGTCGGCGTTCGGCGAGACGTCGTTCTTCTGGTGCCTCGTCGTCACGCACGGTCTGGTCGCCGCCTATGTCGGCTATCGACTCGCGACCGAAGACGCCGTGCCACGCAGTCTGCAGGGCCCGTTCGTTCCGGTTCCGGCGCGGGCCACCGACTTCGCGATCCGCCTCACGTCGAGACCGTTGCGCGCGTCACGCGAGCGCCTGCGTCGACAGTCCGAACTGTGATCGCCGACGCGCTCAGTCGGTGATCGAGATGCGGCCGACCACGGTGTCGCCGGCCCACGTGAGGACGAGTTCGGAGCGCCCGTGGACCGAGTGATCGGCGACCTCCGTCGGGGCCGTCGTCGAACTCGACGCCGACGCGTCCGATGCCCAGCGGACCGTCGAGCGAGCGTCTGTCGACGGCCCGCCGACGAGACGCAGTCCGACCGTCGGTCCCGGCCCGCCGCACGCACCACGAACTCGAGATCGCCGACGCGCTCGACATCGACCCACGCGGTCTCGGCGGCAGCATCACGCCGAACGCCGTCGTGGTGCCGTCGGGTTCGGCGACGTGGGCGGCGAACGGCACGTACTGGTCGAGTGACGCCTCGTGGCGACGTCCGCTCTCCCAACCGACGGCGAGGTCGCGGCGAAGCAGACTCTCGGAGATCGAGTCGCGGAACCGCTGGACGTGGTGCCGCTCGTCGGTGACCGCGGAGAACCGCAGATGTGGCGTGATGGCGGCGCGACGTGCTGGAGCAGCGGGAGGAAGTAGAGATCGTGCACGTGCACGGTGTCGCGCGTGATCGGCGACGGCAGCACGGTGTCGGGCTCCTCGCCGCACACCGAGTACAGCAGCCCCGACAGCGACACGTACTCGGTCGGCGCCAGTCCGTAGGCGCGGATGTACGGTCCGCACGACGTGCCGAATCGTCGGTGGTAGAGCGTCGAGATCCGCTTGCCGATCGCCGGCAGCATCGTCGACGCGGCGTCTGCGAAACCCTTCGTCGGTGGATACATCGCCCAGAGCCCGAGTGCGAGCAGGTCGATGCCGTCGTAGGTCGGCGAGTTGTACTCGTCGACGTCGCCGTAGCGCAGGAGGCGTTCCATCGGACCGCCAGCCGGCTGTGGGCTCGCGGCGCGGAGTTCACGGTCGCCGGTCATCGCAGCGACGTGACCCTGGAGCCAGGCATGCATCAGATTCGGGTTGGTGTACCAACGTCGGGATCCGATCGTCGGGCTCACCGGCCACGCACCGCCGCAGCGCTTCGTCGATCCCGGCGGTGACGTCGCCCGGCAACGACGGGCCGTGCACGATCGCGCACAGTGCCAGGGTGATGCCGAGGAACTGGCGCCAGTTCGGGTCGTAGTGCACCCACTCGACGGCGTCGTCGCCCGGCGGTTCGGGCTGCTCCGCTGACGTGGGGAACGTCGCGCTCCACGGGCGGTCGGACACGGGGTACTGCAGCGCCAGCACGTTGCGCAGCGCCGTCACCGCGCGGTCGACGTTGCCGTCCTGGAGATCGAGGAACGCGCCGTTCGCCGTCTCGCGAACCGCGTGCAGGTCCAGCGACGAGATGTCGACGCCGGGCACCACGCCCGGCGCGTAGCGGTCCATCCCGCGCTCGGGATCCCACAGCAACTCGTGCAGTGCGCGGAGCGCGTCGAGTGGTGAGGTCGTCAACGGATGCGTGCGTCAGCTCAGGCCGACGATGTTGCCGTCGGCGTCGATGTCGATGCGCTGCAGTGCCGGCGACGCGCCGAGGCCGGGCATCGTGCTCATCGCGCCGCAGATCGGATAGACGAACCCGGCGCCCACCGACGCCCGGACCTCGCGGACGGGAAGCGTCCAGCCGGTCGGTGCGCCTCGCAGGGTCGGGTCGGACGAGATCGACAGGTGGGTCTTGGCGATGCACACCGGTAGGTCGCCGAACCCGTTGCGCTCGTAGGTGTCGATCTGGCGTGCGGCCTGCGGCGTGTAGTCGACCCCGTCGGCGCCGTAGACCTTCGTGGCGATGGTGTGGATCTTGTCGCGCAGCGACATCTCGTCGGGGTAGAGCACGGCGAACTCGCTCGGCTCCTCTGCGGCCTCGGCAACGACCGCGGCGAGTTCCTTCGCCCCGCGCCACCGTCGACGAAGTGTGTCGACACCGCCGAGCGGGCGCCGAACTCCTCGGCGATCTCCTCGATGGCGGCGATGTCGGCGGGGTGGTCGCCGGGGAACACGTTGATCGCCACCACCGGCGTGCAGCCGTGGATGCGCATGTTCTCGAGCTGCTTGCGCAGGTTCGCCCCGCCCTCGTGCACTTCGTCGGGGTTCTCCGCCAGCAGCGCGTCCGGAAGTGGCCGGCCGGCGACGATGTGGTGCTTGCCGCTGTGTGCCTTGAGCCCGCGGACGGTGGCGACGAGCACGGCGGCGTCGGGGGCGAGGCCCGAGACGCGGCACTTGATGTTGAAGAACCGCTCGGCGCCCATGTCGGCACCGAAGCCGGCCTCGGTGACCAGGTAGTCGCCCATGTGGATCCCGATCAGGTCGGCGACGATCGACGAATTGCCGGTGGCGATGTTGCCGAACGGTCCGGTGTGTACGAGCACCGGCGTGTTCTCGAGCGTCTGCATCAGGTTCGGCTTGATCGCCTCGCGCAGGATCACGGCCATCGCGCCGGCGACCTCGACGTCCTCGGCGGTGACCGGTTCGCCCGACGTCGTGTACGCCGACCACGATCCGGCCGAGTCGTCGCCGGAGGTCCTGCAGGTCGGTGCAGAGCGCCAGCGTCGCCATCACTTCCGAGGCAGCGGTGATGTCGAAGCCGGTCTCGCGCGGAACGCCGTCGAGCCGCGATCCCAACCCGGTGACCACGTTGCGCAACGACCGATCGTTGACGTCGATCGACGCGCCGCCAGGTGATCTGGTGCGGATCGAGCCCCGACGCGTTGCCGTGGAACACATGGGCGTCGACTGCGGCAGCGCACATGTTGGTGGCGGCGGTGACGGCGTGGACGTCGCCGGTGAGGTGCAGGTTGAGCAGCTCCATCGGCACGACCTGGCTGTACCCGCCGCCCGCTGCGCCGCCCTTGATCCCGAACGTCGGCCCCATCGACGGCTGGCGAATCGCGAGCGTTGCCCGCTTGCCGATGTGCGAGAACCCCTGGCCCAGTCCGACGGCGACGGTCGTCTTGCCCTCGCCGAGTGGCGTCGGTGTGATCGCCGAGACCACGACGTACTTCGCACGGGGACGGTCGGCCATCGCGTCGATCGCCCGCAGGTCGATCTTCGCGGCGCCGGAACCGTAGGGCTCGAGCAGGTCGAGCGGGATCCCCGCCGACGACGCGATGTCGGTCAATGGCGCCAGCTCGGCCTGTCGCGCGATCTCGAGATCCGAAGGAAACGTCACGGCACCCACCTCTGTCCGTCGTCGGTCAGACACATCGGGAAACTCTCGCACAACGAGCGTAGCCCGCCCCATGCCCATCAGGGCACAGCTCGGCCGCATGCAGCAAGATGGTGACGTGCCCGACGGCCGCGAGAACGAGGGGAGCGCACCGACCACGGTCGAACGCGTGGCCGCGCATGTTCGAGTCCGTCGGATTGCTGATCGGCAGGGGAGCGGTGGTTCCGCTCGCCACCGCGCATGGGCTCGCGGCAGCCGGCGACGCGTTCGTCTCCGTCAGCCTCGCCGGATCGTTGTTCTTCAACGTCAGCCCCGACGCGTCGCGCGAGCAGGTACTGCTCTACCTCCTGATCACGATGGCGCCGCTCGCCGTGCTGTCACCGCTGGTCGGGCCCGCCGTCGATCGGTTCCGTCGCTCGCAGCGATTCGTCGCCGCCGGGTTCTTCGTGTCACGCGGTGTCTTCTGTCTCGTCCTCGCCTTGACGTTGTTCCAGGTCGCCTTCTATCCGGTCGTCCTGCTGCTGCTGATCGCGAGCAAGGCCTCGGGCATCGTCAAACAGACCCTGGTGCAGACCCTCGTCGACGACCCCGAGGAACTCGTCGCGACCAACGCCCGCCTCGCCCGCTTCGCCAGCATCACGGCGGCGATCGGCGTCGTGGCCGGCAGCGGTGTGTATGCGGCCGCCGGCGCCGAGTGGTCGCTGCGGGTCGCTGCGGTGCTGTTCGCGTTCGCCGGCGCTGCCGTCCTCCGGGCGCGGCCGCGTTCGACCGCCACCGTGACACCCGACGACGTCGAGTACGCCGAGACCCACCTGCCGACCGTGGTGGTGTCGTCGATCGGGCTGCTGGCCATCCGCGCCGCGGTCGGCTTCTTCATCTTCACCCTCGCATTCACGTTGCGCCGATCGAGCGAGCCGGCGCTGGTCTACGGGCTGGCGGCGGCCGCCTACGGCATCGGCGCGTTCCTCGGCCACACGGCCGCGACGGTCCTGCGGCGCTGGTTCAGCGAGGAGCAGTTGATCGGACTCGCGCTGGCGTTGCCCGCAGTGTTCACGGCGGTCGGGATCCTCGGCGCATCCGTGCCGCTCCTGATCGTCACGTCGGGTCTCGTCGGGCTGTCGACGACGCTCGGCCGCAATGCGTTCGACGGACTGCTGCAGCGCCGCGCTCCCGAAGCGCTGCTCGGTCGAGCCGGCGCACGCTACGAGACGCGATTCCAGCTCGCCTGGGTGTTCGGCGGCGTGCTCGCCACGCCGATCTCGTTGCCCGTCGAGGTGAGCATGACCGTGCTCACCGCCATCTACGTACCGGCACTGGCGGTGTTCGTGCGGGGTGTGCGCGAGGCGCATCGCTTCGAGGGGCCGCCCGAGGAGCACCTCGGTGGAGCGCACGTCCGACTCGCGATGGCCCACCAGGCGTGGGAGGCCGGGTCGCTCCGCGTCGCCATCGTCGACGCGTCCGCCGCCGTCGATCTCGCCCAGAGCGTCGCCGGGCCGATGATCGACGACGATCAGCGCTGCGGGCTCGACGATCTGCGTCGGCGCGCGATCGACATCGACGAAGACGTGCGCGAGAGCGATGCGCTGCGAGCCCTGCAACTCGCCGACGCGATGATCAGGGCTGCGTCGCCGACGTGACCGTCGCCCGCGGTGCGGGGACGTCGCTCGTGTCCTCGGGTGCCGGCTCACTGACGATCTCGACGACGAGCGGCTCGCCGTCGTCGACAGCCGTGTAGAGAACCACGGGGAGCTCGATCGATCGTGCCGGCTCGGGGATCGGCCCGACGACCAGCATCACGCCGTCGTCGCGTACCGGTTCCCCCTCGAGGTCCGGGTCGAAGGTGTCGGCGATGTCGTCGGCGAATCGCACGGTGGCCCAGTCGACGGTCGACTCGGCGACGTCGGCCTGCACGCCGACGTCGATCGTCGTTCCGGCGTCGGCGACGACGAAGATCACCGGGAGCTGCACCTCGCCGTCGTCGGCGATCACCGGCTCCTGCTCGTCGGCCTGCCATGCGACGACGGCGGTGATCGCGTCGGCTGGCCCGACGACCTCGGGCTCCGTCTCGTCGTCGTCACACGAGGCGAGCGTGAACACGCCGAGCACCGCGACAGCGCCGACGAGCCCCGCACTCGACACCCGGTTCCCTCCCACGCCGCCACGATAGGCCTCACCGCTGCGCCGATCCGGCCCGGATAGGGAATCGAACCAGGAGGCCGTGCGAGATATTTCACGCATGTCACGTTGCGCATCACGAATTGCGTGGTATAGTTCGCATCACAACGGCAGATCGTGCAACCAGCGAGTCGGCCAGCAGTCCCCAGTACACCCACCGTCAAAGGAGTTCGACATGTTCGAGCAGATCACCAAGTTCGCCAACGAGACGACCGACAACGTCAGCCGCACCGTGAACGACATCAACGACAGCATCACCAAGACCGTCAAGGACACCAACGTCAGCGAGCGGTTCACCACGACGAGCGATCAGGTCCTCGACGCCGTACTCGACGCCAACCGTCGCATCGTCGACATGGCCGTCACCACCGCCGACCGCGTGGCCGAGCAGTTCAAGATCGAGCTGCCCTTGACCGATCGCCTCCCGACGCCTGCCGAAGCCGGCGAGCGCTACCTCGAGTTCGTCGAGCGCGCCGTGTCGCTGAACCGCGACATGAACCAGCGTGTCGCCGAGATGATCACGGCGGACAACGCCAAGGCCGCCTCCGACAAGGTCGTCGGCGCGGCGAAGAACGTTGCCGACACGGCCACCAAGACCGTCACCGATGCCACCAAGACCGTGACAACCAAGACGGTGGCCAAGAAGGCTCCGGCCAGGAAGACTCCGGCCAAGAAGGCTCCGGCCAAGAAGGCTGCTGCGAAGCGCCCGGCCAGGAAGACCGTTGCCAAGAAGGCTGCCGCCGCCAAGTGATTCCGTCGACGGTGGTGTCGCCTGGCCGCCCGCCGGTCCGGCGACACCATCGTCGTAGTCTGTTTCCATGACCGACCGCACCGACGCCCGCGCCGAGGCCCGATCCCTGCGCGGCGTCGGTGCGCTCGGCGAGTTCATCAAGAGCCAGCGGCGCATCGCGGATCTGTCCCAGCGCGAGTTGGCTCGACTCGCCGATCTCTCCGACGCCTACCTCAGCCAGCTCGAGCGTGGCCTCCACGAGCCGTCGGTTCGAGTGCTCAACGGGCTGGCGCAGGCGTTGAACGTGCCCAACGAGAAGCTGCTCGCATTCCTGGGTCGCCACGACGAGGCAGCTGCAGCCCACTCGCCCGAGTCGGCGATCGCCACCGACGACCGCCTCACCGACACACAGAAGCAGTCGCTGCTCGACCTGTACCGCGCCTTCCTCGCTGCGAACGACGTCGCCGCGTCCGAGTGCGCGTCGATCAGTCGAAACCACGTTTGCGTCGCGATCTCGCTGACCCGTCCCTGCCAGATCTGAACGCAAACGATGGTTCGCGTGTCAGCCGAGCAGTCGACGTGCGGCTTCGACCACCACGGCGACCGACGTCGACTCGATCTGCTTGGCCGTCTCCTCGCTCGGCGTCTCGGTCTGCGTCCGGTTGACGAGCACCCCTGCCACGCATCCTGCGCGCAGGCCCGACGACGAACACATCGTGAACAGCGTCGCCGATTCCATCTCGTAGTTGAGGACGCCCATCGCCTGCCACTCCTCGAGGCTGCCCCTGAATCGGCGGGTGACGCGACCCGAGTACGTGTCGTAGCGCTCCTGTCCGGGGTAGAAGGTGTCGCTCGACGCCGTGATGCCGACGTGGGGTTCGATCCCGAGCGACCGTGCCGCCTCGACCAGCGCGGTGGTGCATGCGAAGTCGGCGACCGCCGGGAACTCCATGGGGGCAAAGTGCAGGCTCGCCCCGTCGAGACGCACCGCGCCGGTCGTGACGATCACGTCGCCGAGCTCGAGGTGCGGCTGGATGCCTCCCGTCGTGCCGACGCGCAGGAAGGTCCGCACGCCGAGCTGCGCCAGTTCCTCGACGGCGATCGAGACCGACGGGCCGCCGATCCCGGTCGAGCACACCACGACCGGTGTGTCGTCGAGCCATCCGAGGAACGACGTGAACTCCCGATGCGCGGCGAGAAACTCGTGGCGGTCCATCACGGCCGCGATCCGCTCGACGCGGCCCGGATCGCCGGGAACGATGGCGACCGTCGCACCCTGCAACATCTCCGCCGTCAGACCCAGATGGAACACCGTCGTCATGCACACGACCGTACCCCGTCGCCGTTCTCGTTCACGAAGAAATCCGAGCAGGAGGGCGGGTGGAGGCGAGCGGGAGCATCGGGATTGCAGACATGCACATATCGTTATATGATTCCCGGATGCCGTTGGACGTCGCGCTCGACGCGCTCAAGGCGATCGCCGAGGAGACCCGCCTGCGCATCCTCGCGTTGCTCGCCCACGGCGAACTGACCGTCACCGATCTCACCGAGATTCTCGGCCAGAGCCAGCCTCGGGTGTCACGCCACCTCCGGTTGCTCGTCGACGCCGGGCTCGTCACCAAGCACCGCGAAGGAACCTGGGTGTTCTTCCGCCTGGTCGAGGACGATCGGCGCCTCGATCTCGTCGACACCGCGATCGCCTCGGTCGGCAACGACGACGTCGTGCTCGAGGCCGACCTGGCGCGGCTCGACAACGTGCGCGCCCGGCGCAGCGCGGCGGCCAGCGAGTACTTCGAGCAGATCGCCCCGATCTGGGACGAGGAACGGTCGCTCCACGCTGCCGCCGACACCGTCGAAGCGGCGATCCTCGCCGCCGTCGGCGACCAGCAGCTTGGGTCGCATGCTCGACGTCGGCACCGGCACGGGTCGGATGCTGCAGCTCTTCGCCGGTCGAGCCGACCGCGCGATCGGGCTCGACAGCAGTCACTCGATGCTGTCGGTCGCCCGCGCCAACCTCGAGCATGCCGGCATCTCCGATTGGGAACTCCGCCAGGGTGACGTGCACAGCCCGCCCTTCGATGGTGCGAGCTTCGACCTCGTCGTGATCCATCAGGTGCTCCACTACCTCGACGACCCCGGGCGAGCGATCTCCGAGGCGGCCAGGCTCGTCGCACCGGCGGGTCGCCTCCTGGTGGTCGACTTCGCGCCGCACCGCCACGACTTCCTCCGCGCCGCCGCGCACCGGCGCCTCGGGTTCAGCCACCAGCACCTCGTCGAGCTGTTCGACCAGGCGGGCTTCGACTGTCCCACCATCGTCGACGTCGAACCGCCCGCGGGCCAGGACGGGCTGACCGTCACCGTCTGGCTCGCCACCAACCGCACCCCCGCCATCGAATCGCACGCCACGAGAGAAGTCGCATGACCATGCACGACCACGCCATGCACGACCACCCCTTCCACGATCACCCGATCGCCCAACTCGCCCGCGAACGCATCGTCGTGCTCGACGGCGCGATGGGCACCGAGATCCAGACGCTCGGACTGTCCGACGAGGCCTTCCGCGGCGACCGGTTCTGCGACCACGGCTGCGACCTCGCCGGCAACAGCGAGCTGCTCACGCTCACCCAGCCGGACGCGATGCGCGACATCCACCTGCGCTATCTGCTCGCCGGCGCGGACATCGTCGAGACCAACACGTTCTCTGCCAACCGCGTCTCGCAGTCCGACTACGGCACCATCGACCAGGTCGTCGAGCTCAACGAGGTCGCGGCCCGCCTGGCGCGCGAGGCCGCCGAAGAGGCGCAGGGTCGCGATGGGCGCCGGCGCTTCGTGGCCGGCGCCGTCGGACCGACCAACGTGACGCTGTCGCTGTCGCCGAAGGTGGAGGATCCCGGATACCGCGCCACCACGTTCAGTGCGCTCGCCGACGCCTATCAGGAACAGGTCGAGGCGCTGCTGCGCGGGGGAGTCGACGCGATCCTGCTCGAGACGATCTTCGACACGCTGAACGCCAAAGCGGCGATCGTGGCCTGCCGTCGGGCCATGAGCGCGCAGGGAATCCATCTGCCGCTGATGATCTCCGGCACCATCACCGACCGGTCGGGCCGCACGCTGTCGGGTCAGACGCCCGCCGCGTTCTGGCAGTCGATCCGCCACGCGAAGCCGCTGACGGTCGGGCTCAACTGCGCGCTCGGAGCGGAGGAGATGCGTCCGCACCTGCTCGAGCTGGCCACCGTCGCCGACACCCTGGTGTGCGCGTATCCCAACGCCGGTCTGCCGAACGAACTCGGCGGCTACGACGAGACACCCGAGCAGACGGCGGCGTTCATCGGCGAGTTCGCCGACGCCGGGCTCGTCAACGTCGTGGGCGGCTGTTGCGGTACGACGCCGGCCCACATCGGCGCCGTCGCCGCAGCCGTCGAGGGCAAGGTGCCACGCGGTCGTGCCGACGCGCACGCCCCGCCTCGAACTGTCGGGTCTCGAGCCCTTCGCGCTCACCGACGACATCCCGTTCGTCAACGTCGGCGAGCGCACCAACATCACCGGGTCGGCGAAGTTCCGGCGCCTGATCAAGGACAACGAGTACGGCGAGGCGCTCGTGGTGGCGCTCCAGCAGGTCGAGAGCGGCGCGCAGATCATCGACGTCAACATGGACGACGGCCTGATCGACGGCGTGCAGGCGATGACGACGTTCCTCAACCTGATCGCATCCGAGCCCGACATCGCCCGCGTGCCGATCATGATCGACTCGTCGAAGTTCGAGGTGATCGAGGCCGGCCTGCAGTGCGTCCAGGGCAAGCCGATCGTGAACTCGATCTCGATGAAGGAGGGCGAGGAGTCGTTCCTCGCGCAGGCCCGTACGTGTCTCGACTACGGCGCGGCCGTCATCGTGATGGCCTTCGACGAGGTGGGCCAGGCCGACACGGTCGAACGCAAGGTCGACATCGCCCGGCGGGCCTATCACCTGCTCGTCGACGAGGTCGGCTTCCCGCCCGAGGACATCATCATCGACCCCAACATCTTCGCCGTCGCGACCGGCATCGAGGAGCACAACCGCTACGGGCTCGACTTCATCGAGGCGACGAAGCAGATCACCGACGAGCTCCCGTACGTCAACATCTCCGGCGGCGTGTCGAACCTGTCGTTCTCGTTCCGCGGCAACGAGCCGGTCCGCGAAGCGATGCACTCGGTGTTCCTGCTGAAGGCCGTCGAGGCGGGCATGCGGCATGGGCATCGTCAACGCCGGCCAGCTCGCCGTGTACGACCAGATCGATCCCGAACTCCGCGAGCTCTGCGAGGACGTCGTGCTCGCCCGTCGTCCCGACGCCACCGAGCGGTTGCTCGACGCAGCCGCCCGGTTCGCCGGCGACGGCGCCGAGGCTGTCGACCCCGCTGCAGCGGAGTGGCGTTCGTGGGACGTCGTCCGCCGCATCGACCACGCGCTCGTCAACGGCATCACCGTGTTCATCGAGGACGACGTCGAAGAGGCGCGCGCCGCCGCCGATCGGGCCGTCGACGTGATCGAAGGGCCGTTGATGAGCGGGATGAACACCGTCGGCGACCTGTTCGGCGCCGGCAAGATGTTCCTCCCGCAGGTCGTGAAGTCCGCCCGTGTGATGAAGCAGGCGGTCGCCTACCTCACGCCGTTCATCGAGGCAGAGGGCGAGGACGGCGCGGCGTCGAAGGCCGGCCGGGTGCTGCTCGCCACCGTGAAGGGTGACGTCCACGACATCGGCAAGAACATCGTCGGCGTCGTGCTCGGCTGTTCGAACTACGAGGTGATCGACCTCGGCGTGATGGTGCCTGCCCAGACGATCCTCGACACCGCCAAGGAGCGCGACGTCGACATCATCGGCCTGTCCGGCCTCATCACGCCGTCGCTCGACGAGATGGTGCGCGTCGCCAGCGAGATGGAGCGCCTCGGCTTCACCACGCCGCTGCTGATCGGCGGTGCCACCACCAGCCGGTTGCACACGAGCCTGAAGATCGACCCGGCCTACCACGGTCCGGTCGTGCACGTCGGCGACGCCAGCCGTGCCTCCGGGGTGATCTCGGCGCTGCTGTCGAACACCCAGCGCGATGGCTTCCTCGCCGACCTCGAGACCGAGTACGCCCGCGTCGTCGAGTCGCATGCCGCGTGCGACCGTCGAACGCGACCGTGTGTCGCATCGACGTCGCCCGCGCCAACCGGCTCGCCGCGACGTTCGACGACACGACCATCACCGAGCCGACGTTCGTCGGGACCCGGGTGTTCGACGACTACGACGTCGCCGAACTCGTGCCCTACATCGACTGGACGCCGTTCTTCCGCACGTGGGGGATCCGTTCGAAGTTCCCCGAGGTCCTCACCGATCCCGAGTTCGCCGACGCGGCCACGCCGCTGTACGACGACGCGCTGGCGATGCTCGACAAGATCGTCGCCGAGCACTGGTTCCGGCCCAAGGCGGTCGTCGGGTTCTGGCCGGCCCACGCCGACGGCGACGACGTCGTCGTCTACGCCGACGAGGCCCGGACCCAGGAGCGTGCCCGGCTGCACGGCATCCGTCAGCAGGCGACCAAGACCGACGGCAGGGCGAACCTCAGCCTGTCCGACTACGTCGCTCCCGCCGAGTCCGGCGTCGCCGACTGGGTCGGCGGCTTCGTCGTCACCGCCGGGCCGGAGGAGATCGCCATCGCCGAGCGGTTCGAAGCCGACAACGACGACTACTCGTCGATCCTGCTCAAGGCGCTCGCCGACCGCATCGCCGAAGCGTTCGCCGAACGGATGCACGAGCGGGTGCGCACCGAGCTGTGGGGCTACTCGCCCGACGAGTCGTTCACGCCGACCGAGCTGCTGAAGGAGTCGTTCCGGGGTATCCGGCCGGCGCCCGGCTATCCGAGCCAGCCCGACCACACCGAGAAGGCGACGCTCTTCGACCTCCTCGACGCGACCGACGCCGTCGGCGTCGAGCTGACCGAGTCGTTCGCCATGTGGCCGGGCTCGTCGGTGTCCGGGCTGTACTTCGCCCATCCCGAGGCCAAGTACTTCGGCGTCGGCAAGATCAAGCGTGACCAGCTCGCCTCCTACGCCGAGCGCAAGGGCTGGACCATCGAGCAGGCCGAGCAACACCTCGCTCCCATCCTCGACTCCTGAGCCGTCCGCCGCTCAGCGATGAGCGAAAGACCGGTATCCGGTCGGTTCGCTCATCGCTGGGTCGGGTGGGATGCGAGCGATGAGCGAAGTGGCGCTATCCGGTCGGTTCGCTCATCGCTGAGGCCACTGGCAGCCATCACGGACAGCACTGCGACGGTGTCATACGATTCGTGGTGACCGTGACAGCCGTCGTGGTCGGGGACGAAGGAGGCGTCAACCATGAACGACAACGTGCGGATTCCGCTCGCCGAGGCGATCGGAACCATGATTCTGGTGATCGGTGGGCCGGGCACGGCGATCTTCGCCACCGGCGGCTTCAACGAAGGACTCAACGTCGGGATTCTCGGAGTGTCGCTGGCGTTCGGCCTGAGCCTGCTGTGCATGGCCTATCTGATCGGGCGGATCTCCGGCTGTCACATCAACCCGGCGGTCACGATCGGCATGATCGTGACGGGCAAACTCGAGGCGGCGAAGTCGGCGCCGTACTTCATCGGTCAGTTCGTCGGCGGCATCGTCGGTGCGGGCATCATCGCCTTGATCCTCAGCGGCACCGATGGCTACCTGTCCAGCGGCGCAGGACGCCGGGTTCGCATCGAACGGCTTCGGCGACCACTCGCCCAGGCTGGTTTCGACCTGCTGTCGGTGGCGATCATCGAGATCGTCGTCACGGCGATCTTCGTGCTGATCGTGCTCGGCACGACCGACGAGAACGGGGTTCCGAAGGGCTTCGGTCCGATCGCTGCAGGCTTCGGCTTGGCGCTGGTCCACATGATCTCGATCCCGGTGTCGAACACGTCGGTCAACCCGGCGCGATCGCTGGCGACGGCGGTCTTCCAGGGCGACTGGGCGCTCGGTCAGGTGTGGGCGTTCATCGTGTTCCCTGCGATCGGCGCTGCCGTCGCCGGCGGACTGTGGATGGTCGTCGGCCCGAACGAGGTCGAGACCACCGCATCGACCGCCTGAGACCATCGCGGGGGTTGGTCGTGGGTCTGCGATGAGCGAAGTGTCGGTATCCGGGCGGTTCGCTCATCGCGGGCGGGTCGCGGCGGGCCACATTTGGGTGGGTTTTCCCGGCCCCTGATAAGTTCTCGACCCGATGTCGGAGTTCCTGCGCGATTACTTGACCGTGGTCTGGTTCGGCCTCGCCGCCTTGGCGATCGGCGGAATCCTGCTCGGATTGGCAGCCCTCGTCCGGCCGTCGAGCCCCAACTACGACAAGGGCATCGCGTACGAATCGGGTGTCGACCCGGTCGGCATCGGCTGGTCGCAGAGCCAGGTTCGCTACTACGTGTTCGCGCTGCTGTTCGTGATCTTCGACGTGGAAGCGGTGTTCCTCTTCCCGTGGGCCGCGAACATCGAGCGCTACGGCACGTTCGGCCTGGTCGTCATGGTCGCCTTCATCGTGCTGTTGCTCGACGGACTGGTGTATGCCTGGAAGCGAGGACTGCTGCGATGGGTCTAGTCGACCGAGGCCGGATGCCGGCCCCGCTCACGAAGCTGTTCAACATGAGCCGCTCGTATTCGCTGTGGGTGTACCAGTGGGGACTCGCGTGCTGTGCGATCGAGATGGGCGCCGCGTTCGGCTCGCCTCGCTACGACGTGATGCGCCTCGGCGTCATCCCGCTGCCCGCCAGCCCGCGCCAGGCCGACTTCGTGTGCATCTCCGGCACCGTCACCGACAAGATGGCGCCGGCGATCCGTCGCCTCTGGGAACAGATGCCCGAGCCGAAGTACGCGATCTCGATGGGATCGTGCGCGAACTGCGGTGGCCCGTACTGGGACAGCTATTCGGTCACCAAGGGAGTCGACCAGATCATCCCGATCGACGTGTACATCCCTGGCTGCCCGCCGCGCCCCGAGGCGCTGCTCGAAGGTGTCGTCCTGCTGCAGCAGCGCATCAAGAACGAGGACATGGCCGCGAAGTGGCGCGGTGACGAGTTCACCACGAACCAGGCCACCCGCGAACGCGAGCGGATCGCCGCGGCGCCCGCCACCGAGGCGCCGACGGCACCCGAACGCGAGCCGATCGTGGTGGGCGGTGGCCCCATTGAGTGACGCCACCGACACCGCGACCGACAGCGGCGAACAACCCCTGGCACTGCCCGGCGACGGACTGCGCGAGGGGATCATCGACGACCTGCGCCGCCGCATCGGTGATGCCGTCATCGACACCCACATCACCCCGAACGACGATCTGTGGATCCGCGTCCGGACCGACGCGTGGCGCCAGACCGCCGAAGCGCTGAAGGCGGCAGGGTTCACGTTCTTCAGCTTCATCTCCGCGCTCGACTGGTTGCCGTCGCCGTACGGCAAGGGCGAGGAGGACCCCACCGCCGAGCCGCAGGAACCCGACACCGAGATCCGTCAGGGTGTCACCGGTGGCGACACCCGCTTCCAGGTGTTCGCCCGGCTCGTCGACCTCGACCGCCACGTCGGCGTCACGATCAAGGCCGACGTCCCCGACGAACCGTTCGCGGTCGACTCCTGGACCACGGTCTTCGCCGGCGCCAACTGGCACGAGCGCGAGACCCACGAGATGTTCGGCATCGGCTTCAACGGCCATCCCGACCTGCGCAACATGTACCTGCCCACCGACTTCGAGGGCTACCCGCTGCGCAAGGACTTCCCGTTGCTCGCCCGCATGATCAAGCCGTGGCCCGGCATCGTCGACGTCGAGCCGATGCCCGCCCAGGACGACCCGGACGGCGAGAGCGCAGCGGACGCTGAGCCCGCCACCAGCGAGGAGTCGTCGTGATGCGTGTTGTCGTGCCGCCGAGGGAAGCGCCAGCGACGAGGCTGGCCGCTCGGCCGACCAACATTGCTGTTGCGACGATCGTCGTGAGGCCGAGCGAATCGGGATCGAAATGACCACTCTCTCCGATCGTCAGCAACTCAGCTACATCGCGAGTCAGGCCGCCGACGCGCGTCTCAACGTCGAACTCGAGACCGAGGGGATGACCCTCAACATCGGTCCGCAGCACCCCGCCACCCACGGCACGCTGCGCATCATCTGCCGTCTCGACGGTGAGCAGGTCGTGTGGGCCGAGCCGTCGGCCGGCTACATGCACCGCGGGTACGAGAAGCTCACCGAGGTCCGCACCTTCCCGCAGGTCACCACCCTGGTCAACCGGATCGACTGGCTCGGCAGCTTCGCCAACGAGGTGCCGTTCATCCTCGCCGCCGAGAAGCTGATGGACATCGAGGCGCCGCCACGAGCGCAGGTGATCCGCACGATCCTGTTCGAGCTGTCGCGCATCGCCAACGTCTCGCTGTTCCTCGGCGACCTCGGCGTGCAGATGGGTGCGATCACCCCGGTCTTCCTGGCCTTCCGCGACCGCGAGTACGTACTCAACCTGATCGAGAGCGCCACCGGCGGTCGCTTCCACCCGAACTTCGACCGCATCGGCGGCCTCAAGGACGATCTGCCCAAGGGGTGGATCGACGAGACCCGCCAGGTGATGGTCAAGCTCCGCGAGTTCTGCGACATCATCGAAGATCTCCTGTTCGGCAACGAGATCTTCCAGAGCCGCATGCGTGGGATCGGCATCATTCCCGCCGACGTCGCCAAGGACTACGGCCTGTCGGGCGCCAACCTGCGTGCCAGCGGCGTCGACTTCGACCTGCGACGCGACCAGCAGCTGCCGATGGCGTGGGACAAGGCTGACTGGAAGGTCTGGACCCATCCCGACGGCGACAGCTGGGCACGCTGCTGGATTCGCCTCCAGGAGACCCGCGAGTCGTGCAAGATCGTCGAGCAGCTGCTCGATCAGGTCCCCGCCGGCCCGATCATGACCAAGGTGCCGCGCATCATCAAGGTGCCCGAAGGCGAGGCCTGGGTGTCGACCGAGAACCCGCTCGGCGAGATGGGGTACTACGTCGTCTCGAAGGGGGACCTCGGGCCGTTCCGCGTCAAGATCCGCTCGGCGAGCTTCAACAACATCTCGATCGTGCCATGGGCGCTCAAGGGCGTCTACGTGCCGGACATCATCACGATCCTCGCCAGCTTGTACTTCATCCTCGGAGACATCGACCGGTGATCCAGCTCGCCATCGAGATCCCCTACTGGGGCCAGTCCCTACTACGCGTACTCGGTGGGCTCGTCGCGGTGCTGTTGCCCGCCGGCACCATCGTGTATCTGTTCCTGTTCAAGATGATGTCGTTCATGCAGAGCCGTCTCGGCCCGATGGAAGCCGGTCCGTACGGCTCGTTGCAGCTCGTCGCCGAGGTCGGCAAGTGGATGCAGAAGGAGGACCTCGCGCCCGAGGCCGCCGACAAGAGCATCTTCAAGATCGCCCCGCTCGTGGTGCTGCTGTCGACGTTCCTCCTCGTCGTCGTCATCCCGTTCGGTCCCGACGCGCTCGTTCACCGACTTCGAGGTGGGGATCTTCTACGGCCTGGCGGTCGCATCGGTCAGCGTGCTCGGCATCCTGATCGCAGGCTGGGCGAGCGCCAACAAGTACTCGCTGCTCGGTGGCCTTCGCGCCGCCGGCCAGCTGATCGCCTACGAACTCCCCATGGTGCTCGCCACACTGGGCGTGGTCATCCAGGCCGGTTCGATGAACCTGCAGGACATCACCGTCGCCCAGAACACCGGCGAGATCTTCGGCTGGGGCGGCATCGGCAACCCGTACATCTTCACCCAGTTCGTCGGGTTCCTGATCTTCATGATCGCCGTGCAGGCCGAACTCACCCAGGCGCCGTTCGACATGCCGATCGCCGAGTCCGAGCTCGTGTCGGGCTACATGACCGAGTACTCCGGCTTCCGGTTCCTCATCTTCTTCATCGCCGAGTTCGCCACCGCCGGTGTGTTCGCCCTCATCGCGTCGGTGTTGTTCCTCGGCGGCTGGGGCATCCCGTTCGACTGGTTCGGCTGGGACACGATCGACAGCGTCGACAACTGGATGAACATCGGCGGCCCGCTGATCATGTTCACCAAGATGTTGGTGCTCACCTTCATCATCATGTGGGTGCGCTTCAGCTTCCCCCGCTTCCGTGAGGACCAGCTGCAGACCTTCGCCTGGAAGGTGCTGATCCCGCTGGCACTCGCCAACACAGCGATCACAGCAATCTTGAAGGTGGTGTTCTGATGTCCCGGATTCGGAACAGGACGTCACAGGTCAGGACGGCGGCGACTCCCGTCGCTGAGCCGCCTGCGTCGAGAGGGGTGCTCTGATGCCCGAGAAGCCCAAGGTTCCCGGTCTGTTCAAGGGTCTCGGCATCACGCTGGGCATCCTCAAGGACACGATCGTCGACGGCGCCAACACGGTGCAGTACCCGCACGAGAAGGAAGCGCCGCCGATTCGTGCACGCGGCGTGATCGCGCTCCACGAGGACAACTGCACCGCCTGCATGCTGTGTGCGCGCTCGTGTCCCGACTGGTGCATCTACATCGAGGGCCACAAGCAGCTCGCACCGCCGCGCCGCGCCGGCGGCAAGCCGCGCCAGGTCAACCACCTCGACCGCTTCGACATCGACTACGCGCTGTGCATGTACTGCGGCATCTGCGTCGAGGTGTGCCCGTTCGACGCGCTCTTCTGGAGCCCCGAGTACGAGTACTCCGAGCCGAAGATCGCCGACCTGCTCCACGACAAGGAGAAGCTCGGCGAGTGGATGGAGACCGTTCCCGAGGCGCCCGAACTCGAAGCGGGAGCGCAGAAGAAGTGAACGCCGTGATCCTCGCCGCCGACGGCGTCAACGTCGCGCAGAACGTCGGGTTCGGCATCATCGCATTCGGGATGATCTTCGCTGCGCTCAACGTCGTGACGACGAAGAACGTCGTGCACGCCGCGCTGTGGCTGGTCGTGGTGCTCTCCGGGATCGCCGCGCAGTACATCCTTGCGGCCGCCGAGTTCGTCGCCATCTCCCAGGTGCTCGTGTACATCGGCGCCGTGATGGTGCTGTTCCTGTTCGGCATCATGCTGACGCGTGCGCAGATCGGCAAGGAGACCGACCTGAACAACAAGGGCTGGGCGCTCGGCATCCCGGTCGGCCTGATGTTGTTCGGCCTGCTCGCCTGGGTGATCCTCGACGCGTTCGGCGACGACACCCTGCCCGACAGTGGCCCGACGCCGACCGTTGCGCTCAGCGACCAGTTCCTGTCCATCTACCTGGTGCCCCTCCTGGCCATCTCCTTCGTCCTGCTCGCCGCTGCCATCGGTGCCATCGTCCTGGCGCGGAAAGACTGATCATGATGGCAGGCTCGTCGTCCGCTCCGCTTCCTCCTCGCGCTGCTTCTGGCTCGTCGCTGGCGCTTCCCTCGCCAGCTGTGCGTGATCTCGACCGAGGTACCTCCTGATGCTGGCTGTCAACTTCCTCCTGCTCGCTGCGGCGCTGTTCGCCATCGGGGTGTACGGCGTCATCGCTCGCCGCAACGCCGTCATGGTGTTGATGTCGATCGAGCTGATCCTCAACGCCGTGAGCCTCAATCTCGTCGCGTTCTCCTTGATGACCGGCTCCGTCGACGGCCAGGTCTTCGCCCTCTACGTGATCGCGATCGCCGCCGCCGAAGTCGGTGTCGGTCTGGCGATGGTGCTCATGATCTACCGCAACCGCAAGACGATCGCCCTCGACGAGCTGTCGGAGATGAAGGGCTGACATGCTCGGCGCAGAATCCGTCGAATTGACCTCGGGCTGGTTCCTCGAGAACGCCTGGCTCACGGGCTTGATCCCGGTGATCGGTTTCGCGATCATCATCGGCTTCGGCAAGAAGCTGCCGATGAAGGGCGCCGAGATCGGCCTGGCGTCGATGGCGTCGTCGCTGGTGATCGCCGTCGGCGCCGGCATCCAGTGGATGCAGCGCACCGACTCCGCCGAGGAGCACAGTGAGGAGGCGGTCGGTCTCCTCCAGGCGTTCGGCCGTTCCCTGCCGAGCGCCACCGAGGGTGAGGCCGAGCCGTTCATCGCACCGGTGGTGAAAACGTGGGTCTGGTGGCAGAACTCCGGCCTCGAGTTCGGGATCGGCTCGAGCGTCGACGGGCTCGCCGTGTTGATCCTCGCGCTCGTCGCGTTCATCGCTCTCCTGGTACAGGTGTTCAGCCTCGACTACGTGCGCGACGATCGCCGCTACACGCACTTCTTCGCAGCGATCACGCTGTTCGCCGGCGGCATGTTGATCATGGTGATGGCCGAGAACATGGTCCAGCTCATTCTGGGCTGGGAGATCATGGGTCTCACGTCGTTCATGCTCATCGGGCACTGGTGGGAAGAAGAGGCCAACAGCCGCGCCGCGCTCAAGGCGTTCTTCACCGTGCGTGTCGGCGACGTCGGCCTGCTCGTCGGAACGGCGATCATCTTCTTCGGCGCCAACCAGTGGGCGGTCGACAACCTCGACTCGAACGGGTTCAACATCGCCGCCATCCAGGCGTGGGCGCTGTCCGGCGAGGCCAACACGCAGTTCCTGCTGTGGGGCGCGGTCGCGCTGTTCATCGCCTGTATCGGCAAGTCGGGCCAGTTCCCGCTGCACACCTGGCTGCCCGACGCCATGGCCGGCCCGACGCCGGTGTCGTCGCTGCTGCACTCCTCGACGATGGTGGTCGCCGGCGTGTTCCTCGTTGCGCGGATCTACCCGGTTTTCTGGGAGGGCTTCAACATCGGCACCGGCGGGTTGTCGTTCATCGCGATCATCGGTGCGATCACCATCGTCATCGCGGCCCTGCTCGCGTTCGTGCAGGACGACATCAAGAAGGTGCTCGCCTACTCGACGGTCAGCCAGCTCGGCTACATGATGCTCGGCCTCGGCACGGGAGCGTGGCTGCCGGCGGTGTTCCACATCTTCACCCACGCGTTCTTCAAGTGTGCGCTGTTCCTCTGTGCCGGCTCGGTGAGCCATTCGGGTTCGCACCACTCCTTCGACATGAAGAAGGACATGGGCGGGCTGCGCAAGAAGATGCCGGTCACGTTCTGGGCGTGGATCGTGTCGACCCTGGCCCTCACCGGTGTGTTCCCGTTCGCCGGGTTCTGGTCGAAGGACGAGATCATCGACAACGTCGGCGCCAACGGCTACACGTTCCTGCAATGGGCGGCGCTCGGCGGTGCCGCGCTCACCGCGATGTACATGACCCGCGCCACCTACCTCACCTTCTTCGGTGAGCCCCGCGGCGCCGCGGCAGGCCACGGCCACGACGACGCTCACGGCGAAGAGCACGAGATGGAGCACATCTCCGTCGGCGCCCCGGAACCCCGCTCGCTCAGCGCCGCGGCCAACGCAGGACACGGAGCGAGCGCCGCGGTCCCGCATGGCGGCGAGGGACGAGCGCCAGCGACGAGCCGCACGGAGGACACGGAGGAAGCGGAGCGGACGACGGGTCCGACCATCATGGTGGTCCCCACGAATCCGGTCCGCTGATCCTCGTGCCGATCCTGATCCTGTCGGTCGGCGCCGTGCTGGCCGGCTTCCTCAACCCCACCCCGCTCGCCTCACGCTTCGGCGAGGGCGTCGAGGTGCTCAAGAAGTACGTCGAGCCACGTCCCACCCCGGTGGTCACCGAGGAGTTCCTCGCGTCGGGCCCCGGCGAGTTCGTCGTACGCGTCGGCGACCAGACCTTCGCCGTTCCGTCCGCCGAAGGTGGCGAGGGCGAGGAGGGCGGCCACAGCTCCGGATGTGGGTTCGAGGCACCGGAGTCAGGCACGGTCTGCTTCTTCCCCGGCGTCAGCCACGCCGAGCCGACGTTCGCCAAGATCCTGCTGTCGCTCGTCGTCGTCGCTGTCGGCTACGCGGTGGCGATCGGATTCTGCGTGCTGTTCTACGGTCGCCGCGACAAGCGCCTCGTCGGCCTCACCGAACGCAACTCGGCACTTCGAGGCGGCTTCCTGTTCCTGAAGAACAAGTACTACCTCGACGCCCTCTACGAGAACGTGATCGTCCACGCAGTCGCCCATCCCATCGCCAAGGCCGCGTACTGGATCAACCAGAAGGTGATCGACGCAACGGTCAACGAGGTCGGCATCGGCACCCGCAAGACCGGTCAGTGGGTGTACGACAACATCGACCAGAAGATCGTCGACGGTGCCGTCAACGGATCCGGCTGGGCCGCCTCCGAAGCCGGCCACGCGATGCAACCCACTCAGTCCGGCAAGATCGGCCAGTACGGCGCGCTGCTCTTCGGCGCTGCCACGGTCGGCGCCATCGTCCTCGTCCTCGTCAACGTGAGCTGAAAGCAACTCTGAACCCATGGAAACTCTCACCGATCAGAATTGGCTGCTGAGCGTCGGCACCTTCCTGCCGCTCGTCGGCGTGCTCGTGATGATCTTCATCCCGCGCAGCGACGAGGCGACCGTCAAGCTGGTCGGCATCGCCACCGCCGGCGCGACCTTGGCCATCGGCATCGTGACGCTGTTCGCGTTCGACTACGGCCAGTCCGAGAAGCTGCAGTTCTTCGTCGACGCCGAGTGGATCCCGGTGATCAACTCGAACTACACGATCGGCCTCGACGGCATCAGCCTGCCGCTCTACTTCCTGTCGATGGCGGTCACGTTCCTGGTGATGATCTACAGCTGGGACAACATGCCCGACGCGGGAAATCCCAAGGCGTTCTTCATGTTGATGCTGGTCCTGCAGACCGGCATGGCAGGCACGTTCATCGCCCAGGACCTGATCCTGTTCTTCGTGTTCTTCGAGGTCGTCCTGCTGCCGATGTACTTCATGATCGGCGTGTGGGGCGGCGAGCAACGCAAGTACGCCTCGCTCAAGTTCTTCCTCTACACGATGTTCGGTTCGGCCTTCATGCTGGTCGCGTTCCTGGCGTTGTTCTTCCAGACCGACGCCGTCAGCTTCGGTTTCGCGCACCTCATCGACGCAGGGGCAGGCATCGACAAGGACGTCCAGATCTGGATCTTCGCCGGCATGTTCCTCGGCTTCGCCGTCAAGGTGCCGATGTTCCCGTTCCACACCTGGCTGCCCGATGCCCACACCCAGGCGCCCACGCAGGGCTCGGTGATCCTGGCTGCGATCCTGCTGAAGCTCGGTACGTACGGCTTCGTCCGCATCGCCATCCCGATGCTGCCCGAAGGCGCCAAGGCCTGGGCGCCGGTGATCGGCATCCTCGCCGTGATCGGCATCATCTACGGCGCGCTCGGTTGTCTCGCCCAGACCGACATGAAGCGGCTCATCGCGTTCTCGTCCGTCGCGCACATGGGCTTCGTCATGCTCGGCATCTCGACGCTCACCGAGTTCGGCATCAACGCTGCGCTCTTCGGCATGGTGGCCCACGGCTTGATCACCGGCATGCTCTTCTTCGTCGCCGGGTCGGTCAAGCACCGCTACCACACGCTCGAGATCAAGCGGCTCTCGCGGCATGCTGATCCAGGCGCCGCGCCTCGGCTGGATCCTCGGGTTCGCAGCGATGGCGTCGCTCGGCCTGCCCGGCCTCGCCGGGTTCTGGGGCGAGTTCCCGGCGATCCTGTCGGCGTACAGCCCGGGCTTCGGTCTCAGCACCGCACTGTTCCGCACGCTGATGGTGATCGCGGCGATCGGCACCGTGCTCGCTGCGGGCTATCTGTTGTGGCTCTACCAGCGCACGGCGTTCGGCGAGCCGAGCGAGGAGTTCTCCGGCCACGGGCCCGGCGACGGCGCACGCGTCGCTGAGCGCCGGCGTGAACGACGACGACCATCATGACGAGATCTACGACGTGACACCGATCGAGTGGATCGCCTGGACACCGTTCCTGATCGCCATCGTCGTGTTCGGCGTGTACCCGCAGCTGATGTTCAAGGTGATGGACCCGGCGGTCACCGAGATGGTGGCCCGCCTCGGAGAGACCCTGGGCTGATGCTCGCCACGTTCCTTGCCCAAGCCGGCGACTGGGTGTCGCCCACGATCGACTGGCACGCGATCGCGCCCGAGCTCGTGTTGGCCATCGGGATCAACCTGATCCTGCTGCTCGACCTGCAACTGGCCGAGACCAAGAAGTGGATGATCTCCACGATCACGGGGTTCGTGCTGCTTGGCGCATTCGTTCCCGTCGTCACCCTCGCCGTCATCGGCGACGGTCCTCGCTCGCTGTTCGACGGGCGGTACGTCATCGACGACTACGCACTCGTGCTCAAGGGGCTCTTCCTGCTCGTTGCCTACGTCGTGGTGCTGATGAGCCAGACCGAACTCGAAGAGGGCGGCTACTACCAGGGCGAGTTCTACGTGCTCATGCTGTGCAGCGTGCTCGGCATGGTGATGATGGCCTCTTCCCGCGACCTGGTGAGCATCTTCGTCGCGCTCGAGCTGCTGTCGATCCCCGGCTACATGATGGCGGCCTGGAACAAGCGCAATCGCAAGTCGAACGAGGCTGGTGTCAAGTACTACCTGATGGGTGTGTTCGCGTCGGCGGTGCTGCTCTACGGCATGAGCCTGCTGTTCGGCGTCACCGGCTCGACGCTGCTCACCGACATCGGAGCGGCGCTCAGCGATGGCGACCTCATCGGCCTCGAGGTGGTGGCCGTCGTGTTCGTGATCTGTGGCTTCGCGTTCAAGATCTCGGCGGTCCCGTTCCACCAGTGGGCGCCAGACACCTACGAGGGTGCGCCGACACCGGTCACCGCCTTCTTCTCCGTCGCGGCGAAATCCGCCGGCTTCGTGGCGTTGATGACGTTGATCTTCATCGCGTTCCCCGGCGCCGACGATGTCTACGAGCCGCTCGTGTGGGTGATGGCGGCGCTCACCATGACGGTCGGCAACGTGCTCGCGCTCCGCCAGACCAACATCGTGCGCATGCTCGCCTACTCCTCGATCAGCCAGGGCGGCTTCATCCTCATGCCGCTCGCGTTCGCCGGCAACTCGGACGCGACCGGGTCGGCGATGAACGCGGTCATGGTGTACCTGCTGGTGTACGCGTTCATGAACCTCGGCGCCTTCGCGATCGTCATCGCGGTGTCGCGCAAGACCGGCAGTGGCGAGATCTCGTCGTTCGGTGGCCTGTTCGGGTACGCCCCCGGCCTCGCCGTCGCCATGACGATCTTCTTCGCCTCGCTGGCCGGCATTCCGCCACTCGGTGGATGGTTCGCCAAGTTCAACGCCTTCAAGGCCGTGCTCGATGCCGGCACCACTGCGGCCTACGTGCTCGCCGCGATCGCTGCGGTCAACACCGTGATCGCGGCGGCCTACTACATGCGGGTGCTGCGCGTCGTCTGGATGGACGACGCGCCCGACGGCGACGTCAGCCCGGTCAACCCGCCCGCTCCGGTCGTCGCTGCGCTGGCGATCACCGTCATCGGCACGATCGCCGTCGGCGTGCTGCCGAACCTCGTCGCCCGAGTCGGCGCGCTTGACGCCCTCACCGGCGCCTTCTCCGGCTGAGGCCCCACGTTCTCGTGAA
This sequence comes from Ilumatobacteraceae bacterium, assembly GCA_963746285.1. Lineage (GTDB taxonomy): Bacteria > Actinomycetota > Acidimicrobiia > Acidimicrobiales > Ilumatobacteraceae > Sva-07. The sequence continues at coordinate 52,393 of CAVVAO010000024.1, read as the reverse complement.
CTCGTTGGTCACGTATGTCGCTGCACGAGTTCACGAGAACGGGATGACTGAAGAGATTCGCGACGCGATTCGGGCGGAGGGGGCGATTCCGTTCGAACGGTTCATGGAACTGGCGTTGTACGGGACGGAGGGTTTCTACACGCGGCCGGATGGGGGATCGGCCGGCCGGCGTGGCGACTTCATCACGTCGCCCGAGGTCGGACCGCTGTTCGGGGCCGTCGTGGCGCGGTACCTCGACGCCGAATGGGAGCGGATCGGCCGACCTGACGTCTTCACCGTCGTCGACGCCGGTGCCGGGCCCGGCACACTCGCCCGATCGGTGCTCGCCGCCGGACCCGAGTGCGGCGACGCGCTGCGCTACGTTGCCGTCGAGGTGTCTGCGGGTCAGCGCTCTCGTCACCCGGAGGGCATCGAGTCCGTCGCGTCGATGCCCGAGGAGAGGATCGACGGCGTGGTGATCGCCAACGAGCTGCTCGACAACCTGCCGTTTCGTCTCGCCGTGTTCGACGCCGGTTGGCGCGAGGCCTTCGTCGACGTCGGCGCCGACGGTCGGTTCGTCGAGCTGCTGTCGGCACCCATCGAGCCGGTGCCGAGCTGCCTTCCGACCACCGCTGGGTTCGGGTCGAGGGCGCCGCTGATCCACCGCGCTGCGGGGTTCGTCGACGATGCGCGACGCCTCGTCCGGCGTGGCTCGGTCCTGGCGATCGACTACGGCACGCCGATCACCGCGATGCTCGCAGGTCGGCCGTACCGTGACTGGCTGCGCACCTATCGGGGCAACGAGCGAGGTGAGCACTACCTGTCGGCGGTCGGGTCTGCAGGACATCACGATCGAGGTGCCGATCGATCAGCTCCCCGAGCCCGACAACGTGCGATCGCAGGCCCAGTTCCTCCAGCTCTGGGGGATCGACGACCTGGTCGCCGAAGGCAAGCGCATCTGGGACGAGCAGGCCGCCCGACCCGGACTCGAGGCGATGAAGATGCGCAGCCGCGTGAGCGAGGCCGAGGCGTTGCTCGACCCCGCCGGGCTCGGCGGCTTCCTCGTCGCCGAGTGGCGCAGCTGATCCCCGGTCGCCCGCACGTCGGTGCCGGCCGGCCTCGCCGAAACCCGTGCGACGCCAGCCCGGTGTCGTGTGCCACGCTCGTCGCCGTGGACCAGGTGAGACGAATGGACGACGACGAGCTGTGCGGTCACGTGGCGCTCGACGTTGAGCAGTGGGCCGCGCTCACGGTGTTCGGAGTCGTCCTCGGACGGCATCGGGAACGTGCCGACGCGGTGGAGCAGGTGCTGGTCGAGGGGCTCTCAGCGCTGGCCGATCGGTGGATGCTGCGGGATCCGGCGACAGGACACGAGCAGGTCGTCTGCATCCAGGAGGCGAGCTCCGAGTCGGTCACCCTCGCGCTCGACTACTACGCACTGCCCGGCGTACCGACGTTGACCGTCACCTCGCGGCAACTCGCATCGGGCGAGTGGGAGCTGGCGCGCACCTGACGTCGGGGGCGGCGTTGCCGCGATGAGCCCACCGCCCGAAGAGCGGCCTTTCGCTCATCGCAACCCGGGGCGGCGTTGCTGCGATGAGCCAACCGCCCGGATGGCGGCGATTCGCTCATCGCAACCCGGGTCAGCGGGCCTGTCGCTCGGCGATCTCGCGAAGCCGTGCCTGCACCAGCCGTCGCACGAGCGCTTTGGGAAGGGGGCGATCGACGGGGAACTGCAGGGTGCCGGTCGAGGCGACGGTGCACCAGGTCGGGATGCCGGCGACCTGGCCGACGACGTTGCCGCTGTGGGGGAAGTACGAGCAGTGCTTCTTGAACCCGTCGAACCCGGCGACCGCGACACCGTCCATCTTGAAGCACGGCATGTTGTAGCTGATGCACTCCTCGGCGGCGGGCAGCAGGTCGCGGAGCGTGTCGCGTAGGGCTACCAGGGTGTCGCGCTGTGGTGGCTCGAACCGTGCGAGGTGCGAGTCGATCGGGTTCCCGGGAGGGTTCATCGCGGTGTTCTACCACTCGACGGTGAGGCCGTTTGCGCAACCGGCTGCTCCCGGTGGAGAATGCCGCCCAACAATTCGCGGCGCCGAGGCGCCCTGTCCGAACGAGGTTCGAATGTCGAGGCGTCTCATCGGCGCCGGCCTGCTGGCCGGCGTACTGTTCTCTGGTGTTGCGGTCACGACGGCACTCGCCCAGGACGAATCGTCGGGAGACTCCGTCACGCTCACGATCGGACTGTTGCAGGACCTGTCGTCGCCGAACGTCACCGTCGGGTACCTCGTGCCCGACTACGAGTTGTGGAACCTCCAGTACGCATCGCTCACCGACAAGGCCGCGGACGACTTCGAGACGACGCCGGGCCTCGCCGAATCGTGGACCGAGTCGAACGACGGACTCACCTACACCTACACCCTGCGCGAGGACCTGGCGTGGTCCGACGGTGAACCGCTGACCGCCGACGACGTGGCCTACACCGTGAACCGGTCGCGAGACGAGGAGTGGAGCAACCACTACTCGACCGTGCAGAACCTCGATGCTGTCGTGATCGACGACCGCACCGTCGAGATCACGTCGTCGGTTCCCGATCCGAAGTTGCCGACGATGGACGTCTACATCGTTCCCGAACACGTCTACGCCGACATCTCTGCCGACGACCTCGCGTCGTACGACGGCCTCGACGGCGTCGCCTCCGGTCAGTACTCCCTCGAGGAGTGGCGATCCGGCCAGGACTGGACGATGCAGAAGAATCCCAACTGGTACGGCGACGACAACGGCATCGATCGGCTCGTGTTCCGGGTGTTCACCAACGGCGACGCCATGGTCGCCGCGCTGCAAGCCGGCGAGATCGACGCGGCACATGCCGTGCCCCGCTCGGCGCTCGAACGGCTCCAGGGCGACGAGAACATCGAGACGATCGCCGGCGAGCAGGGCACGTTCACCCAGCTGGCCATGAACGGTGGAGCGGGTGGGCTCGGTGACGGTCATCCGGCGCTCCAGGACCTCCAGGTGCGTCAGGCCATCGCCCATGCCATCGACCGTGAGGTGCTGTTCGAACGCGTGGCGCTCGGAACCGGCTCGGTCGGCACGGTGATGGTGCCCTCCGCCGACCCGGTGTGGACGCCCGAGCTGTCCGACGACGAGGCCTTCGAGTTCGATCCCGACCTCGCGAACTCGATGCTCGACGACGCCGGCTACCTCGACACCGACGGCGACGGCGTTCGCGAGATGCCCGACGGCAGCAATCCGTTGAACTTCCGGTACGTCGAGCGTTCCGAGTCCGACGTGGCGCCGGCGATCCGCGAGTTCGTCACCCAGTGGCTCGCCGACATCGGCATCGGCACCGAGGTCTCGGTCATGGACGACGACCAGCTCTACGAGGTCAGCATCGCGGGCGAGTACGACCTGTTCGTGTGGGCGTGGACGCCATTCGTCGATCCCGATCCGCAGCTGAGCTACTTCACCTGCGATCAGCTCACCACCGACCTCGAATCGCCCGGCAGCAACGACGCCAACTGGTGCGACCCGATCTACGACGAGCTCTACGAGCAGCAGAAGGTCGAACTCGACCGTGACAAGCGCATCGAGATCGTGCACGAGATGGTCACGTTCTTCCACGAGAACGGCACCTACGTCGTGCTGCTCGCCGACGCCGATCCCCAGGCCTACCGCACCGATCGCTTCGAGGGCTGGCTCCGCCAACCCGCCGAGGTCGGCCCGGTCCTGTTCTCGAACAGCTCGCCGACCTACGCCAACCTCCGCGCCGTCGAGGGCGGGGGAGGAAGTGATGGTGGGATGTCGACGGGTCTGCTGGTCGCGTTGATCGTCGGAGGTGTGCTCATCGTGGGTGGCGCCGCCTTTGCCATCAGCCGGTCGCGCAGCAGCGCCGACGACCGCGAGTAGGCGAGTGCGGGCACGCTTCGTCCTCGGCAAGGTCGCGGGAGCGTTCGCGACCCTGGCGTTCGTGCTCGTCGTCAACTTCTTCCTGTTCCGCGTCGTGAACGACGATCCGACGGCGTCGATGTTCCGCGGACGGAACATGACCGCCGACCAGATCCAGCAGCGGCGCGAACAGTTCAACCTCACCGGCGGCCAGTTCGAACAGTTCGTCGCCTTCGTCCAGCAGACCCTCCAGGGCAACCTCGGCGACTCGTTCCTCAGCAACCGTCCGGTCAGCACCGAGATCCGCGAGGCGATCTGGCCGACGGTGGCGCTGGTCGGCACGTCCACGGCGCTCGCGATGGTCATCGGCATCACGCTCGGGATCTACGCCGGATGGCGCCGGCGCAGCCGCTTCGACGTCGCCTCGACGTCGTTCTCGATGTTCACCTACTCGGTCCCCGACTTCTGGCTCGGCATGCTGCTGCTCGCGTTCTTCGCCGTACGGCTCGGTTGGTTCCCGACGGGCGGCTTCGAGGACGCCGGGAGCACCGCCACCGGGTTGTCGGCACTGCTCGACCAGCTGCATCACATGTTCCTGCCGGCGCTCACGCTCACGCTGGCGTACATCGGCGAATACGTCATCGTGATGCGTTCGTCGATGCTCGACACCGTCAGCGAGGACTACCTCCAGCTCGCGCGGGCAAAGGGACTGCGCGACGCAGCGGTCCGCAGCCGCCACGCCGTGCCCAACGCGCTGCTTCCCGTGGTCAGCCTGGCGGCGCTCAACTTCGGGTTCATCCTGTCCGGAGCGATCGCCGTCGAGGCGATCTACTCGTGGCCCGGGCTGGGGCAGGCGACGCTCGAAGCGATCCGCGGTCCCGACTTCCCGATGCTGCAGGGTCTCTTCCTGTTGTTCAGCGCCTCGCTGATCGTGGCGAATCTGGTCGTCGACCTGGTCTACGGACTTCTCGATCCACGGGTGGGTGCGACATGAGCGACGCCGTACTCGACCCTGCCGACGGTCCCGTCGACTACTCACCGCGCAGTGCGGCGCGGAAACGTCGTCGAGCCACGTTCGTCCGGTTGGCCCGGGGTGTCCGAGCGGACCGGATCGCGCTCGGTGGGCTGCTCGTGCTCGTGGGGTTCGTGGTGATGGCCGTGATCGCACCGCTGATCAGCCCGGAGGCCGGCCTCAGCGCGGTCGACTCGATCGACAACCCTGCGTGGGCTCCACCCAGCCGGGACTTCCCGCTGGGGACCGACAATCTCGGCCGCTCGGTCGCCGCCCAGTTCGTGTGGGGATCGAGGGTCAGCTTGTTCGTCGGATTCGCAGCGACCGTCCTGACGGTCGGAATCGGGTCCGTGGTCGGCATCGCATCGGGCTTCTTCGGTGGACGCACGGACTCGATCCTCATGCGGCTCACCGACTGGTTCTTCGTGATCCCGTTCCTTCCGCTGGCGATCGTGCTCGCCACGATCCTCGACCGCTCGCTGTGGAACATCGTCTTCGTCATCGGTGTCACGACGTGGCCGTCGACGGCGCGGCTCGTCCGCGCCCAGGTGCTCACGGTCAAGCAACGGCTCTACGTCGACCGGGCTCGCGCGTTGGGGGCGAGCCGCGTCCACATCGTGCAACGGCACATCCTGCCGAATGTCGCGCCGCTCATCCTCGCCAGCGTCACCCTCGCTGTGCCGATCTCGATCCTCACCGAGACGACGCTCGCATTCCTCGGCCTCGCCGACCCGAACCAGACCTCGTGGGGCAAGACGCTCGAAGAGGCCTTCGGTGCCGGCGCGATCAGCCGGAACGCATGGTGGTACTACCTGCCTGCCGGCCTCGGGATCGTGGCGGTCGTGCTCGCCTTCACGTTGTTCGGACGTGCTCTCGAAGAGATCCTCGACCCGCGCCTGCGCGATCGGCGGGTCGGCGCGCGATGAGCCTCCTCGAGTTGGTCGACCTGCGGGTCACCTACCGCTCCGAACACGGCGACGTGCCGGCGGTTCGCGGTGTCGATCTCACGATCGAGCGCGGCGAGACGGTCGGCCTCGCCGGCGAGTCAGGGTGTGGCAAGTCGACGATTGCCGGGGCGGTACTGAGATTGCTGCCGAAGGAGACACTGGTCGAGGGGAGGGTGCTGCTCGGCGACGAGGACGTGTACGCCATGAAGCCGGGCCGCCTGCGAGCCGTGCGCTGGACCGGTGCCGCGATCGTGTTCCAAGGCGCGCTCCACTCGTTGAATCCGGTCCGCCGCGTCGGCACGCAGATCGAGGAGGCGATCATGCTCCACGCCGCCGACCTGGGCGTCAGCCGCGACCAGGCCGGGCGGCGCGTCGCCGAACTGCTCGAACGTGTCGGCCTGCGCGCCGACCAAGCAGCCAGGTACCCACACCAGATGTCGGGCGGACAGCGCCAGCGGGTCCTGATCGCGTTGGCACTCGCCTGCGAGCCGGACCTGCTCATCGCCGACGAACCGACGACCGCACTCGACGTGATGGTCCAAGCCCAGGTCCTGCAGTTGCTCGCCGAACTGCAGGCCGATCGCGGTCTGGCGCTGCTCTTCATCACCCATGATCTGTCCGTGCTCAACAGCGTCTGCGAACGCCTGCTGATCATGTACGCCGGCCGGATCGTCGAGGAGGGCCCGAGCCGGGACCTGTTCGCCGATCCTCGTCATCCATACGGCCGCGCGCTGTCGAACGCCTTTCCCACGATCGGTGATCCGGCGTCGCGGATGCGCCCGCGAGGGCTTCCGGGTGATCCTCCCGACCCCGCGTCGCTTCCAGCGGGGTGTCCGTTCCACCCGCGTTGTGCCGACGCCATCGACATCTGTTCGACCGTCGACGTCGAACTGCGCGATGCCGGCGACCGACGCAGGGCGGCGTGCGTCCACGTCGAGGTCGTGACGTGAGCGACCTGCTGCGCCTGCGCGACATCCACGTGACGTTCCCGGCCGGTCGGGCCTCCGGCGTCGTGCGCGCCGTCGACGGGGTCGATCTCGCGGTCGGTGCCGGTGAGGTGCTCGCCCTCGTGGGTGAATCGGGCTGCGGCAAGACCACCCTGATCCGCTCGATCATCGGTCTCGAACCGCTCGTCGTCGGGGACGATCGAGTTCGCCGGCGAGCCGGTGAGCGGCCGGGCCGGCGCACTGCGGAGACTGCGACGGCGAGTGCAGATGATCTTCCAGGACCCCACGGGTGCGCTCAACCCCCGCCAGACCATCTACGAGGCGGTCGCCGAGGGCATCCGCATCCACGGCGTCGCTGGACGCGAGGTCGACCTGGTCGCCGGTGCACTCGCCCGAGCGGGGCTGCGGCCGGCCGAGCGATACCTGCCGCGCTACCCGCACGAGGTGTCCGGTGGCCAGCGTCAGCGCGTGCTGATCGCCGGTGCGATGGTGTTGTCGCCGCAGCTGCTGCTCGCGGACGAGCCGGTCGCGTCGCTCGACGCCTCGATCCGCGGCGAGATCCTCGCACTGATGCGCTCGCTCGTCGACGACACCGGGATCTCGATCGTGGCGGTCACGCACGACCTCGGGCTCGCCTGGAACATCGCCGACCGGATCGCGGTGATGTACCTCGGCCGGATCGTCGAGCTCGGCCCGGCCGAAGCCGTGCTCGCCGACCCTCGACACCCGTACACCAAGGCGTTGCTGTCGGTGGTTCCCGAAGCCGAACGCATGGAGCAACAGATCCTCGAAGGCGAGACTCCCGACCCCACATCGATCCCCGGGGGCTGCCGGTTCCATCCCCGGTGTCCGATCGTCGCCTCGGGCGAGGCCGAACGTCTCGGCATTCTCGACCGATGTCTGGGGACCGATCCTGCGCTCGAGCCAGTGGGTGCGAACCGGTCCGCTGCATGCCACGTGAACGTCGAGGTGGGTGTCGGGACCCGACCCTGAGCGTCACGCTCGTTGTCGACGGTTGAGTCGGTACGCGGCCAACCCAGCGGCGAGCACCAGCAGCGCGAGCGAGGCGACCATCCCGACCGTCGTGACCGCATGCGGGACCGTGTCGTCGGCGCCGGGGTTGCGATCGGCGATGCCCACCGGATTCGGACCGATCCGGCCGATCGACGCGATCCACAACCAGAGCGGGACGCTGAGGCCACCGGCCGCCAGCCCGATCCCGTAGCTGCGTACGATCAGCATGCCGGCGACGCCGGCGAGCGCGATCAGCCCGACCTGGCCGAGCCGGCCGGCGAAGAACGCTGCGGGCAGATCGCGGGTCGGGTCGACCGAGCGGAAGTTGTCGGCGAACGACGCGTCGTTGACCGGTACGAGCGGACCGAACGCGAGCACGACCATCGCAACCGCGGTGATCGCAGCGACGAGCGGGTTGAGCGCAGCTCGGCCACCGCTGCCGATCGAACGCAACGACGCCACGAACACGACCGCACCGATCGCGCCGACGCCGACGATGAGCCACCACCCGAGATCACGTGTCACCCGCAGCGTGAAGTCGATGGACGACGTCCTGGTGATCGACTCCGCGATGGCGATCGGAAGTTCGGCGAGTCCGATCGTGAGCCCCGCCCATCCTGCGAGGGCAAGTCCTGCACCACCGGCGAGGCCGGCGCCCCACCGAAGACCGAAGCACGCGAGCAGTCCACCGATCACCATGATCGCCGCCCCGATGAACCCGGCGAGACCGAGATCAGACCCCAGATCCTCGAGCGTGCGGACCCCGGTGGTGATGCCCGCCGCCGGTCGTGTCGTGCGGATGTCGATCACATCGGCGACGATCGTCATCAGCATCGCGGCGGCACCGAACAGGGCGAGCAGGAAGATCACCCTGACCCGAAACGGCTCGCGCGCCGGCGGATACTCCACCAGATCGTCCTGCCCGTCGAACAGCGACGGCATCTCCGCGGTCGAGGTCGCGCCGGGCGCAGCGCCGGCCGTGACGATCGGTTCGGTGGGGGGCGCGAAGCCGACAACTTCCGCGGGAGGCGCCACCTCGATCGGCTCGGTCACCGACTCGAACCTCTCGAGCGGTTCGGTTGGAGGCTGCAACGTGTCGATCGGCTCGGTCACCGGCTGGATGACCTCGATCGGTTCGGTGGGCGGTTGGATCACCTCGAGCGGTTCGGTTGGAGGCTGGGTCACCTCGATCGGCTCGGTTGGAGGCTGCAACGCGTCGGTCGATTCGGTCGGCACGTCCGGCGGTCCGGGCACGGCGATCTGCGCTCCGCAGTCGTGGCAGAACTTCTGCTGCTCCGAGACGTCGATCCCGCAGCGAGGGCACACCATGTGACGACTGTAGGAGATCCTGGCGCGGCGCGAGAGGCGGCACACTGTGTGGGTGGCCGGACGCTTCGCACCCTCGCCGACTGGCGACCTGCATCTCGGCAACCTCCGCACGGCGGCGATCGCCTGGCTGACGGCACGGTCGCGCGGAGACCGATTCGTCGTGAGGATGGAGGACCTCGACCGGCACCAGGCGAGCGTCGACATCGAGGCCTCCCAGCTGCGCGACCTGGCACGGCTCGGCATCGACTGGGACGGCGAGGTGATCCGCCAGAGCGATCGTTTCGACCGGTACGAAGCGGTGATCGCCGAACTGTCCGATCGCGATCTCGTGTACGAGTGCTTCTGCACACGGCGCGAGATCCGCGACGAGATCGACTCGGCGGCGCGCCCCGCACGGCCCGCCGGGGTCGTATCCCGGGACCTGTCGCCGGCTGACCTCGCGTCAACGGAGTCAACGGCTCGCCGGCCGGGCGCAGGCCGGCGCTCCGACTGCGCACCGACGGTCAGGAGATCACCTTCGACGATCTGCTGCACGGCTCGGTCTCGGGGCTGGTCGACGACGTCGTGCTGCGGCGCAACGACGGCGTCCCGGCCTACAACCTCGCGGTGGTCGTCGACGACGCCGCCCAGGGCGTGACCGAGGTGGTGCGCGGCGACGACCTCCTCTCCTCGACCGCCCGTCAGATCCACCTCCAGGAACTCCTCGGCCTCGCCCGGCCCCGGTACGTCCACGTCCCGCTGGTGGTCGACGCCGACGGTCAGCGCCTCGCCAAGCGTGAGGGGATACCGCTCACCCTTGCCGACCTCGCCGAGTTCGGTGTCGGACCGAGCGAGATCGTCGAGTGGATCGCCGCATCACTCGGCGGAGCCGCCACACGCTCGATCGCCACCCTCCGTGACCTCCTCGACGGCTTCGAACCGTCAGCGATCCCGCCCGCAGCCATGTTCGGTGGGCACGTTCGGCCCTGGTGAGCGACATCGGGCAAGTTCGAGCTGGTGACGACCCCACCTCGGGTGCTGCCGGTAGGCTCACCCATCGTGGTCGAGCAGGCAGCGTACGAGCGCGAGGATCGCCACCTTGGTGGTGTTCGGACTCGTGGCACTCGTCGGCTGCTCCACCGCCGTCACCAGCGGCACGGGAGGCGAGGGTGCTGCGGAGGCGCCCGCCATCGAGAACTCCGACGACACCACGACGTCGACGACCGTCTCACCACCACCGACCACCCTGGCGCCGACCACGGTGCCGCCGACCACCGTGGCGCCGACGACGGTGCCGCCGACGACCCTGGCGCCGACCACCACCCTGCCACCGACCACGACGTCACCGCCGAACATCGTCGCCGTGGCGGTGGTCGATCCTCCGCTGCAGGCGGTGGGGACGAGTGGTGGACAGGAGACGGCCCGGATCCAGCTCCGGCTCTTCGAGCTCGGATTCTGGCTGTCCGCCGCCGACGGTGGATATGGGCTGACCACCAAGCAGGCGGTGATGGCGTTCGAGAAGTACATGGGCTTCGACGCCGACGGTCGGGTCGATCAGCAAACCGCCGACGCGTTGACCACGATGACCCAGCGCCCCGTCGCTCGGGCCGACTCCGGCACGCTGGTCGAGGTCGACAAGGCCAAGCAGTTGCTGCACTTCGTGATCGACGGCCGCACCGAATGGATCCTCAACACCTCGACCGGCAACGGCGAGGAGTACACCGAGGCCGACCAGAACACGCCGGGCGAAGTCATCACCGGGGTGTCGCTCACACCGAGCGGACTGCACGCGGTCAACCGTGAACGCCCCGAGGGCTGGTGGGAAGGCGATCTGGGCGAGATCTACCGACCCAAGTACTTCGTCGGCGGAGTTGCGGTACACGGCTCCAACAGCATCCCGAACTACCCGGCGTCGCACGGCTGCGTACGCGTGAGCGTTCCCGCGATGGACTGGATCTGGGCCAGCGGCATCATGCCGTTGGACACCCCGGTCTGGGTCCACGACGGCGTCTGACTCGCTGCAGGACGGTCCGCCCGGCGTCGATCTGGGAGAATCTCGGGCCATGCTTCCCGCCGTCGGCGCCGTTCGCCCCTGGGCCGATCCCCACGTGGTCTCCATCGGCCGACTCGACATGCGCCCCCCGTCGCCGGCGTACGAGTCGATCGAGGCCGCGCGAGCTGCCGGTCGCCCGCGGTGGCGGCGATCGCTCGACGGCCGCTGGGCGTTCCGGCTGTTCGACAGCCCCGACGACGTCCCCGCTGCCGCGGTCGTGCGGCCGCCGGCGGGCGGGTCGTGGACCTCCGTCGCGGTTCCCGGCAACTGGACGCTGCAGGGCGTCGGCGACCTGCCGCAGTACACCAATGTGCGGATGCCCTTTCCGGGCCCGCCGCCGCGTCTGCCGGACCGCAACCCCACGGGCGTGTACCGCCGCACGATGCAGGTCCCGAAGCGCTGGCTCGGCCGCCAGGTCGTGCTGCACGTCGGCGGCGCCGAGAGCACGCACGTGCTCTACGTCAACGGCGAGTTCGTCGGCTACGGCACCGACAGCCGACTCGCCAGCGAGTACGACATCACGCCGTTCGTGCGTGCCGGCTCGAACGACGTCGCCATCGTGGTCATGCGGTGGAGTGCCCACAGCTACGTCGAGGACCAGGATCAGTGGTGGATGGCCGGCCTGCACCGCACGGTGTACGTCGAGGCGCGGGGAGCTGTGCACCTCGCCTCGCTGGTCTGCGACGCAGGTCTGCGCGCGGCGGGCACGTCCGAGCCGGTCGGCACGCTCGTGGCGAGCGCCACGCTGGAAGGTCTCGCCCCACCCGGTCGGGGTTGGCAGGTCCGCTTCGCGGTGGAGACCGCTGCGCGGCCGGCGCCTCGGACGTGCCCGGACGGTCGCCGTTCCACATCGGTTCGCAACGCCCTACCTGTTCCACGGCCACACCGCGGTCGCGTCGTTCGAGTTGCCCGGGGTCGATCCGTGGTCGGCCGAATCGCCGGCCCGCTATCGGGTGACCGCGGAGCTGATCGATCCCGACGGCGCCGTGGCCGAGGTCCACGCTCAGCTCGTCGGCTTCCGCTCGGTCGAGGTGCGCGATCGCCAACTCCTCGTGAACGGCGAGCCGATCTGGGTGTTCGGCGTCAACCGCCACGATCATCATCCGACCCGCGGCAAGGCGGTGACGATCGACGACATGCGCGACGACCTGCTCGCGATGCGGCGCCACAACATCACCGCGGTGCGGTGTTCGCACTATCCGAACGATCCTGCCTTCCTCGACCTGTGCGACGAGATCGGGATGTACGTCGTCGACGAGGCGAACATCGAGAGTCACGCCTACAACACCAGCCTGTGCGACGACGCAAGGTACCGCTCGGCGTGGTTGTCCAGGGGAGCGCGGATGATCGAGCGCGACCGGAATCATCCGAGCGTGATCATGTGGTCGCTCGGCAACGAGGCCGGCTACGGCAGCAACCACGACGCGCTCGCCGGATGGATGCGGCGCGCCGATCCGTCGCGACCGCTGCACTACGAGGGGGCGGTGTTCCACGACGGATGGGTCGACGGTGGCAGGGCGGCCAGCGACGTGGTGTGCCCGATGTACCCGACGATCGACTCGATTGCCGAGTACGGCCGAGCGGGCGTCGGCGATCGACCACTGATCATGTGCGAGTACAGCCATGCGATGGGCAACTCCAACGGCTCGCTCGCCGACTACTGGGACGTGATCACGACCACGCTCGGGCCTCCAGGGCGGATTCATCTGGGAATGGAAGGACCACGGTCTGCTCACGCGGCTGCCCAGCGGGAAGCGGGGATTTGCCTACGGCGGCCAGTTCGGCGACGAGCCCAACGACGGGAACTTCGTCGCCGACGGCCTGATGTCCGCCGATCTGAAGCCGCATCCCGGCGTCCAGGAGGTGATGTGGGTGTACCGGCCCGTCGTCGTGACGCTCGAGGGCGACCGGTTGATGGTGACCAACCGGCGCAGGTTCACCGATCTGTCCGACCTCGACCGCATCGTGGGAGCTTGCTGGCCGGCGGGGACGTCGTCGCAGACCGGGCGTGCTCGACGTCGGCACGATCGGGCCCGCCGCGACGGTGGCGCTCCCGCTGCCGTGCGCGGTGCCGGACGAGAGCGACGTCCATCTCACCGTGCGTTGGACGCAGCGTCGCGCCACCCCCTGGGCCCCGAAGGGCCACCACGTCGCCTGGGACCAGATCACCCTCTCCCGCACCCGAAAAATGCGCACGAGCGCGCTCCCAGCGCAACGGTCCGCGCACATTTTCGGAGGGTGTCGGAGGTCGCACGGTTCGAGTTGTCGCCTGTTCCGCGCGCCGGTCGACAACGATGGGTTCAAGCTGTTCCCCAGACTTGCGCGTGGACAGGATGGTGGCGACGGCCTCGGCCACTGGATCGACGCCGGCATCGATCGGCTCGCAGCCGACGATCTCGTCGAGCACGATCACCGGGTCGAACTCAGCGATGGCGCCGAGGTCCACACCCACGTCGTCGTCGTGCCCGACGACCCTCGACGATGTCGCCCGCGTCGGCGTGCGGTTCGAACTCCCCGCAGGATTCGACCGGCTCCGCTGGTTCGGACGCGGTCCGCTCGAGAACTATCCCGATCGCAATCGCGGTGCGGTGCTGGGTGTGTGGGACTCGGACGTCGACGATCCGCCCTACCTCGTTCCCCAGGAGTTCGGCTTGCGAACCGACTGCCGATGGTTCGAGTTCGTGAACGCGCTGACGGGTGCCGTGGTCCGGCTCGATGTCCTCGACCCGACCTCGATGCACGTGTCGGCGACCCGGTTCACGGCCGACGATCTCTACGCGGCCGGTCACGAGACCGACCTGCGACCGCGTCGCGGTCTGATCGTCCACGCCGATGTCGCCCACCGTGGGGTCGGCACGGGAAGCTGTGGGCCCGACGTGCTCGACCGCTATCGCATCCGTCCGGGCACCTACCGCTTCTCCTACCGGCTGATCACGTCTGGGGTCTGACCCCAGACGTGATCGCGGCGCCGTTCTGTTCGTCGGTGAAGTTGTCGATGCGGTCGCCGATCCACTCGAACAGGCTGGCCTGGGCGACGACCTGGAACACGAAATACGCGACCAGCAAGACGACCGCCACGATCGCGGCGAAGCGGATCCACCGGACGAGACGGTTCGTGTAGTCCGACACCAGCGGCACGATGTCGCGCTGCATCTGCCGCGCGCGTTGCGAGAAGAGATCCGCCGCCCGATCGACCTCGCCGCGCGCGGCGCGCCGGACATCCTCGACGATCTGTTGATTGTCGGCCCGCGCTCCGCGGTAGGCGAAATCGGCTGCCGCGGGAACCGGAGGCACGTACTGGTGGGCGGCTTCGAACTCGGCGCGCTGCTCGTACGACAACAGCTCCGCCGCGCTCGGCGGCGAGCGTCGGGCGTCGGTCCAGTCGAGGCCGTCCCAGTAGCGCAGGCTCGTGCGGCTCTCGGGATCCGGGTACCAGCCCGCCCGTGGTGCGTCGACGCGGCGCATCACCAGGTTCGGGTCTCGGACCGGTCCGGTTCGGGAAGGTCGACGCGGTCGTCGTCGTCGGGAATGGGCAGGCCGCCTTTCGGGCGAACCTCGTCGTCGGTGTCGTCGTCGCCGCTCGCCGCTGCGAGGGCGGCGATGGTCCCGAGCAGACCGGAGAACTCGGCCGGGATCACCAGCTTGGTGGCGCGGCCGTCGCCGATGCGTTCCAACGCCTGCAGGTACTCGACGGTCAGCACGGCCTTGTCGGCAGCAGCCTCCTTGATGCCAGTGAGACGGGCACGGGCGGCGTTGCCCTCGCCCTGGCCGATCAGTTCGAGTTGCAGCTTCTCGGCGTTGGCCCGCAACTCGATCGCTTGGGCCTGGCCTTCGGCATCGAGCACGGCGGCCTGCTTGCGGCCCTGCGCCGACAGCACGGCCGCCTGCTGCTCGCCGTCGGCGCGTGCGATCGCCGCCTCCTGATAGCCCTTGGCCTCGGTGACGGTGGCACGACGGTCGCGCTCGGCGCGCATCTGGGCGTGCATGGCCGACACGATGTCCGGCGGCGGGTCGATGCGCTGGATCTCGACACGCACCACTCGCACGCCCCACTTGTCGGTGGCGTCGTCGAGCACGTCGCGCAGCTGGGTGTTGATCGTGTCGCGTGACGTCAGCGCTCGGTCGAGTTCGAGGTCGCCGATCAGGTTGCGGAGGTTCGTCTGGGCGAGCTTGGTGATGGCGGTGAAGAAGTCGGCGACGTTGTAGACGAGTCGTTGCGGATCCGTCGCCTCGTAGTAGACGACGGCATCGACGGACACCACCACGTTGTCGGCGGTGATGACCTCCTGCGGTGGCACGTCGACGACCTGCTCGCGCATGTCGATCAGCTGCATCGTCTCGATGAACGGCAGGATCAGGTTGAGGCCGGGATCGCGCGGTCGTCTTGTACTTGCCGAGTCGCTCGACGAGACCGCGCTGGTACGGACGCACGATCTTGACCGCGCTGACCAGCACGCCGATGCCGATGAGGGCGATGACGATCAAGACGATGGCGATGGGGTTCATTCGGTGCTCCCGGTTGGTCGGTCGGTCGAGGTGGATGCCTGTGGCGCTGACGGTGGCGGAGGTGGCGGCGCGGTCGGTGAGGCGGTGGGAGGCATCGACGGGGGAGTGACGTCGGTGGATTCGACGATGACCTTCGTGCCGCTCACGGCGACGATGCGCACATGGGTACCCGCCGCAAGGGCGGTGCCGTCGTGCGAGGTTGCGCCCCACACCTCGCCGTGCGCCGTCACGCGGCCACGACGTTCGGTGTCGTCGGGATCGATCGTGGACGTGACGATGGCGGTCAGGCCGACCAGCCGATCGGCGCCGACGCCGGGCCCGAGTTCGCTGTCGCCGGCGAAGTTCTTGGCGTATCGGTACAGCAGGACCCACAGCAGGCCCCCACCGACGACGAAGACGAGCCACTGGATCTCGATCGAGACGTCGTAGAAGCCGACGATCGCAGCGGCGAACGCCGAGATGGCGAACGGGAGGAGGACGAACGAACCGGCGAGCACCGTCAGCTCGATCGCCGCGAAGAACACCGCGATCCCGAGCCACATCCATGGCCAGACGTTCAGGTCGATGCCGAGATCCAGCACGGGTTCAACCTACCCCACCCCCCGTTTGTGTTGCAGTTCGGATGACCCGTCCCATCCGAAACGCCACGCAAACGTGGTGGGAGAGATCGACCGACGTTTGTGTTGCAGTTCGGATGACCCGTCCCATCCGAAACGCCACGCAAACGGGTTGGGGAGGTGGGGGCTGGTGGTGGATCAGTCGGAGGCGGTGGCGGGACGGATGCGCAGGGGCTGATCGGCGGCGGTCTTGTTGCGGCCGGTGTCGAGGTCGAAACGCCAGCCGTGGAGCGTGCACACGAACTCGCAGCCGTCGATCTCGCCGAACGCCGCCAGATCGGCGTTGCGGTGCGGGCAGCGGCGCTGCACGACGTAGTCGCCGATGCGGATGTCGGGTTCGTCGAGCGACTCGAGCACGTCGATCGGGGTCGAGCTTGCGTACCACCTCGGCCTCGGCGCGCCGCATCCGCTCCCGCGACAGCGACTTGAGGAAGTTGTAGACGTACTCGTTGAACTCGCCGTCACGCCATGCCGTGAACCGGCACGACAGCAGCAGCGAGTTGCTCCAGTCGACTGCGCGCTGCGCGACGACGGTCTCGACGAGTTCACGTGCGATGTCGAACCGGAACGAGTAGGGCTCGGCGTCGTGACGACGCACCTCGCCATTCGGGAAGTCGACCAGGATCGTCAGATCACCGGCGTTGATCAGCACGTTGGCGCCCACCTGGGTACGCAGCGTCGGAGCCATCTCGAGCAGCGGCTCCCACCACTCGCGCAGCGTCGCGAGCGAGGTCGGTCGTGGGTGGATTCCACGACGCCTTGAGTTCGTCGAGCCACGGCGTCCAGTCGGCCTGGTACCGCTCGAGATAGGTCCGCTTGTCGTCGAAGATCGCCTTGACGTCGGCGATCGGCGATGGGGTGCGTCACCTCGATCGAACCGGGCCCGATGTCGATCGTCGTGCCGGGAACGTTCATCACGCCGTGACCGGCCGGCATCGGCGAGCCGCCGGAGGAACGCGGTCTGGTCGGGGAAGATGCTGACCTCGTCGCCGTCGATCATGTTCAGTGCGAACAGGTCCTCGTCGAGGAACGCACGGCGGGCCTGCGCTCGGCACGACGAAGCGGGCGTCGATGTTCTCGACGTAGCGCATCGCCCGTGCGAACTGCGCTGTCGACCTTCGCGTCGCACAACGCGGCGCTTGGCGTCGATCGGCATGTCGTACACCATCGGGTACCAGATCGCTCCGGAGAACTGCAGCCAGTGGAGGTCGACCGGGCCGTGGGCCCGAAGTTGCGCCGAGATCGTTGGTACGACAGTCGTTCTGGTTGACCAGAATCGACTCGCCGTCGGAGCACGACGATGGCCGAGTCGCCTCCCGGGCCATCGGTGATCGACGTCTCGACGTGGATCGCCACCGTGAGTCCCGGAGCGATCTCCAGCTCGTCGGTGTCGACGGTGCGCACGAACTCGGTGAAACCCAGCGCCTGCGAGCGTGCGCTGCTGCTCGCGGGTGGGAAATCCGGGGAGCAGGATCGGGATGTCGCGACGCAGGTGATCGCGCAGCCACGGCTCGTCGTGGTGGTCGCCGTGCAGGTGCGAGACGTAGAGGAAGTCGGCGTGCTCGATGCGTTCGAGGAGGTCGTCGCTCGAGCTGGTCGTTGCGCGGGAACGAGAACCACGAACCGAAGAACGCCGGCACGAACCAGGGGTCGCAGACGATCGAGCCGGCATCGGTCTCGATGAGCATGCCGGCGTGGCCGATCGACGTGGCGCGCATGTGCTCAGGCTACGGCTGCCGGACCGACCGGTCCCAGCACGACCACGTGCATGCAGGAATGGAGGGCGACGTGCTCGTGATCAGGCGACGGGCGGATCGGTGAACTGCTGGCCCGCACGTGACACGTGCTCGGTCCAGGCGGCGCCGTCCCAGTAGCGCAGTTCGAAGCGACCCGACGGATCGGCGTACCAGCCGGCCGGCACGGCCGACTCGGCGGCGGGTGCGGCATCGGCCACCGCCGGCTCGGCGGCTGCGGCCTCGGCGACGACAGGCTCGGGTTCCGGTTCGGGCTCGACTGACCTGGGCGGCCAGATCGGCGATCGACGACTCGGCGGTGTCGGCCGCTGCATCGGCGGGCTCGTCGGGGGCGGTGGCCCAGCCGGCGGGTTCGTCGACGACATCGGCGGTCTCTTCGACGGCGGCGACCGCTGCGGCGGCGGGGACGAACGGGGTCTCGTCGCCGGCCTCGTCGACGGCCGGAGTCTCCTCGACCCGGGTCTCGTCGGCGGGCGTCTCGGCGGGGAGTTCTCCGTCGGTCTCACGCTGCAGATAGGCGACGATGTTGGTGCCGGCCGCCACGATCGAGACGACGTCCAGCCGTCGGCGGCCTTGTCGTTGAGCAGCGGCGCCAGTGATTCGGCGTCGTAGGACGAAGCGGTGACCGAAGAGAACTCCTGCATGGCGGTGATGCTAGACGACGAATCGGCCGCCCGAGGTTCTTCTGGACGAACTCTTGGCCTCATTCGTGGTGCTGGTGGACACCTTCGGTCAGCGAGATCAGATCGGCAGTCGTCGGATCCCCGTCATAGACGACCTCGCCGCCGCTCAGTGCGATCAGCCGACTGCTCTGCTTCACACTCGACAACTCGTGGGTGGCCACCACGAGCGTCGCACCGTCGCCGTGAGCGAGCGTCAGCAACTCGAGGAGTGCCTCTCGCCCGAGCCGGTCCAGGCCGACGAACGGTTCGTCGATCAACATGACGTCGAAGGGGCGCACGAATGCCATCGTCAACGCTGCTTTCTGCTTGAGACCGCGGCTGAACGTCATCGGAAGGTCGTCGACGCGATCCGTCAAGCCGACCATGTCGACGAGGTCGACCGCCTGTTGTTCCCAGTCGTCGGTGCCGTGCAGGCGTGCGATGTACTCGAGGTGCTCCCACACCGAGAGGTCGTCGTAGAACACCGGCTGATCCGCGAGGTACGACACCGCCGCCCGCGACTCGATCGAACCGATCGGATGACCGCCGATCGTCGCGGTGCCCTCGGTCGGTTCGAGCATCCCGACGAGCATCCGCATCAGCGTGGTCTTGCCACTGCCGTTGTGACCGATCAGCGAGATTCGCTCACCGGTCTCGATGCGCAGGTCGAGCGGCCAGAGTGCCGGGGCGTCGCCGTACCGCTTCGCCAGGCTGACCGTCTCGATCGCTGGTGGAGGTCCTTGCTGACGTCGTACCGGCGGGCTCTCGGCACCCGGCTCGTCGGCGTCGCCGCGCCCGTCGGGCGGCGAGTCGGCAGCACGCCGCGCGCGCGTCCGTTGTGACGGTGGTCGGTTCGATCGTGAGGTGCTCATGCTCGTGCGGCCTGGCCTTCTTCCATGAATGTTCGTACCTTGGCGCTCCACGGGTCGCGGCGCCGAACCCAGACGACGACGAGGCCGATGAACAGGCCGAGCGCCACCAACGATCGACCGACGCTCGACGCGTCGCCGGCGAAACGGGCGACGAACACCGGGGCGGTGCCGGCGGCACTGATCACCACCGGGAGCAACGTTCTCAACGCCGTGCTGAAGCCGGCGAATTCGGGTGGGACGAAGCTGGTCTCGGCGTTGCGGGGCGTTCCGAGCAATGTGGTGGGTGACGGGGCGGACGGTGCGTCGAGAACGGTCGCCACGACCGGGCCGAGTGCACCGGCCCACACCATCGGCACCGCCACTGCGAAGGCCATGGCGCCGAGGTCGGGGTCGACGACCACGGCGGCTCCCGCCCCGATGAGCCCGACAGCGACGAGCAGGACGGCGGGTGCCGCGAGGTGGTGCGCGTAGATCCATCCTCGTTCGATCGGGACGCTGTCGGTGATGTCGGGGCGGTCGATCTCCTGCGACAGCGGTTCGAGCGATTCGAGTCCTGCGAGGAACAAGGCGCCGAGCAGGACGAGCCCGAACAGCGGGGATGCCGACACGGTCAGCGCACCGCCCACACCGCCCAGCGCCGCCAGCAGTGCGATGCGAGCGATCCGCGCTGCGGGAAGACGTCGCAGCGAGCGGCTGTCCCGCCGCCACACGACGAGCGGGGATGGATGCCCGTCGAGTCGACCGGCACTCGGAGCCCGGCCGCGGGCGGGACCCGCCGCTGTGGGACGAACCGGTCGATGGCGCTGCCCCCACGGCCGTGTGCGCAAGGTCTCCGAGCGCAACTGGCGGCGCAGCTGCACGACGGTGCGAAGGTCCTGGACGGTCGCGGCGAAGCGGAGCTGGGACACCAGTTCACCCCGACGGGCGAGCGCCTCGACCCGCAGCCGACCACCGATCGCGAGCGCCGCGCCCGCCATGGCGATCGCCACTGCGATCGCGAGGACGTCGATCGGTCGCTGGCTGACACCCCACAGCGAGAGTCGGCCTCCGAGGTTGCCCGGCGCGACTCGTGCCAGACCGGTGGTCTCGTCGTTCCAGATCCCCCACGCCACCGCCGATTGCCAGAGGAGCGCCGCGGCGGCGAGCACGGTCGCGAGCCAGCGCCGTATCCGCAACGAGTGGGCGATCACGGCGGTCGAGACGAAGGTGGCACCGACGATCGCGCCGTACGCACCGCACGCTGCCGCCCACGCCGTCCGGGAACCCTCGACCTCGGTGGCGATCAACTGTCCGAGGATGGCGCCGCCGAGACCGATCGCGAACACGGCGGCGCGCAGCCGCTGGCCGATCGGGCGCAGCATCACCGAGCGGCGCGAGAGCGGCGCCAGCAGGACGTGACGGATGTCGGCGACCTCGATGGCGATCGGGCCGCCGTCGGCCCCGCTGCGCAGGCCGAGCGCGAACGCCCCCACGACGAGCATGCCGATGATGGCCGGACCACGTTCGAGCAGATCGGCGGTGTCGATGCCGTCGCCGATCACGCCGTCGATGGCCTCCGACACCCAGACGACGAGGGCCAACCCGACCAGCGCGAACAGATAGACGCGGTAGGCAATGTCGTACCAGTCGGTGTCGCCGAGCCGGCGGCGTTGACGGGTCGTGCGCAGCTCGGCCAGCGTGGCCCGTGAGGTTCGCTGGTCCGGCACCACCACGGGCTCGGCCAGCGCGTCCGACGACATCGCCGAGAGAACGTAGTGCCGTCGCTGCATACTTGTGCGATGGACACCGAAACAGTCCAGCTCTTCGTCGGTCTGTTGACGATCACGGCGGCCCTCGGCGCCATCGCCGTGGTCGTGCTGCGCGTGCTCGCCGCCGCGGGACACGACGGCGCTGCTCGACTCGGTTCGAGCATCAGCGACTCAGGTGTCTGGCTCGCGTGGATCGTCGCGTTGGGCGCCACCGTCGGCAGCCTCTACTTCTCCGAGGTGGCCAACTTCAACCCCTGCCGGTTCTGCTGGTTCCAGCGCATTGCGATGTATCCGCTCACGGTGATCCTGCTCGTCGGCGCCCTCCGCAAGGACCCGAACGTGCGCTGGTACGCGGCGCCGCTCGCGATCATCGGCGCCCTGATCTCGGGGTGGCACAGCCTGATCGAATGGCGCCCGTCCCTCGACAACGGCGAGTGCGAGTTCCAGGGTCCGTCGTGCACGTTCGTGTGGTTCCGAGAGTTCGGATTCAGCCTCGCCAACATGGCGCTGATCGGCTTTCTCACCATCCTCATACTGTTGCTCGTCCGATTCCCGGCGAGACTCGACGCAGAAGTCGCCACCTCCCCGTCCGAGCCCGAAATGGAGCACTCCCCGTGAAGAACCGCACCGTGATCATCGTCGTGGGAGTGGTCGCGCTCGTGCTCGGCCTGGCCGGCGCCGCCGTGCTGTTGAACGGGGACGACGAGAGTTCGGGCGGCGTGCTCGCACCCGGCGAGACGCCCGCGCCGACCTACGGCGATGACGTGCAGGAGAACCGACCGGTCGAGGTCACCGGCGATCCGATCCCCGGTCTCGACTCGACCGGAGCCGACGACGTGGCGATCGGCATGTCGATCCCGGTCGTCGATGGCGCGACGTTCGACGGCAATCCCGTCACGATCGGCGGGGCGACCGACGGACCGACGATGTACGTCTTCCTCGCCCACTGGTGCCCGCACTGCAACGACGAGATCCCCGAACTGATCGAGCTGAAGAACCGCGGTGGGCTCCCCGACGACATGAACGTGGTGGCCGTCAGCACGGCGGTCGACAACTCGGCGCCCAACTACCCGCCCTCGGAGTGGATCGTCGACAAGGAGTGGCCATCCGAGTGGCCCGTGATGGCCGACAGCGTCGAGTCGACGACGTTCGTCGTCAACGGCGGCGGCGGCTTCCCGTACCTCATGATCGTCGACGCCGACGGCAACCTGCTCGCCCGCGACAGCGGCACCAAGTCGGCCGAGGACCTCGCCACCTGGATCCAGACCACCCTCGCCGACAACACCTGATCACGCCAGGGGTCAGACCCCAGGCGACATCGATCTCATCACGGGT
Source organism: Ilumatobacteraceae bacterium (assembly GCA_963746285.1). Taxonomy (GTDB): domain Bacteria; phylum Actinomycetota; class Acidimicrobiia; order Acidimicrobiales; family Ilumatobacteraceae; genus Sva-07. The sequence goes on along the minus strand of CAVVAO010000024.1, from coordinate 29,748 downwards.
CAGACCCGCGAGGTAAACGTCACTCCCAGCCGGCGGGCAGGGTGTCGTGCGAGTTGACGGCGCAGTCGTCGCCGAACACGACGAAGCGGTCGAAGCCGCGCAGGAACCACCGATCGTGGGTGACGGCGACCACCGTGCCGTCGAACTGCGCGAGCCCGTGTTCGAGGGCTTCGGCCGACACCAGGTCGAGGTTGTCGGTCGGTTCGTCGAGCAGGAGCAGCGTCGCACCCGACAGCTCCAGCAGCAGGATCTGGAACCGGGCCTGTTGGCCACCGGACAGCGTGTCGAACGTCTGCTGAGCACATCCGTGCAGTTCGTAGCGCCGCAGCATCCCCATCGCCGGGCCGAGCACAACGTCGTGGCCGTAGAGGATGTCGACGAGCGTGCGGCCATGCCATTCCGGATGTTCGTGGGTCTGGTGGAACAGGCCGGGCGTGACGCCCGCGCCGAGCCGGCACACGCCCTGGTGGTGCACCAGATCCTCGGCGGGGACGTCCGGACGATCGAGGTGCACCTGCTCCAGCAGCCGGAGGAAGTGACTCTTTCCGACGCCGTTGCCTCCGAGTACCGCGACTCGTTCGCCGTACCACAGCTCGAGGTCGAAGGGGTCGGTCAGGCCCTCGATCTCCAACGACTCGCAGATGACGGCACGCTTCCCGGTTCGCGCGCCGCGTAGTCGCACGTCGATCTTCTGGTCTCGCATCTCCGGCGGACGTTCGTGCTTCTCGACGAAGTGACGGAGCTTGGTCTCGGCCGCCTTGAGCTTCGGAGCGAACGTCTCGGAGATCTTCGCTCGTTCGCGCATCAGCTTGACGTAGTCCTCGAGCCGTCGGCGCTCGTCGTCGTAGAGCGCCCTGTCCCGCTCACGCTTGTCGTGCTCGCGGTCCTTGGCTGCCGCGTAGGTCGCGAAGGATCCGCCGTGACTCCATGCGCCCCAGGCTTCGACCGTGACGATCTTGGTCGCCGTCGCGGCGAGGAGCTCGCGATCGTGGCTGATGAACAAGACGGTCTTGCGCGTGTCGTTCAGCTCGCGTTCGAGCCAGCGCTTGGCCGGGACATCGAGAAAGTTGTCGGGCTCGTCGAGCACGAGGATGTCGAACTCGCTGCGCAGCAGCGCTTCGAGGGCGAGCCGCTTCTGCTCGCCACCGCTCAGCGTCCGCAGTGGCCGATCTCTGACCTGGGAGAAGTCCTCGCCGAACGCCCGGGTGACACATTCGTTCCACGTGACTTCGAGGTCGTGCCCGCCGGCGTCGCCCCACGCAGCGAGCGCCTCGGCGTACGCCATGGGTGCATCGGTGAGCTGCTGTTCGGCGCTCGACAGCCGAGCGGCCGCCCGTCGTAGGCGCTCGGGTGCCAGCGACAACAACAACTCGTGGACGGTGGTGGCGGGATGGTCGGCGGTGCCGACCAACTGGTGCATCACGCCGATCTGGCCGGCGACGCTGATCGTGCCCTCTGTGGCGGAGAGGTCGCCGGTGATCAGCTTCAGCAACGTCGACTTGCCCACGCCGTTGGCACCGACGATCGCCACGCGGTCGCCGTCGCCGACCCGGAACCCGACATTGCGGAACAACTCGTCGCCGCCGGGCAGGTTCCAGGCCAGTCTGCTGACGGTGATCGATCCCACGACGTGAGGACCCTACGGGCTCGGTTCGGTCTCAGCCGTCGTGGTTTCGGCGACTGCTCGAGCGGCCCGCTCGAGCACGACGCGCACCGGAATGCCGATCGCAGCGGCCGCGGCGGCCGCGTCGTCGAACTCGACCTTGATCCGGTGTTCGGCGAGTTTGACGCGAATCGGGTACCCGTCGATGTCGACGGTGGTCTCGACCCGTTGTTGAGGCCACCGCTGCAGCGACGACATTCGGACACCGAGTGTGCCGGTCTCGCGGACGAGGATCGCCCGCATCGTGGCGATCCCGGACGGGTCGCACAGCACGCTCATCGTGTGGGCCGCGCGACCCTTCTTCATCACGATCGGCGTCAGCCACGCGTCGTGAGCACCGGCCGCGAGCAGCGTCGACACGGCGTGGGCGAGCACCTCGCCGGTGACGTCGTCGACGTTGGCTTCGAGCAGCGCCACCGGAGTGCCGTCGTCGTGGTCGTCGCCGGCCTCGCCGATCACGACCTGCACCACGTTTGCCCGTTCGCGGGTGTCGGCGGTGCCGGCTCCGTAGCCGACGGAGCCCGTCGAGATCGAGGGCATCGGGCCGAACCCGGCGGCCAAGGTGGTCATCAGGGCCACGCCGGTCGGCGTGCAGACCTCCAAGGTGGTGTCGATGCCGATGATCGGGACGCCGGCGTCCGCGAGCAGTGCAACGGTTGCGGGTGCCGGGTTGGGGATGATGCCGTGCGCGCTTCGGATCGAGCCATGCCCCACGGCGATCGGGCTGCACCACACCTCGTCGACGTCGAGCGCCTCGAGTGCGGCGCACACCCCGACGACGTCGACGATCGAGTCGAGCGCTCCGACCTCGTGCAGCTCGACGTCGGCTCGGATCGACGCCGTGGATCGCGCCCTCGACCTCGCCGAGTCGCTCGAAGACGGCTCGAGCGCGCCCGCGGACGCGGTCCGGGAGGTCGGCACCATCCAGGAGTGCGAGGATCTCGCGGAGCGGTCGGTGCGCGCTGTGGTCGGGGTGGTGGTCGTGGACGACGACGTTGGCCCAGGTGGCCCCCACGCCACAGCGCTGGACCCGCTCGAACATGAGGGCGTACCCGTCGACGTCGAGCCCGCCGATCATCGAGGCGACGAGGTCGGGGTCCGCGCCGGCATCGATCAGGGCGGCCATCGTCATGTCGCCGGCGACGCCCGCTTGACAGTTGAACCAGGCAATCCGACGTGGAGCCGTCATCGGGCCGGCCACGTGAAGATGCGGGCGATCGCGCAGGCGGCGCCGAAGCCGTTGTCGATGCCGACCACCGTGACACCGCTCGCGCACGATGCGTGCATGGCGAGCAGTGCGGTGACGCCGTCGAGGCCGGCCCCGTAGCCGACGCTCGTCGGCACCGCGACCACAGGAGCGCCGGTGAGGCCGCCGAGCACGCTGGCCAGCGCGCCTTCCATGCCGGCCACGACGATCAAGGCGTCGGCGTCGGTGAGGTCGTCGAGCCGGGCGAGCAGCCGGTGCAAACCGGCGACCCCGACGTCGGTGACGACCGCCGGATCGAACCCGTACGCGCGGAGTGCGAGCACGGCCTCGTCGGCGATCGGGATGTCACTCGTGCCGGCGGTGACGACCGCCACACGAGCGGGCTGTGCGGCCACGGGCAGCCGCCAGACCATGCTCCTGCTCGCCTCGACGGCCGCACCGTGGGCATCGAGGCAGGCGCGGCGCTGATCCTCGTCGGCGCGGGTCAGCAGTACCGGACCGGTGCCGTGGGCAAGCAGCTCACCGACGATGGTGACGCATTGCGCCGGGCTCTTTCCGGGTCCGTAGATCGCCTCCGGGAGGCCGGATCGCAGGTGCCGGTGGTGGTCGACCGTCGCTCCCTCGACGTCCGCGAACGGCAGCCGCCGCAGCCGCACGACTGCCTCGTCGGGTGACACGGCACCGGACTGCACGTCGTCGAGGAGTGCCCGCAAGCCCAGTTCGTCCACTCGCTCATCGTGCCACGTCGGCTCCGCAACCACTCACGCGACGGGGCGTCGGCGCCCGTAGTCTTGGCTCCGATGGCAGCGACCACGACGAAACGGGTGGGGTTCTTCGGACCCTTCGGCACGTTCACGCAGCAGGCCCTGCTCTCGCAGTCCGACCTGGCCGACGCCGAACACGTCGCGTATCGAACGGTGCCCGACGTGCTCGATGCCGTCGAGCAGGGCGAGGTCGACGTCGGTGTGGTGCCGATCGAGAACTCGATCGAGGGGATGGTCAACTTCACCCAGGATGCGCTCGCCTTCGATCACGAACTGTTGATCCAACGCGAGATCGTGATCGACATCGAGCACTGTCTGCTGGCCAAACCTGGCGTCACCCTCGCCGACGTCACCGAGATCTTCTCGATCCCGGTCGCGACGGCACAGTGCCATCGGTACCTGCGCGAGCAGTTGCCTGACGCCGAGATCCGTGCTGCGTACAGCACCGCCGACGCCGCGCGCCTCGTCAGCGAGAGCGACGGGACGTGTGCCGCTGCGCTCGGCCCACGTGTGGCCGGCGCCGTGTACGGCCTCGACGTGCTCGCCGCGGACATCGCCGATCACGACGGCAACCAGACGCGCTTCGTGGTCGTGGGTCGCGAGGGCGTCCCCGCCCCGACGGGCAACGACAAGACGGCGCTCGTGATCTACCAGCGAGCCGACGAGCCGGGCAGCCTCGTGTCGATCCTGCAGGAGTTCACGGCGCGACGGATCAACCTGTCGAACCTCACCAGCCGGCCGACCAAGGCCGGTGGGCTCGGCGACTACTGCTTCATCGTCTACGCCGAGTCGCACGTGTCCGACGAACTGCTCGCCGACACGATGCGCGCACTGCATGCAAAGCAGGGCGGTGTGAAATTCCTCGGTTCGTACCCGGCTGCCGACGAGCATGCCGAGTCGACCCGTGAACACGCCGACGCCAGATGGCGTGAGGCCGACGACTGGGTGCGTGACATCCAGGCGTCGATCACGACCTGACGCGGCAGACGTTCAGTCGCGGCGCCGTCAGATGTCGGCGGTGAGTTCGGCGAACTCGGCGAAGAAGTCGATGTGGGCCTCGATCGAGTCGCGACCGGTACCCATCGACACGGCGGAGAAGTGCGTGCCACCGGCGTCGCGCCAACGACGTGCGGCGTCTGCAGCGCCCGCCGGCGTGGTCGGCGTCGTGGCGACGTAGTCGAGTCCGAAGGCATCCAGATTCCGACCACGGCTTGCTGCGAGTTCCCGCACATCCGAGAGGGCGCCGTGGACCCGTTCCTCGTTGCCGGCGAAGATGAATCCATCGCCGAGCATCACGCCCCGTTCGAACGCACGTCGGCTGAATCCGCCGACCCAGATCGGGATCTGGCGTCCCGGGCTCGGGACGACGACTCCCCGGTCGATCGAGTCGAACTCGCCGTCGAATCGGAGCACGTCGCCACGCCAGAGTTCACGGAGCACGCCGATCTGTTCGTCGGCGCGACGTCCGCGGGTCGAGAAGTCCTCACCGAGCGCGTCGTACTCGACGTAGTTCCAGCCGACGCCGACACCGAGCCGGAGGCGGCCGCCCGACAGGAGGTCGAGGTCGGCTGCCTGCTTGGCGACCAACACCGTTTGGCGTTGGGGGAGGATCAGCACGCCGGTGGCGAGCTCGATCCGATCGGTGATCGCGGCGAGATAGCCGAACATGACGAACGGGTCGTGGAACGGGTCGTTCTCGTCGTAGGGACCCCACAACGGTGGTTCGCGGTCGGCATGCACGGCGCCGACGACGTGATCGTACGCGAGGAGGTGGTCGAGACCGGCCGCCTCGACGGCGAGCCCGATCCGGCGAACCGCGGCCGGATCACCGCGCAGTTCGGTCTGTGGATACACCGCACCGATCTTCACGACGCGCGGATCGCGGACAGCTGAGGTCATCTCGTTCCTCCTCGAACGTCGCCTCACCGTACGACGCGATGTCATCGCCAGGCGACGTCGGACCGCCGGCGGACGCGTACGCTCGGTGACATGCCGAGCGATCAGAACTCCAGCGCTGAACATCCCGTGAGCGTCGTCACCGGGGCCAACTCCGGGATCGGACGCGCCACGGCGATCCACCTGGCGCAGCAGGGACACCGGGTGATCGGCACGGTTCGTTCGATCGACAAGGCCGACAAGCTCCGCAACATGGCCGCCGATGCCGACGTCTCTGTCGAGTTGTTCGAACTCGATGTCGCGGACGACGAGTCGGTGCGTGCCGGATTCGAACGCATCCTCGAGGCCGCCGGCCGGGTCGATCATCTCGTCAACAACGCCGGCGTCGGCGGCAACGCGGTCGCCGAGGAGTGCCCGCCCGAGCTGTATCTGTCGGTGATGAACGTCAACCTGTGTGGCGCGGTGCGCTGCATCCAGGCGGTGTTGCCACAGATGCGCGAACGCCGCAGCGGCACGATCGTCAACATCACCTCGGTCGCCGGTCGGATCGCCGCACTCGCGCAGTCGCCGTACGTGGCGTCGAAGTGGGCCTTCGAAGGTCTCAGCGAAGGGCTGGCCCAGGAGCTGGCGCCGTTCGGGATCCGCGTCGCCATCATCGAGCCGGGCGTCACCAAGTCGGCGATCTTCGCCAAGAACGTCGACGCCCCGAACTCGAGCGGTGTGTACGACGCGCACTACCGACGGATGTTCCAGTTCTACATGACCGGCATGGCCAACGCGACCGACCCGTTCGAGGTCGCCGCCGTGATCCACGAAGCGATCACCACCGACGAACACCGGTTGCGCTACCCGGTCAGCTGGGGAGGCGCCGAGCTCGCAGCACTGCACGACCGCATCGACGACAGTGACTGGATCGCCATGGGAGCGATCGAAGAGGACGACGACTACTACCGCACCTTCCACGACGTGTTCGGATTGGATCTGCGTTGACGACGAACGGGGGACCGCAGCTGCGGATCCTCACGGTGTGCAGTCACAACCGGACGAGGTCGGTGATGATCGAGGCGATGTTGACCTCGATGCTCAGCGAGCAGCTGGGTGAGGGCTCGGTCGAAGTGCATTCATCGGGCTTCGGCCCGGTCGGCCTGCCGCCGATCGACGAGGCAGTCGAGGCGATGCGACGACGGGGAATCGATGTCTCGCGACACCGAAGCGCGGAGACGACTCGTGAACTGGTCGACCGCGCCGACGTCATCCTGACCGCCGAGCGTCAGCACGTGGTGAGAATCGCTGCCCTGTCGCCGGACGCGTTCCGCCAGGCGATGACCCTTCCCGAATTCCTCGCCGCGGCGTCGCCGTCCGCGCTCGAAGAGACCGGTGGGGTGCGCTCGTGGGTTCGTTCGCTCACCGGCCAGCGCACGGCGAGCGCGTACCTGCGCGAGTCCGTGCCCGAGGTGGCGGACCCAACCGGGTCGGCCACCCGCGTCTTCGAAGCCGCCGTGGTCACGATCGAGCAGCAGTGCCGCGAGGTCACGGCGCTGCTCGTCGGGCAGGTCCACCGTTCCGGCTGATCCGGAGCGTTCTGCGGCTGCCGAGTAGCGCCTCGGCGGTCATCGCAGCGGGGCGATGACCTGTTCGGCGAACCGAAGGATCGGGTCGGTCGACGCGGGGTTGCCGAAGTCCATCACGACGTGGTCCACGCCCACCTCGTGCCAGCGGGCGATCACGTCGTGCAGCGCTGCCGACTCGGCGTCGGTCTCGGGCAACGGACGTTCGATCGTGATGCCCGTCTCGATGTCGGACGGATCGCGGCCGGACTCGGTGGCGGCACGTCGCACGATGTCGTACTTGCGCTGCCAGTCGGCTTCCGAGCGGGACATGTTGTGCCACATGTCGGCGATCCTGCCCGCCAGCGGCAACCCGATCTGTTCGCCGTTCGCGCCGATGCACACCGGCGGCACCACCTCGGGAAGCGGCGGTGCCGCCGCCCCGTCGATCGAGAAGTATCTCCCTTCGAAGCTCGGCTCGTCCTCGGTCCACATCAGTCGGCAGATCGTGACGACCTCCTCCAACTGTGCGTAGCGCACCGCCGGCGACGGGTACTCGTAGCCATATGCCGCGGTACTCGTCGGCGCGCCAGCCGGCACCGATGCCGAGCATGAACCGGTTTTCCGAGAACACCTGCAACGTGGACGCCATCTTGGCGGTCAGCGCCGGCGGGCGGTAGCCGTGGCCGAGTACGTGATTGCACAACTGCACGTCGGGGAACTTGGCGGCCAGCCAGGTCAGCGACGTCCACGCCTCGACGAACGGGTCGGTCTTTGCGTCGAATCCCCAGAAGTGATCCGCCACCCACATCGAGTCGAAGTGGTCGTTGACCGTTGGCAAGATGTGCTTGGCCTGTTCGACGACGATCGGCTTGTGATCGCTCCAACGGTTCCCGATGCACGGTGAGAGCCAACCGAATCGGAGCGGGCGTCGTCGGGGAGTGGCCATGCGCCGAACCTACCGCGACCGAGTCACAACGATCACCCGTCGGCGAGCAGGCCGTCGACGCGTGCCAGCACGTCCTGGGAGTCGTTGTGCGAGTGCGTGAATCCCAGCTCGCGTTCGCGTCGGACGGTCTCGACCGAGCGGTAGGCGTTGATGTAGGCGCGCCGCCAGCTCGACGTGGTCGTGTTGCCACCCGAGCCGTGGAGCACTCCCTCGTTGTGCACGGTGATGTCGCCGCGACGGATCGGCACCGGCACGGGGATGATCGTCGGGGCGCAGGTCGGTGACCAACGTGTGTTGCTCCTCACGGCTCGCGCCCGCGGGCCGGTGGGGCCGAACCGGTTCGCGGTGGCTGCCCGGCAGGAATTGCATGCACCCGTTGTCGATCGTCGAATCGTCCATCGCGAGCCAGCACGTCGCCGTGCGGCGGTCGTCGGTGTTGATCCAGTACGCCTGGTCCTGGTGCCACGCGAAGATCGCGTCGACTCGCCCTGGCTGCTTGGCCAGCAACTGGTCGAAGTCGAGCGTCATCCCCTCGCCGCACAGCTGCTCGGCGATCGAGTGACCGACGCGCTCGAAGGTGTTGCCCTGCCATTCGGGGAAGTAGACGCGCGGCAGCATCACGTTGAAGATGGCGTAGGTCGTGGGATCGGTGCCGAATTCGCCGGTGACCATGTCGTACAGATCGCGGCCCTCGACGTCGATCTCGCCGCGCATGAACGCGTCGTAGACGGCATCGAGTTCGGCCAGTTCGTCCTCGCGCATCACGGCGGGAAGATGGACGTAGCCGTCGCGCTCGAACCGTGCCCGTTCGTCGTCGGTGACGTCGTAGCGGTCACCCGATCGCGTTCCCATGCGACCGAGCGTACGTGACCCGGCCGCCCCGATCAGGCGCCGAGGATCGTGACGGTGCCGGCGTCGCCGTCGACTCGCACCGTCACGCCGTTGGCGATCCGGCGGGTGGCGTCGACGGTGCCGACCACGGCGGGAAAGCCCATCTCGCGGGCCATGATCGCGGCGTGTGACGCGAAGCTGCCGTGATCGGTGACCGCGGCGCCGAGCATCGACAGGAACGCGTTGAACGACTCGCCGGTCGCCGTCGTGACGAGCACGTCGCCCTGTTCGAGGGTGAAGAGGTCGTCGAAGTTCCTCACCAGGCGCGCCGGACCCTCGTAGACGCCACCGCTCCCGCCGATTCCGACGACGACGTTGTCGTCTCCCACCGGCGTCGTGAGGTCGCCGAGCACGCCGTCGATGTAGAACCCGAGCGCCGACATCACCCGGGCCAGTGGCGGCGGAAGCATGTCGACCGGGGGAGGCTCCGGCGGTGGCGGCCCGAGCAGCGGTGGGGCGCCCGCGGCGCTGATCGCCTTGCGGTGCGCCACCCGCGCCGACAACTCGTCGGCGGTCGGCGACTCCGCGCCGTCGAGCAGTGCGTCGATCTCGGCCTCGTGGAGGTCGAGCGTGTCGTACATGAAGTTGATGCGCCCGCGCTCGAACAAGCGGCGACCGAGTTCGATCAGGGCAAGTCGCAGCAGGCCGACGGCAGCGGCGTCGCTGTAGAGACCGCGTTCGTCGCGGAGGCGGTACACGAGACCGCGACTCGGCGAGTAGATCGTCGAACTCGTCCCGATGCTCCGCGGGAACCTCGGCGCGCAGCTCGTCGGCGATCTGTTCCGACCGAAGCACAGCCGCATCGCGATCGTGGTCGAGACAGGCACGGATCCGGTCGAGGAGGATGTCGGGCCGTTCACCGATCGTCGGATTGGTGAGATCGAATCCGGCTGCCAACCGGTAGCCACATCCGGCCAGGTACTCCTCGACCGCCGGGAGACGACGGCGCAGTTCCGCCAGCCGTTCCGCCGCCGGCGAGTCACCGTCGAGCAGGGCGCTCGCTTCGGCGTCGGCGTTGATGGCATCGACCGCCGGCACCAGCTCCGGTGGCACGACGCCCGAGACGGGCGACCATCCGTCGTACACGGCGAACATCGGCACGGGCGCACGTTCGGTCCACCCGACGGCGTGCAGGATGAAGTCGCCGATCGGCAGCATCGCCATCGAGTTGAACCGGTGGTGCTGATAGGCCATCTCCGTCAACCAGGCAATGCGTTGGTGGAGCTGGTCGCGAAGCGCTTCGTCGTCGAGCGACGTCAGATCGATCGCGGCCAGCTCGCGGTGGCGCGCGATGGCGGCCGGCTTGATCTCGTCGTCCCACCGCTGCAGCACGTCGCGCCAGATCCGGTTCTCGAACGCTGCCGCGGCGAGCTCGGTGCGCCGCCCGATCTCGGCGCCGAGGTACTCGGGCGACTTCTCCCCATCCGGGCCGGGCGCATCGAACGGAGCGGGTTGCATGTACGCGAATCCGTTGACGTAGTGGACGTTCATCCCGTCGAGCAGTGCGCCCCACGGCTCGAGCGTCTCCGCGAACCCGCGCATCATCCCGGGCGGATACGCCGCCTGCATCAGCGGGGTGACCGCCGACGGCAGGTGCGCACGGTCCTGCATCCACGGGCCGGGTGCCGGCGCCGTCCAATCGAGAGCCACGTCGGTCATGTCCACTCCCCAGGTGTGTCGTCGTCGACCGCGTCCCCATCGGCGGCCTCGAGGCCCGTCGGGCCCGGGCGAAGCACGCTACTACAGGTCGTGTCCTGGCTGTTCCGGGTAGTAGCGGCGGCGTGCCCACAGCGAGACGTAGACGAGCCCGACGAGCACCGGGACCTCGATGAGCGGTCCGACGACACCGGCGAGCGCCTGGCCCGACGAGACCCCGAACACACCGATCGCCACCGCGATCGCGAGTTCGAAGTTGTTGCCCGCCGCAGTGAACGCGATCGACGCGTTGCGGTCGTACGGGAACCCCATCCGCAAGCCGGCGGCGAACGAGCCGGTCCACATGATCGCGAAGTACACCACGAGAGGGATCGCGATGCGGGCGACGTCCCACGGGTTCTCGGTGATCGCGTCGCCCTGGAGCGCGAACAGGACGACGATCGTGAACAGCAGCCCGTACAGCGCGATCGGTCCGATGCGTGGCAGGAACGTCTCCTCGTACCACTCGGTGCCCTTACGTGGTTCGAGGATCAGCCGGGTGAGGAATCCGGCGAGCAGTGGGATGCCGAGGAAGATCAGCACCGACTTGGTGATCGCCCACACGGTGATGTCGATGCCGTCGGAGTCGAGGCCCAACCACCCCGGCAGCAGCTCGAGGTAGAAGTAGCCGAGCAGCGAGTAGGCGACGATCTGGAACAGCGAGTTGACCGCGACGAGCACCGCGGCGAGTTCTCGGCTCCCGCACGCGAGGTCGTTCCAGATGAGCACCATCGCGATGCATCGAGCGAGGCCGACGATGATCAGCCCGGTGCGGTACTCGGGGAGATCCGGCAACAGCAGCCACGCGAGGGTGAACATCAACAGCGGGCCGATCAGCCAGTTCAGCACCAGCGACATCACCAGCGACCGACGGTCGACGACGCTGCCGATCGAGCGGTACTTCACCTTGGCGAGTACCGGGTACATCATCGCCAGCAGACCGATGGCGATCGGCAACGAGACCGTGTCGATCTTGACCTTGTCGAGCGTGTCGTCGAGCCCGGTGAACACCTTGCCGAGCACGATGCCGACGAGCATCGCCAGCCCGATCCACACCGGCAGGAACCGGTCGAGCAACGACAGTCTGGCGACCACCGTGTCGGCGGGAGCGGCGTCGATGGTCACGTCGTCCACCATACGGACTTCACCCGTTCAGCGACGCAGGGGCACGGCGGAGGGCTGCTCGTCGCCCGCGGTGAGGACGGGCAGACGGAGGGTCAGCAGCCACGTGATGGCGACGAACGCGGCCGATCCCCAGAGTGCGGCTTCGAGGCCGCCCCAGAGGTAGAGCACGCCGGACAGCAGCGTGCCCACCAGTCGTCCTGCGGCGTTGGCGGAGTAGTAGAAGCCGACGTCGAGCGAGACGTCGTCGCCGTGCGAGTAGGCGAGGATCAGGTACGAGTGCAGCGACGAGTTGATGGCGAACACCACGCCGAACACGATGAGCCCGCCGACCACCACCGCGGTGACGGCGATGTCGGCTGCGACGCCGACGGCCATGGCGGCCGACACGACCCCGAGAATGAACGCCCAGGTGCGGGCGGCGCCGATCTCGGCGTCGACGCTCGCGATCGAACGTCGCAGCAGCCGCGGCGCGAACGACTGGACGATGCCGTAACCGATCACCCAGGCGGCGAGGAAGGCGCCGATGCCCTCGTACGACCAGCCGAGGACGTCGTCGAGGAAGATCGGCAGGGCGACGACGAACCAGATGTCACGCGAGCCGAACAGGAAGAAGCGAGCGGCCGACAGTCGGTTGATCGCCGTCGACTTCGACAGGATCGACCGCAGGGGCGGCTTGCGCTTGGCGCGGCCGATGTCCTCGTCGAGCATCACGCTGATGACGACCAGGACGACCGCGATCATGACGGCCATCGACCACAGCGCGGCGTCGTAGCCGATCCACGACAGGAGCGCGGCGCCGAGGAAGAACCCGACACCCTTCAACGCGTTCTTCGAGCCGGTGAGGATCGCCACGAGCCGGAACAGCGCACCGTCGCCGGCGATGAACTTGACGGCGCTCTTCGAGCTCATCTTCGTGAGGTCCTTGGCGACCCCGGAGAGCGCCTGGAGACCCATCACGAACGCGACCGATGCCCACTCGACCCAGCTCGGGTCGTGGAACGTGAGTCCGACGAGCGCGACGATCTGGAGGCCGAGCCCGGCGAGGAGCGTGCGGTTGAGGCCGGTGCGGGCGCCGACCCAACCGCCGAGCAGGTTGGTGACGATCCCCATGAACTCGTACAGGAGGAACAGGAATGCGATCGCGACGGGGGAGTAGCCGAGCTCGTGGAAGTACAGCAGCACGAGCATCCGCAGCGCGCCGTCGGTGAGCGTGAACGCCCAGTAGCCGGCGGTGACCAGGACGTAGTTGCGGAGCTTCACCGTGCCGCGTCCATCACGGTCGGGACCGAGCCCGTCGGCGATCTTGGCCGCGAGGTCGGCCATGCGGAAGGCGTAGCCGTACTCGTTGTCGTACCAGATCAGCACCTTGACCATCCGGTCGTCGACGACCATCGTCGAGGGACCGTCGACGATCCCCGACCGGGTGTCGTTGGTGTAGTCGGCCGACACCAGCGGTCGGTCCTCGAAGCCCAGGATCCCCTTCAGCTCACCGTCGGCAGCGTCGCGCAGGAACCCGTTGATCTCCTCGACGGTGACGTCGCGGTTCATCGTGAACACGGCGTCGGTGAGCGACGCATTCAGCAACGGCACACGGATCGCGACACCGTTCAGCTTGCCGGTCAGCTCGGGATAGATCATCGTGATCGCCGTCGCCGAGCCGGTCGAGGTCGGGATCAGCGAGTTGAGAGCCGAACGTGCCCGGCGCAGATCCTTGTGGGGTGCGTCGACCACGACCTGGGTGTTGGTGGCGTCGTGGATCGTGGTGATCACGCCGCGCTCGATGCCGATCTGCTCGTGCAACACCTTGACGACCGGCGCGAGGCAGTTCGTGGTGCACGACGCGGCCGTGACGACGTGGTGGACGGCGGGGTCGTAGAGGTCGTCGTTGCAGCCCATCACGATGTTCAGCACGCCGTCGCTCTTCACCGGTGCTGCGACGATCACCTTGCGCACCCCGCGATCGAAGTAGGGAGCGAGCAGCTCGCTGGTGCGGAACTTGCCGGAGCACTCCAGCACGACATCGACGTCGGCGGCATGCCACGGCACGTCACCGGGCGAGTCGATCGACGAGTAGCCGACGGCCGCGCCGTCGATCTCCAGTTGACCGTCGCGGACGGAGACGGCCCCGCCGAAGCGTCCGTGGACGGTGTCGAACTCCAACAGGTGCGCCGCCGTCGCCACGTCGGCGAACGGTTCGTTCACGTGCACGAGTTCGAGACCGGGCTGCTCGCGCAACGCCCGCACGACGAGGCGACCGATGCGTCCGAATCCGTTGATGCCGACCCGCGTCCTCATCGCTGACCGTCCACCGCAGCCACGTTCAGATCGAGCGACGCGATGAGCGCCTCGACGCGCGTGCGGACGTCGTCACGGATCTCGCGCACCACGTCGATCGGCTGCCCCGACGGATCGGGGAGGTCCCAGTCCTCGTAGCGCTTGCCCGGGTAGACCGGACATGCGTCGCCGCAGCCCATCGAGACGATGACGTCCACGCTGCGAGCGATCTCGTCGGTCCACGGTTGCGGGAGCTCGGCGGCGATGTCGATGCCGACCTCGGCCATCGCTGCGACCGCAGCGCGGTTCAGCTCGATGCCCGGGTCGGTTCCGCCGGAGAACACGTCGACCCGATCACCGGCGAGGTGACGCAGCCAGCCCGCGCCCATCTGCGAGCGCCCGGCGTTGTGGACGCACAGGAACAGCACGGCCGGCTTGGCATCGGCGCCGAGCTCGAGCCGCTGCAGGGCGCGGAGCCGATCACGGGTCAGCCGCTCGATCAGCAGCGGCAACCACTGCGTGAACTTCGCCTTCGAATGCAGCAGCTCCTGCGAGTCGAGCATGTACCGCTCGATCGTCTCGGCGTTGAACGTGCCGTCGAACTCGTGGCGGAGTCGTTCCGCGCCCTGGCGGATCAACAAGATCTCCTCGGTCGTCAGCTCGACCCGGTCGTCGGTCATCGGTAGGCTCCTCTCTCAGTTCGCGACGGCGCGGATGCGGTCGTCGAGTTCGGTGATCACTGCGTCGAAGGCCGCGGCGCGGCCGTCCTCGACCGGATCGGGCAGCGACCAGTGCCACCAACCCGTCTCGGGATCGAGTTCTTCGTGCGCCTGGTCGCAGACCGTGACGACGAGTTCGTCGTGTCGCGGCGGCCCCGAACATGGTGGGCTCGGCTCGGCTCAGGTCCAAACCGGCGCGGGAGCCCGCAGCGACCGCTTCGGGATGGACACGATCGGCAGGGTGCGTGCCCGCGGACGTCGCGATCCTGCCCGTGCGGGCGGTCCACAGCGCTGCCGCGAGCTGCGAACGCGCCGAGTTGTGACTGCACACGAACACCACCTGACCGGCGGGCCGTGCGGCGTCCACGCCGAGCCGGGCGAGCGGTGCGCGCACGAGGCGGACGTAGCGGCGTCGGCGGTCGCCTGCCGACACGAACCGCTCGATCAGTCCCACTTCCTCGAGCACGTCGAGGTGGTGGGCGAGCAGATTGCTCGGCACCGAGAACCGAGTCGGCGAGCTCCGTCGGCGAGCGGTCGCTGACGGCGAGGTCCTCCACGATCGCCAGGCGAACCGGTTCACCCAACGCGGCGTGGACCGCCGCACGTTCCACCACCGAGTCCATGCCGATGAGGCTAGAAGCTCAACAAGTAGTTGAATCAACAAAAACTGAGAGAGTTCACCTGGTGTTCACCAGCGCGTCGCCGAGTGCGGCCAAGCGCTCCGGCCGCAGTCGGAACCACGCCCACTTGCCACGCTGCTCGCGATCGAGCACGCCCGCCTTCACCAGCAACGACAGGTGATGGCTGACCGTCGGCTGGGTGCGGTCGACCAGGGCCGGCAGGTCGCACGCGCACACCTCGCCCGACTCGGCCGTCCCGATGATCGACACCAGTCGCAGGCGCACCGGATCAGCGAGGGCCTTCAGCACCTCCGCCAACTCCGACGCCTGCTCTTCGTCGAGTGCGGATCGCAGCAACGGCGCGCAGCACAACTCGGGCCCGGGCGTGACGTCGACGGATTTCACGATCTACATATTGACAGACTTCGATTCGTTCCGCTAACATATCGATCAACGTCAAATCGTTGATGGATCCAGCGATCGATCGACCAACCAACCACACGGGAGTCACCCCATGCGTCTGCAACTCGCACTCAACGTCGACGACCTCGATCAGGCGATCGAGTTCTACAGCAAGATGTTCGGCACCGAACCGGCCAAGACCAAGCCCGGCTACGCGAACTTCGCGATCGAGAACCCGCCGCTGAAGCTCGTGTTGTTCGAAGGTGCCGGCCCGTCCGGCTCGATCAACCACCTCGGCGTCGAGACCGAGACCGCCGCCGAGGTCGTCGCCGCCGAAGCGCGGCTCGCCGACTCCGGACTCGCGACCACCGGCGTCGACGAGACCGTCTGCTGCTACGCCGAGAAGACCGAGACCTGGGTGCACGCGCCCGACGGCAATCGCTGGGAGTGGTACGTCAAGCACGGCGACACCGACCAGCTCGTCAACACCGTCGTGTCCAGCAGCACCGGCTCCTCCGCCGGCTGCTGCGGCTGACCGCCGGCCGTCGCGCCGTGCTCGCCCCGTAGACTGGCGGTCGTCCCCAGCCGACCGCCGGTCCGTGGCGGTCTCACATCCGCGAGGAAGCGAGAACACCATGAGCTCCGCAAGTCAGTTGGGTCGCGACCGTCCGCTCGTGCTCGTCGTGATGGACGGCGTCGGTGTGGGTCGAGGCGACGACTTCGATGCCGTCGCGCTGGCCAACACGCCGACACTCGATCGGTTGGCGGCGGAGACGTGCCGAACGCTCAGGGCACACGGAACCGCGGTGGGGCTGCCGTCCGACGCCGACATGGGCAACTCCGAAGTCGGCCACAACATCCTCGGTGCAGGACGCATCTTCGACCAGGGGGCCAAGCGGGTCGACAACGCCATCGAGTCCGGTTCGATCTGGAAGTCCGACGCGTGGCAGCAGATCGTCGACCGCTGTGTCGGTGGGGGTGGGACGCTCCACCTGATCGGTCTGCTGTCGGACGGCAACGTCCACTCCAACATCAGCCACCTCTTCGAGATCCTGCGCCGGGCCGACGACGACGGAATCTCGACGATCCGGATCCACGCCCTCTTCGACGGACGCGACGTGGCCGATCCCTCCGCCGAGCGGTACATCGCGCTGACCGAGGTCGAGTTCGCCAACCACCCGACGCTCGACATCAGGTTCGCGTCGGGCGGGGGGCGCATGGTCACGACGATGGACCGCTACGGAGCCGACTGGCGAGTCGTCGACGCGGGTGGCGCGCCCACGTGCTCGGCACGGCCCATCCGGTCCCCGACCTGCGCTCGGGCGTCGCGTGGGGACGCTCGACGGGCGTGCGCAGCGACCAGCTGCTTCCCGCGTTCACCGTGGTCGACGAATTCCACGAGCCGGTCGGCGCGATCGTCGACGGCGACGCCGTGGTCATGTTCAACTTCCGCGGCGACCGCGCCATCGAACTGTCGCAGGCATTCGAGGCGGGACCGGAGTTCGACGAGTTCGACCGCGTGCGCGTGCCCGACGTGTTCTTCGCGGGAATGGCGCTGTACGACGGCGACACGAACACGCCGAGGTCGTACCTGGTCGGTCCCGAGTCGGTCGACATGACCGTCAGCGAGATCATCGCGTCGGCCGGCATCGCGCAGTGGGCCGGAGCCGAGACCCAGAAGTTCGGACACATCACCTACTTCTGGAACGGCAACCGGTCCAGCAAGTTCAACGACGCGCTGGAGACCTACGTCGAGATCCCGTCCGATCTCGTGCCCTTCAACGAGCGGCCGTGGATGAAGTCCGCCGAGACGGCCGACGCCGCGATCGATGCGGTTCGCTCCGGCGACTTCGGGTTCATCAGGATGAACCTCGCAGGCGGCGACATGGTCGGCCACACCGCCGACCTCGCGGCGACTCGCATCGCCGTCGAGAGTGTCGACCTGGCGATCGGACGAATCGCCGACGCCGTCGCAGCCGCATCCGGTTGTCTGCTCGTCACCGCAGACCACGGCAATGCCGACGACAAGGTCGAACGCGACGATTCCGGTGAGCCGCGGATGCGCGAGGGGGGCGAACCCGAGCTGCGCACGGCGCACTCGCTCAACCCCGTGATGTTCGCCGTGCGCGACTACGGCGGGCCCCCGGTCCATCTTCGTGGCGACCTTCCCGACGCAGGCCTCGCCAACGTCGCCGCAACGATCCTGCAGTTGCTCGGCCTCGAGATCCCGTCGGACTACGAGCCCTCGCTCCTCGACGGACCCACGAACTGACGCCGGATCGTTCCGGCGACACGCATGCCGGAGCGACCGCCCAAGGGTCGGGTGCGCCAACGCTCATCGGCTAGACATCCGCGATGACGCGAGGGAACGATGTCGCCGAACCGACGCTCGGCGAGGCGTGGGCGGTGCTCGGCGAGCGCCTCGGCCTCCATGTGGAGGTGCGAGGCGAACGGTCGGTCCGGGCTCACGGGACCGTTCGGGGACGTGAGGTCGTCGTCGAGATCGAGGGATCGGGCGGTCGCCGGGAAGTCGCCCGGTTCTTCTTCGGGATCAACACGATCTCGAGTCGGAATCGCCGCGAGACGTGGCACACCGTGCTCTCTGTCGCCTGTGTCAACGAGTCGGGAACGGGCACCCTGGAGTCGGCGGTCGATGTTCGAGATCCGGCGTGGAACCCCCGCGAGTACGACCCGCGCAACGGTCGCAAGGTCACCACCGATCCCCCGGGGCTCGCCGATCGGGTCCTCACCGCCGAGACCAGAGAAGCACTGATGAACATCATGGACGACGTCCGGATCCACGTCGGGCGCGGCGAACTCCGCATCGACGACGAGTCGACGGCGATTCCCGGAAAGGGAGCCAACTACGTGGCGGGCAGTCTCATCCACCACTCCCTGGGTTCGCCCCAACCCTGGCCCGAACGCGCGCTCGCCGGGCCGCTCTGGTGGATCGACCTCATGTGCGATCTGGCCGACGCCCTCGAGCGTTGACGGGTGCGATTGGCTGCCATAGGTGCGGGCCTGCGCGCGGGTGGAATGAGTTCCGGCGCGACGCAACGGTCTTCGCTCGAGAACGAGATCACTGCCGGCGTTGACGATCGGCGTCGTCGTGCATGATGCTGCGCTGCGTGACGCCGAGACCTGTCCCGTGGTGGACTTCTGTCTTCCTGGGCGTTGCGTGCATCGTCGTGGGAGTCCTGTTGCTGACGTGGCCATGGCGATCGTTGTCACTCCTGGTGTGGCTCGTCGCGACAGGTCTGGTGCTCTCGGGCGTGAGTGGGCTGTTGACGGCATCGATGTCGCCTCGTCCTCGGTTGGCGCTCTTGATCGGATTCGTGTGGGTGCTCACGGCCGCGGTGGCCGTTGCGTGGCCGGGTGTCACACTCTGGGCGCTTGCGGTCACCGTGGCCCTCGGCCTGATCACCGGTGGCTGCCTCAAGGTCGTCGCAGCGCTCTCGGGTGACGGCGAGGAACGTGTCGTCCTGGGACTGAGTGGACTGACCAATGTCGTCGTCGGCATCCTCGCGGTCGCGTGGCCGTCGGTCACGGTGCTCGTGCTCGCGATCGTCGTCGGGATTCGTACGATCGCCACCGGCATGAGCCAGGTGGCGCTCGGATTGCGAGCCCGCGACTCCGGTGGAGGGCCGATGTCGGCGCCGCTGCGCCGCCACCGGTCGGTCCGGATGGTCGGCGTCGTCCTGGGCCTGGTTCTCGCCCTCGGTGGAGCTGCCGTCAGCGCGTCGATCCGCGGGAGCTCAACCGGACGAACCGCCGGCGTTCTACACCGCGCCATCACCGTTGCCCGACGGACCGCCAGGCACCATCATCAGGACCGAAGTCATCGATGAGTATCTGCCTGGAGCGACGACCTATCGCGTCCTGTACCTGTCGACGGATATCGAGGGTGCCCCCAGCGCGGTCAGTGGCATCGTCGCCGTGCCCGACGCACCGCCGCCGCCCGGTGGTCGTCGCATCCTCACGTTCACCCACGGGACCGTGGGCGTCACACCCCGGTGTGCGCCGTCACTGCGCCCCGTCGAGCAGACGCCGCTCGGCATCGAGGGCGGCCCGGCGTTCGTCAACGCGGGGTATGTCGTGGCAGCTACCGACTACCAAGGTCTCGGGACGGAGGGCGTACACCCGTATCTCGTGGGCGAGGTCGAGGCCATGAACGTGCTCGACATCACTCGAGCCGCACGCAGCCTGGCAGAAGTCTCGGCGAGCACGGAGTTCGCCGTGTGGGGTCACTCCCAGGGTGGCCACGCCGCGCTCTTCACTGGCCAACTCGCGTCACGCTACGCGCCGGAACTCGACCTCGTCGGCGTCGCAGCGGGAGGACCGGTGCCCGACCTCGTCGAGTTGTTCGAGGTGAACATCGGCAGCCGGGTCGGCAAGATCCTGATCGCCATGGCGTTGTTCGCCTGGTCGGAAACCTTCGACGCCGATCTGGCCGGGGTCGTCACACCAGAGGCACGCCCCGTCGTGGGCAAGATCGCGCAGAACTGTCTGTACGGACCGGGACAGCTGTTGGGCTCGGTGCCTGGGGCGCTCATCCTGGATCTCACCTTCGTGACCGGACGGCCGTGGGAGGACGAACCGTGGGCATCGATCATCCGCGACAACAACCCGGGTGGCTCGGCGACCGAGGCGCCGATGCTCATCGTCCAGAGCGACGCGGACACCATCGTCGACCCGGAGGTCACGCGCACCTTCGTGCAGCGCCTCTGTGCCCGGGGCGCAACCGTCGAACTCATCGAGCTGCAAGGCGTCAGCCATGTCGACACCGGCGCCGAGGCCGCCCCGGAGGTGCTGTCATGGATCACCGGGCGATTCGAGGACTCGGCACCGCCGGAAACAACCTGCGGGTGAACCTTGCGGAGGCAATCTGGCGCCATGTTGATCGGTGCATGAACAGAGCGACGCCTACACGCCCGAAGCGGCGGCCATCGCTTGGTGATCGGCAGGAGTCATCTTGAGGCGTTTGGCAGCGAGCAACAGAGCCGCACCGATTGCGATGAGCACCACGCCCAGCCCGGCGGCCATCAAGGCAACGCCGAAGGCGACCACCGAGGTGAACAGCGACGACCGAAGGAACGAGGCGGTCATGACGGTCTGGCGTGTCGGGTCCTCCCGGTCGAGTTCGGAGTAGGTCTTTCCGCCACTCGCCTCGAGGGCGTGTTTCTCGATGACGTTGGCTTCGGCGTAGGCGGTCAAGGGTCCGTCGACCGCCTGCCCGGCGAAGCGCTCGGCATCGTCGGATACGACGATCCTTTCGTCGGCGAGCTGGTCCTGCACGACGAACCAGGTGACAGCGCCGGCAACGACGAAGATCGCACCTGCGACGATCACACAGATTGAAAGCAGGTGGATGGCCCTCGTGCCGCCGCCGGCCGTCTCGCTGGGCGTGGTGCTGACGACATGGGTTGTTGCGCTGTCGTGGTCGCTCGGTGTGGACATGGGTCCTCCGTGTCAGTGGGCGTGGAGCATCAAAGTACGTAGAGCATCGCGCAATCTCGACGACGGCCTGACGGGCTCCTGACCGTCACGCGTCCACCGCTGAGGATGTGGCGCTCGTCGCTCAGTTCGACGCCGAGACTCGCCCCTTCGTCGCCGACAGCGTTGCACCGTTCGACAGGCTCCGCTCGATGCGCTGCTCGAGACCCCCATCAGCGGAACGGGAGGGATTCCATCAGCGGAACGGGAGGGATTCCATCAGCGGAACGGGAGGGATTCGAACCCCCGAGGCTTGCGCCCGGCCGCTTTCAAGGCGGCTGCATTCGTCCACTCTGCCACCGTTCCGGTCCCGAGGTTACCGGGCTACACTCCGGGGCTCCCAGGAGAGGTGCCAGAGCGGCCGAATGGGGCGCCCTGCTAAGGCGTTGATCGCAGCAATGTGATCCGTGGGTTCAAATCCCACCCTCTCCGCCACGACCGGTGCACCTCGAGGTGCGCCGGTCGTTCGCTGTGCGGGCCGAGCCTGCCCGCCGATGGCCGGCGAATGACATGGATGTCGTTTGGATGACGGTCATGTTGCGGTTTCGTGACGAACCGAGTAGACCAGTCAATGAGTTCCGGCGACGCCGGGTCTGGGCACACGATCAGCGTGTTCGGACGACCTGACACCATGACGAACGACCGACACGACGCAGACGCCCCTCCGGCACTCCACGACGAATTCTGGGGTGAACAGACCGAGTGGGCCCCGTCCGATCGACGTCCCTCGGAACCTCGCGCCGGACTCGGAACGACGATCGGTCGTTGGTGGGATGGGCTGCTCGGTAGCGGTTCCGGAGTCGAGCGGGTGCACGGCCGGGCGACCGGTCCAGCCGAACTTCGCGCTCAGCCACCAGCCACACGAGATCGACGGCTTCGGCGACATCGAGAGCGACGACCGGACGGTTCCCTTCGATGCCGACGGGGATCCGGCCGACCAAGATGACGACGCCTGGTCGTGGGCACCCGAGCCGACCAAGCGTCGCCCGGGTGTCGATCCGCTGCTGGCTCGCTTCGGCGGACTCGCCGTGGTGCTCACACTGGCGGCGCCAGTGGTGATGGGATTCACGTCCGGCTCCGACGACGATGCAAGCGTGAGCACCCCGCCCGCAGGCCTCGCGGCCATCGCCGACCCGGCGCCGTCTGTCCCGACCTCGCCGGACGGACCGGTCGAGTCGAATGCTCGGGCCGATGCCGGGCCTGCGGACACCGCGACCGCACCGACCGCTGCCGCACGTGCGGACGCCGGCGAGGATTCGGGGAGTGGGCCGGTCGTGGCAGCTGCCCTCGAAGACTCCGCTCCCGTCACCGCCCCGCCTGCCGCCGAGCCATCCTGTGGGAACGACTACGAACTCGCCGCAGGTGACTACTGGATCCGCATCGCCGACGCGGCTGACGTCGACCTGGCCGATCTCCTCGCCGTGAATGATGCATCGGTCGACTCCGTGCTGGTGCCCGGCCGGTCGATCTGCCTGCCGGTGGGAGCCGCGACTCCGGCGCCACCGACGACGTCGGCCCCTCGGGCGGCCGCCACGACGCCGACCGCCGCATCGACCACCCGTTCGAAAGCGACCGCGCCCACCGTCACGACCGCACCGCCAGCGCCGACGACCACCGTGCCTGCACGTCCGGCGTCGGTGTCCGCGTCCGCCGCCGTCGCCGTCATCCGGTCGGTCTGGCCCGACGACCTCGAAGAGCGGGCCATCGAGATCACGTGGCGCGAGAGCAACCACCGATCGAACGTGAACAACTCGTGCTGCTACGGCCTGTTCCAGATCCACTGGGAGGCGCATCGGAGCTGGCTGTCGTCGATCGGGGTGACGTCGGCGCTGGCAGCTCTACGACGCGAACCTCAACGCGGTCGCGGCGTACATGCTGTACCAGCGCGGCCGGCGGTTTCGGACCCTGGGGCGGCTGACGAAACTTCCTCGTCGGCAACGCGGCGAGACGGGTCTACACTGTCGCCGGTCACAATTGCGCTCGTAGCTCAATGGATAGAGCACTTGACTACGGATCAAGCGGTTGGGAGTTCGACTCTCTCCGAGCGCGCAGGGCACGCAGGGGCTTCCCGGAACCGGGGAGCCCCTGCGTCGTTTTCCCGGCCATCGCAATCTTTCCCCGGCGAACGTTTGCGACCTCACCGAGCAACATCGGTCACACCGGGTCTTCGTACCCTATGGGGTACCTGTCATTCGTTGGATCCTGAAGGGGTCGAGACCGTTCAACCGATCCCGGCGCAGGGTTCGGACAGTCCGGACTCTGGGGTGAGGGCGTCCGGAGGATTTGCCCAGTGCCGACCCTCCGATCGTCGTCTCGTGACGGCGGAACACCATCCAGGTGGTGGCCCCAAGAGGAGGAGTCATGCGCAAGTCCAGTCTCGTTGGAGGCCTCGCCGCGGCGGTGACCTCGATGTTCCTGGTACTCCCACCGCCCGGAGCCTCAGCCCAGACCGGGGAGACCTACTCGGACCTCTACATCGTCCAGCGGACCCTGGACGGTATCCCGATGCTGAGCGGCCCCTTCCAAGAGGTGAGCGACGCCTCGGTCATGTGTGTCAAGCCGATTGCCTTCGTCGACGGGGTGTACGCAGACATCCCTGGCATCGACGCCACGCTCAATCCGGTCGATGGACGTCTCGTCGACTTGGTGCCGCTGCAGGGCAACACGGTGTCCACTCCCGCCGCAGACGACACCGCCTGTCTGCCGCAGGTCGGATACGAGCAGTACGTGGCGGAGGTAGAGCTCGAGCGGTTGAACCTTGCTCGAACCAACGAAGAGGTGCTCTGGAGGAAGCTCGTCGAGGTCAGGACGCGTCTCACGGGCGCAGAGGTCACGCTTGACGGCGCCGGTCGACTCACCGCGGACGGGGTTGCGCTCGATGCGTCACCCGACTATGCGGCGATCTACGCCGCTGCCGTGCCTGATGCTGCAGCACTCGAGGGAGGCCCCGCGGAGATCGAGAAGCTCGGTGGTCTGATGGACACCGGTTCGATCCCTGGACTTCCGGGTTACCCCGGTACGCCAGCTTCGATCGTGCAGACTCCCGGGTCGTTCGACCAGTGGATGCTGGCGGCGGCTGCGGTCGGTACTGCCGCAGGCAAGACGGTTCCGATCACGGTCGACACGATCGAGTACTACAACCGGACTGCCGCTCCCGATGGCCTGGTGGCCAACTGGGACTCTGCCTCGGCGAACCTGCTGACCGAGACTGGCCCCAACGATGAGCAGTTCATCGACTACAGCGAGTTCGAATACACCCGATCCGAGGTGTTCTCGGGGTGCACGATCTGGTTGGACGTACCGACACTGACCTGGAAGGTCGACGAGGTGGTCGACCGCGTCGAATTCACCGACATCGTCGAGGGCACGGAGCCGGACGACCTGCTGAAGAATGTCGCTGGGTTCGCCCAGATGGCCGACGATGTGCGGTCCGTCATCAACTATCTCCACGAGAACGAGGTCGTGGTCAACCCGGAGACGGGCTACGGGTTCTACATCGACCCGGTGTTCATGAACACCTGCAACACGCCGAATCCGGCATTCCCGCTCGTTGATCCAGACGATCCTGCGTCGCTTCACATGTCGCAGGCTCAGATGGCCGCCTACCTCAACGATTTGGTGATCGAGGCCGGTCCCCCGACGGTGACGATCACCGACGCACCTGCGGCCCTCACTGAGGCGACTGATGCCACCTTCTCATTCGACGCTGCGTCGGATGCCTCGAGGGTGCTGTGCCAGCTCGACGGAGGTGCGATCGAGGAGTGCGTCAGCCCGAAGACCTACACCGGTCTGGAGCCGGGAGAACACACCTTCACGGTCATGGCGATGAGTGTCGAGGGTAAGTTCGCCTCCGACACCCACACGTGGACAATCATCCTGCCGGGTGAGGACACGATCATCACTCCGCTGACTCCGGTCCGCTACGCCGACACCCGACCCGGTTGGGTCGCAGCCGACAAGCTGTTCTACGGCACTGGTCCGGTGCCTGCTGGTGGTGTCGTCCAGGTGCAGATCGCAGGACGCGGCGCTGTGCCGGTCGGCGCGAAGGCGGTGGTCGCCAACGTGACGTTGGTGAACGCCGCGGCACCGGGTTTGCCACGGTGTTCCCGTGTGGGACGGTGCCGGATGCGTCGAGTGTGAACTACCTAGCGTTGACGAACGAGGCGGTTGCCAACGAGGTGATCGCGAAGTTGTCGCCGACCGGTTCGATCTGCGTGTTCACGTCGGCGCAGGCCAACGTGCTCGTGGACGTCGCCGGGTATGTGCCGGCGACGTCGGACTTCGTGTCGTTGACTCCGGTGCGGTTGGCCGACACCCGGCCGACTCCGGTGGCGGCCGGCGCGGTCCTCGAGGTCCCGATTGCAGGTCGCGGCGGCGTGCCCGCCGATGCCAAGGCGGTGGTTGCCAACGTGACGTTGGTGAATGCTGCTGCTGCCGGGTTCGCGACGGTGTTCCCGTGTGGGACGGTGCCGGATGCGTCGAGTGTCAACTACCTGGGACTGACGAACGAGGCGGTTGCCAATGAGGTGATCGCGAAGTTGTCGCCGACCGGTTCGATCTGCGTGTTCACGTCGGCGCAGGCCAACGTGCTCGTGGACGTCGCCGGGTATGTGCCGGCGACGTCGGACTTCGTGTCGTTGACTCCGGTGCGGTTGGCCGACACCCGGCCGACTCCGGTTGCGGCCGGCGCGGTCCTGGAAGTCCCGATCGCAGGTCGTGGTGGCGTGCCCGCCGATGCCAAGGCGGTGGTTGCCAACGTGACGTTGGTGAATGCTGCGGCTGCCGGGTTCGCCACGGTGTTCCCGTGCGGGACGGTGCCGGACGCGTCGACCGCGAACTCTCGCGGAGCGACGAACGAGGCGGTTGCCAATGAGGTGATCGCGAAGTTGTCGCCGACGGGTTCGATCTGCGTCTACACCTACGCAGCGGCCAACGTCCTCGTCGACGTGGTCGGTCACCTCTGACACCAGCGACGCAGCGCCGGTTCGTGCCAGCCTGCGTCACCGAGTCACCGAAGGAGAGCGACACCTGCGGGTGTCGCTCTCCTCGCGTCCGAGGACCCGGTCGCTCCGTACGTGGGTTCGACGAATGCCTCAAGGTGAGGGGTTGTCGTGCCGATGACGGCTCATGAGACTGTTTCGCCTCGGCGCGCTCGTCGGCAGCGTGGTGCTGCTGGTCGCGATGTCGGTCTCGCTCGTGAACAAGCGATCGGAGCTGCGAGGCGAGCAGGATGCGCAGGTGGTGGCGACCGCACTCGTCGTCGAGCACTCGGTGGAGAGCACCGTCGAGCGGGCCGCCGCGGTCGTCGATCTCGCCAACGAACTGACCGAACCCTCCGAGCTCGTGCGGTCGTTCGCCGACGACGTGGTCGGATGCATCGTCACGGAAGAGGTGCGTGGTTGTACCGACGAGGAGGTGTTCGACGCGTTCGGACATCGCTCCGCCAGTCGCACCCGACCAGCGCGGCGCGCCTGTCTTCGCCGTCGACGAGGCGACCGGGTCGCTCCTGGTGGTGTCCGGCGGCTCGGTGACGAGCGCGCTCCTGCTCCCAGCGTCGGCGCTGATCGACGAGCGCGCAGCGACGTCCATCGCCGAGAACGGGGTCGACGTCGACATCAGTCTCTCGGCCGCAGCGGTCACCGGTGTCGATCGTGCGGGTCCGATCACCGACGGGGATCGCCGGATCATCGCCGAGTCGGTCGGACTTCCCGGCGAGGGCGGATCGGTCCGAATCGTTGCGTCGACGTTCGACGATGCCGGCTTCGTCGGTGACGACCTGGCCTTGTACGCGGTGCTGCTCACGCTGGGCACGGTGCTGTTGGCGCTCGCAGGATGGACGTTCCTCCTCGATCGTCGCGCGCTCGAACGGCGCGCGACCACCGACGAACTCACCGGCTTGCTCAACCGTCGCGAGTTCGAGCGGGTGGCCGAGGAGATGCTGCTCGCCGCGGACCGCTTCGAGAACGGCATCTGCGTCATGTTGATCGACCTCAACGGCTTCAAGGAGATCAACGACACCCTCGGCCACCAGTTCGGTGACCTCGTCCTCAAGGCGGTGTCGGAACGCCTGAAGTCGGCCGTACGCGACACCGACGTGGTCGCCCGATGGGGCGGCGACGAGTTCGTCATCCTGCTCCCGGGCATCGAGGACGGGACCGGCGTGCGGGCCGCAGCGGAACGAATCGGCCAGTCGCTCGCCGCGACACCGGTCGTCCGCGACGTCAGCATCACCGGGGCGATCGGCGCCGCGCTGTTCCCTCGCCACGGCCTCGAGCTGGGCGAGCTGCTGAGCGCTGCCGACGTCGCGATGTACGGCGCCAAGTCGGCCGGTGTGACCCACCGGCTCGCCGACGTGCACGCCGTCGAGCTGGCCGCAGGAGACCTCACGACCTCGGCGGGGTACCGCGGGCCCGACCGTCGTCGCCACCCCGCCGACACCGACGCTGCCGGTCGCGACTGAACGCGGCAAGCGGATGCCGCTGCTGCGTACAGTTGCCGTGTGGCCCTGACCGATCCGCTCACCTCCAAGCTCGCGGGCTTCGGCACCACGATCTTCGCCGAGATGTCAGCGCTGGCGGTCGAGACCGGAGCGATCAACCTCGGCCAGGGATTCCCGGACACCGATGGACCGACCGAGGTGCTCGACGCCGCGGTCGCGGCCATCCGTGCGGGTGTCAACCAGTACCCGCCCGGGCCGGGGATGCCCGTGTTGCGCGAGGCCATCGCCGAGCACCAACGCCGTTGGTACGGCATCGAACTCGACCAGGCGAGCGAGATCGTGGTCACCGCCGGTGCAACCGAGGCGCTGGCCGGAGCGTTGCTCGGGATGCTCGACGCGGGCGACGAAGTCGTGGTCTTCGAGCCGATGTACGACAGCTACCAGGCATGCATCGCACTTGCCGGGGCCCGTGCGGTGCCCGTGCTGCTGGCACCTGGTGACGACGGGCGGTACGTCTTCGATCCCGACGAACTGGTCGCCGCGTCTGTCGTCGCGTACGAAGTTGATCCTGCTCAACACGCCGCACAACCCGACCGGCAAGGTGTTCACGCGCGACGAACTCGATGCGATCGCCCGCGTGGCGATCGAGCACGATCTCATCGTGGTCACCGACGAGGTCTACGAGCACCTCGTCTTCGACGGCCGCATCCACATCCCGATGGCCACGTTGCCGGACATGGCCGAACGGACACTCACGATTTCCTCGGGCGGTAAGACGTTCAACACCACCGGGTGGAAGATCGGCTGGATGTCAGGCCCCGAAGCGCTGGTGACCGCGGCGAAGACGGCGAAGCAGTTCCTCACCTACGTGAACGGCGCGCCGTTCCAGCCGGCGATGGCGGTCGGTCTCGGGTTGCCCGACGCCTACTTCACCGAACTCGCCGCGACGTTGCAGCGGGCGCGCGACCACCTCGTCGTGGGACTGTCCGAGGCCGGTTTCATCGCCTTCGCCCCCGAGGCGACCTACTTCACCACCGTCGACATCCGGCCGCATGCGCCCGACGGTGACGGGATGGCGTTCTGTCGGTCGCTGCCCGAGCGCTGCGGCGTCGTCGCCGTGCCGAACGAGGTGTTCTACGCGCGGCCCGAGCGCGGCCGTCATCTCGTGAGGTTCGCCTGCTGCAAGCGCATCGACGTGATCGACGAAGCCGTCGAGCGCCTCACGACCGGGTTCGCGACATGACGGCGGTTCGCGTGGCAGCCGTCCAGCACGACATCGTGTGGCACGACCGCGAGGCGAACTTCGCGCACCTGGCGCCGATGATCGCCGGCGCAGCCGCGAGTGGAGCCGCGTGGTGCTCGTGACCGAGACGTTCTCGACCGGGTTCTCGTTCGACTCTCCCGACATCGCCGAACCCGAAGGCGGCCCGTCGTCGCAGTTCCTCGAGCGGATGGCGACCACCCACGGCGTCTGGGTGGGCGGCTCCTGTCCGGAGATCGCCACCGACGCACCCGCCGACGACCAGCGGCCGTCCAACGTCTTCGTGATGGTCGCGCCCGACGGCACACAGCACCGGTACCGCAAGATCCATCCGTTCTCGCACGCCGACGAGGAGCGCTACGTCCGCGCCGGCACGGACTTCGTCACCGTCGACATCGACGGGCTGCGCTGCGCTTGTTCGTGTGCTACGACCTGCGGTTCGCCGACGAGTTCTGGGCGCTGGCCCACGACGTGATGCGTACCTCCTCGTCGCGAACTGGCCCGCCAAGCGACGGTTGCACTGGTCGACGTTGCTGCGGGCGCGGGCGATCGAGAATCAGGCGTACGTGGTCGGCGTCAACCGTGTCGGCTCCGGCGGTGGGCTCGACTATTGCGGCGACAGTGCGATCATCGACCCGCTCGGCGAAGTGCTCGCCACCGGCGCGGGCGGCGAGACCGTGCTGCTCGCCGACCTCGACGCCGCCCACGTCGCCTCGACGTGCAACCATTTCCGTTTCCTGCAGGACCGCCGCTGACGTCGTAACGTCTGGTGTCAGACACCAAACGTCATGAAGTGACGGGGC
>CAVVAO010000023.1:0-15956 GCA_963746285.1 Ilumatobacteraceae bacterium | reverse complement strand
GCATTTGCTGCGATCGGCGCGCTGGACCGCTTCGACGAGTTCGAGCAAGGGATCCACACGGAGGTTCGCGAGCGCGGGTTCGCGCCTCTCGGCCGGCGAGCGCCAGCTCGTTTCGCTCGCTCGAGCCGCGCTCGTGGACCCAGCGGTGCTGGTGCTCGACGAGGCGACGAGCAACCTCGACCCCGGCACCGAGGTGATCGTCGAACGTGCGCTCGAGCGGCTCATGACCGGGCGCACCACGATCGTCGTCGCCCATCGACTTTCGACGGTCCGTCGGGCGGATCGGATCGCGGTGGTGGATCACGGCGAGCTCGTGGAACTCGGCACCCACGACGAACTGGTGGCGCTCGGTGGCCGGTATGCAGCGCTCGCCTCGGCCTGGCAACGAGCCAGCCGACCGTCTGCGCCTATACCGTGCCGGCCGGGTCAGGCGGGTTCGAAGACGAGGACGAATTCGACGAGACCGTTGTCCTCGGTGGTCACCCCGGCGAACGACGGGTTGTCGATGCCGTAGTCGCTGAACAGCACGGGGATGCTGCCGAGCACGCCGATGAGCTGGCCGTTCGCCTGCGCGGTCACCTCGAACGTCACCTCGTTCGTGACGCCGCGGAGGTGAGATTGCCCGTGGCGGATGCCGTGATCTGTTCACCGTCGGCGGGAACTGCGCCGAGCTCGATCGGCTGGGTCAGGTTGAAGGTCGCGGTCGGGAACTCGTCGGCGCTCATGATGCGGCCGGTGAACGCCCCGTCGCGGCGTGACTCGTCGCTCGTGATGCTCGCGACCTGCACCTCGATGTCGACCACCGGGATCGTGGTGCCGGCGATCGTCATGAGCCCGCTGATCTCGTTGCTGCGTCCGACGGCCGTCGTGTTCACCCCGGCGAGCACCTCTTCGACCCGGTACCCGAACTCGGATGCGTCGGTCGGCACCCAGTCGCCGTCGTACCCCGCCTCGGCGGCGGCGATCGGCCGCTGTCGGTGACCGTGGCTGCCGCGGGGATCGGTGTCCGACGGTGCTGCGCGAGCGCTGCGTGGTGTCGCGGCGCCGGGGTGTCGCCGTCGTGGACGGTCGAGCGCGTCGGCCAGATCGCTCTCGTCGAGCTCGTCGGGCGAGTCGTTGATCACGTTGGCGTAGAAGAAGATCGCGCCGTAGGCGAGTGCGACCACGGCCACGAGCGCCGCGACGACGATCAGGACGATGCGCATCGGGGAGCGCTTCGAGGATTCGTCCTGCGGAACGTCGTCGGTGCTCATCGTCGCTCTCCGGGCTCCTGGATCGATTCCACCGAAGGATCGTGGCACACCGCGCGCTGCCGGGCCGGCACTCACCTGATTCACACGTTCGGAAACGGCGTGGTGCGTCGGCAAGACTGGCAGCTCATGAGCGATGCCAGTGCTGCCATCTCGTCCGTATCCGTCTCGACCGGCCGCTCGGTGCCGAAGGCGGCGACCGCCGTCGGGGTGGGTGTCGCCACGAAGGGTACGGTGCCGCAGCAGCGATCGGCCTGAGCCGATCTGCGCTCGAGACGAACGGATTCACGGGCGCCGTCGGCCAGACGATGGTCGTTCCCACGTGCGACGGGCTCGTCGTCGCGGTCGGCCTCGGCGACCCTGACTCGATCGACGCGACGGCCTGCGCTCGGCGGCCGCAGCGTTCGCCCGGCGGCGTCGAAGCACGCACGTCTGGCGACCACGCTCGCCGACGTCGACGGTGTCGATGCGAAGGCCGCCGGTCAGGCCGTCGTCGAAGGCGTGCTGCTCGCCTCGTACCGGTACGTCGGCCTCAAGAACGACCCGTCCACGCATCGCGGATCGAAGCTTCCGCTGATCGCGGGCGACAAGCGCGCCAAGCTCGGCCAGCAGGGAGCGGAGCGAGGCACATCGTTGTCGGCGCCGCGTTCGCCCGTGAGCTGGCCAACACACCTCCGACCTACCTGAACGCCACCGACATCGCCGACCGTGCCGTCGCCATCGGAGCGGCCGCCGGTCTGACGGTCGAGGTGTTCAACAAGGATCAACTCGAGCGCTGGGCTGCGGCGGACTCCTCGGCGTCAACCGGGGCTCGGTCGAGCCGCCGCGGATGGTCAAGCTCACGTACTCACCGAGGAACGCGACCGGTCACCTGGCGCTCGTCGGCAAGGGGATCATGTACGACTCGGGCGGCATCTCCCTGAAGGGTGGCGACGCCTTCCACCAGATCATGAAGATGGACATGTCCGGCGCCGCCGCCGTGCTGTCGACGATGTCGGCGCTGAAGGCGCTGCGGTGCAGGACCAAGGTGACCGCCTACCTGATGTGCACCGACAACATGCCGTCGGGCAGCGCCGTCAAGCTCGGCGACGTGCTCACGATGCGCAACGGCAAGACCGTCGAGATCCACAACACCGACGCCGAGGGCCGGCTCGTGCTCGCCGACGGCCTGTCGCTCGCCGCCGAGACTCAGCCCGATGCGATCGTCGACATCGCCACCCTGACCGGCGCCTGCCTGACGGCGCTCGGCACCGGGATCGCCGGCCTGCTCGGCAACCACCAGGCGTTCATCGAACAGGTGAGGCGTGCTCCGAGCCGACCGACGAGCCGGTGTGGCAGCTCCCGCTCGCGACGAAGCGCTATCGCAAGCTGCTCGACTCGAACGTCGCCGACATGAAGAACATCGGCGGCCCGTACGGCGGCGCGATCACCGCGTCGATCTTCCTCAGCGAGTTCGTCGGCGACGTGCCGTGGGCGCACCTCGACATCGCCGGCCCGATGAAGGTCGACGGCGACGAGGGCATCTACGCCAAGGGCGCCACCGGCTTCGGCACCCGCGCTGCTGATCGACCTCGCCTCCAACTTCACCCCGCCGGCCTGAGGTCCTGGCCGAGCCGTACCGCGTTGTCGGCCGCCTCGGCCGCGACGGCGTCGGCCACACCGAGCGCGACGAGATGATGCTCGATCTCCGACGGGTCGTCGCCGAGGTCGAGCATCGTCGTCGCCAGGCGATGTGCCCGGGTGAGTTCGTCGACGCCGATCGACGCGTGGAGCCAGTCGTGGTGGGCGGCCTGGACCGACTCGGGCATGCGGCGCAGGTGGCGGAAGCTGATCGGCGGAACTCGGCGTCGCACTGCGAGCCCGCCGTCGATCGGGTGGGCGAGGCCGAACATCACACACCGTTGTAGCGCCTTGCTGAACGGCGACGTCCGACCGCTGGTGTAGCCGAGTCCCATCGCCTGCGCGGTCGCCTGTAGGTCGAGCTCGTAGCCCTCGGGTGATCGTTCCAATCCGGCGACCAACCGCCGCAGCAGCCACGTTGCGGTCGGTCCGAGCACGCCGAGCCAGAAGACCTCGACATAGCGGGAACGGGGGTCGAATCCGTCGTCGTCGACGACCGGATCGACCCAGGGTCGCACGGTGATCGATCCGACGGGCGGTGGTGGGAACTCGGACACGGGGCCTCCCTCACATGGGACCTGCTGGGGAGGAGTCGGTGATCGGACAGTGGGCGACCGGCGCGCCGGAGGGGAACCGCCGTGCAACGCCGTCTCTGCGATTGCACGTGCCATCCCAGCGATGAGCGAAACGCCGGTATCCGGGCGGTTGGCTCATCGCGGTCGACGTTGCACTGCCAGCGATGAGCGAAGTGTCGCTATTCGGGCGGTTGGCTCATCGCACGCAACGGGTGGGTGTCAGCCGGCGATGATGTGGTCGAGGGTGAGTTCGGGTTCGTTCTGCTCGATGCGGGCGAGCGCGTACTTGTTCTCGAACAGCGCGACGAGGCGTCCGTCGAGGCGGGCGAGGATGCGGACGCCCTGCTTCTCGCGCAGGACGTCGGCGGAGATCCTGTCGGTCAGCCGGATCGCCTGGTACGGCGCGGACAGGATCTCGATCGGTGCGTTGAACTCGATGTCGAGTCGGTTGGCGAACACGTCGAACTGCAGCTGACCGACCGCCGCGAGCACCGGTGAGGCGTCGCCCCAGTCGGGATCCTTCAGCACCTGGACGACTCCCTCTTCGTTGAGCTGATCGAGGCCCTTGCGGAACTGCTTGAACTTGCCGGTGTCGAGCGGGCGTGCGGTGGCGAACACCTCGGGAGCGAACGCCGGGATCGGCGGGAACTTCACGCTCGGGCCGGACTCGTCGTACAGTGTGTCGCCGATGTTGAGGCCGGTGGCGTTGACCAGGCCGACGACGTCGCCCGGGAACGCCTCGTCGATCGTCGTACGCTCGGCGCCGAACACGGTCGACGCGTACTTCGTGGCGAACGGCTTGCCCGTGCGCTCGCAGGTCATCACCATCCCCCGGTCGAATCGGCCGGAACAGATGCGGGCGAACGCGATGCGGTCGCGGTGGTTGCGGTCCATGTTGGCCTGCACCTTGAACACGAACGCCGAACACGGCTCGTCGAGGTGGCGCGGCTTGTCGTCGACGTCGAGGCGCGGCGACGGCGCGGGAGCGAGATCGACGATCGCGTCGAGCAGGTGGCGGACCCCGAAGTTGGTGAGCGCCGAGCCGGCGAACACCGGCGTCGACTCGCCGGCGAGGAACGACGGCAGGTCGACGTCGGCGCCCATGGCGCTGAGCAGCTCGGTCTCGTCGATGCTCTTGGTCCAGGCCGCGCCCTCCTCGGCGGCGGCGCGGATCGGCGGGCACGTCCTCCTCCGGAGCGATCTGGCTGCCGCGTGCGGTGCGGGTGAACCGGGTGAAGATGTCGGTGCGCCGGTCGATCACGCCGCGCAGGTCGCCGTGCGAGCCGACCGGCCACGTCGCCGGCGTCGGGCGCAGGTCGATCTGCTCCTCGATCTGGTCGAGCAGCTCGAGTGGCTCCATGCCGGGTCGATCGAGCTTGTTGAGGAATGTGATCACCGGCAGGTTGCGCGACCGGCAGACCTCGAACAGCTTGAGTGTCTGCGGTTCGATGCCCTTCGCCGAGTCGAGCACCATCACCACGGCATCGACGGCGGAGAGCACCCGGTAGGTGTCCTCGGAGAAGTCGCGGTGGCCCGGGGTGTCGAGCAGGTTCAGCTCGTGGTCGCGGTACGGGAAGTTGAGCGCCGTCGACGTGATCGAGATCCCGCGCTTCTGCTCCATGTCCATCCAGTCCGACGTGGCGGCGCGGCGACCCTCGTGCGCCTTGACCGCGCCGCCGGAGGTGATCGCGCCGGCGTAGAGCAGGAACTTCTCCGTGAGCGTGGTCTTGCCCGCGTCGGGGTGGCTGATGATCGCGAACGTGCGACGACGCGCGGCCTCGGTGAGCACCTGTGCGGACATCTGGTCGAGGCTACCGTCGGCTCGTGAACCGTGACCCCGACATCCAGCGAGAGCGACTGGCCGACCAGATGAACCGCGAACTCCAGCGATTCGTCGACCTGCACCCGCGGTCCGCCGAGCTGGCGCGAGTCGGGTCGCAGACACCTGCTGGCCGGAGTGCCGATGCCGTGGATGACCCGCTGGCCGGGTGCGTTCCCGATCCACGTCGCCGACCGCCGATGGCGCCCGATTCGTCGACGTCGACGGCATCGAGTACGTCGACTTCTGCCTCGGCGACACCGGCGCGATGACCGGTCACGGCCGAGGAGGACTGGCGGACCGCCGTCGACCGTTCGACCACGATGCTGCCGAGCGAGGATGCCGCTTGGGTCGCCGACGAACTCCACCGCCGCTTCGGAATGGCGAAGTGGCAGATGACGATGTCGGCGACCGACGCCAACCGGTTCGTGCTCCGGTTCGCCCGCCACCTGACCGGACGGCCGAAGATCGCCGTGATGGACTGGTGCTACCACGGCACCGTCGACGAGACGCTCGCGATCCTCGATCCCGACGGTCGGGTGGTCAGCCGGCCCGGGGCCGTCGGCCCGCAGGTCGATCCGTCGGTGACGACCCGGGTCGTGCCCTTCAACGACCTCGACGCGCTCGACGCGGCGCTGGCGCACGGCGACGTCGCCGCGCTGCTGATGGAGCCGGCGCTCACCAACATCGGCATCGTGCTCCCGCAGCCGGGCTACCACGACGGGGTCCGCGAGATCACCCGGCGACACGGTGTGCTGCTGGTCATCGACGAGACCCACACGATCTCGGCCGGGCCCGGCGGGTGCACCGGGGCGTGGGGGCTCGACCCCGACATCGTCGTGATCGGCAAACCGATCGGTGGTGGGTTCCCGGTCGCGACGTACGGCGTCACCGACGAGATCGCCCGGGCACTCGATCCGGCCTTGCACGGCCACGACGCCGACGTCGGCGGAGTCGGCGGCACGCTGGCCGGCAGCGCGATGGCGACCGCCGCCATCCGAGCGACGCTGTCGTCGACGCTGCTCGAGGCCGACTACGAGCGCATGATCCCGCTCGCGACACGCTGGACCGACGGCGTCGCCGGGGCGATCGACGCGCACGGTCTGGCGTGGTCGGTGCAGCAGCTCGGCTGCCGAGCCGAGTACTGGTTCTGCCCGCTGCCGACGAACGGCGCCGATGCCGCCGCTGCGGTCGACGACCAACTCGACACGTTCATGCACCTGTGGGCGCTCAACCGCGGGATCCTGATGACCCCGTTCCACAACATGGCGCTGCTGTCGCCGGCGCACACCGACGCCGACGTCGACCGCCACACCGAGGTCTTCACCGCCGCGCTCGCCGCCCTCACGTGACCCGCCCGCGATGAGCGAGCCGCCCGGATACCGTCACTTCGCTCATCGCTGAGGAGTGCGAGCGGCTTGCGATGAGCGAACCGCCCGGATGGCGGCCTTTCGCTCATCGCTTGCGTGCGTCGTCAGGGGGCGACGTCGGTGAGGCCGCCGACCGCGTTGTCGGCCACATCGCCGAGGCCGCCGGGCAGTGCGTCGGCGACGCCGTCGACGCCGAGCGACTCGGTCATCTGACCGAGGTCGACGCCGAAGTTCTCGGCGAGTGCGCTGCCCTCACCGAGGAGGCCGTCGACGTGTTCACCCAGACCCGTGGACTCCACGATCCCCTGCAGGCCCTCACCGCTGAACACGCCCTTGATCGCATCGAACAGACCCATTTTGAATGACCCTTTCCAGAGAGTTGATTTCTCGGAATGCTATCGGGTCGAGTTGCCGAAGCGCCCTCGAGGGCTGCACAGTTGCGGGGATGTCCACCGACCTGATCGCCGCTGCCCGTGACGTCGTTGCGAAGGCGCAGCGAGTCGTGGTGTTGACCGGCGCTGGCATCTCCACCGACTCCGGCATCCCCGACTTCCGTGGACCGAACGGGCTCTGGACGAAGAACCCGGCTGCGGAGAAGGCGTCCGACATCCGCTTCTACCTGAGTGATCCCGAGGTTCGGCGAGCCGCGTGGCAGAACAGGCTGGCGACGCCGGCGTGGACCGCCGAACCCAACGCGTGGCCACGAGGCGATCGTCGAGCTGGAACGGCGCGGCCAGCTGCACGGTCTCGTCACCCAGAACATCGACGGTCTGCACCAGAAGGCGGGCAACGAGTCCGGACAAGGTCATCGAGGTGCACGGCACGGTCTGGTTCACACGCTGCTGGGACTGCCAGGACCGTCGGCCGATGGACCAGGCGCTCGAGCGGGTCCGTGCCGGCGACGCCGACCCGGCGTGTCTCGAGTGTGGCGGCATCCTCAAGAGCGACACGATCAGCTTCGGCCAGGCGCTCGTCCCCGAGGTGATCGAACGGGCGATGCAGGTCAGCGACGAGTGCGACCTGATGCTCGCCGTCGGATCGACGCTGAGCGTGTTCCCGGCGGCGAACTGCGTGCCGCGGGCGAAGGCTGCAGGAGCGCAGGTGATCATCGTCAACGGCGATGAAACGGCGATGGACCACTACGCCGACTGGCTCCTCGTCGGCCAGATCGGCGAGATCCTGCCGGCGCTGGTCTCGTGACGAGCGGATGTCGGCCTGATCGCAACCGCTGGGTTCGGTGACAGTCAGGTCAGCGCGACCAGGAGCGCAACCGCCGAGACGACCAGACCACCGAGCAGCAGTGCTCGTAGTGCTGTGGGACCGACCCGTCTCGCGAGCGATCCCCAGAGCTGCACCCCGCCGGCCGGCGACGAGGGATGCGGCTCCGCCTCGGCGAAGTACGGAGTGCTCGTCGCCTGTGTTTCCACGAAGTCGGGTTCCACCGAGAACAGACTAACGATCACGCCTGGGGTCTGACCCCTGGCGTGATCGAGTGCGAGTCGCGCCTCGCCGTGGCACGGCTGGCGAGGATCGCTCCGCTGATCACGAACGCGACGCCGACGAGTTCGAGCGCGAACACCTCGTCGCCGCGAAACGCCACGCCGAGCACGAGCGCGACCACCGGGATCAGATACGTGATGAACGACGCCCGGGTCGATCCGACCCGACCGACCAGTGTGCCCATGAGCGCGAACGCGATACCGGTGCCGACGACGCCGAGCACCGCGACCGCAACGACCGGGCCCAACTCCCAACTTGCATCGCCGATCTGCCACAGCCCGTACGGTGCGGTCCAGATCGTCGCGAGCGCGAGCACCTTGGCCATCAGATTGACCGAGCCGTAGCGCTGCTGCATCGGTCCGGCGAGCGTGACGGCGAAGCCGTAGCAGACGGTGGCGAGCACGACCAGCACGACGCCGAACGCTTCGCTCGAACCTTCGCCGATCGACGGCAGGCTCACGAAGACCACCCCGACGAATCCGACGGCGATGCCCAGCAGTTGTGCGCCACGGGTGGCCTGGCCCAGCAGTGCCACGGCGAAGATCGCAGCGAAGATCGGTGTGCCGCCGTTGAGCAGACCGGCGACCGCCGAGCTGATGTGCTGCTCGGCGATCGGGAACAGCGTGAACGGTACGGCGACCCAGACGACCGACAGCGTGACCAGCCGGACTCGGTCCTCGGGCTGGATCTTCGTGTGCTGTCGGGGGAGCGGGAGCACGGCGAGGGCGAGCGCGCCGAGCCCGACTCGCATGAGCGTGATCACACCCGGCGGCAGTGCGTCGAGGCCGATGTCGATGAACAGGAACGACGCTCCCCAGATGACCGCGACGGACAGGAACAGCGTCCAATCGGACGACGTGAACCGGTCGTCGACCGGCGCTGGTGTCGTGGTGGTCACGGTCACGCGGGCACCGTAGCGCCGAGACGCCATCGCAAGCTGGTGGGAATCGGACGTCGTGTCGTAATCCCGACTGAGTTGGTAGGCTTTCGGCATGGCAACGTTCCGTGACCTGCTGGCCGCCGCGAAGTCCGAGATCCGCGAGATCGACCCCGAGGGCGCCGCCGCGCAGATCGAGGCCGGCGCGCTCGTGCTCGATGTCCGCGAGCCCGACGAGTACGAGGAGGGCGCGCTGCTCGGCGCGATCCACATTCCTCGCGGACACCTCGAGGCACAGATCGAGAACCGCATCGCCGACAAGTCCGCGCCGATCGTCGTGTACTGCGCCGGTGGCGTCCGATCCGCCTTTGCTGCGAAGACGCTCGCCGAGCTCGGCTACACCGACGTCGAGTCGATGGCCGGTGGCTTCGGGCGGTGGAAGGACGAGGGCCGCCCGTGGAAGCAGCCGGCCTCGCTGACGCCGGAACAGAACAACCGCTACAAGCGTCACCTGCTGCTGCCCGAAGTCGGCGTCGAGGGTCAGGTCAAGCTGCTCGAGGCCAAGGTGCTGATGCTCGGCGCCGGCGGCCTCGGATCACCCGCAGCGCTCTACCTTGCGGCCGCTGGTGTCGGCACGATCGGCATCGTCGACATGGACGAGGTCGACTCGTCGAACCTGCAGCGTCAGATCCTGCACAACATCGATCGCATCGGCGACCGCAAGGTCGACTCCGCCAAGAAGACGCTCACGATGTTGAATCCCGACGTCGACGTCGTCACCTACGACACCCGCCTCGACGCGTCGAACATCATCGACATCATCTCGGGCTACGACGTGATCGTCGACGGCGCCGACAACTTCCCGAGCCGCTACCTGCTCAACGACGCCAGCGTGAAGCTCGGCATCCCGGTGGTGCACGGGTCGATCTTCCGCTTCGAGGGCATGGTCAGCGTGTTCCACCCGACCCAGGGCCCGACCTACCGCGACATGGTGCCGCGAGCCACCGCCGGCCGAACTCGCCCCGAGCTGCGCCGAGGCCGGCGTGCTCGGCGTGCTGCCCGGCATCATCGGCTCGATCCAGGCGCTCGAGACGATCAAGGTGATCCTCGGCCTCGGCGATCCGCTGATCGGGCGAATCCTCACCGTCGACACCAACGACATGGAGTTCCGGGTGTTCAACCTCAAGGCAGACCCTGCCAACGAGGTCACCTACGCCAACCGCGACCGCATCGAGATCAAGGAACTCGACGGCCTCTGCGCACCGGGCCTGGTCACGTCACTGACCAGCTCGTTCCGGCCTCAGCCGTCGGCTCGGTGAGGACCTCGGCTTCGAGCGGGGCGAGTTCGTCGCGCTCTTGAACCATCACGCCGACGAGTACAAGGGCGATGCCGAGCATCTCGATCGTCGACGGCCGCTGGTCGAGGACGAGCCACCCGATGAACGCAGCGGTGACCGGCAACAGCGCGAGCAGCAACGAGAAGCGCCGGATCGGGATGCGGCGCATCGTGAACTGGTCGATGCCGTAGCCGATCGCGTTGGAGAACACTCCGACCAGCAGACACAGCACCAGCAGTCGCGGTGATGTCCAGACGTCGGCGCTGCCGGGCGCGCCGGCCGGTGCGATCGCGAGGGCCCCGATCGCGAGACCGACGCCCAACCCGGCGACACCACGATCGAGCCGGGCGACCCGCGAGCCGATCACGATGTAGGCAGCCCACATCGCCGACGCGAGGCCGATGAACAGCAGCCCGATCGCGTTGCCCTCGATCTCACCACCTCCGAGCACCACCACGCCGGCCACGGCGAAGAGCAGGGCCACGGCGTTGCGGATCGAGCGGGTGCGCGACGGCGGCCACGGCGATCGGTCCGATGAACTCGATCGTCACCGCCTTGCCGAGGTCGATGCGATCGATCGCGAGGTAGAAGAACAGGTTCATCAGCGCCGTTGCCACGCCGAATGCGGCAGCGGCGAGGAGTTCCGATCGGGACCACCGTTGGCGCCACGCTCTCGAGACCACGACCAGCGCGATCGCAGCGCCGATCACGCGGAACCAGGCGACGGTCCGGGGTTCGACCTCGTCGAAGAGGCCCGACAGCGATGACGGCGCCGAGGTACTGCGCGACGGCGGACAGGACGAACAGCGCCTCGGGTTGGGCGGTGTTCAGCCAGCGCGAGACCGGCCCCGTCGACGTGGTGGCGGTGGGGGAGCCGGCCAGGGGTTACTCGAACAGTTCGGGATCGGTGCGGGCGATCTCGTCCCACAGCGGCTGGAAGCTGAACCAGCCAGCGGCGTGGAACCCGGTGTTCTGCTGCGTGTAGGTCGCGTACTCGTCGCGGATCTCGATCGGATCGCCGGCGGCCATCGCCATCAGCTGCGCCTGGCACGAGCGCTCCATCGAGATGAACCAGAACGCCGCTTCGTCGACGGTCTCTCCGACCGTGAACAAACCGTGGTTCTGGTGGATCGCGGCCTTGCCGTCCGGGAACTTCGACGCGAGCTCCTTGCCGGCCTCGATGTCGAACACCACGGCGCCGCCCTGCTCGGAGATCACGTGGTGATCCTCGTAGAAGATGCAGGCGTCCTGGGTGAGCGGCGCGAGCGGGATGCCCAGCGAGCTGAACGACTTGCCGTACGGCGAGTGAGCGTGGGCCGCGGCGACGACATCGGGCCGCGCGGCATGCACGGCGGCGTGGATGACGAACGCTGCCGCGGTTCACCGGCTTGGTGCCGTAGACGACGTTGCCGCTGTGGTCGACGAGGATCAGATCGCTCTGGCGGATGTGGCGGAAGCTCATCCCGAACGGGTTCACCCAGAACATGTCCGGGTACTCGGGATCGCGCACCGTGATGTGTCCGGCGACGCCTTCGCCGAAGCCGAACCTGCCGAAGATCCGCAGCGCGCCCGCGAGGTGCGTCTTGCGGTAGTGACGCTCGTCCTCGACGTTGTCGAAGCTCGGGATGCCGTCGAGGCCGACAGTCTTCGGGGTCAGCTCGACGCCGTCGATCGTGCCGGGCGACGCGGTCGAGGGGACGGTGAGTTCGTCTTCGGTGATGGCCATGGATCCACCGTACTCCTGCAGGGCGCCCCTGTCTCGGGCCGGCGTACACGATGTGCCAGGCACATCGTGTACGCCGTGGCCGCTACCGTTGCTCGATGGCCGAGATCAGTCCCGCCGACATCGCTGCGCCCGCCGCGAACTATTCCCACGCCGTGCTCACCGAGAGTGCGAGTCGCTGGCTGCACACCTCCGGTGTCGTGCCGATCGCGCCCGACGGTTCGACTCCCGACGCGCTCGCCGATCAGGCCGCGTTGGTGTGGCGCAACATCACCGCGATGCTGCGCGCATGCGGAGATGGCGTCGACGGACGTGGTGTCCGTCACCACCTACGTCGTGGTTGGCGAGGATCTGGCGACGGTGATGGCTGCCCGCGACACCGCACTCGGCGGCCACCGCGCCGCCTCGACCTTGGTCACGGTCCCTGCGCTGGCCAGGCCCGAGTGGCGCATGGAGATCGCCGTCGTCGCCGCCGGTTGAGCGTCCCGCCCGATCCGTTCCGCATTTCGTGAACAGTCCCACCTCTCAGAGGTGAAGTTGTTCACGAGAACGGGCGACCAGACGTTGCGGGGTCGTCAGCCGCCAGGGCCGACGGAGCCGCGGGTGCGGACCTCCGTGATGGCCGCCTCGCGGTAGGCGGTCGACTGCGGGTTCTCGCTGGACGCGGTACCCCCGCCGCCGTGACTTCCCGCGTAGTCGCCGCTGGAGGTGTAGTTCTTCAACCGTCGCCGGAATCGTGCGAACCATGCCATCGGGAACCTCGCCTTGCGCTTCTCGTGAACTCGTTGCGCAACTATTGCACAACGAGTTCACGAGAACGTCGGCATCGCTCACAGATCAGGTGGCGGCTGGCGCACTGGAATACGATCGCCGCCATGGCTGACGCGAACGACCTGCCGCAGACGGATTCGGGGATCCCGATCAAGCGGCTCTACGACGCCTCCGACCTCGAGGGGTGGGATCCGAGCGCGAAGCTCGGAGCGCCGGGCAAGGCTCCGTACACCCGTGGTGTCTACGGCTCGATGTACACCGGTCGGCTCTGGACCATGCGCCAGTACTCCGGCTTCGGCAATGCAGAGGCCACCAACGAACGCTTCAAGTTCCTGCTGAACGCCGGCCAGACAGGTCTCTCCTGCGCGTTCGACCTCCCGACGCAGATGGGCTACGACTCCGACGCCGGCCGCGCCGAAGGCGAGGTCGGCAAGGTCGGCGTGGCGATCGACTCGATGGAGGACATGCGACTGCTGCTCGCCGACCTGCCGCTCGATCAGGTGACGACGTCGATGACGATCAACTCGACCGCCGCGATCTTGCTGCTGATGTACGAGTTGGTCGCTGAGGAGAACGGTGTGTCGGGCGACGAGATCGGCGGCACCATCCAGAACGATCTGCTCAAGGAGTACATCGCGCGCGGCACGTACGTGTATCCGCCGCGGCCGTCGATGCGGATCATCACCGACATCTTCGAGTACTGCAGCAAGCACGTCCCGAACTGGAACACGATCTCGATCTCCGGCTACCACATCCGCGAGGCCGGCTCGACGGCGGTTCAGGAGATCGCCTTCACCCTGGCGAACGCGATCGCCTACGTCCAAGCGGCCATCGACGCCGGCCTCGACGTCGACGACTTCGCGCCGCGCCTCAGCTTCTTCTGGAACGGTCACAACAACTTCTTCGAGGAGGTTGCCAAGTTCCGTGCCAGCCGCCGGATGTGGCACACGATCATGACCGAACGCTTCGGTGCGAAGGATCCGAAGTCGTCGATGCTGCGCTTCCACACCCAGACCGGT
The DNA here is from genome assembly GCA_963746285.1 of Ilumatobacteraceae bacterium. GTDB lineage: Bacteria > Actinomycetota > Acidimicrobiia > Acidimicrobiales > Ilumatobacteraceae > Sva-07. The sequence goes on along the minus strand of CAVVAO010000023.1, from coordinate 2,095 downwards.
GGTTCGACGCTGACCGCTCAACAGCCGATGAACAACATCATGCGGGTCACGCTGCAGGCGATGGCATCGGTGCTCGGCGGGACGCAGAGCCTGCACACCAACGGCTACGACGAAGCGCTCAGCCTGCCGACCGAGGAGGCCGCGCGGATGGCACTGCGCACCCAGCAGATCATCGGCTACGAGTCGGGTGTGGCCGACACGCCCGATCCCCTCGCCGGGTCGTACTTCGTCGAGTCGCTCACCGACGAGGTCGAACGCCTCGCGTGGGAGTACATCGAGCGCATCGACGAGATGGGCGGCGCGGTCACCGCGATCGAGTCCGGCTTCCAGATGGACGAGATCGAACAGGCCGCGTACGAGTACACCAAGTCGATCGACGACGACGAGCGGGTGATCGTCGGCGTCAACAAGTTCACGATGGACGACGAACCCGAGCCGAAGGTGTTTCCGATCGACCCCGAACTCGAGGGCAACCAGATCGCCCGCCTGCAGGCGTACAAGGCCAACCGTGACCCCGCCCTGGTCGAATCCGCGTTGGCATCGGTGAAGGCAGCGGCCAAGGGCACCGACAACCTCCTCTACAGCATGAAAGATGCGCTGCGCGCCGACGCCACACTCGGCGAGATCAGCGACGCGCTGCGCGAGGTGTTCGGCGTCTACACCCCGTGAGCGACCCGAGTTCCGTCGCTCGCGACGCCACGGACAACCCGACGTCGCCGCTCGACGAGATCGACCAGGCGCTCGAAGCCCTCGGTGTGGACACGGGGGGGTTCGAACGACCATCGGCGCGGGCGGTACACGCGGCCAGTCGGCGCGGCGGGTTCGGGACACCGCTGCCGCGCAACTTCCGGCTGCTGTGGGCCGCAACGGGGCTGTCGAACTTGGGCGACGGCCTCCGTCTGGTCGCGATGCCACTGCTCGCCACCTCGGTGACCTCCGATCCTCGATTGATCGCGGGTGTCACGGTTGCACAGCAGTTGCCCTGGCTGTTCTTCATCCTGCCGGGCGGAGCCTGGGCGGACCGGTTCGATCGACGTGCGCTGCGGATGCGCCTCGACTGGGCCCGCGCCGCGGTGATGGCCGTGCTCGTCGCAGCGATCGCGTTCGACCAGGTGTCGATCGCGGTGATCTACGTGGTGGCTGCGCTGCTCGCCTCGGCCGAAGCGGTCGTCGACAGCTCGAGCATGGCCATGGTGCCGGCGACCGTCGACGGCGCCGATCTCGAACGTGCCGGTGGGCGCCTCGCCTCGACCGAGTTGGGAATGAACGATCTCGTCGGGCCGCCTCTCGGCGGGTTGTTGTTCGGCCTCGCCATCGCCGTGCCCTTCGGCGTCGACGCGGTGACCTTCGCCGGTGCGGCAATCGTCATGAGCTTCATGACCGGCAGCTACCGCCCGAGTTCGTCGACGGTCGCCGGAGTGCGGCCGTCGATGCGGGCGAGTCTCGCCGAAGGCATCGGCTGGCTGTGGAACCACCGTCTGCTGCGCACCCTCGCATTGGTGTCGACGGCGCTCGGCACCGGTCGTTCATCGGCAATGCGGTGTTCGTCATCTTCGCCACCGACACCCTCGAGCTGTCCGATTTCGGGTACGGCCTGCTGCTCGTACCCGGCGCGCTCGGCGGAATCGCAGGGTCGCTGATCGCACCGCGGTTCACACGGTTCCCGCTCCGGCGAACGCTGCCGGTTGCCGTGGTCGGCTCCGGCGTGTCCACCTGGATGATGGCGTTGACGTCGTCGCCGGTCCTGGTCGGTCTGCTGTCCGCGGTGTCGCTCGGCTCGGTGATGGTGTGGAACGTCTTGACCGTCGCGCTGCGCCAGCGGTTGATCCCCGACGAGATGCTCGGTCGCGTCGGTGCCAGCTACCGGTTCCTGGTGTACCTGGGCATGCCGTTCGGCGCGGTCATCGGTGGTGTGCTGGCGAACGAGCTCGGCGTGCGCTCTGCGATCTTCGTCAGTGGCAGTGTGCTCGTGATGGTCGGTCTGCTCCTGCCACTGGTGCTCCGCGGCGTCGAGCACTACGAACGGTCCACGACCTGACCCTCGCGACGATGGCGTTCGCCGACGCCGCTCGCTGACGTCGGCCCCCGCATCGTC
>CAVVAO010000022.1:0-96581 GCA_963746285.1 Ilumatobacteraceae bacterium | reverse complement strand
CGTCGCACCCCAAGTGGTCGGGGCAGTGTTCGGGTTGCGGCGACTGGAACACGCTGATCGAAGACGTCGAGGGCTCGGCCGATGTGCTGGTGCTGCCGTCGAACCGGCCCGGCCCCGCCCGCATCGGCGAGATCGGCGAGCAGGAGGGGCATCCCGTGGCCACCGAGATCGACGAACTCGACCGCGTGCTCGGCGGCGGGATCGTGCCCGGTTCGGTGACGCTGCTCGGCGGCGAACCCGGCATCGGCAAGAGCACGCTGCTGTTGCAGCTGCTCGCGTCGTGGAAGGGGCCGACGCTCTACGTCACCGCGGAGGAGAGCGCTCACCAGGTGCGACGGCGGGCCGAGCGGCTCGGCGCCATGCGTGACGATCTCTGGTTGCACGCCGAGACGTCGCTGCCACACATCCTGACCGCCATCGCCGACACGCGACCCCGAGCTGGTCGTCATCGACTCGATCCAGACCGTCCACGATCCGTCATCGGCATCGTTGCCCGGCAGCGTCGGACAGGTCCGGGGGTGCGCACACCGGCTGGTGGTCGAGGCGAAGGAACGCAACGTGGCCATCGTGCTCGTCGGCCACGTCACCAAGGACGGAGGTCTTGCCGGCCCGCGCGTGCTCGAACACGTCGTCGACACCGTCTTGCAGTTCGAGGGTGACCGCCACCACGCACTCCGCCTGCTCAGGGCGTCGAAGCACCGGTTCGGCCCGACGAACGAACTCGGCCTCTTCGAGATGTGCCACGACGGCCTCGCGGGGGTGCCCGACCCCTCCACGCTGTTCCTCGCCGATCGTCGCGTCGGCGTCGCCGGCTCGGCCGTGGTGCCGACCATGGAAGGCCACCGGCCGATCGTCGTCGAAGTGCAGGCGCTCACCAACCCGGGCGTTCCCGGGGCTCCCACACGGCGCAGTGCGCAAGGGCTCGACGGTGGTCGCCTCTCCATGCTGATGGCCGTGCTCGGGCGCCGCAGTCGCATCGCCATCGGCGAGCAGGACGTGTACGCGTCCACCGCCGGCGGCGTCAAGCTCAACGAACCCGGCCTCGACCTCGGCGTGTGTCTCGCCGTCGCCAGCGCGATGACCGACACCCCGCTGCCTGCCGACGTCGCCGTGTTCGGCGAGGTCGGCCTCGGTGGCGAACTGCGCCAGGTCGCACACGCTGCGAGGCGGATCACCGAAGCCGGCCGCCTCGGATTCGCCCGGGTGATCCTGCCGACCAACTCACCCGACGGCGACGGAACGGTGCGCACACTCCGCGCCGGGCACCCTCGCCGAGGCGATCGCGCTCGCCGGGCTGAACCGCTGAACGGCCGGCCCAGCGCCGGCCACGGCTCCGGCACCCTAGAATCGATCCATGCAGTCCCGATTCGGAGCCGCCAACGAGTTGATGCGTGATGCGCTCGCTCGGGTGTCGCCCGGAACGCCACTCCGCGACGGCATCGATCGGGTCGTTCGTGCCAAGGCCGGCGCGCTCCTGGTGTTGAGCGACGGGGCCGACGTGTTGTCGATCTGCTCGGGCGGATTTCTCGTCGACGCCCCGTACAGCCCACAACGACTCTCGGAGCTGGCGAAGATGGACGGTGCCATCATCATCTCCTCCGACGGCGGTCGCATCGCCCGCGCCAATGTGCATCTCGTCCCCGATCCGACCGTGCCGACGAGCGAGACCGGCACCCGTCACCGCACGGCCGAGCGCGTCGCCCGGTCGCTCGGTGTCCCCGTCGTGTCGGCGAGCGAGGAGATGGGCGTCATCAACGTCTACGCCGGCGGCAGCAAGCGACAGCTCCAAGAGGTCGGCCACCTGCTCGAGCACGCGAACCAGGCGTTGCAGACGCTCGAGCGCTACAAGGCGCGCCTCGACGACGCCATCGCCAACCTGACGGCGGTCGAGATCGAAGACGTCGCCAGCCTGCGCGACGTCGTCGCGGTCGTGCAGCGCGGCGAGATGGTGCACCGCGTCGCCGACGAGATCGAGACGATGATCATCGAACTCGGTGTCGACGCTCGACTCCTGCGATTGCAGCTCGACGAGCTCTACGGCGAGATCGACGACGAACTCGACCTCGTGGTCGCCGACTACCTGCCGCCGGGCCGGTCGGTCGCCGACACACTCGCCGAGATGTCACGGCTGTCCGACGACGAGGTGCTGAACCTGAAGCTCGCCGCGAACACGCTGCACCTCGACGGCGACGCGCAGGACCTCAGTCGCGAGGCCGCACCCAAGGGCCTCCGACTGCTCCACCGGGTCAACCGGCTCCCGCAGGAGATGGCGGCCACCATCGCCGATCACTTCGGCGGGCTGTCGAAGCTCCAGCGGGCGACGGTCGCCGACCTCACCGCCGTCGACGGGGTCGACGAAGCGACAGCACGGTCGATCCGCGAGACGCTGAGCCGCGTCACCGAGTCGACGATCCTCGACCAGTACAGCTGACCGGTTCTCGTGAGATCGACCGGCTCACGGCCGGTGCGTCAGTTGCGTCAGATGCGTTCGATGATGGTGGCGGTGCCCATGCCGCCGCCGGTGCACATCGCGACGAGTCCGGTCTGCAGGTCACGTCGTTCCAGCTCGTCGAGCAGCGTCCCGATCAGCATCGCGCCGGTGGCACCGATCGGGTGACCGAGGGCGATCGCCCCACCGTTCACGTTGACCTTCTCGGGATCGGCGCCAGTGTCCTTGAAGAAGCGGAGGACCACCGACGCGAAGGCCTCGTTGACCTCGAAGAGATCGATGTCGTCGATCGTCATCCCCGCACGGTCGAGGCACTTGAGCGCGGCCGGCCCGGGCGCCGTGAGCATGATGAGCGGTTCGTCAGCAGCCACCGCCGACATGACCAGACGGGCTCGCGGCTGGAGGCCGTGCGCACGTGCGTAGTCCGGTGACGCGAGGAGCACGGCACCGGCGCCGTCGACCACGCCGGAGCTGTTCCCCGCGTGGTGCACGTGTTGGAGTTCGACGCCCGGATACTTCTGCGCCATCAGCTGGGCCATCGTGAGCTCGGTCTGCTCGAACGAGAAGTCGACCATCTTCGGAAAGCTGGGCGCGAGCGCGGCGAGCCCCTCCGCCGTGGTCGACGGGCCGCGGGTATTCCTCGTGGTCGAGCGCGACCGAGCCGTCGTCGTTGACGATCGTCACGAGGCTGCGATCGAACCGCCCCTCCTCCAACGCGACCGCGGCCCGCCGTTGGCTCTCGAGACCGAGGGCATCGCACTGCTCCCGGGTCCAACCGTCGAGCGTGGCGATCAGGTCGGCCGACAGGCCCTGCGGCACCTGAGGATGGGTGGCGAGCAGGTGTTCGTTGTTGGCGTGGAAGCCCATCCGTACCGTTCCGCGCCGGCCGGCTCATCGACTCGACACCGGCGCCGACGACCAGCTGCTGGTGGCCGGCACCGACGCCCATCGCGGCGAAGGTCACGGCCTGCTGACCCGAACCGCAGAACCGGTTCAGCGTGACACCGGGGACGCTGACCGGCCAACCCGCGTCGAGCACCGCCATGCGACCGATGTCATGGGCGTGGTCGCCGGCGTGCGATCCGTTGCCGCACACGACGTCGTCGACGTCGACGGCGATCGAAACCGACACGATCGCGCAGACCGTTGAGCACCTGGCCGAGCACCTTCTGCGGATGGAGATGGGCGAGGCCACCCTTGCCCTGCTTGCCGACGCCGCGTGGTGAACGCACCGCATCGATGATCCACGCTTCGTTGGACGGGTTGCGTCATGGGGAACTCGATTCCTCGGTTGAGCCCGATGTGGTGGACCGTTGCGGGGAGTTGACCGTGGCGGAACGGTGCGTGATCACGGAACCGTCGTGGTCGCCGACGGATCGGTGACCGTCGGAAGGATCGCATCCCACACCCCCTGATCGTCGAACCCGAGCGCCCAGAGGGACACGCCGTTCAGCTGGTACTGGCGTGCGAGATCCATTCGAGCCCGCACTCCGTCGCCGTCGACGTAGTGCACTTGACGAGTCTGGGTACACGTCGTGACGCCGTCGTCACCTCGAGTTCGTACTCGAAGAACCACTCGCCCGTCTCCTCGACGTACACCGGCGTGGCGCTCCGCGACGGGCGATCAGATCGTCGACCGTGAGCGTCGTCAGGACTCGTGCGTCCCTCGGCATCGGCCGGGCAGGCGCCCGAGACGAACGTCGGCCAGTTGCGCCCGTACGCCGGGATGCCGAGCACGAGCTTGTCCGGTGATCCCGACCGCTTCGATCGCGCACGGTGATGTCGATTCGACCCATCCGAGCGGCGCGATCGGCCCCGCCTCCTCGACCGGAGAAGTCGTAGGCCATGATGCGGATCGTGTCGACGTGCGGGGCGATCGCTCCGTAGTCGTAGACCCAGTAACCACTGTCGATCGTCTGGCCGGCGTCGTACACGGGCGGGATGCTGACGCTCAACGTCCGACCGTCGGCGTGCAGTCGGGCGCCGAGTTCGGTGATGAACGCCACCCAGTTCGGACGGGTGGTCGGCCCACGTGTCCCGACCGTCGGCGAACGCGAACTGTTCGTAGTCGATGTCGATCCCGTCGTACTCGCCATCGGCGGCGAACGCCGCGATCGCGTCGACGTGTTGGGCGCGGGTCGCCGGGTCGGCGAGCACCGCCGCCATGCCACCCGCCGGCATCGCGTCGACGATCGACGGCACCACGTTGGCCGACGACGAACTGCGGGCTTTGTCGAGGAACTGTTCGGTCAGCTCGGACGTCCGCGCTCGGATCGACGACGATCTCGGTCACGCCGATGGCGCTGAACCAGAACGGTGAGACCTCGCGAAGCGAACCGAGTCGACGGTCGGCCTCCGGAATCGATGCGTCGAGCGTCCAGTACGGCGCCCAGGCGTCGAGACGGGATGTCCGGCTTCGGCGGAGGCGGCGGGTGCTTCACGGGTGGCGACGAGCACGCCTCCGACCGCCACGGCCACCACCAAGAGCCCCAGCAACTGCCGACGACGGCTCGGCGTCGCGACTGCCCCGCTGGGGGCGCGCCATCCGTCGCGACCAGCCTCGACGGGGTCGCCGTCGGCTCGGCGTCCCGAGGACCGGGGTGTCAGGCGACGATGGCGCGGAGATCGGCGAGGGCAAGTGTCGGCAAGGGAGCCGACGATGGTGAGCCCGGGGGCGGGAGTGAGGGGGACGACATGGGGGACGCCCAGCGTCGCACACCCCGCGGCGAATGCCGAGGCAACCCCGGTCGGTGAGTCTTCGATGGCGACGCACCGGGCGGGGTCCACGCCGAGCGCCGTCGCCGCGGCCAGGTAGGGCTCGGGATCGGGTTTGCCGTTCGACACCTCGTCGCCGGTCACGGAGGCCGCGAACGATCCGGATGGTGCTGCGGCGATCACCGCGTCGGCGAGCCGGCGCCACGACATGGTGACCAGTCGCGCACGGCACTCCTGCCGCGGCGCACTCGGCCAGCAGACCGTGCCGCACCAGGACGCCACGGCAGCTCACGCGCCGCTCGGGCGATCACGCCGTCGAGGAGTCGCTCGACGATGGCCGTGTGGGTCGAGTCGTACGCCGCCCCGATCGCGCAGTTCCACGGCGGCGTCGAGCAGATCGAACCCGACGATCGAGTGCGCGTCGGCCGACGTCCAGGTCCCGTCGAACTCGGCGACGAGTTCGTGTTCGCACGCGATCCAGTACGGCTCGGTGTCGACGAGCGTCCCGTCCATGTCCCACAAGACCGCCGCTGGTTGCACCTCGGTACACGGTAGGCGCCATCCGACGGTCCACCGTCCGGGCCGACAGTGTCGGTCGGACACCGTTCAGCGCCACGTCGTGCACTGGTGACTGGCACCGATGCACGACGCACCGATGCACGACCTGCGTCGGGTGGCTATCGAGCACGACGGAGGCGCACGTGGTGCTGCGGCCGAACACGAACTCGAGGTAGCGGCGGAGGTGGGCGATGCTGTCGAGCGCGACGCCCGGATCGTCGGCGGCTTTGCTCACGACGAACGCGCCCTGCAGCACGACCTGCGTGCAGCTTCGCCGAGGTTGCCAATAAGTACGTACATCCGTACACTCTGGGGCATGCACACGAAACGGCGCGATCGATGGATGTAGTCGGCTACGCCTTGATGGCCGCGATCGCCGCCGGTCTCGGAGCGATGGGCGGTCTCGGCGGAGCGATCCTGCTCGTGCCTGCGCTCGTGCTCACGGGCATGCCGACCGCGCAGGCCGCTCCACTCGGTCTGATCAGCGTCGCCGCCGGCTCGATCGCGGCGGGCGCTCAACAGTTGCGGGACCGGACGGTCAATCATCGGCTCGGCGTCGCCACCGAGATCGCCGCATCGACCGGCGCGGTCGTCGGCGCGACGCTGTCCGGGCTGGTGAGCGACTCGGCGTTGACGTACGTGCTGGCGACGGTCGCCGCCGTGGCCGCGCTGGCGAGCTTCCGCAAGGGCCGAGTACACCTGGCGCTCGAGTCGTCCGACATCGAGGTCGGCGAACGCGTCGGTTCCCTCAGCGGCGTCATCCGCACGCCCGCCGGCATCGTTCCGTACGTCGTCCAACACCTGCCGGTCGGGACTCGGCCTCATGACCCTCGCAGGGCTGATCGCAGGAACGGCAGGCGCCCCTGGCGGCTTCATCAAGACACCCGCGACCAGCGAGGTGATGGGAGTCCCGCCGCGGGTGGCAGCCTCGACGACGACCTTCACCGTCGGGGTCACCGCCGCCGCTGCCCTCGTGGTCTTCGCCCTCGACGGACGCATCGATGCGTCGGTGTCGTGTGCGGTCATCGCCGGCAGCCTGATCGGAGGGCGTGTCGGTGCCGGCCTCCAGTCGCGTCTGCCCGATCAACTGCTGCGACGGGTGCTCGGCATCCTGTTGGTCGGCGTGGCGATCGTCCTGGTGAGTCGCGCATGAGCACCGAGTTCGACCACACGCTGCCGGTGAGCACGATCCGCGGCCGCTGGCAGGTTCCGTATCTCACCTGGATCACGAGGATTCTCATCGTGGTGGCGCTGGTCGGCACGTTCGCACCGGACGGCGTCGGCAACGCGATCCAGGTTGCCGCCGTGGCGGTCGCCGTCGCCGTCCCGCTGCTGCGCGTGCTCTGGCTCATCCATCGCTGGCGGCAGGAACGCGACTGGACGTTCGTGGCGACCGGCACCGCCCTCCTGCTCGTCGTCGCGACGGGCGCACTCGTGGCACTGTTCGGCTGACACACACCGTACCGAACCCGACGTTGTGGTCGGGTTCAAATGTACGTATATTCGTACCTAGACCTTTTCCACCGCCGATCCAGGAGCATTCCGACCATGACGACCCAGACGATCCCCGCAGTTTCGACCATCGATGTGAGTCGCCTGCGGCAGCTGATGAACGAAGACCCCGATCTGCGAGTGCTGGACGTGCGCACCGGCGGGGAGTTCGAGACGGTCCACATCCCGGGATCCTTCAACGTGCCGCTCGACACGCTCGGCGAGCACGCTCGTGACCTGGCCTCGGTCGAGCATCCCGTGGTGCTGGTGTGCCAGACCGGCGGACGAGCCTCCAAGGCCCACGATGCGCTGAGCGCCGCCGGCAAGGAAGGGCTCTACATCCTCGAAGGCGGTATCGCTGCCTGGCAGGCGACCGGTGGCGACGTGGCGACCGGTGGGACGCAGCGCTGGGCGATGGACCGCCAGGTGCGACTCGTCGCCGGATCGCTGGTGCTCGCCGGTGTGCTCGGAAGCATCGCGGTGCCGAAGGCGAAGTGGCTCGCCGGCGGTGTCGCCGGCGGTCTGGTGTTCTCCGCCGTGTCGAACACGTGCGCCATGGCCTCCATGCTCGCCAAGGTGCCGTACAACCGCACGGACAAATGCGACATTGCCGGCGTCCTGTCCGAGCTGCGAGCAGATTCGGTTCGGCCATGAAGTTCACCCAGTACTACCTCGACTGTCTGTCGCAGGCGTCGTACCTGATCGGCGACGAGTCGAGCGGGCGCGCCGTCGTGGTCGATCCCCGGCGCGACGTCGACGAATACATCCGCGACGCGCAGGACGCCGGCCTGACGATCGAGCTGATCATCGAGACGCACTTCCACGCCGACTTCCTCTCCGGGCACCTCGAACTGGCCGAAGCGACCGGCGCCCAGATCGCCTACTCGTCGCTCGCGGCCACCGAATTCGAGTCACGCAAACTGGCCGACGGTGAACGCATCGACCTCGGCGAGGTCGTGCTCGAGATCCGCCACACCCCGGGGCACACGCCCGAATCGATCAGCGTCGTCGTGTGGGAGCACCCGCGGCGATGCCCAGCCGTACGGCGTCCTGACCGGCGACACGCTGTTCATCGGCGATGTCGGACGGCCCGACCTGCTCTCGTCCATCGGGTTCACGCGCGACGAGCTGGCCAGCGACCTGTACGACAGCCTCCACCAGAAACTGCTCACCCTGCCCGACTCGACCCGGGTGTTCCCCGCCCACGGAGCGGGATCGGCCTGCGGCAAGAACCTCTCGACCGAGACGTCGTCGACGATCGGCGACCAGCGCGGCACCAACTACGCCCTGCTCGCCCCGGACAAGCCGACGTTCATCGAACTGGTCACCGAAGGCCAGCCGCCGGCGCCCGACTACTTCGTGTACAACGCGATCCTGAACCGCCAGGACCGACCGCTGCTGGACGAGACGGAGATCGCCGGTCGCCCTCGACCTCGCGACCGCTCGTGAGCTGATCGCCGCCGGGGCGATGGCCATCGACGGCCGCGCCCCGGAAGACTTCGCCCGCGGCCACCTCCGCGGGCTCGATCAACATCGGGCTCAACGGACGGTACGCAGAGTTCGCCGGCTCGGTGGTGCCGAGCGACGTCGACATCGTGCTCATCGTCGACGACGGCTTCGAACTCGAAGCGAAGAATCGCCTGGCACGCATCGGCTTCGACCGAGTCGTCGGCTACCTCGACCATCCGCTCGAGACCTTCGCCGACCATCCCGAGTCGACCACGATCGCCTCCCGGCTGACCGCGACCGAGTTCGACCGTCGACGAGACGCGCTCGCCGAACTCCAGATCGTCGACGTGCGCAACCCCGGCGAGCACCAACTCGGCAGCATTCCCGGCGCGACGTCGATCCCCGTCAGCCAACTCCCGAGCCGCGTCACCGAACTCGACCCGACCCTGCCGACCGTCGTGTTCTGCGCCGGTGGCTATCGCTCATCGGTGGCGGCCAGCGTGCTCCGGGCCGCAGGGTTCAGCGACGTGTCCGACATCATCGGCGGCTACGGCGCCTGGGCGCACGCAACAGGACTGACGCAAGGCCGAACCGCCGCCCGCGACTGGCAGATCGTGTCGGCGCGACCTCAGCGGCCGGTCGACGCGACGAGCGACGGGGCGACACCGAACTGGAAGTGCGAGACGAACCGGTACCGGTCGCCCCGGATGATCGTCGTGCGCCACTCGATCGGTCGCTCGCCCACGACACCCGAGTCGCTCGAGGAACATCGCCGCCTCGCCGCGCCGCATGTTCAGCAGCGACCGCTCCTCCGGCGTCGGGTTGAGGGGCGCCAGCCGCTCCCATCCCGCGTCCGGACGCAGGCCACAGCGGCGATCGAGTTCGTCGTAGAGCGCGGTCCGCTCGAAGTTGCTGTCGAGCAGCACGCCCGCGTCGGCCATCGACAACCAGGCCCGGTCGAGCGCGAGCGGATCCGGCCCGGCGAAGCGCAGCCGCTCCAGGAAGAACAGCGGCGCGTCGGGAGCGAGACCGAGTCGGTCCGCGACGACGGCGTCGGTCGTCTCCCGCAACTCGCGCACCACGCTGCGTTGTTCGATGCCGGACGCCTCCACCGATTGGAACAGGCTGTACAGCGCGCCGAGCGGCTGCTCGAACTCCGCCCGATTGACGACGGTCCCCCGCCCACGCTCGCGGCGGAGGATCCCCGCCTTGTTCAGGTGCCGAACCGCTTCGCGCACGGTGTGGCGGCTCACGCCGAACTCGTCGACGAGCTCGCCATCGGTCGGGAAGCGATCGTCGAAATCGCCTCGGTCGAGCCGCTCCTTCAGCACCGCCTCGAGCTGCGCCCAGAGCGGCATCGGGCTCGATCGATCCAACTTCACGACACCGGCCTCCACGACCACATCAGCACATGCGGCGACGACGTGCGAAACGTCCGGACAACCAGACTCTACCGACGCGATGCGGTCACCGCGGCGGTCTCAGACCTGGAAGCGGGTGATGTTCGCCTCGCCGATGCGGTCGCGCTTTTCCGGGTCGTCGATGCCGAGACCCTTCGCCGGGGACGAGGCACAGCACGCCGAGCTTGCCCTCGGCCTCGTTGCGGTGGACCGCCGAGCGCCGCCTCGCCGACCTCGTCGAGGGCGTAGGTGCCCGACAGCAGCGGGTGGATGCGGCCCTGGTCGATCAGCCGGTTGGCGGCCCAGGCCTCTTCGTAGTTGGCGAAGTGCGAGGCGACGAGCTTCTTCAGCTTCATCCAGAAGTGGCGGTTGTCGAACTCGACCATGTAGCCCGACGTCGCCGCGCAGGTGACGACCGTGCCGCCACGCTTGGCGGCGAACACCGACGCACCCATCGTGGAGCGGCCCGGGATGCTCGAACACGATGTCGACGTCCTCGCCGCCGTTGAGCTCACGGATCTTCTTGCCGAAGCGGCGCCACTCGGACTCGTCCTGGGTGTGCTCGTCGGACCAGAACTGGTAGTTCTCGGCCCGTCGGTCGATCACGGCCTCGCAACCCATGCTGTTGAGCAGCGCGGCCCGCTCCGGCGACGACACCACGCCGATCGGGCGTGCCGCCGCCGTTCAGCACGTACTGCACCGCGTAGCCGCCGATGCCGCCGGTGGCGCCCCAGATCGAGCACGCTGTCGCCCTGCTTCATGCGGGCGCCGTGCTCGCCGACGAGCATGCGGTACGACGTCGAGTTGCACAGCGCGTTGACCGCCGCCTCCTCCCACGTCAGGTGCGTCGGCTTCGGCATCAGCTGGTTCGCCTTCACGACGCTGAGGTCGGCGAGGCCACCGAAGTTCGTCTCGAAGCCCCAGATCCGCTGGTTGGCGGCGAGCATCGAGTCGTTGTGCGCCGACGGGTCCTGGTCGTCGACGTAGTTGCAGTGCACCGTCACCCGGTCGCCGGGCTTCCAGTTGCGCACCGCCGAGCCGACCCGCAGCACGACGCCCGACGCGTCGGAGCCGACCACGTGGTACGGCAGCGCGTGCCGCTTGGCCCACTCGCTCTCGCGGCCGAGGCGGTCGAGGAACCCGAACGTCGGCAGCGGCTCGAAGATCGACGTCCACACCGTGTTGAAGTTGATGCTCGACGCCATCACGGCGAGGTACACCTCGTCGGGCGCCAGCTCGGGGGTGGCGACGTCGCCGACGTGGATCGACTTGCGCGGGTCCTTGTCGTCGGACTCGACACCCTCGAACATCGCGACCTCGTCGCGCTGGACGAACGCGGCGCGGTAGTGGTCGGGGATCGGCAGGTTGGCGATGTCGTCGCCGCTGGCGCCCGACTGGATGGCCTCGAGGATGGTGTCCATGGCGCGAACGTTACCGATCGGTAATCGCCACGGCCCAAGCCGCATCCGCGTCGCGTGCCGGCGACGGCCGAACGCTGCGTTTTTCGGGGCCTCCGTCGCGGGGGTACCGTTTGCGCATGGCAGCTCCTGACTCCGCATCCGGCTCGTACATCATCGCCGGAGCTCGCACTCCGATCGGCAAGTTGAGCGGCGCGCTCGCGTCGTTCTCGGCCGCCGATCTCGGCGGCTTCGCCATCGCCGCGGCGCTCGAGCGCGCCGGCGTCGCACCCGACGAGGTCGACCACGTGATCATGGGCCAGGTGCTGATGGCCGGCCAGGGCCAGGTGCCGAGCCGCCAGGCGGCGGTGAAGGCCGGCATCCCGATGAGCGTCCCGTCGATCAACGTCAACAAGGTCTGCCTGTCGGGCCTGAACTCGATCTACCTCGCCCACCAGATGATCGCGGCCGGCGACGCCGACATCGTCGTGGCCGGCGGCATGGAGTCGATGACCAACGCTCCGTACCTCGCCGACGGTGCCCGCTCGGGCTTCCGCTACGGCAACACCGAACTCGCCGACGCGATCATCAAGGACGGCCTGTGGTGCGCCTTCGACGCCTGCCTCATGGGGCTCGGCACCGATCGGTACACCGGTGGTTCGATCACCCGCGAGGAGCAGGACGCCGCGTCGGCCCTGTCGCACGAGCGGGCGGCGGCGGCGATCAAGGAAGGTCGCCTCACCGACGAGATCGTGGCGGTCAGCGTCCCGCAGCGCAAGGGTGATCCGATCCTCGTCGAGCACGACGAGGGCGTGCGCCCCGGCACCACCACCGAGAGCCTCGGCGGCCTGAAGCCGGCGTTCGACCCGAACGGCACGGTCACCGCCGGCAACGCGTCGCAGCTCTCCGACGGTGCCAGCGCGATCGTGCTGATGTCGCGGGCCGAGGCCGAACGCCGCGGTGTCGCCCCGCTCGGCGAACTCGTCTCGTACGGCATGGTCGCCGGCCCCGACAACGCGTCGCTGCTCCATCAGCCGAGCCGGGCGATCCTGAAGGCGGCCGACAAGGCCGGCCTCGCCGTGTCGGACATCGACCTGTTCGAGCTGAACGAGGCGTTCGCCGCGGTCGGCATCGCGTCGGCCCGCGAGCTCGGGATCAGCGACGACGTCGTCAACGTCAACGGCGGAGCGATCGCCCTCGGCCACCCGATCGGCATGAGCGGCAACCGTCTCGCGCTGACCATGCTGCACGAGCTGCGTCGTCGCGGCGGTGGCGCTCGGCGCGGTCGCGCTCTGCGGCGGTGGCGGCCAGGGCGACGCCGCGATCCTGCGCTCGCTCTGACCCGCTCGCCGACGTCCGCCCAACCGCCCGCAACCGTCCGAACGGTCGCACGCGGCACGGACCGTGCGTCGATCTCGTGCGGCCGTCGCCTCAGAGTGTGCGCTCGCGCGATACGTTGCGTGGCGAGACGCGATACGTGCGTGACGAAGCGAACACGGAACGACATTCTCACCCATTCGGGTGGAAATGTTGCGAAATCCTTGACAAATACGCCCGACATTTCGTAATGTAATCGCAACAACTGATCGCCGAACGCTGCAAGAAGTTCTCAACGAAATGTTGAGAAAGAACGTTTGAGACCCGGAACGATCGGGTATCAACACCATCTGAGGCACCACTGACACGAATCGGCCCGTCCGCCCGCTACCGATTCGTGAAGGTGGTGCCTCAGTCATTTTTCGGCTGAGCCGTCACCGCCGCCACCCGTGACTCGCCCGTCGAGTCGTCGACGGCGCAGTGCCGATCAGTCCATCGGTCGTCGGCCCTCGAGGGCCCGACCGAGCGTCAGTTCGTCGGCGTACTCGAGGTCGCCGCCGACCGGCAGCCCGCTCGCGATGCGGGTGATGGTGAGCCCGAGCGGCTTGAGCAGGCGAGCCAGGTACATCGCCGTCACCTCGCCCTCGGTGTTCGGGTTCGTGCAGATGATGATCTCGGTGATCCCCTCGGGATCGATGCGTGTCAGCAGCTCGCGAATCTTCAACTGCTCCGGGCCGATCCCTTCGAGCGGGCTCATCGCCCCGAGCAGGACGTGGTACCGCCCCCGGAACTCGCCCGTCTTCTCCAGCGCGACGATGTCGCGCGACTCCTCGACGACGCACACCACGGTCGCGTCACGGTTGTCGTCGCTGCAGATCGGGCACAGCGCGTCTTCGGCGATGTTGAAGCAACGATCGCAGAAGCGAACGCGGGCCTTGGCGTCGGTGAGCGCGTGGGCGAGGCGGGCGACGTCGTCGGACGGCACCTTCAGCAGATGGAAGGCGATCCGCTGCGCCGACTTCGGCCCGATGCCGGGCAGTCGTCCCAGCTCGTCGATGAGCGTCTGGACCGGCGGCGTGTACGTGCTGGCCACGGTCAGGAGCGCTCGTCGATCAGCTCGGAACCGGGGAACGCCTCGGCGAGGCGCTCGATCGGCGACTTCACCGATTCGGGCGGCACGTCGACCAGATCGTCGAGATCGACGTCTTCGTCGTCGATCGGATCGTCGATCGGCGCGACTCGGCACGCCGTGCCACCGTCGGGGCGTCGACGGCGTTGCTCGGCTCGGTGCTCGCGGCAGGCCGAGCCGGGCCGGTGTCGACGCGCAGCGGCCGGGATCGCTCGCAGGTCGGACCGACCGCCGACTCGGTCCGACGCGCTCGACGGCGACGCCGCCGGATCGGTGCCGCCGGCGTCGCTGCAGTCGCCGGCGCGCGGCGGCATGCCACCGTCGATCGGCGGCGCAGCGTGGCCCGGCCTCACCTTCGACGACCAGGCGCACGGCGACCGTGCGGCCGGTGACCGCCCGGATCGCGGCCTCGACCGCGTCGCGATGCTGTTCGCACTTCTCACGGTGCACGACGTTCGGGAGCGAGAACGTGACGGTGTCGTCGGTGCTCGTCAGCAGCGTGGCCGGGGTGTACACCGCCCGCGCCATGCCGCGCAGGCCCGGGTCGGACCGTCTGCTCCCACTGTTCGTTCGACAACGGCGCGTCGCCGGCGACGCCGTCGGCGCCGGAGCGGAACCGGTGATCCGGCACGCCGCGTCGTCACGGGCGTCGGACGGCACGGACTCGTCAGCCGTGAGCGCCGGCTGAGACCCAGCCGACGTCGCCGCCGGCGGCCGTCGTCTCGGCGACTCGGGCCCGACCGCCGAGCACGGCGCGGCCCGGACGTCGACGACCGGTGCTGCGGCCGACGGTCGACGCCGGACCGGCTGCCGTCGCCGGTATCCCGGCCGCGACCTGCTCCTCGAGTCGGTGGAGACGGGCCAGCAGCGCGGCGAGGTCGGGCGCCACCGTGTCGGCCGTGAGCTGCACGGCGGCGACGTCGAGCAGCACCCTGGGGTCGGGGGCGTGGCGCATGTCGGTGAGCGACGAGCCGAGCAGCTCGATGCCGCGCACCAGGCTCGCCGCGCCGACCCGACTCGCCTGGTCGGTCAGCACGTCGATGTGCTGGCCGGACACCTCGGCGAGTTCGGGCGCCATCAGGCACAGGAACTCGTTGCGCATGAAGCGGATCAGTTCCTCGGTCAGCGTTCGGGGGTCTCGACCGATGCTGATCGCGTGCGCCACCATGGTGAGCGCACGGCCGGGGTCACGATCGATCATCGCCTCGACGAACTCGTCGAGCGGAACGGTCTCGAGCCCGGCGTCACCCACCGTCGCCGCGAGTTCGAGCGCCGACAGCGCGTCGCGTGCCGACCCGGCACCCTGGCGGAGCACCTGCTCGACCGCGGCCTCGCTGACGTCGAGCCCGGCGTCGGCGGCGACCCACCGCACGTGCTCGCTCAGCGTGTCGGTGTTGAGCAGGTGGAACTGGAGGTGCTGGGTACGACTCCGGATCGTGTCGGACATCTTCTGTGGGTCGGTCGTCGCGAGCACGAACACGACGTGCGGCGGCGGTTCCTCGAGCGTCTTGAGCAGCGCCGCCTCGGCCGCCTTCGAGAGCATGTGCACCTCGTCGAGGATGTACACCTTGTGCCGTCCCGGCGTGCCGAGCGAGGCCTTCTCGATCAGGTCGCGCATCGCGTCGACACCGTTGTTGCTCGCCGCGTCGAGTTCGTGGACGTCGTAGCTCGTCCCGCGTTCGACGGCGATGCACGACGCGCACTCGCAGCACGGCTCGCCGTCGACCGGGCGCTCGCAGTTGAGCACCTTGGCCAGGATGCGCGCCGACGTCGTCTTGCCCGTGCCGCGAGGACCGGAGAAGAGATACGCCTGGCCCTCGCGCCCTTCGGCCACGGCGGTGCGGAGCGCCTTGACGACGTGGTCCTGGCCCTTCACCTCGCTGAATCGTCGGGGCCGATAGCGGCGGTACAGCGACTGGTTGGCCATCGCGGCCACGATAGCGATGGGATGTGACGGCCCGATGCGGCCGACGCCAGGTGCTGCCGTGGACGCGGGAACGTTCTCTACAGTCGTGACATGGTGGGAGCCGCATCGCGCAGGAGTCGGTGGGTCCACAACGCGCCGGATCACCGTCGCCAGGATCGCGGTCGCCGGCGATCGTCCGTCGTCGGCGTCACCGCCTGTTCGGACACTGCAGTCGACGAACCCACCGCCGGCGAGCTACGTCGACCGAACTCGAGGCGATCTGCGCCGACACGGCGGCACAACTCGACGCGCTGCCCGATCCACCCGACGGGATCACGATCACCGAGTTCGCCACGCAGGCGAGTTCGATCCTGACCGGCGAAGCCGAGCAGGTCCGTGAACTCGACCCGCCGGACGACCTCGACGACGACCATCGCGCCCTCATCGCGAACGACGAGGACCAGGCTGCGCGCCTGGACCGATCTCGCCGCACGCGGTGACGAGCGACGACGGCGAACTGAGCGAGATCACCACCCTGATCGCGTCGCTGAATCTGGGCCGCAACGACCTCGTGACCACGATGGGCGCCCCGACGTGCGTGCGGCTCCCCGGATGACGGCAGTGCGTGCGCCGAGGCCGACAGGCACCTCTCACCAGCACCTCGACCACTAACCTCGGGCCGACTGTGAGCCAGACGTCAGCGCGCCCCCTCCGACGACGGACCCGTCGTGCCGTCCAGTTGGGCCTCGCCGTGCTCGCCGTCGCGGCTGTCGGTTCGATGTTCGGGACCGGAACGGCCCATGCCGAGGCGTCGGTCGTCAGCTCGCGATCCGGCCGACGGTTCGACGGTCGCCACGTCGCCGACTGCGATCTCGATCGTGTTCTCCGAGGAACTCGGCGAGGCGAACACGATCGTGCTCGAGTGCAACACCGAACTCGTGTCGCTCGGGCGGCTCGAAGTCGGCGACGACGACCTGAGCGTCACGGTCGAGGTCCCGACGCGCGCTGCCGAGGGGCACGTGCGTCGCCAACTGGCTGGTCAGCGACCCGGACGGCGAACCGAACGGCTCCGGCAACATCACGTTCAACGTGTCGAGCGACCCGATCGAGACCACGACGACGGTCGCCGAGACCGACGCGGCGGCCGTGACCACGATCGCCGGTGCCACGACGACGCCGGTCGACGGATCGGTCACCACGACGTCGACCGAGGTGGTCAGCCCGGCCGACGCCGAGACGGGGCAGGGTCCGCTGTGGCTCGGTCGTCTCATCTCGGTCCTGGGTGTGGCGATCCTGTTCGGGGCGCTCGTGACGATCGCCGCGGCGTGGCCGGAAGGCGTCGAGTACCTGGTCGCCGTCAAGTTCATCCGCACCGATCTGGATCGTCGCCGTCATCGGCACCGTGCTGTACGTCGCGGCCGCGACCGCCGCCGCCACCGGCGGCTCGCTCGGCAGCGGCCTGAACCCGGCGAACTGGATGGATCTGTTCGACGCCGGCGCGCCGGGGATCGCGGCGATCGCTCGGCTCATCCTGGTGCTCGGTTCCGGCTGGGTCGCGTTCCGACCCGACCGGGTGATCGACCCCACCACGCAGATGGCCGGCCTGGGCATTCCCGCGCTGGCCGTCGTGACGATCGGGTTCAGCCGCACCGGCGGCGACCTCGCGCTGATCGGAATCGCGACCGGCATCGCTCCACGCCCTGGCGATGGCGATCTGGATCGGTGGCGTCGTGCTGCTGGCCCGGGTCGTGCTCGCCGGGCCGGGCGAGGAAGACCTCGTCCACGCCGTTCGCGGGCTTCTGCCGCATCTCCAACCTGGCGATCGTCGTCACGGTGGTCACCGGCCTGATCCAGACCGTTCGCCTCGACGGCGGCGACCTGTTCGGGTCGAGCCACGGTCGGGTCCTCCTGCTCAAGACCATCGCCGTCGCAGTGATGCTCTTCATCGCCATCAAGGCCCGCCAGTTCGTCAACGATCGGCTGGCCCGGACCGACGAGATGACCGTGCCGATGGCCGATCGGCTGCGGCGAGCGTTCGGCATCGAGGCCGCCATCGGCATCCTCGCCGTGGCGCTGAGCGCCTGGATGCTCGCGCTGACACCGCCGAACGCCGACGCGGGCGACGCCATCAGCTACGTCATCGATCGCCAGTTCGAGGTCGCCGAAGCCGACCTCGACATCACGGTGAAGCTCACGTCGGATCTGCCTGGTCTCGTCGGCATGGAAGTCGACGTCGACGCCCCTGAGTCCGGCCTCTCCCAGTTCGAGATCGTGTTCACCGCACCGCCGAACCCCGACGTCGGCACGATCACGCAACCGGTTCCGCTGACCGGGACCGGGGTCGCCGTTCGCCTCGCGGCGGAGGGTCTGCCCGCTCACCGTTCCCGGGAGCCTGGCGGGTGCAGATCAACGCCACGACGGCGAACGGTGTCGTGAACACCGATCCACAGACGTTCGTGATCCGCAACGCCGACGGGTCGACGCCGACGACGAACATCACGATCCCGCCGCCGGTCGTGGTCACCATCGCACCGGCGACCACCGCCGCCGGCTGATCCACAACGCCGAGCGTCGACCCCGGCGTTGCGCAACGCCGGTGCCTGACCCGGCGTTGCGTTTCAGCGGTCGATGAACGAACTGAACGAGACCGGTTCGGCGACGTCGAGCTGGTCGTAGCGGCAGCTCTCCGGCGTGCGGTCCGGGCGCCAGCGCAGGAACTTCACGCCGTGACGGAACCGACGGTTCTCCAACTGCCCGAACGTCACCTCGGCGACGAGGCCCATGCGCAGCGGCACGAACGACAGGTCCTTGCCCGCGTTCCATCGACTCCCGCCGGTGCTGGCCTTCGGATCCTCGCTCTCGGTCCTGCCGCCATCCCATTCGGCCCACTCCCGCCACGGGTGGCCCTCCAGCGCGTCGTGGGTCCGCGGTTCGAGCTCGGCCAGCAACTCGGCACGACGGGCGACGCTGAACGCCGCGGCCACGCCGACCGAATGCATGTCGCCGTCGTCGTCGAACAGACCGAGCAGGAGCGAGCCGACCCCGTTGCCGTCCTTGTGGATCCGGTAGCCGGCGACGGCGCAGTCGGCGGTGCGCTCGTGCTTGACCTTGACGAGCGAACGCTTGCCCGGCTCGTACGTGCCATCGAGCGGCTTCGCGATCACGCCGTCGAGTCCGGCCCCCTCGAACCGGCCGAACCACTCGTCGGCGACGTCCCGTGAGGTGCTCGCCGGGGTGAGGTGCACGGTGTCGTTGGGGGTCGATCAGCGTCTCGAGGAGTCGCCGTCGTGACGACATCGGTTGGTCGAGCACGGAGCGGTCACCGTCGGCGAGCACGTCGAACGCGACGAACGCGGCCGGTGTCTCGGCGGCAAGCCGGTCGATGCGCGACTTCGCCGGGATGGATGCGCTGGAGCAAGGCATCGAAGTCGAACCCGTTGCCGCCGGTGTCGGCGACCACGATCTCACCGTCGATCGACGCATCGCGCCGGAAGCGCTTCGCAGGAGCGGCTCGACCAGCTCGGGGAAGTAGCGGGTCAGCGGGCGCAGCTTGCGACTGAAGAGCTCGATCCGATCACCTTCGCGGAACACGATGCAGCGGAACCCGTCCCACTTCGGTTCGTACAGCCAGCCGTCGCCGTCGGGGATCGAGCGGGCGAGCTTGGCCAGCATCGGTTCGATCGGCGGCTGCAGCGGAAGATCGAACGGTTCGATCCGCAGGTTCGTCCGCGGCGCGAGTCGGGCCATCTCACCCATCTTCGCGGACCACGGGCAACCTGGTGCACTCCGGGTCTGACCCGGTGCACGAGGTTGTCGATCGTGAGGGTTCGGCCGCAACAAGTAGCGTTCGCGGCCGTGACCACGCCGATGCAGGACAGACTCGACGACCTCAAGCAGCGGCAGGACCAGGCGTTCCACGCCGGTTCGCAACGCTCGGTCGACCGCCAGCACGAAAAGGGCAAGATGCTCGCCCGCGAGCGTCTCGAGTACTTCCTCGACGACGGCTCGTTCCACGAACTCGACCTCCTCGCCCGCCACCGGGCACACGCCGCCGGCCTCGAGGACCGGCCCTACACCGACGGTGTGATCACCGGCTGGGGCACGGTCGAGGGCCGCAAGGTGTTCGTGTTCTCGCAGGACTTCACCGTGTTCGGTGGCGCCCTCGGCGAGGTGTTCGCCGAGAAGATCCACAAGCTGATGGACCTCGCGCTCAAGGTCGGCGCTCCGCTCGTCGGTCTCAACGACGGTGCCGGCGCCCGCATCCAGGAGGGCGTGGTCAGCCTCGCCAGCTACGGCGGCATCTTCCACCGCAACGTGCTGTCGTCCGGCGTGATCCCGCAGATCTCGGTGATCCTCGGACCGTGCGCCGGCGGCGCCGTGTACTCGCCGGCGATGACCGACTTCATCTTCATGGTCCGCGAGTCGAGCCACATGTTCATCACCGGCCCCGACGTGGTGAAGACGGTGACCGGCGAAGACGTCACGCTCGAGGAGCTCGGCGGCGCCATGAGCCACGCGTCGAAGTCCGGCGTCGCCACGTTCGTGTCGGGCGACGAGAAGTCGTGCCTCGACGACGTGCGGTTCCTGCTGTCGTTCCTGCCGCAGAACAACCTGGAGGAGCCGCCGATCGAAGACCTCGGCGACGACCCCGACCGGCTGTGCCCCGAGCTGCGCGACATCCTGCCGCCCAGCCCGAACATGCCCTACGACATGACCGAAGTGATCCGCCACGTGGTCGACGACGGCGAGTTCTTCGAGTACTTCCCGCACTGGGCCAAGTCGATCGTGTGCGGCTTCTCCCGCATCGACGGCCGACCGGTCGGCATCGTCGGCAACCAGCCCAAGATGCTCGCCGGCGTGCTCGACATCGAGTCGTCCGAGAAGGCGGCCCGGTTCGTGCGCACGTGCGACTCGTTCAACATCCCGCTGATCACGTTCGTCGACGTGCCCGGCTTCCTGCCCGGCGTCGACCAGGAGTACGGCGGCATCATCCGCCACGGCGCCAAGCTGCTCTACGCCTACTGCGAGGCGACCGTGCCGCGCATCCAGGTGATCACCCGCAAGGCGTACGGCGGCGCGTACGTCGTGATGAACTCGAAGTCGATCGGTGCCGACCTCGCCTTCGCATGGCCGACCGCCGAGCTGGCCGTGATGGGCCCGCAGGGCGCGGTCGAGATCGTGTACCGCCGCGAGCTCCAGCAGGCCGCCGACCCGATCGCCCGCCGCGCCGAGCTGGTGCAGGAGTACACCGAGAAGTACGCCAACCCGTACGCCGCCGCCGAGCGGGGCTACGTCGACGACGTGATCGACCCGGCCGAGACCCGCCGCAAGCTGGTCGCCGGGCTGCGGATGCTGTCGACCAAGCGCGAGGAACTCCCGCGACGCAAGCACGGCAACGTTCCGCTCTGACGATCAGGCACCGATGAGCGAGCCGACGATCCCGATGAAGTCCTCCGATGAGCATCGACCCGCTGCTGCCGCCGCAGTCGGACGCTGCCGCGTCCGCCGCCACCGCCACCGCCGCCACCGACCATCGCTCGGCGCCGCCGCCGCCACCGCCGTCGCGTCCGGACGCTCGACGCCGCCACCACCGCCACCGTCCGTCAGCGTCGCCGCCGCCACCGCCCCCGCCGCCACCGCCGATCGCGTCCGGCGCACGTCACCGCCTCCGCCGCCCACCGCCCCTCGGCGACCCCGCCCACCACCGCCGTCACCGCCGCACCCGCGCCACCGACCGCCGCCTCCGACCGCGTCGCCGCCCGCCCGACCGGTGGCATCGCCGGCGGTGCCGTTCCCGACCGTCACGCCGACTGCTCCGCCCGCTCCCACCGCTCCGATCGACTCCGCCACAGGGCGAGGCGCCGCCCGATCCCGACACCGCCGACGCACGACTCCCGGCTCGGTCGCTCCCGACGACGACCTGCAGGACCTGCTCGACCGACTGCACGAGGACCTGGACCTCGGCGAGCAGACGCCGATCGTCCCCGTCGGCGACCGCGACGACCGTGCCGACCGACGCGACCCGTCCGTCGCTCGCGTCCGACGTCGTCATCGAGGTCGGCGACGGCATCGCGTTCCAGCCGTCGTTCGCTTCGTTCGGTGCGCGTCTGCTCGGGCTCGTGATCGACATCGTCGTGCTGACGGTGTTCTGCCTGCCCGGGATCGCCGTGATCGCCCTCGGATCCGGCGGGCTGATGATCGTGCTCGGCGCGATCCTGCTGTTCGCCGGCTTCTGCGCCGCGACCGTGCTGTACGCCAAGGGCGTGTCCGAGCCGGGCCAGTCGATCGGCAATCGAGTCACGAAGACCCGGGTGGTCGATGCCCGCAACGGACACACTGATCCCCGCCGGCGACGCCGGTACCCGCTACGTGGTGCGGATGCTCGTCTCGATGATCCTGTTCATCGGATTCCTGATGGCGCTCGGCAACTCGCAGCGCCGAACCTTCCACGACAACATCGCCGGTACGGTCGTGATCCGCCCGACCCGTGCAAGCTGGTCGATCGACGACGAGATGGAGCCATGACCGTGTCCGAGCCCGCATCCCGTCTCCATTCCGACGCCGGCGTCGGTGACTCCGACACCGACCGACGAGGAAGCTGTCGCGATCGTCGCCGCCATGGAAGTGTTGTGGCCGAGGCCGGTCGTGGCCGTGCGCGACGCCGGTCAGCCGCGACCGGTCGTGGAAGTTCAGCGGCCGGTGGTGGGCGCGTCCGGTGGCGGTCCGTCGCGACCGCCCTTGGCACTAGCAGCAACGATCCGTTCTGACACACTCAGGGCATGGGTATGCAGATGCCACCACCCCCTCCCCCACCCGGGGTGCCGTCGGGTCCACCGTCGATGGCATCGACGCCGCCCGCCCCGCCACCCGGCTATCAGCCGTATCCGTCGCCGTCGCCGCCTCCGCCGCCACCCGGTGGCTACGCGTCTCACGACGCGCCGAACCTCCCGCCGGGCTACCAGCCGTACGTGTCGTCGCCGATGGGCGAACTCGCCGGCTTCTGGATCCGATTCGCGAGCTGGCTGCTCGACGGCATCCTCTACGGGCTGGTGCTGCTCGTGTTCGTCGGCCCGGCGATCGCCATCGGGGTGAGCGGCTTCGCCGATTGCCGGTGGGTCGAACGTTCCTTCGACGACACGCTCGAACTCGTCTGTCCGCCGGGCAAGCCGGAGGCGGGACCGATCGTCGGTGCCGTCGCGCTCGGCCTCGTCGGTGTCCTGCTCGTGATGTTCATCTACGTGCGGGCGCTCGGCAAGGGCCAGACCTGGGGCATGCGGATGACGAGCATCAAGCTCGTCCGCTCCGACAACGGGATGCCCGTCGGGTTCGGCAAGGCCCTCGGCCGATCGCTGTTCGCCAGCTTCGTCTCGGCGCAGGTGCTCTACCTCGGGTACCTGTGGGCGGCGTGGGACGACAAGAAGCAGACCTGGCAGGACAAGATCTGCAGCACCTACGTCGTGCGGACCTGACCGGCGTCACGGACCGATCCGCCGCTACGATCGAACGCGACCCGGCATCGGAATGGACATCACCACCGTCACCGACGACTCTGCCGTCCTCCACGAGGCGATCGACGGTGCACCGGGTCGGCGGGCTGACCGCCGACAGCGACCACGAGTTGTTCGGCGTGCTCGTTCCGCACGCTGCGCCGCCCCGCCGGCGAACTGCTGTGTCGCTTCGCCACCGTGAACGACGTGCACTTCGGCGAGATCGAGGCCGGCAGGATCGACGACGACCCGAACGGCCCGATCCGCCGATCGGAACCCGGCGCCGAGCCGTATCCCGAGGTGATGAACCACACGGCGGCCCGCGAGATGGCGGCGATCGACCCGGCGGCCGTCATCGTGAAGGGTGACCTGTCCGCCGAGGGGACCGACCGACGGAGTGGGACGCGTTCGAGGCCTGCTACCGCACCGACGTTCGGCGAACGGCTGAAGGTCGTGCGCGGCAACCACGACTCGTACCAGCACCAGGACGCGTACGCCGGCGACCAGTGGATCGAGATGCCCGGGTCTGACCGTGGCGCTGCTCGACACCGCGATCCCCGGCGCGACGACCGGGCATGATCACCGACGAGCAGATCGAATGGCTCGACGAACACGCGGCGGCGACCGCCGATCGCCGGTGTTCGTGATGGGACACCACCAGCAGTGGATCGGCCGGCGCCGGCGGCAACCGCAGCGACGACTACTTCGGTCTGCATCCCGGACGGCAGCGACGCGCTCGACGATCTGTGCGTGCGGCGGACGAACGTGATCGCCTACGCCGCCGGCCACACCCATCGCCACCGGGTGCGGCCGATGGCCCGGTCGGGTGTGCCGTCGATCGAGATCGGCTGCACGAAGGACTTCCCGGGCACCTGGGCGGAGTACCGGGTGTTCGAGGGTGGCGTGATGCAGGTGGTGCAACCGCATGTCGTCGCCGGAGGCGCTGGCGTGGAGCGAGTCGTGTCGTCACCTGTACAGCGACTTCGGCATCGACTACGAGACCTACGCGATGGGTTCGCTCGCCGATCGCTGCTTCGTCATCCCATTCCGATGAATCGATTCGACGAGAGCCGAAGGAGAACGTCCATGACCGACGTCGAACACCGAGTTCATCCGATCCGCGATGCCGCTGTGCGCGCTGCTCGGCATCGAGGCGTCGGAGGGTTCGCCCGAACGGGTCGTGCTGACGCTCGACTGGCGGCCCGACCTGTGCACGACGGCGGGCCTGCTGCACGGCGGTGCCGTGATGGCGCTCGCCGACGCGGCGGGTGGTGCGTGCGCGTTCTACAACCTGCCCGAGGGTGCGACCGGAACGTCGACGATCGAGTCGAAGACGAACTTCCTCGGCGGCGTGACGGACGGGACCGTGACGGCGACCTCGACACCGCTGCACGTCGGCGGGACGACGATCGTGATCGAGACCGAGGTCCGCCACGAGCGATCGACTGGTCGCCAAGGTCACCCAGACCCAGGCGGTGCTCCGACCGCGTCCGCTGACTCTGACGCGTCGGACCTGACGGCGCGCTCAGAAGCGCTTGGGGATGGCGCTGGCCTTCTTCGGCGCCGGTCTTCTTCGGGACGACCTTCTTCGGAACGATCTTCTTGGTGACTCGCATGAGCGGCAACGGTAGGAACGCACCGTGTCGAGCGATCGGCGCCCATGTGAACGGCGTGTGAACCACGGCTCACGCTCGATACCGGCCGCACCGGAGCAGCCGGCACCTCGCGGAACGGCGCCGACCGGCATCCGCGGCACTGATACACCCCTACGTCATCATGTGGTGAATGTTGATCGTCACGATGTTGTTGGGCATCCTTCTCGCCGCCGCTGCGGCCGCGGTGGCCTACATGGCCGCCACGCGCCGGGCCGAGCAGCGCGTCGCCGAGCAGTCCGGGCAGTTCCGCCGAGGAGCGGATGCTCGCCGCCGCCGAGATGCGCGGCACGATCGACGCCGCCGTGCACGACGCGATCGCGCAGGTCCGCGAGCAGGCGTCGGCCGAGCGCGACGCCGCGGTCACCGCTGCCCTGCAGCAGAGCGCCGTGCTGCAGCGCGAGCAGCTCGGCTCCACCGCCGCGCAGGTGCACCAGCAGGTGAACGCCGACCTGTCGTCCAAGAAGGACCTGATCGACGCCCGGCTCGACCAGGTCCACGCCGAGATGCGCGGCGAGCTGACGAAGTTGAGCGACATGGTGTCGACGCTCGGGCGCAGCAGCGCCGAGAGCTTCGGCAGCGTCACCAGTTCGCTCCAGGCGCACGCCGAGGTCGCCAACACCCTCGCCGAGTCGACCCGTTCGCTGCGCGAGGCGCTCGCCAACCCGCAGGTGCGCGGCCAGTGGGGTGAGCGCATGGCCGAAGACGTGCTGCGGCTCGCCGGGTTCCGCGAGAACATCAACTACGTCAAGCAGACCCAGATCGAGGGCGGCACCGGTCGGCCCGACTACACGTTCCCGATGCCGAAGGGCCACGCGCTCTACATGGACGTCAAGTTCCCGATGGCGTCGTACCTGCGCTACCTCGAGGTCGACACGAACGCCGAGCGCGAGGTCCACCTCAAGCGCTTCCTGAGCGACGTCCGGCTACGGGTCAAGGAGCTGGCCAAGCGCGACTACGCGGGCGAGAGCGAGCAGCCCTCGGTCGACTACGTGCTGCTGTTCATCCCGAACGAGCAGCTCACCGGCTTCATCCACGAGCACGACGCCGGGTCTGCTCGACGAGGCGATGGGCCAGCAGGTCGTGCTGTGCTCGCCGCTCACGCTGTTCGCCTTCCTCGGCGTGATCCGCCAGGCGTTCGACAACTTCATGATCGAACAGACGAGCGACGAGATCCTGAAGCTGCTCGGCACGTTCGGCGCGCAGTGGCGCAAGTACGCCGAAGCGGTCGAGTCGGTCAAGAAGCGCTTCGACGGCGTCGATCGGGCGTTCGACCAGCTCGCCGGCACTCGTCGCCGACAGCTCGAACGCCCGCTGCTCCAACTCGAGGCGTTGCGCCTCCAACGCGGCCTGCCACTCGACGGTCAGCTGTTCTCAGCCGACGACACGTCCGAGCTGGCAGCGTCGGACACTCGACGACACCGAAACGCCACCGGGCGGCACCCTTCGTGCACTCGGTGCGTGAGGCCGTGCGCGTGCGACCCGGGCGGTGGCCTGCGTTTCGGGCGACCCTGATTGAATCGGTGCCGTGAGCCAGCCCGCGTTCGACTTCGGCGACGACGAACTCGACGACGGCGCGAACCCGACCTACACCGTCGGCGAACTCGCCGAGGCGATCAACTCGTCGTTCCAGCGCAGCTTCGGCGACGGCATCTGGGTGCGCGGCGAGATCACCGGCTGGAGCGACCGGGGCAACCACGCCTACTTCAGCCTTGCCGACGACTCCGGCGACGGCGCGGCCGTCGTCAACGTCCAGTTCTTCGCCCCTGCGCGCATGCGGCTGCGCCCGATGTTGCAGAAGCACCGCCTGCGCCTCGCCGACGGCATGAAGGTCCGGGTCTTCGGCTACCTCGACTACTACGCCCCGACGGGTCGGGTCGGTTTGAAGATGACCGGGCATCGACCCGAAGTACACGCTGGGCGACATCGCGCAGTCCCGTGACGAGGTGGTCCGCCGGCTCGTCGCCGAGGGTCTGCTCGACCGGAACCGACGTCATCGTCCTGTCGCCGGTTCCGCTGCGCATCGGCGTGGTCACCAGCGTCGGCACGGCGGCCTGGCACGACTTCCGGCACGAGCTCGAACAGAGCGCGCTCGGTTTCGAGCTGTGCGGTGTGCGACGTGCGGGTCCAGGGCGAGTTCGCCGCCTCGATGGTGGCGGCGGGCATCGGGACACTCGGCCGGCGCCACGATCTCGACGCGATCGTCGTCATCCGTGGCGGCGGCGCGAAGAACGAACTCGCCGTGTTCGACTCCGAGCTGATCGCCCGCACGATCGCTGCGGCCGGTCGGCCGGTGCTCACCGGGCTCGGCCACGAGGTCGACCGCAGCGTGGCCGACGAGGTCGCGCACACCGCCCTCAAGACGCCGACGGCGTGCGCAGGAGCGCTGATCGAACGGGTCGTCTCCTACCGAGCCGGCACCGAGGAGGCGTGGTCGGCGATCCAACGCCGATCGGCACAGGCGCTCGGCACGGCCACCACGGAGTTGTCCGATCTGGCGCACCGCATCGCCCGCCGGACGCATGCGGCGGTCGAACGCTCCGACGAGCGGCTGTCGATGCGCGTCGACCGGCTCGTTCGGTCCGGTCCGACGGTGCTCGCCGACGGCACTCGACGCCTCGACGCGATCGATGTCCAGGTCGCCGAACGCTCGGCACGGGTGCTGCAGCGATCATCCGACCGTCTCGACGTGCTCGCGGCGCGGGTCTCGTCGCTCGATCCCGCCGTGCAGCTCGCCCGCGGCTGGTCGATCACGCGCCAGCCGACGGCACGCGTGATCCGCTCGATCGACGACGTCGCCGATCGGGCGCCACCATCACCACCACCATCCTCGACGGCTCGATCTCGAGCACCGTCCGCGACGCCACTCCGATCGAAGGACCATCCACATGACCGAGGAAACGAACGCCGGCGACACCCAGCCCGGGTACGCCGCTGCCCTCGCCGAACTCGACGGCATCCTGCGGGAACTCGAAGGCTCCGACGTCGACGTCGACCATCTCGCGGAGCGTGTGGCCAGGGCGTCGGAACTGATCCAGCTCTGCCGGGCGAAGATCTCGACCGCGCAGCTCCGCATCGAGCAGGTCACCGCCGACCTCGACGCAGTGGCGGCCAGCGGCGATCCCGACTGATCCCCGCCGACACCCCGCGCCACGAGCGATGAGCGAACCGACCGACTACCGGGCCGTTCGCTCATCACCCTGCAGCGCGCCACACGAGCGATGAGCGATCAGGTCTGGCCGAGGCCGGCGTCCCGGGCGCGGATGATCGCCTGGGAGCGATCGGCGACCTGCAGCTTGGTGAACACGTTCGACAGATGGTTGCGGATCGTCTTCGGGCTGAGGTCGAGTCGCCTCGACACGCTGGTGTTGTCGAGACCACGAGCGACCAGGTCGAGGATCTCGCGCTCGCGAACCGTCAGCTCGGGAAACGCGACCGACGGCCGACGACTGCCCGGACGACAGGAACCCGATCGCCTGTGCGGCGATCTGCGGGCCGAGGATCACGTCGCCGTTGGCCACCGACCGCACCGCACGCTCGATGTCGTCGGGTGCTGCACCCTTCAGCAGGTAGCCGCGGGCGCCGGCGCGCATCGCCGCGAACACCGAGTCGTCGTCGTCCATCATCGTCACGGCGAGCACACCGATCGTCGGTTGCGCTCGAGGATCCGGCGGGTCGCGTCGATGCCCGAGCCCGTGCCGAGGTGCAGGTCCATCACGATCACGTCCGGCGACCTGCGCCGCTGACGACGGCGACGGCCTCGTCGGCGGTCGCCGCTTCGCCCACGACGTCGAACCCGTCGATCGACGTGAGGAGCGCGACCATGCCGAGTCGGAAGACCGGATGGTCGTCGACGACGAGCACGCGGATGACCGAGATCGGTCATGCCAGTGCCCGCTTCCGCATGGATCCGAACCGGCACCCGGACCTCGACACAGGTGCCTCGGCCGGTGTTCGTGACCGTGAGCGCGGCACCGATCCCCTCGGCCCGTTCCCGCATCGACCGCAGGCCGACGCCGCTGACCGGTGGCTGGGGAAGGCCGATCCCGTCGTCGTCGACGGTCACGACGATGGCGTCGTCGCGCCGGTGCAAGCGTGATCGCACACGACGATGCCTCGGCGTGCCGCACCGCGTTGCGCACTGCTTCGGCGACGATGCCGTAGACCGCTTGCCGGACACGGCGCGTGTCCGGCGACGACGTCGTCGGCGGTGACCACGACGTCGAGGTCCCCGCTGATCCGATGACGTTCGGCGAGATCGACGATCGCCGGCACGAGACCCAACTCGTCGAGCACCGGCGGAACCAGCCCGCGGGCGAGCGTGCGCACGACCTCCACCAGCCCGTCGATCTCGCCGGCCATCTGGTCGACGAGCATCGCGCCGTCGGCAGGACGAGTCGGGCAGCAGGTTGTTCGCGGCGCGGAGCCCGAGGGCGACGCCAGCGAGCGCGGGGCCGAACCCGTCGTGCAGCTCGCGCCGCAGCGTGCGGCGCTCCTCGTCACGGGCGTCGGCGATCCGCGCTCGCGATTCGCTCAGCTCGCGCGTGCGCGCCACCAGTTGCACCACGATCGCCACGACCGGTGCGAGGTCGTCGAGCGACTCGGATGTCGACCGGTCGAGCAGCTCGCCGCGCCGGCCCGACACGACCATCCGCCCGACGATGTCGCCGCCGACGACCAGCGGCCGGAACTCGTCGAGTCACGATTGAGTTCGCCGACCGACGCCAGGCGGCGCGCGCCGCTCGGCCAGTCGACCTCGATGGCGAGACCTCCGAGCCGGAGGGCGTGCATCACCGACTCGCTCATCGCGACGATCAGTTCGGTGTCGTCCACGGCCGACCCGAGGCGCCGACCGACGCCGGCGAAGGCTCGCGCCGGCGTCCGCACCCTCGCCGCGGACGAGTGCGTCGATGTGGCGCTGCGCGCTCCCGCGCACGGGCATGAACAGCAGTGCGACCGCGGCGGTGGCCACCGCGACGACGACTCCCTCCACGTCGGGCAGCAGCGCACCGCCGATCGCGACGATCCCGACGTACACCGCGACGAGCACGCCGGTGAGCAGACCCCACAGCGTCGCTCGGCCGATGATGAACTCGAGGCCGCGGATCCGCTGCCCCAGCACCGCCACGAGCAGCGCCGCCGGGAAGAACAACTGCGACGTGAGGTGCAGGACCGGCGTCAACCAGTCGGGCAGGTCGGCCACCCACGACTGCGGCAGTGCCAGCGGGATGAACGTCGCCGTCATCAGTCCGCTCGCGATGGCGAGCCATCCGAGGCCACGCCGCTGTGCGGGGGTCTGTCCGGCCCACCGCCACACGAGGTCGGCCGTCGCGATCGTCGCGAGCACGCACACCACCCGGAACTGCGTCTCGATCGTTCGATCGAGCACGTCGAGCCACCACGTGCTGCGGATCGCGAGCGGCGTCGCGTGCGGCCCGTCCGGCCACGGGATACGGGTCGGTCAGTCGCATCAGCGTCAGCCCGGTGATCGCGACTGCCCCGACCACGACGAACGCCCGCTCGAGCGGCCGCCATCGGCTCGCGGCGCACGAGGACCGGAACGAGGATGATCATCGCGTACGTGCCCGGCACCCATGCCCAGTTCTGGGCGGTCTGGAGGAACGGGAGCTCCGGGAGATCCGGGTGGGCCATCACCAGCATCGACCACTGCAGGCCGAGTGCCGCCAGGCCACCGCCGACCGCACACAGCGCCACCAGCCACGACACCGGATGACGGCCCCGGGCGAGCAACGCCCACGCGACCGCACCGAAGACGATCGCATCGGCGGTGTCGACGAGCCCGTACCACTGCCCGACGTGCCACGTCGGTTCGGTGAACGGAACGAGCAGGATCGCCAGCCCGGCCAGCGACCACGACGTGACGAGCACGACGATCGACCACCGGCGCGCGGTGGTCGATCGTCGTGCGTCGATCGTCGTGGTCGCCGTGGCGGTCGGGGAGACGCTGGTTCCGTTCATCCTGATCGCCGGGCGATGTTACTGCTCGGCCCGGACGAAGCTGATGCCTGCGGCGATGAGCCAGAGGGCCCCGGGAACCAGCGCCATGTACTGCAGCGGCACCACGTTGGTGAGGGCGATCAGCCCCGCCGCGACGACGCTGCCGATGCCCAACGCCCGGCTCACGGCGCCGTGACGGAGTCCGGCGACCGCCACCGCTCCAGCGGCCAGGCCGGCGCCGGCCCACACCCACCCCATGGTGTTGAAGATCGCCATCTGGGCGGCGACGGTGTCCGGCGTCGAGCTCCGCCGTGTCCCGGGTGAGGCCCCAGAACATCTCGGTACAGATCCCGCCACCGACGAGCGACATCGCCGACACGAGGAGCAGGCCGCTCACCGCCAGCATGGGGCACAGGCTCTGCGCCGGGCCCTGCTGTGACAGCTTGCGGAACAGTCCGGCGGCGAACACCGCCACGAGGATCGCGGTGGCGACCGTGACCACCTGGTACGCCCACACCCACGGCGCCGAGTCGGTCACGGCCTCGGCGACGAGCTGGTTGTCGGCGAGCGCGTCGGTGTCGACGCGCGACTCCACCGGCCAGGAAGAACCCGACCAGTCCGAGCACGCCGGCACCGATTCCGCACCACGCCCAGACCCGGCTCTGCCCGACGACGAGTGGCGCCGGCCTCGCCCGGTTGCGGCGCGGCGACCGACGGACACCGGTGAACTGTGCTACGCGGACATCAGACGACCTCCAGGTCCGCGATCATCCCGTTCATCGCGTGCGGCGGGCCGTCGCCACCGGTCGGGATCATGCAGATCGCCACGTACGAACCGGGGTCGAGATCGACGAGCGCGGCGCTCTCACCGCCCGGCTCGTCGGCGAACACGACGGCCACGGGGACCACCTTGCTCATCAACTCCTCCTCGGGGAGATCGAGCAGCTCGGTGGCCGTCTCCGTGACGCCGTCGGCCTTCTTCATCAGCACGAGCTCGTGCTGTTCGTCGGCCGCCGTGTCGTTGGTGAAGCGAATCGCGACGCGCCCGGCGTCGATCTCGTCGGGCAGCCCGTCGAAGCCGAAGTCGATGCCCGCTCACATCGAGTTGCTCGACGCTGTCGCACGTCTCGAAGGCGGCGGCGCCGAGCCGCTCGCCGGCGGCGACGAACTCGGGAGATTCCATCGCAGCCTCGTCGCCGTCGAGCGCCGCGGCGAAGGCGTTGCCGTAGGTCGCCGCGGCGTCGCGCAACTCCTCCGGCGCTTCAGCGGCCAGTGTCACGGCTGCGTCGGCGATCGCCGACGGATCGCCGAACATCGCCGCGCCGATGGCGCTGTAGGCGTCGCATGCCGCCGGCGGCAGCGTGGCAGCGTCCGCCGCGTCGTCGGCCGAGTCGTCGCTGCCGCACGCTCCGAGCGCGGCGGCCAACGCCACGGTCGCGAGCGCTGGCAGGAATCGGGATGATCGATACATGAGTGTTTCCTTCTCGGTTCGTGTGTCGCTCTCGACGTCGTCGTCGAGTGCCGAACCAGGATGAACGGGGAGGTGTCCCGGCCACATGGGGCCGGGATCCCGATCTCCCGGGAGATGTGTCCGGGACGGCCGGCGGCCGGCACGGCAGCGCGGCCAGCGCCGAACTTTTCGCCGCCGACGTGATCCATTTGGTTCGCTCGGAGCGAAAGGAACCGTGTGAACTCCGTCGCCTCCGCCAACGCTGCCGTCGAGGGCGAAACTGCGCCTCCAGCCATGGCCTCCCGTCAGGCCCGTTAGTCTCAGCCGCACGATGCCAGCGACGCCACCGCCGACCCTTCGGCGCATCGCCGACCGGGTCGATGCGCGACTTGCCGATCTGCTCGCTGTCGAACGTGCCCGGTGGGCGGCACTCGACCCCGAACTCGCCCACCCGATCGACGAGATCGCCCGGCTCGTGTTGTCCGGGGGCAAGCGACTCCGGCCGGCGTTCTGCCACTTGGGGTACATCGGTGCCGGTGGCGGCGACGACGACGCGGTCGACGTCGACGCGGGCGCTGCGTTCGAACTGATGCACGCGTTCGCGTTGTTCCACGACGACGTGATGGACGACGCGGCAACCCGACGAGGGCAGCCGACGACACACGCCCTCGCGGCCGCGAACCACGAGCGGCAGGGGTGGACCGGCGAGTCGCGCCGATTCGGCGAGGGCGTCGCGATCCTCGTCGGCGACCTCGCGTTCGTCTACGCCGATCAGCTGATGGAGGCGGCGCCGGTCGAGGCGATCCGAATCTGGAACGAGTTGCGCATCGAGCTCAACATCGGCCAGTACCTCGACATCCTCGGTTCGGTCCAGCGCGAGCGCGACCTCGTCAAGGCGGAACGGATCTGCCGCTACAAGTCGGGCAAGTACACGATCGAACGTCCGTTGCACCTCGGCGCGGTGCTCGCGGCGCCGGAACGGGCCGACACCCTGCTCCCACAGCTGAGCGCCTACGGCCTGCCGCTCGGCGACGCCTTCCAGATGCGCGACGACGTGATGGGTGCCTTCGGCGACAGCACGGTCACCGGCAAGCCGGTCGGCGGCGACCTCATCGAGGGCAAGCCGACACCCTTGCTCGCCCGGGCCGTCGCACGCGCGGACCGCACCCAGCGCGACGTACTCGATCTCGTCGGCGACCCGGGTTTGTCGGACTCGAACGTCGAGCGGATCCAGGCGGTGATCGTCGAGACCGGCGCCCTCGACGAACTCGAAGCGCCACATCTCGTCGCTGACCGAAGCGGCCATCGACGCGATCGGCCATGCCGACATCACCGACGAGGCGAAGACCGATCTCGTCGCCCTCGCCCGGTACGTGAGTTCTCGGGACGTCTGATGCGCGTCGTCGTCATCGGCGCGGGTCTCGGTGGTCTGTCTGCGGCCGCGCACCTGTCGAACCGTGGCCACGACATCACGATCGTCGAACGCGAAGCCACGCCCGGCGGACGCGCCGGCATGGTGATCGCCGACGGGTTCCGTCTCGACAACGGGCCGACCGTGCTGACGATGCCGAACCTGCTCGCCGACGCGTTCAACGCCGCCGGCGCCGACATGGCCGATTTCATCACGATCAAGCCGGTCGACCCGATGTACCGGGCGGTGTACGCCGACGGGTCGACGCTGTTCGTTCGTCACGGCCGCGAGGCGATGACCGAGGAGATCCGCCAGTTCTCGAACGGGAAGGAAGCGGAGGCGTTCGGGCGCTTCTGTGACTGGTTGGAGCAGCTCTACCGGGTGGAGATGGGGTCGTTCATCGACGCCAACTTCGACTCGCCGCTCGATCTGCTGAAGCCGTGGCGGGCCGGTCTCGAACTGGTCAAGCTCGGCGGCTTCGGCAACCTCGGCAAGAAGGTGGCGTCGTTCTTCGACGACGAGCGCCTGCAGCGCATCTTCAGCTTCCAGTCGATGTACGCCGGGCTCGCCCCCTACGAGGCCCTGGCGCTCTACGCGGTGATCACGTACATGGACTCGGTCGAGGGCGTGTTCGTGCCCGAGGGCGGCATGCACATGATGGCGTCGGGCCTGGCTGCCGCCGTCGAGAAGGCCGGTGTCGACATCCGGTACTCGGCGCCGGTCACGGCGATCACCCGCGCGTCGGGCGGCCGGGTCACCGGTGTCGAGACTCGGTGGCGGCGAACACCTGCCGGCCGACGTCGTGGTCTGCAACGCCGACCTGCCCGTCGCGTACCGCGAGTTGCTGCCCGACGTGACCGCACCGCGGGTCGCGCGGAACGGCAAGTACTCGCCGTCGTGCCTGCTCTGGGTCGCCGGCGTGCGCGGGCTGCCACCCGCCGACGCCACCCACCACAACATCCACTTCGGTCACGACTGGGACGGCTCGTTCAAGGCGCTCATCGACGACGGCGTACGCATGCCCGACCCGTCGATCCTCGTCACGCTGCACAGCCTCGACGACCCGTCGCTCGCCCCCGAGGGATGTTCGAGCATCTACGTGCTCGAACCGACACCGAACCTGAGCGGCACGATCGACTGGTCGCGCGAGCGCGACCGGATCGTCGACGACCTGCGCCGGCGCACGTCGTCGCTCGGCTACCCCACCGACGTCGTGGTCGAGCGGATCTACGACCCGACCGACTGGGAGCGGATGGGAATGGAGCAGGGCACGCCGTTCGCCCTTGCGCACACGTTCCTCCAGACCGGACCGTTCCGGCCGAACAACGTCGAACCGCAAGGTGCCGGGCCTCGTGTTCACCGGCTCGTCGACGCTGCCGGGCGTCGGGGTTCCGATGGTGCTCGTGTCGGGCAAGCTGGCCGCCGCCCGGGTCGACGAGTACGCCGCGTCCGAGCCATCGAAGCGGCGAAGCGCTGACATGGTTCGACTCCCGTGGCGATCGGCGACGCCGCCACTGCCGACGACGCACCTGCTGCCCGACGGGCCCGGTGACCCTCGACGAGAGCTACGCGCTGTGCCGCGAGTTCAACAAGCGCCACGGCACCACGTACTACTGGTCGACGAAGGTGCTGCCGAAGGTCAAGCAGCACCACGTGCACGCGCTGTACGCGTTCGCCCGCTACGCCGACGACATCGTCGACGAGATCCCGTCCCAGGGCGGGCGTGACGTCCCGACCGAGGTTCGCGCCGCCGCCCTGGCCGACTTCGGTGATCGGTTCTTCGTCGACCTCGCCGCCGGCCGATCCGACGACCCGGTGCTGAAGGCGGTGGTGCACACGGTCCGGGCGTTCGACATCGACACCGACGCGTTCCGACCGATTCCTCACCTCGATGACGATGGACCTGACCGTCGAGTCGTACGCCACGTGGGACGACCTGCTCGTGTACGTCGACGGCTCGGCCGCGGTGATCGGCGAGATGATGCTGCCGATCCTCGAACCGACCGACTACGACGTCGCGCTCCCGCACGCCCGCGACCTCGGCATCGCGTTCCAGCTCACCAACTTCCTCCGCGACATCGACGAGGACCTCGACCGCGGTCGCGCAGTACATCCCGCTGGAGGACAGTGCGCGGTTCGGGGTCGACCTGACGGAACGCCGGGTCACGCCGGAGTTCGTCGAGCTGATGCGATTCGAGATCGAGCGCTGCCGCGAGCTGTACACGTCGGCCGACATCGGCATCGCGCTGCTGCCGGACCGGTCGGCGAAGTGCGTCGGTGCGGCGCGGCTCCTGTACGGCCGAATCCTCGACAAGATCGAGGCGCAGCAGTACGACGTGTTCGCGTCGCGTGCGAGCGTGCCGACTCGGGAGAAGGCTGCCGTCGTCGCCAGACTTCTCCTGACATGAACGCGACCGATTCGTGTCAGCAGAACCGGTGACATGCCGGTTGCGCTGACACGAGCCGCGGCGTGGCACGGCCATCGCCCTGATCGCGGCGGCGTCGGGATCGACCACCGCGGCGATGATCGCCACGCCGCTGCTGCCGAAGGGCGGGCCGGCGCGTCGGGCGCTGTCGTCGGTCGTCGTCGTCGGGCTCGCCGCCACCACCAAGGCGAACACCGCTCGGCGTTGGGGGCTGCGTCGCACGGGTGCGGCCGCCGTCGCGATCGCCGCCGCCACCGCAGCCGTCGAGCGGATCGGCACGCGGACCGGCCTTCCGTTCGGTCGCTACGAGTACTCCGGCGCGCTCCGCCCCCAGGTCGGCGGTGTGCCGGCGATCGTGCCCCTCGCCTGGTTCGCGATGGCGGTGCCGGCACGCGAGGCGGCCCACGCCGCGCTCGGGGACGCGATCGTCGCCGACGACACGCGTGTGCTCGTCGGCGCCGCGGCGCTCACCGCCTGGGACCTGTTCCTCGACCCGCAGATGGTCGGCGAGGGCTACTGGCGCTGGGTCGAGGATCGGCGCGTACCGAGGCATCCCGGCTCACCAACTTCGTCGGCTGGTTCGTCACCAGCCTCGGCGTCATGCTGATCCTCGAACGCACCCTCCCCGTCGACCGAGCCTCGCGAACGCTGGGGTCAGGCACCGCCGTTGCGCAACGTTCGCCGGATCGGGCGCTGGTCGGGCGAGTACGCGTTCATGGCGGTGATGGAGACGGTCGGCTTCGCCCGGTACTTCCGCGACCCGCTGGTCGCGGCCGTCGGCGGCGCGGCGATGCTGCCGATCGCCGGCGCCGCCGTCTGAGGACCCTGGGCGCCGACCGTGACGTCCATCCGGCCCGTCATCCCCGTTTGCGTCGCGCTTGCGGCCCGACGCGAAACGCGACGCAAACGTGAATCGTCGAGCCGGGGCGGGTGGTCGTGATCGGCGGTGGGGTCGGCGGCTGGCGGTGGCGATCCGACTCGCCGGGCGGGGCACGACGTCACCGTCTTCGAGCGCAACGACGTGGTCGGCGGCAAGCTCGCGACGCTGACCCGGGACGGGTACACGTTCGACATCGGACCGTCGCTCATCACCCTGCCCCACGTGTTCGACGAGCTGTTCCGTGTCGCCGGCACGACGCTCGCCGACGAGGTCGACCTCGTCCGCCTCGATCCCCAGTTCCGGTACCACTGGAGCGACGGCAGCGAACTCGACGTGTTCGACGATCGCGGAACGGACGGCCGACGGCCTTCGACGACTTCAGCGACGGGGCGGGCGCGGCGTGGCGACGCTTCGACCACCGCGGCCGTCGGATCTGGGACGTCGCCGAGCGGACGTTCTTCGCCGGCCCGATGTCGAACCCGCTGTCACTGGCCAAGCGCATGCGATCGCCCACCGACCTGACCGCGATCGATCCGTTCCGGACGCTCGACCGATCGGCGCGGTCGCTGCTTCGACGACGACCGGCTGGTGCAGTGGGCCGGCCGCTACGCGACCTACTCGGGTTCGTCGCCGTTCCGCGCGCCGGCCACGCTCGCCTGCATCCCGCACATCGAGGCCCGCTTCGGCTGCTGGTACGCGCGTGGTGGGCTCGACTCGCTGCGGGCGGCGCTCGAGCGTGTCGCGTCGCGCTGCCGGGGTGTCGATCGAGACGGGGTCGGAGGTCGGCCGAGTCGCGACGTCGCCGACGGACGGGTGACGGGTGTCGAACTCGCCGACGGGACGCGGCACGACGCCGACATCGTCGTCGCGAACACCGATGCCGAGCACCTCTACGCCGACCTGCTGGACGAGCCGGCGATGCTGCGGAAGGTGCGTCGGGCGAAGCGATCGACGAGCGGCTTCTCGCTGTGCATCGGCGTGCGCGGGTCTGACGCCGGGCTTGACGCCATCACAACGTGTGGTTCTCCGACGACTCGGTCGGCCGAGTTCGCCGCGATCGAGCGTGGCGAACTCGCCGGCGACCCGACCGATCTACGCCTGCGTCTCGTCGGTGACCGATACGACGCAGGCGCCCGACGGTTGCGAGAACTGGTTCGTGCTCGTGAACACGCCGCCCGGTGTCGACGTCGACGCCGACGCGTACGGCGACCGTCGTGCTCGATCGGCTCGCCGCGCACGGTGTCTCCCTCGACGGCCGGATCGAGTTCATCGAGCCGATGACGCCGCACGACATCGAGGAGCGATACCGGTCGCCGGGCGGCGCGATCTACGGCACGTCGTCGGACGGGATGCGGGCGGCGTTCCGTCGCCCCGCCAACCGTGGTCCGGTCGACGGCCTGTACCTGGTCGGCGGTTCGAGCCATCCCGGTGGTGGCCTGCCGCTCGTCACCTCGAGCGCGCGGATCGTCGCCGACATGGTCGCCGAGCGACCTCGGGCGCATGAGCCGATCGTGCGACGCGCGTCCGGCGGTCGCACTGCTCGGCGCCCGGATCGCCGCGGCGGCGATCGCCCTCGCCCGACTCTCCCGCGCCGTCACGACAGCCGCCACCGATCCGATCGGTCGCGCCGACCTGGTGCGTCGGTGCCTGGCACCGAACGCACCAGGTTGCGAACCGGCGGAGGCGGACCCGTCGATCTCGGTGGTGATTCCGGCGCGGGACGAGGCGGATCGGATCGGTCCGCTGCTCGACCTGGTCGTCGGGGCGCCGGGTGTGAGCGAGGTGATCGTCGTCGACGACCAGTCGACCGACGACACCGCCGAGCTCGCCGCGCGGCTCGGCGCGCGAGTCGTGACGGGCGAGCCGCTGCCCGACGGCTGGGCGGGCAAGGCGTGGGCGCTGCAGCAGGGCCTCGCTCGCCGCCGACGACCGACTGGGTCGTCACCCTCGATGCCGACACCCGGCCCGACCCGCGGCTCCCCGCGGCGCTGGTCGACCGGGCGCGCGCCGATCGGTTGGACCTGCTCACGGTCGCCGGGCGGTTCGAGTGCCCGACGGCACCGAGCCGGTGGCTGCACGCCGCGATGCTGACCACGCTCGTCTACCGGTTCGGCCCGCCGGGCGCGGTCGGCGCTCGACCGGATCGCACGATGGCGAACGGTCAGTGCATGGCCGTCCCGCGCCAGGCGTTCCTCGACCGTGGCGGGATGTCGAACGTCGCCGGCGCGGTCGTCGAGGACATCGCGCTCGGCGCGAGCGATGGCGGCAGACGGCGCCCGGGTCGGCTTCCTCGATGCCAGCGACCTGCTCGCCGTCCGGATGTTCGAGTCGTTCGGCGACACGTGGCGCGGCTGGGGTCGCTCGCTCGCACTCCCCGGCATCGACCGTCGCTCCGCGACAGCTGGCCGATCTGCTGGTCGTCGTGCTGGCGCAGGTGCTGCCGATCCCACGGCTGGTGACCCGCAACGGCGACGCCATCGACGTGGTCCTGGCGATCGCTCGTCTCGGCACGCTCGTCGGCACCCGTCGGGCGTACGACCGGATCGATCTCGCGTACTGGCTCAGCCCGCTGGCCGATGGGCTCGCTGCGGTCGCGATCGGACGTGGAATCATCCGAGCCGACCGGCAGGTGTGGCGCGGCCGGCGCTACGGATGAACGGCGGCGCTGCCCGCCCATCGGGAGCATCCGGACCCGATGATCGAGCGAGGCGCAATACTCGGTCGGAGCATGGAAGACGCGCTCGATCCGGCCGTCGCGTTGACCGGAGACGAGCGCGCCGCAGCTCGAGCGTTCGTGCAGCGGTGCGAGGTTCGACTCTCGACGCTGCATCGAATCGCCCTGGCGGTGCTCTCCGGTGCCGGGCTGCTCGTGGTGCTGCCGGTGGTCGCCCGTGACTCGATCTCCGGCATCATCCGGTCGCTCGTGATCGGCGATCTCCAGGCGATGGACGGATTTCTCGTCGTCGCGGTCGGTGCCGTGCTGGTCGCTCCCGGGATGGCGATGTGGTTGCTGTTCCGCGACCTGACCCGGTTCTACTTCTACGCCAACCACTTCGGTGACACCCGGAGCGAGACGTTCACGCCTCGCTTCACGCTCACATCGCTGCGCCTCCCGTCCGACGAACTCGACGGCGCTTCGGCCGCGGACCTCGATCGGGCCCGGCACGACCCTCCGATGGTCGAACTCCTCGTTCCGGCCAACGAGGCGTCGCGAACCCGCATCGATCGACAGATCGGCATCTACGGCCTCGGGCCGTGGCTCCGACAACGACGATCGGGCGCGAGCGAGTGCGCTGCTCGAGCTCGCGGCATCGGCCTCGCGCCCGCTGGTCGACGAGGTCGCCAAGATCGAGTACGGGATGGCGAGGCACGTGCTCCGGCTCCAGGGGATCGTCCTGCGCTACGTCAAGACGTTGCTGGCGTTGCTCACCTCGGCGATCGCGATCTACGCAGGCGACGCCGTCGTCGCCGGGACCGGGCTCGGCGACGGGATCGATGCGACCCAGGGGATCTGGCTGGCGGCGATCGTCCTCGTCTGGGTTCCGGCGCTGGTCTTCGCCGTCACGTCGCCGGTGCGCTGGGTCGAGCAGACGATGCGCACCGACGGTGCGACATCGTCGGCGATCGAACACGATCCGGAACTCACCTTCGTCGAACGGGTGCTCGTCCGGATCGCGGGAGTCGGCTACGTCGCGGCCGCCGGCGGGATGATCGCGGCGCTCGTCGACGGATCGGTGACGACCGGCTGGTGTCGTGGCCGGGCGTGAGCGTGCTCGTCGTGTCCGCCGCCGCCGTGGTCGGCTCGATCGCGTCGGGACGCGTCCGCAACCTGATGACCGCTGCACTGACCGCAGCGGCTCGGTCACGCCCGCCGCCGACGTCTGCCGCCGTCAGGTCTGGACGGTGACACGGAGGAACGTCGCCGGGATCACGGTGCGGCCCGGCTCGGTGCTCGTGTTCTGCGCCTCGAACAGCTCCTCGAGCTCGGCCTGCAGCTCGCGCGGCACGGCCGTTCGCCTCGGCGGCGGCGAACGCATTCATCGTCGGTCCGTAGAAGTCGCGGAACACGCGCGACGAACTCCGTCGGGCGTGCCGTCGAAGTCGAACACGTACGTGTCGCGCTCGCACGTGATCCGGTCGCTGGCGATGCCGGCCGCGTCGAAGCGCTCGTGCACGTGCTCCTCGACACCCCACGTGACCGGGCTGACGAAGCCCTCCGGCGGCGGCGGCGAGTACGAGCCGCTGATCCGCAGGATCTGGGCGACGAGCGTCGGGTCGCCGGGGATCCAGTTGCCCATCACGATCCGCCCGCCCGGCTTGGTGACGCGCACCATCTCGGCGGCGGTGTCGAACGGGCGGGGCGCGAACATCGCGCCGAAGATCGACACGACGAGATCGAACGAGTCGTCGTCGACGTCGGCGAGGTTCGACGCGTCGCCCTCCTCGAACGTGCAGTTGGTCAAGCCCGAGCTGCTCGGCGCGGCGGGTGCCGGCGGCGACGAGGTTGGTGGCGATGTCGACGCCACGGACGTTCGCGCCCGGCCTGCGCCGACGGGATCGCCGTGGTGCCGTCGCCGCAGCCGAGATCGAGGACGTCGAGGCCGGCCGTCGACGCCGATGCGCGCGACGAGTGCCTCGCCGCTCGCCCGCATGGTGTCGGCGATCCGGGTGAAGTCACCCTTCTCCCACAGCGCCTTGTTCGGGTTCGGCGTGGCGGTCGCGACGTGGTCGGCTGGACGGGGGGTGGTGCTGGTGGTCGTGGTGGTCGTGGTCATGTTGGCTCCTGACGCCGATCGTGTGGACGAGATACGACGGGTTCGCGTCTCGATGTCGATCGTGCGCCCGCTGCCTTCCAGCTGCGCTTGCACGGCGATGCGATCGCCCAGGACGCCGTTGCAAGCGCGTTGCAAGCGGGTTTGCAAGACTGGACCAGGATGAACGAGACGCTCGACATTCCGCGTTCTCGGCAGCGTCGAAGTCCGTCGCGGATGCGAACCGGTGGCGATCGGTGGTCCGAAGCCGCGTCAGATCCTGGCGATGCTGGTCGCGGCGCACGGTGGGGTCGTCTCGACCGATCGACTCGAGGAGGAGCTCTGGGGAGACGATCAACCCGCCGATCCCGGGTGCCGTGCTGCAGAGCAACATCAGCCGGCTGCGCAAGGTGCTGCACCCGGACGCGCGCATCGTCGCCCGCCCACCCGGGTACGCGCTGGAGGTCGACGAATCGGCCGTCGACGCGTGGCGGTTCGAGGCGAACCGGCTCGGTGCCCGCAGCCGACGTCGCTCCGGCGGCGCTGATCGAGGCGAACGAGCGAGCCCTCTCGTGCTTCTCCGGCGCCGCCGTACGCGGAGTTCGCCGATCGCGAATGGGCCCGAGCCGATGTGTCACGGCTCGAGGAGCTGCGCGCCGTCGCACGGGAGGAGATGCTCGT
Organism: Ilumatobacteraceae bacterium; assembly: GCA_963746285.1. GTDB lineage: Bacteria > Actinomycetota > Acidimicrobiia > Acidimicrobiales > Ilumatobacteraceae > Sva-07. The sequence continues at coordinate 54,074 of CAVVAO010000022.1, read as the reverse complement.
CGGCCCGGCTCGCGCTCGGCGAGGACCGCACGATCGTGGCCGACCTCGAAGCGCTCGTGGCGGAACATCCGCTGCGCGAGCGACCGTGGCACGAGCTCGCCGTCGCCCTCCATCGGAGCGGTCGTTCGCCCGACGCGCTCCGCCGGATCGCGACCTTCCGCAGCATCCTGCGCGACGAGCTGGGTCTCGATCCCCCGGCCGCGATCCGCGAGCTCGAGACCCGCATCCTCGATTCCGACCCGGCCCTGCTCGTCGTCGCCGGTGCCGCTCGACCGGCCGTCGATCGCGGCGGCTGCCCGCCGAGGTCGACCCCGCTGTCGGCCGCAGCGCCGATCTGGCCGGGCTCGTCCGCCACCTCGGTGAGCATCGGCTCGTCACCCTCGTCGGCGCCGGGTGGCGTCGGCAAGACCCGCCTCGCGCATGCGGGTCGCGGCCGACCTGTGGGACGAGCGCGGTCGGCGAGGTCTACGTGGTCGAGCTCGCGCCGGTGCACGACCCGCTCTCGACCGTCGCATCCGTGGCGACCGCGATCGACGTCCACCAGCGTCAGTACCTCAGCGTCGAGGAGACGCTCGTCGAGTACCTGCGCGGCCGAGGCGCACTGCTCGTGCTCGACAACTGCGAGCACCTGCGCGTCGTCGTGGCCCACCTCGTCGAACGGCTGCTGGCGGCGTGTCCCGATCTGACCGTGCTGGCCACGAGCCGGGAAGTGCTCGGTCTGCCCGGCGAACACGTCCGACGGGTCGAGCCGCTCGCCGTCGCCACGAACGCGATGGCGACCGCCGAACTGGCCAAGGTTCCGGCGGTCCGGATGTTCATCGAGCGGCGCGGTCGCCTCGAACCCGACGTTCGTCCTCGACGCCGACAACGCGGCGGCGGTCGCCGAGATCGTCCGCCGCGTCGACGGTCTCCCGCTCGCGATCGAACTCGCCGCGGCGCGGTCCGGCGCGATCAGCCCGGCCGCGCTCGCCGAGCGACTCCGCGAGCGGTTCGACCTCCTCGACCACGCACAGGTCGGCCGATCCGAGCGCCACCAGACCCTCAGCGAGTTGGTCGCCTGGTCGTACAACCTGCTGAACGGCGACGGAGCAGATCCTGTTCGCCCGGGTCTCGGTGTTCGCCGGTCCGTTCGGTCTCGACGCCGTCGAGGCGATCTGCACGGACGAGTCGCTCGACAAGTCGTCGGCGGCGCGCGTGCTCGCCGCGCTCGTCGACAAGTCGATGGTCCAACCGGCCGACATCGGCGCCGGCCGGTACCGGATCCTCGAACCGCTGCGCGAATTCGGACGCGCCGAACTGCGCTCGTCGGAACGGGCCGCCGTCGCCGAACGACACTCGGCGTGGTACCTCGAGCTGGCCGAGCGAGTCGTCCGAGGCGATGGCGGGCGCCGACGAGGCCGACGGCGGCGGCGCGACTCGACCACGAGTTCGGCAACCTGCGCGCCGCGTTCTCGTACTTCTTGGAGCAGGCCGACGTGGAGCGGTGCGCTCGCCTGGTCGCGGCCCTGCGCGAGTACTCCTTCCGCTCGATGCGCGCCGAGGTGATCTCGTGGGCCGACGACGTCATCGCGATGCCGGGATTCGACGATTCGCCCCGCGCGCCGGTCGTGCTCGCCACCGTCGGCTACGGGCGGTTCGTGCGCGGCGACCTCGCCGCAGCGATCGAGTACGCCGACATGGCCGATCGCGGCCTCGGCCCGGCTGGACGTCGGCTCGTCCGGCCTCGCCGAACGGGTGCTCGGCAACTCGTGGTTCTACCGCGGCGAAGCCGAGATCGCCCAGCAGTGGATCGACCGCATGCTCGACGACGCCGGCGACGGCTCGCCGGCCCGGCTCGCCCATGCGCTCTACATGCGTTCGGTGGCGTGCACCAGCGTCGGCGATCCCGCGCGTGGCCTCGCTGTTCGCCGAACAGGCACTCGACGCAGCGCGTCGGTGCGCGTCGCCGACGGCGCTCGCGCAGGCGTGGTACGCGCTCGGATTGTCGCTCGAGGGGAGCGATCCGACGGCAGCTGCGGAGCACCTGCAGCGCTCGGCCGAGGTCGCCGGCGCGGCAGGGCAACCGCTGGGTGCAGGCGTTCGCGCTCACCGAGGTGCTGTCGCTCGAGGCGCGGCACGGGTCGTCGCTGTCGGCGCTCGCCCGGTTCGCCGACGTCATCGACATGTGGTTCCGCGGCGGCGACTGGGCGAACCAGTGGCTCTCGTTGCGGCACGTGTTCGGCATCCTCGTACAGCTCGGACGACAACGTCGCGGCGGCAACGCTGCACGGTGCGCTCGCCGCGATCGGCGCCGCGTACGCGCTGCCGTTCGAGGCGTCCGACGCCGAGCGGATCGACACCCTGGTCGAGCAGCTTCGCGACGAGATGCGCCCTGCCGAGTTCGCCACCGCGGTTCGGCGCGGCGCCTCGATGAGCGACGGTGAGATCGTCGAATTCGTCCACGCCCGCATCCGTGCGCTCACCGCGAACGTCACCGCCCCGTCGTCCCAGGCGGCCAGCTGACGGTGCCCGGCCAAGTGTGGCCGAACGAGAGTGTGTAGGTTGCCGCGATGATCCTCGAGTCGCTCGACATCGGTCCGGAAGCGTTCGCGGAGGGCACCGGATGGGTGATCAAGCCCGAAGGTGCCTGCAAGGCCGACGTGTGCGTCCCGCTCGGCGGCACCGACGACGTTCGACGTCACCGCGACGGCCGAACGGCTCGGCATGGCGATCGTGCACGACGCCGACGCGGGCCTGTGGGCGATCGGACCGGAGTCGTTCGGTGGCCGGGCGCTCGTCTCGGCGCAGGCGCCCGAACTGGTCCTCGACGACCTCGACGGCAACCCCTTCGCCCTCTCGTCGCTGCGCGGCCAGAAGGTCGTGATCGTCTCCTGGGCGCCCGTATTGAGGCTGTGCGTTCGATCTGCCAGGTTGGCAGGCGCTCCGTACTGAACTCCATCCGCTCGGCGTCGAGATCGTCACCGTCTCGCTCGAGCTGTCCGGCCCCGAGGCGTCGCGCCGCTTCATCGAGGCCGCCGCGCCCGATCACCCGTCGCTGCTCGATCCGACGCACCAGCTCGATGCGCTCTTCGGTGTGGTCAACATCCCGAACGTGATCTGGATCGACGAGGACGGCGTGATCGTCCGCCCGCCCGAACCGGGTTGGCCGAGCCCGCGCGCCGACATGCCGAAGGAGATGATGACCGCGCTGCCGAAGTTCGGCCGAGCCCCGAACGCCCCGAAGCCGCCCGAGGACGGCGCCGGACAGTGGGGCGTGCTCCTGTCCGGGCAGGACCGCGCGACCTACGCCGACGCGATCCGCGATTGGGCGCGCCAACGGCGCCGGCCAGCGAGTTCGCGCTCAGCGCCCGACGAGGTCGTCGCCCGATCGCAGCCGCGTTCGGCCGGGATGTCGGAGGGAGCGGCCCACTTCGAACTCGCCAACCACCTGTGGCGCGGCCGGCGAGCGCGACGCGCGCGATCGCCCACTTCGTCGAATGCCACCGACTGCAGCCCGACAACTGGACGTACAAGCGCCAGGCGTGGTCGCTCGTCGGCAACGAGCGTGTCGGCGGCGACTACGGCCGCTGGGCGCAGGCGCCCGGTCGAGGGCGAGGAGGCCGACTGGCCGTTCGAGTCCGACTTCCGTTCCGACGTCGAGATCGTCGAGGTCGGCGGCTACTACCCGAAGACGCTCTGAACCAGCTCGTCTGACCGACGAACAGGTCGATCAGGTCAGGTGCCGCAGAAGGTCTGGTAGTCGCCGAACCCGTCGCCGGCCGGGCGGGCGTACGCCTCGAGCCCGGCTCGCTCGTCGAACGGTCGCGTCGAGCACGTCGACCAGTTGCCGGAACGGGCCGAGGTCGCCGGCGGTCGCGGCCGCGAGCGCCTCTTCGACCAGGTGGTTGCGCGGGATGTAGATCGGGTTCACGAGGTCCATCGCGTCCGCAGTCGCGGCCGGGTCGGCCGACGACGGACGCACCTGGGCGAGCCATCGATCGAGCCACGCATCGATCGCGGCGAGATCGACGAACAGCAGGCGGACCGGCTCTCGATCGCCCCGCACCGCCGCCGACAGCGCCCGGAAGCATCCGGTGAAGTCGACACGATTCGCGTGCATCAGCGCGAGCAGGTCGTCGGCGAGTTCGGCGCCGTCGGCGGCGTCCGCGGCGAGCCCGAGCTTGGCGAGCACCCCGGCGCTCCAGTACCCGAGGTAGCGGTCGGGGAACGCCTGCAGCATCGTGCGTCGCGATCGCGACCGCCGTGTCGAGGTCGGGGTCGAACAGCGGCAGGAGCGTCTCGGCCAGGCGGGCGAGGTTCCACTGGGCGATCTGCGGCTGGTTGCCGTAGGCGTACCGACCGCCGTGGTCGATGGAGCTGAACACGGTCGCCGGGTCGTAGGCGTCCATGAACGCGCACGGGCCGTAGTCGATCGTCTCGCCGGAGATCGTCATGTTGTCGGTGTTCATCACGCCGTGGATGAATCCGACGTTCATCCAGCGGGCGATCAGCGCGGCCTGCGCGTCCGAGACCGCCTCGAAGAACGCGACGTACGGGTTCGGCGGCGTCGACCGACGTCCGGGTAGTGGCGGGCGATCGCGTAGTCGGCGAGCCGCTGCAGCAGGCCGACGTCGTCGTGGCCCGCCGCGTACTGGAACGTTCCGACGCGCAGATGGCTGGCGGCGACGCGCACGAGGATCGCCCCGGGCAGCAGCGTCTCGCGGGCGACCGGATCGCCCGTGGCGACCACCGCGAGCGATCGGGTCGTCGGGATGCCGAGCGCGTGCATCGCCTCGCTGATCACGTACTCGCGCAGCATCGGTCCGACGGCGGCCTTGCCGTCGCCGCCGCGGGCGAACGGGGTGCGGCCCGACCCCTTGAGGTGCAGGTCACGGCGATCGCCCGGCCGTCGACGAGTTCGCCGAGCAGCAGCGCCCGACCGTCGCCGAGGCGCGGCGAGAAGCCGCCGAACTGGTGCCCGGCGTAGGCCATCGCGACCGGTGTGGCGTCGACCGGGCACCTCGTTGCCGACGAGCAGTGCGACACCTTCCGGCGTCCGCAGCGCGTCGGCGTCGAGGCCGAGCTCGTCGGCCAACGGCTCGTTGAGCACCAGCAGCTCGGGGGCCGACGACGGAGCGGCCTGCCACGGTTCGTAGAGGCCGGCGAGCTCGCGAACGAACGTGTTGTCGAGCGTGGGGAACAGATCGCTGGCGACGGTCACCGACCCCAGGCTAACGACGGCCGCTGGCGATCGGTCGCCGAGCGAGGCCATCAGGAATCGCAACCCGATGAACGTCATCAGTACCCCCATCGCGGCCGTCCGATACGGCCCCTGCACCACGAGCGTCGACGAACGGGAGCACGACGAACCCGGCCTCGCACCCCAGCGCGAACGACTTCGTGACGGCGAACACGACGAGCAGCACGAGCACGCTGATCAGCACCGGGATCGGGGCGAAGACAGCCGCACCGCCGACGAACGTGAGCACGCTGCGCCCGCCGCGGAACCGTGCGAACAACGGGAACGCGTGGCCGACCATCGCCGCGCCCGTTCCGACGTACGTCAGCCCCCACACGCCCGGGTTGGCGAGCGCCAGTCCGACGAGCGCGGCCGCCGTACCCTTGGCGACGTCGCCGATGAACACCGGCACTGCCGCGCGCCGACCGAGCGTCTCCTTCGCGTTCCAGTAGCCCGGGGTTGCGGTCACCGACGGCGCGCAGGTCGATCCGCGACCGACGACGGGCGACGAGGTTCGCGACCGGGATCGAGCCGAGCAGGTACCCGACGACCGCGGTGACGATCGACTCCCGCGGCGGTGCTCAGCTCCATCGCCTCACAGCATGACCGATCGACGACGGATCGGCCCGCCGGCGCGATCGGCCTGGCATCATGGGCGACGATGGATCGGATCGCCTCGTTCCATCTGGTGCGCGAGTCGCCGTGGATGGCGCCCGCTGGCGATGGCCCGTCTCGGCACCGACCGGCTCCGACTCGCCCGCGTCCCGGGCCTCGTGTTCTGGCGGCTGCTCGGCACCGGGCGGGGTTCCGACACCGGCCCGGGCGTCGACCCTCGCCGCACGGCGCTGTTCGCCGTGTGGGACGACGACGCCGCGCTCGACGCGTTCCTCGCGACGAGCGCGATCGGCCGGCGCTGGAGCACCGATCCTCGACGAGGCGTGGCACGTCCGGCTCCGGTTCGCTCGGCGGACACGGCACCTGGCGGGGCGTCGACCCACTGGACGGGCTCGTGCCCGGCGCCGCGACGGGGCCGATCGCCGATCGTCACCCGCGCCGACGTCCGCCCATCGGTCTGGCGCACGTTCGGACGCGCCGGTCGGGTGGTCGACGACGAACTGCACCGAGCCGACGGCCTGATCGACGTCGTCGGCATCGGCGAAGCACCAGTCGGGCGATTGGCGACCTTCAGTCTGTGGGAGTCGATCGAGGCGGCGCGACGCTTCGCGTACTCGATGCCCGACCATGTCGAGGTCGTCCGTCGCACCCGCGCCGAGCACTGGTACTCCGAAGAGCTGTTCGCCCGCTTCGAGCCCTACGGATCGTCCGGCCGCTGGAACGGCCGCGACCCCCTCCACCGACCCTGACCGCCGTTCCCGAGCCCCTTCCCGAAATTGCGCGATGTGCGCAGACCGCTACGACGGCACCAATTTCGGGAATCGGGCTACTCGAGGCAGAGGAACGACAGCGCGGAGGCGAGCGCGGCCGGGTCGCCGCGGCCGGCGATCTCGACCCGGGTGTCGGCGAGCGCCCCGCTCGGCGAGCGGCCGATGGCGAGGTGGCGGTGGAACGCAGCCATCACCTCGACCGTCGACGACGTCGTTGACGACCGTGACCGGGGCGATCACGCTGCCGACGCCGGTGCCGAGCAGCGCGCTGGCGGTGCCGATCAGCTCGTCGCCGACGGTGACCGAGGCGCTCCCCGCGTTGCACGCCGGCAGGACGACGAGCGAGGGTGGCGACGACGAGGCTCTCGATGTCGTACACCGTGAGCGGTCCATCGGCCATCGCGAGCGAGGAGAACATCGGGCTGTCGCGCCGGAAGTGGCCGTGGCACGCGATGTGGGCGGTCGTCGCCCGGTCGAGCAGGGCGAGTGACGCCGCGACCGACGCCTCGTCGCCGGCAAGGGCCTCCGCCGAACGGTACGCCGCGGCGACCAGCGCCAACTCCGTCGACGCGGCCGACAGATCCGGACCGGTGATCAGTCCGACCGAGGCGCCCGGATCCGATCGCGCCGGCGGCGGTGACCATCGGGTCGCACTCGTCGCGACCGAGATCGGACGGCTCATCAGGCTCGGAAGACCACCCCACGGCATGTTGTGGAGCACTCCGGTCGGCACGATGACGATCGCGGCGCGCGGCAAGCCGCAGCGGGCCGCACCAACAGTGCGTCGAGCGCGTCGAGGCTCTCGCGCAGCGAGGCCAGCGACGCTGCCGCGAGATGCCTCGGAGCCACCTGCCCGAGCGAGACGGGTCAGGGCGAAGAGGGACCCGTCGAGCAGCGGAGGCGACCGTCGCGCGAACGTGCCGAGGCGCCGCAACGTACACCGGCGCGGCCGAGACGACGACCGCCGCCAGTGCGCCATCGACCTCGACGTACTCGACGAGTTGGCGATCGTGGCCGAGACGCGACATCAGCGAGTTCGACCGAGAATCGCCGGCGATCGGTTGCGTCCGCCCCGAGTCGGTCCGCGCGAGGTCGCGCACCGTCGCTTCCATCCGCGCGCACCGCGAGTTCCTGCTGGCGGTCGACGGCGAGCGCCCGTCGGGCCTCGTCGAGTTCGACTCGCTGCCGGCGCAGTTCTCGCAGCGCGGCGGTCAGCGGTGAGTCGGCCGGTGGACGAACCGGTGCGATCGCGAGCGCGTTGGCTCGGACCCGTTCGGCCCACGCGAGCACGTCGCGTGGCCGACCCGACTCGAGTGCGATGCTCGAGGCCGAGCGTCGCCAGCTTCCGCGCGTGTGTGGTCGCACCGACCCGCAGGTCGGTCGCCCCGAGCGTGGCCTGGTGACGCGCGAGCACATCGAGCCCGGCGGTGACGGCGCGTCGGGCGCCGGCGCGATCGAGCTCCGACCGTCGCAGCATGGCGGTGGCCAACCAGGCGCTGGCGCGCCGATCCGGTCTGCCGCGATCGCGCGCCGCGGCGGTGACGAGCAGCTGCGAGCGGGCGAATGCCGTGTCACCGTAGCTGGATGGCGAGCTCGGCCGCCGACACCCGCACCGACGCAGACTCCGATGTCCACCCGAGTCGTTCGAGCCGCTCCGCGATCGCACCGGCCTGGACCAGTGCGTCGGTCGTCCGCAGCGACGGTGAGGCCTGGAGCGCGCTGACGGCGATGTACTCCGCCATCGCCGCCCAGCCGTCTCGACCCGATGTCGGAGAACATGTCGAGCGCGATCAGCGCCTCCCGGTGCGCCGACTCCAGGTCGCCCTGGGCGAGACACGCACGGGCCAGCAGGAGCCGAGCCTCGGCCAGGTCGCTCACGTCGCCGACGTCCTCGAGCGATCGCACCGCCAGCTCGGCGTTCGCGCGTGCCTCGTCGAACAAGCCGGCCGCGATCATCAGCTCGCACCGGTCCGATGCCAGCACGCCGGCGATCCGACCGGGATGACCGACCCGGGCGTAGAGGTCATCGGCGCGGGCGAACGAAGCGAGCGCGGTCACGATGTCGCCCTGGAGCCCGGCGGCGAACGCGTGATTGTGCGCCGCTCCTCCGGCGAGGAAGTACTGCCCGTGCTCGACCGCCAGTCGCTCGGCCACGAGCGCGTCGTCGAGCGCTTCGTCGATCCGGCCCTGGAAGGCGTACACCACGGAGCGATTGCACCGGAGCCGCGCCTCGAGGACCGGGTCATCGCTCGCCCCGACGATCGAAAGGGCCGCGGTGTACGCCTCGAGTGCGTCGTCGAACCGGCCCATCTGCTCGAGCACGAGCCCCCGCCGCATTTCGAGGTCGGCCCGCTCCGACTCGCGGAACCAGCGGCCGAGCCGTCGCCGCCACGGCGAGCGCCTCGTCCAGCTTGCCGCGTGCGGCGAGCACGACCGTCAGCGCGCTGCCGACCTGCCCGACCAGGGTGTCGGCACCGATCTGTTCGCCGAGCAGGATCGCGTCGCGCAGGTGGGTCTCGGCGTCCTCGAGGCGGCTCAGTTCGCGTTCGGCGAGCCCGATCGCCCACAACCCGACGAGCCGGGCGACGTCGGAGATGTCGTCGCGAGCGACGATCGCCTCGGCGGCGGCGAGCGCCTCGGTCGGAGAACGCTGTCGAGCCGACAACGCAGCGTGGGCGGCCGACAACGCTTCGTCGATCATCGGCTCGGGCACGTGCGACAATATTGCCCGTATCCGGGGCGCGCTCAAGTGCTCTTGATGGCGTGATCACGCGACGAGGAGACTCATGAAGAACTCGGTTGGCCGTCCGAAGCAACCATTCCTGGACGAGAAGGGTCGGCCGCGCCTGCCGCGTCGCGCTCTCGCCGCACGGACCGGCGGAGTACCGCGCCGGGCAGGCGATCGTCGACATCGTGCGATTCGGCGGCGACCAGTCGGCGCCGGAGCGTGTGCTCGACGAGCTGCGCAAGGTCGCGGGCATCGACCTCGACGCCGACGACCTCGACCGTCGCCAGGCCACTCGATCCGGGTACCTCCGTGTCCGTTTCGATCCGGACATCGAGGTCACCGACGTGCTCCGGCGGGTGAACGACGGCCGCGACGCGCGCGGTGCTGTTGCCCAACACCGTGTTCCGGGTCGGTTCGCTCACCGCCGATCCGATGCGATTCGGGTCCGCGTTCAGTGCCGATCCGATGCGCTTCGGATCGGCGTACGGCGCCGACCCGATGCGGTTCGGCAACTCGAACACCGCGCGCCCGACGGACAGCCGACCCCACGTCGATCACCCGACAGAAGGGTCCGGGTCGCGCCACCGTCGCGATCCTCGACACCGGCGTGCCGGTCGACGGCCCGCCGGAGCTGTTCGAGATCGACTTCACCGGAATCGGTACCCCGCTGCGCGAGACCCCGGACCTCAACGCCGACGCCTACCTCGACATCGCCGCCGGTCACACCACGTTCATCCGCACGATCATCGAGCGAGCATCGCCGACCGTGGAGATCATGTGCGAAGGCGTGATCCACAACGACGGCGACGGTGACGAAGCCGACATCTCCGCCGCGCTGGAGCGAGTGTTCGATGCGGTCTCCGACAAGACCAAGCTGATCCTCAACCTGTCGTTCAGCGGCTACTACGACGGCGACATCGAGCCACCGATGATCGCATTCTGGATCCGGGCGCTCGTCGCCGAGGGTGCCGTCGTCGTTGCTGCGGCCGGCAACGACGGTCGTTGTCGCAAGAAGTTCCCGGCCGGCGATGCCCGAGGTGCTGTCGGTCGGCTCGATCGGCGCGTGCGGTCCGTCGCCGTTCTCGAACCACGGGCCGTGGGTCGACGCGTGCGCGCCCGGGGAAGATCTCGTGAGCCAGTTCTTCGACGACACTTCGACGGGGCCTACGAGCCGATCGTGCCCGACTCGGTTCCGGACATCGACCACTTCGCGGGGTGGGCGATGTGGAGCGGCACGTCGTTCTCCACCCCGGCGGTGGTGGGCGCGCTCGCCGAACTCGTCGAGCTCGACGACTGCACCGCGAGCCAGGCCGTCGACAAGCTGATCCGGACACCTGGGCTGTTCCGCCTGCCCGACTACGGCGTCGTCGTCAATCGGGTCTTCTGAAGGTGATTCCCGACGCGATCGCGTATCACCGAGCGCGATCCGGATGCTCTGGAGAGACGTGAGCATGCAGGCGCCGACCATCGACCGACGCACCGATCAGCTGCGTGTCGTACACTCCGCGCCAATGGACGTCGGGCCGCTGCTCCGACGAGTCATCGACGGCGACCAGCGGGCATGGGACGAACTCGTCGGGCGATTCGGTGGACTCGTGTGGTCGATCGCTCGCGGCTATCGCCTCGGTGCGCTCACCGACGACGTCGTGCAGACCGTGTGGTTGCGGCTCGCCGAGAACTGCGATCGCATCCGCGATCCCGAGCGGCTGGCGGCATGGCTGGCGACGACGACCCGGAACGAAGCGCTGCGGGTCTCGAAGAAGCAGGCCCGCACCCTCAGCGTCGGAGACGTGCCCGAACGGACCGACAACACGGCGTCGAGCCTCGAGGAGCTCGTCACCGACGACGACACGCTCGGTCGGGTGATGCAGGCCTTCGCCAAGCTGTCGCCGGCCGACCAGGAGTTCCTACGCTTGCTGTGCACGGTGCCGCCGCTCGACTACGCGACGATCGCCGAGATGATCGGCCGACCGATCGGGAGCATCGGCCCGAGCCGAGAACGCACACTCGCGAAGCTCCGCAAACTGCTCTCCCCCGGGCTCGACGACCCGTCGCAGACGCCCCCACCGAAAGGAGACGACGGAATGAGCACGCCGCCTTCGAACGGATCGGCATCGAACGGAACGGAGGACGAGTTCGCCGTGATGTCCGACGACGAACTCGCCGAACTCGTCGCTCGGGCGCTCGATGCCGACGATCCGGTGCCAGAGCACGTGCTCGAAGGAGCCCGCGCCGCGTTCACCTGGCGCACGATCGACACCGAGCTCGCCGAGTTGGTGTTCGACTCGGCCCGGGAACTCGACCGGGGTGCGATCCGAGGACACCGATCGGCAGGTCACGTTCCGGGCGCCGGGGGTGGAGATCGAGGTGATGGTCGTCGAGAACGGGACCCGCCGGCTGATCGGACAGCTCGTCCCACCGTCGGAAACCACGGTGGAACTGGTCGGAGCCGACGCGGTGTACTCGTCGTCGACCGATCGACTCGGCCGCTTCGTGTTCGACGAACTCGCACCGGGACCGGTCCGGCTGGTCGTGCTCGGCGCCGATGGTGCCCGCATCGTCCAGACCGAATGGGTGCTGTTCTAACCGCGGCGGGCGAGGTAGGCCCGCCAACCACCGTGATGGGTGATGTCCTCGGCGCCGCTCCAGGCCGCCCGGTTCGCACACGAAGCCGCTGACCCACGATCCGTCCGCGAGTTCCACCTTGCCGATCGCGAGTGGCGCAGGCACGCCGGCCACGAACGACCCGAACTGCGCGATCGGAACGTCCCACACCTCGACCTCGATCGCCGCGCCGCCTTCCGGTCGGCGCCTGACACCCGGAACAGTCCCGGCTTCGGCGGCGCCGTGTTCGGCGAGCGCGACGAGTCGGTAGCACGAGGCCGTCGACGGTCCGTGCGGCGAGCGGTCGCCCCGCGTGACACGAGTTGATCGTTGAGGGGTTGGCCGCTGAGATGCGCACCGACGACGGCCAACGGCACCGTGGTCGCCGATCGCGGTCGCCACGCCGGTGACGTCGCTGGTGGCATCGATCGTGACGTCGAGCGCACCGAGCGGTCGGTCGACCATCCGTTGGTACTCGTCGGCGAGCGACGAGCAGGAACCGGTCCGAGCAGCGCCGGCGCGATCAGGGTGAAGCCGACCGGGAAGCCCGACGCCAGCATGCCGCCCGGCACTGCGACGGCGCACAGATCGAGCAGGTTGACGAACGTCGAGAACTGTCCGAGTCGCGCGTTGACCCCGATCGGATCGGCCGCGACCTCTCGAGCGTCGGGATCGGTCGGCACCGACGGCACGACGATCGCATCGACGTCGACGCCACGTCGTCGGCGGCCGTCGATCGCGAGCTCACGCCGCCGGTACTCGGCGGCGAACGCGTCCGCCGCATTGAAGCGACGCGCGCCGAGGATGATCGAGCGGGTGATCGGGTGGACGTCGTCGGGATGCTGCTCGATGAACCGGCCGACGGCGGCATGGCGTTCGGCGAGCCACGGTCCGTCGTACAGCAGGGCGCCGGCGGCGAGGAAGCGGGCCGAGATCGACCTCGCGCAAGTCGACACCGAGTTTCGCCAACTCGTCGAGTGTGCCGGGCGAACGCGTCGGCGATCTCCGGCGTCACAGCGTGGCGAGCACCGACTCGTCCGGCACGCCGATCGTCACGATCGTCGGTCGCGGCAGCCGCGTCGCGTTGCCGGCGCGCCGCCAGACGGCCGCGAGTAGATGTCGTCCGCGTCGGGCGTGATCGAGCACGCCGAGCACGAGGGCCGCGTCGCGTCGCGGTCAGCGCGAAGACCGACACACAGTCGAGCGATCGGCACGCCGGGACGACGCCGACGCGTGCTGACCAGACCGAGCGTCGGCTTGCAGCCGACGATGTTGCCGAGCGCGGCCGGGATGCGGCCCGAGCCGGCGGTGTCGGTGCCGAGCGCGAACGGCACGAGCCCGGCGGCGACGGCGACGCCCGAGCCCGAACTCGATCCGCCCGGCACGATCGGCGGGTCGAACGGGTTGGTCGGAATGCCGTACGGCGATCGCGTGCCGACGAGACCGGTGGCGAACTGGTCGAGGTTGGTCTTGCCGATCACGACGCCGCCGGCGCCGTCAGTCGGTCGACGGCCGTCGCCGACGTCGGCGGCGACGTACGAGAACGCCGGGCAGGCCGCAGTCGTCGGCATGCCCGCCGACGTCGATGTTGTCCTTGACCGCGAACGGTACACCGCCGAGCGAGCCGCCCGGTCGGGCGCCGTCGCGGCCCGATCGCGGATCGCATCGGCGTCGATGTCGCCGATCCACACCGCGGCGATCGCCGTGCGCGGCGATCCGCTCGAGCGTCGCCTCGATCGACCTCCGACGGCGACGAGGTCGCCCGACCGGTAGGCGTCGACGCAGCCCGGCGACGGTGACGCGGCAGGTCGCGCTCGTGCTCGACGGTCGTCGCTCACGCGTTCGAGGACGCGAGCAGCGCGTCCGACGATGGCAACTGCGCCGAACACCCCGCCCTGCATCGTGACCATCTTCAGCGCGGCCTCGTAGTTGCCCGGGTCGGTCGCGCCGGTGCAGTCGCTCAGCAGCAGGCACTCGTAGCCCGCGGTCGTTCGCCTCGCGCATCGTCGTGTGCACGCACACGTCGGTCGTGATCCCGGTGAGGATGATGTGGGTGATGCCGGCGGTGCGCAGCACCAGGTCGAGCTGCGTCGCGTAGAACGCGCCCTTGCCCGGCTTGTCGATGATCGGCTCGCCGGGGATCGGGGCCACCTCGGGCACGATCTCCCAGCCGGTCTCTCCGCGCACCAGGATGCGGCCGCACGGTCCGGCGTCGCCGATGCCGGCGCCGATGCGCTCGAGAACGCCACAGCTTGTTCGGCGGCAGGTCGGACAGGTCGGGTTCGTGGCCCTCGCGGGTGTGGATGACCATCATGCCCGACCGCGCGCGCCGCCGCGAGGACCCGGGCCGTCGGTTCGAGTCCGGCGCGCGTGAGGTTCAGGTCGTAGCCCATCGCGTCGACGTAGCCGCCGGGGCCGCAGAAGTCGGTCTGCCAGTCGATGTTGATCAGGGCGGTGCGGCTCGGGTCGATCACGCCGTCGTACGGCCACGTGTAGGGGTCTGCCTCGATCGCGGCGAAGACGACCTCGATGGTCGTGTTCGGTCGCTCGGTGTCGCGTTGGGCAGTCGTCGGATGGTCATCGGTGTTCTCTGGTCTCTCGGAGAAGTCAGGAATCGGGTCAGGCGTGGCGCGGCGAGCGCGGCCAGGACGGGTGCGGTCGTGCCGACGGCGCCGAAGATGCCGCCGGACATCTCGACCATCGAGATCGCCGGCGGCGACGAGGTCGGGATCGAGTGGCGCGCAGGCGTCGACGACGAGCAGACACTCGTAGCCGCGGTCGTTCGCGCTGCGCATCGTCGAGTGCACGGTCGCTTCGAGGCCGAGTCCGACGAGCAGCAACAGGTCGCAGCGCTGCCGCGCGCAGAACCGTGTCGAGCGGCCCGCCGAAGAATCCGTCGACGCCGGCCGCCGTCGACGATCGCGCGCCGGCGAAGTCGGGGCGCGATCCATCGGCCGGCGTCGCGTCGGGCGGTCCGTGGACGGCCGGCGGGCGAGCTGGTCGACGGTGATCACCGTGGTCGACCGCGGCGGCGAGACGGACGATCGGCCTCGGCCGCGGCGGCCGGGCTCGTGGCAGTGCGCCCACCATTCGTCGTTCCAGCCGAGCACGATCAGGGCGATGCGCGGCCGGGACAGCGCCGCGTCGTACGGCCACGGGTACGGCGTGGTGTCGGCCACGAGGCCACGCACGCTCGGGTTGCCGGTCACGGTGCCGGAGCAGTCCGGATCGACGGTCACGCGAAGCTTCCGATCAGATCGGCGAACGCGTCGGGCGCTTCGATCTGGGGGAGGTGACCGATGCCGGCCATCACCTCGACACGTGCCGCCGAGCAGTTCGGCGGCGCGCTCGGCCGCCTCGTGGCGCGGCGCCGGCGACCGCTCGCCGACGGTGATCACCACCGGAACGTCGAGATCGTCGGCCGCTCGGTCGGCCTCGAAGGTGGCGAAGTTCGGCACCTCCGCGCCGACGAGCGTGCGCGCGCTCGACGACCAACGCCCTGCCGACGACTCCGAGCGCTTCCCAACTCGCGGGGCCGACCAGCCCGGCGACGAACTCGGCGGCACTCGACTCGACGATCGACCGGGTCGAGCTGACCGGCCGCGAGTCGAGCGGCTGCCGCCTGTACCCCGTCGTGCAAGGCGGCAGCCCTCGTTCCGATGAGAGGTTCGTGCAGCACGGCACCGCGGATCACCGCCGGCCGACGGCACGCGGCGATCAACGCCGAGCGTCGCACCTCCGCTGACTCCGACCCACACGGTGGGTTGCTCCTCTCGTTGCATGACGTCCTCGATGATCAGATCGACCTGAGCGTCGAGACTCAGGACCTTCATGTCCGGGTTCAGGGCGAGTCGACCGGGGCCGTAGCCGCGACGGACGACTCGATGGACCCGCCGCCCGGTCGCCGTCAGAGCGCTCGCCGTCTCGGCGAACGACTCCGGCCCGACCCCGACGCCGTGCACGAGCACGACGGCGGGGCCGATGTTCCGGACGGTGACGGCGTCACCTCGAGATGAACACGGCATCTCGATGTCGACGTCGTGATGCAGACGCTCAGCCGGTCGACCCGACGACGCCCTGCGACGAAGAAGTCCATCTGCTCGATGTCGGCGTAGGTCGGCTGTCTCACCCTCGGCCCACACCGTGTCGCCGTCCTGGTTGACGACCGGGTCCGGTGAACGGCGATCCTCCGGCGATGAACGACTCCTTGGCGGCGTCGATCAGCGCGATCGTCTCCGGCGTCACCATCGAGCCGAAGGCCGACTGGATGAACGGGTTGTCGCCGGTCTGCAGGCCGACCCGGAAGTCGCCGTTGTAGTCGCTCGCTGCGAACCCGCCGTCGATCACGGTCTGGACGATGTCGATGTACATGTCGGCCCAGTCCCATTCCGAACCGGTGATCCAGCCGTTCGGGGCGAGTTCGGAGGCATCGGCGTGGTAGCCGACCGAGTAGGCACCGGCCGCCTCGGTCGCTTCGACGATCGTCTTGGTGCAGTCCTGGTGCTGGGTGATCACGTCGACACCCTCGTCGAGCAGGCTCTGGGCGGCCTGGGCCTGGAGCGCCGGGTCGCACCAGCTGCCGGTCGACACGGCGATGGTCTCGATGTCGGGGTTGACCGACTGTGCGCCGAGCGTGAAGGCGTTGATGTTGGCGAGCGTCTGCGGGATCGGGAACGCGTAGACGTAGCCGAGCTTGCCGGTCTCGCTGACCTGGCCGGCGGCGATGCCGGCGGTGTACACGGGCTCGTACACGGTGCCGAAGTAGGTGCCGAGGTTGTCGAGCGGCTCGGTTTCGAGACCGCCCTGGTGGACGAAGACGACCTCGGGGTTCGACGGCGGCGAGGTTCGCGGCGAACTCGAGATGCCCGTAGCTGGTGGCGAAGATGAGGTCGGCGCCGTCGTCGATCATGCCCTGCATCACGGCTTCGGACTCGGCCGTCTCGGGAACGTTCTCGGCCTGCAACACGGTGATGTCGGGGAACGCTTCCTGCACCGCGAGTGCTGCCCTCGTAGGCGGCCTGGTTGTAGCCGAAGTCGTCCTTCGGGCCGACGAAGATGAAGCCGACGGTGTCGACCGCTCCGGTGGCCTCCCCGCCACCGGTGCCCTCGGGCGCTGCGCTGCCGTCGGCGGGCGTCGACTCCCGGCCGCGGCGTCGGTGCTCGTCGCTGCCGTATCGCTGGCCTCGTCGGATCCGCACGCGGCGGCCACGATGGCCAGCGCGAGCAGCTGCGGGGAGCACGAGTGCTCGGGTACGTCGGGTGGTCATTGGTTCCTCCGTGGGGGTTGGTTCAGCTGCGGTTGGATTGGGTGGATGGATGGCGGTGGGTGCGGGATGGTCGGCGTCGAGCCGGGTCAGAAGACCCGGCTGAGCGACTCGGGAGCCTCGTTGGCTCGCCGGCGGCTGAGCAGCGGCGAGGATCACGATCACCGTCGAGGTACGGCACCGCCTGCAGCAGGTACTGCGAGATGTCGGTGCCGTTGGCCTGGAGGTACAGCTGCAGTGCGATCGCGCCGCTGAACAGGTAGGCGCCGATGATCGCCTTCATCGGGTTCCAGGCGGCGAAGATCACGAGCGACACGGCGACGAAGCCACGCCCGACCGTCATGTTCTCGGACCAGTTGCAGCGTGAAGGCGGTCGACAGCTGGGCGCCGCCGAGGCCGGCCATCGCACCGCCGAGCAGCGTCGCGATGTAGCGGATCTTCGTGGCCGACATGCCGTAGGCGACGAGCACCTCGGGGCGCTCACCGGCGGAGCGGACCATCAGCCCGAACCGGGTGCGGTAGAGCAGCCAGCCAGGCCGAGCGGACCGGACAGGATCGCCAGATACGTGAGCGGGTCGTGGTCGAACAGGATCGGGCCGAAGAACGGGATGTCCGACAGCACCGGGATCGGCACGGCGGCGAACGCGTTGACGCCCTGGCCGACGTAGTCCTGCCCGAACAGCGCGGTGAGCCCGATGCCGAGGAACGTGACGACGAGGCCGGAGGCGATCTGGTTGGCGCCGCGGGTCAGCACCATGAACGCATGGACCAGCGCGAGCAGCGCGCCGGCGACCGCACCGGCGAACGCGCCGAGCCAGACGCTGCCCGACTCGATGCCGACGATGTAGGCGGTGAGCGCACCGGCGAGCATCGAGCCCTCGGTGCCGAGGTTGATGACGCCGGATCGTTCGGCGAACGTCTCGCCGACGACCGGGAACAGGATCGACGTTCCGCCGGCGACGGCGCCGGTCAGGACTGCTTCGAGCATCAGGCTTCCTTCTTCTGGGCGAACCCGAGCACGGCGAGCAGGATCAAGCGCCATCAGGACGTTGACGGCGGCACCGGACAGCCCGGCACTGATCTTCAGACCGAAGCCGCCGACGGCGATCGCCGCGAGGGCGAGCGACGACACCATCGCCTTGAGCGGATCGTGTCGGGCGAGCCACGAGGCGAGGAACGCGATGTACCCGTAGCCGACGAGCATCTCGGGCCGCAGACGGGCCTCGACGCCGCTGAGCTCGACCATGCCGGCGAGCCCGGCGAGTGCACCGCCGACGAGCATCGCCACCACCGCGAGGTCGCTGACCCGGAACCCGGCGCGATCGGGCGGCTTCGGGGTTCCCGCCGAGCACGCCGAGCTTGAAGCCCCACGTCGTCGAGCGCAGCACGACCACACGATCGAACGCGGCGACGACCGCGATGAGGATGCCGATGTGCACGCGCTCGCCCCACATGATCGGCAGGCGGCTCCGGGCGTCGAGCTCCTCGGAGTACGCCTGGCCGAGCGAGGCCGGGTCCTTCCACCGTTCGAACACGAGCCAGGTGAGCACGAGGCCGGCGACGTAGTTCAGCAGCAGCGACGTGATCGCCTCGTTGGCGCCGGTCGTCAGCCGCAGCACGGCGGGGACGGCGGCCCACAGCGCCCCGCCGGCCATCGCCGGCGAGCGCCATCAGCAGCAGGGTGACCGGCTGCGGCAGGCTTCCGTCGAGGGCGAACGACATCGACGTCGCGCCGATCGCCCCGAACACCATCTGACCCTGTCCGCCGATGTTGAACAGACCGGCACGGGCCGGGATCACCACGGCGAGCGCACCGAGCAGGAGCGGGGCCGTCCGGATCAGCGTCTCGCCGAGTCCGGTGGCGTCGCCGAACGCCGACTCCCACATGGCCTTGCAGCGCCTCGACGGGGTCGGCGCCCTTGGCGAGGAGGAACGCCGCGTAGATCAGGAACGCGCAGCCGATCGACACGGTCCAGCGGACGACTCCCCGCAGCCATGCGGCCTCGGTCCACGACGGCCCGCCGTCGGATGCGTCCGGCGCGTCGGGGTCGTCGCCGACGGCGCGTCGCCGACGATGGCGTCGGTGGCGACCGCGAGATCGCCGACGGTCGCGTCGGGGTCGGAGACGGCGCTCATGCGGCCGGCTCCGTCACCGGTTCGGCGTGGTCGGCACCTTCGAGCATCAGCTGTCCGATCTGTTGGCGGTCGGCGCCGACGGCGTCGACGATGCCGGCGACGTGGCCGTCGTGCAGCACGACGATCCGGTCGGCGACCATCAGCAACTCGTCGAGATCCTCGGACACCATCAGCACCGCGGCCCCGGCGGCCCGGCGTTCGAGCAGCAGCTTCTGCGTCTCGCGAACCGAGGCGATGTCGAGCCCGCGGCTCGGGTACGCAGCGACGAGCAGCGTGACGTCGTTCGGCGGTGAACGCCCTCGTCAGCATCACCCGCTGGACGTTGCCGCCCGACAGCGAATCGACCCGGCGGCCGAGGTCGGCCATCGACAGCCGCTTGCGCGACGGGCTCGTCGGCGTACGTGCGCCGGACCTCGCCCCAGTCGACGCCGAGACCACGCTTGGGCAGCGGGCGACCGTCGAGCACGAGGTGTTGCGAGCACCGACAGCCCGGGGATGACGGCGTCGGCCGACCGGATCCTCCGGAACGTCGATCGCTCCGGCGCCGCAGTGCGACGATCGGCTGCGCCCGCCCGATGACTGTCACCGGCGATGTGCACCTCGCCGCTCACGAGTGGCCGCAGGCCCGAGCACCGCTTCGAGCAGCTCCGTCTGACCGTTGCCCGACACGCCGGCGACGCCCATGATCTCGCCGGTGCGAACCTCGAACGTGGCGTCGCGGACGGCCATGCGGCCATCGGTGGCTGCGCACCGACACGCCGTTGACGACGAGACCCGACAGCGTGCCGCGGGGTCCGCGTTCGGCGGGCAGCGGCGGCACGCTCTTGCCGACCATCCGCTCGATGAGTTCGGGGTCGGTGAGCGACGACGGGTGCATCGCCGCCGACGACCATGCGTCCGCCGCGCAGCACCGTCACCCGGTCGGCGATCGCGCGGGTCTCACGGAGCTTGTGCGTGATGATCGCGATCGCGAGCCCGTCCGTGCCGGAGCCGGTCGATCACGCTCGAGCAGGGCGTCGACCTCCTGCGGAGCGAGCGCGCTCGTCGGCTCGTCGAGGATGACGATCCGCGACTCGGCGATCAGCACCCGGACGAGTTCGACGATCTGGCGCTGCGACAGGGTGAGGTTGCGCACCAGCGCATCGGGGTCGACCGGCAGACCGAGCCGGTCGGCCGCCTCGATCACCCGGGCCCGAGCGGCGGCCGGTCGCAGACGGCCCGCTCCGGTCGACAGTTCGATGTTCTCGAGCACGGTGAAGGCCGGGACGAGGCGCAGGTCCTGGAACACCATGCCGATGCCGTAGCGGCGGGCGTCGATCGGCGAGCCGATCTCGACGAGTTCGCCGTCGATGCGGATCTCGCCCTCGTCGGGATGGTTGATGCCGTACAGCACCTTCATCAACGTGCTCTTGCCGGCGCCGTTCTCGCCGAGCACCGCATGGACCTCGCCGCCGAACAGGTCGAGGTCGACGTGGTCGTTGGCGATGAGCGAGCCGAACCGCTGCGTGATGCCGCGAGCAGCGAGGAGCGGGACTCGGGTGTCGACGGGTGGTTGCTCAAGCATCGAGCGTGCTCCGCGTCCGGCCGGCGAGCATCCGCACGATCGCGTTCAATGCCCGTTGCGACGCGACCCGTGCCGACTCGTCGATGTGGGCTTCGAGCCGCTCGACCGTGCGATCGACGTCGTCCGTCGAGCAGGCCGTCGATGATCCCGAGGTGCTCCTCGACCGTCGCCGTGATCCGCTCCTCGGTGAGGAAGTCGTGCACCCGCACGACCCGGATGCGTTCGTTGACCGAGGCCAGCATCTCGGCGAGGGCGCGTGTTGCCGCTGGACAGTGCGAGCCGGATGTGGAAGTCCTCGTCGACGAGCACGAACTCCGGGTCGGCGTGTTCGGCGGGGTCGTCCTCGAGCGCCACCCAGTCACGGCGCAGATCGAGCAGCGCCGTGCGATCGTGGGTCATGGCGTCGCTGCCGTCGCCCACGGTGCGACGAACGGCGGTGAGTTCGAGCGACTTGCGGACCTCGTACAGCTCGGCGATGCGGTCCATGTCGGGGAACGCCGGCTCGAAGCCGCCCTCGGGGTGGCGCTGCACGTGACCTTCGGCGTGGAGGCGGGCGAGCGCCTCGCGGACCGGCGTGCGGGACACGTCGAGCATCGCGGCCAGTCGCTCCTCGCCGAGCCGGTGGCCGAACGGGAACTCGCCGAGCAGCAGCTGTCGCTTCAGCGCCCGATGCGTCGCCTCACTCCGAGACTGCGCCGCCTCGGCCGCGACGGCTTCGATCCCGACGTCTGTATACAGAGCTGTACCCGTTGCTGTACTCCCCGATGTATCCATGTGACGGGCAACGTACGAAAGCGCGATTGCAGCGGCGAGTCCCTCATGTGAACGGAACGAGAACGCCAACTCACCACGCGCCGCTGTGTCTTGTTCACCTACTGCGGGCGTGTCGTCCGAGGCAGGCCGATAACATCGCTGGCTGCGCACAACAGCGCGCCCAGATAGCTCAGTCGGTAGAGCAACGCATTCGTAATGCGTAGGTCGCGAGTTCGATTCTCGCTCTGGGCTCCACAAAACACCAGGTAGATCGGCATGGCGGCCTCGGAGCTTCAGTCCCGAAACTGGTTTGTCCCATATCTGTCCCATATTTCGCTACAGTGATCTGGTGGCACGAGGGAGCCTGCGCCTCAAACGAGAGCCCGACTACTGGGAACTTCGCGCTTACGCCGGCACCGATCCGATCACCGCCCGGCCCCGATACGTCAGCCGATCGTTCCGTGGCGGCAAGCGAGACGCCAACAAGGCGCTGGCGCAACTCGTCGCCGAGATCGACTCCACGGGCACACAAGCGGACCAAACCGTCGCCGGCCTTCTCGTCGCATACATCGACCACCTCGAAGAGCGAGGACGTGCCGCGCGAACCATCGAGAGCTACCGCAGCATCGCCCGAAAGGTCTCCGCCGACCGGCTCGGCGGCAAAGCAATCCAGGATCTCGGACCCAAGGACTTCGACGACTTCTACGTCCGGCTCCGAACCAACGGACTGTCACCCGCGTCCATCAAGCGCTACCACTCCGTACTCGGAGGCGCATTCCAACAGGCGATGAAATGGGGGTGGACGAACCGAAACGTCGTCCGTCTCGCGACACCGCCAGCGGTCCCGCGTCACTCACGAACCACACCAACTCCCGCCGTCGTCACCACGCTCCTGCGCGAAGCACTCGAAAGTCGCAACCCGGAGAACCACGTCGCGTTCCGACTCCTTGCCGCGACCGGTGCCCGACGCGGCGAAATCTGCGGACTGCGATGGTCGTCGGTGGACCTCGACCGCCGGGTGCTCTGGATTCGCCATTCGGTCGCGCGCCTGAAGACCGGCAAGCTCATCGAGAAGGACCCCAAGAGTCACCAGACACGCGAGGTCGCGATCGACAAGAACACCACCAAGATCTTGCGCGACCACCGCAACCGGCAAGAGTCCATCGCCATCAAGTTCCACACCCAGTTCGATCCCAACGGCTACGTGATCGCCGATCTGGCCACCGACCCAACAGGACTCACGCCGATCTCACCGGACCGTCTCACTCAAGCGTTCAATCGCCTCACCACCCGAGTGCCCGGCGCTGCCGACGTCCGGCTGCACGACCTGCGGCACTGGTACGCCAGCACCCAACTCGACGCCGGCGAATCCCTCCCCGCCGTCGCAGCCCGCATCGGCGACCACGTCGAAACCCTCGCCAGGGTCTACGCCCACCGCGGGCACCGAGGCGACCACGACGCCGCCGACACCTCGGTGCACTCATCGACGACAACGCCTGACGGGCGCACCGGCAGCAATGCTAAGAGCCAACCGTGCGGATATCTCTGCCGTGCTCGCGTCATGAACCGGCGGAGATCGATGCCGTCATGAGGGCCCTCTGGCGACCGATCGGTCGTGCCGATCGAACGAGACCAGTGACGAGTAGCTGGTGGCACAGCTACCGGAGTCGCCCTCCGGGGCGTTCCGAACCCGATATGACCGCCATCCCGACAGCCCAGGTCACCAACGAACGGGATATTGAGTCCGCAAGATCCGTTCTCTGTCGTCGACGACACACCAGCTGGGCATCCAGCAGCAGAGCGGCATCGCTCACCCAGACTGACGCCCAAACCTGACAACCGTCGGCGAGCGAGAGTCACCGAGTGGTTGCAGGCCGGCGGATGAGTCGTACCTATGCGGCGGCGATGTTGAACACCGGGACGCTGGAGCTCGTGGACCTGGGCTCAGCGTTCGCTGTCCACCGCAGCCGTCGATTGTCTCTTCTACCGTCCGACGGTGTCGACGTACTTGCGCAGTCGCAGTTCCCACAGCCGGGTCAGCTCGGTGCTGTCGACGCTGGCACCGTTGACATCGCCTCGGCGTCGCTCGGGTAGGTCGCTGACAGCCAGGTGGCGAAGGGTTCCCGAACCAGAGGGGAGAACTCGTCGATCTCGCAATGCCCTGCAACGTCGACGACCTGTCCGTCCATCACGGTCACGTCGAAGTAGCTGCCGCTGAACGGACCGAGCCCGAGCTCCTCCGAGAGGAGATAATGGAAGTCGAACGTGCAACGAACAGTCGTGCCGACCGCGGTGGTGGCCTGCTGCTCGCACCCGTCCGACGACCATGCTTCCATCTCATCGCTTGCGCCATGACGATCGTCGTGCGCAGCTCTTCTGCGGGGTACTTCGTGGTCGATTGTGTCTGCAGACCGCTGAATGGGCACACTGTTTGCATGGTGCATGAGAGCGTCCACGTGTCCACCTCAATCGATCGTCACGCCGATGAGGTCTACGCCTACGTCTCGGATCCTGCAAACCTGTCGACGTGGGCGGCGGGTCTCGCGGAGAGTCCGCTCCGCCAGGTCGAAGGCGAATGGGTGGCCGACTCGCCGCTCGGTCGCGTGACGGTCGTGTTCGTGGGCCCGAACGAGCTCGGCGTCGCCGATCACGACGTGACGTTGCCTTCCGGCGAGACGGTCACGAACCCAGTGCGCATCTTCGCGAACGGCGACGGATGCGATGTCGTGTTCAGCGTGCGACGACTCGCGGGCGATGAGCGAAGCTGACTTCGTCTCCGACGTGAACGCAGTCGTCCGGGACCTCGCTGCGTTGCGCTCCCTCATGGAGACCTGAAGACAAGACCCACCCTGCCTCCTTCGTTGTGCGCCTGCTGCGCTGGCAACGGCGTTCACGAGGTCGCTGGGAGCGACCAGTCGACGGGCGCTGCCATGCCAACTCTTGGGTTGGCGGAGTTGTTTATGTGTCCCCGACCGCCGGATCAGCTTCAGCCGTGATGTGCGCAAGCGTTCGGATCCGGCAATCAGGCTCCGGAAGTTCGGTTCTTCAGCGTGTCGTCCCCGGTCGCCGAGTCATGGGGCGATCTCCAGTCGGTGGATCAGGCCATGTTCCAGTCGGAAGCGGTATCGCAGGTCGGCTTCGCCGCCGGGGAAGTTGCCCGACAGATGGTTCGACACGATGTAGCTGCCGTCGCCCTCATCGTCAACGCCGGTCAGGGTCCTGGTGTACGTGTATTCGCTGGCGGCGTTGTCGAGCCACCACCGGATCTCGTCGTCAGTGCCGGTGTGCGTGCGGCCGTCGTCAACGACTGTGGCGTCGGCGCTGAACGTCGCCAAGGCGGTGTCGGTGTCGCGCCGGTCGTGAGCGTGTTGATAGGTCTCGATCATCTTCGGCAGGTCGGTATTCATGGCTGTCGCTCCTTCTCGGGCGTAGTCGGCCATCGGTTCATGGATCGAGGCGTGGTGGCTCCACGTGCCCGAGCAGATTGCACGGAATGGCCGCACTGCGCAAGCGCGCGATGCGGACAGCACACCTGATCTGGATGTGTCTCCTATCGCCTACACGTGGAACACGTAGGCTGTCACAAGTGTCCCCGACCGCTGGATCGCTGCGACGACTCGCCGCCGGTCGTTGATCCAAACTGGAGCGACTCCTGGCCGATGGTCAATCGTTCCTGCGTGCTTCCCTGCACTCACGTGACATCGCGTCGAGTTCGTCCTCCGAGAAACGCGACACGGAGAAGCTGGTCTCAGCTCTCGAAGAGGATCACCAGGGTGTCCTGACGCACACCATCGTGCTGCATCGCTGCGGCGCCTTCGTCGCTCTCCATGACAGCCTGGAAGGCATCCATGTCCGAAACGTCCATGCTCAGGCCACCCGGTTGGGGTTTTGCGGGTCCACATAGGTCCTGATGTTGGTGACCGCAGATCCGAAAACCTCGGCACGTTTCGGAGATGCGAGCCAATGTGCGACGTCGTCCACCTCGTGGGTAGCGATCAACTTAGGCATGTCACCCCTCCTTTACTTGCGGACCGCGAGCGTGGACCGCTCGCAAGATACATCAGTCGCGATTCATGCCTGACGCGGGTGCCTGCCGTCGCCTGGAGCGCGGCGCACGGGTCGCCAGGCGTTGTTCAGATCGACGTCGCCGAGCAAGAAACGGAATCGCCCTTTCGCACCCTCACTCCGTTTTCGCCTGCTCGATCGCGAATACCGCCTCCTGTCGCGCTGCGTCGAAAACTGCCCGTGAGGATCGGCAACCCAAGTGTCACCCGATCGGGTTCAGGAACCGTTCGGGGTCCGGGGCCCTCTGCCATTCATGATTCGCCGCCAGCCGGCGTTCCGAGGCACTTTGGGGGACACCATTGCCCGGGATTATGGAGGAACTCGGCGAGGAGTTGCTCAGCGTTCATCAGTTCCACAACTCGCGCGCAACGAGGGTCGGTTCGACGGCGATATGCGACGTGGCGTAGCCAAGCGATCGGCGCTGCCCAGCCGCCAGCGAGTCCAGATCGACTCCGGCGAGGGCGGTCAACGTGCCGTGGTGCTTCCGCCCGAAGATCAGCAATGGCTCCGTCACCGATCGCCACCACGATCGCTGCGGACTCTGAACCGGCAGCGGCGAGCTCCACCGCACGCTGGTACAGGCCCAGGAGCCCGGCGATGTCGTTGGCCACCAGCGGATGAGGCCTTCGTTGCGGATCACCGCAACCTCTGCCTCGACATCACCGACCTCGCGAAGCCCGCTCCCGCTGCGACGAACAGCGGCACAGCGTCCAAGGGCGCCCCGAGCAAGCAGGTCGAAGCCGTGCGCGAGAAGTGCCGCAAGGCCCGGCGGTGCTCTACGGATGCCTGGAACAGCAGGTCCCGAACAGTGCCTGGAAGTTGTCGATGCGACAGCCTGGGTTGGACAACTACCTGGCCAGCACGACTTCCAGCAGCTCCGTCCAGGCCCCCGCTTCACACAGCAGATCGACCGCTGCAGGAAACGCCTGCGCTTCACCATGGACGAGGCCGATCGCCTGGCCTCGTCGGCGTCGTCGGACGCCATGAGGCGTCGCAGCGGCGGCGCCCAGAGCGGATGCAACGACACCCATCCGGCCGTCGTTCGCTCGACGAGTGGAGATCCTGCGACCAGACCCCTCGACACCGGTGCTCCCAGGCGCGATGGGTGCGGAGCGATCGTGTCGTCGGCTCGACCGACGACCGACACACATAACGCCGCGGGCTCTGCCGCGGCCCGATTCTGGCGAGCACCTCGTCCCAGAGGATCTGCCCACCAGATCGGCGCCAGCCAACGCCGCCAGTTCGGCGAGTGCAGGCCACCCACCCGATGACGACAGCACATCGACAACGCTCCCATGCCGCGAACGGCCGCAAACGCACGGATTTCGGCGGCTTCGTTGAACAACAGGTCTTCCTCGACGATCCTCTCTCAACTGCCCGCTCGCCGCCAGACGGCAACGCGACGGCAGCGCCTCGCTGAGCACCAGGCTACGATTGCGGGGCAACCAGCCGACAACTCGTGCGAGAGCACAGCAGCGCCCCCAGAACCAAGGCCACATCTCGTGTACGTCGTCGAGCACGACAAACATGCGCTTGCGCTTGCATCCACACTGTGTGCGCAGCACGTCGTCGAGCGTGGCGCCCTCGTCGAGGTCGAGCACGAACGCAGGACCAGCGGTGAAGTGTTCGGCGATCTCGTCGCCCGGCTCGCACGACAACCAGATGCCGCGTCCGTCGCCCGTCGAACGTTCGAGCGACATCGAGAGCAGCACGGTCTTGCCAAAGCGGCACCGCCCACCATCGACGTCACACGCCGATCCCACCGCAGAGCGAGCCTGTCGAGCAGACGGTCCCGCACCATCGCGCCGGCGATCAGCGCCGGCGGGTGGAACCGGAACGGACGGGCCACGAATGCCGACAGTACCGCCGATCGACTGACGCTCTCGCTGATGTCTCGCTGACGGAGCCGCGTCACGATGACCGCATGCAGGACGCTCCACGCTGATGCCGGGTATTCACGTTCGTGACGACCGCGCTCGCGACAGGCGACCGCGACCGTGTCGTCGAGCTCGCAGCTACTCGTTTCCCGGAGGTCGCGCTGGGGCCCAACCAGGCTGACGTCGATGGTTCCGACCGAATCACATGGGTCTGTGAAGCACCCAACGAGTCACACCTACTGCGGTGGGCGAGAGCCGCAGCGCTCGAGCTCATACAGGTCCAAGACATTTCGCACTCGAAACCATCAACGGTCGACCAACCGAGACCACCCACACCACCACAGAGAAGGAAGACCGATGTCCAGACATGACTCATGACCCCCGCCGCCTTCCCGGCAAGAGGCGCGCGCCGGATCAGGCGCAAGCTCCCGGGAAGCCTCGCCGCAGCTGTCCTCGTGCTCGGTGTCGCGAGCTGCGGCTCGGACGACGACGACGACGCACTGCCACTGACGCCGACACCGCTGCCGACTCCGCAAGCGCAGACACGACGACACACGACACGGCGATGGCTGAGATGCCGATCGTCGCCGTCAACGCCGTTGACTACGGCTTCGACAACCTGCCGGCGACCGTGCCAGCCGGCTCCAAGCTCACCTTGACGAACACCTCCGCCAACGAGCCTCATGAGATCGTCGTTCTCGGCCCTCTCCCAGCCGACGAGACACGCTCGGTCGAGGAGCTGTTGGCCCTCCCGGAGGACGAACTCCCCCCGATCGAGCCCGCAACCGTGATTATTGCAATGCCCGGCGAGGAAGGAATGGCAGTGGTTGGCGACGGAACCCTCACCACACCGGGTCGCTACGCCGTCATCTGTTCGTTTCCGGTCGGCCTCGATCCCGCAGTACTCATGGAAGCGATGGAAACCGAGTCCGAGGGTCCGCCCGACCTCGGCGACGGGCCTCCCCACTTCACCCAAGGAATGTTCGCCGAGCTCACCGTCGAATAGACCCTGCGACGACTCAGCGGACGACATCGATCCGCCATCGAGCGGGAGCCAAGCGCGCATGGCCACATCGAGCGAACTGACACGTCACCGAACGCTGAATCGAAGACGTGTTTACGTGACGCGAGACTTGGATTGATATGGATGTGATCGACCCAGACCCTTCCGACGGTCCCGCTCCGCGTCGATCACATGCATGATCTGCCCTTATGGCGGTGATCGGGAACCTCCCGTCCGAGCCGACCAGTCCGATCACCGGCATAAGGGCCGGGATGCGTGCCTTTGCGTTGGCGGGCAGCGTGATTGCGAGCGGCGAAGTGTGCGAATTGTGGTGGGTTCTGGCGAATCCGAGGGGAGCGGCGAGCGCTCGCGTCGCGCTCGATCGACGGTGACGCCGATGCGTAGTTGATGGGCTACCCGCCCATCATTGGGCCGTTCATCTGTGCGTCCCAGTGGTCCCAGTCTCCGTTCATGTGGGGCCACATGCCGCTCATCATGTTGTCGCACCAGTCGGTGGGACGGTCGCTGGACGGGTTGGCTTCCATCCAGGCTTGGCAGGTTGACAGCATCTGGGCGGGGTCGGACCACATCGTGGATCCCATCATCGAGCCGGTGGTCATTTGCTGGCCCATCCAGCCGGTCATGTCCTGACACCAGCTTGCGGAGGTTGGGCCCCAGCGGGCGTCGTCGTTCATCCAGGTCGTGCACGCCTGGCTGATGTCGGCGAGTTCGGCACTGGTCGCAGCGGCGGGCGTCGAGGTGTCATTGCGGTTGGCGAGCGCGATTCCGACGCCGATTCCGGCGAGGGCCACGGCTGCCACCACGACGGGCATGACCCAACGACGTCGGGGCGCAGGTGGCGCAACAGCGGGCTCTTGCATTTCGATCATGGTTTCAGTGTGCTCTCGTCGGCCGCCCGGCGATAGGGCACTCCGACCCGGTCAAGCGGGGCCTTTGGTCAACGTGGCGTCGTGAAGGCTTCGAGGGCCTGTTCGATGTCGGCCGGTAGTGGTGCGGTTTCGGTCAACCGCATTGTGGTGCGACCGGTGTTGCCGGGCGGATACTTGCCGACGAGCGAGCCGGGACCGGCGACGGCGAGTCGGATGACTTGACCGGCGAACTCGCTTCGGTCTCGCTGCGCAAGGGCGAGACGGAGCATTGCGAGGTGGACGCGGGTGTGGGTCCACGCCCACGGTTGGGAGAGCAGGTGTGCTCGTTCGAGCGCAGGCCAGGGATCATCGGTGTGTCGCGCAGCGGACAGTTCGGTGTCGACGAGCGCGGCGATCTCGGTAGGGATGCGCCAGCGGGAGGTGTCAGGCATGGGCGTGTTCTCCTACTGCGAGGTTCGGGCGGGTGTCGGTTGAGGGTGCGGTGAAGGTGCCGGTGTTCCGGGCCCGGAGTGCGTTGGCGATCACGAAGATCTCGGCGACTTCGTGGATGGCGACGACTGCGCCGAGGCCGAGCAGTCCTGCGGCCGCTGTGGGATGAGGACGGCGATGATCATCCCGACTTCCGTTCATCTGCACGACCGTACAGATGAACTGATGAGTACGCAAGAAGCATCAGCTCTCGCAATCGGTGGCAACACATCACCGCAGTGACCCAAGGAAGAACGCAACGGTCTCAGTACGGTACGAACCGATGAAACTGTTCCGGGGTTCGTGTGTCGTGGCGATGGCGATTGCTGCATTGGTCTCGGGGTGTTCTGCCAACAGCGACACCGCAGATGGACCAGAGAGCACACAAGCTGCCGTGGTCGACAGCGCGGTCGATCTCGATGGGGTGCAGCTGGACGTTCGCCGCGACCCCGGTTGAGGCTGTTGCACTTCGTGGGTCGTGTACCTACGCACGCATGGCGCCACGGTCGAGGTGACCGACGATCCGGATCGCGCATCGTTGCGTGAGGCAAGCGGCATCGCCGACGAGGTTTCGTCGTGCCATACCGCTGAGGTCGACGGCTATCTGATCGAAGGACACGTTCCCGCTGAGGCGATCGAACGACTGCTGGCCGAGCGACCCGACGCAGCGGTGGGATTGGCGCTTCCGGGCATGCCCGCTGATTCGCCTGGCATGGGCGGTGACGAGATCAGTTGGGCCGCACAGCCCGTGGTGTTGATCGGCACCGACGGATCCCTTACGCCTTGGGCCTACTGATCGCACGGACGCTGACCCGTTTGAGCGGCTTCGCTGCTCTACTGTCAGGCCGGGGCGTTCGACCGCAGCCGCCGTACCCGCCAGCCTGACATCTGCTCGCCACCTCGAATTAGCGGATGCGGCCCGATGCCGGGTGCGAAGCGTGCGACGTGGTGGGCGTGGGTCCGGTAGCTGTCGCCTTGGGCGGCGAGCAAATATCGCTCTTCGACCAGTCTGCCTTGTACCTCATGCGCAGCGACCAGCGTACGAGACCAGCGACGCTGATGGGTTTTGAAATCGCTGTCATACATGATTACCTCGACGAGCACTGGCCGGGGCGTCGAGGTGCGACTGGTGGCCGGCGACGCGTACCCTTTGGGCATGAAGCTTGCTGGAATGCTGCTGGGAGTCGGGTGCGCAACCCTCACCTTGACGCTTGCTGGCTGTGCCGATGACAGCGATGAACCATCCGCAGACAACACCACTCCGGCGTCACCGCAGTTGGTCGACCCTGAGGTGTTTGAGTCTCGCATCGAGGCGCCAGGGGTGGTGACGATCAACGTGCACACACCGAACGAAGGCAGCATCGCTGGGACCGAGCTCACAGTCGCGTTCGACGAGATCGCAGAGTCAGGTGAGCTCCCTGATGACCGGAGCACCCCGCTGGCCGTCTACTGCCGGTCGGGAAACATGTCCGTCGCGGCTGTCGACGACCTCGAAGCCCTCGGATTCACCGACATCGTCGAACTCGACGGTGGCTTCAACGCCTGGGAAGCGTCGGGGCGACCCCTCGAACCGTGATTTCGACCGCAGCCGCCCGGTAATCCCGAACCAAGCCGCAGCAAATCGCGCCGCACCGCCGGCGAACTGTTTGACGTTTGGGCACGCCAGACCTGCCCCATAATCCCGGACCTCCGATTCGTTTTACGCACGGTCGAGGTGCCGGTTCGGGGCGCACTCAGCTCAACGCTCGAAAGCCACCGCCAGGAGAAGGCCGTCAGGAAGCACAGCCTGCGTGGCCTCCAAACATGAGGGCAACACCGCTGCCGATACGGGGTCTTCAAGATCACCATGCGAGCTGTGCCGAACGATCCGTCCGAATTGGCGACAGGCGGGCGGCTCCTGGTGACCATCGAGGAGGCCGCCACTGTGCTGCGCATCGGACGATCACTCGCCTACGACCTCGCCGCGCCGATACGAGGCAACCGGCGGCGCAGACGGACTTCCCAACGTGCGCCTCAGCAACAAGTGCCGACGTGTTCCCGTGTGGGCGCTCCTCGAACTCGCAATGAACGGGCGAACGGCACAGCTCGACGAGAGCCACACCCCACACGTCACCGACGACATTCATTCACTCGTCCCCGCCCGCCGGGGAACTTCACTCTTGATGGAAGTGGCCGACGATGCGACAATGAAGGCGCATCGCAGCCCCGCATCAGAGGGCCGCCAACGTTCAAGCGGGCTCAAGCCAGTACGAAGGATGGTGTGCGATGACGCTGCGTTTGCCGACGGCCACACTCCTCGTTCTGGTCGTCCTCGCTTCCTGTTCGAGTGACAGCGACGGCGAGTCGACCACTTCGAGCATCGCTGTCACCACCGAGGTGACCGTCGCGACGACCGAGAATCGCTCCGGAGTCACCTCGTCCACGCACCTCGACCGAGGCGACAACCACGACGACGCAGTCATCGACCACGTCAACGACCGTTGCCAATCGAGGAGCAGGTGCGCGCGGCGGCGATACGCGAACTACGACAATCTACTGGGCGTGCCTTCGAGCGCCGGCCGAGTGCGATGTGGCGGCGACAACGATCGCCGGAAGCGACGCCGTCACTCGCGTTCTGAGAACACCATCGGCGACCTCGATCGCCGGCGGACTGTTCGTGGGCGACGAGGACTTCGGCTACCTCGTCATCGAGTCGATCGAGCCGCAGTCCGATCACACCCGGTCGACGTCGTGCTGGTGGAGCACGGGCGTTCTCTACGTCCACGCCGCCGGTCGAAGGCGAACCACCGGTCATGCAGAACGACACACCTGGGACGATTCGCAAGTCGAGGAGTTCGTGCAAGATCCGGCCGACGGACAGTGGAAGTTGCGGCGCGGTGACGTGCATCGAGCAGGTACCGGAGGTGAACCAGTGCCCGCCCGAGGAGTTGAGTGCCATCGTCGCTATCGCTCGCGTCGGCGCTGAGCGTTGTCGGCATTGCTGGCACGGTCGTCGCTCAGACTCGGCGGCAGCACGATCTGCTGCGGGGGCGGACACGAGCGGTGGTGGCACGGACGGCGGCGAGGAGCAGCCGACGGTGTTCTCGTGGGTGCTCGCTGCCGGACCTGGCGGCGGCATCGGTCGGCCGTCTGGGAGGTCGTGTGGTCCTTGGCAGATCGCGAACGGGTTCGTTCCGGGTGGGTTGCGAGGGAAGCTTGGTGCAGGCCGTGATTCCCGGGCGAGTACTCGGCGGATGGGTTGACGTATCGGAAGTGGTACCGGGACTGTGAGGGTGAAGGTCAGGTGGCATGGGTGCCCGACGCGACACCGGAGGATCTCGCCGAGCTCGCAGTGCAAGAGGTTGAGCGTCTCCTGCCGACACCCTCGGCGGCCTGGTCTCCGGACGTGGGGGTCGGAGGCTTCGTCGGTCTCGAAACGTGGATGCAGGTGGGTGCCGAGGCCGATGTGTCGGCGACGGCTGGCCCGTTGCCGAACGGGTTGTCGGCAACGACCACCGCTCAGGCGTCACATCTCGTTTGGGAACCGGGCGACGGCGAGGTGATCGAGTGCGCGCTCTGGGGTGCGTTGCCGACCGAACGCGACATCGAAGCGGAGCGTGAGGCACCGTGCGGGTGGTGGCCGCAATTCGCGTCCGCGCCCCAATACAACGGCGGCCACGACGACCTCGCCTACCACGGCACGGTCACCATCGTCTGGGAAGTGTCGTGGACGGCGACGAACGGGACCGGAGGCGATCTGGGCGAACTGCGCTCGACCGTGCCGTTCACGTATCAGGTGCGCGAGATCCAAACGATCGGAGAGCAACGATGACCGCCACCACATCTCGCGACGTCCACGACGTCGCACCACCGAACCAGCGAGGTTCGGTGCCGCAGCCACGCCGCCCGTCCGGGCACGTGTCGCGCCGACAAGGCATGCTCTGGTCGCTCGGCGTCCTGCTCGTCGTGGTCGGCGGACTCGGCGCGGTCGCCCTCGTGCGAGCCGGTGACCAACGCGACCAGGTGTTGGTGATGGCCAACAGCGTCCCCGCCGGTGCGCAACTCACCGCAGACGACGTGACCGTCGCCGAAGTCGCCTCCGACGACCTGGCACTGGTCGCCGAGTCGGACATGGCGCTGGTCGTCGGTTCGTACACCAAGACCAGGATCCTGGCCGGTCAACCCGTCGCCCTGGAGCTGCTGCAACCCGACCCGCTCGTCACTGCCGGTCAAGTCGTGGTCGCAATCCCCGTAACTCCGGTGCAACTCCCGGCGGGGGTTCGTGAGCAATCGGTGATCGAACTCGTCGTCCCCGGCAGCCAAATCGCCGGCAGCACCTCGGACACATTCATCGCCCGGGGTGTGGTGGTCGAGTTCCCGGCCTTCACCGACGGCTCGAACACCGTGTCTGCATTGTCGGTCGAACTCGCACCGGCCGACGCCGCACCGGTCGTCGCAGCCGGACGGGATGTATCGGTGGTGTTGATCGATCCGGGAACGGCGCAAGGCGAATGACCACCGTCGCCGTGACCTGCCCGCCCGGCACACGCGGGGCCACGACCACGGCCGCCGCGTTGGCCTTGACGTGGTCCGGCGCGGTCGTGCTCGCCGAGATGGATCCCTCGGCGGGCGATCTTGCGGCATGGTGGGACCTCACCGAATCACCCGGCATCGGCACCGCGGTGACCGACATGCACCGCCCGGACTGGATCACCGCCAACACCCAGCAAGCCGCCTCCGGTGTGCTGGTCATGCCCGCACCGTTGCGCGCACGCGAAGCCTCCGGGGCGGTCGGCGAAGCAACCCGCAGCGTGCTGCCCGCGTTCGAGCGCGTACCGCGACGTCACCGTGCTGATCGACGCCGGCCGCTCCACCCATGTTCCCGCCGCAGCCACCGCCGGTGCGACGGTCGTGGTCATCGTCGCCGCCCAAATCCCTGACGCCCCACGAGCGACCGCAGCAATCCTCGAACGAACCGGTGACCTGGCCGACACCTTTGCCAGCGCACGCGGTCGATGCGGTCGTGGCGATCATCGGCACCGACCCGTACCCGCTCGGTGCGATCGAGAACTACGTCGGCACCACCTGCCGCGCCATCGCCGATGACCCGCTCGGTGCCGCGGTCATCGCCGGACGACCAGCCACCGGACGTCTCGCCACACGGTCCAAACTGATCCGCAGCATCGCCCCCTGGCAAGCGAACTCGGCGAGCAGATCGATCGCGCCACGGAGCCCCGCCGGTGAGCATCGACGACATCGCCACCAACGGGCACCGCACCGCGCAACTGAGCGCGCTCGAGCAACGCAACTACATCGACTGGATCAAAGACGCCGTCGACCGTGCACGCGCCGACCTCGCCGACCGGGTCGCGGACGCCGCCCGGCTCCGTGGTGAACCGTTCACCAAACCGGACCTGCTCGAGGAACAATTCGAAGCCGGCGACGCTGCCGCCACCGCGTTGCGCAACATCGCCCAGTCCCGCCTGCGCGACGGTCAACCGTTGCTGACCGTCGAGCTGGAAGAAGAACTCAAAGCCGCCGCGGTCAACGCGTCCATCGGGCTCGGCCCGCTGCAGGCCTGGTTCGATCACCCCGACGTCGAAGAGGTGTGCGTCAACGCCGACGGGCACAGCTTCGTGTGGTGGGGCGGCGGGCCTGCTGCCGGCCACAAGACCTACGCCGGTCGGCTGTTCAGTTCCGACGACGACACCATCGCGTTGGGTCAACGTGTCGTGCGCACCTTCGGCATCGGTGGGCAACGCCTCGACCCCAAGACCCCGTTCGTGCGCGTCGACCTTCCCGGCGGGCACCGCTTCGTGGCCGTGCTCGGCGGCGACGGCAAAGGCGGCGTGTCGTCAGGCCCGCTGATCTCGCTGCGACGCAAACGCATCGAACGTCCCACCCTGGACGAACTCGTCGCCCGACACATGCTCCCCCAGAGGCTCGCATTGCAGGCGGCGATCGCCACACAGGCCGGGCTGGGCCAACTCGACGCCGGGCCCGATGGGATCAGGAAAGACCACGTTCATGTCCGCCAAGTTGCATGCCCGCAACCCCGACGAACGCACCGGCACCTTCGAGCGCGACGTGATGGAACTCACCCTCGCCGATCCCGACGACATCCGCGACGTGGTCGAGTTCTACACCCGAAGCGCCAACACCGAAGGCGAAGGCGAGATCGAACTCGGTGAACTGATCGCTCGGAACCGGCAACTGCGCCTCGACCGGGTCAACGTCGGTGAACTTGTCCACGGTCCCGACGCATGGGAAATGCTCATCGCCTCCTCCGGTGCCACCTACCGGTCGCTCACCACCCTGCACGCCGATGACCCCACCATCGTGCTGGACCGCCTCGCCCTGTACTGCGCCGCCCACCACGACCGCCCCGAGGAATGGCGGATCAACCGAATGATCTCCCAGACGATCGACCTGATCTTCTTCGTCGACCTGGTCACCATCGACGGGCGCCGCGAACGGCGCATCACCTCGGTCCGTGAAGTCGGTGGCATGGTCGACGATGGCGGAGTCGCTTCGTCGGAGATCTGGGCCTACGACGACGACACCGACACCCTGGAGCAGATCTCGGCGTACTCACCGAACCTGTTGAACCGCATCCGTCGCCACGGACACCCGATCGACGCGTTCACCCTGCCAGGACGGGCACCATGATCGCCCTCGCGCTCGGGGCCATCGTCGGTCTCGGCGTCGTGTTCATCATCGCCGGGTTCACCCCACCTGACGAGTCCGTTCGATCGCGACGACGGCACACCGTGAGCCCGACGGATGCAGCCCCGTACGTGATCGGTGTGATCGCCGCTGCGGTGATGCTGGTCGTGTCGCAATGGCCCATCGCGGCGGTCGGTGTTGGGATCCTGACCGCACTCGCCACCGCCGCGATGATTCGCCCACCCTCCACCCCGCGTGCCGCGGAGGCACGCCTCGACGCGTTGGCGTCCTGGTGCGAACAGCTCCGCGACCTGCTCCGCGCCGGCGCCCTGCTGACACCTGCCATCGCCACCACCGCACACACCTGCGGAATCGAGATCCAAGCAGCAGTCACCCGGCTCGCAGCACGGATGGAACGCGAAGACGCCACCGTCGCGTTGCGACGTTTCGCCGACGAGATCAACGACCCCACCGGCGACCTCATCGCCTCGGTCCTCGCCACCGCCACCACACACTCGGGCAACACCGCCGAGCTGCTGTCCGAACTCGCCGACCTCACACGTGAACGAGTCGAACGCCGCAAGAGCATCGAGGCCGAACGGGCAACAACCCGCCTCGACATGCGCATCATCCTCGGCATCTGCACGATCACCATCGTCGGGTTGATGCTGCTGTCACGGTCCCGGTTCCTCGAGCCCTACCGCACCCTGACCGGACAAGTCGTGCTCATCGGCGTGTTCGCCGCACTCATCGTCGCCGTCGTCTGGGCGCGACGCCTCGCCGTCTACCGGCAACCCGACCGGTTCCTCACCCTCGGGGACCGGCGATGAACCTTGCTGCGCTCACCGTCGGCGCGATCGTCGGTCTCGGAGCCTGGCTGCTGTGCCTCGCCATCATTCCGGCGCGCCCACCGCTCGGCGCGGCGATCAACCGCCTCCATCGCCAACCGCCACCGCCGACCAGCACCCTGGCGGGCGCGTCGCGTGTCGAACTCCTCGGCCACTGGGTCGTGCAACGCATCGGACCGCAACGCTTCGCCCGCTACCGCAGCGACCTCGCCGTACTCGACCGGCCCGTCGAAATGTTCGCCGCCCAATGCGCCCTCGCGTTCATAGCGGGGCTCACCATCCCCGGCATCGTCGCGGCGGTTCTCGCCGCTGTCGGCGTCACGGTCGGTGTCCTCATACCGATGTGGATCGCCGTGGTCTGCGCAGCCACCGGGCCGGTGCTGGTCGTACTACGGCTGCACGACGCCGCCGAGGAACAACGAGACGCACTGCGCCTCCAGCTCGGCGCATTCCTCGACGTGCTCGCCATGTTGCTCGCCGCCGCCGAAGCCGACGAACAAGCCCTCCAGCTCGCCGCCCGATCCGGTGACGGTCGCCTCTTCGACGCCCTCACCCGTGCGTTCCGCGACGCGGCCATCGCCGGACGCCCGATGCTCACCGGCATGGACACCCTCGGCCAACGCTGGGACCTGCCCGAACTCGTCGCCATCGCCGCCGCGGGCAGCCTCGCCGCAACCGACGGCGCCGCAGTGCGCCGCACCCTGATGGCCAAAGCCAAAGCCATGCGAGCCACCCAACTCGCCGCCGAGGAAACCGACGCCCGCCTGCGTTCCAGCAAGCTCGCCCTGCCCCAGTTCCTCATCGCCGTCGCGTTCATCGTCCTGCTGCTGTACCCGGCACTCATCGGGCTCCTCGACGGACTCGACCCCACCACCTGACCGAACGGACACCCACCCAGCAACCCCAACCACCACCAGGAGCACCAACCATGACCACCCCATCAACCCGAAACCGTCTCGACACCGCCACCACCACACTCGCCGGCATCGCCCCCGTCACCGCGCTGATCTACATGGTCGGCTACAGCCTCGATCGGGCCAAGGCCGCCGCCCGCGACGAGCGAGGATTCTCCGTCACCGTCCAAGAACTCTTCTGGGCCGTGATCGCCGTGTCCATCGTCGCCGTCATCTCGGTGGTCATCTACAACGCCGTGGTCAACCGCGGCAACGACGTCGGCGACCAGATCGAGAACCGCAGCCTGCCGTGACCCCGGCTGCCGCTCACGCCATCCACGCCCCACCACACCACCCCACCGCTCGCGAACGCCTTCGGGCGGTGCTGGTGGACGAGCACGGGGTGGCACCAACGGTGTCGGTCGTCATGCTCTTCCCGCTCATCGCGGTGCTGCTGTTCGCCGGCATCCAAACCGTGCTCTGGCAACACGCCCGCACCATCGCCGCGGACCGCGCCAACCAGACCGCCGCGCTCGTCGCCGTCGGCGACCTCACCGCCGCCGACGCGGACAGCCGACTCACCAGCGAACTGGACAACGACCCCGACCTTGCCGACGTCGACGTCAC
This sequence comes from Ilumatobacteraceae bacterium, assembly GCA_963746285.1. Lineage (GTDB taxonomy): Bacteria > Actinomycetota > Acidimicrobiia > Acidimicrobiales > Ilumatobacteraceae > Sva-07. The sequence continues at coordinate 15,106 of CAVVAO010000022.1, read as the reverse complement.
CGTGAACGTCATCGACACCGCGGCCGGCCAGACCGTCACCGTCACGGTGACCGCGGAGGCGAACGGGATCATCATCGGCACCCGCAACCGCATCAGCCTCACCACCGCCACCCCGGTCGAAGCATGGCAACCACTCCCATGACCCGACCGAGTCGGCTCCGGCAGGTGCTGGCCGACGACCGCGGCCTCGCCGAGCCGGTATCGGTCATGGCCCTGGCCGTGGTGGTCATGGCGTTCGTGATGCTGCTCACCCTCGCCGGGCGTGGCGCCGAGATCCGCAACCGAGTCGACCACGTCGCCGAGTCCGCCGCCCAGGCAGCGGCCCGCCAACGCAACGCCGACCAGGCCAGCAACGCCGCCACCACCCTCGCCACCAGTGCCCTCGACGACGCGTGCAGCGGCGGACCAACCGTCGATGTCGACACCAGCAACTGGGCACCCGGCCAAGCGGTGACCGTCACCATCCACTGCCGCATCCCCACCGGTGACCTCGCCCCACTCCCACTGCCCGGCACCTTGACCATGACCGGCCGATCCGCCGCAATCATCGACACCTACCGCACCCCATGACCACACCCCCACCATCGTCCATCCGGGCCGCGAATCGTCAGCCGGCTGCGCGCGACGATCGCCGATGACCGTGGCGCCGGGTTCTCCACCCCGGCGCTCATCATGCTGCTCGCCCTCACCGCCATTGCGTGCCTGTCGTTGCTCATCGACGGCGGGCGCGCCACCAACGCACAACGCAACGCCAACAGCATCGCCTTCCAGGCCGCACGCTCCGCTGCGCAACAACTCGACCAAACCCAACTCCGCACCGGCCACATCGCCGTCACCGATGCCGCGAACCAGGCCGCCCACGACACCGCCAGCGCGCTACTCGCAGAAGTCGACCTCACCGGCCAGGTCACCTCGGTCAACATCGACGACCGCACCATCACCGTCACGCTCACGGCCAGCGCCGCGCTCACCACCTCAGTGGTGCTCGGCCGTTCCGATGTCACCGTCACCGGGATCGGCACCACCCGCATCGCCACCGGCATCACCAACGAGGAGCAACCGTTGCCATGACCTCCCGACCACAACCGTGGCGCGTCGCCGCCGCCACCATCACCGTCACCGCGGTCACTGCGGCTGTCGTCGCCGTGATCGCCGGAATCACCCACATGATCACCGGGCGCTGGTCACCGCTACCGGAACAACCGCCCTGGGCATGGTCCGCCAGTGACATCGCCGACTGGTTCGCCAGCGACGCCACCGGCGCCGACGCGACCACCGTCGCCACCCAGATCCTCGCCGTCGTCGCCTACGTCATGGTCGCCGTCATCGCCGCTGGCCTGTTCGCCGAACTCATCGACCAGAGCCGCCACGGCATCGCCACACAACCGGCACGCCGAACACGCCGCTCCCGACGGTGGCGGCCGACGTTCACCGCCAGCCTCGTCGCCCTCCTGCTGGGTGCAACCACCCTCACCACCACCGCCACCGCGATCGGACTGCCCGAACGCGCCCCGATCAGTGTGACCGTCAACGACCACACACCCAGCAGGCACGCCACCCCACCGCCGGAGCAGGCGGCGTCGGCAGAAGCAGTCGTGTTGCCGGCCGGGATGCGATGGGGCACCTACACGGTGCAACGCGCCGATGAATCACTCAGGTCCATCGCCACCACCATCTCCGGCGACCCCGTGTTCACCCGGACCATCTGGGACGCCAACCAACACCGACACGTCACCCCCACCGACACACTCACCGACCCCACCATCGTCCGCGCCGGCTGGACCCTCACCGTCCCGGTCCCCACCATGGCCACCGCGGACCGGATCCAACATCAGCCAGCACCCACATCAGACGACACGGCCATTCCCGCGACACATCTCGTGGTGGTCGAACCCGGCGACAACCTCTACCGACTCATCGATGACGTCGTCGACGAACCCCAACCCGAAGACGTCGACGCCGTCGCCCACGCCAACGACGGCACCGCCACCAGCGACGGCACCTTCGTGTTCCACGCCTCCAACCCCAACCTCATCCACCCCGGTCAAACCTTCGACCTCCAACCTGCCATCGACCTCGACCTCGCACAAACCGCCCCGCCGGCGATCGAGACCGTCGAAGCAGTACCACCACCCGTCCCGCTGCCCGACCCGCCCGTCGAAGCGCACCAGGAACCGTCCGTCGCGGAGCCGGCCGAGGTCGCGCCGGCCCCGCTCCCCACCGCCGCTCCCGTCGCGGAAGCCGACGTTGCGGCCATGCCGGTACCAACTGTCGAACAACCCAACGTCGAAGCCGGACCCCTGCCCGCGCCACCGTCGGTTGTCACCATGCCCGCGCCACCCATCCCGATCCCCGCCCACGCCATCCCGCCATCACCAACCCAACCCGGCGACGTCGCACCCACACCGACCAGCCAGCCAGCCGACAGCCCGCAAGCATCCGACGAGAGTGCACCGGTACCAGCGCTCGCCGCCGGCGGACTCGCACTCGCCGGGCTGCTGTTCGCACTGGACCGTCGCCGCCGACGCAACCGCACCCACCGACCCATCGGTCACACCATCGACCCACCCGACGAACCGCTCGCCACATCCGAACGGATCCTGCGCGGCGCCGCACACCTCGACCGGGCACAACGCACCAACCTCGCACTCCGCCAACTCGCACCCGCCCTCGCTAACCGTGCCGCCCCGCTACGCGCCCGCCACCTGCTCGTCGACGACACGATCCGCATCGTCTTCGACCGACCCGCACTGCCGCCACCGGGATGGATCGCCGACACCAACGACCACACCTGGGTCTGCACACTCACCGACGACGACCTCACCCTGACCGAACACGAACCGAACCCGTGGCCCGCCGTCGTACCGATCGGCACCCTCGACGACGGCACCGACGTCCTCATCGACCTCGAAGCACACGGCATCGTCACCATCACCGGAGCGGGCGCACCATCGGTGATCTCCGCACTCGTCACCGCGATCGCCAGCTCCCCCTACACCGAACTGCTCACCCTGCTCGACCCCGACACCGTCCAACTCCACGGACTCGCACCACTGCTCGAACACCGACTCGCCGTCCCCGACACCAACGACATCATCAACCGGCTCACCACCTGGATCGCCCCGTTCCATAGTCATGACACCCACCTCCTCGCCGCACGCCACCAGTGGGGCACCGAACTCGAACCCTGCATCGCCGCCATCACCACCACGCTCGACGATCAGCAACGACAACAACTCGACGCACTCCCCCTCGACGGCACCCAACCCATCGCCATCATCACCACCGACACCCAACTCGACGCCACCACCCTCTCCGTGGACGCCGACGGCACCACCCAACTCGACGACCTCCACGTCCACTGCCACCGGCTCGAACCCGTCGCCGCCGCCACCGCCACCGCACTCCACCACCACGCCGACCGCCTCACCACCAGCGACACCACACCCCTCCAGCAGTACCGCACCGAGACCGAGACCGACACCGACCGCGACAGCGCGAACGTCAACACGGCGACGTCGACCGACACCGAGCCTGCCGACGCACCCATCGAACAGCCCGGCGCCGATCTCGCGCTGCCCGAGCCGGACGAGCTGCAGCTGTTCGACACCGACCCCCATGTCGACTGGACCATCAAGCTGCTGGGCCCGCTCGAGATCACCCACACCGACGGCTACGCGCTCACCACACCCCGCGCCAGAGAACTCCTCACTCTCCTCGCGCTCCACCCAAACGGCCTCACCAAACAACAACTCGAAGATCGACTGTGGCCACTCGGCGACAACCACCAACCGGCCGGCGGCGCCGGTCTCACACCCCGGCTCAGCGAACTCCGCAAAGCACTCGGCAACGGCGACACCGCCCGCGGCCGCACCTACCTTCCGGTGCACACGAACACCCGCGGGTACCACGTCACCGGCGTCGAAGCCGACAGCCACCGCTTCTTCGCACTTATCGACGCCGCCAACCGCACCACCGGCCAAGACAAGATCAACGCCCTCGCCGGCGCCCTTCACCTCGTGCGCGGCCAAATCGGCTCCGGTGAGATCACCGCCTACAGCTGGATCAACCACCACCTCGACACCATCGAAGCTGGCGTCGTCGACGCCGGCCTCGAACTCGGACAACTCGCCCTCGCCCAACACAACTACAAACTCGCCGACTGGGCCGCCACCCAGATCCGCCTCGCCAGCCCGTACGAACAACGAGCCATCCCGATCGCCATCGCCGCCCGCCGGGAACTCGGCGACACCGTCGGCATCCGACGACTCCACGACGACGCCACCGGCACCATGGACCAACTCGAACCCGACGTTCAACACGCCTTCCAACAAGCCCTCGCCACATGACCACCCACCTCGCGCACCGCCAGCGCACACGCACCCTCACGATCAGTTGCAACGAGCCGGAAGACCCACTGGCGGATCGGTCACTGGACCACCGTGCGCATCGCCACCCGCGACGACGGCAACATCATCGGCGACCGACTCGGCAACGAGGGTGCCCGTCGACCTGTAGCGGGCCCTCGACAAGCTTGGCACCCGACAGCTCACCGGCACCTTCTACCGATGCACCGCAACACGACGCGACGCACTGTCCGGTGAAGAACACGCATGATCGGCGGGCCCTGAACCCATAACCCACCCGAAGAACCCTCCAAACATTACAACAACTCCTCATCTTGGTAGGTTTGTGGTGTTCTATGCGTAGCTTTCAGAGGGACTCGACCCTCGACCCGGTGCCCGGCAACATCGTGGCAACCTTGCGCGCGATCGACCTCGCCGCCGGCGCCGAAGCCCGCTATGTCGACCAGTTACCCCAGCTGCTGGAGGCGCTACGCGAACAGGCACGCATCGAATCGGTCACCGCATCGTCAGCGATCGAAGGTGTCGTCGTATCCAAGGAACGCGTCCCCGGGCTCATATCTACAAACCCGTCACGGTTCCGGAACCGATCAGAGGCCGAGTTCGCCGGCTACAGCGCCGCCCAGGACTACCTGCAACACGGAGACCCGGGCCCACTCACCGTCGGGCTCGTACTCCACCTGCATCGCCTGCTGTTCAGTTTCACCGACGGCGGCGGAGGCCACTTCAAACTCGACGACAACCTCGTCATCGACCGTGCAACCGATGGAACAGAAACGGTGCGGTTCGCTCCCGTGTCGTTCGCCGAAACCGAGTACTACGTCGCCGAGCTCGTCGAGCGGACCAACATTGCTCTCGACAGCGGCATTCACCCTTTGCTCGTCACCGCAGCGTTCGGTTTGGACCTGTTGTGTATCCACCCGTTCGCTGACGGCAACGGGCGCATCACCCGTCTGCTGACATCGCGTCTGATGCAACGCACCGGGTATGGCGTCGGAAGGTACGTGTCGGTTGAGCAGCTGATCTTCGAAACCAAAGACGACTACTACGACGCACTGGCCGCGTCGACGACCGGATGGTTCGACGACGGCCACCACAGTGTCTGGCCTTGGGTCGGGTACTTCTTGGACCGTGTCGGCGACGCCTACGAACGTTTCGGTGACCGGGTCGCAGCAGGTACATCAGGTGGCACCAAACAGGACCGGATCCGCGACTACATCCTGCTGCACGCGCCCCCGACGTTCTCGATCGCAGACATACGCCGTGCGGTGCCGGGCGTGTCGGACAACACGATCCGGTTGGTGCTCACCGAACTGAAAGGCGCAGGTCGCGTCACTGTCGACGGGACCGGACGCGGCTCAATGTGGTCGCGAAGCTGAGCAACGCCGACAACACCAAAGTGCCACCTCGGGCACCTCACACAGCGCGTACGACCGGACCGTCTGCCAACTCATCGGTGACGTCGTCGCAACCTCAGGCATCGGGCGACCTCCGCGCCCCATCGGTCAACGGGATCGGCACGGTGCTCGCCGTCTACGTGCGCCACACCCGCACCGGCCAACTCACCCTGGTCAACTCCACCACCGTCGACCACGACTTCGAGTAACCCGGACCACACCGAACCTCGGTGTGCCGGGGTCTGCCGGCGAACACCCCCGAGCCGGACGGCGCAGCCAGCATGCGCGAGCCTCCGCTTCGGACGGCGGTCGGTTGGAGCGGCGCGGTTGCGAGCGTCCCATCTCCTGGCGGGACCGGCAGCGAACGGCATGATCTGGGGTCTTCGACACGCTGTGACCGTCCATCGACATCGCCGCACGCGTGACCGAACCGTCGACGTGTTGTACCGCACATCGGACTACCAGCGCGAGCTGCCAACCGGTCCGTGGCCGGTCAAGGGAGCTCTGGGATTCTCCTGTTGCCCGGTCGACGATCAGTCCTGTTCACGTCGGGTTCTTCGAGGCACTGGCCGGTCGGTTGTCGGGCCTCACGATCACTTGGGGCCGGATCGGGCCGCAACCACCACTGCGGTATTCACCTCCAGCATTCTCGACCGTCGAACCGGCTGCGCCTCCCGACCCTTCGGGCCCTGCGGGCGGTCTGCGAGGTCCGGCGAATCTCCTCGCTCTCCCTGCGGTCGCAGTTGCACCCCGTCCGGCTCACCCAAGCGGTCATCGACACCGTCAACAACCAACCAGCACCAGAAAGGAACACCCCATGAACACCACCACCATCATCGGCCGACTCGGCCAAGACCCCGACCTCCGCTACACCACCAACGGCACACCGGTCGTCACCTTCCGACTGGCCGTGCCGAACCCACGAGACAACGACCAGCCCGACTGGATCCCGGTCACCGCACTCGGCAAAGTCGCCGAAGCAGTCGCCGAATACGTGTCCAAGGGCCACCAGGTCGCCGTCACCGGCCGCCTCACCTCGGCCGAATGGGACGACGCCGGCGGACAACGCCACTTCAAACTCGAAGTCACCGCCCGCAGCATCGACTTCCTCACCCCCGCCAACCGCACCGACACCAACGGTGACGGCGCCCACCCCATCCAGGCAACCGCCTGAAGGTTCCGGCCCCCGGGCAACCCGATCCCGCCAACCCGGTGGGATCGGGCCCCGGCCCGAACGACAGGACACACCATGACCGCTCAGCCAACGTCACCACCCACCGAAACCACCGTGCGCCTCTCGGCCACCGACGCCGAGTTCCTCGCCACCCTCCTCAACCCGACCGCCGACCACATCATCACGCTCCAAACCGTCGACTGCCCACAAGCCATCGACGCACACCTCGACGCCGTCACCACCCGCGACCACATCGTCGTCCTCGAGTGCCGACACATCGGCCAACGCTGCATCCCCCACGGACCCACCTTCACCGTCCCACTCGCCGACGTCGCCTACCTCCACGTCTGGTAACCGCAGCACCAGCTGCCGGACCGCGTCCAGCACGGACCAGCGACGTGGATCGCGTCGTGAAGTGGAGCGGCCTCGTACCGATCGACACCGACAACTCCGATCGGGAGAGTCACGACCGTGTATTCCGCTCCGCCCTCATCGGCGTCAAGGGACGCCCGCACGTTGCCGGGCTCTGGCTGTCGCCGCTGCGCTCATGCCCAACAACGTGCGGACTCTGCGCCCTTGACCCCGAGCGGAGCTCCATACGGGCGCTGCCTAAGGCAGCAGGCGGGGGACCGGTGCCCCCACCCGCTGCCCAATCATCCAAACCGCGAAGGAGAACCCGATGCACGCAGGAGACGAAACCACCCACTGGAACGACGCCGGCCCATGCCCCAACTGCGGCCACCACGACTGCTGGCTCGGATGCGACACCGGCCTCGACGACACCGACGGCGAGGAGGAGTCATGAACGCCAACGACGTCATGGCCGACATCGTGCAACGCGTCATCGACGAAATCGACGCCGGCGCCCAAACCTGGCACATGCCCTGGACCACCCAACACACCCTCCCGTACAACGCCACCACCGGTCACCCCTACCGCGGCATCAACACCCTCGCCCTCTGGCTCGAGGCCATCCACCACGGACACAGCTCCAACGCCTGGGCCACCTACAAGCAATGGAACGCCGCCGGCGCACAGGTTCGCAAAGGCGAACACGGCACCCGACTCATCCGTTGGGTCGAACACGACCCCAACCGCCCGGACCGCAAACAAGAATCAACCTCCGAGTCACGGTTGCTACCCGTCGCGTTCGTCGTGTTCAACACCGACCAATGCGACAGCGTCCCCAACGGCGCCATACGCAACGTCACCCCACGCTTCGAAGGCAACTTCGCCCACTTCTTCGACGCCATCCCCGCCACCATCCGCTGGGGCACCGGCAACCCCGCCTACCTCCCCGCCCTCGACATCATCGTCATGCCCGACTGGGACGCCTTCCACACCACCGCCGCCGGCCACGCCACCCTCGCCCACGAACTCGCCCACTGGACCGCACCACGACTCGGACGAGACCTCACCGGTCGCTACGGCGACGACTCCTACGCCGTCGAAGAACTCATCGCCGAACTCTCCGCCGCCTTCACCTGCGCCGAAGTCGGCATCCCACCAGCCATCCGCGACGACCACGCCCCCTACCTCAACCACTGGCTCCGCATCCTCCGAGCCGAACCCCGAACCCTCTGGAACATCGCCAGCCAAGCCCAAACCGCCACCGACCACCTCGCCACCTACTCCCGACCTGCCACTCGAGCAGCCCGATGACGACCACCGCCGACACCGCAACCAACGCGGCCAACACCGCAGCCGAAGCCATCCGCACCCTCAACCACGCCACCCTCTGTACCAACGAGCTCATCATCGGCGACCTGTACCGAATCCTCGGCGACCTCGCCGCCATGGCGCATCGGCTCCCCCAGACCTGCGACCAACTCACCCGCATCCTGAGCCGTCAACAGCACCAGCTCGAACACGACGACGGACGCCCGTCGCACGACACCATCGCACGAGTGACAAGCAGACTCGGCGACGCGACAGCCGCGGCCATCACGATTGCACACGACCTCGATCAGGCCCACCAATCCATCACATCTCTGCGAGCCGTGGCCGAAGACTGACCCCGAGACCACCTCGACTCTTCGGGGCAGACCGAGCCGTCCCGAAACGGCACTTATGCAACGATGATTCACCCTCGTGCGAGTGAGATCGGTCGGATATGACACGATCTTCGAAATGCGGGCTCGACGGTGCGGGACGTCATGTTTCTCCAGAAGGTGACGGTCCAGGGATATCGCTGCGCGGTCGACGATGAATTGATTTGCGAACTCCCCGGACGATTCGCTGTCCTTGCCGGTGCCAATGGCGCTGGCAAGACATCCCTCGCTGAGGCGATTTACCTCGGGCATCGTCACGTCTTTCCGCAGTTGCCACGACCAATCGCGGCCGTGCTCGCTCCGGGGGTCGATCGGTTCATCGAGTTGTGCTACACGTACGAAGACCCCGAGCCGCACCCATTTTGGGGCACCCAGCAGGCGAATGGAGTAACCGCGCCAGCATTCCGACGCGGTCTCGAACCCTCAATGGGTCGGGTCAGGGCGACGGCCATCGAGGGAGCCGACGACGCTGCAATCGACTCGCTGGTCGTGCTGCTTCTTCGCGCTGATCGTCGACCAGCCGACGAGTTAGCAGGCCGCGAGGCTCGTCTCATCGTTGAGGCACTGCGGGCAGAGCAGCAGCGTCGCACCGGGCACCGACGGCTGTCTGCCGTAAAGGCGACAGTCGAAAGACTCCTGGATGAACTGCATCACGACCCTTTGGTCGAGAGTCTTGAACAACGGGTTCAGCGCGAGGTCGATCATCTGGCGGGTGCAGTGCGCCCCCATTTCCCCTTCTTGGGGCGAGCACACGTTGACGACGATCTTTTAGCCAGAATCCTGGAATTCGTCCTGTCAACTGTTGACGATCGTGCAATGGCGCAGCGACTGGAGATCTCGTCATTGGGTTACGTCAATCTCCTCCACCTAGCGGTGATACTTGCCGCGATCCCGGGTCGAGACGATGTGGTCGACACACCTGATGGTCCGCTCGATACTCGGGACGACGCCACTTCCAGCGATGAGGTGCCGGCGGGAGCCGAGCCTGTAGCCGCCCTGATGGAGGGAGACGTCGCAGAGGCCGAACACGCGATCCGCACCGCAAATGACGAGGCTGAAGCCGTCCTCGACTCCTTGTTTCCGTCGAGATCCTCAAGTGATGGTCGTCGTTGAAGAGCCCGAAGCCCACCTTCATCCGCAATTGCAGCACGGGCTAACCCGTCATCTTCGACGAGTCGTCCAACGCCGCCCCGAACTCCAGGTTCTACTCACAACGCACTCAAGCGAGGTCATCTGCGCTGCTTCCACCCGGGAGCTGGTTGTCCTCAAGCGTGTCGGCAAGAAGACTGTCAGCCGTAACCCCGTGCGACTACCGCTTACCGCACCGGAACGGGACCGGGTCCTGCGAATGGCGGATCGCCATCTCGACGTGACCAGGTCTGCGGCGCTGTTCGCTGCGGTATCGATCGTGGTCGAGGGGGTTACCGACGCCCTACTTGTGCGGCGATTCGGACAACTATGGGCGAGCGACGACGGGAACAAGCAGCACTTCGTCGACAGCTTGACGATCACGATCGCGGGCAGTCGGATCGGCGACTGGATTCCTCGGCTTCTCGTTTCGAAGGACTACGAGATCGTCGAACGTCTAGTGATCCTCGGGGACCACGACAAGATCGGTGCGCCAGCCTGGATCCCCGACTTCGACCCACAGGTTCTCCGTTGCCTTCTTAGTACGCCCACCCTTGAACCTTCATTGTTGCCGGACAATGCACTACTCGTCAGCACAGCGCTCACGTCGATCGGTGCAAATCTCGATCCGCTCGACGTTGGCACAGTGACGGCGTACTTCAGCAACGATGGACCGGGTTCCACGAAGAAGGCGGCGTTCGCCGAAGCCATCGTGGACGTGCTGGATCTTGGTGTCGAAGCGGTCGTTCCCTCACACATTGCTGACGCACTCGATTTCCTGTGGGACTCGCCATCAGAAGTCGAGTCGGAGGAGAGCGACGACGCCGACGTGTCCGACGGGTCCTCCGGTGCAGCGTCACCCGCTGACTGACGACCAGAAGCGGTGCGTGGCTAGCACGGCGGCATTGCTATTTGTCGAGTCGGTGCCTGGCTCTGGGAAGACAACAGTTGCCGCCGAGCGTTTCGGCGTTCTCCGTCACACCCGATATGCGGACGACCCGCGTGGCGTGGTCGCGGTGTCGTTCGCACGCAGTGCCGTCGCAGAATTGCGTGGTCGAATCATGCGCCGCTGGGGTGTGCGGACGATCGCGCGGCCGAACCACGTGACCACCATGGACGGATTGCACCGCCAGCTGGTCGAGTTCCTCTTGCGCACCGGGCGGATCCAGTGGCCGGGCGGCATAGTGCGGCCGACCATCCTCGACTCATGGGCACGTCAACGCGGCGCTACCCGTATCAGCGACCGCGGCCCACGAAACCAGCGTTGGGAGCTTGCCCTCCATGGCGAAAGGCTAGGGATCGACTATCGGGTCGTGTCGTTGCCGTGCTGGGGCATGTCCTATGGCAAGAAGCAGGACTATGTGAACTCGCTGGTTGAGGGAGTGTGCACGCACGATGAGATTCGTCAACTTGTCGGGCTCGCACTTGGGCGAAACGATCTCCGCGAGCGATCGATGCCTTCCTGTCAAGATCGATCGCCCATTTGATCATCGACGAGGCGTTCGACCTGAACGGTCTCGACACACTGGTGGTTCGACGAGCGATTGAGAGCGGTGTCGGCGTCACACTCGTGGGCGACCCGTGGCAGGCCCTCTACGAATGGCGGGGCGCTCAGCCGGACATGGTGCATGCGCTCCTGCGCGATTATCCCTTTCGGACGCTGCCGATGCACCAATCCTTCCGCTTCAAGACGCCGCAAACGCAGGCCGTCGCGACGCTCCTCCGTGCCGGACACGGTGTCTCGATCGATGCAAGCACCGGTGCCGCCGACGTCGTCCTCGCCAGCGAATGGGAGCACCTCCAATCTCCGGGTTCGGGCGTCATCCCCCTGACGTTTGGCCAACTCGACTGTCAGACCGATGCGTCGATCGCTCTAATCCTCGATGCTGTGGCGCGAGCGCGACTCGGCGAAGCCGCACTGAATGTGACCGAAGCCCTTCGGTGCTTGCGTCGCGACCCGGGCACCGTCGACCTCGAGCCGTTGCTCTCAATGCTGCGGGATTCGTCGCTCGAAGTAGAACGGGTAATGGATGCACTGCGTGTTGCCACAACGGTCGGAGGTGTACGACGGCCTTCACTTCCGGCTTCACGAATTGCGAGTCGACTCGACCGCCTTACGCTGCTCCGCGAGTGGCTCACCGTTGAGCGGCAGTACGTGGCGGGTCTCAGTTTCCACCAGGCCAAGGGTCGCGAATGGTCACGCGTGGACGTCGTCCTGGATGGCGGCGCGCGAGCAATCCTTGCCGTGGGACTCGATAGCAAGCGAGAAGACCACCGCAAGCTCTACGTCGGGTTGACTCGAGGAAGCCACAGCACCCGCACCCGGACAATGTGATTCTCGACACCGTCAGTTCCGCTCCTTCCCCGCCTGCGGTCGAAGCGCCGGAGGCCCCGCTGTTGTCATGTACTGTGCCGAAAGCGAAGGGCGGGGTCTGATGCAGGACGGGTTGCGTGAGTGTGCGGGTGGGGCAGATCGGTTCGCTGTCGTCGACACTGAAACGACGGGGGTGTACTCGACCGACCGGGTGATCGAGGTTGCCATTTTGACGCTGTCCCTTGACGGTGAGGTGATCGACACTTACGACACGCTGGTCAATCCGTGTCGGGACGTGAGCGCGACTCACATTCACGGGATCACCGCTTCGATGGTGCACGACGCTCCGACGTTCGAAGACATCGCCGGTGACATCGCGGTGCGTCTGCATGGCGCTTGTCTAGTGGCTCACAATGTGCCGTTCGATCGCAGGATGCTGAGCTCGGAGTTCGATCGACTCGGTGACGCACTCGTCGTGCAACGTTCCGTGGACACCTATGTCGGGTCGGGCACTCGATTGAGTCAGGCCTGTGCTGACCATCGGATCGATCTGACAGGTGCCCACCGAGCGAGCGTCGATGCGTTCGCGACGGCGCAACTCTTCCTGCGCCTGCAAGCCACCTGCGGCACCGGACAACCTGTCGCCGCACCACCGGGTCTTCGCCGCACGGGACATGTCCGCCGGCGCGATGACGCCGCCGCCCTTCGGCTCCCAGATACGCCGCTGATCTCGTACCTTGCGTCGTTGCTGCCGTTCACGGGATTGGCGGTCGCGTCTCAGCAGTACCTCGAAGTGGTCGGCCGTGCCGTCGCGGATCTCCACCTTGACGCTTCCGAGCGTGCCGAACTCGAAACGATTGCCGCTGACTATGGGATGAGCGAAGCACAAGTCGCGCAGGCTCACCGACGGTTCGTGAACGAGCTGATCGACGCAGCGGCTGAAGACAACGTCGTCACCGACGAGGAGTACGAAACACTGGTCCGAGTCGCAGCGGCCCTCGTCGTGGATCAAGCCACCGTCGAACATCGGATCGCCTCGTTCCGCACCCAAGTCACTGAGACCACGATGACAACCGGCATGCAGGTGGTGTTCACCGGCGACCACCCGACGTATGAACGTGACCGGCTGGAATCGGCGGCGCGCACCAAAGGGTTGGAACCACACAGCGGTGTCTCGAAGGCGACGGACTTGGTGTTCGCGGCGGACCCGCTGTCCAGGTCCGGCAAAGCCGCCAAGGCACGCAAGTACGGCATCCCGGTGATGTCGATCGATGCCTTCCTCGATGCCGAGATCGGCGACGTTCGAGGTCTCCGGATCGGTCGAGTCGCTGAAGGTCGTGACCTGCCCCGAGTGCCATGTCACCTGGACGGTGCCAGCAACGTCCAGCGCCCAAACACGTCGGCGGTGCAACGACTGCGCACCCCTACCGAACGCTCCCGTCTTCAGATCGCGCACACCCGACGACGCTGGGGCGACGTCAGCGTGGTCCGTGCCCGCGATCGAATGGCTGAACTGTCGCAGCTGCACCTCTGTCTGGTCCCGTCAAATATCGAAGGGCCGAAAGCCTCATTTCTGTCCGATATGCGCGGGCGTCAGCCCGCTTCCGCCTCCAACCGGGCTCGCCGTTCCTGGTTGACGTCGGCCCGGGCACAAGGGTCGTCTGGTTCAGCCGCTATCGAAACTCCGATCAACTGGCGTGCCAACCAGCGGTCACGCTCTGGCTGGTGTGAGCCTCGGTTGGTCATGGTGTCGCTGAAGTTGCTGAGCAACTGGATTGAGCGCTTCGTGGATCCGTTGCACTTCGCTCTCGTTGAGCGTGGGTGTGAGACCACGTAGATGCTTGCCGAGTTGGCTGCCGTGAAGGAACAACACCCCATCGATACGCACTGTCCCCGCATCGACGAGCCCCTTCGCCCAGACCACAACGATCGGTCGGACATCGACCGGGGCGTGAGCGTGCTGCTGAATCAGCGCTCGCGTGCGAAGGGCTGACGCATTCACCTGGCGCACCCAGTCAGAGGGTTGCTTGCTCCTGGACAGCCACGCCCAGTCCGCGTCGGGGCACTTCGTCTCGATCACCACGACACCGCCAGGGCCGATGGCGATGTGGTCGATATCACCGGCCTTCAAATGCAAGTTGTGAATGGCTCTCCAACCCTGCCGCTTGCACCGATCGAGCTCGTGGCCGGTGAACTCTTCTCCTTCGGCCCCCTGGATCCAATGTCGCGTGACGGGATCGAGCAACTCAAACACCACGAGCCACAGCGTGAACAGGCCCCCGTAGAACGAACCTGCAATGAACCACGCGATGTTCGCTTTGCCGAGCCAACCAGCAATTACAACAGACAACACAGCGAATGCAATCACCCCGATGGCGAGCAGAGAGATCGGCCGCCAATGGTCACGGAGAATTTGACGCCGGCGCGCCCGAGCCTTCCCACGTGCCCAACGCCCTGGTCGTTCTCGCCCCACCTACACCCATCGGTGCGCGTCGCACTACATGAGGAGTGAGCACCCGCTCGCCGTGTGGTCAGGAGCGTCACCAAACGCCGGGTACGCCGCTCGGTCAGTCGTGTCGGATCTCCGGGTTCGCGTAGTCGGTGTTGTCGATGATCATGTCGGCCTTCGCTCTCGGGTCGACCTCGTCGACGTAGCGCTGTTCGCCGATCTGGTAGCG
>CAVVAO010000021.1:0-159500 GCA_963746285.1 Ilumatobacteraceae bacterium | reverse complement strand
CCTACATCCGCTTCCAAGCCGAACAACCCAACGAGACGTGGCAGGCCGACTTCACCCACTACCGCCTCGCCGACGGCTCCGACATCGAGATCCTGTCCTGGCTCGACGACCACTCCCGCTACGCCCTCTCGGTCACCGCCCACCGCCGAGTCACCGGCCCGATCGTGGTCGACGCCTTCACCGCGCTGCCTGCGACACCCACGGCATCCCAGCCTCGACACTGACCGACAACGGCATGGTCTTCACCACCCGGCTCTCCGGCGGCCGAGGTGGCCGCAACGGCTTCGAGACCCTCCTCGACACGCCTCGGCGTCCTCCAGAAGAACTCCCGACCCAACCACCCCACCACCTGCGGCAAAGTCGAACGCTTCCAACAGACCATGAAGAAATGGCTGCCGCACCCAACCACCAGCCGCCACCATCGCCGAGCTCCAACACCTCCTCGACGCCTTCGTCGACAACTACAACCACCACCGCCCCCACCGACTCCCTCCACGACACCGACCACCCCACCGTCGCCTACCAGGCGCGCCCCAAAGCCACCCCCGCCGGCACCCACGACCCCCACCACCGCGTCCGCCACGACCGCGTCCGACGACGGCAGCGTCACCCTCCGCCACAACGGCCACCTGCACCACATCGGCCTCGGACGAACCCTCGACGGAACCCGCATCATCCTGCTCATCGACGACCTCGACATCCGCGTCATCCACGACCACACCGGCGAAATCATCCGCACACCTCACCCTCGACCCCAACCGCCGCTACCACGGCACCGGCGCACCCCCCGGAGGACCAAAAGGCACCCCGAAAACCACAACGGACCGAACCCCAAATGAGGGTTCGGCCGTCCGGGATGTCCCGCGACATCACATGGAGCGGATGACGGTGTTGTCTGTCAGGACATAGGAAACCGGTCTGTCGGGTCATGGGAAACCTGGCGGGGTGGCCGGGTGGTGAGGCTGTGGGGTGTCGCTTGCCCGTTTGGTCATCACCGCTGTGGTTCTCGAGGGTCGCCGCCCGATCGATGTCGCGATCGAGTACGGCGTGTCGAAAGGGTGGGTGTCCAAGCTGGTGGCCCGCTACCACGCCGAGGGCGACAGTGCGTTCGAGCCACGATCGCGACGGCCGCACACTTCACCATCGGCGACACTTCCAGCAGTCGTCGCGTTGATCATCGCCATCCGCCACGACCTCACCAGACAAGGTCTCGATGCCGGCAACGCAACCATCGCCTGGCACCTGCGCCAGCACCATCAGGTGTCGGTGTCGGAATCCACGATCCACCGCTACCTCGTCGCTGCCGGCCTCGTCACACCCGAACCACGCAAGAAACCACGCGCGTCCTACATCCGGTTCCAAGCCGACCTGCCCAACGAATGCTGGCAAGCCGACTTCACCCACTACTCGCTGAGCACCGGAGACGACACCGAGATCCTCACCTGGCTCGACGACCACTCCCGCTCTGCGCTCTCCATCACCGCGCACGCTCGAGTGACCGGCCCGATCGTGATCGACACCTTCACGCACAGCACCGTTCGAGCAGGGCATTCCCTACTCCACCCTCACCGACAACGGCATGGTGTTCACCACCCGCCTCTCCGGCGGAGGCGGCCGCAACGGCTACGAGAACCTCCTCGTCCGCCTCGGAGTCATCCAGAAGAACTCACGACCCAACCACCCCACCACCTGCGGCAAAGTCGAACGGTTCCAACAAACGATGAAGAAGTGGCTGCGCGCGCAACCCGACCAGCCCGCCACCATCAACGAACTCCAACAACTCCTCGACACCTTCCGCCACGACTACAACCACCGACGCCCCCACCGATCACTCCCACACCGCACCACCCCAGCCGCCGCCTACCAGGCCCGACCCAAAGCCACCCCGACCGGACGCGACGACACCCACTACCGCATCCGCCACGACCGCGTCAGTTCCGGACGCGTCAGCCTGCGCGTCAACGGCAACATGCACCACATCGGACTCGGACGACCCCTCGACGGAACCCGCGTCATCCTGCTCATCGCCGACCTCAACGTCCGCGTCATCCACACCGACACCGGCGAAATCATCCGCACACTCACCCTCGACCCCACCAAGCGCTACCACGGCACCGGACGCCCACCAGGCGGACCACCAGGACCCCGAAAAACCCGCCGAACCACCCGATAACGCGGGTTCACAAGTTTCCGATGTCTCGCGACATCACATGGAGCGGATGACGGGAATCGAACCCGCGTTCTCAGCTTGGGAAGCTGATGTTCTACCATTGAACTACATCCGCAGAGGCGCCCAGACTAGCGGGCGCGGGTCGCCGGTTCAGGCGCCGCGGTTGTTGATGGCGGTCTGATCGTACGGCTCGATCATGATGCACTCGCCGGGGCATTCCTCGGCGGCGTCGACGGCCAGATCGATCAGCGAGTCGGGAATACGAGCGACACCGCGTCCGCTGTCCGGGCCGTGTCCGGGGCCGTCGGCACCGTCGAACACGATCGTTTCACCGAAGTGCGACGCTTCTTCCTTGACCACCCAGAGGCCGTCGTCGCGGCTGACGAACACGTCGGGACAGATCTCCGAGCAGATGCCGTCGCCCGTGCAGAGGTCCTGATCGATCCACACCATCAGTGCGCTTGCCATGTTCGAGTCCTTCCCGAGGGGAGTGAGGGGTCAACTCGACCATTCTCACCGCTGGGCTGTCGACAACGGACATCCCGGGTCGGAAATCAGCCGAGAAGATCGGCGCGCATGGCATCGGCGACGGCGTGGGAGCCCGTGCGACTCGAATCGCTCAGCCCCTCGATCACGCCCGAGCGGTCCGCGTCGCTGCGGTTCTGGCTGAGCTTGCGCTTCGCCTCGACGCTGGTGACGGTCAGCTCGACGCCGACGATGGCGCGCAACTGCCGTGCGATGAAATCGGGCGGGGCATCGTCGACCGACCAGCGGGTGGCACCGAGGCGGTCGTTCCGATCGATCGTCGATCCGCCTCGCCTCGTGGTGTTCCGTGAGCGATCGCACCACCGACTCGACGAAGGTCGCGTCGTCGCGCACGTGAACCGTGCCGTGGACGTGCACCAACTCGTAGTTCCATGTCGGCACCACTCGTGGATCGTCTCGTTTCGATTCGTACCAACTCGGCGACACGTAGGCGTCGCCGACCGGCACGATCATGAGACCGCTGGTGCCGTCGAGTGCCCGCCAGTGTGGGTTGGCTCGGGCGATGTGAGCGCGGACGGTGCGGAGATCGTCGTCGACGACGAACGGCAGCAACGTCGACTCCAGCGTGCCCGTCGAGTCGACGTTCACGAGATGTCCGACGCCGGCCGATCGCAACAACGCGAGCATCACCGCCGGATCCTCGACGGCGTTCGCGGCAGGCACGTACATCTCACCGACCGTACTCCCGGCGTCAGTCCGCCGACCCTGCGTTTGCGTGGCGGTTCGGATGACCCGCCCCATCCGGAACTGCACGCAAACGTGATGGGAGACGCACCTTCACTAACGTGAGCGGCCGTGATCCTGTCCGACCGCACCATCCGTGAACAGCTCGCCGCCGGTCGGATCGTGATCGATCCGCTCGACGAGTCGCTCATCCAGCCGTCGTCGATCGACGTGCGCATCTCGAACCTGTTCCGAGTGTTCCGCAACCACACCCGTGGCGTCATCGACGTCAAGCAGGACATGGTCGACCTCACCGAGCTCGTCGAGATCCCGGCCGACGGCGACGAGGCGTTCATGCTGCATCCCGGCGAGTTCGTGCTCGGCTCGACGCTCGAACGCATCGCGGTGCCCGACGATCTGGTCGGACGCGTCGAGGGCAAGTCGTCGCTCGGCCGCCTCGGGTTGTTGATCCACTCGACCGCCGGATTCATCGATGCCGGCTTCGACGGACACATCACGCTCGAGCTGGCCAACGTCGCCAGCCTGCCGATCACGCTGTATCCGGGCATGAAGATCGGCCAGGTCAGCTTCATGCAGATGACCACGACCGCCGACGAGCCGTACGGCACGGGCGCGAGCGGCTCGAAGTACCAGGGCCAGCGAGGCCCGACGCCGAGCCGCTACTTCGAGAACTTCGCACGCTGACGCTGCCCTCCTGCGGTTTCGAACCGACCGAACGGGTACTCCACGTGGAGCGGGCAACCCCCGAATCCCCAATCCGAAGGAGCAGCAGATGAGTGGAAAGACCGACCAGGCAAAGGGTCGGATCAAGCAGGCCGCCGGCGATCTGACCGACAACGACGACCTCAAGCGCGAGGGCAAGGCCGACGAGACTGCCGGCAAGGTGAAGAAGGTGATCGGCGACGCGAAGGAGACGCTGGAGGACGTCGTCGACAGCGTGAAGAAGCAAGCTGAACTGATCCGGAGACATCCACGACGTGGCGTCGCTAGGACGTCGGTGCCCGGGGAGATGCCCGCCGATCCGAGATCGGTGGGCATCTCCGCGTCCGTCCGTCGGTGTCGACAGCCGTGATCAGTCGCACGGTGACGGCGAGGACCGCGATGTCGTCGTCGTGCAGCCCCGACGGGTGGAGAAGATCGAGAAGTTGCTCGACCAGTCCGGTCGGACGGGGCGCGTCGAGCGGGATGGCCTCGAGGAGTCGCTCGAAGTCCGCGTCGATGTCGTGCTTCGGCGTTCGATCAGACCGTCGGAGTACAGCAGCACGGTGTCGCCTGGTCGAGCACCAGTGAACTGTGCTGGTAGCGGGCCTCGGTGTCGACGCCGAGTGGCGGGCCGTGGGTGTCGTCGAACAGACGTGGCGCCCGACGCCGGCACGATCACCGGGTACGGGTGTCCTGCATTCGTCCACGTCAGCTCGCGAGTGCCCGGGTCGAAGATCACGATGCACGCCGTGGCGAACGTGGACGTCAGCTTCGACAGGGTCAGTGTGGTCAGATCGGCGATCCGATCCGTCGGGTGGCTCCTCGACGGCGTAGGCGAACACGACCGCTCGGATCGTCCCATCTCGCCGACCGCGGCGGCGCCGTGGTGGGCGACGTCGCCGATCACGAACAGCAGTCGCCCGTCATCGAGTTCGTTGGCGTTGAACCAGTCGCCGCCGGCCTCGGACGTCGTCGCCGCGGTGCGATGGGCGGTCGCCGTCGTACACCACCCAGGACCGGGATCTCGAGATCGAGCAGCGCCGCGTGCAGCGACGAGAACGCCTCGCGCTCCTCGTCGGCCGACAGCACCCTGATCGATGGCGGGCCTCACCAGGTCGGCAATCGTGAACAACGCCAACTGTTCGGCGGTGGCGAAGCGTTGCGGTTGGTCGAACGTGAACCCGAGCGAACCGATCGTCTGGCCCTCGAGGACGAGCGGCAGCACCACCCAGGCATGGTGAAGAGTCGACTCGATCGTGTCGCTCAGATGCGGATACGCCTCGAGGAAGTGGTCACGATCCGGGAAGAAGGCCGGCGATCTGCAGCAGTGACCGCATCCGAGATCGGGTCGAGGGTCGGGTGGATGTCGAAGTCACTCCAGGCCTCCGCTGATGTCGTCGCCGATGTTGCGCTCGGAGATCAACTGGAGACGCGTGCCCTGGACGATCATCAGCGAACCACCGACCGCCTCGGCGGCGGCGACGCCGTCGGTCATCGCGGCCTCGGGCCACCTCGTCGATGGTGTGTGTGGCGACGAGGTGTCCGGCGAATCGCCGCAGTCGACGCAGCTGCGACGGCGGCGGCAACTGGAACTCGTCGCCGCTCGCTGGTTCCGGTGGCATGGCGCAGAGTGTCACAGCTGCCCGGTGCTGCCCAGCAAGCCGCCTCGGGGCCGTTTCGGACCGTTGCGGGTCGGATACCGTCGGAGCATGGAGTCGGCGGACGGGCTACGCCAGCGAGGCGAGCGGGAGTTCGTGTCGACCCGGAATCGGTCGGCGACGCCAGGGATTTCGTCCGAGCGATGTTGCGCGACGACGCCGTCGACGAGGAGACCGTCGATGACGTCACGCTCGCGGTCAGCGAACTGGTGACCAACGCCGTCGTACACGGCACCGGTGGACCGGTCACCGTCCAGATCGAGACAGCCCGAGACGAGATCGTCTGCGTGGTGCGGTCGACCGGTCGGCCGCTGCCCGACCCGGCGACGTGGACGTCCCCGGCGGTGAGCGGCCGACCGGTCGTGGGCTCGCCATCGTGCGAGCGGTCGCCGATTCGGTGGTGGCCGACGTCGATGGGTCCGGTTGTCGTGCTGAGGTGCAGCTTCCGACGTCGCTGAGCTGAGCGGCCGCGCCGTGATCGACGCCGGGCTGACGTCAGCGAGAACGTCGCCGTGCTCGATCCGGTGCTCGTCGAGCGTGTCCGCAACCTTCGATGTCGCGGCTCTCGACCGCCGTCGTCACACGACTCGGTTGCGACGTCGGCGATGCCTCCGACACCGTCGCTGACGCTGGAGGCGATCTCACCGGAGCGCCCCGTCACTGCGGCCTGCTTGACGCGTCGAGCGAGACGCTGTCGCTGTTCCGACGTCCATCGACGCGATGACGAACCCGCTGACGGTCGCTCCGAGGAAGAATCCGATCCAGAACTTCATGTCGTCGATCCCCTCAGTCGCTTCTCAGACCCGCTTCGCGAAGTAGATGATCGCCAGGATCACCAAGATGAGAACGAGAATTCCACCGATGCCGTAGTCCATGTGTCTTCCTTTCCGAAGGTTCGGGCTCTGTGGCCGCGAACGATGGACGAGCGAGTACCCGTCCCGAGTCGACTCAAACCCCGACCGCTGCGACCGCCGACACCGCAGAGTGCCGTGCGACAGCCGTTTGCGACCGACCTCGCCGGGTAGCGTGCGCCCATGGCTGGAGAGACGCCGAGGCGGACACCTCGCAGACGCGACACCGGACCGGATCGACGTCACGGTGCCGCTTCGCGCGGAGTTCGCCTGCCACGCTCCGCACGGTGGCGGCCGCGGTCGGCTCCGATGCCGGCTTCTCGGTCGACGAACTCGACGACGTCCGACTGGCGCTCAGCGAGATCTTCTCGGTGCTCGTCGACGCCGACGGCGGAGCGGGACGAGCACGCGTGACGTTCGCACGCGCTCCCGGCGAACTCACCGTCGTGATCGGGTCGGATCGGAGACGACGTCGCCGTCGAACTCGACGATCTCGCTGCCAACATCTTGCGCGTCGGTGACCGACGGCTACGCGATCGGGACCGAACGGCGTCACGTTCTCGAAGCGCAGCCGCGACCTGCTCGACGATCCCGACGAGCCATGAGCGACACGTCCGCAGCGGACGACGAACTCCAGCTCTTCCGAGAGTATCGCGGCCACCAGACAACGCTCGGTCCGCAACCGCCTCGTCGAGCGCCACATGGGACTGGCGGCGCACATCGCCAACCGCTATCGGCGCGCGAACATGAGCGACGACGATCTTCGCCAGGTGGCGATGGTCGGGCTCGTCAAGGCCGTCGACCGGTTCGATCCCGAGTACGGCGTCGTTCGTTCTCGTCGTTCGCTGGTCCCACGATCGAAGGCGAGATCGAAGCGTCACTTCCGTGATCGATCGTGGGTGGTGCGGGTGCCGAGAAGCGCCAAGGAACTGCACCTTCAGGTTCGCCGTGCGTCCGACGAACTGTCGCACGAGATCGGGCGATCGCCGTCGGTCGACGAGATCGCACGACCACCTCGGCATCGACCGCGACGACGTGCTGCGAGGACTGTCCGCAGGCGCGGCCTACAACGTCGGCACGATCGACTCCGCACCGGCGACGACGGCATCCGGACACCGGGATGGATCGTCGGGCCGTGTTGGCGACCGTCGACTCCGGGTTCGAGGACAGCGAGAACCGCGAGGTGATCCTCGAGCTGCTCGAACGTCTTCCTGAACGCGAACGCGAGATCGTTCGTCTGCGCTTCTACGAACGACTCTCGCAGTCGGAGATCGGTGAGGTCGTCGGGATCTCTCAGATGCACGTGTCGCGGCTGCTGCGGCGATCGTTCGACCAGATGCGCGAGTGGCTCGACGAATCCGCCGATCACGACGAGGCAACGGCCTCGGCGGCTCTCGAATAGACCACGCCGAGGATCTCGCCGACCGTCGGGAACGGCCACATCGATCGAGCCAGACTGATCGACGGGGATCTGGCCGTCGATCGCCGTCACCAGCGCTGCGGCGAGTTCGTCGAATCGGGCGCCGATGCCGTGGGCGGCCACGACGGTGTGCGTGCGTCGGTCGACGGCAATCGTCAGGAATCCGTCGTCGAGTTCGTCGGTGGTCCACGCGGGATCTCGTTCATCCGTGCCGACACCCAACAGACGTCGTGCGTCGGATGCTCCGCTGGTCGGGGGCCGATCGTGAGGATCGGTGGATCGGTGAACACGCACGCCGGGAGCACCACGTCGTCGAATCGTCTGGTGCCGCCACCGAGCGAGCGCTGTCGGCGACCACGTGCGCCTGGTGGTTCGCCAGATGCGTGTACTCCCCGTACCCGGCGACGTCGCCGATCGCCCACAGCGATCGAGGTTCCGGCGACACGACCGTCGAGCCCCACCTGCATCCTCCTCGGTCCCGAGTCCGAGGTGCTCGAGCCCCAGGTCACCGATCCGAGGCTGTGTGCCGGTCGCGATCAGCGACCGATCGGTGTCGACGGTAGGCGCCCGTCTCGAACGTGGTCCGGACGCCGCCGCCACGACGAGTAGACGTGCTCGATCGTGACGCCGCGTCGAACCCGCACCCGGCGGCACCGAGACCGTCATCGACGATGTCGCCGATCTCGGGGGGGAGATCCGGGAAGGCAGTGGGCGCCGCATCGAGCAGGTGCACCTCGGAGCCGAATCCGCGCGAAGATCGTCGCGAGCTCGCAGCCGATCACCCCGCCACCGACGATGGTGAGCCGTGTCGGCCGCTCGTCGGTGATCATGGCATCGGCGCTCGTCCAACAGCGGTCACCGAGTTCGTCGAGGCCGTCGATCGGAGGCATCGAGAGGCTCCGAGCCGGTCGCCGAGCACGATGTGTCGGGCCGTCGTACCGGTCGACCGATCTGCTTCGATCGTGCCGTCGGCGGTGAGGCGTGCCGCATGGCGCACCAACGAGGACGGCGCCGTGGCGTTGCAGGTCGTGCGCGTGCTGTGAGTCATCGAGGTGCTCGACGACGTCGGCTCGACGCCGGATCGACTGGCCCACGAGCGTCCGATCGGCGGCGTCGTGCAGCATCGCCTTGGTCGGCATGCACGCGACGATACGGGCACTCACCGCCGACGAGTCCGGGCTCGAACACGACGACGCGGCGACCGTTCGACGGCGAGCTCGATTGCGAGGGCGTCGCCGCCGGCCCGCACCGAGCACCGCGACGTCGAAGTCCGGTCGACGCTGCGTCGTCGGGTCGGGTCGGGAATGCGCGTGCTGGTTGAGGTCGGGTTGCGAAGTCGTCCATCGTGTTCGGCGTGTACCCGGAAGGGGTCCCGGCGAAACGGTCCGGTCGGTCGAGCACCGGGCGGTTTCGGATGTCGACGTGGTCGGGCAGCGCCGGACATGAGAACTCCACCGTAACCACACCAAGACCGAACATTCCAAGACACCGCCGACGCCGAGATCAAGACCACGGTGGCCGGCATGTCGGAATGCCGCCACCACGGCCGTGCTCGCCACGCTCCAAGACCGCCTGGTCGCGACACTCGACCTCCAACTCACCCTCAAGCACATCCACTGGAACGTCGTCGGCATGAACTTCATCGCCATCCACGAGATGCTCGATCCGCAGGTCGACGCCGTGCGCCTCCAGTCGGACGAACTCGCCGAGCGCATCGCGACGCTCGGCGGCAAGCCGAAGGGCACCCCCGCGGCGATCGCCTCCGGCCGGACGCTGGGACGACTACGACATCGACCGGGCGCCGACCGTGCAGCACCTCGTGGCGCTCGATCACGTGTACTGCGGCGTCATCGCCGATCACCGTGCGGCGATCGCCGAACTCGGTGACCTCGACCCGGTGTCCGAGGACCTGATCATCGGTCATCTCCGCGACCTGGAGCTCTTCCAGTGGTTCGTCCGGTCGCATCTGAAGGACGCCACCGGCGACGTGGTGCACCGCTCGACGTTCGACAAGAGCTGAGCGACCGCTGGGCGGTCGGATCACCCGAACGGGTGATCCGTGCCACCCGCGTGACGATGGATGTCGAGGTAGTCAGTACGATCCTCACGATGCCCGATCGTCTGGTGATCATCGAGATCGATCCGACTTCCATCGCACTGCGGGGTGAGATCGACGCGCACTCAGCGCCCGCCGCTCGCCGATCGGTTCTCGACGCTGCCGGCGGGCGACGACGACATCGTGATCGACATGGCCGAGGTGAGCTTCATGGACTCGAGCGGCCTGCGTGTGCTGCTCGACCTGCATCAGCGAGCTCGACGAGGCGGACGCCGCTCTCGTGCTGCGACTCGCCGAGCCAGTCGGTCACCAGGCTGCTCGAGGTGTCCGGCCTGTCCGATCACTTCACGTCGAGCGCGAACGCGACCACCGATCGAACTGAGTCGACGCTCGGCTGCGCTCCACGTCGCGTGTCGGCCGTCGGCGACGACGTCGGCGATGGCGATGTCGAGCGGCTCGATCGGGCCGGGCAGATCACGTCGGAGCATCTCTGACCGCACCAGGCTGATCGTGCGGAGCAAGCGTGGTCATCACCTCGGGATCGGCGGCGCCGTAGCGACGGATCGGCCCCAGCGATCGATCGAGGTAGGCCTCGTGAGTCGACTCCAACAGCACGACGGTCGTCCGTCACGCGAGTTCGGGTTGTCGACGGTTGCTCGCGCGCCCAGATCGACAGCAGCACGTCGCCGATGTGCACGATCACGTCGCATGCCGTCGTCGGATCGTTCACTCCCGGCGAGAGCGCCCGCACGGCGATGTCGGTGAGCTGCACGAGGCCGAACTCGACGTCTTGCTGCATGGTTCGCCCGTCGCCGATCGCGAACGCTTGGAGAACTTCGCGTGCGGCACGGATCGTCGGCGTCAGGTGATCGATCGAGATCCACACCAGCGGCGCACGCTCGGGAACGAAACTCGCCGATGCTCACCGCGACGACCGCGGTGCTCGCCTCGGGAGAAGCGTCGAGGAGCGCCTCGGTGTCGACCTGCTGGATCCATCCGGCGGTCGGGGCCTCGATCGCAACGGCATCGGGGGGAATCGTCGACGTCGTCGGGAGTTCGTCGGTGCCGCTCCCGAGCACGACCGTCGGGCGCCTGCCCGCCGGGGATGGTGCGCGTCGACCCGATCGACGACTTCGATCGTCTCGGCGGCGACCCGATCGGCGACGGAGCCGACGCGCACGACTCTGGGTGAGATGATCGACCGACCGGACGACCGCGACGAGCGAGAGCACGCCGAGCGCCACGGCGACCAGCACGGTGACGTGCGGAACGATCGCGTCGTGTCCTCCTCGCCGAAGTCCCTCGTCGACCGCAAGGCGAGGAGACAGAACACGGTGGTGCCGAGCACCAGGCCGATCGCGTGTTGCAGCGTTCGATTGCCGAGCCAGTCGCGGAGCGTTCGCGGCGAGAACTGGCGTGCTCGCGAGTTGCACGGCGACGAGCATCATCGACAACAGCAGCGTGATCGAGGTGATCAACCCGCCTGCCATTGCGGAGAACACCGATCGAGCGCTGTCGACGGTCGTCTCCAGCCAAGTGGGCAACGCCTCGTCGTTCAGTGTCCCGATCGAGCAGGAGCACCAGCTGAACGAGCACGATCGCCCCGACGACGTACAGCATCGGGACGAACGAGAGTCGGTGGCGGATCCGGTCGGCGATCTGGCGCAGACGCACGATGCCGAGGTTGCGCCGCACCAACCGCTGGAAGGGTCGGTCGTGGAACTCATGGAGTCGATGCTCCACGCGGCTCAGCGGTGGGCGACGGGTGGGGCAATTCCGAACTGGTCGGCCTGGAGTGCGGCGCGCGTACGGTTCGTCACCTCGAGCTTGGCGAACAGGTGGCGGACGTGGGTCTTGACGGTGTCCACCGACAGGTAGAGCTCGGTGGCGATCTCCCGGTTCGACGCGCCTTTGGCGATCAGCGCCAGGACCTCGCGCTCACGTTCGGTCAGCACCGTTGGCGCTGCTTCGTCGTCGTTCGTCCTCGGGCTGACCTGGTAGCCGCGGTGGACACGTTCGAGCGCCTCGACCAGGCGCGTCCCTGTCTCGGACTTGAGGATCACGCCATCGACGCGCATCGCGGCGACGTCGTCGAGAAATGCGGTGGGTGCATCCCAGGTGTAGAGCACGACCTTGGCGATGTCGTGGTCAGCGAGCATTGCGCGCACTCGGGCGAGAGCGTGGCGGCGTCCCGCGAACGTGTCGAAGAGTGCGATGTCGCACGCCTCGTCCGGGGTGTCGCCGGTCACCGTCTCGACGACACGAACCCGGTCGGCGAATGGCCTGAGCATCTCGCGGAGGCCCTCGACGATGATCTCGTAGTCGTTCACGAGCGCGACCTTGATCGGTGTTCCCGTCGACGACATGCCTCTCGACTACCCCCAGCTGTATGCGGCGAAACGACGATACCTCCGGTGCGTGACCCGGATTGGTCTCACTCGACGAAGCGGCGGACCCGGGCGCGCTTGCCGCGCATCGTGGTCGACTGCATCGTGTCGATGACGTGCTCGACCGAGGCCTCGGGAACGCCGACGACCGAGAACGCCTCGGAGATCCGGATCGGGCCGATCTCGCGGCCGACGAGACCGGTCTCGTTGGCGATGGCTCCGACGAGGTCGCCGGGACGGACTCCTGCCTTGCGTCCGAGGCTGACGTGCACGAACGCGGTGCCCGCTCCGCCGGAGCGCTGGCCCTTCTTGCCCTTGCGGTCCTTCTCGCCGGCGTTGTGCGGCGCCTTCTTGTCGAACTTCTTCTTGCCGTCGGTCGGCTTGCCGCGCAGGCGGTCCGACGCATCCGGGATCTCGAGTTCGTCGATCGTCGCCCCTCGGGATTCGTGCACCAGCTTGATCGCGGCGAGCGCGATGTTGCGGTCGCTGTCCTCGCCGGCGAGCGCGTGCAGCACCACGTTGAAGTCCTCGAGGTCGACGGCGCTCAGCGCCTCGCGAACGGCGCCGACGGTGAGCTCGATCTGGCGCTCGCGGAGGTCCGACACGGTCGGGACCTTGGCGATCTCGAACTTCTGCTTGGTCAGTCGCTCGATGTTCTCGAGCCCGCGGCGCTCGCGCGGCTCGGCCAGCGTGATCGCCACGCCTTCACGTCCTGCGCGACCGACCCGACCGATTCGGTGGACGTAGCTCTCCGCCGCCGACGGCACGTCGTAGTTGACGACGTGGGTGAGCGTGTCGACGTCGAGACCGCGAGCGGCGACGTCGGTCGCGACGAGCAGTTCGGCGGTGCCGTCACGCAGGCGGGCCATCACCCGGTCGCGCTGGGCCTGGTCCATGCCGCCGTGGAGCGCTTCGGCGCGGTAACCGCGGGCGTTCATCGTCTCGGTCAGCTGGTCGACCTCGGTGCGGGTTCGGCAGAACACCAGCGCCGACTTCGGGGCCTCGATGTCGAGGATGCGGCCCAGTGCCGACGGCTTGTGTGCCCGCTGCACCACGTACACCGTCTGGCGAACGAGCGCCTTCGCTCCGGGCTCGGCGTCGGGACGCCCGATCGTGATGCGTTCGGGGTCGCGTTGGTAGCGCTTGGCGATCGACGTGATGCGCTTGGGCATCGTCGCCGAGAACAGCACGGTCTGGCGATCCTCCGGCGTGCTCTCGAGGATCGACTCGATGTCGTCGGTGAAGCCCATGTCGAGCATCTCGTCGGCCTCGTCGAGGATGACCGTCTGGATCGCGTCGAGCCCGAGCGATCCGCGCCCGATGTGGTCGAGCGCACGACCCGGTGTGGCCACCACGACGTGCACGCCACGGTCGAGCGCCTGCAGCTGCCGCTGGATCGGCTGGCCGCCGAAGATCGGCACGACCTTGACGCCGAGCTCGCGCCCGTAGCGGAACATCGCCTCGCTGACCTGCACGGCAAGTTCGCGGGTGGGGACGAGGACGAGCACCTGCGGGACACGGCGAGCGGCGTCGATCATCTGCAGCGCCGGCAGTGCGAACGCTGCGGTCTTGCCGGTTCCGGTCGCAGCCTGGCCGAGCAGGTCGCGTCCGGTCAGCAGCAGCGGGATGGTCTCGCGCTGGATCGGTGTGGGTTCCTCGTAGCCGAGGTCGTCGAGCGCCGTGAGCAGTTCGTCGCGCAACCCGAGGGCGGTGAACCCGTTCGCGACATCGTCCACCTGCTCGGCGGTCGGTTCGGTGTCGTCGGTCGCAGTGCCGGTGTCGGGTTCGTCGTGGTCGTTGCTCATTGCGTGCTCCAAGTGGGGAATTGACCAACGATACGAACACGATCGTCCGGATCGAACAGAATGTTGCATGGCCTACATCGCGGACCGCATCGCACACGACGCCGACGCACACATCATGGAGCCGCCGAACTGGCTGCGCGACCACGCCGATCCCGACATCCGCGACCGTATCGAGCGCCCCGGCTACGCCAACGAACTGGCACAGACCGGTGACGGCGGGCACGACGGCGACCAGGAACGCATCGACGAGGTGTTCGCGCGTCTCGCCGAACGGCATCGCACCGACGAGTTCCTCTCGAACGAGGACGTCGAGGTGATGAACCGCAAGAACTTCGCTGCCACCGGGTCGTTCATCGCCGAGGATCGGCCACGCGTGCTCGACTTCATCGGCGTGCAGAGCCAGCTGCTGTTCAACACCTTCCACAACAGCCGGCTGTACCAGTGGGAGCACCAACCCGACCTCGACCTCGCCTACGGCACCGCCCGCGCCCACAACCGCGGCATGGTCGAGTTCTGCTCGGTCGATCCGCGCCTCCTGCCGACCTGCTACGTACCGCTCGCCGACTTCGAGCGCGCCGACGCGATGGCCGCCGAGGCGATCGAGATGGGCGCCGCCGCGTTGCTGGTCGCCTCGGGTTGTCCGATGGGGCACTCGCCGTCGCACATCGCGCTCGATCCGGTGTGGCGTCGGGCCGAGGAGGCCGGCATCCCGGTGGTGTTCCACGTCGGCGGCACCGGCGACCTGATCGATCGCTCGTACTTCGACAACGGCCTGCCGATCCCCGCCGACTTCCACGGCGGCGAGGAGAACTTCCGCTCGGTCGACTACATGGCGATCCCGTTCCCGCCGATGCAGACCCTCGCGACGTTGATCTTCGACGGCGTGCTCGAACGGTTCCCCGACCTGCGCATCGGCGTGATCGAGCAGGGTTGCAGCTGGGTACCGAGCTGGATGAAGCAGATGGAGTCGGCGATCGAGGCGTTCGGCCGCCACGAGGAGCGCCTCCAGAAGTTGTCGTTGCGCCCGAGCGAATACGTCCAGCGTCAGGTGCGGGTGACGCCGTATCCGACCGAGGACGTCGGCTGGGTCACCGATCAGATCGGCCCGGACATCTTGCTCTTCAACACCGACTACCCGCACGTCGAAGGCGGCCGCCGCCCCTTCGAGCGCTTCGAGAAGAGCCTCGGCGACCGTTCCGAAGAGATCCGCCAGCGCTTCTACGCCGACAACTTCGTCGACCTGATGGGCACCGCCGTCGCCGCCCTCGCCTGACCGCGCCGATCCCGTGAACTCGTTGGCGACATAGTCACCAACAAGTTCACGAGAAAGAGTTGGTGGTGCGGGTTGGGTACTCGGCTTGACGGGTAGACAGGCCGGGTGCCCCTGACCGCGCCGATCGCCACGTATCGCATCCAGTTGACGCCGTCGTTCGGGTTCGCCGCGACCATCGGGATCCTCGACCACCTCGTCCGGCTCGGGGTCAGCCATCTCTACCTCTCGCCGATCGCCGAGGCCGTGCCTGGCAGCCTCCATGGCTACGACGTGATCGACCACAGCCGGGTTCGATCCGACTTCGGCGGCGACGACGGGTTGACCGCACTCCTCGACGCGGCCGACGCGCACGGGCTCGGCGTGATCGTCGATCACGTCCCGAACCACATGTCGGTGGCACAGGCCCACCTGAACGACCGTTGGTGGGAGATGCT
The DNA here is from genome assembly GCA_963746285.1 of Ilumatobacteraceae bacterium. Taxonomy (GTDB): domain Bacteria; phylum Actinomycetota; class Acidimicrobiia; order Acidimicrobiales; family Ilumatobacteraceae; genus Sva-07. Next base: position 143,514 of record CAVVAO010000021.1, on the reverse strand, counting down.
GCGCGACGGACCGGAATCGGATGCTGGACAGTGGTTCGACGTCGACTGGGCCTCCACCGACGGCAGGGTGATCGTGCCGAAGCTCGGCGATCCGCTCGACCAGGTGATCGCGGAGGGCGGACTGTCGATCGGCGACGGCGACCGCGGGGCCGAACTGCGCTACGGGCCGCTGCGGTTTCCGCTCGCCGCGGGCACGGAGTACCTCGACGTCGCGGCAGCGGTCGATCGTCAGCACTACCGGCTCCAGTGGTGGCGCGAGCCCGCTCGTAACGTCCGTCGGTTCTTCACGATCGACGATCTCGTCGCCGTCCGGGCCGAGGAGCCGGCCGTGGCCGCGGTGATCGACACGATCCCGTCCCGACTCGCCGACCACCCGGCGTTCGCGGGCGTCCGCGTCGACCACGTCGACGGGCTCGCCCAACCCGAGGCCTACCTCCACGGTCTGCGGCGCCGGATCGGTGACGAACGCTGGTTGCTCGTGGAGAAGATCCTCGCCGTCGGTGAAGCGCTCCCGCCGTCGTGGCCCGTCGACGGCACGACCGGGTACGAACACATCCGCGTGACCGAGCACGCCCTCCTCGACCCGGCAGCCGAGACACCGCTCACGGTGTTGTGGAACGAACTGACCGGCGACGATCGGTCGTTCGGCGCCGTCGAGGACGTTGCCCGTCGTGAGGTGCTCGATGGCGGTCTACGCCCCGATCTCGACCGACTCGTCCGCCTCGTGGCCGAACGCGCCGCTGCGGAGGGCATGTCGGCCGATCGATGGCGCGCTGCGGTCGTCGAGCTGACGATCGGGCTGCACCGCTACCGCACCTACCTCCCCGACGACGCCGCCTCCGTCGTCGAACTCCAGGTCGCTCACGACCGCGCCGTCGCCGTGCGACCCGATCTCGCGGACGAGCTCGCCCGCCTCGTGCAGCTCGTCCGGCGCGATCCAGTCGTCGCCGAGCGATGGCAGCAGCTCACCAGTCCGGTGATGGCGAAGGGTGCCGAGGACCGTGCCTTCTACCGCTACCTGCGCCTCGCCGCGCTCTGCGAGGTCGGTGGGGCGCCGGGACAGTTCACGCTTCCCGTCGAGGAGTTCCACGAGCATCAGCGCCTCGTGCAGTCGGCGATGCCGATCACGATGCTCGCCGGGACGACCCACGACACCAAACGCTCCGAAGGGGTGCGGGCCCGGGCGCTCGCCCTCGCTGAGATCGCCGACGACTGGGCGGTCGTCGTAGGGACCTGGTTCGCCGAGCACCGCGACCTGCTGCGGCGCAACGGCCTCGACGCACCGACCAGCCTGCTCGCGCTGGAGACCGCGGTCACGGCCTGGCCGATCGAGGCCGACCGCCTGGTCGAGTACCTCGTGAAGTCGACGCGGGAGGCCGACGTGCACACGTCGTGGACCGACCCGGACCGGGCCTACGAGGACGCCCTCGCCCGTCTGGCCGAGGTGGTCGCCGGCGAGTTCTCCGATGTCGAACGCGACGCTCCGGCCAGCGGTGCACTCGCGGACATCCTGGTACGGACCCTGCGGCCGGGATGGGCTCGTTCGCTGGCGACGCTGCTCGTTCGCCTGACCGCCCCCGGTGTGCCCGACCTCTATCAGGGCACGGTCGCCTTCACGTACTCGCTGGTCGATCCCGACAATCGGGTCGAACCCGACTGGGACGAGCGTCGCTCGCTCGTCGATCGGGCGCGTGTACTCGACGGACCAGCGGCGTGGCTCGGCGACGAGATCGAAGCGGCCAAGGCCGTCGTCGTCACGCGTGCCCTCGCACTGCGGCGGCGCCGTCCGACGGCGTTCGGCCGCGAGGCGCGATACCTGGCGCTCGACACGAGCGGCGAGCACGCCGATCGTGTCCTCGCCTTCGCCCGGGCCGACGGTCATGGGCCGCAGGCGGTGACGATCGTGACGATGCACGAGGTGGCCGACTGGGCCGACACCGCCGTCGTGCTCCCCGGCGGCTCGTGGCGCAACGTGCTCGACGACGACGCCGAGATCGCCGTCGCCGCTGCCCCTGTTCGCGTCGCCCGGTGGCTCGACCGCTTCCCCGTCGCCCTCCTCGAGGCCGAGCGGTGAGTTCTGGCGCGCGCGTCTCGCGCTGAAACTCACCGCTCGGGTCGATCGGTCTTCGGCGGTGACGACCGGTGGCGGGGCGCCCACGGTCCCGTGATCAGGCGGGCGCCGCGACGGAAGGTCAGGTAGTTCCACGCCCAGTTGATCAGCACCAGCAGGCGGCTCCGGAAGTCGATGAGGAAGAAGATGTGCACCGACCACCAGGCCATCCACGCGAGCCACCCCGACAGTTGTCGGCCACCGATGACCCCGACCGCCGACGATCGCCCGATCGTCGCCAGCTCTCCCTTGTTGCGGTACCGGAACTCGGGGCGCACCGTGCTGCCGGAGAGGTCGGCGATGATCGCCTTCGCCACGTGGGTGCCACCCTGGATCGCTCCTTGAGCGACCCCTGGTACGACGCTGCCGTCGCAGACGGCGTGCGCGAGGTCGCCGATCGCGAAGACGTTCGGGTCGTCCGGGCACCGACAGGTCGGGTCCGACCTCGACGCGCCCGGCGCGGTCGGTCGGCGCTCCGAGCATCGCCGCCAGCGGTGACGCCTCGTTGCCGGCGCCCCAGACGACGGTCCGAGTGGCGATCGAACCGCTCGTGGTCACGACGCCCGCCTCGTCGACGGCGGTGACCATCTCGCCGAGGCGGACGTCGACGCCGAGCTCTCCGAGTTGGCGCAGCGCGCTCGCCGACAGTCGCTCCGGATAGGTGGACAGCACCCGGTCGGTTCCCTCCAGCAAGATGACCCGCGCGGTCGACGAGTCGATCGTGCGGAACTCACGTGTCATCGTCTGGAACGCGATCTCGGCGATCGCACCGGCCATCTCGACGCCCGTGGGACCGCCACCGACGACCACGAACGTCAGGTTGGCGTCTCGTTCGGCTGGATCGGCGGTCCGCTCGGCGCGCTCGAACGCGCTGAGGATCCGGCGGCGGATCTCGAGTGCGTCCTCGACGGTCTTCAGCCCGGGTGCGTGGAGCTCCCAGTCGTCGTGCCCGAAGTAGGAATGGGTCGTGCCGGCGGCGAGGATGAGGTAGTCGAAGTCGATCGTCGAGTCGTCGTCGAGGATCACCATGTGGTCGCCGATGCTCACGACCTCACCGAGCAGGACGCGCACGTTGGCCTGGGCGGCGACGAGCGAGCGGATCGGAGCGGCGATGTCGCCCGGATTCAACCCTGCGGTGGCCACCTGGTAGAGCAACGGTTGGAACAGGTGGTGGTTGCGCCGGTCGACGAGGGTGATGTGCACCGGCGCGTCGGCGAGCGCTCGCGCCGCCGCCAGCCCGCCGAATCCGCCGCCGACGATCACGACATGCGGATTCCCTGGCTCACCTGAGCCCTTTGCTGAATTCGAGTCACGAGCCATGGGCGATCCTCAGACGCGCGGACCACGCGGCGACTCGGTCGGCCACCCGTCCGGTGCCACCCCATCGTTCGTCGTTCGAGTCGAACACGACGGTACCGGTGGGCTCGGTGGGGGGATGGTCGAAGCGCGTGCCGGAGAAGTTGAACACCAACGACGCGGACTCGCCGGGAAGAGAGCGGACCACGAGTACGGCGTCGCCGACGATCGAGACACGCTGGCACGCCTCCGGGTCGGTGAGCACCGGATGCTCGCGCCGGATCCGCAACAGCTCGGTGTACATCGCCAGGCGTGATCGGTGGGGCTCGCGCTCGGTGAGCGTCACGTCGAGGATCGCCCGCTCGAACGTCGCGGGATCCGCAGGGTCGGCCACGTCGCCCGACCAATCGGCGCCGGAGAACTCCCGCCGGCGCCCGGCCCGGACCGCCTCGACCAACTCAGCGTCGCCGTGGTCGATGAAGTACGGGAACGGTGCGGTCTCGCCGTACTCCTCGCCCATGAACAGCATCGGCGTGAACGGCGACAGCAGAATGGCAGCAGCAGCGAGTCGGTGGCGTGGATCGTTCGGATCGGCATCGGCGAGCAGGCGGGCCCCCGCCGGCGTGTTGCCGACGTGGTCGTGATTGGTGTCGAACACGACGAAACGTCGGTGGTCGATGTCGTCAGCCGGCGCCCCGTGACGCCGACCGAACCCGGGCGAGTGCTGGCCCGAGTAGACCCACCGGTGCTCCCACGCCGTCGCGACGTCGGCCGCACCGGAGTAGTTGGCGTAGTACTCGTGGCGCTCGCCGGTGAGCGCCACCCGCAGGGCGTGGTGGACGTCGTCGTCCCACACCGCATCGCAGCCCCACCCGTGCTCGGCCACGCTGCGCACGATGCGGGGATCGTTCGCTGAGCTCTCGATCGTCACCAGCACGCTGCGCCCCGCTGCGCGGGCGGCGTCATGGACCGCCGACGTCAGCTCCTGCACGAACGGGATCGGGGTCGGGTCGACGATGGCGTGGACAGCGTCGAGGCGGAGCCCGTCGAGGTGGAAGTCGCGAATCCAGCCGACGGCGTTCTCGATGAAGTACCGCCGCACGCCGTCGCTGCCGGCTTCGGCGACGTTGACGGCGTCGCCCCACGGCGTGCGGTGGGCGTCGGTGAAGTACGGCGCGTAGCGCCCGAGCACGTTGCCCTCGGGACCGAGGTGGTTGTACACCACGTCGAGCACGACGCCGAGACCGAATCGGTGAGCCGCGTCCACGAATCGCGCGAGCCCGGTGGGCCCGCCGTACGACGCCTGGACCGCGAACGGGAACACGGCGTCGTAGCCCCAGTTGCGGGTGCCGGGAAAGGCGGCGACCGGCATCAGCTCGATCGTCGTGATGCCCAACTCGGAGAGGCGCGGCAGGTGACGTATCGCCGCGTCGAAGGTGCCCTCCGCAGTGAACGTCCCGACGTGCAACTCGTAGAGCACGGTGTCGTCGAGCGTCGCACCCGCCCAGGCATCGTCGTGCCAACGGAACACCGACTCGTCGACGATCGCGGACGGCCCGTGCACGCCGTCGGGCTGCCATCGCGACGCAGGATCGGCCAGCCAGACGCCGCCGTCGAGCCTGAATCGGTAGCGGTCGCCATGGCCGACGTCGACGACGGTCACCGACCAGGTGTCGAATTCGGCCACGGCGCCGGCCGCGCGCTCGAGCCGCACGAGGTCGACGACGGCGTCCCTACCGCTGTCATCGTCGCGCTCGATCTGCACCTCGACCAGCGACGCATCTGGCGCCCAGACCTCGAAGCGCGTCGCGCCGTCGACGACGGTTGCGCCGAGCCGGCGAGTCGCCGACTCCGTCGTCATCCAGGGGGCTCCGGTGCGAGGAAGACCGCAGCGAGGGGCGGCAACGTGAGCACGATCGACTGGTGGAAGCCGTGCGAGTCGACCGGGACGCTCGTGACGCCACCGAAGTTGCCGATCCCGCTGCCGCCGTACGACTCCGCGTCGGAGTTCGCGAGCTCGACCCACCGGCCACCGCTCGGCACGCCGAGGCGGTAGTTGTGGCGCGGTGTCGGCGTGGCGTTGAACACGGCGAGCACGGGTCGTGCGCCACCCGTCGGGTCCTTGCGCAGCCAGGCGTACACGCTCTGTTCGGCGTCGGCGCCCTCGACCCACTGCAGACCGGCGGGGTCGCTGTCGCCACGGTGCATGCCGGGCTCGTCGGCGTAGAGACGGTTGACGTCGGCGAGCCACCTGCGCACGCCGGCGTGACCGTCGGCGTCGTGGAGCGACCAGTCGAGCGTCGACTCGTGGTTCCACTCCTCGCGCGTCGCCAGCTCGCAGCCCATGAACAGCAGCTTCTTGCCCGGCTGTGCCCACTGCATCGCGTACAGCAGCCGGAGGTTGGCGAACTGCTGCCAGTCGTCGCCGGGCATCTTGGCCAGCAGCGACCCCTTGCCGTGGACGACCTCGTCGTGGCTGAGCGGCAGCACGAAGTTCTCGCTGGTCGCGTAGACCGAGCGGAACGTGATCTCGCCGTGGTGCCAGCGTCGGTGGATCGGGTCGTTCGCGAAGTACTGGAGCGTGTCGTGCATCCAGCCCATGTCCCACTTGAACCCGAATCCGAGCCCGCCGATGTAGGTCGGTCGGCTGACCATCGGCCACGACGTCGACTCCTCGGCGATCGTGGTCACGTCGGGGAACTCGCCGTAGACCGCCTCGTTCAGCTGGCGCAGGAACACGATGGCGTCGAGGTTCTCGCGGCCGCCGAACTGGTTGGGGATCCACTCGCCCTCGCTGCGCGAGTAGTCGAGGTACAGCATCGACGCGACGGCGTCGACGCGCAGACCGTCGACGTGGTAGCGGTCGAGCCAGCACACGGCGCTCGAGATGAGGAACGAGCGGACCTCGTTGCGGCTGTAGTTGAAGATCGCCGAGTTCCAGTCGGGGTGGTAGCCCTGGCGGGGATCGGCGTGCTCGAACAGGTGGGTGCCGTCGAACTCGTAGAGGCCGTGGCTGTCGTTCGGGAAGTGCGACGGCACCCAGTCGAGGATCACGCCGACGCCGCGCTGGTGCAGCCGGTCGATCATCTTCATCAGGTCGACGGGTGTGCCGTAGCGGGCGCTCGGCGCGAAGAAGCCGGTGGTCTGGTAGCCCCACGATCCGTAGAACGGATGCTCCATGATCGGCAGGAACTCGACGTGGGTGAAGCCGTGCGCGAGCACGTGGTCGGCGATCGGGTCGGCCAGTTCGTCGTAGCGGGGGAAGCGCTTGCCGTCGGTGACGTGGCGGCCCCACGAGCCGAGGTGGAGCTCGTAGATCGACATCGGCGCGTCCAGCGCGACGCGGTCGCCGCGACCGCCATCCACTCGTCGTCGCCCCACTCGTAGTCGAGATCGGCGATCACCGACACGATCGACGGTGGTTCCTCGGTGGCAGCGCCCACCGGGTCGGACTTCTCGACGACGTGACCGGTCGGCGTGGTCACCCGGTACAGGTACCGGTCGCCGACGCCGGCTCCGTCGACCCAGCCGGTCCACACACCCGACTCGCTCGGACCCAGCATGTGCTCCTGCCAGTCGTTGAACGACCCGGCCACGGCGACGCTGCGAGCATTCGGCGCCCACACCGCGAACCGGCAGCCGCCGTCGCCGGGCTGCGCGCCGAACTGGCGGTGGAGGTAGCGATGGGTGCCCTCGTTGAAGAGGTAGCGATCGAGTTCGTCGGTCATTCGTTGGTCCTTCCCAGGATGGACAGGCGGCGACACACGTCGGGATCGGCGAGCACCTCCGAGGTCGGGACGTCGAGACGTCGCGACCACAGCCCGTCGACCACACGTCCGGGCAGGTTGTGCGGGCGGCGCTCGCCGATCAGGTCGTCGAGGTCGGCGATGACCAGGTACGCATCGCTGGCCGCCAGCCGGACGAGCATCTGGTCGACGACGTCGTTCCACGTCGGCTCGATGACGCTGCCGTGTGCCGCGCCGAGTCGTTCCCGGTACCCGGACGTGTCCTCGGTCGCGACCAGCTCGGCGATCGGCTCCATGTCGTGGGTGCGGATCCCGGCGACGGACCGCGCCGGGATGTGCGGCAGCGGATCGTCGTCGAGATGGAACTGCTCTTCGTACATGCCGAGCACGTCCCACCGCTCGAACGCCTCGGACACCTCCTCCGGCACGGTGCCGAGATCCTCGCCGACGATCGTGACGCCGGCAGCGGCCGCGCGACGCGGCGATGACGGCCAGCATCTCCTCGCGCGGGTAGTGGACGTAGACGCCGCGGTCTGCGGAGAACCCCTCGGGGACCCACCAGAGTCGCTCGATCGCCATCGCGTGGTCGATGCGCAGGACATCGCAGTAGCGACCGACCCGTTCGATCAGCTGGCGCCAGAGGCGGTGGCCGCTCGCGTGCATCGCGGCGGGCAGCGGTGGCGGGAAGCCCCAGTTCTGGCCCTCGGCGAAGAACGTGTCCGGGGGTGCACCGACCGTGGCGCCGTGGGCGAACATCGTCGGGTCGGCCCAGACCTCGTAGCCCTGTGGGCTCGACCCGATCGGGAGGTCGAGCGCCAGGGCCGCGGCGTCCGGGTCGTCGGCGATCGCTCGGAGCTGTTGATCCGCCAGGTACTGGGCCAGGACGTGCGAGCGGGCGACCAGCTCGTCACCGTCGGCTTCGCGCTGCGCCCGGAAGCGCGCGTAGGCCCCGACGTCGGGATGTGCGGCCACGAAGGCGGTCAGCGGCGCGTCGAGTTCGGGCGAGCGTGCCGCTTCGACGAGTTGCGCTCGACGCCGTGCGGCGAGGGTCCTCCAGTCGACGTACGACCCTTGCGGCGGTACCGGAGCGGCCGGCAGACCCGCGTCGTCGAGGTACACCTCGTTCCAGTGCAGCCGGCTGATGGGAGAGTACGGGCTCGGATCGTACGGGTCGGCGAGGAACGTCGCCGAGAGCGGCAGCGTCGCCACGACGTCGACACCTCGGTCCTTCAGATCGCGGGCGAGATGGTGGAGGTTCGCGAACGAGGGCAGCGGGCGATCGCGCTCCCACAGCGCGTAGGTCGGAGCGAACAGCCCGCTGCGTCCGGCGAACCGCTCGGCTCGGGGCATCGTGGGCGGGGCGACGACGACGACCGTCTCGCCCGGCCCGGCGTCGGTCTCGTACTCGACGACGTGACATCCGAGCGGAAGGTCCGCAGGAAGGTCGATCGTGCCGCCACCGTCGCTGCGGCGTGCGGTCAACTCGATCGGCTGTCCGCCGACCAGGACCGAGGCCGCACCGACCGGGGCATCGATCGGCACCGGTCCCCGCGTGGACAGGTGCAGCGGGGGCCCGACGAGTGGAACGGCATCGGCGGCCGCGCGGTCGGCCTCGAGCAACGCCACCACCTCGGCGAGTGTCGCCGGGTCGGCTCGGTGATGTTGCCCGGCGACGTCGTGGTAGTCGCACTGCACGCCGAGCTCCGCTGCACGCGAGAACAGCGCCTCGTCGTTCATGGTGCCTCGTCGCCGAGGAGGTCGACGATCGCCGCGATCGGCCAACCGACCCAGTCGGGTCGGTTCGACAGCTCGTATCTGACCTCGTACATCGCCTTGACGAGCATGTAGACGTCGAGGAGCAGACGGCGGTCCTCGTCGGCGACGGGGATCAACCCGGCGTCGTCGATGGCGGCGAAGTACGAGTCGAGCAGCCGTGTCGTCACTGCCTCGGTCCATCGTCGGCGCCACGAGTCGACCGTCTGCTGCTCGCTGTCGCCGACGCGGCCGCGCTCGACGGCAAGGTGCACCGCCATGCGACCCGCGTAGTCGAAGGACCGAACGAGCCCGGCGACGTCGGCGAGGGGCGAGCGCTTGATGGTGCGCTGCGCCATCGGAGCACCTGGTTCGCCCTCGAAGTCGATGAACACGACGTCGGCGCCGGTCCACAGCACCTGTCCGAGGTGCAGGTCACCGTGGATGCGGATGCGCTGCGCGTCGAGCTTCGAGGTCCGCAGCCGGTCGAAGCGCTCGACCATGTCGTCGACCCGACCGTCGAGGCGATCGGTGTCGATGTCCGCACGAAGGCGCCCGGAGCGACGGGCGCGGTGGAGTTCGCGTTGGGTCGACTTGATCGCGTTGCGCAGCGTCTGCAGGACGGATCGCTGCCACAGCAGCGTGAAACCGTCGGGCTGCATCTGCGGCGGTCCGCCCGGTCGCGCGAGGCTGCGATGGAGTTCGGCCGTACGGCGTCCGAGCAGGTCGGCGACGGCACCGCCGACGACGTCGACGTCGGCGACATCGGACCAGGCATGCAGGTCGATCGCGAGGCCGACGTCGTCGAGCACCTTGGTCCACAGGTCGCTCTCGTGAGCGATCGCGTCGTGCACGATCACGACGTCGGCGGGGGCGCTCTCGCCATCGAGGGAGACGACCGCATTCGCGACCACACCGGGCACATGGTCGAAGCCCGACGTCAGGAGGTGCTCGGGGAGCTCGACGTCGGGGTTCAAGCCCGGCTCGAGCCGACGAACGAGCTTGGCGATGTAGCGGCCGCCGACGATCACCGACGAGTTCGACTGCTCGACGCCGAGCATCGTGACGTCGCGCGGATCCTCCACCGTGCGGGCCAGCCGGGGACGGCGCGGTAGCCCGCGGAGTTCGCCGTGGCGTCCGTCGCGTGTCCGTCGCCGCATCGCCGCGCCGATCACCGCGGCCGCTCCTCGCTGGTCGCTCATCGCGTCGACGAGCAGTGCGCCGTCGTCCAGCTGTGCGATCACGGCATCGGTGTGGTCGCCGAGGTCGGCGAGGTCGCGATGGAGTCGCATCACGGGCACGGCATACCGGTGGTCGTCACCCTCGGTGAACGACACGGACACGATGAGCAGCGCAGCGTTGTCGTCGAGCACGAACGCATCGTCGACGCCGAGCGACCGGATGGTCGACCCCTTGCCGGCGTACCACCGGCGCTGCGGCAGCCAGCGTTCCAGCGCCCGGCCGAGCCCGGCCCGACGTCGCAGGACCTCGGGCATCGTTCCGGGCAGGTGCGGCACGCTCGAGGTGGCGACCTCGCGTGGCCCACCGACGAGCGACAACCAGAAGAAGCCGTACGGCGCGAGCGTCACCTGGTAGTCGTGGTCACGGATCGGCCCGAACCGGTTCTGGCCGAACACCTCGACCGGCACGACGCCGTGGTGCTCGCGCAGGTCGAGCTCGACGTGCTGGGCCAGCCGCGACAGGTTGGCGACGCACAGCATCGGCGGCTCGCCGTCGAGGGTGCGGATGAACGCGAGGACGTGTGGGTTGTCCGGGTCGAGGAACTCGATGTCGCCGCGTCCGAGCACGCGGTGACGGGTGCGCAGCGCGATCAGCTGGCGCATCCACGACAGCAGCGACGCCGGGTTGGCGTGCTGGGTCTCGACGTTGACGCTCTCGTAGTGGTACTCCTGCTCGGTGATCAGCGGCAGGTACAGCCGGTGCGGGTTGGCCGTCGAGAACCCGGCGTTGCGGTCGGCGGTCCACTGCATCGGGGTTCGCACGCCGTCGCGGTCGCCGAGGTAGACGTTGTCGCCCATGCCGATCTCGTCGCCGTAGTAGAGGACCGGCGTGCCGGGCAGCGAGAACAGCACGGCGTTGAGCAGCTCGATCTTGCGGCGGTCGTTGCCGAGCAGCGGCGCGAGGCGGCGGCGGATCCCGAGGTTGATGCGCATCTCGTCGTCGCGGGCGTAGGCCCGCAGCATCGTGTGGCGCTCCTCGTCGGTCACCATCTCGAGCGTCAACTCGTCGTGGTTGCGCAGGAACGTCGCCCACTGGCAGTTCTCGGGAGGCGTCGGGGTCTGGTCGAGGATGTCGATGATCGGCGTCCGGTTCTCGGACTGCAGCGACATGAACAACCGCGGCATCACCGGGAAGTGGAAGTTCATGTGGCACTCGTCGCCGTCGCCGAAGTACGCCGCCGCGTCCTCGGGCCACTGGTTGGCCTCGGCGAGCAGCATGCGACCCTGGTACTTGGCGTCCATGTGGGCGCGCACCCGCTTGAGCACGTCGTGCGTCTCGGGCAGGTTCTCGCAGTTGGTGCCGTCGCGCTCGTACAGGTACGGCACGGCGTCGAGGCGCAGCCCGTCGACGCCCATGTCGAGCCAGTGGTCGAGGACGTCGAGCACGGCCTCCTCCACGGCGGGGTTGTCGTAGTTCAGGTCGGGCTGGTGCGAGTAGAAGCGGTGCCAGAAGTACTGCCCGGCCACCGGATCCCACGTCCAGTTCGACGTCTCGAAGTCCTGGAAGATGATGCGGGCGTCCGACCAGCGCGTCGGGTCGTCGCTCCACACGTAGTAGTCGCGGTGGGGTGATCCGGCGGGTGCGTGCCGGGCGCGTTCGAACCAGGGGTGCTGATCGGAGGTGTGGTTGATCACGAGTTCGGTGATCACCTTGAGGTTGCGGTCGTGGGCGGCGTCGAGGAACCGCGGAACGACCGCAGGTTGCCGTAGTCGGGGTTGACCGAGCGGTAGTCGGCGATGTCGTAGCCGTCGTCACGCAGTGGCGACGGGTAGAACGGCAGGAGCCAGAGCGCGGTGACGCCGAGATCGCTCAGGTAGTCGAGGCGCGAGGTGAGCCCGTCGAAGTCGCCGATGCCGTCGCCGTTCGAGTCGGCGAAGGCGCGGATGTGCAGCTCGTAGATGACCGCGTCGCGGAACCAGTCCTCGTTCACGTCGCAGCCTCCTGGTGTCCGGTGATCGGGTGCACGCTGAAGACGTGCGCCGAGGCCGACCACGGCGCGAGGTCGACGAAGTTGCGGTTGCCGCTCCAGCGGTAGGTGACACCGCCGAGTTCGTCGACCACGTCGTAGTCGGAGCCGTAGGGGAGCCCGAGTGCTGCGAGGTCGATGTCGACGAACCCGCTGTGGCGTTCGAACGGATCGAGGTTGACCACGACGAGCACGGCGACGCCCTCGCCGGCCGGGTCCGTCTTGCTGAAGCAGAGCAGGCCGTCGTCGTCGGTCCCGTGGAAGCGGATCGTGTCGAGCCGCCGGAACGCTCGGTGCTCGTGCCGGATCTCGTTGAGCCGGCGGAGCAGCGGGGCGAGCGAATCGGGACGGTCGAGGTCCCAGGTGCGGATCTGGAACTTCTCCGAGTCGAGGTACTCCTCCGATCCCTCGCGCACCGGTTCGTGCTCGAGCAATTCGAACGCCGGGCCGTAGACGCCCCAACTCGGCGAGAGCGTGGCCGCCAGGATGGCGCGGCTGACGAACGCGGGACGCCCGCCGGTCTGCAGCTGCTCGGTGAGGATGTCGGGCGTGTTCGGCCAGGCGTTGGGACGGAACACGTCGACGGTGCGAGTGGACAGGTCCTCGAAGTACTCCCGCAGCTCCCAGGCCGCCTGGCGCCACGCGAAGTACGTGTACGACTGGTTGAAGCCGATCTTGGCGAGACGCTCCATCACGCGGGGACGGGTGAACGCCTCGGCGAGGAACACCGTGTCGGGGTGCTCGCGCCGGATCGAGCCGAGCGCCCACTCCCAGAACGCGAACGCCTTGGTGTGCGGGTTGTCGACGCGGAAGATCGTGACGCCGCGTTCGATCCAGAATCGGATGACGTCGGCGAGCGCCTGCCAGAGCTCCTGCCAGTCGTCGGACTCGAAGTCGATGGGATAGATGTCCTGGTACTTCTTCGGAGGATTCTCGGCGTACTGGATGCTGCCGTCGGCCCGCTTCGCGAACCACTCGGGATGCTCGGTGACCCAGGGGTGGTCGGGCGAGCACTGGAACGCGATGTCGAGCGCGAGTTCCATGCCGCGGTCGCGGCACGCCGACGCGAAGGCGGAGACGTCGGCGACGGTGCCGAGCTCCGGATCGACCGCCGTGTGCCCGCCGGCGGCCGAGCCGATCGCCCACGGGCTCCCGACGTCGTCGGGGGCCGGTGACGTCGTCCCGTTGCGTCCCTTGCGGTGCGAGTGTCCGATCGGATGGACCGGTGGCAGGTAGACGACGTCGAAGCCCATCGCGGCGATGTGGTCGAGACGATCGATCGAGTCGCGCAGTGTTCGCGGAGGTGGCCCGTCGACGCTCGAGCGGGGGAAGAACTCGTACCAGGCGCCGACGGCGCCTCGCAGCGGGTCGACGTCGACGGGGAGCGCCGCGTCGAGCCGTCCGGACGGGAGGCGCGACGAGGCCCGAGCGAAGACGTCGGTCCAGTGGTCGTCGTCGAGCGTCGAGTGGTCGCCGGTCAGCAGGCGCTCGCGAAGCGCCTTCACCAAGTGGTGGTCGCCGAGCGAGTTGTCGTCGCCGAGGGAGACGGCTCGATCGAGGACGTCGGCGAGCAGCATTGCGCCGGTGAGCAGTTCGACGCTCACGTCGACGCCGGCGTCGATCTTCTTCACCACGCCGCGCCGCCACGACTCGAGATGGTCGATCCAGCCGACGACGTCGTACTCGAGACGCCCGAGCCGGTCGGGCACGATCCAGGCCTCGAAGCGGTCGTTGCCGAGCGGCGTCATCGGGCGCTCCTCCCAGGCCGTGGCGGCGCCGGCAGCGTCGACGTGACGCCACGTGACGACGGCATCGACGACGTCGTGGCCGTCCGCGAAGACGTCGGCGAGTACCTGCATCGGCTCGCCGAGCGTCGCCTTGGCCGCGAAGGTGCCGTGGTCGACGACCGGTCGGACCGGTTCGACGACGACGCGGCTCGGGCGGTCGGACGGAAGGGTCATCAGGTCGTCGGGTCCTCGTAGATCGTGGGATCGGTGGCGGCGTCGGTGGCAGCGTCGATCGTGGGATCGGTGGCGCGGAGTGCGTCGACCGTTCGTCCGCTCGGACGGGAGAGGGCGGGGTGGCGGCTGGGCGCTCGGGTCGAGCGGAGCACGACCATCGAACGCTCGACGACGTCGAGGGTGTCACCCGGACGCTTGTTGACCGTGCGTGCGGTGCCGCGCTTCGTGTCGGCGGTGTCGAGGTCGATCGTCCAGCGCCGGCTCCACTGCGGGCCGGGCATCTGCCACTCGATCGGCTGATCGGAGGCGTTGAAGATCACGAGGAAGCTGTCGTCGACGATGCGTTCACCATAGGAGTCGGTCGTCGGAATCGTCTCGCCGTTGAGAAAAACTGCGACCGCGCGGGCGAACCCGGCATCCCAGTCGTCGTCGGTCATCTCGTGGCCATCGGGCCGCAGCCATGCGAGATCCTCGATCCCGCGGATCGAACGACCCTGGAACCAGCGCCGGCGCCTGAACACCGGATGGTCACGTCGGAATGCCATCACGCGCCGGCACCACTTGGCGAAGTCGGTGTCGACGTGCTCCCAGTCGAACCAGGAGATCTCGTTGTCCTGGCAGTACGCGTTGTTGTTGCCGCCCTGCGTGCGACCGAGTTCGTCGCCGCCGAGCAGCATCGGAACACCCTGGGAGAGCAGCAACGTCGTCACCAGGTTGCGGCGCTGGCGCGCCCGGAGCGCGACGACGACCGGGTCGTCGGTGGGGCCCTCGACGCCGTGGTTCCACGAGCGGTTGTGCGACTCGCCGTCGTTGCTGTCCTCGCCGTTGGCTTCGTTGTGCTTGTCGTTGTACGACACGAGGTCGTCGAGCGTGAAGCCGTCGTGGGCGGTGACGAAGTTGATCGACGCCGTCGGGCGGCGGGTGTCGGCCTCGTACAGGTCGGAGCTGCCGGTGAAGCGGTAGCCGAACTCGGCGAGCGTGGACGGCTCGCCCCGCCAGAAGTCACGGATCGTGTCGCGGTAGCGCCCGTTCCACTCCGACCATTGCGGCGGGAAGTTGCCCACCTGGTAGCCGCCCTCGCCGATGTCCCACGGTTCGGCGATCAACTTGACCTGCGACACGATCGGATCCTGTTGGACGAGGTCGAAGAACGCCGACAGACGGTCGACCTCGTAGAGCTCGCGCGCGAGCGTCGACGCCAGGTCGAATCGGAATCCGTCGACGTGCATCTCGGTCACCCAGTACCGCAGGCTGTCCATGATCAGCTGCAGCACGTGGGGGTGGCGCATGTTCATGCTGTTGCCGGTGCCGGTGAAGTCGAGGTAATAGCGCCGGTCGTCCTCCATCGTGCGGTAGTAGGCGAGGTTGTCGATCCCGCGCATCGACAGCGTCGGGCCGAGGTGGTTGCCCTCGGCCGTGTGGTTGTACACGACGTCGAGGATCACCTCGATGCCCGCAGCGTGGAGGGCCTTGACCATCGTCTTGAACTCCTGCACCTGGCCGAGTGCGGCCGACGACGTGTAGCCGTTGTGCGGTGCGAGGAACGCGATCGAGTTGTAGCCCCAGTAGTTGCGCAGCCCGCGCTCGACGAGGTGGTGGTCGTGCACGAACTGGTGCACGGGCATGAGCTCGATCGCGGTCACACCCAGTCGCGTCAGGTGGTCGATGACGGCCGGGTGGGCGAGGCCGGAATAGGTCCCGCGGAGTGCGGCCGGCACGTCGGGATGCTGCATGGTCAAGCCGCGAACGTGCGTTTCGTAGATGATCGTGTCGTGGAGCGCGACCTCGGGTGGACGGTCGTTGCCCCAGTCGAAGAACCGGTCGCCGACGACCGCCTTCGCGACGTGCGGAGCGCTGTCGTCGGTGTTCGGCTGATCCGGGTCGTCGAAGCGATACCCGAAGCACGCCTCCGACCAGTCGATCTCGCCGTCGATCGCCTTCGCGTAGGGGTCGAGGAGCAGCTTCGACGGGTTGCACCACAGACCCTTCGCCGGCTCCCACGGGCCGTGGACCCGGAACCCGTACCGCTGGCCCGGCCGGACGTCGGGGAGATAGGCGTGCCAGCAGTGGCCGTCGACCTCGGTCAGCTCGACGCGCACCTCGTCGCCGTCGGGTCCGTCACCGAGCAGGCAGAGTTCGACGCCGTCGGCAACGCTCGTGAACAGCGAGAAGTTGGTGCCCGATCCGTCGTAGTACGCGCCGAGTGGATACGGGTTGCCGACCCACACCCTCGGTCGTGGGTTCGGCGCGGACTGGGAAGTGGACACGAGCGAGAGTCTGTCGCATCGAGCGGTCCGGCGAAACGCCACCCCACCCAACCCACCGTTTGCGTGCGGATCCGGATGGGCCGCCCCTGCGGAAACCGCACGAAAACGTGGGTCGGGGGCGGACCCGACCTCAGTCGCCGGCGACGGGTGTGGGGGGCGCAGCGAGCGGGGCGTCAGGGTGGTGGCGCTTGGCCTCGCCCGCTTCGATCGCTTCGAGGAGGTGGATCGAGATATCGGCGACGCGCACCTGGTCTTCTTCGACACCGGCGCCCTTCACGCCGTCGTCGAGCATGATGTAGCAGAACGGACAGGCAGTGGCGACTCGGGTTGCCCCGGTCGAGATGGCCTCGGCGGCGCGCTCGTCGTTCACCTTCGTGCCGGTGTTCTCCTCCATCCACATGCGAGCACCACCGGCGCCGCAGCACATGCCCTTGGTGCCGTTGCGCGGCATCTCGACGACCTCGACGCCCTTGATCGATGCGACCACCTTGCGTGGTGCCAGGTAGACGTCGTTGTGGCGACCGAGGTAGCACGAGTCGTGGTAGGTGATGCGCTCCTCGAGTGTGGCGTCACGCACGTCGAGCTTTCCCGACTCGATCAGCTCCTCGAGCAGCTGGGTGTGGTGGATCACCTCGTAGTGGCCGCCGACCTGCGGGTACTCGTTCAACAGCGTGTTGAAGCAGTGCGGGCACTGGGTGATGATCTTCTTGACGCCCATCCCGTTGAGCATCTCGACATTGGGCTGGGCGAGCATCTGGAACAGGTACTCGTTGCCCGAGCGACGTGCCGAGTCGCCGGTGCACATCTCCGACGGACCGAGGATCGACACGTCGATGCCTGCGCGGCGCAGCAGCCCGGCCATTGCCTGGGTGACCTTCTTGTTCTTGTCGTCGAAGGATCCGGCGCAGCCGACCCAGTAGAGGTACTCCGACGTCAGCGCCTCGCCGGGGTCGACGATCTTCACGCCGTCGATGCCGTCGGCCCAGTCGCCGCGCTCGCCCTGGTTCATGCCCCACGGGTTCATCTGGTTCTCCATCGCCCGGTAGGCGTTGCCCAGCTCGGCGGGGAAGTTCGACTCCATCAGCGACAGGTAGCGACGCATGTCGAAGATCTTGTCGGTGATCTCGATGTTGACCGGGCAGATCTCGTCGCAGGCCTTGCACGTCGTGCACGCCCAGATCTCCTCCGGCGTGATGCGCTCGAACAGCGAGTTGGCGCTGACGGTGATCTCGGCGTCGGTGCCGAGCGGCGGCGCCACGACCGGCGAACCCGTGGCCGCCATGACCTCGCCGGACTTCAGCACGATCTCACGAGGGTCGAGCGGCTTGCCGGTGGCGTGGGCCGGACACACGCTGGTGCAGCGACCACACATCGTGCACGCGTCGAGGTCGAGCAGCTGCTTCCACGTGAAGTCCTCGATGGTGGACGCCCCGAAGCTCTCGAGTTCGGTCTCCTCGAGGTTCGGCATCGGCCGCATCGCGCCCTTCGGACGGTCCTTGTCCTTGAGGTACATGTTGAGCGGCGAGGTGAAGATGTGGCGCAGCATCGTGAGCGGCAGCAGCGCGAGGAACGCGACGAAGCTGGCGACGTGGAGGATCCACATCCACTGGTGCCACGTCTCGAGGTTCGACACCGACCAACCGTCGACGAGTGTGGCGAGCGGGTAGCCGATGAATGCCCACTTCTCGTAGTCGGGCGTGTCCTCGAGGGCGATGCGGTACATCTCGGCGGCGAAGCCGGTGACGCCGACCGCGAAGAACGTGCCCAGGATCGCCGCATGCTCGGGCTTCGACTTGATGCGGATGCGGTACGGCCGTTGCACGTACCGGCGCACGATCGCCCACACGATGCCCGCCAGGAAGACGAGCCCGGCGAGGTCGCCGACGAAGGCGTACGCCTGGTACGTGATGCCGTGCAGGAACTTGAGGTCCTCGGGCAGCTGGTGATCGATCTCGAGCACCGTGGTCACCCCGAGCAGCACGAGGAACCCGAAGTAGATCATCGAGTGCATCAGCCCGGCGCCGGCATCGCGCAACAGCGTCTGCATGTAGGCGCCGGCGCGGAAGTCCTTCAGCCGCTGCGCTGCGTTCTTGGAGGTCGTGCGGCGCTGGGCCGGGGCGCCGCGCTCCCAGTTCTTCATCCGGTTCGCGAACATGAACGCGCCCCAGATGATCATCACCGGGATGACGGTGTAGAACGCGATCTGGATCGGTCCGGGGATGTTGACGAACACCGTGCGGTGGATCGCGTTGTCGTTCTCCCACCCCGTGATCTGGGGCAGGATGCCGGAGACCACAACGAAGAGCCCGATGGCGATGCCGAGCACCAGGGCGAGCTGGTGGGGCTTGACGCGGGCGGGCGGCCTCGGTTCGCCGGACGCGTTGGTGGCGGGTTCGCTGCTCATGACGGCGGCAACGCTAGTCGTTGACGTGCCGACCGGTCATGTCCGCTGGACGTACACGATGTGCCAGGCACATCGTGTACGTGCGGTTGCCGGTTCAGCCGAAGTACTGGCGGTCGAGGTCGCGGATGCGAGCCGCGAGTGACGACAGCAGCTTGTGCGAGATCGCCGGCACCGAGTCGATCACTCCGAGGAACCGGCGTTGGTCGATCACCAGCAACGTACAGTCGGTGGCACACACGGCGGTCGCGGTGCGCGGGCCGTGATCGAGCAGCGACAGTTCACCGACGACGGCGCCCGGCCCGAGCGTGGCGACCTTGCGGCCGTTGCGCTTGATGTCGATCTCGCCGTCGAGCACGACGAACGCCTCCCGGCCGGTCTGGCCCTGATCGACGATCAACGTGCCGGCGGTCATGCGGATCTCGTCACCCGCTCTGGCCACCTTCTCGAGTTCCTTGTTGTTGCACACGCTGAAGAGTGAAATCTCGCGGAGTGTGTCCAGATGCTGCTTTTTGCTCGCCATGGCCGGAACCTTAAACCTTTCTGTCACCCCAAGTGAGCAGTGGAGCGCGCGGGCGACCAACGGGTCAGCGGGCGGTGAGTTCGGCGACGAGCGCGGGCAGGTGGTGACCGAGGCTCAGGTGACCGACCCCGGGAAGTTCGCGGAACTCGGCACCCGGGATCGAGGACGCCGTGTGACGGCTGTGTTCGATCGGCACCAAGCGGTCCTCGGCGCCGTGGACGACGATCGTCGCCGCGGTGATGGCGCCCGGATCGAACGTCCAGGCCCGTCCCTGCACCGTGATGTCATGGGCGTAGCCGACGACGCCCTGCTGGAATGCTGCGCCCATCGTGGTCATCAGCGAACTCAGGTTCGCCTCGTCGGCCAACCAGGCGTTGTCGACCTCGCCGAGATCCATGTCGCCCTCGTCGCCGAAGAAGCCCGATCCGTCCGCGCCGTAGTGTTCGATGCACCACGCGACCGCAGCGTCATCGTCGTCCATCGCCATGATGTCGAGTTCCGACTGCAGATAGCCGTTGCTCGCCTGCGGCCACGACATGTCGGTGTTGCCGGCGGCGACGACGGCACCGGTGATGCGGTCACCGAGCAGCGACGCGCATGCCACCGTGTACGGCCCGCCCGACGACAGTCCCACCACGGCGAACCGCTCGACGCCCAGGTGGTCGGCGAGCGCAGCGACGTCGGCGGCCCAGCCGGCCGTCGTCCGGCCGCGCAGCGGGGTCGATCCGCCGTAGCCGGGCCGGTCCGGCGTGACCACCCGGAGGCCCGCTCCAGCGAACGCCACGTCCAACGCGAGCAGCTCGAGACGCGAACCCGGGGCGCCGTGGAAGTAGAACGCGACAGGCCCGTCGGGCGCTCCGATCTCCGTGAATGCCAGCGTCCGTCCGTCGGGCAGGGTCATCGTCGTGTCGACCATCTGCCGACGCTAGACCGTCGGCGAACCGGGCGTACACGATGTGCCAGGCACATCGTGTACGCCCGAAGCGGCGCGTAGTCTGCCGGCGTGACCGACTACCGCTTCGACCGGTTCCTGCGCTACGACGAACTGGTCGCCTGGATCGATCAGCTCGCTGTTGGTCACCCCGATCTGGTGACCGTCGAGACCTACGGACGGTCGTACGAGGGGCGTGAGCTGATGCTGGTGACCGTCACGGACGGCTCCACCGGGGCGCACGACACCAAGCCCGCGCACTGGGTCGACGCCAGCATCCACGCCGTGGAACTGACCGCGACCGTCGCTGCCTGCCGCCTGCTCCAGCGCCTCGTCGACGGGCACGCCGCCGGCGATGCGACGATCACACGGGCCCTGCGCACTCGGACCTTCTACGTCGTGCCCCGAGTCAATCCGGATGGCGCAGAGTGGGTCCTCGCCGACCGTCCTCGGTTCCGTCGCTCGAGTGTGCGCCCGTGGCCGCTCGCCGACGCGCACCGTTGGCCCGGCCTGCACGAGCAGGACGTCGACGGCGACGGCCGCATCCTGCAGATGCGGTTCCCGGACCCCGACGGGCCGTGGATCGCACACCCCGATGACGAGCGTCTCATGGTCCCGGTGCCGCCGGCGGGCGTCGGCGGCGACGTCGTCCGATACCGGGTGCTCGACGAGGGCACGATCGAGGACTTCGACGGCTTCGACGTGCCGTCGGCGCCCGCTCCCGAGGGCCTCGACCTCAACCGCAACTTTCCGGCGGGCTGGGGGGCCAAGGTGCCGGGTGCCGGTGATCACCCGTTGTCGGAGCCCGAGATCGATGCACTCGTGCGGGCGATCGTCGCCCGACCGAACATCTGCGGATTCAACGCCTACCACACCAGTGGTGGCGTGATCCTGCGTCCCTCCTCGACGCAGCCCGACTCGAAGCTCCCACCCGGTGACGTCTGGGCGTGGAAGCAGCTCGCTGCGATCGGCACCGACCTGACCGGATATCCGTCGCACTCGGTGTACGAGGACTTCACGTGGGATGCCTCGGAGACGATGAGCGGGGCCTCCGACGACTGGGCCTACGAACACCTCGGGATCTTCGGATGGACCACCGAGTTCTGGGACATCGTCCACGCAGCGACGGGCGAGAAGCAGTCGACGCACTTCTGGTACACCGGTCCGACCGACGAGCAGCGTCTCGCCGTGCTGCGCTGGCTCGACGGCCACTCGGCCGGCCACTCGACCGACGAGGCGACACGTGGATTCGTCGACTGGTACCGGTTCGACCATCCGCAACTCGGCTCGGTGGAACTCGGCGGCTGGAACGAGCTGTACTCGTGGACCAACCCGCCACCCGATCTGCTCCTCGCCGAAGTGGACGGGCACGCCGACTTCGCCGTCGCGCAGGCGCTCGCCGCTCCGTGCGTCGAGATCCGACACGCGCGAGCCGATCCCGTGGGTGACGACACGTGGCGGGTCGTGATCGGAGTGGCGAACACCGGATGGCTCCCGACGACGGTGAGTTCGAAGGCTCGCCAGGACGACCTCGTGCGGCCGATCCTCGCCGACGTCGAGATCGACGGTGGAGGTGACGTCGAGGTGCTGGACGGTGCGGCGCGACGAACCCTCGGCCAGCTCGCCGGATCGTCGTCGGCCCGGTTCACCAGCGGTACCGGGGGCACGCCGGATCGTACGAGTTGTTCCTGGCTCGTGCGATCCACGCACGGCGCGACGATCACGGTCACCGTGCGACATCAGCGAGCGGGATCCGACTCGGTGCGCTTGGTGTTGGATCGGCGATGACGACCGACGCCTGGATCACGCTGATCGTGCTGGTCGCCACCTTCGGGGTGCTCGCGTTCGACCGGTTGCCGGCGGCGGCAGCGATGGGGGCTGCGGTCGGAGTGCTCCTGCTCGCCGACGTCGTCGATCAGGCAGAAGCGCTATCCGGATTGTCCTCGTCCGCGCCGATCACGATCGCCGCGCTCTACGTGCTCGCCGGTGCGGCGACGGTGACCGGGGCATTGTCGCCGATGATCGATCGAGTGCTCGAGGGCACGCCGAACGGTGACGCCACGGCGGGTGTCGCTCAGCGCGGCCGAGGCCGACTCGCGAGGCTGTCGGTCGCCAGCGGGACCCTGTCGGCAGTGCTGCCGAACACCCCGCTCGTCGCGCTGGTCGCCCCGCGTGTCGTCACGTGGTGCCGTCGCGCGAACGTGTCGCCGTCGCCGTATCTCATCCCGCTGTCGTATGCAGCGGTGTTCGGCGGCGTGGTCACGGTGATCGGCACCTCGACCAACCTCGTCGTGTCCGACCTGCTGGTTGCGCAGGGCGGCGACCCGCTCGGCGTGTTCGAGATCACCGGGGTCGGCCTGCCCGTCGCTGCCGTCGGCATCGCCGTGCTCGTGCTGACAGCGCCCCGGCTGCTGCGCAGCCGCCGTGGTTCGGGATCCGATGAGACCGTCGTCGCCCAGCCCTACACGATTGCACTGCGGGTCGACGCGGACGGGCCGCTCGTCGGCCGCACGGTCGACGCGGCCGGCCTGCGGCACCTCCACGGGGTGTTTCTCGCCGGGGTGGAACGCGGTGACGCCGTGGTCCCGGCGAGACCCGGCACGATGCTCAACGCCGGCGACGTCTGCTACTTCGCCGGCGATGTCGTCGACGTGGTCGACCTGCTCGAGATCCGGGGTCTGTCGAGTGCCGAAGACGCCCACCTCGTCGGCGCCGGCGATCGCCTCGATGCGGGGCTCTTCGAGGCGGTGGTGTCCGAGCGTTCGGAACTGGCCGGCAGCACACTGCGCGAGGCGGGGTTCCGTGCTCGCTACGACGCGGCAGTACTCGCGATTCGCCGCCACGACGACGACCTGCCCGGAAAGCTCGGCGCCGTCGTGCTCCGGCCCGGCGACGTGCTGCTCGTGCTGGCGACCCCGGAGTTCGAGCGCCAGTGGCGCGGCCACGGCGACTTCAGCGTGATCGCATCGCTCGACGCGCCGCCACCGGTTCGGCGGGCCCGCGCCGGCATCGTGATCGTCGCGATCGTGGCGATGATCGCTTCGGTCGTCATGAACCTGCTCGATCTCATGGAGGCGTCGCTGGTCGCCGCCGTCGTGCTGATCATGACGAGGGTGATCAGCGTCACCGAGGCCCGGCGGTCGGTGAACCTGAACGTGGTACTCACGATCGCGATGTCGATCAGCCTCGGTACCGCAGTGGCGGTGAGTGGGCTTGCGGCCGAGATGGCGACCTTGCTCGGCAACCTCGGCGATCCGTTCGGCGACATCGGTCGCCTCGTCGCGGTGCTGGTCGCGACGATGATCCTGACCGAGCTGCTGTCGAACAACGCGGCCGCAGCGCTCATGCTGCCCGTCGCGACGGCGACCGCGGTCGAAGGCCGGCCTCGATCCCCGGTCGTTCGCCATCGTCGTACTGATCGGCGCGTCGTGTTCGTTCCTGTCGCCGATCGGCTATCAGACGAACCTGATGGTGTACGGCCTCGGCGGCTACAAGTTCCGCGACTTCACGATCGTCGGCGCCCCGCTCAGCCTGGTCACCCTGATCGTCACCCCGCTCGTCGTTCCCCTCGTGCTCGGCATCTGACCCGTCCGACCCACGCGCGGTTCCCGGAGACCCGGGCTCGGGGGACTACGCAGGGTCGGGTCGTAGGGTGCGCAGGATGGAGTGGACGGTGCACGGCGAACGGACGGTGTACGACAACGAGTGGATGCGTGTGGCGCTCGTCGACGTCGAACTGCCGAGTGGTGCCCGCTTCGAGCACCACGTCCTGCGCATGCCGGCGCAGGCCTCGGGGGTGGTCGTCGACGACCCCGACCGCGGTGTGCTGCTGTTGTGGCGTCACCGATTCATCACCGACACGTGGGGCTGGGAGCTGCCGGCCGGTCGCGTCGATGTCGGCGAGACCCCGATCGACGCGGGTGCACGCGAGACGCTGGAGGAGACCGGCTGGCAGCCCGGCCCGCTCGAGCCGATGCTCTCCTACTTCCCGCACAACGGCACCAGCGACACGACGTTCAACCTGTTCGTCGCGACGTCGGCCACTCACGTCGGTGACCCGGCCGATCCCGACGAGTCCGAGCGGGTCGAGTGGGTGTCGTGGGACGACGATCCGCTCGGAGATCGCCGCCGGCCGGATCCGCGACGGGATGTCGCTGACCGGCCTGCTGTTGCGCCTCGCCCAGATCTGAGCATGTGACCCGCGACGCTCCCGGTGTGGTCCAATGGCGACGATGGAGGGAGCAGACACGACCGACACGACCGGCACGACCGAGACGATCCTGGTCACCGGGGGCGCCGGCTACATCGGCAGTCACACCTGCGTTGCCCTGCTGGAGGCCGGCTACGACGTCGTGGTCGTCGACGATCTCTCGAACGGTTCCGAGCGTGCACTCGACGAAGTCGCCGCGATCGCCGGACGGTCGATCGACTTCCATCGCGTCGACGTCGCCGATCGCGCCGCACTCGACGCGGTCTTTGCCATGCGCCCGATCGCCGGCGTCATCCACTTCGCCGGCCTGAAGGCGGTCGGCGAGTCGGTGGCCGAGCCGTTGCGATACTTCCGCGTCAATCTCGGCACCACGCTCGCGCTCGCCGAGACGATGGCGGACCACGGCGTGACGCGTCTGGTGTTCTCGTCGTCGGCCACGGTCTACAGCCCGGCCGCCGAGATGCCGCTGCGCGAGGACGCCGCGACCGGACCGACGAACCCGTACGGCGAGACCAAGGCGATGATCGAGCGGATCCTCACGGCTGCCGCTCACGCGGACTCCGAGTTGGCGGTGGCGCTGTTGCGGTACTTCAACCCGGTCGGCGCGCACGAGAGCGGGCGCATCGGCGAGGACCCCGGCGGCATCCCGAACAACCTGATGCCCTTCGTCATGCAGGTGGCGGTCGGCAAGTTGGCCGAGCTGTCGGTGTTCGGCGACGACTACGACACGCCCGACGGCACCTGCATCCGCGACTACATCCACGTCGTCGACCTCGCCCGCGGGCACGTCGCCGCGCTGCGTCGCCTCGCCGAGGCGCCCGGCGTGCACACCTGGAACCTCGGCACCGGTCGCGGAACGTCGGTGCTCGAGATGATCGAGGCCGCCGAGCGAGCGGTCGGTCACCCGATCCCGCGTCGCGTGGTCGGCCAGGCGCGCCGGCGACCAGCCGGTGTCGTTCGCCGACGTGTCGAAGGCCGAGCGTGAACTCGGCTGGCGAGCCGAACGCACGATCGACAACATGTGCGTCGATCACTGGCACTGGCAGCGCACCCATCCCGACGGCTACTCGACCTGACCCATCGCGTCCATGACGCGGCCCGATCCCCCGCAGAACCCGAAACTTGCGCATGGCGTTGCGCAGAGCCGGCGGTTCTGCGCATTTTTCGGCTCGGGGTCGGTGGAGGTCGGTGTCGGAGGGAGCGGTGGGCGCGATGATGGTGTGATGAGCGTTCACGAGCCCGATCCGGACCTGGTGGCGGCGGCCAGGGAGGTCCACCTCCGGGCCTACTGCCCGTACTCGCACTACCGGGTCGGCGCGGCGATCAGGACGGCGTCGGGGTCGGTGATCGTCGGCTGCAACGTCGAGAATGCGGCCTACCCGCTCGGATCGTGCGCCGAGGCCGGGGCGATCGCCGCGATGGTGGCCGCGGGCGAACGTGAGATCGCCGAGATCGTGGTGGTGACCGACGGCGACGAGCCGGGGACCCCGTGCGGTGGGTGTCGCCAGCGGATCCGCGAGTTCGCCGGACCCGACGTCGCCGTGCACTCGGTCTCGGCGTCGGCAGCGATGTGGTCGACGACCGTGGCGGAGCTCCTGCCGCACTCGTTCGGCCCCGAATTCCTCATCGACTGATCTCAACTTGAGTCGAAGAGACTCAAGTTTTCTGACTCGCATGTTGCGATCGGATTGACGCGGTCGTATCGTTGGTGAGCGAATCCACCAATCGTTCACTCACCCCACCACCACCCCAGGGCAACCGCCAAGAAGGAGCAACACCATGGCCAAGGCAGTCGGCATCGACCTCGGGACCACCAACTCGGTGGTCGCCGTCCTCGAAGGTGGCGACCCGGTCGTCATCCCCAACTCCGAAGGTGCCCGCACCACGCCGTCCGTCGTGGCCTTCTCGAAGTCCGGTGAGGTGCTCGTCGGTGAGGTCGCCAAGCGTCAGGCGATCACCAACCCCGACCGCACGTTCCGCTCGATCAAGCGCCACATGGGCGAGAGCTGGAAGTCCGACGACATCGACGGCAAGACCTACACGCCGCAGGAGATCTCCGCACGCACGCTGATGAAGCTCAAGCGCGACGCCGAGGCGTACCTCGGCGACACCGTCACCCAGGCCGTCATCACCGTTCCTGCCTACTTCGACGACGCCCAGCGCACCGCCACCAAGGAAGCCGGCACGATCGCCGGCCTCGAAGTGCTGCGCATCATCAACGAGCCGACCGCCGCGGCGCTCGCGTACGGCCTCGACAAGAGCTCCGAGGACGAGACGATCCTGGTGTTCGACCTCGGCGGCGGCACCTTCGACGTGTCGGTGCTCGAGATCGGCGACGGCGTGTTCGAGGTCAAGTCGACCCACGGCGACACCAGCCTCGGCGGCGACGACTGGGACCAGCGCATCATCGACTGGCTCGTCCAGCAGTTCAAGGCGGCGCACGGCGTCGACCTCGCCGCCGACCGCATGGCGGCGCAGCGTCTGAAGGAAGCTGCCGAGAAGGCCAAGATCGAACTCAGCCAGGTGCAGCAGACCCAGATCAACCTGCCGTTCATCACCGCCACGGCCGACGGCCCGCTCCACCTCGACGAGTCGCTGTCGCGCTCGAAGTTCCAGGAGATGACCTCCGACCTGATGGAGCGTTGTCGGATCCCGTTCGAGCAGGCGTTGAAGGACGCCGGCGTCTCGAAGGGCGACCTGCACCACGTGATCCTCGTCGGCGGTTCCACCCGCATGCCCGCGGTGACCGACCTCGTGCAGTCGATGACCGGCAAGGAGCCGAACAAGACCGTCAACCCCGACGAGGTGGTCGCCATCGGCGCCGCCGTCCAGGCCGGCGTGCTGCGCGGCGACGTCAAGGACGTGCTGCTGCTCGACGTCACCCCGCTGAGCCTCGGCATCGAGACCAAGGGCGGCGTGATGACCAAGCTCATCGAGCGCAACACCACGATCCCCACCAAGCGCACCGAGGTGTTCACGACGGCCGAGGACAGCCAGCCGTCGGTCGAGATCCACGTCCTCCAGGGCGAGCGCGAGATGGCCGGCTACAACAAGACGCTCGGCAAGTTCCAGCTCGTCGACCTGCCGCCCGCCCCGCGTGGCGTGCCGCAGATCGAGGTCACCTTCGACATCGACGCCAACGGCATCGTCCACGTGTCGGCCAAGGATCGGGCGACCAACAAGGAACAGTCGATGACGATCACGGGGCAGTCCACGCTCGACAAGAACGACATCGAGCAGATGGTCAAGGACGCCGAGGCCCACGCCGAGGACGACCGCAAGCGTCGCGAGGAAGCCGAGATCCGCAACAACGCCGACTCGATCGTGTACCAGACCGAGAAGGTGCTGCGCGAGCAGGGCGACAAGGTGACCGCCGAGGAGAAGGACGCCGTCGAGCAGCCGCTCGCCGACCTGAAGAAGGCGATGGAGGGCAACGACACCGGCGCCATCAAGGCGGCGACCGACACGTTGATGTCGGCGAGCCAGGCGTTCAGCCAGAAGCTGTACGAGGCCGCCGCCCGCGACTCGGGTGCCGAGGGAACCTCGGCGTCCGGGCAGGACAGCGGCGCCGGTGCGGTGAACGACGACGACATCGTCGATGCCGAGATCGTCGACGACGACGAGAAGGCCTGACGCGGCGATGGACGACGACATGGCGGCCGCCAACGAGCCGCTCGACGACGCCGACACCGACGGCCTTCCCCACGGCGCGACGCCGCCGATGCCGGCATCGCCGGACGACGAGCCCGAACGCGAGAGCGAGGTCGACGACGTCACCGACTCGATGCGTCGACCCGTCGGTGCGTCGGACGACGAGTTCGACGCCATCGTCGGCGAGATCGACTACTCCGACGTCGACGTGCCCGCACTGCTCGCCGAGCGCGAGGAGTACAAGGGGATGGCGCAGCGCATCCAGGCCGACTTCGACAACTTCCGCAAGCGCTCGGCGGCGCAGTCGCTCGCCGAGGCCGATCGGGCGTCGGGCCGGCTCGCCGAGGCGTTGCTGCCGGTGCTCGACGCGGCCGAGGCGGCGTTCGTGCGCCACCCCGACGAGGTCGGGCCGCTGCTGAACCAGATGCTGGTCGAGTTGAAGAAGCACGGCCTGGAGACGCTCGATCTCGAGGGCAAGCCGTTCGACCCCGAGTTCGCCGAGGCCGTTGCCCACGAGCCGGGCGACGGCGGCGAGCCGATCGTGTCCGAGGTGCTGCGCAGCGGCTACACCTGGAAGGGCAGGATCCTGCGAGCCGCCATGGTCAAGACGAAGGACTGAACCGTTACATCTGGGGTCTGACCCCAGATGTAACACGGGAGGAGGTGATCTCAGATGGCTGCGCAACGTGAATGGTTCGAGAAGGACTACTACCGCACGTTGGGTGTCGACACGGGCGCGTCGGCCAAGGAGATCACCAAGGCCTACCGCAAGCTGGCCCGCGACCTGCACCCCGACCAGAACCCCGGTGACGCCGTTGCCGAGGAGAAGTTCAAGGAGGTCGCGGCGGCCTACGACGTGCTCGGCGACGACGCCAAGCGCAAGGAGTACGACGAGGTCCGCGCGATGGGCCCGATGTCGGGCATGGGGCTGGGCGGGGCGGTGCGCCCGGCGGGTTCACGTTCAACGTCGAGGACATGGGCGGCGCCGGTGGAATCGGCGACCTGTTCGGCTCGATGTTCGGACGCGGCGGTCAGGGTCGTGGACGCGCGGGCGGCGCATCCGGAGTCGGCCCACGTCGAGGTGCCGACATCACGGCGCAGCTGACGGTCGACTTCAAGGACGCCGTCCACGGCATCACGACCACGCTGTATCTGACCACCGACGCGCAGTGTTCGACGTGCAACGGATCGGGAGCACGACCCGGCACCTCGCCGGTGATGTGCTCGGCCTGCGGTGGTCGAGGCGTCGTCGACGACAACCAGGGCATGTTCTCGTTCTCGTCGCCGTGTCGCGTCTGCGGGGGCCAGGGCAGCCGCATCGAGGATCCCTGCCCGACCTGTCGCGGCACCGGGGTCGAGCAGCGCCAGCGAGAGGTGAAGACCCGCATCCCCGCCGGCGTGAAGGACGGCCAGACCATCCGGTTGAAGGGCCGCGGCGGACCGGGCCGCAACGGCGGCCCCGCCGGCGACCTGCTCGTCGAACTCAAGGTGATGCCGCATCCACTGTTCGGGCGCAGCGGCGACAACCTGACCGTGTCGGTGCCGATCACCGTGCCCGAAGCCGCCCTCGGCGGCGAGATCGACGTCCCGACGCTCGACGGTCCGAGCGTCACGCTGCGTCTCAAGCCCGGCACGCAGACCGGGAGTCGACATCGTGTCCGCGGCAAGGGCATCGAGACCTCGAAGCACACCGGCGACCTGATCGTCACCGTCAACGTGCACATCCCGACCGACCTGACCGACGCGCAGCGCGAGGCGATCGAGCAGCTCGCTGCGGCGACTACGGTGAACCCGAGGAGTTCACTGACATGAGCACACCCGACAACGAACGGTCGCACACTCGCGCTGTCTACGTGATCTCCGTGGCGGCCGAACTCGCCGGCATGCACCCCCAGACCCTGCGCATCTACGAACGGCGCGGGCTGGTCACCCCGGCGCGGACCGAAGGCGGAAACCGCCGCTACAGCGACGCCGACATCGCCATCTTGAAGCGCATCTCCGAACTCACCGACGAGGGCATGAACCTCGAAGGGATCCGGCGAGTGATGCATCTCGAGATCGAGAACGCACGTCTGCGTGCCGAACTCGACCAGGCCCGCGAGATCGCCAAGCACGCGATCGCCGCGGCCGAGGGGCGTCGCAGCGGCGGCGATCTGGTGCCCCTGCGTCAAGCCGTGGCGGTCTTCGGCCAGCGCCCCTCGATCTTCGACGACTGACCTCGCACCGGGCCGCGCCATTCGGCGCCACGGTCAACGGCGTCGCGGCAGCAGGCGGGCCACGAACCGTTTGGTCGGACCGATCGTGACGGGCTGCTGGGGCGACGGGAGGTTCGACACCCGCTCGATCGCCCAGGGTCGTTCGAGTTCGTTCGACGTCGATGCCACGGGCAGCAACATGTCGACCGGCCGCAGCCGACCGGCCAGCCCGGCAGCACCGACCGCGGCGCCGAGTGCCACACACTGCCGCTGCGGCGCGCGCAGGTCGTGCGGCGGGAAGCTGGGATACGCAACGCCGGCGAGCGTCAGTCGCGCACTCGACGGGCGGTGCGTCCTCGAGGAGCCCGCGGATCTGGGCGACGAGCTCCTGCGGTTCGTCGACGTCGTCGAACCAGCCGATCGACAGCGTGGCGTCGCTGCACGCGAGTCCCGGGGTGATCCGCCCGACCGACTCGAGCGCCGACGCCGCCACGACGACACCCCGCGACGTGAGCGCGCCGAAGCTCTGGTCGGTGGCGGCGTCGCGGCGGACGTGGGTGATCTCGACGTCCACGACTCGAGCGAGCGCGAGGGGACTCGGGTCGACGGCGACATCGATGAAGCCGGCGCGCTCGGTCAGTTCCTCGATGCGCCGTATCTCGGTGTCGTCCCAGGACACGCCGACGAGCCAGCGCCGTGGGCCGTCGTCGACCAGAACGCTCGACGTCGCATCACGCGATGCCGCCAAGCGGGCCCGGAGTGCGTTGAGGTCGGCCCCGGTCAGCCCGGTGGCATCGACCCGGCTCAGGGTGCTCCCCGGCGGGAACATCGCGACACGTGTCGGGACGCGAGCGTCGCCGAGCTCGGCTCGGAGGCGAACCAGTGCATCGACCGTTGCACGGTCGTCGAGGCGGTTGGCGATCGCGACCTCGGCAGCGGCGACCATGCGACCGGGTTCCGAGGAACCGAGTCGGACCCCGCGGACCACGCCGGCGGTCACCTCGATGCCGACTCCATCGCCGCGCTCGGGCCCGACGCCCGTCACGTCGTTTCACCGATCGTTCGCCGGGCGAGGAGTGTCTCGGTCGGCGTGTCGGACGTTGCGAGCTGCACGAGTCCGCCGTCGGGGAACCACCGGCAGCGACCGTTGATGCCGTCGAGCTCGTTCGGTTGCTCGACGCCGAGGGCTCGCAGTTCGTCGGTGTTGGAGGATGCGCCGACGAGGCGCCGGGTCGCGCTCGTGGCGAACGGTCCGCCACCGTCGAGTTCGGCGGCCCAGGCGACCACGTCGACGCCCGCGTCCTCGGCCGTCGCCCGGCTCAGCACGTCGTCGATCCTGCGGCCCAGCGGTTGGTCGATGTACGGCCCGCGGAGTCGGGCGAGGTCGCCGATCAGCACCACCGTGCGAGGACCGTCGACACCGGTGGCGCTCGTTCGCCGGTTCAGCTCCTCGTCGATCTCGTCGAGCGCGTCGGCAACGTCGTCGTCCCGATCGGGGGCGACGACGCGGATGGAACGGTCGACACCGGCGATCGCCTGGCGGAGCGTCGCGGACGGTTCGACGACCACGAGGCGAACATCGAGGTCCGAGAAGCGATCGACGAGCCCCAGCAGGAGCGTGGTCAGCACCTGGTCGGCGCCGGATCGGCGTGAGCCGAACACGAGCACGGATCCATGGCCGGGTTCCCACCACAGCACCCGAGTACCCGCAGCGGCGGGGTCGTCGAGGAGTCCCAACGGCACACCATCTCCCGGCGAGGTCTCGAACAGCTCGTCGAGGTCGACCTGCGTCGGCAGGGCGGGTGGCACGACCGTGCGGGCGACCGCGCGCGTCGGTCGGCGCGACGCGGCATCGCGCAGCAGCCCGACGATCGGGCCGAGCGCGGGATCGGGGCTGCTGACCGCGCGTGCGCGCTGCTGCTCGATCCGACGTTCCAGCGCGCTGAGTGCCCGCCCGAGGACGAAGGGCTCGATCACGAGCGCGGCACGGGTCGACGCCGACCGCTGCAACGGTGCGAACCTCGGGCCCGGCGCGCCGTTGCGCGTCGTGATGACGGCATCACGACGTCGGGTCGAGCCGGGCGGGTCGGCGTGTTGACCGATCGCGACGACGGTGTCGCCGACCGCGGCCACGTCGGGACGATCGGTGATCACGACCAGCGCCAGGCCGTCCGTCGAGC
The DNA here is from genome assembly GCA_963746285.1 of Ilumatobacteraceae bacterium. Taxonomy (GTDB): domain Bacteria; phylum Actinomycetota; class Acidimicrobiia; order Acidimicrobiales; family Ilumatobacteraceae; genus Sva-07. Next base: position 111,083 of record CAVVAO010000021.1, on the reverse strand, counting down.
GCACCCCGTCACCGAGCGCGTTCAGCCAGTCGATGTCGGGTATCGGCGGTGCACTCGTGGCCTCGGCGACGACCACGATCCGAGTGGGCCCGTCGGCGTCGGCGAGTACGGAACGAAGGCGGGCGAGCAGGCGAGCTGCATCGACGTCGACGTCGAGCTCGTGAGGATCCGTCGCGTGCGGGAGCTGCCACCACCACGCCGATCGCTCGCTGCCGGCCGGGACGATCGGTGCGATCCACAGGTCATCGGGTGAGCGGTCGGCCGCCTGTCCGAGCAGCCACGCCGCCGACACGTCGAACGCGTCACCGATCGACGGTCCGATCACGACGGTGACGTCGTCGGACACCTCCAGCGCAACCGGTTCGCTTCCTCGCCGACCGATCGGCACCATCGACCGAGGTGAGTCGGCGGCCCAGCGGGCCTCGACATCGTCGGCAGTGGCGACGCCGATCAGGGTCGACGCGTCGACCGGGTCGCCTGCGTTCGACGACGGAGGAAGGGATGGTGCGGGTCGCAGCTCGACGTCGGCGAGCGGGGCGAGCGCACGAGCGACGCGCGCTGCGACGCTCGGCTCGACGAGTGCCGGGCACAGCTCGACGCTGTCGTCGGGCTGCGTGACCGTCTGCAGCCGTGCCAGGCCGGACCCGGTCTCGGACACGACCGTCGTGCAGATCGCCGGTGCGTGCGTCGAGTCGTCGCAGAGCGCGATCAGTCGCAGTTCGTCCGGTGGGTTCGCCAGCGTCGATCGCAGCGGCGAGTCTCGCCGGTTCCAGAGGATGGGATCGTCGAGGATGGCGATCGTGAGGTGAGGCGAGGTCCACGGCGTCGACGCCGCGCGTTCGATCCCACCGTCGGCCCATCGGGCGATGTCGGGCGCCGAGCTCCAGATGGCCGGAGTTCCACCGAGCCGGAGATGCGGCAGCCACTTCGCCCAGTCCCACTGTGCGGCACGGTCCGGGTCGGTGAGCACGACGAGGTCGACATCGGCGGGGCCGTGGAGGGTGACCAACTCGACGACGAGCCCACGGACGAGCGCCGAGCGGAAGGTCTCCGATCCGGCGACGGCGATCGCACGTCGGGTGCTCAGATCGACGGTGACCACCTCGCCACGGCCGTCGTTACGAACGCCGATGGGCAAGGCGAACGCATCCGGTTGGCCGGGCCGGCGTTCCCACAGCGTGGGCGACGTGCTGGTGGCGTCGCGCACTGCATCGGCGACGGGACGACGTGGCGCGTCCGACGCTCGACGCGGCGGTCGGCTGAACTCGACCACACCGGCACGATCAGGCACCGATGGCGGCTCGGAAGGAGCGGAACGAGCGGGCGAGTCGATCTGGAAGGCGCGTCCGCCGACGGTGAGCGTTCCGTTCGACCAAGCGGGTCGGACGGTCGACACGGACGCCGTCGATCAGCACGTCGGACGCGGGGTCGACGCCAGCATCGGATGTGTCGGCGACGATGCTGACCTCGGAGACCGCGGCGGTCGGTTCGACGACGAGTTCGAACATCGTGCGTTCGACCGGCGCGTGGGTGAGTTCGTCGGCGCTCGATCGTCGTCCCGGCCCGATCCGGTAGCGGCCGGGCCCGAGTCGACTGATCCGCCCAGCCCCGTGGCCGGCGATCTGAACGAGGTCGACGTCGGCGTTCGAGGTGACCGGGGCCACCGTCGGCTCCGACGTCACCGCCCACCCCGCGAGGAGCCCTGCGTCGTCGAACGGGGTGGTCGCATCGACGACGTGGTCGTCGACCTGCACCAGTCGAGGCGTCGCCTGACCGGTCACGGCTGCGACGATGTCGCCGAGCGTGGTCCCCGCCGGGGCCGACACGATCGACACGTCGGCGTCGCCGTGAGGGGTGCGCACGACGATCTCCATCGACAGCAACACTAGGGAACCGCACGGTGGTCGAGTGACGTCTCGTCTCCGGTCGCGACCGGTCTGTGCGAGATCTGAACAATTTCTTGAGTTCCGGACCCTTCGTGCCGATGACAGGGTTGTGAGATCCCGCCACTCGCCGTGCCATTGAGGAACCCGTGACGCTGTCGACCGTGACCTGGCGCCAAGCCGTCGCCGCAATCGCGGCGACGGTCCTGACGCTGTTCGCCGTGATCGTCGTCGTGCGCTCCGACGGTCTGCCGGCGGTCGATGCAGCATCGGCGCGTGCGACCGGATGGTTCGTCCACCAGCCGACCGGTCGTGTGGTGCTGGTCGACGGCTACGGCGGTCGGGCGCTGGCCAGCCTCGAAGCGGGGCTCCGGGCGAACAGCTGTCGGTCGCCGAGGGCCGTCCGGGCGCCTTCGTGCTCAACGACACCACCGCCGAGGCCCGGGCCATCGACTCGGTCGAACTCCGTCTCGGCACGCCGTTCGGCCTGTCGGCGCTCGGCGCCGGACGCGCCCTGTCAGGTGTCGGGCAGGCCGGCCTCGTCGTGGTCAACCCGGACGAGGACGAGGCCAACGTGGTGCCCGGCCGACGCCGAACAGATCTCGTTCGCCGTCGAGGCCGGCGATGCGACGCAGGTGGCCCCCGACGGTTCGATCTGGTCGCTGGTCGACGGTGATCTCGTCCGAACCACGTCGACTGGCCGCCGAACGGACTCGGCTCGGCGTCGACGACGGACGCAGTGCTGACGCTGGTCGGCAACGTGCCGTTCGTGGTCGACGTCACCGGTCGGCGAGCACGGCTCGGCGACGGCGGCTGGCACACGCTCGACACCGATGCCGATCCCAGCGAGATCCTCGTGCAGGTGCCGGGACCGCCCAGCGACTGTGGGTGGGTGGGCGCAAACGACGACCTGTGGTGCGTGTCGACGGACGGCGATCGACGAGAACCTCCACCGTCGCCGGGCTCGACCTCGACGGGGGCGACCTCCTGGCGATCGCCGGCGAGGCGGCGGTGGTCGTGCGCCGCGGTCCCAGCTGCGGTCGTTCGGTTCGACTGGCGGAGCGGCGACGATCCTCGACGACGAGCCGGTGTCCGTCGCCGCCGACGCCACGCTCGCGGTCACGGCCACCGTCGACCTGGTGTGGGTCGACGACGTCACCGGCGACTTCGTGTGGGGTGTCAACCCGTGGGGCATCCAGGCGATCGAGAAGAACCCGCAGGGCATCCTCGTGCTCGGCGACGACGGCGACGTCGTCGACTCCGGCGAGCCGGGCCAGGGCGCCGTCACCGGCGCCGACGGCCGGCCCGCGCGAACCCGACGAGCCGCGAACCCGACGACAACGGCATCGACGACCCGCCGGTCGCCGTCGACGACCCGGTCACGGCACGTTCCGGTGCGTCGGTTCCGGTCCAGGTCACGGTCAACGACTACGACCCCGACGGCGAAGCGATCGCCGTGTCGTCGGTCGGGCATCGCCCGGCCACGGCTCGGTCGACATCGGCACCGCGACGACGGTCGTCTACACACCGGAACCCGGATACGTCGGCATCGACGAGTTCGAGTACACGATCGTCGACGGCAACGGCACCGCGGCATCGGCGTCGGTGATCATCGAACTGCTGGCCCCGGGATCGACGAACAAGGCCCCGGTCGGCGTCGCCGACGCGGTCGAGACGGGCCCAGGTGTGCCCGTGATCGTCGACGTGCTGCTCAACGACGTCGACCCCGAGCGCGACGCGTTGCGCCTCGGAGGGTTCTCGCCACCGCAGAGCGTCGGTGAGGCGACGCTCGGCGAGGTGACCGAGACGATCGGGCCCTCTGGCCTGCCGGCGCTGCGGTTCGCTCCGACCGAGGGTTTCGAGGGGACGGCGATCTTCACGTATCGGCCCATCGATGCGCTCGGAGCCGTCGGCGAGGACGTCGAGGTGCGCGTCGAGGTGGCCCGGGTCGGCGACCCCAACCGTCCACCGGTGGTGCGTCCCGACGCCGTCCGGCTGCGGCGCGACGTCCCCACGCCCGTGCCGGTGCTGGTCAACGATTCCGACCCCGACGGCGACTCGATGACGCTCGCGGTCATCGAGCCGCTCCCCCCGGGCCTCGAGGTCGCCGTCGAAGGGCGAACTGCTCGCGATCACGGCGCGCGCCGGAGCTGGGCCACTGGTGCCGTTCACCTACACCGTCGACGACGGCCACGGTCACGTCGTGCGCGGCTCGGTGCTCGTCGGGGTGATCGACGACGTCGAGCCGAACCGCCCGCCGGTGGTCACCGCCGACACCGACAACGTCGTCGTCGGCCAGTCCGTGGTCGTCGACGTCACCGCCAACGACGTCGACCCCGACGGTGATCCGCTCACCGTCGTGTCGGTGACCCAGCCCGACGATTCGACCGGACAGGCCGTCGTGTTCGGCCGCGAGGAGATCCAGTTCACGCCGGCGCCCCTGCTCGACGAGGAGGGCCAGGCGACGGCGCGCTTCACCTACACCGTCAGCGACGGCAACGGCCACGAGGTCGTCGGCGACGTGACGATCACGGTGCTGCCCGAGCCGCTCGCCGAGCCCCCGTACGCGCGGGACGACTCGACGTTCACCTACGTCGACGTGCCGGTGACCGTCGACGTGCTGCGCAACGACGGCGACCCGTCAGGAGGTCGCCCGAGGCTCGTCGGTCGCCCCGGGTGTCCGTCGGGCGGTCGCGCCACCGTGACGGCGAACAACCAGGTCCGCTACGACCCGCCACCGGGTCGATCCGGGGCATTCCGTTGCACCTACGAGGTCACCAACGCCCGTGGTCTCACCGCATCGGCTTCGATCATCGTGTCGGTGCGCGCACCTGCGATCACCAACCGCGTGCCCGTGGCGAACCTCGATTCGCTCACCGTCGAGGTCGGCAGGACCGCGTCGATCGACGTGATCGAGAACGACGACGACCCCGACGGCGCGAATGCCGACCTCGAACTGGTGTCGTCGACCGCCCCGGTGCTCGGTACGGCCACCCGCAATGGTCGCGTCATCACGTTCGTTGCTGGCACCCAGACCGGCAACGCCACGATCAACTACCAGGTCGCCGACTCCGATGGAGCGATGTCGCTCGGACGGCTTCGGGTCACGATCACCGAGCGGGCCAACGAACCGCCGATCGCCGTACCCGACTCCCTCACGATCTTCGGACCGGCTACACCGCAGGAATTCGACGTGCTGGCCAACGACGGCGACCCCGACGAGACGCCCGGTGGACTGAGTGTCGTGTCGGCGGCGCGCGTGTCCGGCGATGCCGCGGTGTCGCTGGTCGGATCGGTCGTGACGATCTCGCCGCCCGCCGCGTTCGTGGGACGGGTGGTCGTCACCTACACGATTCGTGACGGTCTCGGGCTCACCGCGACGTCCAACGTCGTGCTCGACGTCCTGGAGCCACTCAACCGGCCGCCGGACGCGCGTGACGACGACGTCGACGTCGTCTACGGCGGATCGGTGACCGTGCCCGTGCTGCTCAACGACAGTGATCCCGACGGCGATCCGCTGGCGGTGTCGATTCTGTCGAGTACCGACCCGTCGCTGGGATCGACGTCGGTGAACGCCGACGGTTCGGTCAACTTCACCGCGACCGCGGGCACGTCGGGAGCCACCACGATCACCTATCAGGTGAGCGACGGCGAGTTCACCGACACCGCAGCGCTGCGCATCAACGTGCGGCCGTGCTCTGCATCGTCGCCGGTCGCCAACGACGGATTCCTGCAGACCGGCTACCGCCAGCCGATCGCGATCGACCTGAGCGCGTTCGGCTCGAACGGCACGTTCGTCGACGTCGTCGGCCCGCCTGGTTTCGCGGATGGCGTGTACACGCCGCCGGACGGGGAGAACGGCAATGTGGTCGTCAGCTATGCCGTGGTGAACTCGTGCCAGTTCCGCGCGACCGGGCGAATCACCATCGACGTCAACCAGGCACCGGTCGGCGCCCCGAGCGCGATCGAGGTGTTCCGTGGAGAGTCCATCGTGGTTCCCGTCAGCGACCTCGCCACCGACGCGGAGGCGCTGGAGATCACGACGCTCACCGGGGCGCCCGACTGGGTGACCCTCCGAGACGACCGCCTGGTGGTCGCCCCGCCGGTCGATGCGCCCTTGGACGCGCTGGACTTCACCGCGGCGATCGTCGATCCGGGCGGGCTCGCGACCACCGTCACCATCACCGTCACCGTCCGGAACCGACCGCCGGTCGCCAACGTCGACACCGTCGACGTCACGAACGGCCGATCCCGCACCGTCGACCTGGTCGCCAACGACACCGACGCCGATTCGGACGGTCCGCTGACCGTCATCGAACTGCTGCCGACCTCGATCAGCTTCTCCGGTGGTGGAAGCGGCACCGTCACCCCGGCGTCCGGCGGAAGGGTCACCGTCGATCCGGGCGATGGGCTCGGCGTCGGCAGCTTCACGTACCGCGTCCGCGACGTCGACGGCGGGGTCTCGGCGTCGGCCACGGTCACGGTCAACGCCCCACCGGCGAACCAGGCGCCGACGGCGACCGACCAGTCGATCACCGTGACGGTCGGCACCTCGACGACCGTCGATCTGCAGGCGAGCGACCCTGACGGTCAGCGGCTCCGCATCATCGGCTCGACGTTCTCCGACCCCGACGGCGTCGTCGCGGAGCGCAGTGAGCTCCGACTCGTCGTCCTGGCGACCGTGCCGGGCACCTTCACGGTGAGCTACCAGGTCACCGACGGCGAGGCGACATCTGCCCCGGCAACGCTGACGGTGGTGGCATCGGCCCCGGGCAGCTCGACCAGCACGACCACGACCGTTGCGCCGTGAGCCGGCGGCGAGTCGTCGTCGGGCCGGCCGACGTCACTCGGTCACCGGCGAGCGGGTGGTGCGACGCAGCGAGCGCAGACTGAGGCGCCACCGCAGCGCTGCCATCGGGTGCGCACCGCCATCACGGCCTGCTCGATCGAACCCAGACAGGACACGGACTCATCGGCGAGGAGGTCGGGGTGTCGCGGCGTGCCGAAGGTGGCGGAACTCGACATCGTCGCGAGCCGGCGAAGTTGCGTCGACGCGTCGGGTGCGAACGTCGTCCCGTCCGATGCGATCTCCGAGTCGGTGTTCGATGGTTCGATGGCGAGGCCGGCATCGACGAGCGCATCGGTCGCCGACGCCCACGCCCCTCGAATCCGATCCGTGGGGTCGTGCGCTCGCAGCCGACGTCGACGGCGGAGGTACTTGGCGCCGACGATCAGTCCTGCAGCGACCAGCACGGGCAGCACGATCACCGTCAATGCCACGGAGCCTCTGATCACCCACGTCAGTACGGTCGACAACGCACCGTCCTCTGAAGGGTCGACGACCTCGTCGTCATCGGTGGGCTCGCTGTCGGATTCCGGTGGCGGTGCGATCGGCGGCTGGGGCGCAGCGGGGGTCTGGACCTGAGGTTCGGGAGGCGGTGGCGCGCCGTCGTCGGCCTCGTCGGCTGGAACCGGGTCGTAGGCGATCCAGCTGCCGTCGTTCAACTGGATCTCCGGCCAGACCGCTGCGTCGGCCGACGTCAGCGCCAGTGGCTCGCCCGGCGGCGCCACGGTCGCCCCGTCCTCACCCGCGACGAAACCGGTGGCGACTCTGGCCTCGATGCCGAGCGACCGTGCGAGCAGCACGAACGACGTCGCGAACTGCTCGGCGGTCCCGCGCTGGGTGTCGCGTAGGAAGCGGTCGATCAGCGCCTGCTCGAGGCCGCCTCCCTGGACCTCGCTGTCCAGCACGAACTCCTCTCGCATCGTCGCTTCGAGTTGGCTGAGTCGCTCGAGGGCGTCGCCCTCACCGGCGAGACCTTCGGCGAGCTGTGTGAGACCGGACGAGTCCTCGTCGACCAACCGCGGCGCCACCCCGACCTCGACCGCGTCGCTCGCGGCCGCCGGCGGCGTTGGCGACGACGTCGATGACCTCACCGGGTGTCGGCCGTTCGGCGAGTCGCACCACCGTGCGGTCGGCGTCGGTCTCGATGGCGGCGTCGACCTCGACCGGAGGCCCGGGCAACGGCACCAGGCTCAGGTTGGTGTCGAGGAAGCTGATCTCGGCGTCGACCGTCGGCTCGACTGCCGGGCCGAGTGTGGACCCGATGGGTCGCAGCGTCAGGCTCGGCGACCACCGTCGACCGTCGTAGCTCGTCAACGCTGCGGTCCGCCACCGCAGCGGCAGGGGGCTGTCGCCGGTCGACGTCGCGACGTGTAGCTCCTCGGGCGGGTCGAGCGCGCGCAGCGCCAAGGTGGCTTCGATCGGATCGAGCAGGGGAGCGGTCTGCTGCGCCGGGTCGTTGCGGCGGGGATCGGCGCGGGCGTCGAGCGACACCGGCACCGCGATCATCACCACCAGGGCGGTGGCGCACGCGAGCAGACCGAGCAGGCGACGCTCGCCGCGCAGCAACACGATGCGGTCGCCGAGCGTTCCGTCGTTGCGCAGCAGCGCGAACGCGATCGACACGGCAATCACGCCGACGAGCCACGTCCAGGTGACGCCGAGCGGTGCGCTGAGTGCGACCACCGCCACGTAGGTGAGGAGCAACGGCAGCAGCGCGAGCAGGTGGAAACGCCGCCGGGCGGCGATCTCGGTGCTGATCGCACACATGGTGGCGAGCGCAGCCGCGACGGTGCCGATGAGCTCCGGCCGGTCGGGGCTCGGCCAGTCGGTCGACAGCAGCCCCTGTGGGCCCGACGTGAACGCTCGTGTGACGTCACCCATCGATCCGCCGGCCACCGTGACGGCCAGGACGACGGCGAGGAGCACCGCCGCGCCTGCGCCTGCGGCTCGGGCGAGCGCGGGTCGACCGAGCAGGGTGAAGCCAACCACGGCGGCAGGTAGTGGGGCGACGACGAGCGTCCACTCCTCCTGATCGAAGATGCCTCCGGCCGCAGCGCCGACCAACGCGAATCCGATCGAGACGACGACGATCCGGGCGCGTGCGAGACGAGGGTCGACGGGTCGGTTCACGGCCGGCTCGCTCATGATCGTCATCCGCCCCACGACCGCCAGCGGCGGACGAACTCCGGCGCATCATCGGCAGCGAGCACGATCCCTGGCCCACCGAACGACCCCGCGCCGATACGCACCACCGACATCCGCTCCGACGACGCGAGAGAACTTGACGGTCCGCTCGGACCCGTGACGACGACGACGGAGGTGTGGTCGAACCCGCCGGTGAACAGCGCGGCCACGGGCAACAGGTCGGGGTCCTCCGACTGCACGACCGGCGTGAGCAGGTCGAGCACCTCGGCATCGGTGACCAGCGGTGTCGGGCGCCCGGCGTGGTCGCGATCGGTCGTGCGGACCACCACGTCGAGCCCGGTCCGGATCGCATGCACGGCGAGCGTCGCGGCGACATCGACGGCTTCCTCGAAGTCCTCCGCAGTGCCGACCGACGGCGCCGTGTCGAGCACCACGGTGAACTCCGGGCGGCGCACCTCGACGTGCTCGCGCACCATCAACGTGCCGGTACGAGCCGTCGTGGGCCAGTGGATCAGGCGCGGGTCGTCTCCGGCGACGTACTCGCGCATCGAGACGAACCCCGACATGGGATCGGCGGTCGCCCGCCGGAGCACGGATTCGTTCTCGACGACGCGGACGGCGCCGTGCGGGCCGACGAGGTCGTAGATCTTCGGGTGGACGGTCACCTGACTGCGCACGCTGTCGCGGCGGCTGCCGACCGTGAGCCAGAACGGGTCGATCCGTTCGATCTCGAACGGGCCGACGTCGAACACGCCGCGGCGGCGCGTCGGGATCGCTCCGGTCACCTCGTGTTCGGCGTTCGACGGCACCGGCGCAACGTCGACCCGGATCTCGGCGCCGTCGCAGCGGTCGATGATCGTGGCCCGCCCGGAACGGAACCGGGTGGCGTTGCGCACGCGGTAGCCGACGACGATCGGGTCGCCCCGGGGGACTCGGACTGCCAGCAGCCGGCGCGTGACCACGGCGCGCAGGGGTCGCTGCGACACCCAGACCGCCACCAGGAGGACCGCGCCGATTGCCAACGCGGCGATCACGAGCTCCTCGTAGTTCCACCACCAGCCGACGATCGCCAGCACCAGTCCGGTCAGGACGGTACCGAGGCCCGACTTGGTGAGCACGCTCAGCCCTCTCGGGTACGCGGCACCGGGACGTCGTCGATGATGTCCGCCAGCACGGTCTCGACCCTCGCCCCGCGAAGCTCGGCTTCGGCGGTCAGGGCCATGCGGTGGGAGCACACGGGCGCCGACACCGACTTCACGTCGTCGGGGGTGACGTAGTCGCGGCCGTCGGTGGCCGCGAACGCTCGGGCAACGCGCAGCATGGTGAGGGTGCCGCGCGTCGACACGCCCAGGCGCAGGTCAGGGTGGACCCGCGTCGCGTTGGCGATCTGCACGATGTAGTCGTGGACGGACCTGACCACGTCGACCTCGTCGATCTCGGAGATCGCGCGGTCGAGCTCGGTGGGGTCGGTGACGGGTTCGAGGTCGTCCTCGGCGCGGCGACGGTTGAACCCCTCGAGGATCGACACTTCGGTGTCGGGGTCGGCGTAGCCGAGGGTGAGCCGCATCGCGAACCGGTCCAGTTGGACGTCGGGCAGGGGGAAGGTGCCCTGGAAGTCGCGCGGGTTCTGGGTGGCGATCACGAAGAACGGGCGCGGCACCAACCGGCTGACACCGTCGGCGGTGACCTGGCGCTCCTCCATCACCTCGAGCAACGCTGACTGCGTCTTGGGACTGCCGCGGTTGATCTCGTCGCCGATCAGCACGTTGGTGAACACGGGTCCCTCACGGAACGTGAACGTGCTCGTGCGTTGGTCGAACACCATCACGCCGGTGATGTCGGTGGGCAGCAGGTCCGGGGTGAACTGCACGCGGGTCCACGTCCCGGCGATCGAGTTGGCGATCGCCTTGGCCAGGCTGGTCTTGCCGGTGCCGGGGACGTCGTCGAGCAGCAGGTGTCCCTCGGTCAACAGGCAGCACAGCGCCAGGCGGATCTCGTCGCGCTTGCCGCGCACGACACGGTCCACGTTGTCCAGCAACGCGTCGGCGACATGGGCAGCAGTGGCGACCATGCACCGAGTGTAGGGGTGCGCTCACGCTGCGTGGAGTGCAGCGTGGGTGATCGCCATCCTCGCTGGCGCATGCTCAGCATCGGGAGGCCACTCCAACCCCAGCGATGAGCGAACCGCCCGAATACCGTCACTTCGCTCATCGCACGCCTCACCACCGACCGAGCGATGAGCGAACCGCCCGAATACCGTCACTTCGCTCATCGCAAATCGGGGCGATCGCGGTGTTCCGACCTGGATGGAGAGGTCCGCCAGCGGCGGACTCAGTCCCACTCGATCCGGAGGTTGCCCAACGCATCGCGCAGGACGGTAGCGAGCTCTCGGGAACGCGGCAGCTGCGGCTCGATCCGTTCGATGTCGCCGATGTCGGGCAGTGCGACGCCCTGCGGGATGCGAAGCAGATCGGCGAGGGGATCGACCATCGGTTGCCGCTGCTCGCGTGTCGGCGTCACTGCCTCACCGGCCCCCTCACCCGGCCGCACCAACCGCAGATGCCTCCCCGTCTGTCCGGACCCTGTCCTTCCGGAGCCGACCCGAAAAGACAGGGCGGGATCGTCGTCGGTCTCGTCCTCGTCGTGGCTCTCACGGGGGTCGTCGCGGGCCGCGTCCTCGGAGGCGCGGCCGCGCCACACGTCCAAGAGTTCGGGTTCGAGGAGGAACTCGTCGCTGAGCGTGAACATCGTGGCCACGACGTGCTTGCACGCGTAGTCGTCCCAGTTGTCGTTGTCGGGACACGTGCAGGTGTACGTCACGTCACGACGCAGCGGCATCCCGTTGCCGGGCGTGACCGACACGACCGCGATGTACGGAGTCGAGCGCGAGCCCTGGATCTCGCAGGTGGCGGTGCCTGGGTCGATCACGATGTCGAGCACCGAACCGTCCTTCGCGTACTGCTTTCCGCGACGCAGGCGCGACGGGTCGCTCATCTCGGCCGCGAGGACCTTCATCATCGTGGCGGGGAGCCGACCAGGGTGGTTGGCGCCGAAGGGCTTGCGCGGCCGGCTCACGAGACGCCCCTGGAATGACGGCGGGTCACGAGTCCATCTCCAGAACCACCAGGTCGCGGAGTTCGTCGGTGGACAGCTCCGACAGCCACGCTTCGCCGGTGCCGACGACGGAGTCTGCGAGCTTGCGTTTGTCGTCGATGATCACCCCGATGCGTTCCTCGACCGTGCCTTCGCAGACGAGTTTGTGCACGTTGACGGTGCGGTCCTGGCCGATGCGCCACGCCCGGTCGGTCGCCTGGTCCTCGACGGCGGGATTCCACCACCGGTCGTAGTGGATCACCTGGCTGGCCGCCGTGAGGTTGAGGCCGGTGCCGCCGGCCTTCAGCGACACGAGCAGCAACGGCGGCCCCGATCGGTCCTGGAATGCGTCGACCATCCGATCGCGACCCGTCCTCGACACACCGCCGTGGAGGAACGGCGGGTCGAAGTGGAACTGGTCGTTGACGTGAGTGCGCAGCAGTTCGCCCATCTCGCGGAACTGGGTGAACACCAGGGCGCGCTCGTCGGCGTCGAGGAGTTCGGTGACGAGTTCGTCGAACCTCGTCAGCTTGCCGGACCGCCCTGCGAGGCGCGACCCGTCGCCGAGCGTGTGGGCAGGATGGTTGCAGATCTGCTTGAGGCGCATCAGTGCCGCCAGCACCAGGCCGCGCCGGCGCATGCCCTTGGCCTGCTCGGCGTCGGCGAGTAGCTGGTCGACGACCTGCTGATAGAGCGTGGCCTGCTCTCGCGTGAGCTTGGCGTAGGCGATCTGCTCGATCTTGTCCGGCAGGTCAGGGAGCAGGCGCTTGTCGGCCTTGGTGCGCCGCAGGATGAACGGTTGGGTGATGTGGCGGAGGCGGGCCGCGGCATCGGCGTCGCCGTGGCGCTCGATCGGCGTGCCGAAGCGCTCGCGGAACTTCTGCAGGCTGCCGAGGAGGCCCGGGTTGACCGCATCGAGAATCGACCAGAGTTCGCTCAGCCGGTTCTCGACGGGCGTGCCGGTGAGCGCGATCTTCTGGCCGGCGCGCAACTGGCGGACCGCTCGAGCGGCCTTGGTGTTCGGGTTCTTCACCATCTGCGCTTCGTCGAGGACCACGGTCGACCACTCGACGTCACCGAGGTGTTCGAGGTCGCGGGGCAGCAGGCCGTAGGTGGTGATGACGAGCTGACGGTCGGGGTCGGCGCTGAAGAGGGCATCGTCGTCCGTGGCCTGCTTGCGATTGGCGCCGTGGTGGATGGTGACGTCGAGTTTCGGTGTGAACCTTGCTGCCTCCTGGCTCCAGTTGCGCACGACGCTGAGGGGGCACACCACCAGGTGCGGGCCGGGACGTTCGAGGAGGTGGGCGAGCGTGGTGGCGGTCTTGCCGAGGCCCATGTCGTCGGCGAGGCAACCGCCCAGGCCGAGTTTCGCGAGGAACTGGAGCCACGACAGTGCCCGGCGCTGGTAGTGGCGCAGCTCGCCGGCGAACTCGGCCGCCTCGTGGGTCTCGTCGAGGCGCTCGTCGGGGAGGCCCGCGAGCAGATTGCGCACCCAGTCGCCCTGATCCTCGGTCGACGTACGAGATGTGCCAGGCACATCTCGTACGTTCGCCTCCAGATCCTCGTCACCCGCGAGGCGGAGCAGTTCGATCGGGGTGACGGACGCCTTGGTGGTCCGGAGTTCGGTGAGTTTGGCGCGCTTGCGACGCAGTTCGTCGGCGTCGATGCGCACCCACCGGTGGCCGGTGTGCAGCAGCGTGGCGCCGGCCTCCTCGGCGCGGGCGATCTCGGCCTCGGAGATCTCCTCGTCGCCGATCACCATCTTCCACTCGACGAGCGCCTCGGCGCCGAACTGCTTCTTGCGGTCGTCGGCAGGCGACGGTGTGGCCTCACCGTTGATGCTCACTCGCGTGCGGATCAGGCGCTCGGGGCCGATCAGTTCGATGCCCATCCGTTGCAGCTCGACGGGAGCGACGTCGAGAAAGTCTTCGGCGACGTCGAGCTCGAGCTCGACCTGTGTCGGTTCGTGTTCGAGCGCGAGATCGGTGAGGCCGGGAATCGTCCGGACCTGTTCGACGACGGCGCCGATCAGCTCGCGGAGCCGGTCGAGGTACTGGGCGCCCTTGGCGACCTCCACCGCGGTGTCGTTCGCGTCCCAGACGTCGTTCGCGGTGCACCACCGCGCGCTGTCGCGGTCGTCGACGAGTTCGAGTCGCACGATCCACGGGTCGCCCGGGTCATCGGAGATCACCAACCGGATGCGCGGGACGACCACCGGTTCGCCCGCGAGGCGGCGCTGGTGTCGGTCGAGTTCGTCGCGGAGTTGCTGCAGTGCGTCATCGAAGTCGTCGGTGCCGCCCCGGACCACGTGATCGGGTTTGGCGAGCGCCGCGAACGTGGCGCGCAACACCTGGGCCTCCGGTTTGCGCTGGCGACCGAGGTCGGCCTTCCAGCCGTACTGGAAGAGGAACGAGCGGGCAATGCCGTCGACGAGCTGGGCGTAGATCGTCGAGGTCTCCACACCCGAGCCGGCGGTGCAGATCGGCGGCATCGACGCGGCGAGCGCGACGATGGTGGCGTCGATCGATTCGGTCGTGACCGGCCTCCAGCGGGCGACGGTGAACGGGCCCTCGTTCACGATCACCGGCGTGATCCGACCGGCCGACACCGTGCGACGGGCGAGCTCGGCAACGCGGGCGAACCAGGCGAGCGAGTCCGACAGGAACTCGGGTCCGGGCAGTTCCGACAGCCACACGGCCGTACCCATCGCGTCGAGCTGCACCGACGACGCGTGGAGCGCCGGTCGACCGTCGATGTCGAGGCTGATCCGCCCGATCGCGCCGTACGACACAGGGGTGTCGTGCCAGCCGGTGCGCGACCCGTCGGCGTCGAGATGGCGGAACCCGCCGTAGAGCCACGCCATCGGTGCGGTGTCGATGCCGTTCCATCCCCACACGTGCAACGCGCCGCTCCGCCACGTCCCCTGCGCCACGTGCGCAGGCCGGTGACGCGTGAGCGAGGCCATCCCCCCGACGCTACCGACGGGCTGTCACCGAGTTGCCCCGGTACCTCCTGTTACATCTGGGGTCAGACCCCAGATGTAACACCGGCGCTCGAGAACGACGCCAGGGCGTCGGCCATCGCGGCACGGACGTACTCGGAGGTGACCATCGCATCCACGGCCGGGACGGCGGTGTGGGTCTGGCCGGAACACTGCAGGTGCTGCACCGGCACGCCCGCGTCGGCCAGTGCCTCGGCGTATGCATCGCCTTCGTCGCGCAGGGGATCGAACTGGCAGGTGATCACCAGCGCCGGTGGCAGGCCCGACAGGTCGTCGGCGAGGAGTGGTGACGCCTTCGGATCGGCCCGATCGGCCGGGTCGCAGTAGTGGTCCCAGAACCAGTCCATCAGCGAGGTGGTGAGCCCGAAACCGTCGGCGTTGTCGACGTAGGACGACCGCTTGGTGGTGCCGTCGGTGACCGGGCACAGCAACACCTGCCCCGCGATCGACGGTCCGCCGGTGAGCTTCGCCTGCTGAGCGGTCACCGCCGCGACGTTGGCGCCCGCGCTCCACCCCGCGACGGCGATCGGGCCGGGGATCCCTCCCAACTCCTCGGCGTGGTCGGCGATCCAGGTCGCCGCCGCCAGGCCGTCGTCGGCGGCGGCGGGGAACCGCGCCTCGGGGGCGTGGCGGTAGTTCACCGACACGACGATCGAGTCCGAGTTGACGCACAGGTAACGGCAGAGCGGATCGTCGGAGGTGGCGCTGCCGAGCACCCAGCCGCCCCCGTGGAAGTACACCGCGATCGGGTGCGGGCCATCGGTCGCGGGACGGTACAGGCGGTAGTCGAGCGCCGTGCCGTCCGCGCCGGGCAACGTGGCGTCGACGATCTCGCCGACCTCGGGTCCCGGCGGCATCATTGCCCCGGACGCCGCCATGAACTGGCGGGCCCCGTCGACGCCCATCGTCTCGAGCGGTGGGAGTTGCAGCTCGGCCATCGTCTCGAGCATCACCTGCACGTCGGGTTCGAGCTCGCGGATGATGCCGTCGTTGACGATCCGACCTGCGGACCCTTCCAGCGCGAAGCCGAGGTAGTCGCGCGCGACCACCTCGTCGCACGTCGCGCGGTACCGGCCGACACCGCCCGGATAGGGCAGGAATACCTGCGGCTTGCCGGGCACGTTGACGCCCATGTACCACGAGTTCGCGGTGGGCATCAGGGTGAGGTCGGCGAACTTGTTGCTGTGCTCGACCCACTTGGTCTCGGCGAGTTCGGTCGGTTCGATCGTGTCGAGGTCGTGCCCGCGGAGGTACTCCAGCGTGTCCGCGATCCAGTCGACGTGTTGCTCGATCGACACCATCATGTTCGACAGCACCGACGGGCTTCCGGGCCCGGTGATCATGAACAGGTTCGGGAACCCCGACGTCATCAGCCCGAGGTAGGTGACCGGCCCGTCGGCCCACTTGTCCTTCAGGGTGACGCCGGCACGGCCGGTGATGTCGACGCCGACGATCGCTCCGGTCATGGCGTCGAAACCGGTGGCGAACACGATCGCGTCGAAGTCGAACGACTCGTTCGCCGTGTCGATGCCGGTCTCGGTGATGGTGGAGATCGGGTCCGTGCGGAGGTCGACGAGGCGCACGTGGGCGAGGTTGTAGGTCTCGTAGTAGTTGGTGTCGAGACACGCCCGTTTGGTGCCGACGTAGTGGTTCGTCGGACACAAGGCTTCGGCGACCACAGGGTCGTTCACGATCGAGCGGATCTTGTCGTGGATGAAGGCGCGCAGCGTGTCGTTCGACTCGGCGTTGGCGAGGGTGTCGTTGAACGTGCCGGTGATCCCCAACAGCTCGCCGGCCTCCCACATCGCCTCGTACCGAGCGGCGCGCTCCTCGTCGGAGACCATCAGCGCACCTTCCAGCGGCGTCTCCCTCGGCACGCCGGCCGCCGAGTGGCGGGCCTCTTCGCGGTACGCGTCCGGATCGGCGAGGAATGGCGCGATCCGCTCGTCGGAGATGGGTCCGTTGCGCGCCGGGATCGAGAAGTTGGGAGTTCGCTGGAAGACGGTGAGCTGCTCGGCCTCCGCGGCGATCAGCGGGATCGACTGCACCGCCGACGATCCGGTGCCGATCACCGCAACGCGCTTGCCGGTGAAGTCGACGCCGTCGTGGGGCCACGTGCTGGTGAAGTAGACCTCGCCCCCGAAGCGATCGGTGCCCTCGATGTCGGGCACCTTCGGCATCGAGAGACATCCCGTGGCCATGACGTAGTACCGGCACGTCAGGTCGTCGCCGTTGTCGGTGTGGATCGACCAGCGGTGGGTGTCGTCGTTCCACTCGGCGGAGGTGACACGCGTGTTGAACCGCATGTCGCGACGCAGGTCGTGCTTGTCGGCGACGAACTGGGCGTACCGCAGGATCTCGGGCTGGGCCGCGTAGCGCTCGGACCAGGTCCATTCCTGCTGGAGTTCGGGGTCCCAGCTGTAGGAGTAGTCGACCGAGAGGATGTCGCAGCGGGCGCCGGGGTAGCGGTTCCAGTACCACGTGCCACCGACGTCGTCGGCGGTCTCGAGCACGACGGCGCTGAAGCCGGCGCGCCGCATCCGGACCAGTTCGTACATGCCCGCGAACCCGGCCCCCACGATCACCACGTCGACGTCGGTCTCATCCATGCATTGTCTCCCTCGAGTCGATTCCGGTCGTCAGTGTCGCGCCCCGACGCCGCCCCGTTCGACCCGGACCGCCCCCACCACCCACGTTTGCGTTGCGGTTCGGATGACCCGCCCCATCCGAACCGCAACGCAAACGTGGTGTTCTCGGCTGGTGGTCGTGTCAGACGGTGACGGGGTCCGTTGCGTCGGCGAGGAGGTCGACCGAGCGGAGGCGCTGGTCGATCGTCGGGGAGGCGTGGGCGGTGATCAGTTCGTCGGCGCCGGCGATTCTGGCGAACTCGTCGAGATACGCCGCGACCCGATCCGGCGTGCCGACCGCGGAGTAGTGCATCATCTGCGCGATCTGTTGGCCCTGGGGCGAGGCGAGGATCGCGTCGGCCTCGTCGTCGGAGAGGTCCCGACCGGGCGCCACGAACCGGGCGACACGCCGGCGCCGTACGGTCGTCCACTGCTCTTGAGCGTCGTCGTCGGAATCGGCCGCGATGACGTTGACGCCGGCGATCACGTAGGGCTGGGTCAGCTGCTCGGAGGGGCGGAACTCGCGCCGGTACAGCGCGATCGCGTCGAGCAACGCCGCCGGCGCGAAGTGCGACGCGAACGCGTACGGCAGGCCGAGCATCGCGGCGAGGCGGGCGCCGAACAGCGACGAGCCGAGGATGTACAGCGGCACGTTCGTGCCCGCGCCGGGCACGGCGACGACACCGGGGATGCGCGACTCGCCGCGCAGGTACCCCTGCAGTTCGAGCACGTCGTCGGGGAAGCGGTCGGACGACGTGGGCGTCGCGACGCATCGCCCGCATCGTCTGCTGGTCGCTGCCCGGCGCCCGGCCGAGGCCGAGGTCGATGCGCCCCGGGTGCAGCGTCGCGAGCGTGCCGAACTGCTCGGCGATCGCGAGCGGGCGAGTGGTTCGGCAGCATCACGCCACCAGCGCCGAGCCGGATGGTGGAGGTGTGCGCCGCGACGTGGGCGATCAGCACACTCGTGGCCGACGACGCGATCGAGGC
The DNA here is from genome assembly GCA_963746285.1 of Ilumatobacteraceae bacterium. Lineage (GTDB taxonomy): Bacteria > Actinomycetota > Acidimicrobiia > Acidimicrobiales > Ilumatobacteraceae > Sva-07. Next base: position 92,501 of record CAVVAO010000021.1, on the reverse strand, counting down.
CATGTTGTGGTGCTCGGCGTACCAGACCCGTTCGTAGCCGCGGGCCTCGGCGCGCTGCGCCAGGGCGACGCTGTTGGTGAACGCATCGGCCGCGGTTTCGCCACGACCGATGATCGCCAGATCGAGGATCGACAGCGAGGGCACCGACATGTCGTCCAGCATGCCCGCTGACCGGGTCCCACCGCACCCCCTGCGATGAGCGAAGTGGCGGTATTTGGGCGGTTGGCTCATCGCAGGGATGCTCGGACCGGCTGCGATGAGCGAAGTGGCGGTATTCGGGCGGTTGGCTCATCGCGGGGATGGTCACGTCGGGTTAGCGTTCGGACGATGGAACCCGTCGAGGCGACCGCGGTGCCCATTGCGTACCTGCCGTTCATGGACGGCCCCGCACCGACCGATGCGAGCGCCTTCCGTTGGCGCCTCGGGGTCCGGCCACTCGACCTGCGTGACTGGATCGAACTCGGTCCCGACGCGGATGGCGCCATCGCGGCGAAGTCGGCGCTGAACGCCGAACATCCGGACACGGTGTTCGCGGTACTCGACGATGTCGAGCCGGAGTCGACCGAGATCGCCGCCGCGCTCGTCGCTCACCTGCGCGCTCGATGGCCGGATCGTTACGGCGACGCTCGGCTCGATCCGTCACTGCATCCGCTCGATGCGGCCGCACGGCTCGTGCCGGAGGATCTGGTGCTGCTCGTCGAGCGCGATGGTCGGCTCGTGTTCGGTGGTGGTTCGGTGTGCTTCCCGAATCGGTGGGACCTCCGCTCGAAGCTCGGCCTCTCGATGTCCGGCGTTCACGCACCGGTCGCCCAGCTCAACGAGCAGCTCGAGGCCCCGATCGACAGCTTCTTCGATCGGCTCACGCCGCAGCGGAGTTTCTGGCGGCTCGGGTGGGGCATCCTCGACACCTCCGACTGGTACACGCCCCTCGACGGCACCGGGGCGCCTCGACCCGTCGATCCCGCACCCGACCAGTGCTTCTTGCGCGTCGAGCGCGAGACGTTGCGGCGGTTCCCGGTGACGAACGGTGTGCTGTTCACGATCCGCACCTACGTGGCGCCGATTCCCGCGGTGGCCGCCGACCGCGGGGTCGCACGTCGTCTGGCTGCCTCGTTGTCGGCGTTGCCGGACGACGTTCGTGGCTACAAGGATCTCCGAACGACCGCCGATGCGTTGATTTCCGTACTCGAGGATGCCGCCGAAGAACTTGATACACTTTGACTAAAGATTATTGAGTGAGTTCGACGCCGGGAGACCGGAGGAGCAGGACATGGCCATCGACCCGAAGAAGTGGACGCTGAAGACCCAGGAGGCGTTCTCGGCCGCCATCGACCAGGCCAAGGAGCTGTCGAACCCCGAGTTGACCCCCGATCACGTGCTCGGCGCCATGATGCGCCAGGACGGCACGATCGTGCCGGCGGTGCTCGCCAAGTTGGGCCAGGCGCCCCTGATGGTGCGCAACCGCGTCGACGAGGCCGTCCAGAAGCTCCCCAAGGCCTACGGCGGCGCCGAGCCGCGGATGAGCAAGGAACTCACCAACGTCGTCGAGAACGCCGAGACCTACCGCAAGGACCTGCGCGACGACTTCCTCTCCGTCGAGCACCTGTTGCTCGCGATGAACGCTCGCCTCGACGTGGGCTCCGAGGAGCTGCTCGGCGCGCTCAAGGACGTTCGCGGCTCGCATCGCGTCACCGACCAGAACCCCGAGGAGAAGTTCGCCGCGCTCGAGAAGTACGGCCAGGACCTCACCGCACTCGCCGAGAGCGGCAAGATCGACCCGGTCATCGGACGCGACGAGGAGATCCGTCGCGTGCATCCAAGTGCTGTCCCGGCGCAGCAAGAACAACCCGGTGCTGATCGGTGAGCCGGGCGTCGGCAAGACCGCCATCGTCGAGGGCCTCGCCTCGCGCATCGCCGACGGCGACGTGCCCGAAGGCCTGAAGAACAAGCGACTGATCGCGCTCGACATCGCCTCGATGCTCGCCGGCGCCAAGTACCGCGGCGAGTTCGAGGAACGCCTCAAGGCCGTCCTCAAGGAGATCACCGATGCCGAGGGCGAGATCATCACCTTCGTCGACGAGCTGCACACGATCGTCGGCGCCGGCGGCGCCGAGGGCGCGATGGACGCCGGCAACATGATCAAGCCGATGCTCGCCCGCGGCGAGCTGCGCATGATCGGCGCGACCACGCTCGACGAGTACCGCAAGCACGTCGAGAAGGACCCGGCCCTCGAACGTCGATTCCAGCAGGTGTACGTCGGCGAACCGTCGGTCGAGGACACGATCGGCATCCTGCGCGGGCTCAAGGAGCGCTACGAAGTGCACCACGGCGTGCGCATCCAGGACTCGGCGCTGGTGAGTGCCGCGGTGCTGTCGGACCGCTACATCACGAGCCGCTTCCTGCCCGACAAGGCGATCGACCTGATGGACGAGGCGGCGTCGAAGCTGCGCATCGAGATCGACTCGCTGCCGACCGAGATCGACGTCGTGCAACGACGGATCTTCCAGCTCGAGATCGAGCAGGTCGCACTCGAGAAGGAGACCGACGCCGCGTCGAAGGAGCGACTCGACGCGCTGCACGACGAACTCGCCGAGCTGAACGTCGCAGGTCGCCGAGATGAAGCAGGTCTGGGAGCAGGAGAAGCAGGCGATCGACGCGATCCGCTCGCTCAAGGAGGAACTCGAAGGAGCTGCGCACGCAGCGTCGAACGCGAGACCGACCTCGCCGCGGCCGCCGAGATCCGCTACGGCCGGATTCCCGAGCTCGAGCGCCGCATCGAGGAGGCGACCGGGCACCTCGCGAGCATCCAGGAGAGCGGCGCGATGCTCAAGGAGGAGGTCGACGCCGAGGACATCGCCGAGGTCGTCGCCAAGGCGACCGGCATCCCGCTCAACCGGCTGATGGAATCCGAGACGTCGAAGCTCGTGCACCTCGAGGAGCTGCTGCACGAACGGGTCATCGGCCAGGACGCACGCGGTCACCGTCGGTGGCCAACGCGATCCGTCGCAGCCGGGCCGGGCTGTCCGATCCGAACCGCCCGATCGGGTCGTTCATGTTCCTCGGCCCGACCGGCGTCGGCAAGACCGAGCTGGCGCGGGCGCTCGCCGAGTTCCTGTTCGACGACGAGAAGTCGATGGTGCGCATCGACATGGGCGAGTACATGGAGAAGTTCTCGGTGTCGCCGCCTGATCGGTGCGCCGCCCGGCTACGTCGGCTACGACGAGGGCGGCCAGCTCACCGAAGCCGTGCGTCGTCGCCCCTACTCGGTCGTGCTGCTCGACGAGATCGAGAAGGCCCACCCCGACGTGTTCAACACGCTGCTGCAGTTGCTCGACGACGGCCGCCTCACCGACGGGCAGGGTCGCACGGTCGACTTCACCAACGTGGTGCTGATCATGACGTCGAACCTGCCCGGCGAGCCGAGCGACTTCTTCAAGCCCGAGTTCATCAACCGCGTCGACGACATCATCCGGTTCCGGGCGCTCACCGAAGCCGACCTCGAACGCATCGTCGAGATCCAGCTCGAGCAGCGTCGCGCAAGCGGCTCGCCGATCGTCGGATCGACACTCGACGTCGACGACGGCGGCGATGGCGCAGCTCGCCCGTGAGGGCTTCGACCCGGCGTTCGGTGCACGGCCGCTCAAGCGGGTCATCCAACGCGAGATCGGCGACAAGGCGTCGATGCTGATCCTCGGCGGCGAGGTCGCCGATGGCGGGACGATCGTCGTCCGCGCCGGCGGCCCCGACGACGGCCTCCTGATCCGCCAGGCGACCCCAGGCGTGATCGATCACGGAGGGTCTGACCCCTGGCGTGAACGGGACAGGGTGAGCCGGAAGTGGCGGGCTGGCGGCTGCGACGAGTTCGAGGCGACCGCCGTCGGACTCGGCGAGGCGACGGGCGAGCGCCAGCCGCGGCCGTGCGCGGCACGATGGTCGCTCGGGCGGTCGAACAGTGTCGGCCGCGATCGTCGGGAACCCCCGGGCCGTCGTCCTCGATCGTGACGCTGTCGTCCTGGACAGGATGGCGACCGTGCCGCGACCGTGGCGGAGCGAGTTGTCGAGCAGGATGCTCAGGACCTGGCCGACGAGTCCGGGGGTCGCCACCACGGTGCTGGGTGGCCCGGTGGTCACCACGACCTGGCGTCGCTTCGCGGCGAACCGTTGCTGCCAGTCGGCGACCTGATTGTCGACGAGCGCGGTCACATCGATCTGGGTGCGTCCCGTGGTGCTGCCCGTCGCGCCACGGTCAGCAGCTCGTCCAACGTCGAGTTGAGTTCGTGGATCTGGGCCGACGCGGCGCGCTGCTTCGGCCACACGTCCGTCGTCGCTGCGCTCGAGCACCTCGAGCCGCATCGCGATGCCGGTCAGCCCGGTGCGCAGCTGGTGGGTCGCGTCGGCGGTGAACCCGCGCTCGGACTCCAGCATGCGGTCGACCCGGTTGGCGCTCAGCCGCAGTGACCGGGCGATCGAGTCGATCTCGTCGATGCCCGACGGCGGCGGGACGCGCCGACGCTGAAGTCGCCGTCGCCGACGCCGCGAGGCGCTGCGCGGCCAGACGCTCCAGCGGTCGCGCGAGCTGGCGTGCCTGGCACGCCGGCGCCAGGCGGCGGCGGCCGGCGCCGATCGCCGCGAGCCGCGATCGACCGCGAGCCGGGCGACCACGCTGTCGGGCAGCTCGCCGTCCTCGGCATCACGTACGTGGAACAGCACGGGGATCGTACAGCACCGACGATCAGCGACCACCACGACGGCGATCGTCGAGAGGACGAGGCGACGGCGCACCGCGGTCAGTCCCTCGGCGACGTCGAGCCGGTCGCGATCCGGACGAGGCCCCGACGATTCGGCGCTCGGATCGAACCGGAATCCGACGCCGCGGACGGTGACGATCTTCGACGGCGGATCGGTGTCGTCGAGGATCTTGCGTCGCAGCGTCGAGGTGTGGGTGTCGAGCGTGCGCGTCGATCCCCACCAGTGCTCGTCCCACACCGCACTCATGATGTGTTCGCGTTCGAGCGTCACCGCCCGGCTGACGCATCAGGAGTTCGAGCAGGTCGAACTCCTTGGTCGTCAACTCGATCTCGGAGCGCACGCCGCCGTCGGTCACGAAGCATCGACGAGCGTCGGCGTCGAGTTCGATCCCGGCGCCCGCGAGTCGCCCCGGCGCAACGGACGTGCGAGGCGTGGTCGGCGATCCGCAGTCGCGCCGAATCCGGGCGACGAGTTCGGCGAGCCGGAACGGCTTCGCGACGTAGTCGTCGGCGCCGGCGTTGAGCCCGACGATCACGTCCATCTCCTCGGCGCGGGCGGTCAGCATGATGATCGGCAGGTCGGGATGGCTCGCTCGGATGCGCGCGACACACGTCGAGCCCGTCGATGTCCGGCAGCGTCAGGTCGAGCAGGACGAGGTCGGGTCGCGCGTCGGCGACGCTGTCGATCGCACTCATGCCACCGTCGACGTGTTCGACCTCGAAGCCCTCGGTCCGCAGCACGCGGACGAGCGGCTCGCTGATGCGCTCGTCGTCCTCGACCAGCAACACGGCCGTGTTCGTGCGTGCGACGTCGGTGTCGTCCAGTGCGCGAAGCGTCGATTCCATCGCCTGGTCATCGGCACGCGGTCGGCCGCCACTTGATCGATCAGCGCCGGCCGTGTGTCGAGCGCTCAGGTCATCGCCGGCGCAGGCGAAGTGCGTCGCCGTGGGCGGGGAAGCCCTCGTGGTCGGCGAGGGCGAGTACCGACGGGGTCATGCGAGCGAGCGCGCCGGCGTCGGCGCGGGCGATGGCGGTGCGCTTGAGGAACGTGTCGGCGGTGATCCCCGACGACACGTGAGCGAAGCCCGACGTCGGCAGCGACGCCGGGCAGCCGATCACGAAGTTCGCCGCGCTGAACGGGGTGTGCTGGCCGACCAGGATCTCGCCGGCGTTGACCAGTCCGTCGACGATCTCGTCGATCGTCGCCGTCGGCGACGGCGACCTGGAGGTGCTCGGGGGCGAACTCGTTGGCGATCCCGACCGCGACGTCGAGCGAATCGACCAGGACGCAGCCTCCGTTCGGGCCGAGCGATGCTCGTGCCGCGGCGGCGCGAACGTCGGCGAGACCGGCGAGCTGTCGCTCGAGTTCGGCATCGACGGCGTCGGCGAGTGCGGCCGAGTCGGTGAGCAGCACGACGGTGCTGTCGGTGCCGTGCTCGGCCTCGATCAGCAGGTCGGCGGCCAGCAGTGCCGGGTCGGCGCTGTCGTCGGCGATCACGAGGCTCTCGGTCGGGCCGAGCAGCATCATCGTCGCGACGCCGTGCCGCTGCATCTCGACCTGCGCGATCGTCACGGCCGGCGAGCCCGGCCCGACGATCTTGCGGACCTTCGGGATCGGTGTCGGTGCCGAAGCCGAGCGCCGCGATGCCGGCCGGACCGTTCACCCGGAACACGTCGGCGATGCCGAGCTTGCGGCACACCACGAGCACCGCCGGGTCGACCTCGCCGGCGCCGCCGGGGACCGGCGGCACGACGAGTGCGATCGACGGCACCCCGGCCACCACCGCCGGCACGGCCAGCTGATAGGCGACGCTCGGATAGCTCGCCTTGCCCGACGGCGTGAACAGCCCGGCCGAGGTGATCGGCGTGATCTTCTCGCCGACCGACAGGCCGGGCTCGCTCTCGATCGACCAGTCGGCGGCCTGTTCCATCTGCGCCTCGTTGAACGCGCGCAGGTGGGCGATCGCATCGTCGATGGCGGCGTCGACGTCGTCCGACACCGATGCCTGCTCGAACTCGTCGGCGCTCACGCGGAGCCCGTCGGGCGACGACCTCGATCCCGTCGAACCGGCCGAGCGCGTCGCACACCGCCGCGTCGCCACGGTCGCGAACGTCGTCGATCAGCTCGCCGATCGAACGTCGCAGGTCGGCGTCGAAGATGTCGTCGATCCCACGGCGCATCAGGGCGTCGCGGGCGGCGACGTTCATGTCGTTCCAGACCTGTCGGCGCATCACGCTCACCTCGCCGACGCTACCGGCGGTCGCGATCGACGACCCGCTGCGTCAGCTGACCCGATCGAGCCAGAGTTGGTTGAGCTGCCAGATCGCAGCTTCGTACGGCGAGAGCCGTCCCTGAGCGGCGAGCGGTGAGTGCAGCCCCCGCCACGGGCCCTCGTTCACCGGGATGTCCTCGCCGTGGATCCACGCGACGCCCTCGACGATGTGGCCGAGCGCGTCGGCCGTGGCGGGATCGGCGGCCACGTCGGAATCCAGCAGGATGTGGATGCGCAGGGTCATGCGATCGTGAGCGTGCGGGACGAGCTGGTACCAGGTGGCGAGCGTTCCCGTCGTCGCGACGAGCGTGTACGGGAACACGCAGAACGCGAGCAGGTCGGCGCGCTGCTCGCGTTCGAGACCCGGCAGGAACGGCAGGTCGGGGCTCTCGTCGAGGTCGGTGTTGCCGGGCATCCGCAACAGCGACCACGGTCCACCCTCGTTGTCGACGACGTGTGACTGCGCCGCCGGATTCGTCAGCTGGAACGTGTCGCGATGGGGGCCGATGTGGTGGTACGCCTCCATGAAGTTCTCCACGAGCAGCTTCCAGTTCCACGGCGAGTCGAACTCGAGGGTGTGGGCGATGGTCAGGTCGCCCAGCCGGTAGTTCCCGATCAGGTGGCGCAGCGGTTCGAGCTGGGCCGCGAGCGGCGCCGGTTGCGGCGCGAGTGAGACGAAGACGAAACCTTCCCAGACTTCGACCGCGAGGGTTGGGAGGCGACACTCGGCGATGTCGAAGTCGGCGGCACCCTCCATCATCGGCGCCGTGTGCAACCCGCCGTCGAGGCCGTAGGACCACTGATGGTACGGACACACCATCCACCGCCCGGTCCCGGCACCGTCGGTCAGCGGCATCGCGCGGTGCAGGCACACGTTCGACAGCGCCCGGATCCGACCGGTCTCGTCGAGCGTGATCACGATCGGATGGTCGTGGAGTTCGACGGCGAGGTGCCCGGGTGGATCGGGCAACTGATCGACGTGCGCGACGCAGATCCAGTCGCGCCGGAAGATGGTCTCGTACTCACGCTCGTAGACGGCCGGGTCGGTGTAGGCGTGCGGTGGCAGGGTCCACGCCCGATTCAGTGGCGCCCTGACGCGTGCCAGATCGTCGGCAGCCAGCGAGGGAAGCGCCAGCGACGAGCTGGAGGCGTCGCGAGGAGGAAGCGAAGCGGACGACGAGGGAGCCATGGGGATGGAGTACCATCTCCCCACGTTCCAACCACCAGCCAGGGGAGCGTGCATGCCCGTCACCGTCGTCGTCGGAGCCCAATGGGGCGACGAGGGCAAAGCAAAGGTCATCGACCTGCTGTCGAAGGAGCACACCTACGTCGTGCGCTACCAGGGCGGCCACAACGCCGGACACACCGTCGTCGTCGATGGCGAGAAGTACGCGCTGCAGCTCGTCCCGTCCGGCATCCTCTACGACCACGTGATCCCCGTGATCGCCAACGGTGTCGTCGTCGACCTGCCGACGCTCTTCAACGAGGTCGACATGCTCGAGGCGCGTGGCATCTCGTGTTCCGAGCTGAAGGTGTCGAGCCGGGCGCACCTGATCTTCCCGTGGCACCAGGCGCACGACGCGATCGCCGAGGCGATGCGCGGCGACGACAAGATCGGCACCACCCTGAAGGGCATCGGTCCGGCCTACGCGGACAAGTCGCGCCGGGTGGGCATCCGGGTGGGTGACGTCCTCGACGCCGATCGCTTCGCTCGGCTGGTGCGCGAACGTGCCGTCGCCGAGAACACGCTGATCGAGCAGGCCGGCGGCGAGCCGCTCGACGTCGACGACATCGTCGAGCGCTTCGGCGAGCTCGGTGCTCGCGTCGCGCCATTCGTCGCGGACACGGTCGGTCTGCTCCACGGAGCGCTCGCGAGCGGTGCCCACGTGCTGCTCGAAGGCGCACAGGCCACGTTCCTCGACCTCGACCACGGCACGTATCCCTACGTGACGTCGTCGAATCCGACTGCCGGTGGCGCCTGCGTCGGCACGGGCCTCGGCCCGCGCGACATCGATCGCATCGTCGGGATCACCAAGGCGTACACGACACGCGTCGGCGCAGGGCCGTTCCCGACCGAGCTGTTCGACGCCGACGGCGACACGCTCGTCGACGTCGGCAAGGAGTACGGCACCGTCACCGGTCGTCGCCGCCGGGCCGGATGGCTCGACTGCGTGATGCTGCGTCAAGCGGTGCGCCTCAACAGCCTGACCGAGCTCGCACTCACCAAGCTCGACATCCTCGACGGCTTCGAGACGATCAAGATCTGCACCGGCTACCGACTCGACGGCGCGTTGCTCGAGCACTATCCCGACCGTTCCGAGCTGATCGCCGACGTCGAACCCGTGTACGTGACGGTGCCCGGTTGGGGCAGCGTGTTGAGCGACAAGCGCGAACCCGGCGAGCTGCCGCCCGAGGCGAAGCGGTTCATCGAGATCGTCGAGGAGCAGGTCGGCGTGCCGGTCAAGGTGGTCGGCGTCGGCGCCGAGCGTGACGACTACCTCGTCTGGGCGTCATGATCCCTCGCTACTCCACGCCGGAGATGGATGCGGTCTGGGCCGACACGGTTCGGTTCGGCCGCTGGCTCGAGGTGGAGCTGCTCGCGACCGAAGGCCACGCTGCGCTCGGCATCGTGCCCGCCGCCGACGCGGCGACGTGTCGTGAGCTCGCGCCGGCAACCGACGCGGCCTTCGTCCAGCAGGTGCTCGACCGCGAGGCGGTCACCGACCACGACGTCGCCGCGTTCGTCGACGTGGTCCAGGCGGCGATCGGGCCGCCGGCATCGTCGTGGATCCACTACGGCCTCACGTCGTCCGACGTCGTCGACACCGCGCTGTGCTGGGCGCTGCGCGATGCCGCCGATCTCCTGATCGAGGCATCGACCGAACTGCTCGCCACGCTCGTGCGCATCGCCCGCGAGCACCGCGACACCGTGATGATCGGGCGCACGCACGGCATCCACGCCGAGCCGACCACGTTCGGCGCGAAGGTCGCCCTGTGGGCCCTGCAGGTCGACCGCGATCGGACGCGGCTTCGCGCGGCGCGCGACAGCGTCGCGGTGATGAAGTTGAGCGGCGCGGTGGGTACCTACTCGAACATTCCGCCCGAGGTGGAACGTCATGTCGGCGACGCGCTCGGACTGCGCCCGGTTGCGGCGACCCAGGTGATCGCCCGCGACCGCCACGCCGAGTTCCTGTACGCCTGCGCGTCGGTCGGCGCGACGTGCGAGCTGGTGGCGGTCGAACTCCGCCACCTGCAACGCACCGAGGTGCGCGAGGTCCAGGAGGGATTCAAGCCGGGCCAGAAGGGTTCCTCGGCGATGCCCCACAAGCGCAACCCGATCTCGGCCGAGACGATCTCGGGTCTCGCGCGTGTGCTGCGCGGCAACCTGTCGGCGGGCATGCAGGACGTGGCGTTGTGGCACGAGCGCGACATCTCGCACTCGTCGGTCGAGCGGGTCATCCTGCCCGACTCGTCGCAGCTGGCCTTCTACGTGATGCGTCGGCTGCGACGCCTGCTCGACGGGCTGATGGTGTTCCCCGAACGCATGCAGTCGAACCTCGACGCCAGCTACGGCCTGGTGTTCAGCCAGCCGGTGCTGCTCGCGCTGGTGCAGGCCGGAGCGACCCGTGACGACGCCTATCGGATCGTGCAGCGAAACGCCATGCAGGCGTGGGACGACGGCGTCGATTTCCGATCGTTGCTCGACGCCGATCCCGACGTCGACAACGCGGTGCTCGACGAGGCATTCGACCTGCGACGATCGCTCCGACACCTCGATCACGTCCTCGATCAGCTCGACGCCATCGAGCTCTGAGCGACTGACGTACACGATGTGCCAGGCACATCGTGTACGTCAGTCGGCGCGGGTGATGCCGGCTTGTTTGAGGGTGCTTGCGGGAACGCCGACGTCGCGCCACGAGGCGTACGAGATCGACTTGCTGTCGGAATAGCTCTTGGCCACCTTGACGAACTCGGCCTCGAGCGCGTCCATGTCGATCGCGTCGGACTTCGCTGCGAGTTCGGCCTCGAGATCACGGCGCTCCTGGACGAGCAGCAATTCGTCGAGCGGGCTCGCGCTCGCGAGTTCGACGCCGATCGTGTCGAGCCGCTTGCGGATCGTCTCGGGGGTGCGCTTACGGCCGCGCTTCGGCTTCGTGGCGCGCAGGCCTTCGAGGTAGTCGCGAACGACCCGGCCTTCCATACGACCTTTGGCGAGCGCCGCCTTGTGCTCGTCGCTCATCGGTGTCCGTGGTCCTCTTTTGCCTACCATGGCGGCCAATCTTATGGAGTATTGATCCGAATGCAATAGTGTGAATTCCGATGTTCGAACTGTCAGCTCACGGGACCGATGTCCATGTCGGTGTGGGGCCGAGATACCCGTGGGGTGGCCTCTACGGTGGACAGATCGTGGCGCAGGCATTGCGGGCCGCAGCCATATCGGTTGATCCCGAACTCGAACCGCACTCGATTCGGGCATATTTCATCCGTCGCGGCGACCACACCGAACCGGTGCGTTACGAGGTCGACCGGATCCGAAACGGTCGAAGCTTCGCGACGCGCCGCGTGGTGGCTCGCCAGGCCATTGGCGCAATTCTCAACGCGGAGAGTTCGTTCCAACGTCCCGAACGAGCCGCGGCGTTCCAGACGGTGGCCATGCCGGACGTCCCCGACGCCGAGTCGCTGGAGGAGGATTCCTGGTCGCCGACGTTCGCCCGCGTGGTGGTCCCGGTGGATCGCATCGCCGGCGGGGCCCGCGACGGCACGGGTCGCACCGTTGCCTGGATGCGCGTCAACGACGACCTCGGCGACCCGGAGGACGCGGGTGCCCAGTTGCTCCACCGGTGCTGGCTCGCGTACCTCTCCGACGACATGCCGACGGACTCCGTGATCCGGGCCCATCCGATCGCCGACGATCCCGATGCTCGCGAGGGCCTGTTCTGCGCGAGCCTCGACCACACGATCTGGTTCCACCGATCGCTGCGCGCCGACCGCTGGCATCTCCACGACTTCTCCTGTCACCACTACGTCGGCGGTCGGGGACTCTCGATCGGCCACGTCTTCGAAGCCGACGGCACCCACGTCGCCACCGTCGCCCAGGAAGTGCTCGTCCGCGACGGCCGCGACCGGGACTGAACGTCGGCCGGCCGGCCGCTACCGTCGTCATCGATGAGCGACGCCGGGCCACACACCGCACTGTCACCGACACTCGAGGGCCTTCGACGCCATGTGATGGAGCACTCGGTCAAGCACGGTGAGTTCACCCTGAAGTCCGGTGCGACCAGTACGTGGTTCCTCGACACCAAACAGACGGCGTGCCTGCCCGACGGGATCATCGCCGTCACCGACGCCGTCTACGAGGTGTTCGGTGACGTGCTCGACCAGATCGACGCGATCGGTGGGCTGACGATGGGCGGTGACCCGGTGGCCTACGGCGTCGCCGCTGTCGCAGCAACCCGCGGCCACCGCATGCGCAGCTTCAGCGTGCGCAAGGAGCCCAAGCAGGGAGGCATCACCGGGCGGATCGCGGGTGCATTGCGACCCGGCGATCGGGTGCTGGTCACCGAGGACACCACCACCCGCGGGACCTCGCTGATCGAGGCCGCCGAGCAGATCGAGGCGTTCGGGGCGACGCCGGTGTGGATGACGGTGATCGTCGACCGCGGTGGCACGTGCGCGGCGATGGCTGCCGAACACGGCATCGACTACCGACCGTTGCTCGGGGCCCCGGACCTCGGTTTCGGCTACGGCAGCTGACCCGGTAGCCGAACCTCGTCGACCACCTCCGCGCTGTCGAGCACGCCGGGATTGAGGGTGCCGGTCGGGTCGAGCGCCCGCCTGATCGTCCGGAGGGCGTCCAGTTCACCGGCGCTGCGCACCAGGTGGAGCCACTTCGTCTTGGCGACGCCGACGCCGTGCTCGGCCGAGATCGTGCCTCCGAGTTCCGCGACGACCGGCAGCACGTCGCCCGCGATCCCGTCCGGATCGTCCGCGTCGAGGAAGTTCAGGTGCACGTTGCCCTCGGCGAGGTGTCCGAACGGGATCAGCCGTGCCCCATGCCGGACTGCCGCAGCTCGCGCGGTGTCGAGCAGACGCTCGATCGACCCGACGGGCACGGCGACATCCAGCTTGTAGGTCGGCGTCCCCGACGCGGTCGCGGCGCTCGCGATCGAGTCCGTGATGCGGTCGCGAAATGCGAGCAACTGCCGACGGCGCGGACCGTCGGCGGCGATCGCCGTGGCCGCGACCCCGGCGACGTCGGCCAGCACCGCGTGGAGGTCGGTGGTCGGGTCGACGTGGTCGGCGCACTCGATCACCACGGCGACACCGTGCGGGGCGACCTCGACCGGCGACGATGTCCCGAGGTGCGACGACACGAGATCGAGTGCGTCGGGCCAGATGATCTCGACCGAATCGAGCGAACCGAGCCGGCGACGGGCGACGGAGAGCAACGACAGCGCTGACGCGAGGTCGTCGAGCGCGGCGAGCACCGTGGTGACGTGATCGAAGCGCGGGACGAGGCGCAGTCGCGCGGCCGTGATCACCGCCAGCGTGCCCTCGGATCCGGCCATCAGCGACGGCCAGTGGATGCCGACGGTCTCCTTCGCCAGACCGGCGAGCGAGCCGACGATCGTGCCGTCGGCGAGCACCGCCTCGATGCCGACCACCTGCTGGCGCATCGTGCCGTAGCGCACGACGCGCGATCCGCCGGCGTTCGTGGCGATCGCCCCGCCGACGGTGGCCGAGTCGCGCGCGGCGAAGTCGACCGGCGTGTCGAGCCCGGCCTGGCGCGCCGCCCGCTGCCAGTCGGCGATCGTCACGCCCGCGTCGCAGGTGATCTGCATCGACGCGGCATCCAGGCGGGAGATGCCCTCGAAGCGGCGCATCGACAGCACGATCGTCGGACGACCGTCGACGTCGTCGGGTCGAGGCACGCCGCCGCCGACCAGGCCGGTGTTGCCCGCCTGGGTGACCACGGCGACGCCGAGTCGGGTGCACGCTCGCAGCACCTCGCTCACCTCGGCGGTGGTCCCGGGCCGCACGACGGCGACACAGCTGCCCCGGTACCGGCCGGTCCAGTCGGTCTCGTAGCCCGCCCGCTCGTCGGGATCGACGAGCACGTGTCGGTCGCCGACGATCGCGGACGCGGCGTGCACGATCTCGGTGCTCCGGTCCATCGACGACCCCATCGACGAAGTGTTACACGGACTGCACGAAGTTTGGGTCGTCGACCACCTGCTCGGGTCTACGATCGGGTTCGGACCTGAGGGGGACACGACATGCGGATGGAATCGTTCTGGCGCTGGCTCGGCGTGGCGCTCGGCAAGTACTGGAAGATCGTGCTGTCGGTCGTGGTCCTGATCACGGTCGTTCTCGGTGTTCGGCGCCCGCAACATCGAGTTCGCCACCGGTCAGGACAGCTACCTGAACCCCGACTCGCAGATCGCCATCGACAACGTCGCCTTCCAGGACGACTTCGGTGGCGAGACCGTGATCCTGCTGTTCACCTCGACCGACGGGTCCGACGTCGAGCAAGCTCTACGAGGGAGCGAACCTCGCCGAACTCGAACGGATCACCGCCGAACTCGAAGGCGGTCGACGGCGCGCTATGCCGTCGTCACGCCGTTGACGTCGCTGCAGTTCAGCGCCAACCTCCTGACCGGCGGTGTCGGGAACCGACGCGCTGCTGCTCGGCGGCGGCGCGCGACGAGGCCGGTGCGGAGGCCCGTCAGGCCGACATCTCGATCGCGCTCGCCCGGCTCGGCGCGATTCCCGACGCCGAGCAGGTGATCGGCAACCCGGCGTACAACGAGCTGCTCATCTACGACAACACCGGCTTCGTCGTCGACGACGGCGTGGCGGTCGCCCCGCCGACGGAAGAACTCGCCATCCGTGCCTCGCTCGCAGGGCACGTTCCCGAACGTCGAGGGCGGCGTCGTCAACGGCACCGCCGTCGGTGGCGTCGTGCTCGAAGGGAACGCCGACCTCGACGAGCAGACCGCAGCCACCAAGCAGGTCGTCGACGTGCTCGACGGACGCGAGCTTCGACGGGTTCGACCTGACGTCACCGGATCGCCGGTGTACCTCGCCGAGATCAACGACTACCTGCAGGGCGGCATGCTGACGCCTCGGCGCGGCGGCGCTCGGGCTGATGGCGGTCGTGCTGGCCGTCATGTTCCGTGTCCGCTGGCGATTGCTGCCGCTCGTGTCGGTGATCGTCGGCGTGCTCTGGTCGTTCTCGCTGCTCGGCATCATCGGGATCGACCTCTCGCTCGTCACGATCTCGGGTCTGCCGATCCTGATCGGTGTCGGCATCGACTTCGCGATCCAGGTGCACAACCGCGTGGAGGAGGAGGTGGTGCTCGACAAGGAGGCCCACCCGATCGCCGAGACGGTGTCCAACCTCGCCCCGCCGCTGTTCGCCGCGATGCTCACCGGAGCGGTCGCCGTCCTCGCGCTGCGCATCTCCAAGGTGCCGATGATCCGCGACTTCGGTGTCCTGCTGGCGATCGGCACTCACGGTGCTCGTGGTCATCGGCATCGTGCTCACGGCGTCGATCCTCGGCATCCGCGAGTACACCAAGCGCACCGAGGTGCGTGGTGCATCGTTGGTCGAGCGCGTCGTGGTCAAGCTCGGCGGACTTCCATCTCGCTTCGGACTCGTGTTCATCATCCTGGCGACCGTGCTGTTCGTCGGCGGTGTCCTCGCCGAGGGTCGCGCCAAGATCGAGTCCGACCCGATCAAGTGGATCGACCAGGACAGCCAGGTCGTCCAGGACATCGAGAAGCTCGAGGCCGAGACCGGCTTCTCGTCGACGCTGGGCATCCTCGTCGCGGCGAACAACATCTACGACCAGGAGGTCATCGACCTCGTCTGGGAGTTCACGCTCGACGCCGAGGCCCGCCCGGAGGTGGTGTCGACGTCGAGCATCGTCAACACGATGGGCAAGATCATCATGATCGACGGCGCGACGCCGATCTCACCGACCTCGGCCGACATCGAGGCATCGGTTCGAGCAGATGCCGCCGGCAATCGCGACCGCGCTGCTGCCCGCGGACGTCGACGTGACCGCGCCCACGTCGACACAGCTCAACCTCCGACTCGCACCGGGCGGCCTCGAGGAACGGGCGCAACTGGTCGAAGAACTCGAGGCCGACCTCCAAGCGCGGATCGACGCGCTCGACCTGCCCGCCGACAGCGTCCTGCTCACCGACCTTCCGGAGGGTCAGGACCCGGTTCGGGCGATCCCTGCCGGTCTCGCCACGGTCGGCATCGGACTGCTCGAGAACCTCTCGGCCAACCGGGCGGCACTCACGTATCTGGCGCTCAGCCTCGCCGGGCTGTTCCTGGTCCTGCGATTCCGCAGCGTGAGCCGAGCGCTGCTCGCGCTGGTGCCGGTGCTCCTGGCGGTCGGAATCTCGTCGCTCGTGGTCGGTCTCCTCGGGTTCACGCTCAGCCCGCTCACGACGGTCAGCGGACCGCTGGTGATCGCCAGCTGCGCGGAGTTCTCCGTGCTGATCCTCGGGCGTTACCTGGAGGAACGCCAGCGCGGGTTGTCACCGCGCGAGGCCTCCGACACGGCTGCCAGCCGAACCGGTCGGGCGTTCTTCACCTCCGCTGTCACGACGATCTGCGGTTTCGCCGTGCTGATCGGGTCGTCCCTGCCGCTGCTGCGCGACTTCGGCCTCGCCGTCAGCCTCAACGTCGCGATCGCACTGCTCGCTGCGCTGGTCGTGATGCCGCCGCTGTCGGTGTGGGTCGACGAGCGAGGTCTGCTCGGCACGCAGAACCAGGGCGCCGATCCGCTCGGCTCGGTGCGCCTGGCCGCACCGATACCTGGCGGCCAGACCGTCGGCGCCGTGGTGGGTGCCGTCGGGTTCGCGCGGCTGCCATCGGGACCTACGCGATCGCGGACACCAGCACCGGACAGGCCGAAGCGATCACGTACGACGCCGTCCCGCTGCCGACCACCACGACGACCACACCGCCGACCACCGTGCCGCCGACGACGGTACCGGGCGACACGGTGCCCGAGGGCCCGGTGATCGATCCCGGCGACGTTCGGCACCGAGCGTCCGGCGGGCCTGGTCGGCGGCATCCTGTTCGACGAACTCACCGCTGCCGGCGTTGCTCCGAACGTGGCGAACTGCGCCATCGAGTCGGTACCGGGCGGCATCGAGAACATCGACACCGCGGCCGTGCTCGCCGGTGACGATGCAGCGGCAGCGCCCGTCGTTCAGGCAGCGCTCGACTGCGGCATCGACCAGGCGACCGTCGACGCCCTCTTGGTGTCGCTCCGTGGGGGGTGACGTGCCCGCCACGGCGACCGCTCCCACGACGTGCATCATCGGTGCCGGGTGTTCGGGCTTCACGATGGCCAAGCGCCTGAAGGATGCCGGGCTCGCCTACGACTGTTTCGAGATGTCCGACGACATCGGCGGCAACTGGTACTTCGGCAATCCGAACGGGATGTCGTCGTGCTACCAGAGCCTGCACATCGACACCTCCAAGTGGCGTCTCGCCTTCGAGGACTATCCCGTGCCGGCCGACTGGCCCGAC
This sequence comes from Ilumatobacteraceae bacterium, assembly GCA_963746285.1. GTDB lineage: Bacteria > Actinomycetota > Acidimicrobiia > Acidimicrobiales > Ilumatobacteraceae > Sva-07. The sequence continues at coordinate 74,921 of CAVVAO010000021.1, read as the reverse complement.
TTCCCGCACCACTCCCAGATCCTGCAGTACTTCCACGACTACGTCGACCACTTCGGCCTGCGCGACACGATCACGTTCAACACCGCGGTCACCGACTGCGAACGTCTCGACGACGGCCGTTGGAAGGTCACGCTGTCGACCGGCGAGTCACGCGAGTACGACCACCTGGTCGTCGGCAACGGCCATCACTGGGATGCCCGCACGCCCACCTACCCCGGCACGTTCGACGGCTACCAGGTGCACTCGCACCACTACCGCGATCCGTTCGAGCCGTACGACTTCCGGGGCAAGCGGGTGATGGTCGTCGGCGCGGGCAACTCGGCGATGGACATCTCCTCCGAGCTGTCGCAACGCCCGATCGCCGAGCAGCTCTTCATCTCGATGCGCCACGGCGTGTGGGTGCTGCCGAAGTACTTCGACGGCAAGCCGGCCGACAAGGCGTCGCTGCCGCCGTGGATGCCGGCGAAGGTCGGCAGGGCGCTCGCACGCAAGAAGATCAAGAAGACGGTCGGCAAGATGGAGGACTACGGCCTGCCCGAAGCCCGACCACCGACCCCTCGACGCGCACCCGTCGGTGTCGGGCGAGTTCCTCACCCGTGTCGGTTGTGGCGACATCACCCCGAAGGGTGCGATCGACCGCCTCGACGGCGACGGCGTGGTGTTCGCCGACGGTTCACGCGAGCAGGTCGACGCCATCGTGTGGGCGACCGGCTACAACGTGACGTTCCCGTTCTTCCGTCAGCCGGAGCTGACGCCGCAGGACAACACGTTCCCGCTGTTCAAGCGGATGGTGAAGCCGGGCTTCGAGAACCTGTTCTTCCTCGGCCTCGCGCAGCCACTGCCGACGCTGGTCAACTTCGCCGAGCAGCAGTCGAAGCTCGTGGCCGCGGCGATCTCGGGGGCGTACGCCTTCCCGTCGGCGAGCGAGATGCACGAGATCACCGCCGCCGACGAGAAGGTCCACCTCGGACACTTCTACGACAGCCCTCGCCACCGCATGCAGGTCGACTTCAACACCTACTGCACCGACCTCCACAAGGAGATCGAGCGCGGCGCCGAACGCCTCGTGCCCATCACCTCTGCTTGAGTTCAGACGAGCTCCTGCGCCGAACGGCCTGACGCGATCTGGCGACGACGACGAACGCGATGATCAGCACGATCCCCACGATCAACAGGGCGCCGGCGAACAGCGTGCGCACCCTGCCGGCAGCAGCGAGGTCGTCGATCCGGACCTCTGCCGATGTCAGGATCTCGAGCGCAGCGTCGCTGTCGCCACGTTCGACCTGTGACCGGGCCGCGTCGAGATCGCCGTCGATGTCGGAACCCCACCGGCCGATCGTCACGAAGATGCCGGAGGCCGCGTCGAGTTCGTCGTCGAGCTCGATGATGCGCTCCATCGCCTCGAGCTGGCCTTCGGTCGCAGCGATCGCGCTGGCGAAGTCGTCGACGCCCTCGATGTCGGAGAGCTCGGGCGGGTTCACGCCGGCCTCCGGGGCGACGGCGGCGATCTCCTGGAGCTGCTCGTCGAGCTGCTCACCGAGCGCGATCGCCGCATCGAGCATCGCCGTCACCTCGTCGAAGTCGACACCGCCGGTCGAGCGCATCGGCGCCGCGGCGTAGGCCACGTCGGCGGTGTCGGGTTCGTCGATGCCGACGGCTTCCTCGATCGACTCCAGCTCCGCGCGCTGCTCCAGCACCGTCGTCGGCGGCGGCCAGCGCCTCGGTCACGTCGTCGATCTCCCACCGTTCGAGCCGGTTGCGCACGCCGACGGGGAGCTCCCACGGTGCACTGCGCTCGGCGAGTCCGGCGACCTCGATGGCGGCGCGATCACGTCGCTCGATCATCGGCGCGTCGGCCTCGCCGACGACAAGGGACCGGAACACATCGGCGGCCGTCGTCGCTCCGCCGACCTCGACGAGGACGTCGTACACACGCTTCCAGTCGAGCTCCGGCCGTTCGACGTCGCTCGTCGCCCCGTACGGGCTCGAACCGCTGGCGAGTGCGGCGACCACGTCGCGTGTCCGATCGAGGCCGATCTCGTCGACGAAGCCGTCGAGCACCCAGAACGATGTGGCGTAGCCGTACTCCTCGACGGCGCGCTCCTCGTCGGCCGCCGTCCAGTCGGTGAGCGGGCGGGCCGCGGGGTCCTCGGCGGCCGGTTCGGACGGCGTCCGCGCATCGTCGCCGTCGCGGCGCACCAGTTCGGCGGCGTACACCTGGGGCAGGCCCTCGGTGAACCAGCGCTCGGTCGTCACGCTCCGGTTGATCCAGGCATGCGACAGCTCGTGGTAGATCGTGTCGGCGTCGAGCGCCTCGCCGACGGCGATCTCGTTGCTCTTCGCGTCGAACCATCCCGCATAGCCCGACCGACTCGGCTCGACCGTCTGGCGCACCGCGAAGCTCCCGTCCACCGGCCACGGGGTCCCGATCAGATCCGCCAACGCCGGGATGCCGGCCTCGACCTTCGCGCTGGCGAAGTCGGCCCACTCGGGGTCGTCGGGCCACGAGCGCACCTCGATGTCGACGCCCTCCACGTCGAGTGGGGTCGACACGAGCCGGTCGTCGTTGGCCAGCCCGACCGTGATCCGGGTGTCCTCGTCGAGGCCGGCACGAGTGTGCACGACGGTGGCGAACTCGTCCGGCTCGCTGGCCTCGAACCCGGTCAGGTCGGTGAACTCGTCGAACTCGTAGCCGAACGGTTGCGAGATCCGCAGCGTGACCAGTCCGTCGTCGCCGAGGCCGAACGCGACGAATCCGGCGTAGGCCTCGTTGACGCGCCACGGCACCGGGTCGCGCGGGGGCGCACCGAGGTGGTCGTAGGTGACCTGCACGTTGGTCGACTGACCGCTGAACAGTTCGGTGCCGAGCGGGAACCGGTAGGTCGAGAAGGCCGGGAACGCAGGGTCGGACTCGAGCGTGCCCTCGAGCACGGACCCGTCGCGTGTGGCGACGATGTTCTCGGCGCCACGCGGGCACGACCACGTAGTAGCTGTCGAAGAACGTGCGTCGGATGACGTCACCCTCGACGCGGTCGGTCGTCACGTTGCGCAGGTCGATGTCGATCGTGACGCGCACGACACCTCGCGTCGGGTCGAACTCGAAGGAGTTGACCGACCGTTCCTCGAGACCGTCGTCGGCACCCTGTGCGGCGACCGGTTCGCAGCCGAGCGCGACCGTCGCCGTGAGCACGGCCACAGGGATCGCCAGACATCCGAGTACGCGACGCACGCCGTGAGTCTGGTCGTTCGCACCGGGTCGCGGCGTTCAGTCACCGATCGGCTGGAGCGACGCCGGCGACAATCCGCTGAGGCCGTGCTCGCGTGCGTACTCGGCGATCGCCCTCATCTCGGCGGCGAGCCGCGGCGTCCAGCCGTACTGCGACACAGCGCTCGACGTGAGCGACGCCGGCGACAACCCCGACATGTTGTGCTCGACGGCCCACTCGGCGATCGCCGATCGTTGGGCCGGGTGGTACGAACTCGGGGCGTTGACCGAACTGCTGCCGTTGGCCGCGGCGAATGTCGTGGCCAGCCCGACCGTGACGCCGGCGACGGCGACGGCGACGGTGCGGGAGATCCGGGTGGTGGTGTGGTTCATGTCTGTCCTCCTGGTGTCGACCGGCCACCTCGACCGGTGTGCCACTTCAACGTGCGGGAAGCGGATCGGAGACCGACACGAGCTCGATCGGAGCCGGGATGGCGTCGTGAGCAGGAACGATTCGACGGTTCCGATCGATTTCCGATCGTGTTCCGAGACGATCGGGTGGTGGACCAGCGTTCATCTCGGGACGGTCGAGGCCCAGAGCACGCGGCGAGACGGCGCGACTACGATTCGACGGTGCGATTCGAGGTGCTCGGTCCCACGCGCGTGGTGGCCGCAGTCGGGGCGAGAGGCGCAGGCGACATCGACGCGGCTCGAGCGTTGGGCGGCCCGAAGCAACGTCTCGTGCTCGCCCTGCTGCTCGCCGAGCCGAACCGCGTGGTGTCGGTGGACCGATTGGTCGACGGGCTGTGGGGCGACGATCCGCCGGAGACCGCGCGTCACACGATCCAGTCGTACGTGTCGGAGCTGCGCAAGGTGCTCGGACCCGTCGATCGAGAGCGGGGGAGCCGGCTACCGGGTCCGAGTCGATCGCAGCAGCCTCGACACCCTGGACTTCGAAACCCGGGTCGCCGAGGCGCGGGCGCTGGGCCGAGACCGATCCCGACGGCGCCGCGGAGGAGATCGAGGAGGCGCTCGGGCTCTGGCGCGGTACCCCGTTCGACGACCTCGGTGCCCAGCCGGCGCTCCAGGCGGAGTCGGCGCGCCTCGAAGAGCTGCGCCTCGTCGCGATCGAGACGCTGATGGAGATCCGGCTCGCGGCGGGTCGGCATGCCGAGGTGATCGCCGAACTCGAACGGCTGACCCGTGAACATCCGTATCGGGAGGAGCTCCGGGCGCTCCACATGGTGGCGCTCTACCGATGCGGTCGTCAGGCCGAGGCGCTGCGCGCCTTCCGGATCACTCGCGACGTGCTCGGCGAGGAGCTCGGCATCGTGCCGTCGCCGCGCCTGCGCCGCCTGGAGGAGCAGATCCTGCTGCAGGATCCGGATCTCGACCCGCCGCCGGGCGGCTGCATCGTCGGGCGGAGCCGGACCGGTGGGTCGAGAACCCCTACCTCGGACTGCGACCGTTCCGCGAGGCCGACCACGATCGGTTCTTCGGGCACGAGCAGCTCGTCGATCGGCTCGTCGCACGAGCGACCGGGGACGCAACGTTCACGGCGGTCGTCGGCCCGAGCGGGTCGGGCAAGTCGAGCGCGGTGCAGGCCGGGCTGATCCCGCGGCTGCGGCGCGACCACCCCGACGTGGCGATCGTGCTGATGCAGCCGGGGGCCCAACCCTTCCGCTGCCTCGGCGCAGCGCTCGGCGAGGTCTCCGGAGTCGCGACCCACGAGTTCATGTCGATGCTGGCCCGACCGGACGGTCTCGCATGCGTGCGCGTCGCGAACTCCTCCGGGGTGGGCTGCGACCGCCTGGTCGTCGTGATCGACCAGTTCGAGGAGCTGTTCACGATGGTCGACGAAGCCGAAGCGCGGAAGTTCCTCGATCTGCTGGCGCAGGGCGTTCGCGCCGAGGCGAACGTCGTCCACGTGGTCGCAACGCTCCGGGCCGACTTCTACGACCGGCCGCTGGCGGAGCCGCGCTTCGGGCGGCTGTTCGCCGACAACGTCGTGACGGTCGTTGCGCTCGGCCCGGACGAACTGGAGTCCGCAGCGACGCTTCCCGCCCGCCAACTCGACATCGAGGTCGAGCCCCGTCTGGTCGGTCGACTGATCGCCGACGTCGCCGGGCCAACCGAACGCACTGCCGTTGTTCCAGTACGCCCTGACCGAGCTGTTCGACGCGCGCACGGGCCGCCGTTCTCGATCTCGCGACCTACGAGCGCATCGGTGGGGTGCGCAAGGCCGTCGCACGGCGGGCAGAGTCGCTGTACGGACAACTCGACGCGGCTGAACAGGACGCCGCCCGCCAACTGCTCCTCCGGATCGTCACGGTCTCTCGGCGACGTCGTCGGTCGGCGCCGAGTTCCGGCGTCGGAACTGGTGTCGCTCGACATCGACCTCGTCGCGCTGCGCAACGTGATCGACGTGTTCTCGCGCTACCGACTGCTCGCGCTCGATCGTGATCCCGCAACCGGCAGCCCGACGGTCGAGGTCGCGCACGAGGCGCTGCTCGCCGAATGGCACCGGTTGCGCGACTGGATCGATCAGCACCGTGACGACCTCTCCAAGCAGGCGGCATTCCTGGTCGCCGTCAACGAGTGGGAGGCCTCGGGTCGCGACCCCGGGTATCTGTTGCACGGATCGCGGCTCGACGACTACCGGCGCTGGGCGGCGAGCACCGAGCTGCGGCTCACCGCGGCGGAGCAGGACTTCCTCACTGCCGCTGTGGCCGTGTCGGAGTCCGACGCCGCCGACGAGGCGCAGCGTGAAGTGCAGCGGCTGCGGTTGCAGCGTCGGGCGCGACGGCAGCTCGCCGGGCTGTTCGTCGCTGCGGCGGTGCTGGCCGGCGTGATCGCCTATCCGATCCTCACCCGGCCGGACGAACCCGGCAGGATCGTCGTTGCGCTCGAGTTTCGTCGCGAGGCGAGCGCGTTCGACGAGCTGGTCGCCCGCAGTGCCGAACAGACTGCCGCCGAGTTCGGCTTCGACGTGGACGTGGTCCAACCGCCCTTCACGGACATCGCCGCCGACGTGCGGGAGGCCGTTGACGAGGCGAACGTTGTCGTCGGGAGCCTGCGAATGAACACGTTGTTGGTCGACATGGCCGACGAGTTCCCCGAGACGACCTTCGCGCTGCTCGACACGACCGACGCGCCGCTGCCGAACACGATCGGCGTCAGTTTCGCCCACGAGCAGGGCTCGTACCTGGTCGGGGCGGCCGCGGCGCTGCAGTCGAGGACCGGCAAGGTGGGCTACATCGGCGCCAACGCGTCGCCGTTGATCGAGCCGTTCCGAGCAGGTTTCGAGCAGGGAGCAATCGCCGTCGATCCCGACGTCGAGGTCGTGTCCGACCATCTGTTCGCGACGACCGCAGCCCGTCGGCTACATGGACTCGCCGATCGCCCACGAGGCGGCGGTCGAGATGTTCGAGCAGGGCGTCGATGTCATCTTCGTCGCGGCGGGCGGGTCCGGGATGGGTGTGATCGAGGCGGCGACGGAACGGAGCACCTCCAGCCTGCCACTGTGGGCGATCGGGGTCGACAGCGACCAGTACTACGACATCTCGACCGACCAGCGCGAGCACTTGCTGACCTCGATGTACAAGCGATTCGAGGCAGGAATCCGCGCCGTGGTCGAGGCGCACGAGTCCGGCACCCTGCCGACATCGGGCACGTTCGTCGTCGGTGCTGCCGAGGGCGCGGTCGGCTACACCGCCACAGGCGGACATCTCGACGATGCGACTGTGGCGAAGCTGGAGGAACTACGCGCCCAGATCGTCGACGGCACCATCGTCGTCGATCCGGTGCCGATGGTGACCGCCGACCTCGACGCCGGCACGGCGCTGTCGCTCCTCGACGTCGACACCGGATCGACGAGTCCACTTCCCGAACACTCGACCCAGATCGACGACTTCACGGTCTCGCCCGACGGCACGCGGCTGGCCGGTGGCCCCTGCTGCCTGTTCGACGACCGGATCACGGTCTCCGACATCGACGGCAGCAATGCCGACACACTGGCGCCGTCGCTCGGTCGGAGCCAGTACGGGGCCTCGTGGTCACCCGACGGCGAACGGCTCGTCCTGCAGGAGCGTTTGTCGATCGGTGGTGACGCCGGGCGACTGGTGGTCACCGACCTCCGCTCCGGTACGTCGACGACGATTGCAGATCTGCAGGGCGCCGAGAAGCCCTGGTGGTGGCTCGCCCCGGCGTTCAGCGAGGACGGCGAACGCGTCCTGTTCCACGTCGCTCGTGACGCCACCGAGACGAGCCCGTACGACGTGTGGTCCGTGCCGGTGACGGGCGGTGAACCGGAGCTGGTCGTCCGCGACGCGGGCTTCCCCCAGCCGCTCGACGACGGACGGGTCGCCGTGGTGTCGGACATGCGTGGCCTGTTCAGCGCGACCGCGTCGATCTCGATCGTCGACGAAGAGGCGTGATGCGCCGATTGACGACCGTCGAGAGCGGTGTGTGGCAGCCTCGGGTGTCCCCCGACGGGACCCGATTGGCGTTCGTCGAGGGAGGATCCGGCAGCGCGGGAGCGGTCGGATCCGCATCGTCGACGATCGCAACAGGCGAGGATCGCATCGCTGGCCGGGGTGACGTGGTCGACTGGCTCGACGACGACACGCTGATCGTCGCCACGTACGGCGATTGACAGCGGGCGGCGACGCTCCTGGTGGTCGACACCGGCGTTGCGAACGCCGGGTGTCGACGGGCTACCGGGAGTTGCGAGCCAGACGGGTGAGGCCGAGACCGGCTCCGAGCAGCGCGACCGCGGCGATCGCCGCCCACGTCGTCGCGCTCGGACCGGTCGCCGGCAGTGCCGCGGTCGGCGCGGACGGCTGACCGACCGCCGGCGGACCCGTGACGGGGCCTCCCGGCGGCAGGGCGTTGACGATCGACGTGGTCGGCGTCGGCTCGGGAACGGTCGTCTCCGGGGCCTCAGGTGGCGCAGTGGTCGGAGGCACGGTCTGTCGGCAGTCGATCGTGATGAAGACACCGCCGCTCGAGATCTCGTCCTCGCCCATGCGCAAGCTGACGTCGACCGTCGACCCGAGCGTCAGCGGGATCGCGACGGTGCGGACACCGAACGCTTCACTCTCGAAGTTCTCCACCACGCCGGACGTGCTCCCGGAGGCCACGATCAGGTCGTTGCCGTCGTGCACGGATTCCTGGTTGTCGACCTCGACCTCGGCGACGCAGTCTGCCGACTGGAACTCGCCGGGCACGGGAGCGGAGGCGATCAGCGTCACGCTGCCCTCGGGAGCGAGCAACACGCTGTCGATCGGGATGCTGATGATGTCCTCGACGACTTGTGCCGAGGCGACGCCACCTGCTGCCAGCGCGGCGACAGCACCGAAGATCCCGGACACGACGAGTTTGCGATTCACGCCGGGCAAGATACTGACTTCGTCAAGAAATCATCAAACTCGGTCGAGAGACCGCTGCATCCTGGTGGTCGAGACCGGCGTCGATCCGGTGACCCCACGCTTTTCAGGCGTGTGCTCTGCCAACTGAGCTACTCGACCGTGTTGTTGTTCCTACAGAAAAGCCACCCGTCATCTTGCGATGACGAGTGGCCCCCTGCTGCGGTCCCGACGGGACTTGAACCCGCGACCTCCGGCTTGACAGGCCGGCGTGAACTCCAGACTTCACCACGGGACCAGATATGTACAACGCTCTCGCGCCGCACCCCCAACGGGATTCGAACCCGTGCCGCCACCTTGAAAGGGTGGTGTCCTAGGCCACTAGACGATGGGGGCCTGAAGGCAATGGCCTTGTCTCGTTGAGAGCGACCCGAATCTAGCAGCGCTCCTCCGACAATCCACCAGGCAATCCATGCCTCGATCAGTGTGCGGTCAGCGTGCGCCCGACGTCGCCGGGACCGCCAGTGGGTCACGGTCCGTGGCTGCGGCCCGTTCGCGCAGCTCGGCCGGAACCACCGGAGCGAGCATCCCGTACGGGGCTGCGTTGTAGAGGTGGTGGATCCGATGAGCGTCGGCGAGCCGGTCGAGCGCCGGAATCCGCCGTGTCCCGAACACGCCGACGCGTCGATGGATGTAGCCGTCGTGGACCAGCGCGTACGCCACGCCGTAGAGCGTGATCCCGATCCCGAGTGGGACGAGAGCCATCAGCGTCGTGTTGAATCCGAGCCAGAACCCGAACATCACGATCGACGCGAAGGCGACCGGAAACCAGTCGTTGCGCTCCCAGCCCGGCGCTCGGCTCGCCCGGTGATGGCTTCGGTGGAACCATTCGCCGACGCCGTGCATCACCCATCGATGGGTTGCTGCCGTCAGCGGCTCCATGAGCACGAAGCCGCCGATCACGATCAGTGCGAACAGCATCGGAGACACAGTGGAAATCTAGCGTCGACGCCCGCGTCAGCCTGCGTAGGCGTCGAGCGCTTCGGCGAGTGTCGCGTGCATCACACCGTGCTCTCGCGACACCGCGTCCAACCATTCCGGCCGGAACACGCTGGCGACCGCGATCGGTTCGTCCAAATTCGAACCGGCCAACGCCAGCCGCACGAACAGCGTCGCGTAGTCGGGCGGTCGGAGATCGCGGCCCAACTCGACGAGCGCGTAGGGATCCGGAGCGGTCGAGCTGGGTGGCAGCGAGAAGAAGCTCTGCGACGTCGGTCCGGTCGGCCCGCCCGCCAGTCCCGGTCCGTCGACGAGGATCGCTCCGTGGACCTGGGCGGCGCGGGCGCCGGCGAGCTGGAGGGCGATGTAGGCGCCGAGGCCGCGGCCGACCACCGTGATCGATCGAGCGGGGTCGCCGTCGGTCAGCGACTCGAGTGCAGCATCGGCGTCTCCGAGCAGCAGCTCGGCGGTGTAGCCACCGCCGCGTGGAATGGTCGACGCTCCGTGACCGGTGAAGTCGAGTGCAGCGACCGGTCCCGGCCACCCATCGGTCCACCGCGGAGCGCTTCTCGGTGCGGCCTCACCCAGTCCGTGCAGAACGAGCAGCGGACGCCCGCCGTCACCGGTTGCGTCGCGGAGGTGGTGGAGCGCCAGCTCGACTTTGCCGTGGCGCAGCATGGTGACGGCGTCGAGACTCACGAGCCGACGCCGATCGGGGCTGCGCCGGGGTCGCCGATGAAGTCGAGCACGATGTCCGCGACCAGTCGCGGGCCGTTCGATGTGGACGAAGTGGCCGACCTCCTCGAGGATCTCGCAGCGGCCGTCGAGCGGCATGTAGGGCAGCACCTTCTCCGGTGGCGTGCCCCACCCCATCTCCTCCATCTCGCGACCGAGGACCCCGAGGAACGGCATCGGCAGGCCGGGCAGACGCATCAGCGTCCACTCGGGCCGCCAAGGTCCGAAGCCACCGAACCGCATCGACGGGTCGATCTTCCAACGCCAACCGTCATCGGACTCGAATCCGCCCGTCGTGACGAGCCGCCTGAGCCAGTCGGGATCGAGCCGAGGGTTCATCCGACCACGGCGTGCTGCGAGTTCTTCGATCGTGCCCGGCTTGCGTTGCGCGGTCGCCGTCGATCGGCGGTGATCGAGCCACCCGGCGATCTCCGCCGACACCATCTTGGTGCGCTCGTGCTCTGCGACGTCGGGGATCCGGCGGTTGTAGGGGATGCCGTCCATGTTCACGAGATGGGTGAACCGGAACGGCTGCGCATCGGCGAGTTGCGTCATCAGCGCACCGCCCTTGGAGTGGCCGACGACCGGCAGCGGACGATTGGGGCTCACGTGGTCGAACACCATGAGCGCATCGCGCATGTCGGCGTCCCACGAATACAGCTCTGGGTGCTCGCTGTCGCCGTGGCCACGCTGGTCCCAGCCGACGACCCGCCAACCGCCGGCAGCGAGCTTCGGGGCGAACACGTCGAACGTTCGGGCGAAGTCGAACCCGCCGTGCACGAGCAGCAGCGGCGGCGCGTCGGCATCGCCCCATTCGTGCACGGCGATCTGCAGGCCGTTGGCATCGAGGTGGTACTCGCGAGGGGGATGCACGGCATCGGGGTAGTCGAACTCGGCCGACGGATCGCCGAACGACCGATCGATCGACGACGGGGAGGGGAGGTTCGTCACGGCACCCGACAGTAGGTCGCCACCGGTGCGGCGCGTGCCGTCGGCGGCGCAGGAGGCCTAGCATCGCTGGCCATGAGGCGTCCCGACCGCACACTGCTCGCGGCGACCGTTGCCGTGTGCGGCGTCGTCGGCGTTGCGTGCGGCACCACCGACCCGGCCTCACAGGAGCGGCTCCCGCCGATCCAGACCACCACGCCGACCACGACCAGCACCACCACCACGGTCGCGCCCGCCGACTTCCTCTACGTCGTGCAGTCCGGCGACACCTTGGGCAAGATCGCCGAGCGCTTCAGCGTCACCGTCATCGCGATCGTCGAACGCAACGGGCTCTCGAGTGCCGACGACATCCAAGCAGGTCAGTCGCTGGAGATCCCCGAGGGCCTGCTCGTCGTCGACGATGGCCGCACCACCGACACCACCGAGCCCTGACGGCCGTCCGGACCCTGTGGGCGCCAAGGGTCACAGTGCCCTGGTCACGCCCGCTGGCATTCGTAGACTTGCCCTCATGAGCTTCTGGCCGACCCTCGATCACTGGAGCGTGGCGATCCCGCTCGACACACCGCACCGTCGCCTCGACGCGCTCGCCGACACCGGATTCGTCGCGCTGCGCGACCTGCCGTACGAGATCCCCGAGGCCGAGTTCGTGAACCTCGAGTACATGGACTGGAAGTCCGGCGGCGACACCAATTTCGCCCCGCTCGCGTCGGCCGATGGCGAGCTCGACTGTCGCGGCTTCTGGGACAAGGGCAAGACCGACAAGGACGCCCTGTGGACCTCGAACGCCGAGATCGCACCGACCATCCGCAACTACGTCGACGAGGTCGGCGCGAACTTCGGCCGCGTGCGCATCATCAAGCTCGAGCCCCAGGACCGCGAGGAGGCGATGAAGTCGATCCACCGCGACGACAACAACCGCTTCAACCCCGACGACGAAGGTTGGGTCGTGCGGTCGTGGGTCGAACTCACCGACAATCCCGACAGCTACATGCTGCTGATGGACAACGGGCCCGATGGTCTGCCGGACCCGTCGACCGAACAGCGTGTGCCCCTCCACAAGGGCGCCCGGTTCGTCGTCGACACCCAGCGACTGTGGCACGTCGTGGTCCACAACGGCGATGCCCCTCGGTACGCGTTGATCACGAGCTTCGAGTCGAGCGACACCCTCGACTCGTGGATCCAGCGCGAGCAGCGCCAGCCCGCCTCCGTCTGACCGAATTTCTGTCAGCCCCGAGGCCCAGAACCTCGCCCGGCGCCGACACAAATCCGGCCGTGCGATCTGTGTCAGCACCGAGCGAGCCATCGATTCTTTGTGCTGACACAAACTGGACTCGGTCCGCGGGTCGGATGACCCACTGTCCGCGGGATCCGATCTGTGCCCATGACCCTCTGTGTCCATGATCGGTGGGGCTGTGACACCCCCTTGTCACGATGGGGGGATGACCAACACCTACCGCCGAATCGTGGCGGTCGCGACTGGTCAGCTGGGCCTGCTGTCACGGCGGCAGGCGAACGGCGTTGGGGTGACCAACGCACAGCTTCGGAGCCGAGTCTCGAGCGGTTCCCTCGTCCAAGTCGGCACGGATACCTTCCGGTTGCCCGGCGCGCCGACCACTGCGATTGCCGACCTTCGGGCACTGCTGCTCGACATCGGCGGAGATGCGTGGGCGAGTGGACCCACCGCCGCGGCGCTCCATGGGTTCGACGGCTACCGACTCCGCGCTCCGTTCGACGTCACGATCCTGCGCGGTCGCGACGTGCAGCGGATCGGCCATCGCATCCACACCACCACACGCCTCGACATCATCGATCGATGCGTCGTCGGTGACGTACCCGCAATGTCGGGCGCCCGGACCCTGATCGACCTGGCTCGCCGCGAACCCATCGAACGACTCGCGGCGTCGTACGAGAGCGGCATGCGTGACGGCCGGTTCAGTCCCGAGTTGCTGCACCGTCGGATCGTGGCCTTGCGCAACTCCGGCCGTCACGGTGTTCCGCGGCTGCTCGAAGCGATCGAGAGCGCCGAGGGAGCGCACAGCTGGCTCGAACGCGAGTACGTCCGCCTCCTGCGAAGTTCGGGCCTCCCCCTTCCGCAGCTGCAACAGGTGGTCACCTCGGCGAGGGGCCAACTCGTCCGCGTCGACTTCGAGTTTCCCGGAACGCCTGTGGTGGTGGAGGTACTCGGTTACCGCTACCACCGCACCAAGGAGCAACTCGGTCGCGACACCGCTCGGATGAACGCGCTGCTCGCGAAGGGACGCCTGCCGTACCAGTTCACCTACGACGACATCGTGCAGGGTCCGGAGGCGGTGATCGCGGAGACCAGGGCTGCGCTCGACCGTTGCACCTGATCGACTGCACCGGACCTCCCGTCGAATCTGTGTCAGCACGGGGCTCCAACCGAGTGCTCCGTGCTGACACAGATCGATCGCCAAGATTTGTGTCAGCGCCGAGAGGAGGACCGGCGCTGCGTGCTGACAGAAACCGGGGAGCGGGAGCGGGCGTTGCGGGTCAGCGGGTGCGGTGGGCGACGGCCAGATCGGCGACGTCGCGCATGATCTTGGCGAGCTCGAAGTCCTTCGGGGTGTAGACCGCAGCGATGCCGAGCTCGGCGAGCCGCGGCCGGTCGTCCTCGGGGATGATGCCGCCGACGACGACGGGTGCATCGACGCCCATGTCCTTCAGGTGGCCGAGCACGTCGGGCACCAGGTCGAGGTGGGAGCCCGACAGGATCGACAACCCGATCACGTCGGGGTCCTCGTCGCGGGCGGAGGCGGCGATCTGTTCGGGAGTCGAGCGGATGCCGGAGTACACGACCTCCATGCCGGAATCGCGCGCCGCGACCGCGATCTGTTCGGCACCGTTCGAGTGCCCGTCGAGCCCCGGTTTCGCCACGAGGAACTTCGGTGGACCGCCCACCATCGACTTGACGAATGCGACGACGTCGCCGAGCCCCTGCGCCGAACCGGTCGCACCGCTCACGCCGGTCGGCGCCCGGTACTCGCCGAACACCGAGCGCATCACGTCACCCCACTCGCCGGTGGTGCCGCCCGCACGCGCCAGTGCGATCGACGCGGGCATCACGTTGTCGCCCGACTCGGCAGCCCGGCGAAGTTCGGCGAGCGCCGCGTCGACCGCACCCTGGTCACGCGTCGAGCGCCACTCGACGATGTCGGCGGCGAGGTGGCGCTCGATCGCCGGGTCGACCTTGAGGATCGCGCCGTCGCCGCCGAGTGGCGACTCGGCTGCCTCGACGAAGTCGTTCACGCCGACCACGATCTGCTCGCCGGACTCGATGCGCCGCGTCCGTGCCGCCATCGAGGTGACCAATCGCGACTTCAGCGTCTCGACCGCCTCGAACGCACCTCCCATCTCCAACACGTCGTCGAGCTCGGCCTGCGCGGCCGCCCGGAGCTCCTCGGTGCGTCCTTCGATCACGGTCGAGCCGTCGAAGATGTCGTCGTACTCCAACAGGTCGGTCTCGAACGCCAGCACCTGCTGCATCCGCAGCGACCACTGCTGGTCCCACGGGCGCGGGAGGCCGAGCGCCTCGTTCCACGCCGGCAGCTGCACCGAACGCGCCCGTGCCCGCTTCGACAGCGTCACGGCGAGCATCTCGAGCACGATGCGCTGGACGTTGTTCTCCGGCTGTGCCTCGGTGAGGCCGAGCGAGTTGACCTGCACGCCGTAGCGGAACCGCAGGGCCTTGTCGTCGGTGACGCCGTAGCGTTCGCGACCGATCTGCTCCCACATGTCGGTCATGGCGCGCAGCTTGCAGACCTCTTCGACGAAGCGGATCCCGGCGTTGACGAAGAACGAGATCGAGCCGAAGACCTGTGTGAACTGCTCGGGCGAGACCTGGCCAGAGTCGCGCACCGCATCGAGCACGCCGATCGCGGTGGCCATCGAGTACGCGATCTCCTGTTCTGGCGTCGCTCCCGCTTCTTGCAGGTGGTACGAGCACACGTTCATCGGGTTCCACAGCGGCGCGTGTTCGGCGCACCACGCCACCATGTCGACGATCAGCCGCCGCGATGGCTCGGGAGGGAAGATGTAGGTGCCGCGCGACAGGTACTCCTTGACGATGTCGTTCTGCGTGGTGCCGCGCAGCTGGGACGGATCGACGCCCTGCTCCGCGGCGTTGGCCACGTACAACGCAAGCAGCCAGGCGGCGGTGGCGTTGATCGTCATCGAGGTGTTCATCTGGTCGGGCGGGATCTGGGAGAGCAGCGTGCGCATGTGGCCGAGGTGGGCGACGGGCACGCCGACCTTGCCGACCTCGCCCCGGGACATCGGCGAGTCCGGGTCGTAGCCGGTCTGCGTCGGCAGGTCGAACGCGATCGACAGTCCGGTCTGGCCCTTGGCCAGGTTCGTGCGGTACAGCTCGTTCGATGCTTCCGCGCTCGAGTGCCCCGAATAGGTCCGCATCATCCACGGTCGGTCCTTCGTGCGCGTCATGAACGAAGTGTGGTCGTTGGACGAAGAAGTACTCAAGTCAGCTCGCCCGCCGGCCGAAGAAAGGAGCGTCCCACGGGACGACAAGCGGAACGGATCTCCACCTCCCCCAACCGGAGATCCGGGCCCACGAGGTTTCCCCTTCTGGCGGGAACCCCCGCCGGCCGAATGGCGGATTCGGCCGGCGAAGATCTCGGAGCGGGTGGTGGCGGACCACCCGCTCCGTGCGTCTTCCCCGACATTCGAAGCGATCAGTGCGCCAGCCGCACCGGTGGCTCCGGATGTCGGGGAGTGATGGCGGCTCGCAGCCGACCGAGGTACTCGTCGCGGGGAATCGCGACCGCTCCCAGCGTTGCCAGATGGTCGGTGACCCACTGCACGTCGAGCAGTTCCGCACCCGTCTCGTTCAGCCAGTCGACCAGGCCGACGAGGGCCGTCTTCGACGCATCGGTCGCCGAATGGAACATCGCCTCCCCCGCGAAGAACCGCTCGATCCGCAACCCGTAGAGGCCGCCGACCAGTTCGCCGTCGTCGTACACCTCCACCGAGTGTCCCCAACCCAGATCGAACAGCGCGTTGTACGCCGCGACGATCGGCGGGGTGATCCACCGTCCCGGCCGAGATGGGTCGCCGCACGCGTGAACGACGTCGGTGAACCGAGTGTCCATCCGCACCTCGAAGTGGCGCATGCTGCGGCGCAGCGATCGACTCACGTGCAGCCCATCGAGTGGGATGATGCCGCGTGGGTCCGGCGAGAACCACGCCATGTTGCTGCGGCGCCGCCGGGGGTCGACCGGCATCGGGAACAACCCTGCTCGGTACGCCGCGAGCAGCGTGCCGGCGTCGAGATCGGCGCCGACCGCCACGAGGTCGTCCCCAGGCGGCGCGTCCGACGGATCGGGCATCGCGAACCTCGACGGTGGCGGCTCGATCGGGTCCACGGCCGCCCAGTGTGACAGTTCCGACGGGGTCAGTAGGCGCGGCAAGCCCTGCTTGGTCTTGCGGCCGAGTTGGCCGGCGGCGACCATGCGACGCAGGGCTGGCGCAGCGGCGAAGTTCGGATCACGGAACTCGGCGTAGAGCGCATCGAGGATCGCGAGCGAGGTGTCGAGGCCGACGAGATCGAGCAACGCGAACGGTCCCATCGGGAAGTTGCAGCCGCCCATCATCGCGGTGTCGATGTCGTCCATCGAGGCCGTGCCGTTCTCCCACATGCGGATCGCGTTGTTCAGGTACGGAAACAGCAGCGCGTTCACGATGAAGCCAGCGCGATCGGCGACCTGCACGGCGTCCTTGCCGCAGGCCGCGACGAAGTCGAGGGCCGTGGTGATCGTGTCGTCGGAGGCGGTCAGTGGCTTGATCACCTCGACCAGCTTCATCATCGGTGCCGGGTTGAAGAAGTGGATTCCGCACACCTTGTCCGGTCGCTCGGTGGTCATCGCCAGCTCGACGACGGCGAGCGTCGAGGTGTTGGTCGCGATGATCGCCTCGGGCTTGACGATGCGGTCGAGGTGCTCGAACAGGTCGCGCTTGGCGGACATGTCCTCGACGATGCTCTCGATGACGAGGTCGCAGTCACGCAGGGCGTGCAGGTCGTCGGTGACCGAGATCCTCGCCAGGATCGCCTGGCGCTCGTCCTCGGTCAGGCGCTCGCGGGCCACCTGCTTGGCGAGTCCGGCATCGAGGCTGTGCAGCACGGCGTCGGCACCGGCCTGGGTGCGCGAACGCACGACGACGTCGAAGCCGGCTCGGGCGGCAACTTCGGCGAGTCCGGATCCCATGATCCCCGACCCGATGATTCCAACGGAGCTGATCGTTCCCATACGCGGCAAGCTAGCTACCGGTCGGTAACCGGGCCAAAGCGACTCGGATCGTCGTCGTGGTGACGTGGGTCCGGATGTCCGCTCGACGACCCGCGCCGCCGCGTAACGTCGGCCGAGCCCGATGTTCTTCCTCCTCGCCCTCCACCTCGCCGTCGGCATCGGCGTCGTTGCCGGTGGACGAGCGCTCGGACGCCGCGCGTTCCTGCTCGCGGCGATCGCCCCGCTGGCCACGGTCCTCTGGGCGGCGACGAAGGCAGGCGGTGTCCTCGACGGCCGTCCCGTCACCGAGTCGTACGCCTGGGTCGACCAGCTCGGCATCACGATCGACCTCCGACTCGACGCGTTCGCGCTCGTCATGGTGACCCTGGTGTCGGGCATCGGGCTGCTGATCTGCGTGTACTCGCTCGGCTACTTCAGCCACGACCGTCCGGGTCTCGCCCGGCTCGCCGGGGTGCTCACGCTGTTCGCCGGAGCCATGCTCGGCGTCGTCCTGGCCGACCACCTGATCGCACTGTTCATCTTCTGGGAACTGACCTCGGTCACCTCGTACCTCCTGATCGGCAACGACGACACGAACCCGCGTGCCCGGGCGGCGGCGCTCCAGGCGATCTTCATCACCGGCGCCGGCGGCCTCGCGATGATGGCGGGGCTGATCATCATCGGTCAGGCCGGCGGTACCTACCGGATCTCCGAGCTGCTCGTCGATCCACCGACCGGTGGCGTGGTGAACGCCGGCCTGGTGCTGGTGCTGCTCGGAGCGTTCACCAAGTCGGCGCAGGCCCCGTTCAGCAGCTGGTTGCCCGCAGCGATGGTGGCGCCGACGCCGGTGAGCGCCTACCTGCACTCGGCCACGATGGTGAAGGCGGGCGTCTACCTGGTGGCGCGCCTCGCGCCGATGTTCGCCCTCACGGGGAGTTGGCGAGGGCTCGTGCTGGTCGTCGGCGCCACCACGATGCTCGTCGGCGGCCTGCGAGCGCTGCGCCAGCACGACCTCAAGCTCCTGCTCGCGTACGGCACCGTCAGCCAGCTCGGCTTCATGATGCTGCTCCTCGGTGTCGGCGACTACCACATCGCCGAGGCGGGCATCGTCCTGCTCCTCGCCCACGGCGCGTTCAAGGCGGCGCTGTTCATGGTGGTCGGCATCGTCGACCACGAGACCGGCACCCGCGACATCCGTGAACTCCACGGATTCGGTTCCGCAGCGGGCTGGCGCACGGTGAAGGTCGTCGCCGTCGTCAGCGCGGCGTCGATGGCCGGACTGCCGCCGCTGTTCGGCTTCATCGCGAAGGAGAAGGCGCTCGACGGGTACGTCGAGCACGGCGACTTCGCCGGCGGCACCGCTGCGCTCGTCGTGATCGTGGTCGGCCTCGATCCTCACCTTCGCGTACTCGGCCCGGTTCGTGCTCGGCGTCCTCGGCCGCTTCGGCGAGCGCAGTCGCGACGTCGTGTCGCTCGACGCTGCACGCGCCGTCGGCGGTGTTCGTCGGACCGTCGGTCGTGCTGTCGATCGCCACGGTGGCGTTCGGGATCGCGCCGGTCCTCGTCGACGGGCTGATCGGGGCGGCGACGACGGCGCTCTATCCCGGTACGGAGCCCGAGCCCGTCGTGCTGTTCGCCGGTTTCAACACGGCGCTGCTGCTGTCGGCGGTCGTCATCGGATGCGGCATCGTCCTCACCGTCCTGCGCGGTCCGGTCGCCGACATCCAGAACCGGGCGTCGGTGGGGCTGCGGGCGATCCCGTCGACCGAGCAGGGCTTCCTCGCCGTGCTCCGATCGATCACCGTGGTGGCGACCAGGGTGACCGCCACGGTCCAGAACGGTTCGCTGCCGATCTACCTGGCCGTGATCGTGCTGACCGTCACGTTCGTTCCCCTCGCTGCGTTCGCCTCCGAACTCGACGACCTGCCGCAGCTGGTCGAGACCCCGGGCCACGTTGCGCTCGTGGCGATCATGGTGGCCGCCGGTCTCGGCGCGTGCATCGTGCGCCACCGCATCGCCGCGGCGCTGATGCTCGGCGCGGTCGGCTACGCGATGGCGGGCCTGTACGTCGCCCAGGGTGCGCCCGACCTCGCCCTCACCCAGTTCTCGATCGAGACGCTCAGCACCGTGCTGTTCGTCCTGGTGCTGAGGTTCCTGCCCCGGTCGTGGCGCCATCGCGCGCCGGCGATCGCGGCGCCGATGCGCATCGCCGTGGCCGGTCGCCGTCGGTGTCGCGGTGTTCGTCTTCGCACTGTCGGCCAGCAACGCGCCGCTCCGACGTCGACGAGCCGTCGATGTCGGAGGTGATGATCGAGAACTCGCTCCCGAAGGGCAAGGGATCGAACGTCGTCAACGTGATCCTGGTCGACTTCCGCGGCTGGGACACGATGGGCGAGATCACCGTGCTCCTCGTCGCAGCGATCGGCGCGGTCAGCCTCGCTCGACCCGGCCGCCGACGCGACGAGCCCGATGCACCGGTGTTCGAGGAGATCGTCGACGCCGGCGACCAGACCAAGCTGCCCGAGGCGCTGCGATGAGCGACACCGACGCCGGTCGACGGCGCGACCGCGCATCCTCATCCTCGACACCTCGATCAGGATCCTGTACCCGTCGATCCTGGTCCTCGCGCTGTACTTCGTGTTCTCGGGCCACAACCGTCCGGGCGGCGGATTCGTCGGTGGCCTGGTCGTCGGGGCCGGCGCTGGCGTTGCGTTACGTCTCCGGCGGAGCTGCGGCCGTGCGCTCGACGTTCCGGGTGCCGCCACACGTGATCCTCGGCCTGGGTCTGTTCCTCGTCGTCGTTCACCGCGCTGCTGCCCGCTGCTGCTCGGTGGCACGATCCTCGAACACGGCGACGTCGAGTTCCACCTCCCCGTGTTCGACACGGTCAAGGTCACGAGCGCGCTGTCGTTCGACCTCGGCGTCGACCTCGTCGTGATCGGGTTGATCCTGATGGCGTTCGCGGCCTTCGGCGAAGACCTGCCCGACGCCCCCGACGCCACGGACGACGGCAGTGACGATCCGAACCCACCGGTCGCGGCACGCGGCCGGAACGGAGCTGCGATGAGCGTGCTCCTCGCCTTCGCCGCAGCGTTCCTCTTCGCCGCGGGCACGTTCCTGTTGCTGCAGCGACGACTGTCGCGGATCCTCATCGGTGTCGGACTGGTCGGCCACGGATCGAACATCCTGCTGCTCACCTCCGGCTCCGGCCGTGGCGTCGCGCCGATCATCGGCACCGCCGACCCGACCGACTTCGCCGATCCGCTCCCGCAGGCGCTCGCGCTCACGTCGATCGTGATCACCTTCGGTGTCACCGCCTTCCTGCTCGCGCTCGGGTATCGCAGCTGGCGGATCACCCACGACGACGTGGTCGAAGACGACGTCGAGGACCGGTTCATCGCACGTCGCCGCGACGGTCGACCAGATCGTCGAGGAAGAGGCGCTCGCCGCACGCGAGCAGGCGATCGAGCGAGGATCGGCAGTGACCGCGCTCGTCGCGCTCCCGGTGATCGTGCCGCTGGTCGGCGCGTCGTTGGGCGTGCTCACGGCGCCGTGGCGCTGGGCGCAGCGTGTGATCTCGCTGCTCGCGCTGAGCACGAACGTCGTGGTCAGCGTGATCCTCCTCGTCGACGTCGACGGCGACGAGATGCTGGTGATGCAGGCGGGCGGATGGAAGGTCCCGCTCGGCATCACCCTCGCGGTCGACCGCCTGTCCGCGGTGATGCTGGTCGTGTCGTCGCTGATGCTGCTGTCGGTGCTCGTCTACGCGATCGGCCAGGGCGCCGAGGAGTCGCGCTACGCCTCGTTCAACCCGGTGTACCTCGTCCTGGCCGCCGGGGTGTCGGCGAGCTTCGTCACCGGCGACCTCTTCAACCTGTTCGTCGCGTTCGAGATGATGCTCGTGGCGAGCTACGTGCTGCTCACGCTCGGCGGTCGGCCCGGCCAGGTCCGCTCGGGCATGTCCTACGTGGTGATCAGCCTGGTCGCCTCGACGTTCTTCATCACCGCGCTGGCGTTGATCTACGCAGCGACGGGCACGGTGAACATGGCCGAACTCAGCCAGCGGATCCCGGAGCTGTCCGACGGCGTGCGCACCGGCTTCTCGCTGCTGCTGATCCTCGTGTTCGGCATCAAGGCCGGGCTGTTCCCGCTCTTCTTCTGGCTCCCCGACAGCTATCCGACCGCGCCCGGCGCCATCACCGCCGTCTTCGCCGGTCTGCTGACCAAGGTCGGCGTGTACGCGATCATCCGGACCCAGACCCTGCTGTTCCCGCCCGATGCCCAGCAGGGCTCGTTCCTGCTCGTGCTCGCCGGGCTCACGATGGTGGTCGGCGTGCTCGGAGCGCTCGCGCAGGACGACCTGCGGCGGATGCTGTCGTTCCACATCGTCAGCCACATCGGCTACATGATCTTCGGTCTCGCGCTGTTCACGCTGGCCGGCATCGCCGGTGCGGTCTTCTACGTCGTGCACCACATCGTGGTGAAGACGGCGCTGTTCCTCGTCGCCGGGCTGGTCGAACGACGGGCCGGCTCCGATCGCCTGTCGCGCATCGGCGGGCTCGTGCGCGAGCGCGCCCATCGATCGCCGTGCTGTTCGCACTACCGGCGCTGAGCATCGCCGGGCTCCCGCCGTTCTCCGGCTTCGTCGGCAAGTTCGCGCTCGTCGGTTCCGGCATCGAGTCCGACGAATGGGCGATCGTGGCGGTCAGCCTCCTCGTCAGCCTGTTGACGATGTACGTGATGGTGCGGATCTGGTCCGGCGTGTTCTGGGGCGAACCCGAGGATCCGGCGATCGCTCGCCTGGATCGAGTCCGACGACTCGAGGGTGCCTCGCCTGATGACCGGTTCCGCCTCGGCGGTCGTCGACGTTGTCGGTCGCGCTGATGATCTTCGCCGGGCCGCTGTACGACTACTCGAAGCGCACGGCCGAGGACCTCCTCGCTCCCGACCGCTACGTCGACGGCCGTGATCGGAGACCACGAGTGACCCCCTCGGTCCGCCTGCCGGCGCTGATCATCTGGCTCACCCTCGTGTGGGCGCTGCTGTGGGGCGACCTCGGCCTCGCCAGCCTGCTGTCGGGCCTGGGCGTCGCCGTCTTCGTCGTGCTCGTCGCTCGGCCGACCGGCGTGCACGGCGTCCAACTCACCTCGTTCCACCCGGCGTCGGCGGTGGTGTTCCTCGGCTACTTCCTCGTGCAACTGGTGAAGTCGAACCTCCAGGTGGCGTGGGAGGTCATCACGCCGCGCCCGAAGCTGAACCGGGCGGTCATCTCGGTTCCCCTCCACGTGAGCACCGATGGTCTCGTCACGGTGGTCGGCAACGCCATCACGCTGACGCCGGGCACCCTCACCGTCGACGTGCGTCGCGACGATCCCGACCGGCCGCCGGTGCTGTACGTCCACGCGCTGCACTTCACCGACGTCGACTCGTTGCGTCGCGACGTCCTGCGCCTCGAGCGGCTCGCGGTGCGAGCGTTCGGGACCAAGGAGCAGCGCGCCGAACTCGAGCGAGTCGTCGCGTCGTGGTCGGACGGAGGCGCGTCGTGACGTCGTTGGCGCTGGTGTTCCTGGCGGTCGGGGCCGCCGGATTCCTGTTCCGCCTGCTTCGCGGACCGAGCCTGTCCGACCGCGTGGTCGGCCTCGACGGGCTGCAGTCGATCGTCGTGATCGCGATCATCGTGGCCGCCGCCCGCACCGACAGCGGCATCACGATCGAGACGGTGCTCGTCGCCGTGCTCGTCGGCTTCGTCGGCACCACCGCGCTGTCGCGGTTCATCGAACGGCGGGGCAACTGATGAACGCCGTCAGCGGCGTGCTGATCGTCGCCGGCTCGGCGCTGGCCATGATCGGTGGGATCGGCGCCGTGCGCTTCCGCGACCTGTACTCACGGATGCACGCCGCAGCGAAGGCGCCGACGCTCGGTCTCGTGCTGGTGGCGATCGGCGCCGCCATCGCGATCGACACCCTGCTCGCCTACACGACGTTGCTGCTGGTCGTGATCCTGCAGCTGCTGTCGTCGCCGGTCGGTGCCCACGCCCTCAGCCGGGCGTCGCGCCGCCAGACCCCCGTCGCCCTCGACGGTCCCGATCACCTCACCCGCGACGAAGCCGCCGCGAGCACTGGCGACGACACCCAGCGATGAGCGAACCGCCCGAATAGCGTCACTTGGCTCATCGCCCGGGTTCGGGGTGCCAGCGATGAGTGAACCGCCCGAATCGCGTCGTTTGGCTGATCGCAGCGGGTCGGCGTGGCGTCAGCTTCGACGATGCGGATCGACTGGATCTCGATCGGCTCCGTCGGGCACGCCGTCGGGCGAACCCGCCGGCGGCCATCGCTTCGACGGTGGTGTCGAAGCCGTCGGTCACCTGGCCGAACAGTGCGTACTCGGGCGGGAGCGCGGCGCCGTCGGAGCCGGTGATGATGAAGAACTGGCTGCCGGCGCTGTCCGGCTCGAGCGTCTTGGCCATCGCGATCGAACCGATCTGGTACTGGCCCGGAGCCGGCGGTTCGTCGACGATCGTGTAGCCCGGACCGCCGGTACCCGTCGCCGTCGGATCGCCGCACTGCACCACGAAGTTCGGGATGATGCGGTGGCAGACCGTGTCGTCGAAGTACTGGTTGCGCGCCAGGAACACGAAGTTGTTCGCCGCGACCGGAGCGGACTCGGGGTCGAGGGCGATGGTGAACTCGCCCTGGTTGGTCGTGACGATCGCCTGGTACGACACGCCGTCGTCGAGACACATCGGCGGTGCCGCGTCGAACTGGCGGGTCTGGCCGTCCGCGCCCTCGACCGGCGGGCAGTCGGCCTCGCTCGGCGAGTCGCCGGTCGTGACGTCGGCGGTCGCCGGCTCGGACGTCGCCGGCTCGGTGGTGGCGGATTCGGACGAGGAGTCGTCGCTGCCGCAGGCGGCCACGAGAAGTGCGCCGGACGGCGAGCGCGGCAACGAGGCGGGACGTGATCATCCGAGTCAGCCCTCGGTGGTGGCGGGAAGCGTGTCGGCGACGGTGTCGCCGACCGTGTCGATCGTCTCCGGGAGCGTGACGGGGGTGATGGGCGTGCTCGGTTCGTCGTCGTCACCGACGACGTTGCTGGCAATCCAGACGAACAGCGATCAATGCCGCGATGGCGACGACACCGATCGCCACCTTTCGGTAGAGCTTGCGGCGGCTCACCGCCTGCTGCTGCTGCTGGTGCTTCAGCGCACGGTTGGCCTTCTGACGTTCACGTTTCTCGGTACCCACAGGAGCGGCAGGCTATCGGTCCCGGTGACCTCAAGTCGGGCGCCTCGACGGTCGATAGTGCCAGTGGAATGAGGCGGACGGCGCGGGCAGGTGCAGCGGTGAACCCGGCTGCGCGGTGGGCCGGACGACTCGCGTCCCTCGTCGGTCTCGCCGCCTGGTCGACCTGGCTCGCCTGGCGGGCGTCCTCGGCGCCGGTCGACGTGATCAGCGTGCTCGTGCTGGTGCTCGAGGTCGCGGCGCTGCTCGTGTCGCTCGTGCTCTGCGCCGCGCTGTGGTCGTTCGGGTCGCTCCCCGGTCACTCACGCGTCGTGCGGTCACGATCGGCGCCGCTCGTGGACGTGGTCGGCGAGATGCTCGGCGTCGCCGACCTCGCAACCGCGGGGTCCTGCGGTGCGGACGACACCGGTGAGGTCGCTCGCGCCCGCCGTGGCCTCGCAGCTGCTCGACCCGCGCTCGTCGCGTGCCCTCGTCGGGCCGCCCGTCGCCGTGACCGCGTGGGCGCTCGTCGCCGTCGAAGGCATCCGCCGGATGATGTTCGTCGCCCTGCTCGTCGTCGTCCTGCTCACCGGCCGGTTCCCCTTCGAACTGCCGAGCGCGACGATGCTCGCCGCGCCCGCGGTCGCCGTCGTGTCGTTCTCGCTGAGTCACTGGCTGCTGTCCGGAGGTGTGCTACGCCCGGGAGTGAGGCTCCGTTGGTCGATGGCGTCGGTCGGTGCCGGACTCGGCGACGGGACGTCGCGCAGCGGTCTGCCGATCCGATGGACTGCGACGTTGGCGACGATGATCGTGCTCAACCTCGCCGTCGCCCTGCGCGGCGTCAGCGACCGGTGGACCCACGGGCTCGGACCCATGCCGCGTGACGAACGCGTCGTCGCGATGCTGGTTTCGTGGTGGCTCGTGCTGGTCGGCTTTGCCGCACTGCGCATCCTCACCAAACCGTCGCTCGGGTTCTACGGCGCCACTCGTCGACTGGAGGAGACGTCGGCTCGCCGTCTCGCCCTCGGCACCACGCTGGCGGTGGCCCTGGTCGGCTTCGCCGCCGGCGTACTCCCCGGCAGCCTGCCTGCGTGATCGGTCGGGCGCGTCGGGGCGCTTCCACACGAACAACGTCTGGTGTCGGCAGCACTTGTACATTGGTGGGCGTGCCAACGCTGCGTCTGTTCGCTTCAGCCCGAGAGGCTGCCGGGACGGGGACCGACGTCGTCGACGGCAGCACCGTTCGCGAGGTGCTCACCGCAGCCGAAGCGCGCTACGGCGCCAGGTTCGCCGAGGTGCTCGGCACCTGCCGGGTGTGGGTGAACGGCGAGGACATCTCGATCGACGCCCCCGTCGGCCAACATGACGAGGTGGCAGTCCTGCCACCCGTGTCCGGAGGATCCACGTGACCACGACCCAGCTGCCCGACCCGACGAGCCTCTCGCTCGACGAACTGCGTGCGCTGCGCCACCAGTTGCAGCTCGAAGACGACGCGGTGTCGTATGCGCGCCGTGTCGCGCAGGCCCGCCTCGACCTCGTGAAGGCCGAGGCCGAACACCGCCAGGCCCACGCCGAGGTCGTCGTCGACGAGGAGCTGCGAACCGTGCTGTCGAGCCACCTCACCGGAGGCCCGGCGCGGCCGCCGCGGCCGACCGAGGATCTGAGTGACCATCCGCTGGCCGTCGAGCTCGACGAGCTGTGTGCCACCAAGGGCCTCGGCCGGTTGAAGGCGCTCGACGACGCGCAGCTCCTCGCACTGACCGAGGCGATCGCCGAGTTCGAGGCGAGGGTCTCGTCCGACCGCCGCGCTCCGCTTCGACCAGCTCGACGCGCTCAGCGCCGAGCTGGTACGTCGCTACCGCGACGGCGAAGCCGACGTCGACAGCCTCCCCGACTGACGTCAGGCGGCGCGGTCCCCCAGCCCAGGGCTCGGGGAACCACCGCGGTTCCCGGAGACCTGGGCTCGGGGAACCGGCGCACGGCGTTGTTATCGTCTGCGGCGTTGTGCAACGTGCCGCCGTGATCTCGCTCCACACGTCGCCGCTGCTGCAGCCGGGCTCCGGTGACAGCGGCGGGATGAACGTGTACGTCCGCGAATTGGGCTCCGCGCTCGCCCAGGCCGGCGTCGAGACCACCACCTTCACCCGCGCCGACCGCGACGGACTGCCCGACGAGGTGGTGGTCGAGCCCGGTCACCGCGTCGTCCACATCCAAGCCGGCCCGCACCACCTCCCCAAGGAAGCGCTGACGGAGGTCACCGACGAGTTCCGCCGCGGGATGCTCGACTGGTTCGCCCGCAACGAGCGGCCCGACGTGATCCACGGCAACTACTGGCTCAGCGGGCTCGTCGGCCACCGGCTCAAGCACGAACTCGACGTGCCGTTCGTGTCGACGTTCCACACCCTCGCTCGCGTGAAGGCCGCCCACGGCGATCCCGAGCCGGACTGGCGTGATCGCGCCGAGGCCGAGATCGTCCACTGCGCCGACGCGATCTGTGTCAGCTGCGAGGAGGAGGCCGATCAGTTCCGCCTGCACTACGGACGACCCGCAGGGTCGACTCGAGATCATCGCGCCGGGCGTCGAGCATGCGTTCTTCGCCCCGGGCGACCAGGCCGGTGCTCGCCGAGCGCTCGGCTTCGATCTCGATCGTCCGCTGCTGCTGTTCGTCGGGCGCATCCAACCGCTCAAGGGCCCCGACGTTGCGATCCGGGCGCTCGCCGCGCTCGGCGATCCGCGTGCCCAGCTCGTGATCGTCGGTGGGGCGAGCGGGCTCGAAGGTGACGTCGAGACCATGCGGGCGCACGCCCTGGTCGACGAACTGGGTCTGCACGATCGGGTCCGCTTCGTCGAGCCGCAGCCCCACCACATCCTGTCGACCTACTACCGCGCCGCCGACGTGGTCGTCGCGCCCAGCCGCAGCGAGAGCTTCGGTCTCGTGGCGCTCGAAGCGGCGGCGTGCGGCATCCCCGTCGTCGCCAGCGCGGTCGGTGGTCTGCTCAGCCTGGTCGACGACGGACGACACGGGTCGCCTGATCGTCGGTCGCGATCCCGGCGACTACGCCGCGGCGATCTCCGAGATCCTGCGCGACGACGTGTTGCGCACACGGATGTCGGTCGCGTCCGTCGAACGCGCCCGACGCTACACGTGGAGCTTCGCGGCAGCCCGACTGCGCCGCCTGTACGGAGACCTCACCGTGCGCGAGTTGGTCACCTGTCGATGACCGACGCCTACGACGCCGAGCAGCTCGCCGACCTCGACGGTCGGATCGACGGGTGGCTCGCCGAGTTGGCCGTCGAACACGACCACATCATCGCCGTCGACCGCTCGACCGACGACGGTGTGCGGTGGTACGTCCGCATGCGCGGCGAGGACAAGGAGTTCACCACCGTGTGGTTGACGTTGGGTCAACGCACGCTGCGCTACGAGACCTACGTGATGCCGGCACCGGAGGAGAACGACGCCGAGCTGTACGAGCACCTCCTGCGCCGCAACGACACGCTGGTCGGCGCCCACTTCTCGATCGGTATCGAGGACGCGGTGTTCCTGCGCGGTGAACTGCCCGTGACCCACGTGACGCTCGCCGAACTCGATCGGGTGCTCGGCACGCTGTACGCGCAGGTCGAGCAGTGCTTCCAGTCGCTGTTGCGCATCGGGTTCCGCAGCCGGTTCGACTGACCGACACCTGCGTTCGCCCCGATTCCCTTCGGCGCTCCTCGTCACCCACTGTCGGGGCGTCCGGGTGGGTGTGCTCGGGGGAGTCGGTCCCACTCTCACCCATCCGGACAGCCGCTGACGCCGATTCAGCGTCAGCAACGAGATCCAACTCGGGTGTCTGTGCTGACGCAGATCGAAACGGAAGCGCTGGATCCTGGACCCGCACTCGGTTGCCAGCGCGTGAGATGACAGCGTGGATGACAGCGTGGACGACAGCGTGCAGGTCGAATTGGCGATCATCGGCGGTGGGAACATGGGAGCCGCCCTGCTCGGTGGCCTGCTCGACTCGGGCGCGTTCGACGCCACGGCGCTCGCCGTGGTCGAGGTCGCCGATGCCCGTCGCGATCAGCTGACGTCGCAGTTCCCGGGCGTTCGTGTCGTGGCCGAGGTGCCCCGGTGCGGCGGCGCCGTCGTCGCCGTCAAGCCGGCGGACACGCCCGCTGCCGCTGCGGCCGCGGCCGGCAGGGGAGGGGCGACACGGGTGCTGTCGATCGCGGCCGGCGTCCGTCTCGCCACCATCGAAGCAGCGACCGGTGATGGTGTCGCCGTCGTCCGGGCGATGCCCAACACGCCGGCGCTCGTGCGCCTCGGCGCCTCGCGCGATCGCTGCCGGCGCCGATGCGGACCGTGACGACGTGGCGTGGGCCGCGCTCGATCCTCGAAGCGGTCGGCACGGTCGACGAGGTCGACGAGGCGTTGCTCGACGCGTTCACCGGCGTCGCCGGCTCGGGTCCCGCCTACGTCTTCCTCGTCGCCGAGGCGCTGATCGACGGCGGCTGTCGACGAGCGGCCTCGAGCCCGACATGGCCGCACGGGTGGTGCGACAACTCCTGCTCGTCGGTTCTGCGACCCTGCTCGACCGCGAGGGCGACCCGACGCGCCCTGCGCGAGATGGTCACCTCGCCGAACGGCACCACCGCGGCCGGCCTCGCCGCGCTCGACGATCACGACGTCCGCGGCGCCGTCGGCGCGGCAGTCCGAGCAGCGACGCAACGCAGCCGCGAGCTCGCGAGCTCGTGACGCGTCACGCTTCGACCTCACGGCGAATTCCGACCGACTCGATCGGGAATTTCATTGCTGTTTTTCCCATGTGCCGCTTTTCACATGGCCTCGCGTGCCTATGGTGATCTCCGTGGAGACGCGTCCACCGGAAACGGTGGGCAGCGCCGACGGGGCTGGTGCCATCGGGGGGTTGGCACCGGCCCTTGTCGCGTCCGGGGCCGAGTTGCCCGGGCTGCGCTGTAGGTTCCCGGCATGGGTCGCCGCTACGAGACCGTCTCGTTCCTCTCCGACTACGGCACCGACGACGAGTTCGTCGGCGTCGTGCAAGCTCGGTGATCCGCGACCTTGCACCGCACGTCCGCGTCATCGACCTCACCCACGGCATCGCGCCCTTCGACGTGCGCGCCGGGATCGCTGGCCCTCGCCCGCAGCATCAGCTACGTCGCCGTCCGGCGTCGTCCTCGCGGTCGTCGACCCGGGTGTCGGCACGTCGCGCCGGGCGATCGCCGTCGAGGTCGCCGACGGCGAGGGCGTGCTCGTCGGTCCCGACAACGGGCTGCTCGCTCCCGCCGTGGCGTTGGCGGGCGGTGCCGAACGAGCCGTCGAGCTGACCGATGCCCGCTGCCACCTGCCGTCGCCAGGAGCGACGTTCGCCGGGCGCGACGTGTTCGCTCCGGTCGCTGCGCACCTCTGCAACGGCGTCGATCTCACCGAACTCGGCGAGTCGATCGACGCCGACCTGCTGCTGCCCGGCGTCGTGCGCGCTGCCGCAGGCCGACGACGACACCGTGATCGCCGAGGTGCTGTGGGTCGACCGCTTCGGCAACTGCCAGCTGAACGTCGGTCCCGACGACCTTCCCGACGGGTTCGGCACGCGCGTCGACGTCCGCTGCGCGTCGCCGACCGATCCGACCGGTGGCGTCCGGCGAAGTGCCGTGCGGGCCGATTCGTACGCCGAACTCGGCAGCGGCGCCGTCGGGCTGGTCCTCGACTCGTCGGGCCTGCTTGGCGGTGTCGATCGACCAGCGCTCGGCGGCGGACGAACTCGGCCTCGACGTCGGCGACCAGGTCACGCTGACCGCCTCCGACGACGGCGGTCGTCGACCCAGCCACGGTCGCCCTGCGCCGGCGCCTGACACGCCTCGCGTCGGCGCCGGTAGCCTCGCGGCGTGCGTCCCGCCACCACGTTGACGCTCGGACTGCTGCTGCTCGCCATCCTCGTCGCCGGGGTCATCTCGCTCGTGCGCCTCTGACCGGGCATCCGAGCGGGCCATGTCCGCGTCGGGCATGCGGCGCGGCGCCGAGGCAGGGTACGATCACCGTCGACGGCGGCAGTGGGCTGCCCAGGGGGAACTTCGTGAATCTCGCGCACATCATCGACGGTCACGACGACGACCGGTCGCGCTCGATCAGCCGCAACCGCGTCACCACCTACGGCGAGCTGCGCGGCCAGGTCGCGGCGTTCCGCGGTGGTCTCGCCGCCCGTGGGATCGGTGCCGACGATCGCGTCGCCATCGTGTGCGGCAACGGCCGCCCTTCGTGATCGCCTACCTCGCCACCATCGGTCTCGGCGCGGTCGTCGTGCCGCTCAACCCGGCGAGCCCGGCCCCGAGCTCCAGTCCGAGCTCGCGGTCGTCGGCGCTCGCGCCGTCGTGGTCGACCGCTCGGCGCCGCCAACTGGTCGCACGTCGATCGCACCGCGGTGCCGTCGATCGAGCACGGTCGTGCTCACCGACCCGGCGACGGCGCCACCGACGACGACCGTCATCGTTCGACGACCTGCTCGCCGCGGCTCCCGTCGACGGCGGTCGACGTCGACGCCGCGACACCTCGCCGTGCTGATGTTCACCAGCGGCACGGCCGGCTCGCCCCGGGCGGCGATGCTCACCCACGGCAACCTGCTGGCCAACCTCGACCAGAGCCGTTCCGCGCAGGGCCACATCAGCGCCGACGACGTCGATCTACGGCGTGCTCCCGCTGTTCCACATCTTCGGGCTCAACGTGGTGATCGGGCTCGGACTCTCCGTCGGCGCCACCATCGTGCTCGTGCAGCGCTTCGACCCGGCCACCGCGCTCGAGTCGATCCGCGACCGCGGCGTCACGGTGATCCCGGGCGCCCCGTGCGATGTGGGTCGCGTTCGCCCACTTCGACGAACTCGACGCCGACGCGTTCGCCAGCGTCCGGCTGGCGCTCTCCGGAGCGGCGAAGCTGCCGATCAGCGTGGCCGCGCACGATCGCAGGAGCGGTTCGGCCTCGAGATCCGCGAGGGGTACGGGCTGACCGAGGCGTCGCCGATCGTCACCTCGTCGACGGGTGTCACGCCGCGGTTCGGCTCGGTCGGTCGGGTGCTCGGCGGGCGTCGAGATGCGCCTCGTCGACGACGACGGCGACGCGCTCGTCGGCGACGTCGGCGAGATCTGGGTGCGCGGCGACAACGTGTTCGCCGGCTACCTCGACGACCCCGAGGCCGACCGCCGACGTGCTCGACGCCGACGGTTGGCTGCGCACCGGCGACATCGGCCACCGCGACGACGACGGCTACCTGTACCTCGTCGACCGGGCCAAGGACCTCATCATCGTGTCGGGCTTCAACGTGTTCCCGGCCGAGGTCGAAGAGGTGCTCGCCGCCCACCCCGCCGTCGCCGAGGTCGGCGTCATCGGCGTCGCCCATCCGCACACCGGCGAGGCGGTCAAGGCGTTCGTCGTGCCCGCGCCGGGTTCCGACGTCGACGAGGAGACGCTGATCGAGTACTCCCTCGATCACCTGGCCCGCTACAAGTGCCCGAGCAAGGTCCTCTTCGTCGACGAGCTGCCGCGCAACGTCGTCGGGCAAGCTCGTGCGCCGAGACCTCGACGACGCCCCTGCGTGTCGCGCGCTTTGTGAAAACGTGCACGAGCGCCCTAACGTGGTCGGACGATGGCGATGGCAACCCACGCGACGGCGGATTCCCGAAGCGACCGTGGCCCGTCTGCCCGTGTACCTGCGGATCCTCTCCGAGCAGTTCGAGGCGAACGTCACGAACATCTCGTCGGAGGAACTCGCCGAGCTCGCCGGGGTCAACGCGGCCAAGGTCCGCAAGGACCTCAGCTACCTCGGCACCTACGGCACCCGCGGCGTCGGCTACGAGGTCGAGTACCTCATCTACCAGATCCGGCGCGAGCTCGGCCTCGACCCACGACTGGCCGGTCGTCATCGTCGGTGCCGGCAACCTCGGTCAGGCGCTCGCCGGCTACGGCGGGTTCGGCGACCGGGGCTTCCCGGTCGCCGGCATCGTCGACATCGACGACGCCAAGGTCGGCTCGGTCGATCGGCGGCGTCCGGGTGCGGCACCTCGACGAACTCGCCGCAGATCGTCCAGGCGCGCAACATCTCGATCGGCGTCGTCGCCACCCCGGCGCGCGCCGCGCAGGAGGCCGCCGACGCTGCTCGTCGCGGCCGGCGTCACGAGCATCCTCAACTTCGCCCCGTGTGTGCTCGGCGTGCCGCACGGCGTCAGCGTGCGCAAGGTCGACCTCGCCGTCGAGCTGCAGATCCTCAGCTACTACGAGCAGCGGCGGGCAACGTCGGCGCCGGCGCCCGGACTGCGTGCGGTGCCCGGCGAGCCACGGCGCGGGGCGACGGCGTAGGCTGGGATCGAATGTCGATCGTCGTCATCGGTGTCAACCACCGCACGGGTCCGCTGGCCCTGCTGGAGCGGCGTCACGATCGCCCCCGACGACCTCGCCAAGGCCGTGGCCGGGCTGGCCGAGCGCGACAACCTCCGCGAGGCGGTGATCCTGTCCACGTGCAACCGCACCGAGGTCTACGTCGTCGCCGAGCGCTTCCACGGCGCCTACGCCGACATCCGCGACTTCCTGTGCGAGCTCGGCGACCTCGGCGTCGACGAGCTCACGCCGCACCTCTACAGCCAGCACGACGACGGCGCGGTGACCCACCTGTTCGAGGTCGCCGCCGGGCTCGACTCGGCCGTGCTCGGCGAGAGCGAGATCCTCGGCCAGGTCCGCACGGCGTGGGAGGTCGCCCAGCGCGAAGGGGCGTCGCGCTCCACGCTCAACCTGCTGTTCCGCCACGCCCTGCGCGACGGCAAGCGGGCCCGCAGCGAGACCGGCATCGCACGTGGCACCGCGTCGATCAGCCACGCCGCCGTCGAGATGGTCACCGACGTCGTGGGCGGATCTGTCCGGCCGGCGTGTCCTGGTCGTCGGTGCCGGTTCGATGGGCGACGGCGTCGCCGTCGCCCTGCGCCGGGCCGGTGGGGCCGAGATCCTCGTCGCCAACCGCACGCCCGAGCGCGGCTCGGCGCTCGCCGATCGCGTCGACGGTGTGGCCGTCGGGCTCGACCGTCTGCCCGAGGCGGTCGGCGCTGCCGACGTCGATCATCGTCGGCACGGGATCCGGCCAGGCAGTGCTCACGCGCCCGCTGGTGGCCGACGCCCGCGCCAGGCGTGCGTCGAACCGCCCGATGCTCATCGTCGACATCGCGGTCCCGCGCAACGTCGATCCGTCGGTCGGCCGACCTCGACGGTGTCACGCTGCTCGACCTCGACGATCTGCGCGACTGGGCCGATCGCGGCCTGTCGCATCGTGCCGCCGAGGCCGAACGCGTCCGCGTGATCGTCGCCGAGGAGGTCGAGCGGTTCCTCGTCGAGTCGACGGCTCGCCAGGCCGCACCGCTGGTGGCCTCGATGCACGGCGCGCCGAGCAGGTTCGCGCCGCCGAGTTCGAACGGTTCGCCGCTCGTCTCGCCGAGCTCGACGAGTCCCGAGCGCGACGCCGTCGAAGCGCTCACGCGTGCGATCGTCGCCAAGCTGCTGCACGAACCGTCGGTGCGCCTCAAGGCTCAGGCCGGCACGCCGCAGGGCGAACGCAACGCGGCCGCGATGCGCGACCTGTTCGACCTCGGGTGAGCACGCCGGTGGACAGGCCGTGAGCGAGCAGTCGCCTTGCGGCTCGCCACCCGGGGCTCGCGCCAGGCGCTCGGTC
The DNA here is from genome assembly GCA_963746285.1 of Ilumatobacteraceae bacterium. Lineage (GTDB taxonomy): Bacteria > Actinomycetota > Acidimicrobiia > Acidimicrobiales > Ilumatobacteraceae > Sva-07. Next base: position 40,492 of record CAVVAO010000021.1, on the reverse strand, counting down.
AGGCCAGTGCCGTCGCGGCCGCGATCACGCAGGCCACGGGACGCGCGGTCGAGCTGGTGATCGTCGAGACCACCGGCGATCGTCCGCGTCGACGTCCCGCTCCATCAGATCGGTGGCCAGGGCGTGTTCGTCAAGGAGGTCCAGCGCGCCGTGCTCGACGGACGAGCCGATCTGGCGGTCCACTCGGCCAAGGATCTGCCGTCGGCGCCCGCCGAGGGTCTCACGCTGGCGGCGTTCTGCGAACGCCGGGATCCTCGCCGACGCGTTGGTCGGTGCCGACCTGGCGTCGCTCGCCGACGGGTGCACCGTCGCCACCGGATCGGTACGCCGCCGCGCTCAGCTCGTCGCGGTCCGTCCCGACCTCCAGTTCGTCGAACTGCGCGGCAACATCGACAGCCGCCTCTCGAAGATCCCCGACGGCGGCGCGATCGTCATGGCGGTGGCCGCGCTCGACATCCTCGGGCTCACCGAGCGGATCGCCGAGCGTGCTCGCCGTCGACGAGTTCGTCCCGGCGGTCGGGCCAGGGCTGCGTCGCCGTCGAGTGCCGCACCGACGACGACGCGACGGGCGAGGTCGCTGGCGGCGATCGACCATCGCGACCACGCGTCACTGCGTCGAGGTCGAGCGTGCGTTCCTCGCCGAGCTCGGCAGTCGGATGCTCGCTCCCGGTCGGAGCGCACGTCGCCGACGGCCGGCTGTGGACGTTCCTGGCCGATCTCGACACCGGGATCTCGGTGTCCGACGAGATCGACCTGCCCGGTGGCGCCGCGGATCTCGAGGTCGGCACGCGCCGCCGCGAGAACCTGCTCGTGAGGCGCTCTCGTGACCGGCGACGCGGAACGGTGCGTCCGGCGTGAGTCGTCCGCTGGAGGGGTGCCGCGTGCTCGTCACGCGGCGAACGCCCCGGCGAACTCGCCGACCTGCTGGCCGATCGCGGCGCCACGGTGATCCACGTCCCGCTCGTCGCCGTCGCCGAGCCGAGCGACGACGGCGCCGCCCTGCGCGAGGCGTTGTCCGACCTGAGCGGGTTCGACTGGCTCGTCGTCACGTCGGCGGCAGGATCCGAACGCGTCGGGGATGCCGCTGCCGAGGTGCCGGGTCTCCGACTCGCCGCCGTGGGCACCGCCACCGCGCGGTGCACTCGAGTCGCGCGCCGGACGTCCGGTCGACCTCGTGCCCACCGTCCAGCGAGCCGACGCGCTGGTCGAGGCGTTCGTCGAACGGGAGTCGTCACCCCAGCGCGTGCTGATCGCGCAGGCCGACATCGCAGCGCCGACGCTCGCCGACGGGCTCCGTGCAGCCGGCCACGACGTCACCGTCGTCACCGCCTACCGGACGGTCGCCCTCGAGCCGGATCGCGCCGGCGAGGTCGCTGTGGCGGGCGCCGACGCCGTGCTGTTCGCGAGCGGCTCGGCGGTCGAGAGCTGGTGTCGCCGGTTCGGTACCGAAGTCCCGCCGGTCGCGGTCGCGATCGGCCCGACGACGGCTGCCGCCGCCGACGGATTCGGGCTCAAGTTGTCTGCGGTGGCGACCGATCATTCTCTCGATGGACTCGTGACCGAACTCGAACGTGTGGTCGCCCGCTCCCGGTCGATCGTGCCCGAACGGTCGCCCGAACCAGAATGAACGCCGACCTGCAAGACTTGACGCCGGGGCTTGGACGAGAGACGAAGTGAGGAGCGAGTTGACCGAACGCAGCGGGCGTAGACGTGTCATCGGCGCCGTGTCCGGCGTGCTGTGTGTCGGCTTCGTGCTGGGCGCCGCCGACGTCGATGCCCGCCCGACCGCCCTCCTCGACCAGGCCGTCCTCGAGCGTGCTGCCTCGACCGTGGCGCCCGGCGGCCAGGCGCTCGGATCGCGTGCCACGGTGTCGGGCGACGGTCGTTTCGTCGCGTACGAGGCGCTGCCGGGTGCCGGCGACCCAGCGGTCGCTGCCGCCGACTCGCGCACCTCCACCGTCTACCTCACCGACCGCGAGACCGCGACGACCACGGAGGTCACCGTCGTCCCGACGGGCCTGCGCCCCGGCAATTCGATCCATCCCGTTCTCTCCGGCGACGGCTGCAGCATCGTGGTCGTGACCGAACTGGCGCTCGACGTCTTCCGCGACGACGACACCGGACTTCGCTGGGATGTCTACCGGCAGCGGCTCGAACACTGTGGCGGTACCCCGGGCGACTGGGAACTGGTGTCGAGCCGGGGCGACGGCTCCTCGATCGCACGCGACGACGTCGACATCACCGATCCGCCGGCGGTGGCCCGGGCGGGCAACACGATCGCCTACACCCATCCGGCCACCGACCTCCTCGAGGGTGCCGGCATCACCACGGTGAGCCTCGTCGACCTGGCGCAGCCGATCGGCAGTCCGGAACGCTCGCGATCCGTCGCCGGGATGCCGATCATCTCCCCCGACACCGAGTACGTCCACACCGGGATCGATCAACCCGCGATGTCTGGCGACGGGCGGTTCGTCGCCTACCGGTCCGACGCCGCGTCGACCGATGCGGTTCCCGGCTGGGGCTACGGTGCCGTCGCTGGTGGCCCCGCGACGTCGCAGATCTTCGTGTGGGACCGTGCGCAGCCCGATCCGTTCGAGGCCGTCAAGTTGGTGTCCGAACGCGTCGACGGCCTCCCGACGATGACCGGTGCATCCGAGCCGGTGGTGTCTCGCGACGGTCGGGTCGTGGCGTTCACGAGCAGCGATGTCGGCCTGGTCCCCGCGGTGTTCCCCACGTGTCCCGACGGCTGCCCGACCCAGGTGTACCACCTCGACCGTGACGCCGACGCGAACGGTCGCTACGACGAACCCGACCGCACGACGATGACCCTCGCGAGCAGCGAACCCGGCACCGTGCCGGTGGTCGCCGGCACGGCACCGTCGTCGCAACCATCGCTCACCGCGGACGGCCAGCTCGTCGCGTTCGTCACCAAGGCCACCAACCTGCAGCTGGTCAAGGCGTCCGGTGGCGGTGAGGCAACCGACGGCGACCTGCTCGTCGCCGATGTCGCCCGCAACACGCTGCGCCGGGTGACGATGGTCGACGGGGGCGTCCAACCGGCTGTCGGTGCCCACTCCGGCCCACAGCTCAGCGACACCGGTCGGACGGTCGTGTTCGACACCTTGTCGGCGGGTCAGCTCGTGCCCGGGAGCCCTCCGGGCCGTCAGGTGGTCACCACGGTGCACCCGCCGACCTTGTCGCTCGCCGAGGGCGACCTCGGCACCACGCTGGTCGGGTTCTCCAGCGACGAATGGTACGTCGCGGTCAACAACGACGGGCCCACGACGTTCGTCCCGTCGAAGGTGTCGGTGTCCGATTCCCGTTTCCGGGTGAACGAGGAGCAGAGCAGTTGTTCGCTCGGCGCGCCCGTGCCGCCCGGCGGCGACTGCACCGTCCGGCTCACGTTCACGCCCACCTCGCCAGGTCCGGTGACCGCGACGTTGACCGTCTCCGAGAGTGGCTTCCAGGCGGTCTCGGTGTCGACCAAGGTCCGTGGCGCCGGCGGTGACCCGATGTTGCGCACCGATCCGGCCGGCCAGGCGCTGGGCTCGGTTGTCGTCGGGCAGTGGGGTGACGAGTTCCTGTTCGACGTCGAGAACATCTCGCTGGTGCCGACGTCGGTGGCGTCGGTGCGTGTGGTCGGCCCGCACCCGTGGGACTTCATGATCTCCTCGAACAGCTGCGAGGGACGCTCGTTGAATCCTCGTTCCACGTGCTCGATCGGTGTCGTCTTCGCCCCGAAGGCGGCCGGCCAGCGAACGGCGGTCATCGAGCTGGCGACGCCGACGGGCCAGTACACCGTGATGGTGCCCGACGGCCAGGGCCGCTACGAGCCGAAGTTCGAGATCGACCGTGCCGAGGTCGAGGCCGGGCGCGAGTTCGGCGTCGGGGGCAGCGGATTCCCGCCCGACACCCCGGTCGCGATCCTGTTCGGCGACGACGCCAGGAGCCGCATCGACGTGGTCACCAACAGCGACGGGGCATTCCTGGCCCTCATCCCGACGCGGGCGACCGAACGGGGCGGCGAGCGCACGGTGGTCGCGCAGACGGACGACGGCACTTCCGCCTCGTCGCAGATCCGCGTGATCGAACTGCAGGAGCACACCGCCGGATTGCCCGGCTTCGGCCTCGGGGGCTGAGCGTCCGGCAGTTGCGCGTCGATCAGCCGGCGTCGTCGGCGATCGTACGTCCGATGATGACCACGGCGTTCGTACACGTCGACCGGCCGGTGTCGCCGATCTCGTCGCACTTGACCGAGAACGTGACGTTGTCGCCGGGGTCGAGGCGGATCGGCGTGATCCGCGGCTCGAAGAACGAACCCCGGATGTTCTCGAGCGACCAGATGAACAACGGCTCGCTGTTCACCAGGAGCGTGGCGATGCCGCGGTCGTTGTAGGGGTTCTCGACGCGGATGTCGGTCATGTCGAACACCCCGCCGTCGGCCAATCGTGGTCGACTGGTCGGCGGTCTGCGTCAACGGCGCGTCGACCGCCAGGCGGATCAGCGTCGACGTGCCGACGCTCTCGCTCGACTGGTCGTCGGAGGGTGCTGACGTGTCCGTCGGTACGCCCTCGCCGTTCGTGGCGTCCGTGCCCGGCTCGGCCGCCTCGATCTCGGCGAGCCGGCTGTCGACCTGATCGGCCACGGCATCGTCGATCGCCGGCTCGACCACGACGAACCAGGCGAGCGCTGCGGCGGCGAGGAGGCCGACGACCGCGGCCGCGCGAGCGAGCACCGTGGCGGGAATCGTGGGCGACTGCACGAGCGACATCGGCGCCGCGACCGGGGGGAGCCCCTGACGGCCCGCTTCGACCTCGAAGTCGAGCGTGCGCGTCGCACGACGGAACCCACCGCGTGCCGCGCGCGCCTTGAGCCGGACCAGCGTCGCTGCTCCGGGACCGACGCCGACGGCCGGCGGATCGAAGTCGCCGTCGACACGGTCCGTCGGGTCGACCAGGTGGAGCCGGCAACTCGTGACGGTGTTGCCGTGGTTCTCGACCATGAACTCGAAACTGGCCCGGTGACGGGTGCGCTGGATGGGCTGCAACGGCACGATCCGGCAGTCGTCGAACGGGTCGATGATCAGGGTCGCCTCGGCGACGACGGCATCGTCGGAGTCGCCCAGTGGGATGACCCTGATCGCGATCGACGTCGGCCCGGCCGTCGTCGAGGAGAGCGCCGGCGGCGAGATCGTCACGTCGATGACCTCCTGCGAACCGCCGAACAGGGTGAGGTTGCCGGGCGTGATGTTGGTCCAGCTCGCCGTGAGGCCCGCGGGGACGATCGTGTACGACTCGGTCTCGTCGCCGAGATTGTGCACCGTGAGCGGCAGTGTCAGCGTGTCACCGGGAGCAAGGGAGCGTTCGTCGTTGGAGAACCAGGCGTGGACCGACACGCCGAGCACGCTAGTGCGTGGTCGGCCGGCGAACAGGGCGCCGTCGGGCGCCAACGTTAGGCTCGGTGGCGTGCCCAGCCCCGAGATCGTGACCCCGTCGGTTCGTCCGCGACGGCTCCGACGAACACCCGCGATGCGTGAACTGGTCGCACAACACCACGTGCGCGTCACCGATCTGGTCGCGCCGTTGTTCGTGCGCGAGGGCGTCGACCAGCCCCAGCCGATCGCCTCGTTGCCCGGTGTGGTGCAGCATTCGAGGGAGTCGCTGCGGGCCGAAGTCGCCACGCTCGCGGGGCTCGGGGTTCGCGCGTGGTGATCCTGTTCGGGGTCCCGGCGGCGAAGGACGCCACGGGCAGCGGCGCCTACGACCCTGACGGCATCGTCCAGGTCGCACTCCGGGACCTGCGCTCCGATCTGGGCGACGACATCGTCGTCATGGCCGACCTGTGCGTCGACGAGTACACCGACCACGGGCACTGCGGCATCGTCGGCGACGACGGTGTCGTCGACAACGACGCCACGCTCGAGATCTACGCTCGCGCCGGCGCTCGCGCAGGCCGAGGCCGGTGCCCAGGTCGTCGCGCCGAGCGGGATGATGGACGGGCAGGTCGGTGTGATCCGCGATGCCCTCGACAGCGCCGGCTTCACCGATGTCGCCGTGATGGCCTACGCCGCGAAGTTCGCCAGTGCCTTGTACGGCCCGTTCCGCGACGCCGTCGACGTGTCGATCGTCGGCGGTGGTGATCGCAAGGGGTATCAGCAGGACTGGCGAAATGCCCGCGAGGCCCAACTCGAGATCGACCTCGACGTCGCCGAGGGAGCCGACATCGTGATGGTCAAGCCGGCGCTGGCCTATCTCGACGTGATCGCCGAAGCGTCGGCCCGCGTCGACGTGCCGCTTGCGGCCTACCACGTGAGTGGCGAGTACGCGATGATCCATGCCGCCGCCGAGCGCGGGTGGATCGACGGCGATGCGGTGGCGCTCGAGCACCTCACCGCGATCAAACGTGCGGGGGCCGACATCGTGCTCACCTACTTCACCCGGTGGTTCGCCGAGTCGGTCGCCGGCGGACGGATCTCGCTGTGACCACGCCCCGCACGAGTGGTGTCCCGCCGTGCGACCCGGTGTCGTGCGTGCAGGCCGGCTGCACGCCCACCGTGTGCACCGGTGCGGGCGTTCCGTCGAACTCGGTCATGTTCGAGCGGTCCTGTCAGGCGATTCCCGGCGGCGTGAACTCCTCGATCCGGGCCTTCAAGGCCGTCGGAGGCGACCCTTACGTCGTCGCTCGGGCGTCGGGCGCCACGATCACCGACGTCGAAGGGGTCGACGTACTTCGATCTCGTGCAGAGTTACGGCGCCGTCATCCTCGGTCACGCCCACCCGGCGATCACTGCTGCCGTCTCGGCTGCCGTGGTCGACGGAACCTCGTACGGCGCACCGACCCCGAGGGAGATGAAGCTCGCCGAAGCGATCGCCGCTCGGGTGCCGAGCTGCGAGCGCGTCCGGCTGATGAACTCGGGCACCGAGGCGACGAGCACCGCGATCCGACTCGCGGCGTGGCGTCACCGGACGCGACCGCGTCGTCACGTTCGCGGGGAACTTCCACGGTGCGACCGACGCGCTGCTGGTCGCCGGCGGCAGTGGCGTGGCCACGCTGGGTCTGCCCGGCACTGCCGGCGTGCCGAACGCGGCCGTCGCCAACACGATGGTCGCGCCCTACAACGTGGTGCCCCAACTCGACGATCAGGTCGCCGCCGTCATCGTCGAGCCGGTCGCGGCGAACATGGGCGTCGTCGCCCCGGCCCCCGGATTCCTCGACGGGTTGCGCGCCGAGTGCGACCGCGTCGGTGCGCTCCTGATCTTCGACGAGGTGATCACGGGGTTCCGCCTGGGCTCGGGCGGCGCACAGGCCCGCTACGACGTCCGACCCGACATCACCTGCTTCGGCAAGGTGATCGGCGGTGGCCTGCCGATCGGCGCGATCGGCGGGTCGGTCGCGGTGATGGAACACCTCTCGCCGCTCGGCCCCGTGTTCCATGCCGGCACCCTGTCGGGCAACCCGATCGCGACCGCTGCGGGCCTCGCCGCGCTCGACGTGCTCGTCGACGACGTCTACATCGAGCTGATGGCCCGCGCCCGCCATCTCTCGGCGTTGCTTCGTGACGCCTGCGAGGCGGCCGACTTCGTCGCGTCGTTCCCGGTGGTCGGCACGCTGCTGGGAATCGTGTGCGGAGCCGATGCCGGCGCGGTGAGCAACTTCGACGACGCCAAGCGAACCGACGAGCGTGCCTACGCGGCGTTCTTCCGCGCGATGCTCGCCGAGGGCGTGGCGCTGGCGCCCGGCGCGTACGAGGCGCTGTTCGTCGGGCTCGGTCACACCGACCAGGTGCTCGAAGCGATCGGCGACGCCGCCCACCGGGCCGCCGCCACGGCCCGCGCCGACCTCTATAGCTTGGAGCCGTGAGGCAGATCTTCACCTGGCGGTTCGTCGCCGCCATCGCCGCGCTGGCCGGACTGGCGCTGGTGGCGCGGGCGATCCTCACCGACGACAGCTCGATCGAGGCGGTCATCGAACCCGACACGATCGAACGCACGGTCGACCTGATCGAACCGATCCAGTCGGCGACGCAGTCGCCCGACTTCGCGGTGGCCCGGGGTGGCGTGACGACGGGCTACATGGACCTCACCCTCGACGCCGAACGGGTGGTGCGGATCGTGCCGGGCACACTCGGCGAGATCGACTGCGACGAGCTCGACGGCACGAACCGGTGCGCCGTGTTCGCCGACATGCTCGGCGACGCCGTCGTGTGGTTCGCCATCCTGCCGCAGGCGCCACGGGCAACCGTCGAGCTCCCGCCGATCATCGACCTCGTCGATGGCCGCGCCGTGTTCGACAACGGTTGGCGAATCCCGTACGCGCCGGTGATCGAACGCGACTGCGGGAACGAGGACATCCCGACGTTCAGTGACTTCCTGCGGCGCTTCGGTCCCGACAGTGTGACGATCGTCGATCTCGAGACCCGCCAGGTCACCTCCGTGCGATGCGGCGAGCCCGACGCCGACTGACGTGACCGATCTGACACGACCGATCTGACGTGACCGATCTGAGCTGACCGGTGAATCAGCCGCTGACGGCGTGCGCAGCGGCCAGGCCCGAGTTGTGCGCCGCCTCCACCCGTGGCCCGTCGAAGGCGTCGCCGGCGAGCACGATCGACCCACCGTCGGCGATCCAGCACGGGTCGGGCCACGGCGTGCGTGGAGTGGCGAAGCGCCACTTCTTGACCTGTGCGTCGAGCACGTCGGCCCCGCCGAGCCACGTGCCGGCCATGTCGATCAGGGCCCGGCGGAGCACGTCGAGATCGTCATCCCAATGTGCCTCGCTCCATGCCGGCGACGCGTGCACGGTGACCGCCGGCGTCGCGCTCACGCCCTTGGCGTGGTTGTCCGCGACGAAGGCGATGTCCGGCGTCGGGTTCTGGACACCGCCGGGTGGCGGGATCGCCGCTGGGGCGATCGAGGGTGGCCAGCAGCGCGATCGTGCGGTCGTAGTCGGTCAGCAGCGACTCGGCGAAGGCGATCCCCGAATCGGCGAGGAGCGCGTACGCCTGTGGCAGTGGCGTCGTGACGATCACGGCGTCGGCGTCGTGCACCGTGCCGTCGTCGATCACGACCTGCCACGGAGCAACGGCGCCCGAGCCAGGTCGGATCCCGAACGCCATCGTCGAACAGCGCACGTCGAGGCCGGTGGCGAGATCCTTGGCAAGTGAGTTCATGCCGGAGGTGGCGACGTAGCGAGGATGGCCGTCGGTGGTCGTGAAGCCGTGGGACCAGACCGTCACGAGCCCTCGGTCGACCCAGTCGTCGACCTGGCGCCGGAACGCTGGCGTCCGAACGGTGAAGAACTGTGCGCCGTGGTCGACGGTGGCGCCACCGATGCGCCGGGTGGCGAGCCGACCGCCGACCGAACGTCCCTTGTCGACGAGCACGACATCGACGTCGGCACTCGACGAGACATCGCGCGGCGACGAGTCCACAGATCCCGGCTCCCACGATCGACGACGCGGATCAGCAGGTTGTACGCCGTCAGCCGGCGAGTGCGGTGTCGAGCTCGTCCTGTTCGGCGAGTCGCCCCTGGTAGGCCCGCTCGGCGCGGCGCAGGAAGTCGAGCAGCACCCGGTTGAACGTCGAGGCGTGCTCGACCATCAAGCCGTGGGCGGCGCCGCTGATGACGACCAGCTCGGCCGTCGGGATGCGGCTCGGCCAGCTCCTCGCTGTCGCCGCGCGGCGTCAGGATGTCCTGGTTGCCGACGACCACGAGCGTCGGCACCTCGATGCTCGGCCGAGCCGCTCCGCCATCGTACTCGTCGGCGGCGAGGATCGCGTCGCACCTGGCGGCGAAGGCGTGCGTCGGGCGACCGAGCGCGAGCGGCCCGAGCCAGCCGATCGCCGGCATCAGGCGACGGAACGAGCGTGGTCCGATCACCCAGCGTGCGGCCTCCTCGCGTCATCGTGCCGATCCCGCGTTCGAGCGGCCGCGTCGCCCCAGCTCGCCGAGCAGCTCCCGCGCCACGGGTGGTTGCGGCACGACGTGCACGCGAGCGTCAGCGAGCGGACCCGCTCGGGGTACGTCACGCGCGATGATCTGGCTGATCGCCCCGCCCATCGACGCGCCGACGACGTGGGCGGTCTCGATCGCCGGCGTGGTCGAGCACGGCGATGGCGTCGTCGGCCATCTGCTCGAGCGTGTAGGTCGCCGTGCGGCTTGTCGCTGCGGCCGGCGCCGCGGTTGTCGAGGGCGATCGTCGCGGTAGCGCACGGAGCGGCCAGACGCTGCAGGTCCCAGCCGTGCTTGTCGGCGCCGAGGCCCTGGATCAGCAGCACCGGCGGCGCCGCTGGGCGGCCGGTGACTCGGTAGTGGAGGCGGGTGCCGTCGGTGCTGCGGACGTAGGTCATGTCAGCTCCCCCCATCCCGATGAGCGGCAGCCAGTCGAGCGGCGTGCCCGTCCGGATGCCGCCGAACTCCGAAGCAGCCGCTCGATGTCCGCGCGACCTGATCGGCGAGCTCGAGCTCGATGAGCGGGCCGCGTCGCGGCGGGGCGAGCGCGACGGCGCGCCGATCTCGACTCGGGCCGAGCGACCCACGGGCGACGACGGTCGCCGCCGGGAACACCGGCCGCCGGCGGCGACGGCGGCGCCGACGAGCGCGTGGTCGACGCGTGCCCGACCTGCGCGGGTGGCTCGTCGTGCGCCGCGCCCATGACCACGCAGTTCGCCCGCGGCGAGTGCGCCGGCGACCTCGTCGGGGCGGGCGAGCAGCCCGCCGAGGCGGCGCGCGAGCGGCCCGACGGGGGCGACGTCGGGGCGACCGACGAAGCGCACCGGCCGGTCGACCGCCTCGCTGAGGGCCAAGGCCGTGTAGATCGGAGCCAGCGCTCGAGCTGCCGGGCGTTGACCACGATCAGCGCCCCCTTGCGACGCGGGAGGCGCTGGTCGCCGCCGACGGTGACGTCCCAGCGCAGATGCGACATGGCCGTCAGCCGGCGACGAGGCGCAGGGTCGCGTCCCCAGTCGTCGACGACACCGGCTTGTTCGTCGGTGAACCGGGTGACCGACGCGCCGATGTCGGCGGCAGCGCGGGACATCGCAGCACCGGCGTGTGACGCAGTGGTGCGCACCGGGAAGTTCACGACACGTCCGAGGTCGAGCTCATCAGGCCACCTGTCACTCGTGCGGGTTGATGGACGATGCTCGGCCAGTGGTACAGCTGGTCGATCACGTCGACGGTGCCGTGCTCGGGCGGAAGCCGAGCAGCTCTCCATCCGGCAGTTGTCGGCGAGACGGCCGCGGTGCAGCGTCTCGAACACGTGGTCGGGGATCGGCGCCCCGAGCGAGGTGGCTGAGCGCCCGGGCCATGCGCCAGTCCGGACCGACGAGCGGGATCGGGATGCGACGGCCGCGACGGACGGCCTGCAGGTGCCGTGATGGCGCCGGCGGCGACCACGTTGACCGGCTCGGCGAGGCGCACGACGAGCGGCGGCGACGAAGGCTCGGGCCGTCTCGACGTCCTCGATCACGGCGAACGGTGGGTCGGCCAGCACGCTGAACGGCACGCCCGGCTGGCGCAGGAGCCGCCCGAGCGGTGCGGGCACGTGCGGTCCGAGCACCGGCGCGAGCGGACCGCGCCGACGGTGACGCCGACGCGCTGGCCGACCCTGGCCGCCGTGTGCTCGATCGCGGCGACGGTGCGCCCCCAATCGCTGGTCGGGGCGATCGGGGCCGACTCGTCGGGGCGGGTGAGGGCGCCTCGGGCGCGGCCGTAGATCTCGATGCCGCTGCGGACCACCACGTGTTCCAACGCGGAACACTCCGCTGCCGCGCCGAGGATCGACGTGGCCGCCTGGTCGGTCAGGATCGCCGCGGCCCGCGGCGCGGCACGTGCGTCGGGTTCCCACACACCGACGTGGACGAGCACGTGCGGGTTGAAGCGGGCCACGGTGTCGACGATTCGTTCGTGCTCGTCGGGATGAATACGGTGGAACACCGTACGATGCAGGCGATGTCGGGGCGGATCGGCGTCGATCCCGGACAGCTCGCCGACCCACGGTTCGTCCTCGAGCAGTCCGGCGATCGTGGTGCCGAGTTCCCCGCCCACGCCGCTCACGAACACCCGTTTCCCACCCATCACCATGAACGCTAGTCGCCGCTCCCTCCACCAGGTCAGTCCATCCAACCATCGACCCACGCCCCGCGATGAGCGAAAAGCCGGTATCCGGTCGGTTCGCTCATCGCAGCGGATGAGGAAGTGCGAGCGATGAGCGAAAAGCCGGTATCCGGTCGGTTCGCTCATCGCGGCGCACGGGTGGGGCGTGGCGTCGATCCGGTCAAGTCGGGGTCATCGGGTGCCGATGAACTCCTCATGCGAGACGAGCGCGAGCCTCGGTCGAGCCGCCGCCGGTTCCTCGGCACGATGATCGGTGCCGCCTGCGCGTGCGGTCTCGCGGCCACCGAGATGGCGACGCCGCTGGCACGTGCGCAGGGCACGATCGCCGCGTCTCGACGAGCCCGGCACCGCGCTGCGGACCGCTGAACGCCTGTCCCTGCGACGGCCCCCGGTCCCCGAGGGCAAGCTGCTGTTCCCGGTGTCACCTGCGTCGGACTGCTACGTGCTCGACAACTTCGGCGACGCGCGCGGGTCGACTCGTCTGCACGAGGGCGTCGACATCATGGGGTCGCGGGGAATGCCCGTGTTCGCCGTGGTCGCCGGGGTGCTCACCCAGCGCTACACCAACACCGGCACCGCGGGCTGGGGTTGGACGCTCACCGACTCGTCGACCGGGACGATCTACAAGTACTTCCACCTCGCGGAGGATGCCGTCGGCCTGCGTGTCGGCAGTTCGGTGTCGGCGGGCCAGACGATCGGCTACGTCGGCAAGAGCGGCACCGCCGGCGTGGACAACTTCCATCTGCACTTCGAGGTGCGCCCGGACAACGTCGCCATCGATCCGCTGCCCTTGCTCGTCGTGGATCCCACGGCGTGCCGCGTGTCGCCGCCGATCCGGGCCTGAGCCCAGCCGATCAGCTCCGCGCACGCCCGTGCGATGAGCGAAGTGTCGCGATTCGGGCGGTTGGCTCATCGCAACACCTGAACGCACCGGTTCGATGAGCGAAGTGTCGCTATCGGGGCGGGCTCATCGCAGCGTGTGGGCGCGCAGGATGATCTCGCGTGCGAACGGATCGAGCTGGCGGCCTGCGAGACGTTCGGTGACCTGGATTGCCTTGGTCGGTTCCTCGATGAGGCCGGCCCATCGGATGTAACCACCCATGATCCCGATGATGCGGTCGCCGACCTCGTCGCCGTGCACGAGCACCTTGGTTCCGTGCTTGAGGAGTTCGCGGATCTCGGTGTAGAGCGCTGTGAGGTACTGATCGGTGTGCTCGGCGTTGAACGGGCGATGCCGGTAGGGGAGCTGCAGTTCTTCGTAGTTGTGCAGGTTGTGCGGCGCCACGATGATCGAGATCACGCACCCGAAGCCGTTCTCGCGGAGCCAGATGATCTCCTCCTGGCGTCGGACCCTTCGGTGGCTGTCACCGACGCCGCCGGGACGCTCGCAGATCGCCAGCTTGTCCTTGAGAATCCAGGTGAAGTTCCGTGGGGTGATGCCCAGTGCCCACTTGCCGCGAAGACGGGGAGGCATCAGTGGACGGCTTCTGGAGGGACGCGACTCAGCATGACGGGTGGTCAGGCTACCGCTTCGGTGCTGGCGTCGTGCCGAGATGCAGGCGGTTGGCGCGCCGCTCCACACGCCGTCCACCGGACAGCTCGCACGCGGCGGCATCGCCGGCGGCGACGGCCAGTACTCGCCGGACGGAGTCGGCGTCGGGTGGGTAGCCGTCGAGCTCGAGCCAGTGACGGATCGCCCGGGCAGCCAGGACGCGTGGGTGCGGCGACGAGCGCGGGCGCGTCGGTCGGGTCGATGCCGGCGGCGAGTTCGTCGAGGAACTGGTCGTCGGCGCGCAGTAGATCTGCGGTGCGAGCGAGCAGCACGGTCACGTCGCGTTCGGCGACGTCGTCGAGCAGCGGGAGCACCTCGTGGCGGATCCGGTTGCGACGGAAGCGTGGGTCGTGGTTGCTCGGATCCTCGGCGACGACCAGGCCGAGCCGTGTGCACAGCGAGCGGGTCTCGGCACGGCGCAGGGCCAGGATCGGGTGGCGTCGGCCCGGTCGGATCGCGCCGAGGCCGGTCGCTCCGGCGCCGCGCAGCAGTGCGAGCAGCAGCGTTTCTGCCTGGTCGTCGGCGGTGTGCCCGGTCATTGCGTCGGGGCCGAGCGCTGCTCGACGGGCGGTCCGTGCCCGGGCCTCGAGGTTCGATCCTGCAGCGACCGAGACGCGGCTCACACGAAAGTCGGCGCCGAGACGCTCGGCGATCGCCTGCGGCGACATCGGCGTCGTGGTCGGCCGATGCTCGCAGGCCGTGGTGGACGTGGACGGCGGTGACGTCACAGCCCGCCGCGACGGCGAGCGCGACCAGCGCGGAGGAGTCGGCGCCGCCAGAGAGACCACAGGTCACCGCCGTGCCCGGCTTCGGAAACGTGCACCGATCGAGGAGGAGGGCGGTGTCGTTCAGTGCAACGCCTCGGTCGAGGACCTCTAGAGGTCGGTGTGGTGGTGCGAGTGCTGTGCCCGGCTCGGGTACTGCTTGGCGCGGACGTAGGCCACGTACGAAGCGACGAGGGCGACCACCGAGATCACCGAAAGGAGTACGAGGGCGATACCGATCCACCAGTGCCAGACGTTGGCTGCGAGCATGTCGGCAGGCTAACCCGCGGCGCTGGAATCGGGCGAAACCGTCACCCGATGGAGCCGTCGCCGTCGAAGTCGGTGCCGAAGCATCGCTCGATCTTGCCCAGCAGATCGGGGGGCATCTCGTCGTTGTTGCACTTCTGGGCGACGACGAGCTTCAGCTCGGCGTGGAAGTCGAACGCTCCGAGGCAGTCCATGCAGCCTTCGAGGTGATGGCGGATCGCGGCGTGCTGGTGGTCGGAGAGTTCCCCGTCGAGGAAGACGTCGAGTTCCTGCAGCGTCTGGGCGCAGTCGGAGAACACCTGCTGGTCCGTCGTCGCGTCATCGCTCATCGTCAGTGATCCTGTCCGAGATTGCCGTCCGTCCGCGCCGACTGTGCGGCGACGAGCCCTCGTTCGAGGGCATAGTCGTGCAACGCCTTCTGCATCGCTTTTCTTCCCCGGTGCAGGCGGGACATCACGGTGCCGATCGGGATGTCGAGCATCTCGGCGATCTCCTTGTACGAGAAGCCCTCGACGTCGGCCAGGATCACCGGGAGGCGGAAGTTGTCCGGGAGGTCCTCCAACGCCCGCTTGACCTCGTCGTCGGGGAGCAACTCCATGAGCGACTCCTCGGCCGAGCGCCCGACGCTGGCGTCCTGCAGCGCGCCGAGGTTCTTGTAGAGGTACAGGTCCTCGAACTCGCCGAGTTCCGTCTCGTCGGGGCGACGCTGTTTGGCGCGGTACGAGTTGATGTAGGTGTTGGTCATGATCCGGAACAGCCACGCCCGCAGGTTCGTCCCCTCGGTGAAGGTGTGATAGCTCCGGTAGCCCTTGAGGTAGGTCTCCTGCACCAGGTCTTCGGCGTCGCTGCGGTTGCGGGTCATGCGCAACGCACCGGAGTAGAGCTGTGGTGCGTACTGCATCGCCTCGTCGGCGAACGTTGCCTGGTCGGCCATGACGGCGACTGTACCCGTCGACCCTGATGTCACACAGGGCCGCTCGACCGTTGTCAGTTCGTTTCGGAGTCGTCCGCACCGTCGAGTCGGTCGACGACGTCGTCGATCGACGCGATCAGGCGGTCCATCAGGTCGGCGAGCTGTGCTCGTTCCTGAGGGTCGAACTCGCTCAGGATGTGCATCATCGCGATCGACCGCCGTTCGGCCACGGCGTCGTGGCGACGTCGGCCCTCGTCGGTGATCCGCACGAGGACCACGCGACCGTCCTGGGGCGACGTGAACCGTTCGGCGAGCCCGTCGTGTTCGAGGCGCTGCACGGCCCGGGTGGCCGTGGACGGCTCGACGCGCAGCCGGGCGGCGAGCTCCTTCATCGGGCGTTCGCGTCGGGTGAGCAGGTCGAGGGCGTCCATCTGTCCCTGCTCGAGTGCCTTCTCGGTGCCGAAGAGGTACGAACGCAACGCCGACGCCGCGGCGCCGCGGCGGAGTTCGATCCAGGCCCGACCGATGCGACGGGCGTGCTCTCGGTCGGTTCGGTTTCGGAAGTCGACCGTGCCGGCTCCGGTGGCTGGGCTGCCCATGTGCGTTTGTACGCTAACCAGCCATGGTCGACCACAGCGGAGCGGACGAACGGCCGCCCGGTCTGCCGCTGGCCGACCCGTCCGACCCGACGGCGCTCGAGGCGTTGCGGTCGCTCGCGGCGGTCGAGGTCGCCGTCAGCGCGTCGTTGTCGCATCGCGAGGTGTACACCTCGCGCGGCCTGTTGAGCGTGTTCCGGCACCGGCCCGGCGCGGGGATGGCGACCGCTCGTGCGGCCATCGTCGCGTGCGGCGGCGCGATGGGAGGTGTGCTCGGGCCGGGCCACGGGCTGTACCAGCGCCTCGGAGAGCGATGGGCTGCAGCGCGGTGTCGAGTTCGTGCGCGTCGGTTATCGCGAGCCGAACAACCTCGACCTGTGCGCGCACGACCTGGCGTGCGGCGTGGAGCTCGCGCGTGACGCGGGCGCCGAGCGTGTGGTCGTGATGGGACACAGCTTCGGCGGCGCCGTCGCGATCCGCACGGCGGTCATCATGCCGGTGTCGGTGGTCGGTGTCGTCACCTTCGCGACGCAGTCGGCCGGCTGCGAGGTCGCCGGTGCCCTGGCCGGCCGACCGCTGCTGTTGTTCCACGGTGATCGCGACGAACTGCTTCCCCCCGAGGCGAGCCATGTCGTCGCTGCGATCGCCGGGCACGGCGAGGTCGAGATCCTGCCCGGCGACGGCCATCTGCTCGCCAAGAGCGACGACGTCATCGTCGAACGCCTCGACACCTGGCTCCCCGAGGTCCTCCACCTCTGATCCTCCATCAGGCCTGCGATGAGCGAAAGCCGCTATTCGGGCGGTTGGCTCATCGCGGGGGTGTGGGTCCGGGGTGCGATGAGCGAAGTGTCGCTATTCGGGCGGTTGGCTCATCGCGGGCGATGGTTGCGCGTCAGGTGCGGGCGGCGGCGAGCAGGGCTTTGACGGCCTCGGCGCTCTCGGTCTCGAGGGCGGTGCACCGGGCGAGCACCTCGCGGGCGGCCGGGTCGTCGGTGGTTGCGGCGATGCCCACCCAGGCCTGGGCTCCCTGCAGCTCGGCCTCGGATTGCAGGTACAGCTGGTCGAGCACGCTGTAGGGCGCGAACACCTCGTAGTAGACCGCGATCGCGGCCGGGAGTGCGTCATCGACGGCCTGCTGCATCTCCGGGTCGATCGGGAAGAGCGCGGCGACGAGTTCGGCGATCTCGTCCTCGCGGCCGGCGCATTCGAGCAGTACGTCAGCGTGCTCGGGCGCCGCGGCGGCCCACTCGCGATACCTCGCGGCGGCGGAACGCTCGAGCCCGGACAGGAAGGCCGGGCGCGCGGCATCGGGCACGCTCGCGATGTGCGACCGGAGAAGCGCCCCGAACTGGGGGACGGCGGGCGGGGTCGGCATCGTCACATCCTGCTCGATCCGCCGCCGCAGGAACGAGTGCATCAACTCGAGAAGACCGGCGAGCCGTGGTGGGCCACGAGGAGCCAGCGGCCGTCGCGGAGCACGAAGAGGTTGGTCGCTGCCACCGTTCCCGTGCCACCGGCGTCGACGAGGTTCTCGTCGAGTGTCACCCAGGCGGTGTCGCCGTGGACCGCGACAGCCTCGTTGGTGAGGATGAACTGGTTGCGTCCCGGCCCGGCGAAGATCCGCCGCCACGACTCCTCGACGTGCGGCCACGTGCGCAGGATCGGCCATCCCGGATGCACGCACACCACGTGGTCGCCCTGTTCCCACACCGCTCGCATGGCGTCGAGGTCTCGGGCCTCGTGCGCGTCGTAGAACGCCTGGTTGGCGGCGAGTACCTCCGCGATGTGCTGGTCCATGGCGTCGGAACGTATCGGCTGTGATCGAGACGGTGTGACCGATGGCTCACCGGGGTGATGACCCGGTTTCGTCACGCGTCCGTAACATTCGGGGTCGACCAGCACTCGTGTCCGCCGCGGAAAGCCGCAGGTGTCGATGCGCAGGTGCCCCTCCCAAGGAGCGTCATGACCCCGTCCTTCCCCCACCGCGCCACTGGCGTCCACCGACACCGACTCGCCATCCGCCGATGCACCGCCGTGCTCGTCGCCGCACTCGTGATCGGCGGAGCGCCCCTGGTGGCCCGAGCGATCGGAGACGACTCCGTCCCCGCCGCCGCGTCACCGCAGGCCCTGCGCGCCGAGGTGACGGCGCAAAGGCGCCCCGACCCGCTGGCGCTCTCGATCCCGACCATCGCCGATCCGCCGGCCGAACGTGCACCCGCCCGAGCATCGGAGTTGGCCCAGGCCACGCGACTCGACGTCGTCATGCGGGTGCTGACGGCCACCTATTCCTGGGACGAACGGAGCCCGAGGGTCGAGGCGCTGCAGTTCGTGCTGGGGATCCCCGCCGACGGTTGGTACTCCACCGCCACGTTGGCGGCACACCGCAGCGCCCTCGAGGTCGCTGGTCTGCCCGTCGAACTGTTGCCCGCGAGGCCGATTCCGGTCGGTCCGGCCCCCGAGAAGTGGGCGGCCCTGCGCGAGTGCGAGTCCGGTGGCGACTACACGATCACCAACCCGTCCGGGAAGTACCGCGGCGCCTATCAGTTCGATCGATCGACGTGGAACTCCGTCGCCGGTCGCCACGATCCGTCGCTCGTGGGCGTCGACCCGGCGCAAGCCGCACCGGCCGACCAGGACGCGATGGCGCTCGCGCTCTACAGCGAGCGTGGCGCCCGACCGTGGCCGCACTGCGGTCGCCACCTGCGCTGACTCGTCACGACACCTCCAGCACGCCCGGTACGCCGGCGCGCACCTCCCACGAACCGATGGTGGTGACCGGCGACGCCTCGTCGAACTGGTCGGCCACGGCCGCGGTACGTGGCGAGCCACCGGTCGGGGGTGACCTCGCACACCGTGTACCCGCGCTGGGCGTCGAACCACTTCAGGTGGGGATTCGCGGTCAGCGCAGTGGTGACGAGACTCTCGACCGTGGCGTCGTCGTCGAAGAACGACGACGAGATGCTCGACGCCATGAACTCGGTACCGACCACCGGCAGGCTCGGGTCGAACGGGTCGGCGCGGAGTTCGGCGACCGCGGCCGAGTGGAAGTCGCCGGTCAGCACGACCAGGTTGTCGGCGCTGGCGCCCAGCGCGTCGAGCACGACCCGGCGCTCGCCCGCGTAGCCGTCCCACGTGTCGACCACCACGACGGGCGGTGCGGCGCCCGCGACGGCGTTGCCACCGAACATGAACACCTGCTGGGCCAGCACGTCCCACACCGCAGTCGACTGTTCGACGCCCTCGATCAGCCACGAGCGCTGCTCGGCGCCGAGCATCGTGTGATCGGGGTCGCTGGTCAGCGTCTCGTTGCGGACCTGCACCGCGTCGCCGAGCGGTGCGACGAAGGGTTCGTCGCGCTGCTGGTCGGAGCGGTACTGGCGCGTGTCGAGCACGTGGAAGCGCACGAGGTCGCCGTGGGCGAACGATCGGTAGATGGCGTAGTCGGGGCCGTCGGGAGGGTCGAGGCGCACCGGCATGTGCTCGTACCAGGCCTGGTAGGCGGCGGCGCGACGTGTCCGGAACGCCTCGACGTCATCGTCGTGCTCGGACACGTCGCCGGCGTAGTCGTTGTCGACCTCGTGGTCGTCCCACGTGACGATCCACGGCGCGAGCGCGTGAGCCGCCTGGAGCAGGGCGTCGCTGCGATACAGCGCGTACCGGCTCGCGGTACTGCTCGAGTGTCTCGCACTCGAAGTCCTGCCCGGTCTGGCGGCCGCGGGCGTCGGCGTAGCCGCCGCTCGCGTACTCGTAGATGTAGTCGCCGAGGAACACGAACGCATCGACGTCGCCCTGCTCCACCAGGTCGCGGTAGGCGGCGTAGTAGCCCTGCTCCCAGTTCTGGCACGACGAGAAGGCGAACCGGAACCGATCGGGCAGCGTGCCCGGTGCGGCGAAGGTCCGCGTGCGTGCCGCCGGCGTCGAGTAGTCGCCGACGGTGAAGCGGTAGTGGTAGTCGCTGTCGGGTTCGAGCCCGGTCGCCTCGACGTGGACGGAGTGCCCGAGCGCTGCGACCGGCGAGCGCGGTGCCGCTGCCGACCACGTTCGCGAACTCCGGGTCGCGGGCGATCTCCCACGTCACTTCGATGTCGGTGTCGGGAACAGGGTCGGCCGGGAGGAGCCGCGTCCAGAGGATCACCGAATCGGCCAGCGGGTCACCGGACGCGACCCCGAGCGTGAACGGATCGGACGTGAAGGTCGGCGATGCGTCCGCGGTGGTCTCCGGTGCCGCCGTCGACGCCGGTGCGGTGTCGGGGGTGGTGTCGGCGGTCGTGGCGGTCGTGTCGGGCGGGCGCTCGGTGGTGTTCGTGCTCGAGCCCGAGCCGTCGTCGCTGCACGCCACGAGTGCAGCAGCGATCGTGCCCGCGAGGAATCCGCGGCGTGTGAGTCGAGGCGTTCGGTCGTCGCTCATCGCGCCGACGCCTCGGCGTCGGCTCGGACCTGGTCGACGAGGTTCGCCGGGAGTGGCTGGTAGCCGTGATGCTCGACCTCGAACGATCCGCTGCCGCCGCTGAGCGATCGCAGGTCGATCGCGTAGCGCACGATCTCGGCCGTCGGCACGAGCGCCTGCACCGAGGCCACGCCCGCTTCGTCGGTGACGGTGCCGAGCACCTGGGCGCGGCGCGCGTTGAGGTCGCCGAGGATGTCACCCTGGAGTGAAGCCGGCACACGCACGGAGATCTCGCTGATCGGTTCGAGCACGTCGAGGCCGACCTGTGCGATCGCTTCGCGCAGCGCCATCGAGCCCGCCATCTTGAAGCTCATCTCGGAGGAGTCCACCGAGTGGTGTTTGCCGCCGGTGCACACGGCGCGCAGGTCGACGATCGGGAACCCATCGCTCCCACGCGCCATCGCCTCCTCGACGCCGGCGCCGACGGCAGGAACGAGGTTCTTCGGGATCACGCCACCGGTCACCTCGCTGTCGAACTGGAATCCGGATCCGGGCGGCAACGGTTCGAAGCGAACGGTGGCGACCCCGTACTGGCCGTGGCCACCGCTCTGCTTCTTGTACCTGCCCTCGACCTCCACGGGTGCCGCGAGTCGCGACCGGTACGCCACCCGGACGTCGTCGACGTCGAGTTCGACCCCGGCACGTTCGATGCGAGACGAGCGCGACGCGCACATGGGTTTCGCCGCCGCCGCTCAGCACGGTCTGTCCGGTGCTGTCGTCGTGGCGGACGGCGAGTGTCGGATCTTCGATCACGAGGCGGTGCAGCATGGTCGCGAGGCGGTCCTCGTCGGACTGCTTCGCCGCGGCGATCGCCACGCCGTAGACGGAGTGGGGCAGTGCCGGCACGGGCACGACGACGGGTGTGCCCTCGGGGCCGAGCGTGTCGCCGGTGCGGGTGTCGGAGAGCTTGGTGACGGCGACGATGTCGCCCGCGGCGACCGTGTCGAGATGGGTCTGGGTGCCGCCGACGAGCGAGGCGAGATGGTGCAGCCGTTCCTTCGCCCCCGAGCGCGTGTTGACGAGCGTGTCGTCGACACGGATCGTCCCCGACAGCACCTTCAGCATCGAGATCTGTCCGAGGAAGTCGTCGATCGTCGTCTTGAACACGAACGCGAGCGGCTGTCCAGCAGGGTCGGGGGCGACGTCGACGGTCTGCCCGGCTGCCTCGACGATCGCCGGTCCGCGGTCACCGGGCGCGGGGCCGACCCGGCAGATGAAGTCGGCGAGCTGATCGGCACCGATCGGCGTCGTGGCCGATCCGCACAGCACCGGGAACGCCAGCGCGCGGTCGACGGCGTCGTGGAGCAGGTGCTCGAGCTGTTCCGGCGACGGTTCGTCGCCGGACAGGTACCGCTCGAGGAGGTCGTCGTCGAGCTCGATCACGTCCTCGACGAGGTGCTCGTGCTCGGTCCGTTCCAGGTCGGCGAGGTCGGCCGGCACGTCGACCCGCTCGGCGTGTCCGGAGTCGTACACGAACGCGTGGTGGGTGAGCAGGTCGGTGACGCCGTGGAAGCTCGACTCCGCGCCGATCGGCAGCTCGGTGGGGTCCGCGTGCGATCCGAACACCTCGCGCACCTGGGCGAGCGTTCGGTCGAACGACGATCGCTCACGGTCGAGCTTGTTGACGAAGATGATCCTGGGCAGGCCCAGCTCGGCAGCGTGACGCCACAGCACCACGTCCTGTGACTGCACGCCGGCGACACCGTCGATCACGAACACCGCGAGGTCGGCGGCGGCCATACCGAGCAGGGCCTCGCCACGGAAGTCGGCGTAGCCGGGCGTGTCGAGGAGGTTGATGCGGTGGTCGTTCCAGTCGAACGACGCCAGGCCCAACGAGACCGACTGCTGGCGCTCACGCTCCTCGGGGTCGTGGTCGAGCGCCGTCGATCCCTTCTCGATCGTTCCGGGCCGCGTGGTCACCCCCGCCCGGAACAACAACGCCTCCGCGAGGCTCGTCTTGCCGCTGCCGTTGTGCCCGACGAGCACCACGTTCCTGATCTGTGCCGGCGATCGCATGGGCACCCCTTTCGTGCCCGCTCAGTTTCGTCCGCGGTGCAGGGGCGTCGCAACGGACCAACGGCCCGATCCGCCGGGGTGCGTGGTCCGCTCGTGCGAGCGCTGTCGAAATCTGACAGCCTCGGGCGGATGTGGACGATCGGGGACGTTCGGGTGACGGAGATCGTGGAGCTGTCCACGACATCGGCGGCGCACTGGCTGCTGCCCGACGCGACCGCGGAGCGGATCCGTGAGATCGGGTGGATGGTGCCCGACTTCGCGACGCCGGACGGCAAGGTCCACATGACGATCCGGGCGCTGGTGGTCGAGAGCGAGGGGCGGCGCATCCTGGTCGACACGTGTCTCGGCAACGACAAGCAGCGCCCGGTCGAGTCGTGGAGCATGCGCTCGGGGCCGTTCCTCGACGATCTTGCGGCCGCCGGATTCCCGCCCGGGTCGATCGACACCGTCCTGTGCACGCATCTGCACGTCGACCACGTCGGGTGGAACACGCGGCTCGTCGACGGACAGTGGGTGCCGACGTTCCCGAACGCTCGGTACCTCTTTGCCGACGTCGAGTGGGAGCACTGGCAGCGCGACGACTCGGGGATGGACGGCGAGCTGCGCGCCGACTCGATCCAGCCCGTGATCGACGCCGGCCTCGTCGACCTCGTCGCCACCGACGCACGCCTCACGGCGCACGTGTCGCTGGTGCCGACGCCCGGCCACACTCCCGGGCACGTGAGCGTCGTGATCGAGAGCGGCGGCGAGCGCGCCGTCATCACCGGCGACCTGTCGCACATGGTCTGCCAAGCTGCGCATCCGGAGTGGGGGAGTTCGTTCGACGTCGACCCCGCGGCCGCGGAGGCGACGCGCCGGGCCTTCTTCGCCTCGCGCGCCGACACCGACGACTTGGTGCTCGGCACCCACTGGGAGCCATGCGCCGGCTACGTCAGGTCGGACGGCGACGTGTGGCGCGTCGAGCCCGCACGCTGACCGGTCACGGCGTACTGCGCAGCACGCGACACTGTCGCGATGGCACAGATCAATCAGGGCCGCTGGACGGCCGAGTACGACGGGGACTTCGTGGTCTTCCTCATCGGCGCCCGACCGAACAACTTCTTGCACCTGTTGCGCTCGTTCGGCGACCTGGGAGGCCGGCGGGGCATGAACCACATGTTGCAGTACCTCACCGAACACCCCGACAAGGGGCTGTTGGGCTACCAGAACGGGTTCCCGACGATCGTGCAGTACTGGAAGTCGTTCGAACATCTCGAGGCGTTCGCCCACGATCAGGACGACCCGCATCTCGAGCCGTGGCGGAACTTCTGGCGCCGCGTCGGCAAGTCGGGTCGTACCGGGATCTGGCACGAGACGTTCTTGGTCCGCGCCGGCGAATGGGAGGCGATCTACGGCAACATGCCACCGACCGGGTTGGGCAAGGCCACGACGCTCGTCCCGGTGTCGGAGTCGAGCACCGCGCGATTGCGGGTACGTCGGGCTGTGAGTTCGGCCCCCGCCGAGGGCTGATCGGGTCAGCGCGTGTCGACGAGCCGCGCGAGCAGCGATCGGTAGGTAGCGAGGTCGGCGACCGCCAGTCCGGCGACCTTGGCGCGGTCGTCCCATCGGCGAACGAGCGTGGCCGCGTCGTGGTGCGCGAGACGCTCGAACGCCTCCACCTCGGCGGGCGACATCGGGCCACCCTGCAGACCGAGGCTGCGTGCCGACGACGGCGACAGATCGTCGAGGTAGCCGGGCTCGATCGCGCACAGGTAGCGCTTGGCCGCGACGTGCAGGGCGACCGGTGCGGTGACCTCGGGGCCGAACCAGCGGGCCAGGTACCGGGCGCCCACGCGCTCGTGGTGGAAGTCCTCGGTGAGGTCCTCGTCGAGCGCGACGTTGTCGTCCGCGACCAGATGGCCGACGTCGTGCAGCAGTGCCGCGGCGACGAGGTGGTCGGGCGCACCGTCGGCCTGTGCCAGCGCCGCCGTCTGGAGCGCGTGGTCGAGTTCGGTGACCTCCTCGTCGTACATGCGTCGCGCCGCAGGCGACTCGAACAGTGCGACCAGTTCGTTCATCGCGTCACCGGTCGGCCGAGGAAGTCGTCGCTGATGCTGATGCGGACCCGTTCGCCCTCGAAGTCGTCGCCCCGGGCCGCGAACTCGGCCCGCTTGTCGGCGTAGTAGCGGTCTCGGTGGTCGCCGAGCGACGCCGCGTTGTAGGTCAGGTAGGCCGCTCGACGTGCTCGGTTCGTCGTGTTGGTGTCGCTGTAGTGGGGTGCGTACGAGTCGAAGAACAGCAGATCGCCCGGCTCCATCGGCACCGGCTGCCAGGCGAGCGCGTCGGCGGTGGCTGCCTCGATGCGGCCGCGCTCGTCGGTGGGCAGCTGGCCCTCGTCGAAACCGGGCGCCACGTACAGGCAGCCGCTCGCCGGGGTCGCCGGATCGAGCGGCACCATGCACGAGATGTGATGGTCGACGAACCGGTAGGCGGTGGCGTCCTGGTGCGGGGCGAAGCCGCCGCCACCGGGCTGCTTGTAGTTGATCTTCTCCTTGAACAGCACCGCCGGTTCGTCGAACAGCTGGCCCACCATGTCGACGACGAGGCCGCTGCAGATCAGGTCGTGGAGCACCGGATCGTCGTGGACGAAGTCCTCGCTGCGCGCCAACACCGCGCCGGCGTCGGTCTGTTCGAAGTGGTGCAGCCCGTGACCGCCGCTCGCCGTCGACGCCCGGTTCCAGTCGTCTCACCGCAGCGTCGAGCTTCGCCGAGGTGGTCGTCGTCAACGCCTGGCGCACGACGAGCCAGCCGTCGCGGCGGAACGCTTCGACGTCGAACGCGTCGAGTTCGGCGGTCACGTCGCGCTCCGTCGAGCTGGAGGAGTCGAGCGATCATCGGCGCCCAGTCGAGGACCGACGGCTGGGTGCGTTCGATCTGTCGGGCGATGGCGGCGACCCGGGGGTCGCCGCCCGACACGATGGCCATCTGGGTGCGGCACCGTGGGCTGCCGTGCTGGCCGTGGATCGGGATCGGCGGCGATCCGAACGACCGGCCCGGTTCGGTCCACGCCATCCACACGTCCGGCGTCAGCGCGCTCGGCGGACTCGACGCCGTCGACCGAACGGATCAGCTCGAACAGACGGTCGTCGTCGATCGCGCCGTTCGGCACCGGTGGACCAGGGCCGCCGTGCCCTCGTCGGCGACCTCGAAGCCGTCGACGTCGGCGAGTGCGTCGGCGAGCGCGACCGGCGCTGAAGTCGGTGATCGTCTCCTGGTCGTGATCCGACACGGTCAGCACCATCGTGTGATCCCATCCCTCGGCGAGCCGGGCGATCACCTCGCCGTACGCGGCGTCGGTGGCCCGGTACTGCTCGATCGCTTCGGGCGAGTCCGGCCCGTGGAGGTGTGAGGTGGTGTCGGGCTCGTTGAGGTGGACCACGGCGAAGTCGACGTCGAGATCGATGCCGCCCAGCGCCGCCAGCACCGCGGCGTCGGATGCGTAACCGAACGCGCAGCGCTCGGTGCCCTCGGGGAGGCGACCGTCGGGGGGCCACACCGCATCCGCCTGCGCGCCGCCCATCTGCCCGATCAGCTTCTGGTCGCCGGCAACGATCGCCGACCGTCCCCCGGCGGCGCCGACGCGCTCGAACAACGTCGTGGCTCCCGGACCCGACTTCGGCGAGGGCATCCAGCCGTCGTCGCTCCAGGTGTGGTTGCCGTGCACCCCCGTCACGATGGGATCCACGCCGGTCACGAACGCGGCGTGGTTGGAGTAGGTGACCGACACCGGCAGCGACAGCGCACCCATCGGCGCCCGCCCGCCGTCGGCGGCCTGACGCCACAGGTTCGGCGTCGACGCCGGGCCGACGTGGCGATGCGGCATCGCGTCGATCACGACCATCACGACGCGGAGCCGCCCGGCGAGCTGTGTCACGTCGCCAGCGTACGGCCCGACCAACCGGGAGATTGGCGCAGCGTCGGTCGAAGGGGGATCATGGCATCATGAATCACGCCGATCGCCAGGACCGTGAACGCTGGATCGCGTCGGGTCTCCCGGACGCGGTCGTCACGATCATGTTCCGCGACGGAACGCTGCCGCCGCCGCACGCCCGCGCTGGTACGACTCGTCGCTCACCACCGACGAGATCACCGAGTTCCGCCGGTCGGGACGTCCGGCGCCCGACGTGGCATTCGCTGCGTCGCTCGAAGCGCGAGGGCTGCCCACCGACGCTGCGTTCATCGAGACGTGGACGGGCTTCGACGCCGCCACGATCCTCGGCGCGATCGATCGTGGATTCACCTCGGGCGATCAGTTCGCGCCGTGGACCGAAACCGACGCCGACGTCACCGAAGCCAGCCAGCTCGCCGGCGTGCTGTCGGGCGACACCAAACCGGCAAAGGCACTCGGACATCTCCGGGCCGGCCGGACTCCTGCAGAGATCGAGTACGCCGACGAAGCGGGCATCAAGGTGAAGCAGGCAATGGGCTGGATCGATCGCGGTCTGTCGGCGCAGGCCGCGGCGAGCTGGTCGTCGGCCGGGTTCTCGGCGTCGAGCGCCGCGGCGTGGGCCGAGGTGGTCGCGGATCCCGAGGTTGCTCGACTGATGGAGTCGGTGGGCTTCGACGTCGACAGCGCCCGCGAGCAGCGCCCCGAGGAGGGGTGGACCACGCAGGTCGTTCGGCGCAGGGTCGCCCTCGATGCGGGAGCCACCGAGGAGGTCGCCGACGAATGGGCGGCGACACCGCTGCCCGATCGCAAGCTCGCGAAGTGGGTGGCGAGCGGCGTGCCACCGTCGGATGCCGCCGGCTGGTTGCAACGCGACGTCCGACCGGCCGAGGCCGCGCGCTGGTCCGCCGCTGGATTCTCGCCCGACGAGGCCGATGCCTGGCGCACGACCGGTGTCGATGCCGACATCGCCGCTCGGCGCCGCGACGCCGGCGTCCGACCCGCCACCCCGGGCTGATTCACGTTTGCGTGACGTTTCGGCTGGGGCGGGCCAGCCGAAGCGCAACACAAACGTGGTTTTCGAGGTGTCAGCGGGCGCAGATCTCGAGCATGTCGAGGACGGGTTGGACGCGGGCGACTTCGTGGCTGCGAAGCAGGTTGGCCTTTGCCAAGAGTGCGAGCACCGCCATCGCCGTCTCGGCCACGCGGACCTCGTCGTGGAACAGGTACACCGCCGAGGCCATGGTGACGCAGACCGGCCAGCCGAGTTCGCGGAAACGGAACGACTGGAGCAGGTTGTCGGTCTGGTACCGCACCCGTTCCGGCCCGTCGGGGAGGTTCAGTGCGAACCCGAAGCCGGGGTCGATCCAGAGCTTGTCGACGCCACAGCCGGTCACGAGCTCGAGCCGGTCGCGGAAGAACGCCAGCTGCTCGTCGATCATCGCGTCGACGGGCGGCACGTCGTCGTCGGACCTCGCCGTCTCGCCGGGCGTGTAGCAGAGGATCAGGCCGGCGTCGTGGCGGGCGATCGCCTCGTACAGTGCAGGGTCGTCCACCCTGCCGGTGAGGTTGATCACCTGCGCGCCGGCCTCGAGCGCCGCAACCGCGACATCGGTGAGGTACGTCTCGATCGAGACGAGGAGCCCGTCGGCGAGGAGGGCGTCGAGCACCGGCAGCAGCGAGTCGAGCTGACCGTCGACGTCGACGATGTCGGCGTTGGTGCCCGTCGACTCTGCGCCGATGTCGATCATCACGGCCCCCTCGACCGTCATGCGCCGGGCTCGGTACAGCGCGGCGGGGACGTCGTGGGCGATGCTCTCGCGGTACGTGGAGTCCCGCGACAGGTTGATCACGCCGAGCTGGTAGGGGCGGTCGTCGAAGGTTCGACCGGCGATGTCGAACGTGCGGACGGGATGGTCGAGCGCGTCGCGGTGAGCTTCCCAGAGGGGGAGCAGGACGTCGGGGGTGATCATGGGGTCGGCTCCGAGTTGGTGGACCAGTGGGTGGACAGGACGGTCAGGTCGCCGGGTTCGGCGGGCAGTTCGGCGAGGAGGTCGTGCATCGTGCGGCCGAGCAGCGGATGGACGACGTCGGGGGCGATGTCGCACACCGGCACCATCACGAAGCGGCGTTGGTGCATGCGGGGGTGCGGCACGTGGAGCCCTGGTGCGTCGGTGACGAGATCACCGTGCACGAGCAGGTCGAGGTCGAGCGTGCGCGGTCCCCAGTGGACGGATCGCTGGCGCTCGCGCTCGGCTTCGAGCCGGTGCAACAGTGCGAGCAGTTCGGCGGCGCCGAGCGTGGTGTCGATGGCGGCTGCGGCGTTGAGGTACGGACCCTGGTCGTCCGGGCCACCCACCGGCGCGGTCTCGTAGAGCGGCGACACGGCGACGACGTCGATGCCGTCGGTGCTGCGGATCCCGCCGAGTCCGGCGCGCACGTTCTCGAGTCGGTCGCCGAGGTTCGAGCCGAGCGCGATGAGGCACCGCATCGTGGGGCTCATCGGCGGCGGCGCTCGATCGTGATGCCCACGCCGTCGACGGCGGCGAAGATGTCGAGCTTCTGGACCGTGACGTGCACCGCCTGCGCCAGCTCGTTGCGAAGGGCGAAGGTGGCGACGTCGTCGGCCCAGGTCTCGACGAGTTCGACGTGTTCGCCGCTCGCCGCACGGGACATGACGAACTCCACGAGGTCGGCGTACGAGACGTAGGCGCCGGTCGTGCGCACCCGGTCGGCGTAGTCGTCCACCGTCTCGACGACGATGTCGAACCGGACCCGTTGTGGCGCGTCGTGTTCGAAATCGTGCACGCCGATGAATGCGTCGACGACGAGCCCGTTCACGAGGATCCGATCCGGATCGGTCCCGCAGCGACGAGGGCTCCGGTCGGAGCTGGGGTCGGGGGTGCGCGCGGGATGGGAGGTGGGGTTCGGGGTGGCCATGGTCCCTCGGGGTCGAGCCAGCAGGGTAGTCGTCGCCACGGTGGCAGCGCCCGTCCAGCGTCGAGCAGCTCCCCAACATGGGAACCGTCGTCAACCTCTGACAGCGCGGTGCCGGCGACGACTTCGACCTTGAGTTCCGACCGTCAGGTGCCGATACCGCGCGGTGGTGAATCGTGCAACCGAGCTGCTGGACGCGGCCCGTGCCGGCGACCGTGACGCGCTCGCCGTGCTGTGGCGCGACCATCACCCGGCGCTCCTGCGCTATCTGCGTGCGAGACGCTCGCCGGCGCCCGAAGACGTCGCGTCGCAGGTGTGGATCGACGTCGCCCGCTCGATCGATCGCTTCGACGGGGACCTCACCGACTTCCGGCGTTGGCTGTTCACGATCGCCCACCGGCGAAGTGTCGACGAGATCCGCCGACTCGTGCGTTCCACGGAACCGTCCGCGTTGTCGGTGCGTGCGGCCGATCGGGAGGCGGGCGCCGACGAGCAGTACGAGCAGCACACGGCGCTCGATCGGGCGATCGCCATGGTGGCGACCCTGCCGGACGCCCAAGCCGAGGCGGTCATGCTCTTCGTCGTCAACGAACTGCCCGCCGCCGACGTGGCCGCGATCATGGAGACCACCGAGGGCAACGTGCGCGTGCTCGTCCATCGGGGCGTCACCCGGCTTCGGCGGAGAATCTTTGTAACGGATGCGTCGACGCCAACGATGAAGAGGGTGCCATGAACGATTTCGACGACCTCGACGACCTGTTCGGTCAGCTGCGCAGCGCCGCAACCGATGCCGAACTCGCCGGTGAGACTTCTCACGTCGACGCCATGGCTCGCCATCACCGTCGCCAGAAGGGACACACCATGATCAACTCACGTCGCGCCCGAGTCGCCGCCCTTGTCGCCGCCGGGGTCATCGGCTTCGGCGGTGTCGCCGCCGCCGGTCCGGGCGGTCCGTTCGACCTGACCGGTTCGGACGACACCACCACCACGACCAGCGAAGCGACCACGACCACCAGCGAGGTCACCACGACGACGTCGGAGGTCCCCACAGACCACCAGCGAGGTGACGACGACCACCAGCGAGGTCGTGTCGAGGACGACGCAGCGATCACGCAGAGCGTCCTCGAGGAGATCCCCGACGCGGACGCCCCGACGCTCGTCGATGATCCCGCCACCGAATTCGACGAGTCGAGTGTGCCTCGAGGGCAACCACGGCAAGACCGTCAGCGCGGTCGCCCGTGGCGACGAGGGGTTCGAAGACGTCGAACAGCGCGTCGTGGCGCAGTCGTCCTGCGGCAAGGACGTCGAGGTCGAGGACGAGGACGAGGTCGAGGTCGAGGTCGAGGTCGAGCCGAGGTCGAGCCGACGATGACGACAGCGACGACCGGCCGGAGTGGGCGGGCAAGCCCGACAAGCCGGGCAAGCCGGAGTGGGCGGGCAAGCAGGGCAACGGCTCGAAGAAGAACTCCGGCGACTGATACCGGCGAGGCCGCCTGAGGTCAGCGCCCGTCGATCGCGTGCAGGACGTCGTCGACGGTGCGCGACGCCGGGGGTTCGCCCGATCGGGCCATCTCGGCGGCGAGTTGCTGCAGGGCCTGATTGGCCGGCGTCGCGACACCGTGGAGCCGACCGAGCAGCACGATCTCGCCGGTGAGGTAGTCGGTCTCGATCGCGCCGGTGCCACGCTGGAGGCTCTGCCACGTCGATCCGCCCGCACGGTGGTGCTCGTCGCCGACGGGCTGGATCGTCAGCGCGTCGCCTCGACGTGCCTGGTCGTCCTCGACGCTGGTCACCGAGATGCCGGCGGCGCTCAGGACCGCCTCGCCTTCTGCCTGGACCATGTCGTGGAGGCGTCCTCTGAAGCCGGATCGGCCGCACACCGCTTCGATCGCGTTGCCGAGATTCATCAGCAGCTTGCGGTACTTCCAGGCCATGATGTCGTCGCGCGGGATCGAGCCGAACGTCGCGGCGCGCAGCGTCGCGGCGAGCTCGACGCAGAGGTCGTCGATGCCATGCGGGTAGCGGCCGACGTCGAGGAGTCCGGAGCTGGGCGCGGTCCACACCCGCACCACCCCGGGCGCATGATGGTCGGCGGGAAGCATGACGACCATGCCGTACACGTTGGGGAACAGGCGGAGCGCGAGGCGCTCGTTCTCGACGCCGTTCTGCATGCACACGATCGGCTGGTCGGCTCACGCCGGCGGCGCGCAGGTCGTTCAGCACGCCGACGGTGTCCTGGCTCTTGACGCCGAGCATGATCACGTCGTCGTCGGTGAACTCGATCTCACCGATCGTGGCGACGACGGGCAACTCGACCGTCGTCGTGCCGGTGGGCGACTCGTAGCGCAGCCCTGATTCGCGCATCACCCGGCCGTGCTCGCCGCGGGCGACGGCGACGACCGGCGTGCCGGCCATCGCGAGGTTCGCGGCGACGACCCCGCCCACCGCTCCGGCACCGACGACGACGATCCGCATGGGGCCGAGGCTATGTGATGAGTGCCGGGGACCGCCGGAGCGCCGGCCGGGCCGAGCCTCGTTTGCGTTGCAGATCGGGTGAGGCGGGTCGCCAGAAGTGCAACGCAAACGGTGGTGGGGAACGTCACGGTGTTGCTGGTCGGGCTTGCGGGCAGACTCGCTGCGTGGAGTCGTCCAGCATCGTGCGGGTGCGCGTGATCGTGGAGGGCCGGGTGCAGGGCGTGTTCTACCGCGACAGTTGCTGCCGCGAGGCGCGCCGCCTCGGGGTGCGTGGCTCGGTTCGCAACCGGGCCGATCGGAGTGTCGAGGTCGTCGCCGAGGGGCCACGCGACCGCGTCGATCAGCTCCTCGACTGGTGCCGCCACGGCCCGCCGAGCGCCGTCGTGTCGAAGGTCTCCGTGACCGACGAACCGCCACGAGCCGAGCGCGAGTTCCGCATCGACTACGGCTGACCGTCGGGCAGCGCACGCCGCGTCGTTACCCTGTGCGACTTCCCGCCATCCCACGACATCCCCAACCTTCGAGGAGCGCGATGACCACCACCTTCGAAACGGCGACGTCGGTCGTCCCGCGCGGCCGCGAAGCGTCAGGTCGCGGGCGGTACGACGTCGAGCTCGCGACGGAGTACTCGATCATGGGGTCGAAGCCGAACGGCGGCTACATGCTCGCCTGTCTCGGGCGCGCGGCACTCCACGCCGCACAGGACGCCGGCGCGACGCACGAGCACGTCATCTCGGCATCGGCGCAGTTCCTGTCGTCGCCCGACCTCGGCCCGGCCCAGATCGTCACCGAGGTCGACCGCGTCGGCAGGACCGCCAGCCAGGTGAGCGCGGTGATCGGGGTCGACGGCGTGACGGGCGTGCGGGCGCACTTCACGCTCGGGACGTTGCACGAGGGGTCCACGCCGTTCTGGGGCGAGATCGTCCCCTGTCCGTTCCCGGCGCTCGACACCCTGGCGCCCTCGCCGATGGCCGGCGAGCGCGGCGTCACGCTGCAGTTCGACCCGGACGCGGGCTTCCAGATGACGCCCGACGGACCGATCGCCGTGGGCGGCGGCGAGTTCCGGGCGTACCTGCGCGACGAGACCGACGACGTGTTCGACACCGTCGGCCTGCTCTACGCCTCCGACGTGATGCCACCGGCGACGTTCGGCGTCGTGCAGACCGGGTGGGTGCCGACGCTCGCGATCACGGTCTACAACCGTGCGGTGCCGGCACCGGGGCCCCTGCGGCTGCGGTTCCGGGTGAACGTGATCCACGACGGATTCGCCGACGAGATCTGTGAAGCGTGGGACAGCGAGGATCGTCTCGTGATGCAGTCGACGCAGCTGACCGCGATCCGGATCCCTCCGGACACCACGCCGTAGCCCCCGCACCGACCCCGTAGAGTCGGCGGATGCCCGATCTCGACACCAGCTCGATCGTCGAGCTCGACCGCCGGCACCTGCTGCATCCGTATCAGGGCTTCGACACCTTCCGGACCGACGACGTCTTGCCGATCACGCGTGGGTCGGGCGCTCGGCTCGTCGACAACGACGGGCGCGAGTACCTCGATGCGGTCGGTGGCATGTGGTGCACGAACATCGGGCTCGGGCGTGACGAGATGGCCGACGCGATCGCCGCGCAGGTGCGCGACCTCGCCGTACGCCAACCCGTTCGTCGACATGACCAACGTGCCCTCGGTGCAGCTCGCCACCCGACTCGCGGAGCTCGCTCCCGGTGACCTGAACCACGTGTTCTTCACGTGCGGCGGTTCGACCGCGATCGACGCGACGTTCCGGCTCGTGCAGTTCTACCAACATGCGCTCGGGCGCCCGGAGAAGCGGGGGATCCTGAGCCGGATCGACGCCTACCACGGCACCACGTTCGCCTCGGTCTCCATCGGTGGGAAGCCCGGCGATCGGATCCCCGGGTTCGACTACCTCGACGACCGGATCCGTCCACCTGTCGTCGCCGAACCACTACCGCTTCGGTGCCGGACGCAGCGAGCAGGAGTTCGCCGACGATCTCGTCGCCGAGTTCGAGGCGGCGATCGACCGGATGGGCGGGCCCGACAAGGTGGCGGCGTTCTTCGGCGAGCCGATCATGGGGTCGGGTGGGGTGATCGTCCCGCCGGCCGACTACCTCCAGCGGATCTGGCAGCTCTGCCGCGACAACGACATCCTGTACGTCTCCGACGAGGTCGTGACGGCGTTCGGGCGGCTCGGTGAGTGGTTCGCATCGGACTCGATGTTCGGCATCCAGCCCGACGTGATCACCGTGGCCAAGGGCCTGACGTCGGGCTACCTGCCGCTCGGTGCGTCGATCTTCAGCGACGCCATCTTCGACGTGATCGCCGAGGAGGGTCACGGCCGCTACTTCGCCGTGGGGTACACCTACTCCGGGCATCCGGTGTCGTGCGCGGCCGGGCTCAAGAACATCGAGATCATCGAGCGCGAGGGTCTGCTCGACCACGTCAAGCGGATCGGCCCGTACTTCATGGAGCGCCTGGCGGAGCTCCGCGACCTCCCGATGGTCGGCGACGTCCGCGGTTCGCACCTGATGGCCTGTGTCGAGTTCGTCGCCGACCAGGCCACCAAGGAGCTGTACCCGGACGAGCTCGACGTCGGCAAGCTCGTCGCCAACGCCTGTGAGCCACGGGGCCTGATCGTGCGGCCGATGGTGAACCTCAACGTGATGTCGCCGCCGCTCGTCATCGACGAGTCCGACGTCGACGTGATCGTGGCCACCCTGCGCGACGCCATCGTCGAGGTTCGGGCACAGCTCGACGGACGTTGATCCGGACCGGAGAAGCCGTGGCCCGGACGGTGCTGAGGTGGTTGCTCGGTGGAGTTCTGATCGTCGCCGGAGTGGGCCACCTGACGGCGCAACGCACGGAGTTCCGAGCGCAGGTACCCGGTTGGTTCCCGATCGACGAGGACGTCGTCGTGGTCGCCTCGGGGCTCGTGGAGATCGCACTCGGCCTCGCCCTGATCCTGCTCGCTCGCCATCGGGTCATCGTCGGCACGATCGTGGCCGCGTTCTTCGTCGTCATCTTCCCGGGCAACGTCGCCCAGTGGACCGAGGGTGTCGATGCGTTCGGGCTCGACACCGATGCCGAGCGGCTCGCCCGGCTCTTCTTCCAACCCGTGCTCGTGATCTGGGCGCTCGGCGCGACGGGAGCGTGGCGGGCGATCCGGGCCGGGACCTGGCCGTCGACACCGGAGCGCACCGACGACTGACGGCAACGACCGATACCGATGTCACACGGACCCCTACGATCCGATCATGCCGTCGCTCGATGACTTCCCCCGCCATCCGCTCACGTTCGGTCCGTCGCCGATCCATCCGCTGCCGCGGCTCAGCGCGCACCTCGGTGGGCGCGTCGAGATCTGGGCCAAGCGCGAGGACTGCAACTCGGGGATCGCCTTCGGCGGCAACAAGGTCCGCAAGCTCGAGTACCTGATCCCCGACGCCCTGGCGCAGGGTTGCGACACGCTCGTGTCGATCGGCGGCGTGCAGTCGAACCACACCCGCGCCGTCACGGGCGTCGCGGCACACCTCGGACTGAAGGCGGTCACGGTGCAGGAGCACTGGGTCGACTGGCCCGACGTCGTCTACGACCGCGTCGGCAACATCCAGCTGTCGAGGATGATGGGCGGCGACGTCCGGCTCGATCCCGCCGGCTTCGACATCGGCATCCGCGACTCGTGGCAGCGGGCGCTCGACTCGGTCGTCGAGGCGGGCGGCACGCCGTACCCGATCCCAGCGGGTGCCTCCGACCACCCGCTCGGCGGACTCGGCTTCGCGAACTGGGCTCGCGAGGTGGCGCAGCAGGAAGCCGAGCACGACGTCTTCTTCGACCACGTACTCGTGTGCACGGTCACCGGTTCGACCCACGCCGGCATGATCGCCGGGTTCGCGCTCGAAGACCGGGCCGATCGGCACCTGATCGGCATCGACGCGTCGGCCACGCTCGACAAGACGATCGACCAGGTGACGCGCATCGCTCGCGACACCGCCGCGAAGATCGGCGTCGACCGCGACCTGCGACCCGACGAGATCACGATCGTCGACGGGTACCACGCCGGCATCTACGGCATCCCGGACGAGCAGACGATCGACGCCATCCGCACCTGCGCCCGGCTGGAGGGCATGATCACCGACCCGGTGTACGAGGGCAAGTCGATGGCCGGCTTGATCGGGATGATCGAGTCCGGCGAGATCCCCGCCGGGTCACGCGTGCTGTACGCCCACCTCGGCGGCCAGCCGTGTC
The DNA here is from genome assembly GCA_963746285.1 of Ilumatobacteraceae bacterium. GTDB lineage: Bacteria > Actinomycetota > Acidimicrobiia > Acidimicrobiales > Ilumatobacteraceae > Sva-07. Next base: position 4,229 of record CAVVAO010000021.1, on the reverse strand, counting down.
TGTCCGCCTACGCCGGCGTGATCTGATCCCTCGAGAACTCGTTTGCGTGTGTGGTCTCGACCGCGACACGCTGCGGTCGATGCCCGAGAACCGATTCGTCGACGACATCGCTCGTCGCTACGACCGCACGGTCGCCCACATGTTCGCGCCCGACGTGCTCGACCCGGCGGTCGACTGTCTCGCATCGCTCGCCGACGGTGGTCGGGTGCTCGAGTTCGCGATCGGTACCGGTCGCGTCGCACGTCCGCTCGCCCGTCGAGGTCTCGACGTGACGGGGATCGAGCTGTCGGCCGACATGCTCGCCGAGCTGCGCCGTGCGCCCGACAGCGAGCGCATCCACGCGGTCGAGGGTGACATGGCCACCACTCGGGTCGAGGGCGAGTTCTCGCTCGTGTACCTCGTGTTCAACACGATCACGAATCTCACGACCCAGGACGAACAGGTCGCGTGCTTCGAGAACGCCGCCCGCCACCTCGCCCCCGGTGGTCGATTCGTGATCGAGAACGGCGTCCCCGCGCTCCGGCGCCTGCCGCCCGGGGCCGTCGGCGTGCCGTTCACCGTCACCGACGACTACATCGGGATCGACGACTTCAGCGACCGGACGCACCTCCAGATCTCGAGGTCGCGCCACTTCCACCGCACGGCGGACGGCACGTTCGACGAGTTCACGGCACCGTTCCGGTACGTGTGGCCGTCGGAACTCGACCTGATGGCGCGCATCGCCGGGCTCACGCTCGAACATCGATGGGCCGGATGGGACCGATCGCCGTTCACCGGCGACAGTCCGTCCCACGTCAGCGTCTGGTCGTAGCACCATCGTCCACTGGTGACGTGCCTGCGCGAGCTGGCTTCATGGTGGCATCCCCCACAACGAGGAGCTACCCATGAAACGACAACTCATCTGGATCATCGCCGGTTTCGCCGCACTGACCGTGGCCGTGCCGACGATCGCAGCGGCACGTGATGCCGGAACCCCGGACGACAACGGCGTGCCCGGCGAGGTGCGAGGCAACTGCGACGAAGCCGAGCACGCCTCCGACCCTGCCTGCATCTCGGTCGTGGTGCCGACGCCGACGCCGACGCCGACGCCGGCCCCGCGTTCCGACCGTGACGACGCCGTCGAGTGAGTGTTCCGTCGGTGAGTGTCCCGTCGGCGAGCGTTCCGTCGAACAGTGTCCCGTCGGCGAGCGTCCCGTCGAACAGCGTCCCGTCGGACAGCATCCCGTCGGCGAGCGTGCCGTCGACCAGCGTTCCGGGCGACATCAGCGGACCGTGCGACGAGGCCGAACATGCAGACGACCCCCGTTGCACCGGCGCGCGGCGTCGACGACCACGATGACGACGACCGCTCCGGCCCGGCGGTGGCGATGACCACGACGACGACGATCACGATGACGATCACGATGACGACCACGATGACGACGACCGCTCCGGCCACGGTGGCGGCGACGACGACACCGACGACCGTTCGGGCCACGACAGCGACGACGACTGACCTCACGGCGTGACGGCGACGACGCTGCCCCCCGGTGCACCCGGTACGACACCGGGTGCACCGTCGCGTCGGCGCGAGGCTGTGGTCGTGCCGGACGACCGACCGCTGGTCGAGCCGATCTCGGTCGGCAGGGTCGTCGGCCGGTTCGCGATCGCCGGATTCGTCGCGCTCGTGCTCGTCATCGCGTTCACCGCCATCGCCAGCCGACGCGTCGGCACCGAACAGGCGATCGACGAAGCCCGGCGGGTCGCGTACATCAGCAGCGTCGGCCTCATCGCCCCCGTGCTCGACGACGACGTCGTCGCCATGGACCGAGATGCACTCGACCGGCTCGACGCCGTCGTTCGAGACAACGTCCTGCGAGGGTCGCTCGTGCGGGTCAAGATCTGGCGGGAGGACGGCACGATCGTCTACTCCGACGAGCCACGCCTGATCGGCGAGCAGTTCCCGCTCGGCGACGACGAGCTGGAGATCCTCGCGGTCGGCGGACAGGTCGCCGAGGTCAGCGACCTGTCGGGGCCGGAGAACCGGTTCGAGACCGAGACGAAGCTGCTCGAGGTGTACTCCCGGACGGAGACCCCGTCGCGGCACGCCGCTGCTGTTCGAGGCCTACTTCCGCTACGGCGGTGTCACCGACGTCGGCCGAGAGCCTCTGGCTGCAGTTCGCGCCGATCACGATCGGCGCGCTGATCGCTGCTCGAACTCGTCCAGATCCCGCTCGCCTGGTCGATGGCCCGGCGCCTGCAGGCGAGCCAGCAGCGAACGGAGCGACTGCTGCGTCACGCCCTCGACGCGTCCGACGCCGAGCGACGACGTATCGCCGGCGATCTGCACGACGGTGTCGTGCAGGAGCTGACCGGGGTGTCGCTCACGCTCGCCGCGCAGGGCCGCACCGGTCGATCGAACCGCAACAGGCGCTCGACGCATCGGCGGCCATCCGATCGAGCATCAAGTCGCTGCGCTCGCTCCTCGTCGAGATCTACCCGCCGAACCTGCACGAGGAGGGCCTGCGAGTCGGCGATCGGCGACCTGCTCAGCGGCCTGCGGGTCCGCGGGATCGAGACCGCATCTCGACGCGCCGACCTGGGCGACGCCGGCGTCCCCACCGAGTCGCCAGCGCTCGTCTACCGGGTCGCGCAGGAGGCGCTGCGCAACGTGGTCAGCCACTCCGCCGCCGAGCACGTCCGGGTGCGTGCTCGCCGTGGACGACGGTGCCGTGCGACTCGTCGTCGACGACGACGGTCGAGGGTTCTCCACCGACATCCTCGACGACCGCGTCACCGACGGCCACGTCGGCCTGCGGTCGCTCGCCGGGCTCGTCGCCGAGCTCGGCGGCACGCTCGACGGTCCGCTCCGCGGCCGGGCACCGGCACCCGCGTCGAGATGTCGATCCCGCTCGACGGAAGGATGCTCCGGTGAGTGACGACACCCAATCGATCCGGGTGCTGATCGTCGACGACCACGTCGTCGTCCGGTCCGGCCTCGAGCAGTTGCTCGCGACCACCGACGACATCGAACTGGTGGCGACCGCGGCGAACGGGATCGAGGCGATCGCCGTGCGTCGACGAGCACCGGCCCGACGTCGTGCTGATGGACCTGTCGATGCCGGAGACTGGACGGCGTCGAGGCGACGCGACGGATCACGCGAGCGGTATCCCGACAGCCACGTGCTCGTGCTCACGTCGTTCTCCGATCAGACCCGGATCCTCGACGCGCTCGAGGCGGGCGCCGACGGCTACCTGCTCAAGCACGCCGACCCCGACGACATCGCCGAGCGCCATCCGCGAGGTGCACGACGGCGGGTCGCCGCTCGACCCGAAGGCGGCCCGGGCGTTGCTCGAATCGCGACGGACCGCGCGACGCCGGCCCGCAGCTCACCGACCGTGAACGCGAGGTGCTGCTGCTGGTGCGCGACGGCCTCGCCAACAAGCAGATCGCCCGCCGGCTGGGCATCGCGGAGCGCACCGTGAAGGCCCACCTGACGAGCGTGTTCCAGCGGCTCGGCGTCACCGACCGCACCCAGGCGGCGCTGTGGGCGCAGCGAACACCTCGACGCAGCTGACTGAGGCTCAGTCGTCGTCGCTGTCGTCGGATCCGCTGTCGTCGGATCCCGAGCGTCCCGACGAACCGGACCCCGAGCCCGAACTGCTCGAGCTGCCGGAGTTGTTGTCGAGCAGATCGTCGTCGACGGAATCGTCGCTCCTGATCGGGCGCCGACGTCGTCGGTGAGACCGAGGTCGCCACCGAACCGCTCGGCGAGACGACGGCCCTGGACGAGGGCGACGTGGGCGACGTCGGCGAGGAGGGGGCGCTCGGCGGAGTCGTCGGCACGGTCGCGGGAGCGGCTGGTCGGCGCAGTGGTCGGCGCGGTCGTTGCAGTCGACGGGACGTCGACGGTGGACGGCTCAGGCTCGGCGGGAGGCACCGGGTTCTGCCACACCGAGGCGGGACTCGTCGAGCCCATGCTCGGGAACAGATTGTCGCTGATCGCGTTGGCGACGCCGACGACGCCGAGCGTCGCGAGCACGGCGACGCCACCACCGACCCCCACTGCTCGCCAGCCAGAGGTCCATGTCGGTGTCGGGGGAGTGGCTTCCTCGGCGAGCACGTTCGACGACGTGAACACGGGCGTCAGGTCGGACCTGTCCATCTCGTGTCCGTGCTCGAGCCAGTGGTCACTCACGAAGTCATTGTCGCGAGTCCGACCGCCGGCGGCGCATCGGACGATGGTCGT
>CAVVAO010000020.1:0-80020 GCA_963746285.1 Ilumatobacteraceae bacterium | reverse complement strand
AGTGGATCATCAGCGGCGTGTGCCCGAGTGGCTCGAACTGCGGGACCGCGGGCTTTCCCCAGATGTCCGCCGCGGCGTCTCCGGGCGCGCCGGCCGCACGGACGTCGCCGAGGTAGTGCCCGTGGTCGGTGCAGACGATCACGGCGGTCGTGTCCCAGAGATCCTGCGCGTCGATCTCGTCGAGCAGCTTGCCGAAGTGGTGGTCGATCATCGACAGCTTGGCGCCGTAGTTGTTGCGGATCTGGCGCGCCTGGCGCTCGCTGATCGCTCCCTTCGACACACCGCCGACGAGGTACGGCGGCCACACGAGCCGTCCGGTCTCGAGTTCGTCGGGTGTCAGCGGTTCGTCGTCGTACATCGACGCCCACGGCTCCGGAGTGTCGAACGGCTCGTGCGGGTCGAACTCGTCGACGAACAGCATCCACCGATCGTGGGCCTGCGAGGCGTGCCGGAGCCAGGCGGTCGCGGTCGCCATCGTGCGGGGCCCCGGGAAGTCGTCCTCCGTGCGGAACCAGGTCCGGCTGTCGTCGTAGTGCCGGTGCCCGAACGACCGGTCGGCGATGCCCAGCTGGTCGCGCAGGAACCAGCCACCGTCGGCGGCGTTGGTGATCAGCGGCCGACCGTCCGGTGTGATCGTCGGAGCGCCGTAGGCACTCGGGTCGGCGTAGGTCTTCCACGGGTCGCCCTCGTGCCCACGCACGTAGTCCCATCCGCTGAAGTCGACGTGGTAGTTCTCGCCACCGGTCTCGAACAGGTGCGGATGGTCGGAGACGAGCATCGTCGTCACGTCGGCGCGCCGCAGCGTGGCGGTGATCGACTCCTCCCACAGCTCGATCGATCCCCACGGCTTCCACAGGAAGTCGAGGGCGCCGACGAGGATGTCGTGACGCGCCGGCATGCACGGCAACGATCCGGTGACGTGGTTCGTGAACTGCGTCGACCGGGCCGCGAACCGGTCGAGGTTCGGGGTGGCGAACTCGGTGCCGCCGTACGAGCCGAGCATGTGCCGGTTGAGCGAGTCGAGCAGGACGACGACGACGTGCTTCGGTGACGTCATCGAGCCGACCGTACACGCGAGCGTGCGCCGGGTCGGAGCAACACCTGCTCGACCCGGCGCACGACGTGAACGCCCGGGCTCACACTCGTCGAACGGCGGTCACCTTCCGACGGGTGCCGTCAGCACGAACTCGTACGAATACGCTTCCGTTTCGCTGTCGAGGAACCTGCCGGTTCCGGTGATGCCTTCGAAGTCGCCGGTACCGCCGGTGATGTAGACGGTGTAGACGCTGGAGCCGTTCTCGTTGACCCACACGTCCGTGTACGTCATCGTGCCGGTCCCGAGTCCGGCGATGTCGCCCGTGAACTCGAAATTACCGACTCCGACGGTCATCGTGGGGTTGAGGACCCATGCGGTGCCGGTGTGTGGCGCCAGCCCGGTCATGTCACCTTCGAACACCGAGGTGGCACTGTAGGGCACCTCCCCCTCGACATCCGACCGTCCAGCGGCGAAGTCCTGGTCGGAGCCGTTGCCGTTCACCGTCACCGTCTCCAGTGACCCCTTCGGTGGCACCGTGATCGTCCATTCGTAGGTACCCGTGCTGCTGTCGTTCGGGGTGGCGGGGTCAGGCGTCAGGACCAATGTGCCAGACGCTCCCTCGAAGGCGGCCGTCCCGAAGGCGATCACGCTCTCGGAACTCCAGACCCCGTCGATGGTCTGTGCTGAACCACCGTAGTTCAGCGATCCGACGCCGAGGCCCTCGATCGTGGCGGTGAGATCGCCCTCGATGTACTCGAATGATCCGCCGGGAATGTTCCACAGCTGACCGGTGTCGTATCCCGTGCCGGATATCTGACCCTCGAACTGGGTCCTCCCCACCCACGTCTGCTCGCCGACGATACCGGTCCTGCTGAGTGCCGACTTGAATTCCTTCGTCGCCGAGAAGGTGCCGGTCAGCGTGACCGTCACCGGCTCGGGAACCGGTTCCGGTTCGGGCGCCACCTCGGCGGCGGTGGTCGGTTCCGGGGCGGGGACCACGACGGCGTCGCTGTCGGGATCGACCTCGGCGTCGGGTGCGGGTTCTGCTGGAAGCGTTGCGGTCGGCGTGTCCGCCGGCACGGTGTCGTCGTCGGAGCGGGTCGTGGCGAACACCAGCCCGCCGACGAGGGCGAGTCCGGCGACCGCAGCAGCGGCCAGCATCCATCCTCGCTTGGGTGAATCGTTGCGGTCGGGACTGAGCATGATGACCTCCATGGTCGGTGGCTGGTCGGCCTGTTCGTCGATCCGGGTTCGGATCGAGTCCCAGGCCGTCGACGATGGAGTCGAGCGGTCCGCGATCTGGTGCAGGTCACGCGTCACGCGATCGGTGAAGCGGGTCATGAGTCCAGTTCCTCTCTCAGTGCCTTCAGCCCCCGGCGAAGATGCGACCGGACGGTCGCACCGGGCATGTCGACGATCGATGCGATCTCCGACGCCCGGTATCCCCCGTAGTACTTGAGGACCACCACGATGCGCTGGTCCTCCGGCAGTCTGCCGAGCACGTCCCAGAGTTCACCCGCGTCGCTGGCCAGGCCGGCGGGTGGTTCCGGTGGGTGCAGTGCGATCACCCTGCGCCGTCGGAGCACCGATCTGCATCGGCTGACGACGGCGCTGCGCAGGTAGGCGCCGGGCTTGCGGATCTCGTCCAGCCGTCGAGCAACCTCGACGAAACTCTCCTGGACGACATCCTCGGCTTCGGCGTTGCTGCCCACGAGGGTGTACGCGAGGCGAACCATACCGATGTACTCGGTCCGGTAGAGCCGGTCGAGAACATCGGCACGCTCGATCACCTTGTGGGTGTTCTTCGAGATCGCCACTTCCTCCATCATCACCTACGGCGCACGAGGCGGCCGGAGTGTTGCAAGTCGGCCGAACTTTCGTCACGACGGCGTACGAGATGTGCCTGGCACATCGTGTACGTCGGTGGGTTAGCGTTCGGCCATGACGGTCACACGTCCCGCCCGGCATGACTGGATCACGGTCCTTGCCGACAGCCGGCGGTGGGGTCACGTCGCCACCCGACCCGACGACATCGTCATCTCGACGCCACCCAAGTCGGGCACCACGTGGATGCAAGGCATCGTCTACTCGCTGCTGTGGCCGCGCGGCGATGGTCCGGGCTTCGAGGGCATCACGCCGTGGATCGACATGCGGCTCTTCCCGATCGAGGACGTGGCTGCCGCTGTCGACGCGCAGACTCATCGGCGCTTCCTCAAGACGCACACACCGGCCGACTGCCTGGCGATCGATGACGAGGTGTCGTATCTCGTCGTCTACCGCGACGGACGCGACGCCCTGGTGTCCTGGGCGAACCACCGCGACAAGATGCGCCCGGAAGTGATCGAGGCACTCAACGAACGAGCGGTCGACGATGGGCTCGACCCGTGGGATCCGCACCTCGACGTCGACGACGTGGACACCCTGCTCGACGAGTGGCTCGTCGAGTGTTCGTCGGTGCGGCACCTGGCATCGTGGTGGCCACTTCGCGACCTGCCGAACGTCTGCTTCGTGCACTACGCCGACCTGCTCGCGGACCTCGGCGCGCGAGATGCGTCGCATCGCCGAGTTCCTCGAACTCGACGTCCCCGACGACGCGTGGCCCGCCGCCGTCGTCCGGTGCCGCATCGACGAGATGCGGACGGCCGCCGCCACCTCGGGGAGGCTGGAGCTGGGCTTCGAGGGCGGCGCCCACTCGTTCTTCAACAAAGGGACCAACGGTCGCTGGGTCGACACCCTCACCGACGACCAGATCGATCGCTACCTCGACCACGTGGCCGACGGGCTCCCCGCGGACGCGGCGGAGTGGCTCGAACACGGCTCGCTGCACCTCGGGTCTCGCCCCGGAGGCTGAGCGATCCCGATCAGCGGGGACGGTGGTCGGTTCCGTCGCCGGCGGTGATGAACAGCGCGGTCGCCGTGGTGGCCACGTCAGCGGTGTGCCAGGTGCCGGGCGGGTTGATGGCGTACTCGCCGGCAGCGAGCGTGACCGTGTCGGTCGTGCCGTCGGCGTGCTCCTGGTGCAGGGTGATCTCCCCGTCGGTGCAGAGCACGACCTCGGCGCCGACCGGGTGTCGCTCCCACACGTCCCACGACTCCGTGAACGTGTGCATCGTCACCAGCCGTCCTTCGGGACCGTCGGCGGCGTGGCGGGCGGAGTAGGCGCCGTACCACTCCATGGCGCCCGTGAACTCGGGTTCGACCTCGGCGGTGGCGCCGAGGCCGAGGTGGATCGGGTGCACGGAGATGTTCGTCGCGGTCATCGTGCGAGTCTCGCGGACGCGAAGGCTGCTGTCAGCGGGGGAGTGGCTCGGGCGTGCGACGCTCGATCGCGGTCCACGCTCCGGCTCTCCGAATCGACGCGACGCCCTGGCCGACGCCGAGCATCGAGTCACCGTCGATCAGGACGCCGCCGCACTCCGGCAGTCCCCACAGCAGCGAGTCCGGCAGCGACCATCGACGCTCCGAGCCGGGGGACCAGTGGGGGATCGCCACGCCCGGAACGAGGTCGAGCCCGTCGGCGAGGCCGGTGGAACGATCGGGCGTCGCCGTCCGAGCGCACAGTACCATCGCGCCGGCCGACGCGCCGGAAACAGCGGTGCCGGTCGACCACAGCGCCACCAGACGTTCGGCGATCGTCGGGGCATCGCCCGGGCGGGTGGTGAGGACCTCGAGCAGCCCGCCGGGTGATCCGCCGGGGAGGACGACGAGCCCGGTGCCGTCGCCCAACGCGGCGAGTGCGGCGGCATGATCGTCGCGTGGATCGGGGACCACCTCGACGGTGACGCCCAGACGTCGGTAGTGCGCAACGGTCCGCGCCGACGCGCCGGCGTAGTCGCTGCCTCGACGAGCCGCACCAGCGAGCACGACAACCGTTCCCGAGCAGCGCTCGAGCACGGCTCGGTCCATCTCGTCGCACGCCGGCGTGAGTTCGCGGCCGCCCTGCAGGCAGATCGCTCCATTGCCGCTCGTCACGGTGTCGGCGTCCATCGAGCGGCGGTGAGCACGACGTCGCCGACGGCCAACCACGACGAACCGACGCCGGTGGGTGCAGTGTCGGTGACGAGATCGAGTGGGGATCCCGACGGTGGATCGATGGCGGTGCGATGCTCGACTTCGGCGAGGCCACGTCGTGATCCTTCGGCGGGCAGACTCTCCTCGACGATCGCCCACTGCGCAGCATTGTTGACGTGACCGAGCGGGTCGATGTCGACACGACGGAGTTCCCACGGCCGACGGTGCGCGCCGGGTGGCGGATCCGGGAGCTGGAGCCGGGACGACACCCGTCGTCCGGCGGCGGCAGTGCCGTACGCCGATACGAAGTCGTCGCCGAGACCGGTCGGTCGGCCCGAGGTCGGGTCGACGCGGATCCACAGGCTGACCGCTTCGATCGACGCGCCGCGCTCGCCGGTGATCGACGTGCGCCGCTCGGCCCAACTCCGGCCGGTGCCGGCGCAGAACGTCGACAACTCCAGTTGTTCGCCGAGTCCCGCCGCGCGGCGGACCTCGATCATCGTGCGGCGCACCACCCAACCGAAGGCATCGTCGAGCTCGGCGTCGGTGGCGTCGTCGGTGGCGATGTCCTGCAGGTACCTGGCGACCGCATCGAGGCGGAGCCTGGCCCGTGCGTCGACATCGCCGAGGCGAACCGGGCGCGTGCCGGTGATGACGCGTCCGATCGTCGGACGCTCGACGAACACGCTGGCGGGAAGGTCGGCCATGACCTCTGCGAAGGTATCGGCCCGCACCCGTCGTGGCCGCGACCCGGCGCATATGGTCGGAGGATGGCGTACGAAACGGTGAACGGGTACTGCTGGCCGCAATCGGTGGCACCGGGGGAGCGAATTGCCCTGCATCTGTCGTCGTCCGGAGGGCGGCCGGTGTCGATCGAGGTGGCGCGTGTGGGCGCGACCCGCGACGTCGTGTTCTCCGAGGATGGCATTCCTGCCGGCGACCATCCCACTCCGACCGACGCGCCCGAGCAGGGATGCGGCTGGCCCGTGGCCGCCGACATCGTGGCCGATGCCGGATGGCGTACGGGCTACTACGAGGTGCTGCTGACGATCGACGTCGACGCCAAGTTGCGGACGAGCCGAGCCTTCTTCGTCGTCCGGCCCGACCTCGCCGCGACGACGGCGAGGATCCTGTGGGCGATCGACACCAACACCTGGCACGCCTACAACGACTTCGGCGGGCGCAATCTCTACTCCGGTGCCACCCAGGCGTCGATGCTGCGGCCGATGGCGCCGGGCTACCTGTACAAGCCGCCAGGTGCGGGCCAGCGCGTCACGTCGCTGCATCCTCCCGATCACCAGTCGGCGAGCCACGTCGGGTATCTGCGAATGAATCACCTGTCGCCGTGGGGCGGCTCGGCCGGCTGGCCGAACTGGAGCGGTCCGTTCATCGAGTGGGCCGAGCGCGAGGGCTACCAGATCGACGTCGTCACCAACGCCGACCTCGAGGAGCACCCCGAGTTGCTCGGCCCTGACTCGCCGTACTCGCTGTACCTGTCGATCGGCCACGACGAGTACTGGTCGGCACCGATGCGAGACACGGTCGAAGCGTTCGCTGCCCGCGGTGGCCACACGGTGTTCTTCTCCGGCAACACCGCCTTCTGGCAGGTGCGGCTCGAGGATCCGACCGGTCCCGGAGGATCTGGTCCGGCCGCGACGATGGTCGGGTACAAGGGCTTGTTCAAACACGATCCGGTCTTCGGCACAGACCGGCAGGCCGAGCTCACCACGATCTGGTCCGACCACCTGTTGGAGCGGCCGGAGAACCACATGACCGGTGTCAGCTTCAGCCGTGGCGGGTATCACCGCATCGGCAAGCGGGCCACCAAGGGTGCCGGTGGCTACACGCTGCATCGTCCCGAGCACTGGATCTTCGACGGGACCGGTCTCGACTACGGCGATCTCCTCGGCGCGGCGGCGACGATCGTCGGCTACGAGTGCGACGGCTGCGACTTCGCCTACCGCGACGGCCTGCCGTACCCGACCGGCGCCGATGGTACGCCGAGCAACTTCGAGATCCTGGGGACCGCGCCCGCTGCACACTTCACCCGGACGACCGCCTCGCGCCCGCCGGCGCCGCACGAACCGTCGGAGATCGAGTTCATCTCCTCGCGGTTGTTCGACGAACGCAGCCCCGAGGCGGTCGAACGGATCGCACACGGCCACGCCGTGCTCGGCACGTTCGTGACACCCGGCGGTGGCACGGTGATCACCAGCGGCTGCACCGACTGGATCTGGGGCCTGGCGGAGCGTGACCGCGACGTCGAGCAGATCACCCGCAACATCTTCGACCGCCTCGGCGCCTGACCGATTACATCGCGGGTCTGACCCGTGTTGTAACGATTACATCAGGGGTCAGACCCGCGATGTAATCAGGCGTTCGGGGCGAGGGCTTCGAGCACGTTCCAGTCGAGGGTGACCGGACCCTCGGTGGAGACCGGCTGGATGCAGACGTGGTCGGCGCCGGCGTCGTAGTGAGCCTGGATACCGGCGCGGACGCGGTCCTCGTCGCCCCAGACGATCACGTGGTCGACGAAGCGGTGGTCGCGCTGCTCGATCTCGTCCTCGGTGAACCCGATGCGCTTCCAGTTGTTCCGATAGTTCGGCAGGCCGGCGTAGCGGTCGATCTGAACGTTGGCGGCAGCGCGAGCTGCGTCGGCATCGGTCGACAGGATCACCTTCTGCTCGACGCACAGCAGCTTGTCGGGACCGATCGCCGCACGTGCCTCGGCGGTGTGCTCGGGCGTCACGAAGTACGGGTGCGCACCGTCGGCCGCGGTCGCCGACAGTTCGAGCATCTTCGGGCCGAGCGCAGCGAGGAGTCGGAGCGGCTTCTCCGCCGGTGGCACCGCCATGTACGGCGAGGCATCCATCGCCTCGAGATAGGCGCGCATCTGGGTGAGCGGCTTGGAGTAGTCGAGCTTACGAAGTCCGGCGACCATCGGCTCGTGGCTGACACCGAGCCCGAGCACGAACCGCCCATCGGTCTGCTCGGCGAGTGTGTTCGCGGCCTGCATCATCGGGCCCGGATGACGGGAGAAGATGCTGGCGATCCCGGTGGCGAACTGCAGCGTGGATGTCTGCGATCCGAGCCAGGCAAGGTGGGCGAACGGATCGCGACCGACCGTGTCGGGCACCCACAGCGTCGAGTACCCGAGCGACTCGATCCGGCCGGCCGTCTCGGCGGCCTGCCCTGCGGTCATCGCGTCGGTGAAGTACCACACGCCGAGGTTGGAGGGGCCGGTCAGTCGATCTCGTGCGCTCATGAAGTCGAATGTACGCGCGCTCGTCGGGCAACCGTCAGTCCGGCTGGCGACGCCGGCACCTGAGGGCCTCAGCGGAGTCGTCGCCGACGGCTTGGGTCCTGGGTTGATCTGCGTTTGTGTCAGCGCCTACGTCCAACGCGGCGATCGGTGCTGACACGAACTCCGACGGCTGCCGGCAAATGGCGCCATCGCACCGGCGGAGTCGTCCCGATCCGCTGATGAACCCTGCAACCGGTGAGCTGTCAGTCGGGGAGCATCGGGAGCTGGATCCCGGGATCGCCGCGCATCGTCGTTGCTCGCTGCAGCGCGGTGCGACCGAACCGCTCGCGGACGGCGTCGACGACGGTGTCGAGGCGTTCCTCGTCACAGCGCTCGAATGGCAGGACGAGTTGGACGGCGTCGTGATCGGCGAGATTGCCGACCGACAGTCCCAGCAGGCTGATGCCGCGTTCCTCGACGAGCGGCCACGCTGCGTCGAGGACCGCCGAGGCAGCGGCATGGACCACCGCCGTCGCCGACGTCGCATCGGGGAGCGAGTGTGATCGCGTGGCGCGGGTGAGATCGTCGAACCGAAGCCGGAGCGTGATCGTTCGGCCGACTCGGTCGGCCCGGCGCATCCGGCCGGTGACGCGATCGACCAGGCGCCACAGGATCACGTCGATCTCGTCGCGCGAGCGTCGTCGTCGACCCAACGCCTGTTGAGATCCGATCGATCCTCGGCGTCGACCGGTGGTGACCCGACGAGCGTCGCGATTGTGCGCCAGCGCATGGAGCTGGTGACCCATCGCCCGTCCGACGATCGCCACGAGCGCGTCCGGAGACATCGCTGCGACCTCGGCGACGGTGTGGATGCCCCGATCGTGCAGCTTCGCGGCGGTCACTGCGCCAACGCCCCACAAGCGCTGGACGGGAAGTGGATGGAGGAAGTCGAGCTCGCCGGCCGGTTCCACGACCAACAGCCCGTCGGGCTTGGCGACGGCGCTCGCGACCTTGGCCAGGAACTTGGTGCGCGCGACGCCGATACTGATCGGTAGTCCGACCTCGTCGGCGACACGGCCACGTAGCCCGGTGGCGATCTCGGTCGGTGTTCCGGCGATCCGCCACAGGCCCGCGACGTCGATGAACGCCTCGTCGATCGACATCGGTTCGACAATCGGTGAGGTGTCGCGGAAGATGTCGAACACCCGTCGGCTCGCCTCGGTGTAGGCGTCGAAACGGGGTGGGATCTCGATGACGTTCGGGCAGGCCCGTCGTGCGGCCGACCCGGACATCGCCGTGCGCACGCCGAATGCCTTGGCCTCGTAACTGGCGGCGAGCACCACTCCACCGCCGACCACGATCGGCTTGCCCCGGAGCGCCGGATCATCGCGCTGTTCGACCGATGCATAGAACGAGTCGAGATCAGCGTGCAGGATCGTCGCCTCCGTTCGCGTTGACACCGACATCGAACACATGTTCGCATCTGGGCAACAGTGAGGCAACCCTGTCTTTTCGGGTCGGGTCCGGAAGGACAGGATCAGGGGGAGGGTGGGCGGTGCTGGAACCAGTCGCCGGAGGGGATCGCGATGAGGGCGAGGTCGGCGCCACCCGCGTAGGCCCAGGCGTCGACGCCGCGGCCGGTGCGTACGATCTGCCGTGCGTACTCGCCGTCGACGACGCCCTCGACGTCGTCGAGCACCTCGAGGGCGCGGTGCATCGACGCTTCCAGCAGGGCGAAGGTGTGGCCGTGGATCGTGCCGTCAGCGCCGAACAGCGCGGCGGGATAGTCGAGTCCGGTGTCGAACAGTCGCCCGCCCACGCTGTCGCTCCAACCGCCGTCGACGACGAAGGGTTCGAGGAAGTGCCAACGAACGTCGCCGGGCCGAAGCGTGCCGTACACGAAGACGTGCCGAATCTCGGTCTCGGTCACGTCGCAGACTTGCGGCGCCCGCGGGCACCCCAGATCGTTCCGCTCAGCATCAGCGCGACGCTGACCAGCAGGATCACCGAGGCCAGCACGTTGACCTCCGGCGGGAACTTCACCCGGAAACTACCGTTGATGTACAGCGGGAAGGTCACCAACGACCCCGCGTTGAACAGCGTGATGATGAAGTCGTCGAGCGACAGCGCGAACGACAGGAGCGCTGCGGCGAGAATCCCCGGCAGGATCAACGGGAACGTCACCTTCCAGAACGTGCGGATCGGTGACGCACCGAGATCCTGCGCCGCCTGTTCGAGCGTCCAGTCGAACCCGCGTACGCGGGCGCGCACGGTGAGCGCAACGAAGCTCACCTGGAACATCACGTGGGCGATCACCACCGTGGTGAAGCCTCTCGTGATGTCCCAGTCGAGGAACAGCGTGGCGAGCGACGAGCCGAGCACGATCTCGGGAGTGGTGAGCGGCAGCACGAGGAAGAAGTTGAGCGGCCCGCTGCCGCGGAAGCGGTAGCGGGCCAGCGCGATCGCGATCATCGAGCCGAGCACGGTGGCGATCAGCGTCGAGATCGCCGCGATCCTCAGGCTCTCGACGAAGGCGTTCGTCAGTGCCTCGTCGGCGAACGGGTCCGCCCAGTTGTCGAGCGTGAACTCCTGCCACTCGACGTTGTAGTTGCCCTTGGGCTTGGTTGAACGAGAACACGACGATCCAGATGATCGGCACGAACAGGTACAGCAGGGCGAGGCCTGCATAGGCGTTCAACGCAAACCGGGCGATGCGGCCCGCCGTGGAGCGTCGGCGCGCTCATTCGGCGGTCCTCACGCCAGGTCCTCGGTCCCGAAGAACCGGCTGTAGATGATCACGAACACCGTGATGATGAACATCAGCACGAACGACATCGCCGACGCCAGCGGCACGTTGTTCTGCACGAGGAACTGGTCCTGGATCGAGTTGCCGATCATCGTGGTGTTCGGACTGCCGAGGTAGAGCGAGTTGACGAAGTCGCCGGCGGCGGGGATGAACGTCAGCAGCGTGCCGGCGAAGATCCCCGGCACCGACAACGGCACGATGATCTTCGCGAACGCCGACGTCGAGGTCGAGTACAGGTCCTTCGCCGCGTCGACGCAGCCGGACGTCGATCTTCTCCAGGCTCACGTAGATCGGCAGGATCATGAACGGCAGGAAGTTGTAGGTGAGCCCGAAGATCACGGCGGCCGGCGTGTTGATCAACCGGCCGTTGTCCATGATGTTCGCGGCCTCGAAGAACCAGGTGAGACCGACCGCGTCGATGAAGCCGGTCGCGAAGCCCGTTGTCGGACAGCAGGCTCCGCCACGCGATGGTGCGGATCAGGTACGACGTGAAGAACGGGATGACCACGAGCCCGAGCAGCAGCGTTCGGTACTTGCCGCCGCGGAAGGCGATCACGTAGGCGAGCGGGTAGCCGATCACGATCGTGAGCACGGTGGCGATGCCGGCGTAGACGAACGCTCGCTGGAACTGCGGCCCGAAGTCGGTGAACGCGGTGACGTAGTTGTCGAAGTTCCAGTCGAACTCGGCCTCGACGGCGAACCGGCTCGGCAGCGTCGACAACGACAGCCGCAGCAGGGTGAACAGCGGCGCCAGATAGAACAGCGCCAACCAGAGCATGCCGGGCTTGAGCAGCCCGTACGGCGCGATCTTGCGCCTGGTCTCCGGTGTGCCGGTGACCGCGACGACGATCAGCATCAGCACGCTGGCCAGCACCAGCGACAGCGCCAGGATCGCGATCGGCCCGGTGATCAGTCGCGTGCCGATCGCAGCGAGGAGCGCGCCGGCGCCGACGAGCGCGCCCGAGCCCGATGAGCTCGGGGCGCTTGACACCGCGACGTGCGGTGCCGACGTCGTCGACGACGGTGGTCACGCGAGGTGAACTCTCAGGCTCCGATGATCGCCGAGAATGCGGCGTCGTACTCGATCTCGGCCGCTTCGCTCAATGAAGCGAAGCCCTTGGTGTTGGCGAGCGTGGCGTCGTCGGGGAACACGAGCGGGTCGTTCGCGAGGTCGGCGTCGAGCTTCTCGACCTCCTCGCGCACACCGGCCACTGGCGAGACGTACCCGACCCACGTCGTGATCTGGGCGGCCTGCACCGGGTCGTAGACGAAGTTCATCCACTGGGCGGCTGCGTCGATGTTCTGCGAGCCCTTCGGGATGACCATCGTGTCGGCCCAAGAAGTGGCGCCACTCTCCGGGAACACGAACTTGACCGCCGGGTTGTCGCGGGCGATCGCGGCGACGTCGCCGGACCAGCCGATCGTGATCGCCAGGTTTCCGTTCGACAGGTCGTCGAAGTAGTCGTTGCCGTGGAACCGGCGGATCTGGCCGGAATCCTTGGCTTCCTGGAGCTTGTCGAAGGCGGGAGCTGCGTCGTCGAAGGTCTCGAGCGTCGAGATGTCGATGCCGAGGCTCATGGCGATGACGCCGATCGTGTCGCGGATCTCGGTGAGGGCCCCGACCTTGCCGGCGAACTCGGGGTCGAACAGGTCATCGACGCTGGTGATCTCGCGGCCGGTTGCGTCGAGGTTGTAGGCGATGCCAGCGAAGCCGGTCTGCCACGGCAGGCTGTACTCGCCGGTCGAGTCCCACGACGGGTTCTGCAGGTCGGCGCGCAGGTTGGCGGCGTTGGGGACCTGGTCGATGGGCAGCTTCTCGAGCCAGCCGAGCGTGATCAGGCGGTTGGCCAGCCAACTCGTCGGGGCGATGATGTCCGGATCGATCGGCTCGCCGCGGGCGAGCAGTGGCTGGATCTTGGCGAAGTACTCGTTGTTGTCGTTGAAGGCCTCGGTGTAGCGCATGTCGATGCCCGTCGCCTCGATGAAGCGGTCGACCGTACCGGTGAGCCCGTCCTCGGTCGGGTCGATGTACGACGGCCAGTTCTCGAAGAAGAGGCTGCCGCCGCCTCCTCCACCGGCCGTGCTTCCCGACGTGGCCGGCGTCGAGCCCGCTGAGCCCGAGTCGCTGTCGCTGCCGCAGGCGGCGAGGATCGCCGGCAAGGACACGCCGGCGGCGCCGAGCGCGCCGGCGCGGGCGAGGAGCTGGCGCCGCGTCAGGCCGGAGCGGCCGAACGGTGAGCGGAACGGGTTGGAGCGTGGCGTGGTCATGATGTCTTTCTCTCTCTGGTGTCAGTCGTTTCGATTACTGGTGCTCGGTGAGATCTTGGTCGGAGTCGGCCCATGGCTCGGGTCAGGCGTCGGCGAGTGCTTCGAGGGTGTCGATGTCGCTCGCGGTCGCACCCGGCCGACGCGGCCAACCCGACAGCAGGAATGCACTGCCCGGCGTCCACGTGAGGTGCACCGTGCTGCCGGGCATGAGGAACGGAAGATCTGTTCCGGTGACCACGCTGGCGATGACTTCGCTGTCGTCGCTGAGGTGCACGACGACGCGCGCCGTCGCTCCTTGGAAGACGACGTCGGCCACGGTGCCCTCGATCGAGCGGCCGTCGTCGCGAGGAGTTGTCGATGCGGTCAGACGTTCGGGACGCAGCATCACCGACACCGGCGTGCCGGCGGGGCGTTCGACGTCGGTGCGAGCCCGGACGGTGTGGCCGGCGGTGAGCGCGACCACCGTGTCGTCGCCGTCGGTGCTCACGACGTCGCCGGGCAGCAGGTTGGCCGAGCCGATGAATCCTGCGACGAAGAGTGACGCCGGGCTGTTGTAGATCTCCTCGGGCGTGCCGATCTGCTCGACGCGCCCCTCGCTCATCACGGCGATCCGGTCGCTCATCGTGAGCGCCTCACCCTGGTCGTGGGTGACGAACACGAAGGTGATGCCCACCTCGCGCTGGATGCGCTTGAGTTCGAACTGCATCGCCTCGCGCAGCTTGAGGTCGAGGGCGGCGAGCGGTTCGTCGAGCAGGAGCGCGCTCGGGAAGTTCACGAGCGCTCGGGCGAGGGCGACGCGTTGCTGCTGGCCACCCGACAGCTGCGACGGCCGTCGGTCGGCGAACTCGCCGAGGCGGACGACCTCGAGCATCTGCGCCACATTCGGCTCGTACTCGTTCTTGGGCACCTTCTTCGACCGCGGTCCGAACCGCACGTTGTCGGCCACGGTCATGTGGGGGAACAGCGCGTACTGCTGGAACACGGTGTTCACGTTGCGCTTGTACGGCGGGACCCGGCTCACGTCGGAACCGTTCAGCAGCACCTTGCCCGACGTCGGCTGTTCGAACCCGGCGATCATCTTGAGCGTCGTGGTCTTACCGCAACCCGAGGGGCCGAGCATGGCGAAGAATTCGCCTTGACGGATTCCGAAGTCGGCGTGTTCGACCGCGACGAAGTCGCCGAACGATTTGCGGACGTGGTCGAGTTGGATGACGGTCTCGGTCACCTGGTCTCCTCCCCACGCCGACGGCCGGCACGACACCTGTTGTTCATGTGTGCGCCACACTACATTTCGGACCCGACCGCGAAGACAACGCCGTCGGAGACGTTCACGCGCCGGCAACAATCGACGGCGACCAGCGACGTCGACGATCGAACCACGCTGCGGCAGCCCGAGCGGACCCTCGCCGCTGGCCTGGATCGAGTCGCGTACGTGGCATTCTGTGCACATGGCAACGACGCTGTCCTCACTCGATTCGAACTTCATCGGCGGCGACTGGCGCCCCGCCGCCGACGGTGCCACCGACGCGGTGGTGAACCCGGCGACCGGCGAGGTGATCGGCAACGTGCCCGCCTCTGGTGCCGCCGACGTCGACGCCGCGGTCGCCGCGGCGTCCCAGGCGTTCCCGGCGTGGTCGGCGCTGACTCCTCGCGAGCGCAGCGAGACGCTGCATCGTGTTGCCGACATCATCGACGCCAACATCGACGAGCTGTCGAACATCGAGTGCGAGAACGTCGGCAAGCCCGTCGGCATCGTCGAGTTCGAGATGGACCTCACCAAGGACAACTGGCGCTTCTTCGCCTCGGCCTGCCGGTTCCTCGAGGGCAAGGCGGCGGGCGAATACATGGCCGGCTACACCTCGATGGTTCGCCGCGATCCGCTCGGCGTGGTCGCCTCCATCACGCCGTGGAACTACCCGCTGAACATGGCCACGTGGAAGCTCGGCCCGGCGCTCGCTGCCGGCAACACCGTGGTCCTCAAGCCCTCCGAGCTCACCCCCTACTCGGTTCTGCGCTTGGCCGAACTGACCGCCGACGTGCTGCCGCCGGGCGTGTTCAACGTCGTATGCGGTCAGGGACACGTCGCCGGCGCTGCGCTGAGCGAGCATCCCGGCGTCGCGATGATCTCGATCACCGGAAGCGTCGGCGCGGGCAAGGCCGTTGCTCGGTCGTCGGCCGACACGCTCAAGCGGGTCC
Source organism: Ilumatobacteraceae bacterium (assembly GCA_963746285.1). Lineage (GTDB taxonomy): Bacteria > Actinomycetota > Acidimicrobiia > Acidimicrobiales > Ilumatobacteraceae > Sva-07. Next base: position 64,459 of record CAVVAO010000020.1, on the reverse strand, counting down.
ACCTCGAACTGGGCGGTAAGGCGCCGGTCATCATCTTCGACGATGCCGACGTCGAAGCGGCCGTCGAGATGCTCAAGGGCATGGCCTTCTACAACTCCGGACAGGACTGCACCGCGCCGTGCCGGGTCATCGCCGGTTCGAAGGTCCACGACGACTTCGTCAACCAACTCACCGACGCGGTCGGCACCGTCAACGTCGGCGACCCGATGTCGGCCGACACCGAGATGGGACCCGTGATCTCCGACGTGCATCGCAGCCGGGTCGCTGGCTATGTCGATCGGGCACGCGAGGCGGGCGCCGAGGTCACCGTCGGTGGATCGACGCGCTCGGGTCCTGGATTCTTCTACGAGCCGACCGTCGTGGTCGGACCCGGCCAGTCGTCCGAGATCGTGCAGCGCGAGGTGTTCGGCCCGGTCGTGACGGTGCAGTCGGCCGCCGACGAGGACGCCGCGCTCGCGATGGCCAACGACGTCGACTACGGCCTCGCAGCGAGCGTCTGGACGAGCGATGTCGGCCGGGCGATGCGGATGAGCAAGGCATTGCAGTTCGGTGCGGTGTGGGTGAACGACCACATCCCGATCATCTCCGAGATGCCCCACGGCGGCTTCAAGCAGTCGGGCTACGGCAAGGACATGTCGATGTATGCCGTCGAGGCGTACACCGAGGTCAAGCACGTCATGATCAAGCACTGAGGCGGCGCTGCAGTTCGGGGCCTTCGGGTTGCTTGATCTGACGCGATCGCTGCACGCCAGGGGTCAGACCGAGGTCTGACCCCGGTGCCGCAGGCACGGCGCGACGGCTCAGACCGAGGTCTGACCCCGGTGCCGCAGGCGAACGACGCGACGGGTGCCAGACGGGTGCCAGACGGTGTCAGACGGCGTCTTGGCCGATCGAGGTTTCCTCATCGAGTTGCTTTTGGAGGGACGGGGCGGCGAGGCCGATGACCTCACCTTCGGTCGGAACGGGATCGTTGTGGCACAGGAACGCCATCTTGTCCTCGACGATGCGTACCACCGGGAGGAAGAGGTGCTCGTCCACGGCCTGCTGGATCGCCTCTCCACCGTTGGCGGTGCGAACGCGCCATCCCTGGCGTGAGCGTTCGTCGAGCGTCGCGTACGTGATGCCCTCGATGCCGACGAGTCGTCCGAGGTGTTCGGCGGGGACCGACGGGTCGCCGCTTCGACGAGCGCTCGGCGCGAGCTGGAACACTTCGCGCCGGCCGAAGATTCGAGCGAAGCGGGCGGTTGCCAACGCGTTCACCTCGTCGTTCGACGTGAACGCGAGCAGCCGACCGATGCCGCGCAGATCGAGGTCGTGGTTGGCATTCTCGGCGAGCACGCTCATCCGCCGGGCCCGGAGGCCGCCTGCGATCGCGCGGGTGACGTTGTACGGGTCGGTGTCGACGAGCAGCGTCTTGACGTTGCGCTTGTCCAGTTCGGTGGCGAGGCCACGGGCGACGGCGTGGGACCCGGCGATGAGCACGCCGTCGGCCTGCGCCTCGGCGAGTCCGAGCGCCCGTGCCGCGGGGCCGGCGAGAAAGCCGTAGACGACGATCGTGCCGATGATGACGAGGAACACGATCGGGACGATCTTCGCGGCGTCGGGGATGCGCTCCTCTTCGAGGCGGATCGCGAAGATCGCGGACACGGCAGCGGCGACGATGCCGCGCGGTGCCATCGTCATCAGGAAGACCCGCTCGCGCCAACTGAGCGAGGTTCGCACCGTGGAGAACACGACCGAGAGCGGTCGCGCGATGAGGACCAACACGGCGAGGAACGCGAGCGAGGGCAGGGCGACGTCTCGCAGGGCATCGGGTTCGATCCTCGAGGCGAGCAGGATGAAGAGGAACGAGATCAGCAGCGTGCGAAGGCTCTCGTTGAACTCGAGGACCTGGCGGATCGTCGAGCTCTCGCGCCGCGCGAGGTACATGCCCATCACCGTCACGGCGAGCAGTCCCGCCTCCTCCTGGATCTCGTTGGTGGCGACGAACGCGGCGACGACGAATGCAAACGTGGTCGGCACCGTGAGTTGGTCGGGGATGAGGAATCGTCGCAGCGCTGTGTCGAGCGTGATGGCGGCGGCCAGACCGATGCCCGCGCCGGCCACGATCGTCAACAGCACCACGCCGACGACGCTCGCGACCGCTTCGTCAGGCGCGTCCGTGATGACGATCTCGAACGCGATCAGCGCCGCCGTCGCTCCGATCGGGTCGATCAGGACGCCTTCGGCTCGCAGGATGGGTCCGGTCGGACCGGCCGGTCTCACGAACCGCAGCAGCGGCCCCACCACGGTGGGGCCCGTGACGACGAGGACGGCGCCGAGCAGGATGGCCGCCTGATTCGAGATGTCGAACACCTCGCGAGCCGAGTACCAGGCGACGAGGAACGTCACGACCGCGCCGACGGTGATCAGCCGACGTACGACGGTGCCGGTGTTGCGCAACTCGCGTGGTGGCAGGTCGAGGCCGCCCTCGAACAGGATCAGTGCGACCGCCAACGACACCAGCGGGAACAGGGTTCCACCGAGCAGTTCATCCGGCTCGACGACGCCGGTGACCGGCCCGAGCAGGAGCCCCGCAACGAGCAGCGCGATGATCGACGGCACCTGGATGCGCCACGCGATCCATTGAGCGAGCATTCCTGCTCCCAGAATGAGTGCGAGCGTCGGCCCGAGCGTCGATTCGGTGGCTGCCCACATCGCTGCAGTCATGTGATCGTGCTCACCTGGTCCGCCCGCCGACGGTGGACGACAGGGACGACGACGTACATTCGGGGTGAGCGTAGTCGGGGTACCGTCGGCGGATGGCCGCACGCATCGAACGAGTCAGCTTCCCGGGGGGTCGCGGTGCCGAGTTGGCTGCCCGTCTCGACCTCCCGGCCGGCCCGCCCCGCGCCTACGCGCTGTTTGCTCACTGCTTCACCTGCGGCAAGGACATCGCAGCGGCGTCGCGGATCGCGAATGCGCTCACCGATCTCGGGTTCGGCGTGCTGCGCTTCGATTTCACCGGGCTCGGCATGAGCGACGGCGAGTTCGAGAGCACCAACTTCACCTCGAACACCGACGACCTGGTGGCGGCTGCCGACTGGTTGCGCGCCGAACACCGGGCGCCGCAGCTGCTGGTCGGGCACTCGTTGGGCGGGTCGGCGGTACTCGCGGTGGCGACGGACATCGCCGAGGTGCGCGCCGTTGCCACCATCGGCGCCCCCGCCAGTCCCGACCACGTCACCGACGTCTTCCGGTCGTCACTCGAGGAGATCGCCGCCACAGGTGTTGCCGAGGTCGAGCTGGCCGGACGGCACTTCACCATTCGCCAGCAGTTCGTCGACGACCTCCGGGCGCACGTGGTCACCGATCGGGTGCGCACGATGAAGCGGGCGTTGCTCGTTCTGCACTCGCCGGTCGACAACACCGTCTCGGTCGATCACGCTGCCGAGATCTTCCAGGCGGCGCGCCACCCCAAGAGCTTCGTGTCGCTCGACGGCGCCGACCATCTGCTGACCGATCGCGGCGACGCACGCTTTGCCGCCGACATGATCGGTGCGTTCGCTGCGCGCTACATCGTCGACGAGAGCGGGGCACTCGACGCGCCGCGCGCATCGGCCGCCGTCGTCGTGGCCGAAACCACCCAGGGACCGTTCTTGAATCACGTCGTCGTCGGCCGCCATCGGCTGCTCGCCGACGAACCCGAATCCGTCGGAGGCTTCGACGCCGGTCCGTCGCCGTACGACCTGCTCGGAGCGGCGCTGGGTGCTTGCACCTCGATGACGCTGCGGATGTATGCAGATCGCAAGGGCCTGCCGCTCGACCGGGTCACCGTCGCGGTGAGCCACGGCAAGGTGCACGCGAACGACTGTGTCGAGTGCGCCGACAACGAACTGCTGGCCGGTCGGTCGGGCATGATCGACCGGTTCGAGCGTGTCGTCACGCTGGCCGGCGACGACCTCACCGAGGCCAACCGGGCAAGACTGCTCGAGATCGCCGACAAGTGCCCGGTGCACCGCACGCTCGAGTCCGCGAGTTCCATCGTCACCCACCTGTCCGAGTGACGACCCGCCCACCCGCCAGCGATGAGCGAACCGCCCGGATAGCGGCTTTTCGCTCATCGCTGGCCGCTCATCGGAGGCGATCCGGGCGCGGACTCAGGCGGTGGCGGGTGCGGGTCGCTCGGCGGGCTCATCGGCGGGTTGCAGCCGATCGAGCGAGCCTTCACCACGTCGGACGAGCGCCGCGTTCAACTCGGTGCTCATCAGCGCCGAGATCGACAGCAGGCCGAGCCACGTGACGAGCCCGAGCACGACGGCGAACGGTCCGTAGGTGTTGCTGGCGTTGTCGGTGATCATGTTCACGATCCGCGGTCCGAAGTGCTGCAGGACGGTGTACACCAGGCCGGCGATGACCGCGCCCGGCCACACGTCGCTCCACGTCGGCGCGGCCGAGGTGAGGAACCGGAACATCGCGGCAAGCACGGCGACGTTGATGGCGACGGTTGCGACGATGAGGAGCAGACGGCCGCCGAGTGGGAGGTCAGCGGCGCTGACCAGCGTCGCGAGTACCAGCGTTCCGATCTGCTGTCCGCCGATGAAGAGGATGCCGAGCAGCGCCTTCCCGCGCTGCGCAGGCATGGCGGCCCGATGGTCGACGTGCACCTCCCACACGTCGTCCTGGGCCATCTGCAGTGCCACGAATGCCTTCGTCGACGACCAGAGCGCGCCGCCGAGCCCGACGATCAGCGCGAGCCAGCTGCCGGTCAGCGACGTGGGGTCGGCTTCGAGTTCGCGGCCGAGCACCGGGATGTCGGCGAGCGCGCCGTCGATGATGCGCTGCTGGAGGTCCTCGTTGCCCTCCAACACGAAGCCGAGGATCGTCGTGGCGGCGAGCAGGAGCGGGAAGATCGACAGGAATCCGAAGAAGGCGATCACCGACGCGTTGCGTCCCGAGATGTGCCGTCGCCAACCGTCCAGCGTGTCGACGAACACGTCGATGGCCACGTGTCGCTGGCGGAGTTGCACCACCCGATCACTCGTCGTCCACGGCATCAGCCTCTGCTCCTCATTCGTCGGTGACTACCCGGCCACTCAGATCCCAATCGATCGGCCCTCGTCCGGCGGCGATCAGTGCGGCATTCGTCCGGCTGAACGGTCTGCTCCCGAAGAATCCGTTGTGGGCCGACAACGGTGACGGGTGAGCGGATTCGATCACGGTGTGTCGGGTTGTGTCGATCAGCGCCCGCTTGCGACGTGCCGAGGCACCCCAGAGGACGAACACCACCGGGTCGGCCTTGGCGTCGACGACTCGGATCACCTGGTCCGTGAAGGTCTCCCACCCGTGGTTCTGGTGTGAGCCGGCGGCACCTCCCCGAACGGTGAGCGTGGTGTTCAACAGCAGCACGCCGCGTCTCGCCCACGGCTCGAGGTTGCCGTGGTCGGGGATCGCCACGCCGACGTCGGCGTGCAGTTCCTTGTGGATGTTCACCAACGACGGAGGAACGCGCACGCCTCGTCGCACCGAGAAACACAGCCCGTGAGCCTGTCCCGGGCCGTGGTACGGATCCTGACCCAGGATCATCACCTTCACGTCCGCGTACGGCGTGAGGTGGAGCGCCGTGAACACCTCGTCGGCCGGCGGGTACACCGGATGCTCCCGGCGCTCGCGCGCGACGAACTGCTGGAGTTCGACCCAGTAGGGCAGCTCGAACTGATCGCGCAGCAGCGGGTTCCAGTCGGTGGGCATCGGCCCCACTGCCTAGCATGGGCGCAGTGTTCGATCATCTCGAACGAGCCACGCTCGCCACGCTGCCGACGCCGCTCGAGGTCGGCCCGACACTCGCAGGAGCGAGCCGGCTCTGGGTGAAGCGCGACGACCTGACGGGCCTCGGCGGCGGCGGCAACAAGGCGCGCAAGCTCGAGTTCCTGTGCGGTGAGGCGCTGGCGACGGGCGCGCGGGCGCTCGTCACGGTCGGTGCGGCCCAGTCGAACCACTGCCGGATGACCGCGGCGGCCGGGGCTCGACTCGGGCTCGAGACGCACCTGGTGCTGTCCGGCGACCGGCCCGCCGTGGCGACGGGCAATCAGCTCCTGTCGATGCTGTTCGGCGCGCAACTGCACTTCACCGGCGCCGAGGAGAGCCACTGGGGTGAGCTCGAGATCGCCCGCGAGGCGGTCACGGAGCAACTCGTTGCGGAGGGCCTGTCGCCCTATTCGATCCCGATCGGCGGCAGCACGGCCGTCGGTGCACTCGGTTATGCAGCGGCGTTCATCGAGCTGCTCGACCAGTGCGACGCAGCCGGCGTGTCGCCGAGCCATGTGGTGTTCACGTCGTCGAGCGGCGGCACGCACGCCGGGTTGCTCGCGGGTCGTGCCGCCGCCGCACATGCCGGCCGGGACGTTCCCGCCGTCGTCGCGATCGGTGTCGCCAAGGGCGTGAACGTCGGACGGCCCGACATTGCCGGAATGGCCAACCAGACACTCACCCTGATGCAATCGACCGCCATCGTGGCCGAGGAGGACGTCGAGGTCGACACCCGGTGGATCGGCGATGACTACGCCGTGCCGACCGCGGCCGGCGATGATGCCATCCGGTGGGCGGCCCGACACGGCGGCTGGCTGCTCGACCGGACCTACTCGGGCAAGGGATGCTCGGGCTTGCTCGGCCTCGCTGCGGAACATCGCTTCGGTTCCGACGTCGTCTTCATCCACACCGGCGGCTGGACGGCACTCTTCGCCCCCGACGGCGCCCCCGTCTGAGCCCGTCGCCCACCGGCCCAGAACACGTTTGTGTGCGGTTTCGGATGACCCGTCCCATCCATTCTGCAACGCAAACGTGGTGGGCTCGTCGCCCACCGGGCCAGAACACGTTTGTGTGCGGTTTCGGATGACCCGTCCCATCCGTTCTGCAACGCAAACGTGGGGGTTGGGGGTGGGGGTAGCGTTGCGAGGATGACCGATCAGATCCTCGATGTCGACCTGCTCGCGTTCGAGTCCAGTACCGGTGCCAGCCGTCGGGCCGTCGTCGACGGTGTCCGCCGGAGCCTCGCGACCGGCTTCGTGTACACGAGTCACGATCTCTCCGACGACCTCCTCGACACCACCTACGGAATGCTCCGCGAGTTCTTCGAGCTCGACGAAGCGACCAAGCAGCAGTTCATCGCGCCGGGAGCTCACGGCCAGACCGGGTACACCGGCCTGCTGGTCGAGACGGCCGCGTCGAGCGACAAGCCCGACTGGAAGGAGATGCTCAACTGGTCGGCCCCGATCGCCGCCGGACATCCCCTGAAGACCAAGTTCCCGACGGCGTACCCCGACCAGCTGCTGCCCGAGTCGGCGGTGCCGGGCATCACCGACGTGCTGTACCGCTTCCACGAGTCGATCGCCGACCTGCAGCGCCGGTTCCTGCGGGTGATCGCCGAAGGCATCGGGTGCCACGAGACGTTCTTCGACGACATGGTCGCCGACGGCCCGACGCTGACGAGGGCGATCCGCTATCCCGCGATGTCCGAGCTCGCGGCCGAGGGCCACGAATGGGCAGGCCAACACGGCGACATCAACCTGATCACGGCGCTCCCGCGGGCGACGGCGCCCGGGCCTGCAGGTGCGAGTCGGCGACGAGTGGGTCGATGCGACGCCACCGGACGATGCGGTGATCGTCAACACCGGGATCATGCTGGAGCGGCTCACCAACGGTGTCATCCCCATCGGGTGGCACCGAGTCGTGGCCGCGCCGGGCTACGAAGGCGAGCGGTACAGCGTGGTGCAGTTCTGCCACCCCCGGCCGTGGACGATCCTGTCGCCGGTGCCGTCATGTTGCACCCCGGAGAACCCGCAGCGGTTCTCGGCGATCAGCGCCGAACACGCGCTCGACGAGGTCCTGTACGAGATCAACCTGATCGAGGACGCCCGCCGCGTCGGCTGACCAGCGGGCCTCGACGCAGCGGCAGCCATCGCTCAGGGCCGCATCATCGGCACCGGAAGCGAGGTGTCGTCGCGCACGGCGAGTTCGACCCAGATCGAGGTCGGGAGGTCGATCGGCGTCATCCAGCTGACCGGAATCGTCGTCGGGCCCGCCGCGCCGGGCCCGCGCTTCTCGGGTGGCGCCCAACCGCAGCTCTCGCTGGGGTAGATCATCGCTGCCCACCCCGATGCGATCACCTCGCCGGTCGAGGTGATCTCCCATTCGGAGTCGATCTGGCGGTTGTCGTCGGTGGTCTCGGTGACGACCGGGTCGAGGCCCGAACCGTTCGGGATGCCCGACCATGGGCCGATGCCCACCGAGCACACCTGCCGGAACAGGGCGTCGATCACGGGTCCGTAGGCGTCGACCGGCGTTCCGTCGAGGTCGGTGATCGTCAATCGGATGTGCGGCGCGACCTCGTCGATCGGGATCTGGACGGTCGCGTCGGTGGGCACGTCGGACCGGATGCCGAGCGGCAGCGGGTCGGTGTCGCCCATGAACCCGAGCACCTGGCCGGCGCGCACGCTCTGGCCCACGACCGCGAGTGCGCTCAAGCGGAGATGGTCGGGTGCGGCGCCGTCGTTGGTGCCGGGCGTGTCGTCGTTGAACCCGGCGAGCACGAAGCTGCGCCCCGTGGCGTCCGTGATCGTCACGGAGATGGTGTCGCCCGGCACGTTGCGGACGTCGGTGATCACCCCGTCGACGACCGCGAGCACCGGTTGCATCTTGACGCCGAAGACGATGCCGGGCGCTTCCTCGGCGCACAAACCGGCGGCCTCGATCTCGGCTGGTGAGCCGGTGCTGCCGGCGTTCTCGGCGACGTCCTGCGCGTCGCCGCAGTCCGGCGCGGCGAGTCGAGTCGGGCCGAGCACCGGGAACGCCACCTCGGCGGTCCGTTCGACCGCCGGCGTCGACGGATCGACGGCGCTGGGCGGAGCGAGTTCCGGTGCGAATCCGATCCGCGCCGCTCGTGCTTCGGCCGTCAGCGTCTGTGGGATCGGTTGCCCGGAGAGGAACGCCCAGACGCCGAGCCAGCGTTGTTGGTACTCGCGGACCGTCAGGACGTTGCCGGCAGAGGGCACCGGCACGATGTCGAGCAGCGTGGGGTCCCGAGCGGCGCGTGGGTAGTACCACATGATCGGGATCATCGAGACGTCGTTGTTCCACTGGGCCAGGAACCGGTTGACGTCGGCGGCCGCTCGCTCGTCCTGGATCTCCGGTGGTGCCAGGTAGGCCTCGGGGTAGCCGGCGTAGCCGTCCCAGGTCGAGGTGATGAACTGGTAGGCACCCGACGCCCGACCCTTGTTCGGCACCACGGTGTAGTTGCCGCGAGATTCGACGTAACGGATGGTGGCGAGAATGTTGGCGATCTGGCTGGGATACGCGATGACGTTCTGTGCGGCCGGCGCGATCGTGGTGGACGTCGGTGGCGGTGCGGTCGTCGTGGGTGCGGGAGCGTTCGTGGTCGGCGTCGCGGTGGCGGCGGTCGTGGCTGGCGCCGGGGGGACGGGCGGCGGAGGCGGCGGTGCCGGAGCGGTCGTGGGTGTGGTGGTGGCAGTGCTCGATGTGGGTGCCGTGTCGTCGGCGCGAACGATCGGCGAGGCGACCCCGGCAGTCACCGCGACCGCGACGACCGCGGCCGTCGAGCGTGCCAGCGCTTCGACGGAGCGGACGACGCGGAACGCGTCCGGAAGTCGCTGCGGGCGGAGACATGGCGATGGAGGTATCGGCACGAGCCCCTTCGGAGTCAAGTGCGTTCTCACGACGCTCGTTGCCGGGCGGCGCTACCGTTCGTTGACCGATGTCCGATGTCGCTGCCGAACCGGTCGACCCCGACGCTACACCGAGCCCCGCCTCGAGTGAGCCGCTCGGCGATGTCGTGCTGGCGGTCGATGTCGGCGCCACGCATTTCCAGACCGGTCTGGTCACCACGCGTGGGGTGCTGATCGATCGGGCCCGGGCACTCATCGAAGCCGACGTCGGCCCCGAATCGCAGTACACGGCGCTCGCGTCGATCGTCACCGAGATGCTCGAACGTGCCGGATCCCGGCACTCGGTGAACGTGCGGGGTCTCGGTGTCACCAGCGGAGCCCACGCCAGCCGGGGTCTCGAGCTCGTGTCGCCGCTCAGCGTGCCCGGCTGGCGCGACTTCCCGCTGCGGTCACGCCTCGTCGAGCTGTCCGGACACGCGGTGTACGGCGACCTCGATGCGAAGGCGCTGGCGCTCGCCGAAGGCTGGCTCGGCGCTGCTCGCGGTCAGCCGAACTTCTGCGCCATCACCGTGTCGGCCGGCGTCTCGGGCGGCATCATCCTCGACGGCGACCTCCTCGACGGCGAATCGGGCTACGCCGGCCAGATCGGTCACTTCATCGTCGAACCGGGTGGGCGTCGCTGCACGTGCGGAACCCAGGGGTGCCTCGAAGCCGAGGCGTCCGGCCAGGCCATCGACGCCATCACCGGTCGTCCGGTGTCCGAGCCGTCGTACCAGATCATGCAGCGCACCGGCGATCTCGTCGGGCGTGCTGCGGCGTCGATGTGCAACGCGTTCGACCTGTCGCTCGTCGTGGTCGGCGGAAGCGTGGCACTCGGCTTCGGGTCGACGTTCTTCCACGCTGCTCAGGTGTCGCTCGACGAACACGCGCGCCAGCCGTACAGTCGAGGGGCACGGATCACGCCGTCGAGGTTGGGCGAACAGGGTCCGCTCGTCGGCGCGGGCGCGGTGGGATGGCGAGGACTCCGGCGTGCAGCACGGCGTCGTTCGTCGAGTTCACGCAGTCAGCCGCCGAACGCCCGGTAGACGTACTCGGCGGGGCCCCGTCCGAATCGGCGCTGCCACCACGCTGCCAGGGCGATCGCTGCCACCCAGAAACCTGCGGCGAAGAGCAACGCCGCGCGAGGTGCCGGCCGGTTCGATCCATCCGAGCCAGTCGACCAGCAGGTTGAACACGAAGACGTGGGCGAGGTACAGCGACAGCGTCAGCTGTCCGGCGCGGCGCAACGGGTCGGTCGCCCTGGGAAGCGCTCGGCCAGCCAGTCGATCGCGGCGTACGCGAGCAGTGCCGTGCCCAACGCGCTCGCCACGTAGACGATGCTGCGGTCGAGCGGGTCCGTCGAGAAGATCGACCCCTGCGAGGCCGTCGACGTCGCCTGCGCCGGAAGCGAGGAGCGCCGACAGGATCCACGCGCCCGACACGGATGCGAGCCCGACGCTGACGGTCGCCCGCCGCCACCACCGCAACGGCAGGATCCGGCCCAGCACGATCCCCGCGCAGAGGAACGAGAACCACGGCAGCAACGGGTGCGTCCCGTTGACGAACACGTCGAAGACGTAACGGCGGATCGAGTCGTCGCCGGGCGACGTGAGCCAACTCGTCGACGCGCCGTTGCGGGCACGGTCGAATCTCCACGACCGCAGCAGGCGTGGAGGCGACCGCGGTGATGACCCCGGTCGCGACGATCCATCGCGACCGCCAGGTGAAGATTCCTGCCGCCAGCACGAACATCACCCCGTAGTAGACGATGATCGTTCCCGGCCAGATCTGTTCGAGCAGCAGTCCGACGACGTACAGCAGCACGCCGCGCCGGACCAGGCGCCATCGCATCTCCCTGACGCGTGCGGGATCGCCGAGTGCGCGCCGTGTGAGCAGCGTCACGCCGACGCCGGCGACGAGGACGAATGTCGCCGCGAAGCGTGTCGACAGCGGCCCGTCCCACGGATCGAAGAGCTCGTCGAGCCATCCGGTGCGAGCATCGACGCTCACCCGAATCGATGGCGCGCAGGATCAGGTAGCCGTGGAAGTTCATGACGACCACGCCGATCAGGGCGACGGCGCGGACCACGTCGGGTCCCGCGAGCCGGGCGGACGGAGCGGTGTCGGCGAACGTCGAGGTCGGAACGCTCAGGCCCACCGAGAGACCCGTCGTTCAGATCCAGTCGACGGTGTCGACGGTCGTCATCGTGAGCGGCCGCTGCACGTCGACGCGCTCGCCGATGTCGGGAACGGGATCGCCGGCGGGGACGAACGCCATCGAGGTGTGCATGTGGGGGGCCTCGTGGAGTCGAAGCCGCCGCCGTTCGAAGTGGAACGGACTGCGGCCGTCGGGCAGTGCCGTGACCCCGCTGGCCGTGCCGGCGCCGATCATCACGAGGTGGCCGTCGTCGCCGACCGGGCCCTGGTGGTAGCCGGCGTGCTCGCCGGCGCGGATCGCTCGGACGTCGAGGACGTCCGCGTGCAGCTGCAACGTGGACTTGTCGCCGTGCCAGAGCGACGTACCGAGGCGGAGGCGATAGGTGTGCGTCGCGGGCAGTGAGTCGTACGTCGCGGGATCGAGGTGGCTGAGCCAGACCGGGAGGTCGGCGTCGACCTCGGCGATCGTCGTGCGGATCTCGTCGGCATGCTCGGCGGGCGATCCGGCCAGGGGAAGGTGGATGCTGACGCCGATCACGTCCAGGCCTCGTTCCCGGGCGACGTCGACCAGTTCGATGCCTCCGCCGTAGCGGTGCATCGACGATTCGAGCTTGACGAGCACCCTGCCGTCCCATCCGTCGAGGCACTCGAGGTGGGCCCGTTGGCCGACGGTCAGCACCGGGTCCGTCGATGCCGGCGCAGACGAGCGTCGGCGTGAGGACGACCGCGTGGAGATCGGTCGGGCAACCCGTCGAGTTCGTGCACGGTGCCGACCGCCACGGTGTCGCAGAACTCGGCGGCGATCTCGGCGAGGGCGACGCGTCCGAACCCGTAGCCGTTGCCCTTCACGACGGGGACGAGTCCCTCGACGGTGTTCGCGACGCGTGCGACGTGAGCCCGCCACGACGCGGTGCGCACAGTGAGGGTGATCGTCACGTCGGCGACGCTACTGGCGAGTCGTCGCCGCGGGAGCGACGCACTCGATGGCTCCACGAATCCCGACCTTGTTGATCGGGATTGTCGGCGATAGCGTTTCCGAGGTGAACCTGCGAGGACTGCTGAGCTTTCCGGACCCGGTCAACGAGACCTCGGCCCGCCTCGTCGCCGCCGGTGTCGTGGCCCAGGCGATCGTGTTCCTCGTCGTGCGCGAGTGGTGGGTGCTCGTGCCGCTCACCTACGGCTTCCTCGCACGCGTGGCCACCGGACCGACCCTCTCGCCGCTCGGACAGTTCGTCACCAGGATCGCCACCCCTGCAGTCGAGCGACAGCTGCATCGCCGCCGACCAGGGTTCGAATCGCGGCAGGTTCCCGGCTCGGCCGAAGCGCTTCGCGCAGGCGATCGGGCTCGCCTTCACGGCGTCGGCATCGCTCGCGTGGGCGCTCGGTGCACCCGAGCGTCGCGCTGGTGCTGACGGGGCTGCTCGCGGTGGCCGCCACGCTCGAAGCCGTCTTCGCGATCTGTCTCGGCTGCATCGCCTACAGCGCGATCTGGGGCTGTGCCGACTGCAACGACATCAGCGACCGGCTGCGGCGGCGCGATCGTCGAGGCTCGGGAGGAAGTGCCCGCCGCCACGGACGTCGCTCGGTTCACGCACGTGTCCGCTGACGCCCCGGCCATGCGCTGAGGCGGGGCACCAGCGGCGCCAGCGTGCGCACGCGGCGCATTCCGACCCACACCCCCCAGCCGTACGCGAGGTCGGTCGGGGCGCGGCGCACATCGCTCAACAGTGCGAGCGCCGCCCACCAGCGGGCGCGACGAGACACGAGCGCCGCAACGACGAGGATCGGCCACCAGACCCGGCGAGCCGACTCGGCGATCTGTCGACCCGCGAGGAGGTGGCCGCGCACCGCCAGCCCGAACGAGGCGCGGGGCGGTACGTCGGGCAGCTTGCGGATGAGGGCCGCACTGCTGCCCGCTCCCAACGCGAGCGCTCCCGCGACGCAACCCAGCAGCGCCATCGACCACGTCGCTGCGGTCCAGCCGTTCACGTGCAGCGGCGACAAGGCCCTCGGGTGTCGCAACGCCAGCGGCGCGGCGGAAGTCCCGTAGCCGGCGTGTTGGCGGAGTCGTGCCCGCCAGGTGTCGCGTGGCTCGTGCCACACGGTCACGGCGGGGTCGTAGCGGCAGTGCCATCCGGCGTCGTCGAGACGCCAGACCAGGTCGACGTCCTCGCCGAAGCGCAGCCGCTCGTCGAAGCCCCCGATCGCGTCGAGCGCCTCGACACGCACCACCAGCGCCGCGCCCGGCACGTAGCTCACCCGGGTTCCGGCGCGGACCCGACCCGGCTGATCACCGAGGTCGAGCGGCGACCGGACCTCGCCCCGTACCCGGGGAGCGACCATCGCGACCCGAGGGTCGTCGAAATGCCAGAGCAACGGAACGAACCACTCCCGTCGCGACGTGGTGACGTCGGCGTCGACGAACGCGACGAGCGGCGTGGCGACGAGCGGTCTCGCGGCATTCCGCGCCGCTGCGGGACCTCGGTTGGCGTCGAGCCGTACGCTTGCCGAGGCGAGCGGGGGAACGGATCCGTCGTCGACGGTGAGGCGCCCGTCGTCGTGGGCGACGCCGCCGAGCTGTGGTGTGACCACGGTGACGTCATCGACGGAGAACCGTTGCGACGACGCGGTCGCTGGCATCGGATGTGCCGCGCCGGCGTCGGTGAGACGGTCGGTCAAGGTCGAGCGGCGCACCTCGCGGCCTGCTTCGATGTCCTCGGCGACCGCGACGCCGCCTGCGGTCAGGCGGAAGAGGCGCAGCGGCGACCCCGCCAGCACGGCGTCGCCGAACCGTTGCCAGGACCCGTCGACTCGGAGCCGCACCTCAGCCATCCGTGCCGGAGGGTCGAGCGGTCGCCAGCGCTCGATCTGGTGGACGAGGTCGGCGACGAACGCGGTGATGAACCGTTCGCCCTCCCGACCGGACGCACCGTCGGGGTCACCGAGGACACCGCTGGCGCTCACGGCGCGCACGCCCCGCTCACGGAGTTCCGCGATCGTGGCGTCGGCGCCTCGCTCGGCGAGTTCGAGTCGCACCAGGCCGGGATCGATCGCCAGCATCATCGAGGTCTCGATACGCCCCGCGTGGAGATCGGCAGGCCCGCCGTCGCGACGTTGCGGCCACTTCGGCGACCAGGCGAGGGCGCGACGCCCCTCCGCGGTGACGATCGCCACGGCCTCGGAGATCGAGGCGTGGTTCCCGCCGTGACCGTTGACCAGTACGACGCCCGCAGCCCAGTCGGCACTGCGGACCAACTCGACGATCACCGAGGTGGTCACCGTCGAACCGATCGACAGCGTGCCCGGGAAGCCGGCGTGCTCACCGGACGATGTCACACCGATCGTCGGGCCGATCATCAGGCCATCGGTGTGGTGGACCGCCCGCCCGGCGAGTTCCTCGGCGATGATCGTGTCGGTCGCGAGCGGGAGGTGGGGTCCGTGCTGCTCGGTCGAGCCGACCGGAATCAACACGATGGGCGCGGGTGCCTCTTCGTCGGTACGCCGTCGTGTGATGCCGTGGACCTCCGGCCACGTCGCGTCGCCCAGTCGCATCGCGGCGGCTCAGCGCGCTCCGGGGCGTCCCGATGCAGGAGCATCGAGGTACCCCCAGCTGCGGAGCTGGTCGAGGATCTTCGACGCGGCCGCCGGTGCGTCGAGCGTGACGAGTTCGGCGTGTGTGTCGCTGCCGCCGACGTCGAGGATCTGGCGGACGCGGTCGAGCGACCGACCCTTGGGGGCGGGCAGGACGCGTGCCCTCGGCCGGTACGGGTGGATCTCGGCCTCCGGGAGGCGGCCATGTGGTCCGCGAACCGTCGTGACCGGTGCGGTGCGAGCAGCCAGCGACGCCGCCAGCGACGCACGGCGCAGCGACGCGGTCGAGCCCTCGACGGACAGCACCGCCGGCGGGGTCACGTCGAGGATCTCGCGCCGCCCGCCGTCGAGACGCCGAACGACGCGCAGGGCGGTCGTGGTTCCCCGAGCCCGGGTCTCCGGGGACCGCGTGCCCGCGTCGTTGCGGTCGAGGTCGACCTCCACCAGCCCGAGCGCCTGGGCCATCGACAGCTCGCCGGCGAGGAACGCCGGGACGGAGCCGGTGCCGCGATCGAGCGAGTAGTCGCCGCACACGACGAGATCCCGGTCGCCGAGGTGTTCGGCGAGTGCGACGGCGACGACCTGGCTGTCGAGTTCGGTCGAGGCGTCGACACGCACGGCAGCGGTGGCTCCGGCCGCGATGGCGTCGCGCAGCACGTCGTCTGCGCTCGGCGGTCCGAGGCAGATCACCGTGACCTCACTCGGGGGCGCGCCGGGTGTCTCGTCGGCTCGTTCGGCGAGGCCCAGCGCGACCTCGAGCGCCGCCTCGTCGGCGGCAGAGACACCCGACCACCGTCGGTCGGCTTCACGCTCGCGGTCGAGCGACACCCACTTCCAGCAGACGGCGATCGTCACGAGGTCCCCATCGCGCCGTCAGGTTCGCTTGAAGACGACGCCGTGGCCGCCCTCGGGATAGGTCCAGGTGATGGCGCCTTCCTCGTTGCACACCAGGTAGCACGTGCCACATTCGAAGCACTGCTCGTAGTTGAAGAGGATCCCGCCGTCGCTCGTCGGCACGAACAGGTTGGCGGGGCAGGCGACCACGCAACCGCGGGTCGAGCAGTCGGCGCAGATCTCGTCGTCGACGGTGATGTGGGCGCGCTCGTGGACGTCGAAGCGGGTCGTGCCGATCAGGTCCTCGAACGAGAGCTCGGGCCAGCGCTCGCTCACCCGAAACTCCGCAGGCCGTCGAGAGCGTCGCGCGCCAGATCCTTGAGCTTGACGCCGGCGCGTCTGCGCTCCTCGTCGAGCATGCGCCGCAGGCCCGGCTTGGGTGCTGGATTGTCGACGCGGAACATGCGCTCCACCGTATTGGCGATCATGTCTGGATAGAGATGCTGAACGCGATCGGACAGCACGAGCGACGGGGCGCGACGGAGCTTGCGGTGGTCGCGGAGCACGAACGTGTCGTTCAGGCGCCGTTCGTATCCGGCCAACCCGTCGGCCGAGGTGTCGTTCGCGGCGAGCGCCTCGGCGGCGGCCTCGGCGGCGTACATCCCACTCGCCATCGCGAAGTTCACGCCTTCGAGCCAGATGCCGGCCGCCAGGCACAACGCCGCGGCGTCACCGGCGACCAACATCCCGTCGCCGGTCATCTTCGGCATCATCGACAGGCCGGCCTCGGGGATGACGTGGGCCGAGTACTCCTTGATCTCGCCACCCTCGACCAGCGGGGCGATGCCCGGGTGTGACCTTGAGGTTGGCGATGATCTCCTCGGGCCGCAGCTGCTGGGCGGCGAGCTTGGGGAGCTTCAGCACCACGCCCACGGCGAGCGTGTCGAGGTTCGTGTAGACGAACCCTCCGCCGTTCACGCCCGATGTGCCACCGAGGATCTCGATGTCGACCCCCTCGCGATCGCGCACGCCGAAGCGCTCGTCGATCACGTGCTTGGGCAGCGCGATGGTCTCCTTGACGCCGACGGTGTAGTTGGCGGCGTCGACCTCGCCGTACAGACCTGCCTCCTTGGCGAGGAAGCTGTTCACACCGTCGCAGGCGATGACGACGCGAGCGTGCAGGTCGCCGTCGGGGCGGTCGGTGGTGACGCCGATGACCTGGCCGCCCGCGTCGCGCAGCAGGCCGGTGGCGGTGGTGGAACAGACGAGCTGGGCACCGTCGGCCTCGGCCTTGCTCGCCAGCCAGTGGTCCCAGTCGGGGCGATACGCGGTGGCGCCGTTGTAGGGAGGTCGGCCCCAGTTGGCCGAGCGGAAGTCGACCGTGAGCGCCTGGGTGTCGGTGAGCACCATCGTCGAGCGGCGGGTGATCCAGCGCTGGATCGGCGCGTCGTTCCACCATTCGGGGTGCAGCTGATCGAGGATGCGCGGGTACACCACGCCGCCGTACATGTTCTTCGACCCGGGAAACGAACCCCGTTCGAGCAGGATCACCGAGTAGCCCTTGCGGGCCAGCACCGTGGCGGCCGCCGACCCCGCCGGTCCGGCGCCCACCACGATGGCGTCGAGGGTCACGAGGTCTCCCGCGTCGCGTCGGTGGCGTCGAGTTGACGAAGCAGTTCCTCGAGCGTCTCGTTGGCGTCGGCGACGATCGCGAGGTCGGACATCGACATCATCGGGACAGTGCGGATCGGTGTTCACGCTGATGATGTGGTCGGGTTGGCCGAGCCCGCTCGTGTGCTGGACGGCGCCGCTCACACCGAACGACAGGTACAGCTCGGGGTCGACGACCACGCCGGTCGTGCCGATCTGACGGTCGTGATGCACCCACGAGCGGTCGGTGATCACCCGGGTGGCTCCCATCACGCCCCCGATGGCGACCGCGAATCGGTCGAGTTGGACGAAGCGATCATTGCTGTCGAGGCCGGCGCCACCGCCCACGATCCGGCTCGCCTCGGTGAGGTCCATCGTCATCACGTCGGGCGGCAACACCTCGACCACCTGCGCGTCGTGCGTCTCGCCAGTCTTTCGGACCCGTCTTTTCGGACCCGACCCGAAAGGCATGGTGGCGGCATCGAGATCGAGCTGGTGCACCTCGGGCGGCGTGCCGAGCGTGAGGCCGCCGCGGGTGCCCGGTTGCAGCGTGGCGACGAACGGACCGGTCGGCCGGAGCTCGTGAAGTTCGAGTCCGCCGCGGCGCGGCGACACGGACGCGGTGGGCGCCGACCTCGGTAGCGCCGGCGAGCAGCGGTCGCTCGAGTGCTGCGGCCAGGCGGGGGGCGAGGTCGCGGCCGTCCGGTGAGTGGGGGAGGACCACGATGTCGCTGTCGGCGAGATTGGCGACGGCGGATGCCAGGGCGTTGGTCCAGCGTGCGATCTCGACGGGGCCGAGTTCGGCGAGGTACACCTGCGATGCCAGCCCGTCGATGGCGGCGTCGGCGGTCCCCGATCCGGCGATCACGACGCGGCCGCCGGCCTCGGCGATCGCGTCGGGTGCGCCGGCGGGCAGCACGCCGTCGCGAACCGGGACCAGAGCGATCATCCGCCCAGCGTACGGTCGGCGTCGTCGGCGTGCGCAATCACTGCGACGGCCGGTATCGCCCTGCTCGCGGCTCGGCGATCCCTGATCCAGCGGATCACCTCGACGAGCAGGGTGATCGACAGGGCCGTGCCGAACGCCAGCCAGAACGCCGCGGTGTGGTTGTCCTCGAACGCCTGTCCGAACAGGTAGCCGAGCACGGCCGCGTACGTCGCCCAGATCGTCACCGCGATCGCCACCCAGGTCGCGAACCACACTCGTGGTTGTTGGGTGATGCCCGACGAGATCGTGAGGATGCTGCGCCCACCCGGGATGAATCGGGCCGTGACGAGCAGCATCCCGCCGCGCTTCTTGATCTGGCGCCCGGCCGAATCGAGCCGGGCCGCACGGTTCGGTTTGCGTGCGGCCCACGCCCGCACCCGTGGTTCGAAGTGGTTGCCGATCGAGTACGCGAGGTTGTCGCCGATGAAGGCGCCGGACGCACCGGCGAAGATCACGAGGGCCAGGCTCTGATTGCCGGCGCCGGCAGCGACGCCGCCCGCGATGACCGTCGTCTCGCCCGGGACGATCGGGAGCACCGAGTCGAGCAGCGCCACCGCGAAGATGACGAGCAGGAACCACCAGTTCGCGGAGAACTCGTCGATCCAGTCGGTGAAGTCGGTGATGATGTTGGCGACGATGCCGACCATGACGCTCCGACGCTAGCGGCCATCGTCGGCCTGTCGCCCTCGATCGCTCCGCCCGTCAGGTCTCCGGTCTGCGATGAGCGAAGTGTCGCTATTCGGGCGGTTGGCTCATCGCTGGGTCAGGTCTCCGGTGTGCGATGAGCGAAGTGTCGCTATTCGGGCGGTTGGCTCATCGCTGGGCGGGTGAGTTGCGGTCAGGTGACGGTGATGCGGATGCGGGCGTGTTCGTCGTCGGCCGAGGCGCCGATGACGAGGTCGTACTCGCCCGGTTCGATCAGCCAGCCGGCGGTCGCGGTGTCCCAGTGGTGGAACGCCTCGGGGCCGAAGTGCAGCGTCGCGTCCGACTGTGGAGCCCGCCGGGACCACGAGCTTGGCCCACGACTTCAGTTCCTTCGGGCGGTCGGACGGCCGATCGGTGCCACCGGCGCGACGTAGCCCTGGACGACGACGGTCGCGTCGCGGTTCGCCGGTGGCACGTCACCGGCACCGTCACGTCGACCGTGTCGCCGACCGCGATCGTCGTGGCCGAGGCGGTCGGCTCACCCCAGTCGGCGGCGCCGTAGCTCAGGCCGTGGCCGAAGGCGAACCGGGGAGCGAGTTCGCGGGCGTCGTACCCGCGGTAGCCGATGAACAGGCCCTCGCCGTAGCGCTGGGTGCCGGCCCCGGTGCTGTCGTGGTCGGGCGCGAGGAAGAGGTACGCGGGATGGTCGATGAGGCGCTTCGGGATGGTCGTGGGCAGACGGCCGCCGGGATCGGCGACACCGAGGAGCACGTCGACGAGTGCCTCGGCCTGTTCCTGGCCGGCGAAGAACGACGTGAGAACGGCAGGTGCCGAACCCGGATCGTCCGGCTCGGCCCAGTCCATCGTCACCGGCGATCCGGCGTTCACGATCACCGCCGTGTTCGGATTCGCCGCGACGACGCGGCGGACGAGTTCGTCCTGGCGGCCGGGCAGGTCCATCGTCGTGCGATCGTGACCCTCGGTCTCCCACTCGTCGTTCGTGCCGACCATCACCACCGCGAGGTCGGCGTCGGCGGCAGCGGCAACGGCCCGGTCCATCAGGTCGGCCGGTTCCGGCGGGCGGATCCCGACGCGGATCGCGGCGAACCCGTTGCCTGACGCTGTTGCGAAACCGATGTCCAGCGGAACGGCCTGGCCGGCGCGGCACTCGATGTCGTGGGTGACCTCGATGCTCCCGTAGCCGAAGAACTCCTCGCTGCGCGGCAGCGACATGTCCCGATCGTCGAGCACCTCCTCGAGGCCGTTGCCGGTGTCGACCGCGACGGCCATCGGGCCGGTGGTCACGACGCCGATCGTGTGCGGCCCGTCGACGTCGGGGACGAACGAGCCCTCGATCCGGGCCGAGAACTTCCGTGGGTCGACGCCCGCGGGAACCGATCCGAAGAATCGGACGAGCGTGGTCGGTGTCGGCTGTTCGAGGACGACATCGGCGGTCCAGTCGCTGCCGTTGACGTACGAGACGGTGAGTCCCGGGTCGCCGGTCGGGCTGAGCGAGCTGGCCCTTGCGGACGACCGGGGTGAGCCGGTCGATGCGCACACCGGTCTCGTACACGATCTCGGCATCGGTCGCCGTGCCCGGGCCGAGGCGGTCGGTGATCGCCTGCGAGCAACGTGCGGTGGCGGAACGGGGTGAGGCTGGCCGAACCACCGCCCATGCACCGGTCGATCGCCGCGTTCGGGCCGATCACCGCGACCGCCGGATCGTCGGTCGCGTCGACCGGGAGGACGGGCGCGGCGCCGGCCTGACGGGGCTCGTTGCGCAGCAGCACGGTGCCGGCGATCGCCGCACGTCGGGTGAGCGCCCGCTCGTCCGGGTCGTCGACCGACTCCTCGGCTCGGTCGGCCGAGCGCTCGTCGGCGCGCACCCGGTTGGCGAGTACGAGCAGGTCGCGCACGAGCCGATCGACCTGTGCCTCGTCGACGTCGCCCCGCTCGACCGCGGCCACCAGCTTGTCGCCGTAGACGCGCACCGGTCCGGGCATCTCCAGGTCGAGGCCGGCGTTCGCCGCGGGGGCGGCCTCGTGGACGCCGTACCAGTCGGACACGACGAAACCGTCGAAGCCCCACTCGTCGCGCAGGATCTCGGTGAGCAGCCGTCGGTTCTGTGCGGCGTGTTCGCCGGCGACCTTGTTGTACGAGCTCATGATGCCCCAGGCGCCCGCTTCCTTGACGGTGCGCTCGAACGGTCGGAGGTAGAGCTCGCGGAGCGTGCGCTCGTCGACGTCGACGTCGACGGTCATCCGTTCGACCTCGGTGTCGTTGGCCACGAAGTGCTTGACGGTGACGGCCACGTCGTGTGACTGGACGCCGCGGACCCAGGCAGATCCGAGCGAGCCGCTGAGCTCGGGATCCTCGCTGTAGCACTCGAACGTGCGTCCCCCGACGGGCGTGCGATGCAGGTTGACGGTGGGGCCGAGCACGATGTGTGCGCCCTTGCGGATCGCTTCGATGCCGACGCAGCGCGCCGAGTTCGGCGGCCAGATCGGGATCCCATGTCGCGCCCGTGGTGATGCCCGACGGCACCACCACGCCGGGCGTTCCTGCTCCACCGTGGCCCTCGCCGCGGACACCGTTGGGTCCGTCGGACATCTTGATCTGCGGGACGCCGGCCTCGGGGAACGCGTGCGTGCGCCACGTGGTCTCGCCGGCCACGAGGCGGCACTTGTCGTCGAGTGAGAGTGCGGCCAGTGCCGCGTCGATGTCGATCACGTCGCGAGTCTTGCACGATCACGCCTGGGGTCTGACCCCTGGCGTGATCAGACGGCGGCGCCGGCGCGTTCGCCCTCGACGACGGCGGCGTGGGCGCGGCGGGGGGCGACGCAGTCGCCGACCCGCTCGACGCTGACGCCGGCGGCCTTCAGATCGTGGTAGAGCCACTCGACGGGGTTGGCGTGCACGGCGAGCACGACCCAGTCGGGCGTGCGGGTCACGTTGGTGCCCGTCGGGTGGTGCAGGAGGGTGAGCGTGCGGCCCTCCATCGCCATCGGCACGAGATCGGTGGTCTGCACGATCCCCTTCTCGCCGGCGCGGATCCACCAGTTCTCCATGTCGAGCGTGATGCCGAGGTCCTGACCGACGACCATGCCCGGCGTGACGATCTCGACGTCGCAGCCGCGATCGGCGAGCACCTCGGCGGTCGAGGTCGCGTGGTGGAAGCCGATCTCGTCGATCACCACGACGTCGCCGAACGGCTGCGCCGAGCCGTCGAGCACCTCGCGGACGTCGACGACGTTGTCGACGTCGTCGGGCACCCACTACGGGCGCGCGGCTTCGGCGCCGGTGGCGACGATCACGTGGTCGGGTCGCTGCTCCTCGACCAGTCCCGGCCACACCCCGATCCCGTACTGGAACTCGACGCCGAGGCGCCGGCACTCGGTGAGCTGGTTGCGGATCATGTCGCCGAACTCGGCCCGGTTCGGCACCGACGCCGCGAGCCGGACCTGGCCGCCGGCCACCGCCTCCTTCTCGTACACCGTCACCTGATGGCCGTTGCGGCGAGCGGCGATCGCCGCCTGCAGCCCGGCCGGACCGGCGCCGACGACCATCACCGACTTCGGCTTCGACGTCATCCTGACCGAGCCGACGCCCTCGGACTCACGACCGGTGCGCGGGTTCTCGATGCAGCCGAGCCACCGGTTGAGACCCATCCGGCCGACGCACTCCTGGTTGCACGACAGGCACAGCCGGGTCTCGTCGGTCGCGCCGGCGCGGGCCTTGGCGGCGAAGTCGGCGTCGGCGATCTGGCCCGCGCACCACGCCGACGAGGTCGCAGTGGCCCTCGGCCAGCGCCCGCTCGGCCTGGAGTGGATCCTTGAACCGGCCCACGCCGACGACCGGCAGATCGACGGCCTTGCGGATCGCGGAGGGGATGAACATGGCGTAGCCGGGCGGGATGTGCATCGACGCCTCGATCATGAACAGCCTCGCCGTGGCGACGCCGATCGAGGTGTTGATGTAGTCGACCTGGCCCGGTGGCCTCGACGATCTCGGCGATGCGCACCGCGTCGTCGATCGTGGTGCCGTCCTCGATCAGCTCGTCGCCGCAGATCCGCACGCCGAGCGCCAGGCCGCGTCCGATCGCCTCGCGCACCGCGGCGACGATCTCGACGAGCAGCCGAGCCCGGTTCTCGAGCGACCCGCCGTAGTCGTCGGTGCGGTGGTTGGTGGCGGGGGAGAGGAAGCCACGCACGATCGAGCTGTGCGAGCACTGCAGCTCGATGCCGTCGAACCCGCCCTCGGCGCAGTGTTCGGCGACCAGGGCGTAGCCGGCGACGATCTCGTCGATCTCGGCGTGGGTGACCGCCTTGGGGACCTCGCGGAACAGCGGGTCGGCGACCGGCGACGGCGCCCAGACCGGCAGCCGCGAGTACATCGAGGAGGCCTGGCCGCCGTTGTGGTTGATCTGGGCGAAGATCGGGACGCGGTGGCGGTGGACGGCGTCGGTGATCGTGCGGTAGCCGGGGATCACGTCGCGGTGGAAGCCGTGGATCAGCTTCTCGTACGGCCAGTCGGTCGGGTGGGTCGAGTGCTCCTCGGTGATGATGAGCCCGGTGCCACCCGCGGCCCGCGGCGCCGTAGTAGGCGGCGTGCTGCTCGGTCGGCAGCCCGTCTCGTGCGTAGTTCGTGAGGTGCGCGGAGAACACGATGCGGTTGCGCACCTCGACGGGGCCGAGCTGTTGCGGGGTCCAGAGGTAGCGGTACGCCATGGCGCCGCCAACGGTACCCCGTGATCGGTTGGCCAGGTCAGCCCGCCGGGCCCGGTCACTTCACGTTCGCGTTGCGGATTCGGTGACCCGTCCCATCAGAATCGCGACGCAAACGTGCCGGTTGCGCACGTCAGCTCGGAGGTCCGGCCAGGACGCGATCGAGGTGTCGTTCGAACGGGACCGTCGGATCGTCGAGCGAGTCGATCCACCACGTCATCCCGCCCTCGACGAGTCGGTCGATCTTGTCGGTGGTCGTCGGCGTCGCCGGCCCCGGGCTGCGGTCGACGAAGCACGCATCGAACGGATCGTCGGTGTCGCGGAGGCGCTGGACCTCGGCGACGCACTCGACGAACTCGTCGACGCTGCAGGTAGCCGCCCACCTTCGCGACCGGCCAGACGCCGTCGAAGCGTGCAGCTCGGCGAAAGGGCGCGCCGCCCGGCCAGCCACCGGCGACCCAGATCGGGATGCGGCCGTTGACCGGGGTGGGGCGGAACTCGACGTCGTCGAGGGTCACCAGGTCGCCGCGGTAGGAGACCGCCGCGCCCGACCACAGCAGCTGCAACGCCTCGAGCGACTCGTCGAGCAACTGCGCCCGACGCTTCGGATCGGCGCTCTCGCCGAACCGTGTGAACTCGTCGTCGGGCGCGCCGAGGCCGACGCCGAGTCGCAGGCGGCCGTCGCACAGCCGGTCGAGCGTCACCGACTGCCGTGCGACCACCGACACCCGCCGTCGTGCGAGCGGGGTCACCATCGGCCCGAGGATGATCCGCTCGGTCGCCACCGCGACCGCGGCGAGCGACACCCACGGGATCGACCATCGGCTGCCACGGCCGGCGGCGGATGACGTGGTCCCACAGGAAGAAGCCGTCCCACCCGGACGCTTCGGCGGCAGCGGCGAGTTCAGCGAGACGGCGCGGGTCGGCGAAGTCGCCGCCGTTGGGAACCCCGAGGCCGAACTTCGGCGTCGTCATCCGGCTGCCACGCCGTCGCCCGCTCGGCGGTAGATCGAGACGTGCTGCGCGCTGTCGTCCGTGAACGCCGTGCCGGCCATGTCGCCGAATCGCGCGTCGAGTCGCAGCCCGGCCGCGATCGCCATGGCGTCGAGCTGTTCGGGCGTCGCCCAGCGGATCGACCACGGCCGCAGCCGCACGCCGCCGTCCTGCGAGAACTGCACGAACTGACCCTCGGCCAGCTGTTCGTTCGGGCGGTTGACCGACACCGACAGCACGACGTGGTCGACCGCCATCGATCGCACGGTCACCTTCGACGACGGTTGTCGTGCCATCGGCGCCGTCGGAGACGGGCACGAACGCCTCGACGACGAACGCGCCGCCGGGAGCGAGCCGTTCGGCGACGTGCTGGAACAGCCGCGGTTGGTCGTGTTCACCGAGCAGGTTGAAGATCGTGTTGTAGGCGATGAGTACGACGTCGAAGGGCCCGACCGGAAGGTCGCCGGTGATGTCGGCGCACACCGCGTCGACGCTCCGAGCGGGGTCACGTTCGTTCAGCTTGGCGAGCATGGCCTCGCTGCTGTCGACGCCGACGACGTGGAGGCCCGCGTCCGCCATCGGCACCGCGAGGCGTCCGGTACCGACACCGAGTTCGAGCACGCGCCCGCCGGCACCGGCGAGTTCGACCATGCGTGCGACCGTGGCGTCGACGTCGGTGACGTCGGCGTACCACTCGTCGTACACGTCGGCGAACCCGTCGCCGTACGAACGATGGTCGTATCCCCGCACCCATCCGAGGCTAGGCCGCGATTGCCGCAGGGGTCAGACCCCTGCTGCAATCGGTAGCGTGGCCGAGGTGACGGAGCCGGCCATCACCTATCTCGACCATGCGGCGTCCACGCCGATGCGCGCCGAGGCGGTCGAGGCGATGATGCCGTACTTCTCGCAGCTGTACGCGAACCCGTCGGGCTCGCACCGCTTCGCCCGTCGGGCACGTCAGGCCGTCGACGAAGCTCGCGACACCGTGGCCGACGTCGTCGGCTGCCACCCGAACGAGGTCGTGTTCACCGGCTGCGGTACCGAGAGCGACAACATGGCGATCACCGGGGCGGTCGCTCGTCGCGGCGGGGTCGCGGTGTGCCCGGCGGTCGAGCACC
The DNA here is from genome assembly GCA_963746285.1 of Ilumatobacteraceae bacterium. Taxonomy (GTDB): domain Bacteria; phylum Actinomycetota; class Acidimicrobiia; order Acidimicrobiales; family Ilumatobacteraceae; genus Sva-07. The sequence goes on along the minus strand of CAVVAO010000020.1, from coordinate 38,061 downwards.
ACGCGGTGCTGCACGTCGTGGAGCACCTCGGCCGGCGTGGACGTGTGGTGGGGGTGGACTCGTTCGGCCGTGTCGACCTCGACGAACTCTCGGCGGTGCTCGATGCGACGTCCGACGTCGCGATCGTCAGCGTCATGGCGGTCAACAACGAGGTCGGGACCGTCACCGACATCGCGGAGGTCGCCCGGGTCGTGCGGCGCCATGCACCCGGTGCTCTGCTGCACACCGACGCGGTTCAGTCGGCGTGCTGGCTCGACCTGCGCGAGATCACCCCGCATGTCGACCTGCTCTCGCTCAGCGCGCACAAGTTCGGCGGTCCCAAGGGCGTCGGCGTGCTCGTCGAACGGGGCGGGCCGAAGGTCGATCCGTTGATCATCGGTGGCGGGCAGGAACGCGAACGTCGCAGCGGCACCCACAACACCGCCGGCATCGTCGCCGCGGCCGTTGCGCTCGAGCTCACCGATCGTGACCGCGTCGAGGAGAACACCCGACTCGCCGTCCTTCGTGATGCGCTCGTCACCGGGCTGCAGGACCGTCTCGACGGAGTCGTCGAGACCGTGCCGCGCGGGCACAAGGTGGCCGGTTCGGCCCACGTCTGCATCGCCGGCATCGAGTCCGAGGCGCTGCTGTTCCTGCTCGACGAAGCCGGCGTGTGTGCGTCGGCCGCGTCCGCGTGCGCGAGCGGTGCGATGGAGCCGTCGCACGTCCTCGCTGCGATGGGCGTCGACCGGTCGGTCGCGCTCGGGGCGCTGCGGCTCACCCTCGGGCACACCACGACCGCTGCCGACGTCGATCGGGCGATCGATGTCGTCGGTACGTCGGTCGATCAGTTGCGCCGTCGGATGGCCGGGGCCGCGATCGGGAGCTCGTCGTGAGCGGCTCATGAAGGTGATGTGCGCCATGAGCGGCGGCGTCGACTCCTCCGTCGCCGCGCTGCTGCTGCAGCGCGCGGGTCACGAGGTCGTCGGTGTCACGATGAAGCTGTGGGGCGGCGACAGCGACACGGGATGCTGCTCCGTGTCCGATGTCGACGACGCGCGGCGCGTCGCCCAGCAGCTCGGCATCGACCACCTCGTCTTCAACTTCGGCGACGACTTCGACGAGCACGTCGTCGCGCCGTACGTCGACGCCCACACCCGTGGCGTCACACCGAACCCGTGCATCGAGTGCAACCGGTCGGTCAAGTTCGCCCGTCTCGCCGAGCGGGCCGATCTGCTCGGGTTCGATGCGGTCGCCACGGGCCATCACGCGACCATCGGGCGGACCGCCGCCGGTCGCTACACGCTCGAACGAGGCGCCGACTCGGCGAAGGACCAGAGCTACGTGGTGCACATGCTCGACCAGGTGCAGCTCGCCCGCACGATGTTCCCGGTCGGAGGGATGCAGAAGTCCGACCTGCGTGCGCTCGCCGCGTCGATCGACCTGCGCACCGCCACCAAGCCCGACAGCCAGGACGTGTGCTTCATCACCTCCACCGGCGGGCGCACGTCGTTCCTCGGCGAGCGGATCCCGTTTCGCTCCGGCACGGTCGTGGACACCGACGGTCGCCACCTCGGTGAGGTCGAGTCGGTCGAACTGGTCACCGTCGGCCAGCGCAAGGGCATCGGGCTGCCGGGCGGCGGACCGAAGCGGTACGTCATCGACGTCGACAGCGCCTCGGCGACCGTCACCGTCGGCACCGACGCCGATCTGTTGCGCGATGAACTCGTCGTCGATCGGATGGCCTGGGTCGACGGGCCGGTCGAGGGAGCGCGCTCGTGCAGTGCAGTGCCCACGGCCGGGCGTTGCCCGCGACCATCACCGTCGTCGACGAGTCGATCTCGGTGCGCTGGCGTGAACCCCAACGTCGCATCGCTCCCGGTCAGAGCGTCGTCGCCTACGACCCGACCGATACCCGGGTCCTCGGCGGCGGCATCTGCCGCTGAGCGTCACCGGCGCGCAACCCTGTCTTTTCGGGTCGGGTCCGGAAGGACAGGTTCGGAAGGACACGGTCCGGGAGGACACGGGTGGATGGTCAGACGATCGGGAGGCCGCGGGTTCGGGCTGATCGCAGGACCCGACCAGGACGGCTCGGCGCGATCAGGAACGAACGCAGGTGGATCGCCTTCCCGTTCGGTTCCGACGGCGTGAACGCGAACACCGCAGTCACCGATTCGGTGGTCGTGACCTCGACGGCGTACCCGCTCGCCGGTCCGGTCAGATCTGCTGCCTGGGTGTCGGCAGGAGCAAGCCCGATCGAGGCCACCTGTGCCGTTCGCAGCGGGAAGGTGTCGGCCAGCACGACGGGATCGTGCACGACGACCCCGGCCGGCACCAGGACGAACCACCGCCGTGACAACCGGTGCCATCGCGGTCCGAGTGTCACGACACCGCCAAGCGCCAGCGCGGTCACCAGCGCGCCCGCGATCCAGGATTCGGCGGCGAGCAGGAGCGGACCGGCGATCATCGTCGGCGCCCACATCAACCACGCCACGACCGCCGCCGCGCCGGCGCCCACGGGGAGCCGCAGTGGGAATCGCTCCTCGTCGCCGTACGCCGACGCCTGCACCCATCGGCGGCCGAACTCGGCGGACATCACCGCCGCTGCCGTGATGATGGCCGGTGCACCCAACAGCGCCAATTCGACCGCGGTCGGCACCGCCGATCGCCGCGCCGACCGTCGCCACCAGTCCCAATGGCACGACCACCCGGACGACGGTCAGCGACCAGACCGCGGCGATCGCCAGCGCGAGCGCGGCGATCGCCCAGATCGTCCACCCACCGATCGCTGCCGTCCACGCCACCGCCGAACTCCGCCCGTCGATCGCCGACTCGACGGCACCACCGCCGATCACCGCGACGACGATCCACGCCACCCGCGCCACCCAGGGCGCGAACCGGGCCAGCCGGTCGATCGATCCGTCGGGAGCTGTCGACATCCCAACAGGTTGCCGTCGAATCCGACGATCGCGGCCGTGCGTGCACTCAGGCTGCCGACGACGCATCAGTTCCGCGGCGTGACGCTCGACCATCACCGGACGCGCGAACCGATTCGGTCGCGTCGCGTGCAGCGTGGAACGATGCAGAGATCCCAGACCGGTGTCCGCCGGACTGGCAAAATACTGGGGATCACCGATGGGAGGTGTGTCGTGAGCGAGTTCGAGGTGGGTGTCCGTACGCAGACCGCTGCCCGCTCCGCGTTCGCCGACGGTGCGACCGCCGGCATCGGCAGCCTCCCCCACGTCGATCCCGAAGCTGCCGCAGCGTTCGCGATCGGCGAGTTCGACGTCGCGACGATCCCGACGCTGCCGCGCCGGTCACCCGACGAGTTGATGTTCGGCCAGGCGCTCGTGGGTGTGAAGGGTGTGACGATCGGCGCTGACGGGGCCATCACCGTCGATCCGGACTCCGTGAAGCCGCTTGCCTCGATCTCCACCGACATCGGCCGCGACGCGTTCACCGGCTTTCGAGCCTTCCTCGACCTCGCCGGCAAGGTCCGACTCGACGGTGCTGCGGTGAAGTGGCAGTTCGTCGGTCCGGTCACGCTCGGCGTCGCGCTCCACCGTGCCGGCCTCGACCGCGAGTCGGCCTTCGACCTCGCACTGTCGACGGTCCACGACCGTCTCACCGCGCTCTCCGCCGTGGTGACCGAGGCACTGCCGAACTCGCGGCAGATGGTGGTGCTCGACGAGCCCTGGTTCGCCGAGCTGATGGAGTCCGGCTTCCCGATCCCTCCCGACGAGGCGATCGACCGGATGTCGAGCGCCATGGCGGCACTGCCGGCCACCACGCTCACCGGCGTGCACTGCTGCGCACCGTGCGACGTCGCGACGTTGCTGGCGTCCGGGCCGAACGTCGTGTCGCTGCCGGTCGCACCGGACCTCGTCGAGTGGGTCGGCTATCTCACCCGCTTCCTCGCCGACGGTGGCATCATCGCGTGGGGTGTCGTCCCCACCGACGGCCCGGTTCCATCCACCTCGGAACGGCAGTGGCGAGCACTGAGCGACCTGTGGTGCAGCCTGGTGCAGCGCGGCTGCGATCCGGTGCTGTTGCGGCGTCAGAGCATCGTGACACCGCACTGCGGTTTGGCGATGCACTCCGCGTCGGTCGCACGCCGGATCGTCCGGCTGACCGCGGACGTCGGCAAGCGGGTCCAGGACCAGTCGGCCGCCACCCGTTTCGCGCTCGGCGCCTGACGTACACGATGTGCCAGGCACATCGTGTACGTGACCGACGGGTGGTGCACACGTCGTAGCCTCGGCCCTCGATGACAGCGCATCCTGACGACGCGACCACCCCTGCGGTGCGCGTCGACGAGCTCCGGGCCCAGATCGCCTATCACAACGAGCGGTACCACACGCTCGACGACCCCGAGATCAGCGACGCGGACTACGACACGCTCGTACGCGAGCTGCGCCAACTCGAAGCCGACCATCCCGATCTCGTCTCCGACGACTCGCCGACCGGGCTCGTCGGCGGCGCGATCAGCACCACGTTCTCGCCGGTCACCCATCGGGTACCGATGATGAGTCTCGACAACGCGATGGACGCCGATGAGTTGCGTGCGTGGGCGGACCGTGTGGCCAAGGGCCTCGACGGTGACGAGCCGACGTTCGTGTGCGAGCTGAAGTTCGACGGTCTCGCCATCAGCCTGCGCTACGAGCACGGACGGTTCGTGCAGGCCGCGACCCGTGGCGACGGAAGGGTCGGCGAGGACGTCACCGCGAACGTCGCCACGATCGGCGACGTGCCACACGTCCTCCCCGACGGAGCCCCCGAGGTGGTCGAGGTGCGCGGCGAGGTGTACATGACCCGGTCGAGCTTCGAGCAGCTCAACGAGCGCGCCGTCGCAGCGGGGGAGAAGACCTTCGTCAACCCGCGCAACTCTGCAGCGGGCAGCCTTCGTCAGAAGGATCCGACCGTGACGGCCAGCCGCAATCTGTCCTTCTTCGGCTACCAGCTCGGCGAGGTGATCGGGGGCCCGGACTTCACGAGCCACGTCGCGATGCTCGAGTTCGCCGCCGCCCTCGGCTTCGCCGTCAACGAACACGTGCAGACCTTCACCACGATCGACGAGGTCGCCGCCCACTGTCTGCACTGGCAAGAGCGCCGCCACGACCTCGACTACGAGATCGACGGTGTCGTCATCAAGCTCGACGACACCGCGCAGCGCGCCCGGCTCGGTGTCACCTCGCGGGCGCCGCGGTGGGCGATCGCCTACAAGTTCCCGCCTGAGGAGCGCACCACCCTGCTGCCGCGACATCATGGTGTCCGTCGGCCGCACTGGCCGCGCCACGCCGTTCGCAGTGCTCGAGCCCGTCTTCGTCGGCGGTTCGACGGTCGGTATGGCCACGCTGCACAACCAGGATCAGGTGGCGCTCAAGGACGTTCGCCCCGGAGACACCGTCGTGGTCCGAAAGGCCGGCGATGTGATCCCCGAGGTGGTCGGACCGGTGCTGTCGTTGCGGCCCGAGCGCAGCACACCGTGGGTGTTCCCGACGACCTGTCCGCGCTGCGGCAACGCGCTCGTGCGTCCGGAGGGCGAGTCCGACACCCGCTGCGTGGCTCCCGACTGCCCTGCCCAGCGCGACCAGAAGATCGCCTACTTCGCGTCACGCGGGGGGATGGACATCGAAGGCCTCGGCGAGCAGATGGTCGAGAAGCTCACGGCGGCCAGGCTCGTCCGGGACCCGGCCGACCTCTACTCGCTGACGGTCGATCAGCTCGTCGAACTCGATCGGGTCGGCCCGACGAGCGCTCGGAACCTGGTCGACGAGATCGCGAAGTCGAAGACACGGCCGCTGCCGAAGCTGCTGACCGCGCTGGGCGTGCGGCACCTCGGCCCGGCGGCATCGCTCGCCCTGACGAACGAGTTCCACACGCTCGACGCGATCGTGTCGAAGTCGGTCGACGAGCTCGCCGCGGTCGAAGGGGTCGGCGAGGTGATCGCCACCACGATCGTCACCTGGTTCGCCCAGGACGCGAATCAGGCGTACATCGATCGCCTCCGCGATGCGGGCGTCAGTTTCGGAGACCCGGCTGCAGCCGAGGCGGCAGCGGCGGCTCGTGCGGCGACGCCGCAGACGCTGGAGGGCAAGGCCGTCGTCGTGACCGGCACGCTGGCCAACTACAACCGCGAGCAGGCGGAGGAGGCGATCACCTCGCGCGGAGGAAAGAGCCCGGGCAGTGTGAGCAAGAAGACGTTCGCCCTGGTGGTCGGCGAGTCGGCCGGTGCCAGCAAGCTCACCAAGGCCGAGACGCTCGGTGTGCCGATCCTCGACGAGGCCGGCTTCGAGCACCTCCTGGCGACCGGCGACCTCCCCGCCACCTGACCCCCACGCGCGGTTCCCCGAGACCAGGGCTCGGGGGACTCCGTCAGATGACGTTGAATTCCCAGCGGTAGCTGAGCGCCTGTTCGGGGCCGTCCTCGATCCTCCAGAAGATGACCTGGACCTCGTGGAGTCCTTCGGTGAACGACTCGATCGGTGCGCCTTCGACGGGCTGGAACGAGATCACCGCGTTGCCCGGATCGAACACCGCCGTCGTCGGAAGTTCGACCTGCTGGCCCGGGGCCGGCTGCTCGAAGGGGTCGACGTCGGACTGGCCGATCACCGTCGTCGGCAACTCGATGCCGTCGATGACGAGGCGGGCCTCGTACCCGGCCTGGAGGTCGACGACGACACGCTCCTGCTGCAGCACCTGGACTGCGTTCTCGACCGGTTGCACCGACTCGATCGCCTCGGGTCGATCGATCCCGTCGTCGCCCGTGAGCGCCGTGGTGAATCCGAAGATGATCAGGACCAGGCCGCCCGCGATCGCGAGGCTGGCGATCAGCAGGCCGCGATCGAGTCGTCGCCTGGGTCTGCTGCTCGCAACGGCGTCGGGTTCGGTCACACGATCGGTCACGTCGTCCATGATGCCCGCCCTCCACGCGACTTGCTCAGCCGATAGCGTTTCGCCCGCTGTGGACACCGACACACCCGATCCGACCCCCACAGGGGTGGACAGCGTGGTCGGACGCGTGTTGGCCGACCGGTACCGCATCGAGAACGTGGTGACCGCCGGTGCCAACACGGTGATCACCGAGGCGATCGACATCGAGGCCAACCGGCCGGTCACCGTGAAGATCGTGCGGCCCGAACTGGCCGTGACGACCGCATTCCGCCAGGCATTCCGTCGGCAGGTCGAAGTCGGCATGGCGCTGAACCATCCCAACATCGCGTCGGTGCTCGGGTGGGGCGAGACCGAGTTCGACGGCGAGTCCACGCTGTTCTGGGTCGTCGAATACCTCGGCGGCGGAAGCCTGCGCGATCTCTTCGACCGTGGCCGACTCCTCGATCCCTCGCAGGCGCTGGTGGTGGGCCTCGAAGCCGCACGGGCCCTCGAGGCCGCGCACAGCCGAGGGATCGTCCACACCGAGCTCACGCCATCGAAGCTGGTGTTCGGCGAGGACGCACGCCTGCGGGTCGTCGACGTCGCCATGGCCCGACTGCTCGGCGCCGAAGCGTGGCACGAACCAGCGACCGTTGCGACCCATGTTGCGCGCTACTCGTCGCCCGAACAGGCGCTCGGCCTCGATGTCGACGAGAAGACCGATGTGTACGCCCTGTCGTTGTGTCTGATCGAGTCGATCACGGGCAAGGTGCCCTTCGCTGGTGATTCGACCGTGTCGACATTGGCGGCCCGTGTCGGCAAACTGATGCCGGTCACCGCCGACATGGGGTCACTCGCGTCGGTGCTCGAACGGGGCGGCCGGCCCGACTCCGAGGACCGATGGACGGCGGCCGAATTCGCGAAGGCGCTCGTCTCGGCCGCCGAGACCCTTCCGCGGCCCGAGCCGATTCCGGTGCTCGCCACCAGCCTGTTCGCCTCGTCGCTTTCGCACCGCGTCGATCCGGCCCCACCGGCGAAGCCCGAGGACGACCTTGCGGACGACCCTGTGCCGGAAGCGGTCTCGGAGGAGGAATCGCAGGCGGCCGAGTCCACCCCTGGGCTTCCGGACGCTGCGGTCCCGCTGCTGCTGTTGACCGATCTGGCCGATCCGCCGACCGGCGCCGTTCAGGTGGCCTCCGAACCCGATCCGACCATGGGGAGCGAGCCGGTCGGCGCTGACGTCTCGCCCACGGGCGCACCGACCGGTCCGTCGGGCACAGTCGTGATGCCGATCACGGCCGCTGGCTCCGACACATCCGACGCCGAAGCGCCCACCGTCGAGCTGTCCGAGGTATCCGGCGAGCCGCAGACGTCGGGCGTGCTCTACGACGAGGAACGACCCAAGCGGCCGTGGGGCAAGTACACGGTGATCGCGTTGGTCGTGCTCGTCGGCATCGGCCTGCTGAGCTACGCCGGCTGGCTGCTGCTACGCACCAAGTCGTTCGAGGTCCCGGACCTCACGGGCGTCGAGGAGTCGGTCGCGCTCAACGAGATCGCCGGCAACGGTTGGGTGATCGAGACCGAACGCGAGCGCAGCGACGAGGTCCCCGAGATCGACCACGTCGTGCGGACGGTCCCGGCGGCCGGTGAGATGCTCGACGAGGGCGAGACCTTCGTGATCGTGGTGAGTGACGGCTTCGAACTGCGCACGCTGCCCGACCTGACCGGCATGACCCTGACCGACGCGGTCGCCACGCTCACGGAATTGCGCCTCGTTCCGGTCGAGGCGCCAGCCGAGTACTCCGAGGAGGTCCCCACCGGCTCGGTGATCCGCTGGCAGGTCCAAGGTGATGCCGCGCTGACCGCCGGCGCGCAGGTGCTGCCCGACACCGCGATCGTGATCACCGCCTCGCTCGGGCCCGAACCACGCCCGGCTCCCGACCTCGTCAATCTCACCGCTGCGGAGGCAACCGCCGCACTCGACGCGCTGCAGCTCGTCTCGGCGCAGGGTGATGACGTGTTCAGCAACGACATCGAAGTCGGACGTGTCGTCACCCAGACCCCGGCGCCCGCCACTCCCGTCGATCGTGGCGGCACGGTCACGTTCCAGCTGTCGAAGGGCCCCGACCTCGTCGCCTTCCCGGACCTCACGGGCCTCACCTATCCCGAAGCGCAGACAGCGCTCGCCGACGCGGGGTACACCATCGACGGCCTGCTCGGCACGACGGCGGGACTCTTCGTGTCGGCGTCGGTCGACGGCAACGAGATCCAGGCGGGTGCCACGTTCCCGCGCGGCACCGCCGTCGATCTGATCTTCCTGTAGCCGCTCGTCGCCGTTCGGGAATCGACGCGGTCGAGGTCGGATCGCTACGGTTCCGGAACCGTGGGCAGCGACCGCTGGTCACCGGCCGACAAGGAGCCACCATGACCTCACTCGATGGACGAGTCGCGATCATCACGGGTGCCGGACGCGGGATCGGCCGGGAGCACGCGCTGCTGTTCGCCGACGAGGGTGCCAAGGTCGTCATCAACGACCTCGGCGGGGCCAATGACGGCGAAGGCAGCGACCAGACACCTGCCGAGGAGGTCGCCGCCGAGATCCGCGCGCTCGGCGGTCATGCGATTGCCAACGCCGACGACGTCGCGAGCTGGGAAGGTGCCCAGCGGCTCGTCAACGCCGCGATCGCCGAGTTCGGCGACCTCGACATCGTCGTCAACAACGCCGGCATCCTGCGCGATCGCGTCATCGTGAACATGACGGAGGCCGAGTGGGACGCGGTGATCGCCGTGCACCTGAAGGGTCACTTCGCGCCGACGCGGTGGGCGGCGGCGTACTGGCGCGAGGAGCACAAGGCCGGACGCGGCAAGCGTCGCAATCTCGTGCACACCTCGAGCACGTCGGGTTTGTTCTCCAATCCCGGCCAGGCGAACTACGGCGCGGCGAAGTCGGGCATTGCCACGTTCAGCCAGATCGCGGCGAAGGAACTCGCCCGCTACGACGTGCAGAGCAACTGCGTCGCCCCCGGTGCTCGGACCCGCCTCACGCTCGCCACACCCGGTCTCGAGGAGATCATGACCCCCAAGGACGGCGTGTTCGACGAGTGGGATCCCGCCAACATCTCGCCGTTGGTCGCGTACCTGAGCAGCACGGCATGTCAGTTCACCGGCGAGACGTTCTTCGCGCAGGGTGGCGTGGTCAAGCGGGTGCGTTCGTGGGAGATGGGCGAGACCATCGAGCAGCCCGCCAAGTGGACCGTCGACGACCTCGCGGCCGCGCTCGCCCCGCTCGCCGACTGACGTACACGATGTGCCAGGCACATCGTGTACGTGATCGCGGTGGGCGGGTCAGTGGCGGGCTTGTGCGTACTCGATGACCCGCTCGACCACCTCGGCGCCGGCCTTGGCGGTCGAACCCGAGTCGAATGGCGGCTGCGGGTCGTACTCGATCATCAGCTGAGCGGCCTCGGCAGCGGTGCGATCGACGAGCAGTTCGACGAGGCGAAGCGCCATGTCGATCCCGCTCGAGACGCCGGCCGCGGTGATGATCCGCTGGTCGAGGTGCTCGACGACGCGCTCGCTGGTCGGGATCGCTCCGTGCTCGCTCAGGACATCGAGGGCACCCCAGTGCGTGGTGGCGGTCAGGCCCTCGAGCAGCCCGGCGGCGGCGAGCACGAGCGAACCCGTGCACACCGAGGTGGTGTACGCGGTCGACGCATGGGCCGTGCGCACCCAGTCGAGCACCCGCCCGTCGGTCATCAGTGCGCGGGTTCCGAATCCGCCCGGGAAGACCACGACGTCGGGCGTGGCCATCTCCTCGAAGGTGGCGTCGACCTCGATGCCGAGCATCCCGTTGTCCGATCGCACGACGCCGCGCTCGTGACCGATGAACGTCACGTCGAAGTCCGGGATGCGCTGCAGCACCTCGTACGGGCCGATCCCGTCGAGCGCCGTGAAGCGGGGAAAGAGGGGAATCGCGATGCTGGTCACGCCGTCACCGTAGTGGCGCGCCGGGCCGCAGGTAGCGTGGGTTCGTGGACGTACGCATCGGAGTGACCCAGGCCCCCCGCGAGCTCAACATCGAGCTCGCCGAAGACGCTGACCGCGACGATCTCAAGTCGCGTGTCGAGGCGGCGCTGGCCGGTGCGAGTGACGTGCTGTGGATCACCGACAAGCGTGGCAAGGACGTCGCGATCCCGTCGGCGAAGATCGCCTACATCGAGCTCGGCTCGGCCGACGGCGATCGCCGTATCGGCTTCGGAGGCTGAACCTGGGCCCGGCGGGACGGCCGGGGTTGCTCGACCTCGACCTGCTCTGGGTCACCGGCAAGGGTGGGGTCGGCAAGACCACCGTCGCGGCCGCGATCGCCGATGTCGCCGCACGGCACGGCCGCCGCACCCTGGTGTGCGAGATGGACGCGAAGGGCGCGCTCGCCAACGCGTTCGACGTCGGCCCTCTCGAGTTCGAGCCGACCGAGGTGGCACCGAACCTGTTCGCCATGGCGATGAACACCGAGGACTCGTTGCGCGAGTACCTGCGGCTCTTCGTCCGGATCCCACTGTTGGGTCGGATCGGACCGCTGGCGTCGACCTTCGACTTCGTCGCCGATGCTGCCCCGGGCGTCAAGGAGATCCTCGGAGTCGGAAAGCTCTGCTGGGAGGTCCGCGAGCGGAACTACGACCTGGTCGTCGTCGACGCCGAGGCGAGCGGGCACATCGTCAGCCAGATCGGTGCACCCCGCGTGATCGCCGATCTCGTGCAGGTCGGCCTCGTGCGTGACCAGACCCAGTGGATGCTCGACATCCTCGACGATCCCGCTCGCACGGGCGTTGCCGTCGTGACCACACCCGAGGAGATGCCGGTCACCGAGACGATCGAACTCCTCGGACGACTGCGCGCCGAGACGGGCGCCCATGCCGTCGCGGTCATTGCCAACCGGGTGCTGCCCGCCATGTTCAATCGGCGCGAGCAGGCCATCGTCGATCGACTCGACGAGGCGATGCCACTCCTCGTCGATGCGGTAGGCCCCGGAGCGCAGACGGTCGTCGATGCGGCGCGTCTCACCGAGTCGCGGCGTTCGACCGGGGCGACGCACCTCGACCGGCTGCGCAACTGGATCGAGGACACGGACGCGATCGAACACGACCTGCCGATCGTCACGGTGCCCGAACTGTTCGCGCGAGCATCGGGACCGCGTGTGGTCTCGCTCGTCGCCGACGCGCTGACCGATGAACTCGATCCCGACCCGGTGCATACGACGGGCCGAGCAACGCAGCGGGGCACGAACGGGCGGGGCACGCCGTGAGCGATCTCGACAACCTCCTGGCCAGTCGCGAGATGATCCTGGTCGCCGGCTCCGGCGGGGTCGGCAAGACCACGATCGCCGCTGCACTCGGCATCGCCGCAGCGACGCGCCAGAAGGGCCGGGTGCTCGTGTTGACCGTCGATCCCGCTCGCCGCCTCGCGAGCGCGCTCGGACTCGACGAGTTCGGCAACACCCCGGTGCGCATCGATCCGGCGGCATTCGCCGACGCGGGCGTCAAGGTGCGCGGCGAGGTGTGGGTGGCGATGCTCGACACCAAGGCCGGCTGGGACGAACTGATCATTCGCCACGCGCCCGACGCCAAGACCCGCGACGCGGTGCTCGCCAACCCGCTGTACGAGAACATCACCAGTCGCTTCGTGCACAGCCACGAGTACCTGGCGATGGAGCAGCTCCATGACCTGCATGCCCGCGGCGACTTCGACCTCGTGATCGTCGACACGCCACCGTCGCGAAATGCGCTGTCGATCCTCGACGCGCCGGGTCGGATGGTCGAGTTCTTCGGCAGCCGCCTGCTTCGCTGGCTGACCGTGCCGTACCGGTCACGGCTCTTCACCGTGGCCTCCAAGCCCTTCTATCAGGTGGCCGATCGCATCCTGGGCTCACGGTTCCTGCAGGACATCGCCGACTTCTTCGTGTTGTTCCAGGCGATGGAGAGCGGGTTCGTCCGCCGCGCCCGCGAGGTCGAGGCGCTGCTCGTCGACCCGCGCACCGCGTTCGTCGTCGTGACCACCCTCGAGACGGCGCCGAGCCATGAAGCGCGGTTCCTGGCCCGGTCGCTCGTCGAGCGCGAGATGTGCCTCGGGGCGATCGTGGCCAACCGGGTGCTCCCCGAGGAGTTGGCCGGCAGCGAAGCGGCCGACAGCGCCGCCGCCCTGCTCGAGCAGGCGTCGGGGCCGCTCGCCGATGCCGTTGCCGACGAACTCGACGCGCCCGTCGCTCAGGTGCGGTCGGTGCTGTCGCAGGTCGCCATGCGATTCGACGATGTCGCCCTGGTCGCGGCGCGGGAGTCCGACCGGCGGGCGGAGCTGGCAGCGATGGCACCGACGATGGTGTCGGTTCCGTGGCTCGACGGTGACATCCACGACCTCGCCGGCCTCGGACGTCTGGCCGGTCACCTGCGCGACGCGTGAACTTCGGGCAGAATCAACGGTGATGACCTCTCTCGCCGAACTGGCCCGCGAGCACTCAGCGCTCGACCGTGACGACATCGACCATCTCCACCGGCTCGCTGCCGAGTGGGCGTTCCTCGCCGATCTGTGTTTCGCCGACCTGCTGCTCTACGTGCGGTCCGAGGCCGGCAAGTGGTTGATCGTCGACCAGGTTCGTCCGGCGACCAACCAGACGATGTACGTCACCGACTACATCGGAACCTGGGCCGACGGCGACGAGGCCGAGCTGATCGAACTGGCCTTCGAGAGCGGCCAGCGCGTCGAGGGCGCGATCGAGGTCGACGGTGGCGGCGAGGAGATCAACCATGCCCGCATGCTCGCGATCCCGATTCGCCACGGCGGCCGGATCATCGCGGTGCTGTCGAAGGAGTGGAAGGTCCGTGCAGGCCGCCCGCTGGGCGAGCTCGAACGGAACTACTCCTACATCTTCGAAGAGTTCGTCCAGATGATCGAGGCGGGTTCGTTCCCGTTCGCCGGGCGCGTCGCCGACTCGAGCGCAGCCCCGCGCGTGGGCGATGGCGTGCTCACCCTCGACTCGAGCGGCACGGTCACGTACGTTTCCCCGAACGCCAACTCCGCGCTGCACCGGGTGGGGATCCAGGCGAACCCCGTCGGGATGCGACTCGCCGAACTCGGCTTCCACGACGGCCCGGTCCGCCAAGCCTTCGAACGGTTCGAGCCCGTCGTCGAGGAGTTCGAGCAGGGCACCGACGTCACGTTGCTGTGTCGGTGTGTGCCGATCGTGACGTCCTCGGGAGCGGGCCGTGAGATCGCGGGAGGTCTGCTGCTGGTACGCGACGTGACCGAGCTGCGCAAACGCGACCGGCTGCTGCTGAGCAAGGATGCGACGATCCGCGAGATCCACCACCGGGTGAAGAACAACCTGCAGACGATCTCGTCGCTCCTACGGCTGCAGTCCCGTCGCCTGACGAACCCCGAGGCCAAAGCGGCCGTCGAGGAGTCCGTGCGGCGGATCCGCACGATCGCTCTCGTGCACGAGTCGCTGTCGCGTGAGCCTGGTGAGGACGTTGCGTTCATCGAGATCGTCCGGCCGTTGCTGCGCCTGGCCGAAGAGGGCCTGCAGTCGCCCGACCGTCCGGTGAGGTTCACGGTGAGCGGCGACGGTGGGCGGATCCCGGCGTACACCGCGACGCCGCTGTCGGTCGTGCTCACCGAGCTGCTGCAGAACGCCGTCGATCACGGGTTCCCCGAAGGCAGCGGCGGCGGCGACGTCCAGGTGGGCCTGTCGCAGGTCGACCGCAATCTCACGATCCGGGTGGTCGACAACGGCCGAGGCGTCGATCCGGCCTTCGACATCGATCACGCGAAGGGCCTCGGGCTCTCGATCGTGCGCACGCTGGTCACCACCGAGCTCAACGGCACCATCGACATCCGCCCGGCATCGAGCGACGATCTCGCCGGTGCGGGCCTCGGCGACGGCTACAACCGCCAACACGGCACCGTCATCGAACTCTGCGTCCCGACGGACGATTAGCGCGGCAACCCGCCACGATCGACGTGCCACGAACTAGCACTTCCGGGTCGGTCGACAACCGCCGCCGAACTCGTGAACAACGTGCGCTCCTGCAACGCACGTCGTTCACGAGAACGTCGAGCGCGCGAGGAAGACGAACTCGCGGCCGGGCCGGTCGGGAGCGTCGCGTACGTCCTCGATCATGAAGCCGTGGGCACCGAGCGTCGCGGTGATCTCATCTCGATCCCGGAATCTCAATGTCGAGTCTGACGTCAGGAGGTCACCGGTCTCGATGAATCGGTAGCAGTGACGGAACGACACGAGCGGCAACGCAACGTCGGTGAGCTCGACCCAGTGTTCGACGCGGCCGGCGACAGTGTCGGTCACCGACAACGACCGTTCGCGGATCCACTCCTCCCAAGCACGGTGGGAGGGATCCCTTGTCTCGAACACCAGGTGGCCACCCTCTCGAAGCGCCGAATGTGCGGCGTTCAACACGGTCGACCACTTCTCGTCGTGCACGAAGACCTGAGCGACGTTGCCCGTCATCGTGACCGCGTCCACACTCAGCGACGGCAGCGTGCTCGCATCGCCCAACAGCCAGGTGACGAGTTCAGCACCCGGCTTGTGGCGAGCGACCTCGAGCGACGCCTGTGCCGGGTCCACACCGACGACCGTGATCCCTCGCGCCGAGAGCCGACAGGCGAGCACGCCGGTGCCACAACCGATGTCGAGGACGCTGCGCCGCGTCGATCTCGTCGAGGATTGCTTCGTAGTGGTCGAGGTCGTTCCGGTCACCGTCGATCTCGTCGTAGATCGCTGCAAGTCGCGGCTCGGCGAAGATCCGGTCCGGCATCGATCGCACCATACGTCCCGACCCGATCGACGGCCCCCTGAGTTGACGCGGCGGAGCCGCCGGCGATCGACACAGCTCTCCGGTCCCAGCTGCCCGTCTCTCTGTCAGCGAACGCTGGCTGAGACCGCGTCGAGAGTCGTGTCCGGCCGGTGGCCACGGCCCGACGTGTCCGTCCGTTCCGTTCACGCCAGCAGGGCGAGGTCGCGCCGGATGTAGCGCAGGTGCGCCCACTCCTCCTCCAGGATCACGCGCACGCAGTCACCGACGCTCGGGTGCCAGTCCCCACCACCCCACGGGTTGTCGCGCTCCTCGGCCAGCAGCTCCGGCGTGGCAGCGGCCAGGAAATCGGTCACCAGCTGCTGCCGTTCGGATCGCACGGCCAAGATCTCCTCGAAAGCCGGAGCCTCCGTCCGGAAGATCGAGATGTCGAAGCCCATCTCGGCCGCACCAGTGAAGATCTGGCCGATCTCGTGGAACGGCTGCTCCATCCCCATGATCCCGCCGCGCAGCCAGGCGTCGGTCGCGAGCACGAGGTGACGCAAGGTCTGGGCCAGGGACCACTCGTCGTCGACGTGAGCATCCACCAGTTCCGGCGGCGTGTTCGTCACCGTCGTGTCCCACGCCGCCTGCACCGCCACCCAACCGTCGCGTAAGCCCTTGGGTGTCTTCGCGTTCTGCAGCTCACGGCCGGGGAACTGCCGGTTGAGCTCGGCCTCCACCAACGGCACGACGTCAACGCCGTTGACGATGAGGGTGCCGAAGAACAGGTCGTGGCTGTCGATGTCGAGCCCACCCACCTCGGCGCTGCGCATCGTCACACCGCTGACATCACACGACCTCAAGGTGGCG
The DNA here is from genome assembly GCA_963746285.1 of Ilumatobacteraceae bacterium. GTDB lineage: Bacteria > Actinomycetota > Acidimicrobiia > Acidimicrobiales > Ilumatobacteraceae > Sva-07. The sequence continues at coordinate 21,538 of CAVVAO010000020.1, read as the reverse complement.
CCTTTGAAGCTCGTTCGCACGAACGTCGCACCCTCGAAGTCATCGGTACCGGAATACATCGACATTCCGACATTCTTGCCCCGATCGCCAGCTACGCATCTGGTTGCATGAGTTCAACGCGGTTGCCGAAGGGATCGGTGACGTAGACGCGGTCGTACCCGTCGAGTGGCTCGTCGTCGTTGACGGCGAACCCAGCTGCGATGGCCGCACGAGCCAGCCCGCGCACATCGTCGACGATGAAGGCAGGGTGCGCCTTCGTCGCTGGGCGAAACTCAGAATCGACACCGAGGTGAACCTTCAGATCCCCGTCCTCGAACCAGCAGCCGCCGCGCGTTGCGAGATGATCGGGCTTCGCAACCTGGGTGAGACCGAGGATCCCTTCGTAGAAGGCGACCGCTTCAGCCTCGCGACCCGCAGGCATCGCCAACTGGACATGATCGAGCCGGACGACGCGCACGGGGAACATTCTGCTCTACACCACCGACTGTCCCCGTAGGCCAGGACCGTCGCAGCGCCTCGGACGCGGGACCGACCCGAGGTCGGGCATAGCCTGATGGACCGTCGGGAACGATGTCGGCCACGCCATCGGTGTCGACGATGAGGAGCATCGTGTCCGCAGGTGACGTCAACGCACCGGGACGTCGACGACCTTGCCGCCCGCCCGCCAGTACTCGTTGCGCTCACGATCCAAGATGCCCTCGTCGACGAGGTGGCGACGGAGCGACGACCAGTCGGGATGGAATCGCCCGAGGATCGCGTTGACCTCCGACTCCGGGTAGCGCGTTCCGACGTCGAACTCGAGCGCCAGACGCTCGAGCACGATCACTCGCTTGGCGCGATTGCTGGGGATCTCGTTCAGTGTCCGGCCGTGGAAGAACCGCGACAGCACCTTGCGTTCCTCGTCCGTCATCCCGACTCCGATGAAGGGATCCATGGGCAGCTCCACCTCCGCGAGCTCCCGCGCGATCTCGCGAAGCGCGGCCACATCGAGCTGGAACCCGTCGGTCGAGTCGTCGACCAGACCCACGGCACGCAGCGCTCCCAGTGCCTCCAGCACGCTGCGTCGGTCCAAGCCGGTGCGTGTCACCAGCTGGTCGACGGTCGTGCGCTCGACCTCGCCCGAGGCGAGCGCCCCGGCCACCGCCAGCCGTGCCGGCTCGAGGAAACATTTCAGTCGCTCGACGGGGTGCATCTCGGCAGTCTCGCGAAGCACGACCCAGATCGGAACACGACCGATGCCGCTTCTCGCCGATGCGTCAACACCCGTCGAGGGATCATGGCTGCTCGACGAGGGGAATGTGGCTAGGGGAGCAGAGTGGCGTAGCGCAGTTCGAGTTGGGTTGGGTCGGCATCGATGAACGGTGGTGGGTCGCCCGTCTCGATCAGCTGCACCAACTGGTCGAGGCAGACGTGGTAGCCGGCTGCGGTCTTGTCGACTCCTGCCGTGGTGTCGACGATCCAGGTGGTGAACACCAGTCGCGTGCCCGAGGCTGTCGGCTCGAGCTCGAAGATCAGCGTGTCGCGATCCCACATCCACGCGAACGTGTGCGGCGGGTCCCACGTCAGGATCTTCGCGGGCATCGTCGGGTCGGCGATCTCGTACTTCGCCACCACGTCGGGCCAGAAGGTGGCGTGAAGGTCGCCGTTCGCAACTCGTTCGCCGACGAGGTCGACGGGGAGCCAGTGGCGCAACTGGTCGGAGTCGGTCAGCGCTCGCCACACGCGCTCGACGGGATGCGACAGATGGCGCTCGTAGCGCAAGCCCACCGCCCCGTCGTCGTCGTGCAGTACCTCACCGAGGGGATGTGTCGCTGTCATGTTCTTCCTTTCCATGTCCTGTCGTGTGCTTCGTGGTCGTTGTCGTCGTTGCGGTGGCCGCTGTGTCCTGATCGAGGAACTGCTCCAGCGCGTCGAGACGTTCTGCCCATCGCCGGCGATAGGGGAGCAGCCAGTGGTCCACCTCCAGCAGCGGTTGGGGCCGCAAGGCGTAGATCCGCCGGTTCGCATCGATGCGCATGCTCACGAGGCCGGCCTCGCGGAGAACCTTCAGATGTTTCGACACCGTGGGCTGGCCGACGTCGAGCGCGTCGACGATCGTGCCGACCGACTGCTCGTCGTCGAGCAACAGGTCGAGGATCGCTCGCCGGTTCGGCTCGGCGAGGACGGCGAATATTGTCATAGAGCAATATTGCCACCCAGCGAATCATGTTGCAACCGCGCCGCGTCGCGTCGGTAGGCGGCGCACGATCGACGCGTCGATACTCAACCGATGGAGCGGGCTCCGACGTGGAGCGGATCGCGTGCGAGCGCAATCACCGACACGCCGAGGCCGTAGCTGTGGACCCGGCCACGGGGCCGCAGCCGGATGAAGCAACTGTCGGGTTCGTCGAGTTCGCCGTGGCCCGTGACGGCCCCGAGCCGGCCGGCGTCCACGAGACCGACGATCTCGGCATCGGTCGGTGCCACGACGGCGGCCTCGGCCTGGAACTGGATGGTGAACGGTGGGCCGATCGGCAGCTTGCGCACCGGTACGACGACGGCCGCGCGACCGGTGGCCACGACGTTGCGGGCCTTGCGGCTCGATCGCATCGTGTTGACGTACAGCGTCAGGTCGGAGAGGTCGTCGTGGCGTGCCGCTCTCGCCGAGCGCGTACGAGACGCCCGCGGCGTGGGGGAACCCGCCCGACGATGCGGTGGCCAAGGTCATGAAGGACCTCGCGGCCAGCGTGTCGACGATCCGCCGGCGATGCTGCGTCTGATCTCCCCGGTCGAAGCGGGTGGAGTCGGTGAGTGGTGCGTGAGTGTCGATGGTCATGGCGCCACTGAAACATGTCGTGTGCGGACGGTCCATGACCACAAGCCCGATCTTCTTGCTCATCCGTCCTGCACGGTGGACGAAGCGGCGATTGGGTGACAACATCTGACCATGCCCGGTCGGCCACCTCGACAGCTCGCTCGCCCAGGTGTTCGAAGCCGTCCAGATGTCGGGCATCTTCTATTGCCCGTCACACCTGACCGAACCGTGGGGTATCGAGCTCCCCCCGATGCCAGGCTGCCTGTGGTTCCACGTGCTCACCGAGGGCGCTTGCACGCTGACCGTCGACGACCAGACGTTCGAGGTCGGACCGGGTGACGTCGTCGTCGTGCCGCACGGTCACGGACACACTGCCCGTGGGCGCGAACCCGCGCCGGTGCGCTCGGTGTTCGAGCTCCCGCACGAGGAGCTGACCGAGACCTACGGACGGCTCCGCTATGGCGGCGGCGGCGCCCCCAGCACGGTCGTGTGCGGTGGGGTCCGATTCGAGCAGGCGGCCACGCAGCACCTCATCGACGCGCTCCCACCGATCATCCACCTCCGTGGTGCCGCGTTCGGTCGCACCGGATGGTTGCGCCCCACGCTCGACCTGCTCGCCGACGAGATCCACGATGCGCGCGCAGGCAATCAGGCGATCATCAGCCGGCTCTGCGACATCGTCGTCATCCAGGCGATCCGGTCGTGGATCGAACACGACCCCGACGCGCGAAGCGGGTGGCTGGGAGCGCTGCGTGACCCTCACATCGGTGCGGCGATCTCGGCCATCCATGCCGACCCGTCGAACGAGTGGACCGTCGCAGCGCTCGCGACGCACGCCGCGATGTCGCGGAGTGCGTTCGCTGCCCGGTTCACCCAACTGGTCGGTGAGCCGCCGATGGCGTACGTCGCCCGTTGGCGGATGCATCGTGCCGCGGCCCTACTCGAACGGGGTGACCACTCCGTCGCGTCCGTCGGTCGAGCCGTCGGCTACGACTCCGAAGCAGCGTTCAGCCGCGCCTACAAGCGCATCATCGGAACGCCGCCGAGTGGCCGGACCCGTTCGACGCCCGCTTGGTCGGCGTGACGCTGGCGAGCCGTGCCCGAGGTCGGGCACGGCGACGTGGAGGACGCTTGCCTGCCTGCGCCGCCTGCGTCATTCATCGGGTTGGCGACGGCGCCCGGAGACGATCCGCCCGCGATGGTCGGGGTCGCGCTTCGCCTCGCGGAGCTCGTCGCCGGCCTCGACGACGAGCTGTACGGCGGCGATCGGGAGCAGGATCATCATCACGAGCAGGTACCAACCGAGCAGGAGGGCGCTCGCGATGAATCCATGTTTGCCGCGCCGTCGGTAGTCCTGTCGGTCCAGTGCGAACCGCAGGCTCCCGTACTCGACCAGGAAGTCCCTCACGTGACGACCTCCGATCTGAGTTCGATCCGGCTGACGACGTCGACGGTCGCGTCGAGTGCCACCTTGCAGTGCGAACTCGGGTCACACCCTGACGCAATCCACGCAGCGATCACAATCGTGTATCGGTTCGCACCCGGCAGGCCTTGACACCGAGCACGCGATGCCGGCGCCTCGATCATCGCGGGGGAGCTGTCGACCGGTCACGGCCTCACGATCACTCGGGAGCGTTCTGTCCCTCCAGCCAGGCGACGACGTGGTCGCGTCGCATGAACCGAGCCCATGTGAGCGGCGTGGAATCGAAGTCGTCGTCGCGGGCGCCGAGGTCGGCGCCGAGATCGACGAGCTTGCGCAGCAGGTCGAGTTCGCCGGCGCCGGCTGCGGTGTGCGCTGGTGTACGCCCCGAGACGGCGGGAGGGGCGCCGTGCTCGAGCAGCTCCTCGACGAGCGCCCAGCGACCAAAGCTCGCGGCGGTGCTCAGCAACGCTGATGCGGTCTCGGCGTCGACGGACGCAACGTCGGCCGCCAGCGTGACATCCCCCCGGATCGCCCGCTCGGTCAACGGGTCGACACTGATCGGTCGCTGCCACCGATACAGATCACGCAGCATCGAGATCTCCGCGCCGTGGTGGATGAACTCGTCGAGCATGTGCAGGACGTAGCCGGCTCGAGTGCCGTCGCCGTACTCGCCACCGACCGGACCGATGAGAGCGCCGAGCCGAGCGTCGTCCACCAGGGCGAGGTGCGCATCCCAACGAGCGTGGGCGCGGTCGAGCTGATCCAAGGCGTCGGCCGCGGTGACCGGTGGAGCGGGGTCGGGCGCATCCAGTCCGACCGCCTCGCCCTGGGGTGGCACGTCGAGCCAACGTGGCGCACGGTCCTCGCCGTACATGTCGATCAGATGCCAGAGGCGCCAGGCCAGCGTCGTGAACGGGTCGGGGTGGACGATCGGCGCCCACTCCAGAAACGGGGTGCCGTCGCGTCGAGTCCGGATCGACCAACATCCTGGTGCGGGTTCCCAGCGGTACTCCTCGTCGGTGAGGCCGTCGAGTCGCCGCCGGGTGCGCTCCCAGACGGTGTCGGACAAGCGCTTCAACTCGACGGTCGTGTGCACCATGACGGCGAGACTACGTACGTTCGTCGAACGGGCCGGACCGAGGGTGACCTCGAACGAACGAAACCGCAACGGTCGTGGGTGCCCCACCCGGCATCGGCAGACTGTCCGCATGGTGCATGAAACCATCCACGTCTCCACGTCGATCGAGCGTCGCGCAGACGACGTCTACGCCTTCGTCACCGATCCAGCGAACTTGTCGACGTGGGCAGCCGGTCTCGCGAACAGTCCGCTCCGTCACGTCGATGGTCACTGGGTGGCCGACTCGCCACTCGGGCGGGTGACGGTCGAATTCGTCGATCGGAACGATTTCGGTGTCGCCGATCACGACGTGACGTTGCCATCCGGCGAGCGGGTCACGAACCCGATGCGAATCATCGCGAACGGCGACGGATGCGACGTCCTGTTCAGCGTTCGACGGCTCGCCGCGATGAGCGAAGCCGACTTTGCCTCGGACGTCGACGCCGTCGCCCGAGACCTCGCCTCGTTGCGTTTGCTCATGGAGCCGTAGATACTCCGGTCGAGACCCGCACCGGGAGCCTCGATCGCCGGGTCTCCTCCGCGCTCCGACGACGGAGTCCCCCGGACGGCGTCAAGCGAGCGGTCGCTCGTCGACGAACGAGTAGTGCCATTCCTCGACCGGCCCGTCGTCCACGAGGATGTACATCCCTCCGTCGACGGCGATCTCGAGTGGAGGTGGATACGTCGTCGCGCGGCCGATCGACGGGCCGCCTTCGCACCACAGCAACATCCGGTCGCCCGTGTCCACCCCTCCAGTCTGGCCGACGACCACGGCAGGATCGATCAGCGTGCGAGGTGGTGACACCTCCTCGTTCGGGCGCGGCGATCGGGCCGCGATCATGTGCTGGGGGACTCAGCTGCGGTACTGCTCGAACAGTTCGACGAGATTGCCGGACGGGTCGCGGACGAGCGCCTGGCGGCCGCCTCGCCCTTCGACGACACCGTCGACGGGTTCAACGCCGGCGGCGCCCAGCGATGCCAGCTGACCATCGAGGTCGTCGACGCGCACCTGGATCCGGTTCCATCCACCCGGAACGGGGGTCTCGCCGCCGACTTGCTGGCTGGCGCCACCCTCGCCGCCGACAGCGTTCAGATTGACCGCGACGCCATCGAGCGCGAGCTGAGCGAAGCCAGGTCCGGGGTGCATCCGGACCTCGCAACCGAGGAGCCCGTAGAAGTCGACGGCTGCCTGGACGTCGTGCACGAGGTAGCGGAACGAGATGGCCGGAGCAGTCTGCGACATATCTGTAGCATAGCGCAACATGAGTGTTGCAAACAAGAGAGCCGATCCTCGCGTGGTCGAGTCGCATCGGCGCGTGTACGACAGCGGTACTGGCCGAGCTGGTCGAGGTGGGCTACGGGGGATTGACCATCGACGCCATTGCCGCGAGGGCAGGTGTCGCGCGCAGCACCGTGTACCGCCACTGGCACAGTGTGCGCGATGTCGTGGTCTCGGCACTCGAGGCCCGGAGCATCCAGCCTCCGGCTCAGCCGACACAGGCGCCGCGTGAGCGAGTCGTCGGGCTCGTCGAACACCTGATCGAGGCGCTGCACGGATCGGGCGGATCACTGGCCATCGCACTGGCCGGTGCGGCCGAGGCCGACCCGGAGCTGGCTCGGATTCACCACGCGGACAGCGCGCGACGGTTCGGTGCGCTCGTCGAGGCCGTTGCTGCTGCCGCCCCGGACATCGACGCTCGGCTTGCGGGCAGCGCTCTCGCCGGCGCCGTCACCTACCGCCGGCTGGTACTCGGCGAACCGCTCGTTACCACCGATGCCGAACAGCTCGTCGCGATGGTGCTCGATCACTGACGTGCGAGGTTCGTCGGCGCGACCCGTGTTGACGCCGTCGTCGGGCCTGGCACGATGGTGTCATGACAGACCTCGCGACTCGCGCTCAGATCCTGCTCGACCTACATCATTCGGGTACCACACTGGTCCTGCCCACGGTGTGGGACGCGTGGTCGGCGAACGCGGTGGTCGCCGCCGGATTCCCCGCGTTGACGATCGGCAGCCACCCCCTCGCAGAGTCGCGCGGGCAGGGCGACAACGAGGCGATGTCACTCGACGACGCTCTCGACGGGATCCGTCGCATCACCGCAGCGGTCGAGGTGCCGGTGAGCGCCGACATGGAGTCCGGCTACGACACCGCCGCGACCGAGCTCGTCGAGCGGGTCCTCGACGCCGGCGCCGTCGGCATCAACATCGAAGACACCGTCCACAGCGAGCAGCGTCTGCGCTCGGTCGCTGAGCACGCGGAGTACATCGGGGCACTTCGGTCGGCGGCCGACGCTGCCGGAGTGCCGCTCGTGATCAACGCGCGAACCGATGTCCTGCTCGGGCGAACCGAGGTGTTCGACGACCCGCTCGGCGAAGCGATTCGTCGTCTTCGTGCGTGCGAGGAGGCCGGCGCCCGGTGCGTCTACCCCGTCCGCGCACCAGATGCCGATGCGGTGAGGACACTGCTCGACGAGCTCTCGGGCCCGATCAACGTCATCGCCCACCCGGTCAACGGGTCGACTGCCGGCTCCATCGACGACCTGCGCGCGATGGGCGTGCACCGGGTGTCATTCGGCCCGTTCCTCCAGATGGCACTGACCGGGTCGATCACCGATCTCGTCACGTCCTGGATGTCCTGACCACCCGTCAGCGACGAGCGCCGCGCCGGCGGATGACCCTGCGACGATCGGGGCGGTTCAGCTCGCGCGTGCGGCGCGGGCAGCGGCGACGCGGCGACGGCGGATGACGCGGCGTTCTTCTTCGGTGAGGCCGCCCCAGATGCCCGAGTCCTGATTGGTCTCGAGCGCGAAATCCAGACACTGCTTGGCGACGGTGCACTCGTCGCACACTTCCTTGGCACGATCGATCTGCACCAGCGCGTGCCCCGTGGTCCCGACCGGAAAGAAGAGTTCCGGGTCGGTGTCGCGGCAGATGGCGTCATCACGCCACTCGTAGTCTGCGGCTCCAAGGGTGAGGCTGGACGCAAGGATCGACACGTTGGTGCTCCTCGAAAGTGGCTGAGGCGGGTGTTCCGCCGGGGGGATGGGTCATCGCTGCGGGGCGATGGGCCGCTCGGGCCGGGAGGAACTGTAGGCCCCGCGTTCTGTTGCCGCAAGGGTCCATTCGTCCTTTGTTCACCTTCCGTTCGATCTGTTCGACCATCATGGGCCGATGCTCGTCCTCGCACACCGCGGCGCCTCGGCTGCAGCGGCGGAGAACACCCCCGAGGCCTTCTCGCTCGCCGACCGAATGGGCGCAGACGGCGTCGAACTCGACGTGCGGCGAAGCGTGACCGGGAGGCTGCTCGTGGTCGCACGACCCGTTGCCGGATTCGATCGACGACGTCGAAGCACTCGCCCCGGCCACGTTGGCCGAGGCGCTCGACGCCTGCGGCGATCGCATGCTCGTGAACGTCGAGATCAAGAACTCGAAGGTCGATCCCGACTACGACCCGACGATGGCGATGGTCGCCCCGGTCATCGACGAGTTGCGACGACGAGGCCCGCGCGCGACCGACCGCTGGTTGATCTCCTCGTTCTCGTGGAGCACGGTGGCCGCGTGTCGCCAGTACGCACCCGAGATCGCCACCGGGTGTCTCACCTCGTTCGCCGTCGACGAGCCGACGATCGAGCGGCTCGCCGCCGCGGGACACCGGGCGTTGCATCCCGAGGAGGCGATGCTCGACGAGGCGTTGATGGCGCTGTGTCGACGCCACGGTCTGGCCGTCAACACCTGGACGTGCAACGACCCGGCTCGCCTCGTACGGATCGCCGGCCTCGGCGTCGACGGTGTGTGCACCGACGTGCCGGACGTTGCGCTTGCAGCGCTGGGCCGAGAGCGGTCCGCAGCAGTTCCCTCGTGGCCCGGAGGTCGTTGAGCCTCAGTTCGGGAACACGAGCTTGACGGCGTCGGGCACGTGGGTGAACTCGAGCCGCTTGGTCTGCCCGAGTGCGTCACCGTCGACCTGGTAAGGGAACGGGGTCTCGTTCTCGACCACGAGGTGCGTCACGTCGACGCGGATGTCGAGGTGATCGGCGGGTTTCACCCCGCCCCCACGCAGCGCGCCGGCCAGCGAGGTCAGGATCGCCGCAGCGTTCATCGTGGTGAACGTGATCACGACCAGGCCCCGCTCGAGCGTGGCGGCGGGCGACAGGTCCAGCGGACGGTTCCCCAGGTACGTGTACGGGTTCGTGTTGAGCACGATCGTGAAGTAGCCGTCGTCGACGTCGGGTCCGCCGTCGCCGTGCACGCGGAAGTGGGGGGTGCGGTGGTCGTAGCCGGTCAGCCACGTCGACAGCCCCGCCCAGATGAACAGCGGGTGCCCGAGCCAGCGCTTCAGTGAACCGCGCCGCTCGACTCGTTCGACGACCGCCGCGTCGAACCCGACGCCGGTGTGGAAGCAGAAGTAGCGGCCGTTGACCTGACCCAGGCCGATGGGGCGCAGGTCGGCTGCGTCGATGCCGTTGGCAAGATGTTCGGCGGCTGCGACCGGATCGTTCGGGAGGCCCAGCGTCCGGGCGAACACGTTCGTCGAACCGCCGGGCAGCACGCCGAGTGCCGTCTCGGTGCCGGCGATGCCCGTGGCGACCTCGTTGAGGGTGCCGTCGCCACCGAAGCCGATGACCACGTCGATCCCGCGGCGGGCTGCATCGTGGGCGAAGCGGGTGGCGTGGCCGCGGCGGTTGGTCTCGACGACCTCGACGTCGTGACCACGGCTGAGGCGGCGATGGACGATGACGGTGTTGCGTGCCGTCACCGACGAGGCGAAGGAGTTGACCACCAACAGGATCCGCAAGCCGCCGACGGTAGCAACGTGCGGCGGCGACTTGGTCACACGGGTTTGGGCGCAAGTTGACGCACCGGTAACTTGGGCTCCTTATGAACGTCATCGTCTGTGTGAAACAGATCCCCGACCCGGCGCTGCCCGGCGAGCTGGATCCCTCCACCAACACGCTCAAGCGTGATGGCAAGCTCATCCTCGACGAGTCCGACAGCTACGGCGTCGAGATGGCTCTCCAGCTCGTCACTGCGGCCGGCGGCGGCGAGGTCAGCCTCGTCTCGATGGCGCCGAACGACGAGACCTCGGGTCTGCGCACTGCGCTCGCCATGGGTGCCGCCAAGGCGGTCCTCGTGAGCGATCCGTCGCTCGCCGGCGCCGATGCGCTCACCACTGCGAAGGTGCTCGCCGGCGCGTCGAAGAAGCTCGGCGACGTCGACCTGATCATCGCCGGCACCGAGTCGTCCGACGGCTACACGGGCACCGTGCCGGAACAGATCGCAGAAGTGCTCGGACTCCCCTCGATCACCTTTGCGAAGAGCATCGAGATCGCCGACGGCACGCTGAAGGTCTCACGTCAGACCGAGGCCGGCTACGACGAGGTCACGTGCTCGCTGCCCGCCGTGGTCTCCGTGACCGCCGGCGTCGTCGAGCCCCGCTACCCGAGCTTCAAGGGCATCATGGCCGCCAAGTCCAAGCCGGTCGACACGGTCACCGCCGCCGACCTCGGCATCGAGTCGGTGTCGTGGGCCCAGCAGATCACCTCCGTCGAAGATGCTCCTGCCCGCGAGGCCGGTGAGGTCATCGAGGACGATGGCGAATCGTTCAACAAGATCGTCGAGTTCCTCGACAACCTGAAAGTCATCTGAGGAGACCGATCATGGGTATCGACAACATCTGGGTGTTCGCGCAGGCCGCCGATGGCGCTCCCACCACCGGCACACTCGAACTGCTGACCAAGGCCCGCAGTCTCGGCGGCAACGTTTCGGCGTTCATTGCTGGTGACGGCGGGGGTGCCGCAGCGGCCCTCGGAGACCACGGCGCCGCGAAGGTCTACGCGACGGGCGATCTCGGTGGAGCGCTCCCGGGTGTCGCGGTCGCGACGGCGATGAAGGCCGTGATCGACGGCGGCGACAGTCCCGACCTGATCATGTTCCCGCAGAGCTACGAAGGTCGCGACGTGATGGCGCGTCTCTCGGTCAAGCTCGACCGCACAGTGCTCACCAACTCGACCTCGATCACCGTCGAGGGCGACTCGGTGACCGTGCAGACGCCGATCTTCGGCGGCACCAAGCTGGTCAACTCGACCTTCACGGGTGAGCGGCCGTACCTCGCAGCGTTCCGGCCGAAGAGCTTCGTCGCCGAAGCCGGCGCCGGTGCCGCCGGCGAGGTCGTGTCGGCTCCGGTTCCCGATCTGGGCTCCACCGGTGGTGCAACCGTCACCGCTGTGCACGTCGAGGAGACCTCGGGTCCGAAGCTCGACGAAGCCGCAGTCGTGGTCGCCGGTGGCCGCGGTCTCGGCGAGGCCGACAAGTACCAGATGATCGAGTCGCTCGCCAAGGCGCTCAAGGGTGCGCCCGGAGCGTCGCGTGCGATCGTCGACGCCGGCTGGGTTCCCTACAGCTACCAGGTCGGCCAGACCGGCAAGGTCGTCAAGCCGACCGTGTACATCGCCGCGGGCATCTCCGGCGCCACTCAGCACATGGTGGGCATGAAGGGCTCGAAGAACATCATCGCGATCAACAAGGACAAGGAGGCGCCGATCTTCGGTGTCGCCGACCTCGGCATCGTCGGTGACGTACACAAGGTGCTGCCGCAGTTGCTCCAAGCACTGCAATCCCGTTCCTGAACAACGCTCCATCCGAAATTTGTGCAGATCCGGTCGCTGAGCGGCCGGATCTGCGCATTTTCGGGCTCAGGTGGCGTCGCGGGCGAGGATGGCCCAGGCGACGTCGTCGTCGGGATCCTCGACCGCGAGCTGGAGCTGCCAGCCCATGGCGGGCTCGTAGGCGTCCCACCGGTACCAGCGCAGCTCGGCGGCGAGCTCGCCGAGTTCGTCCGGCGGTACCGGCCAGTCGTCGAGGAGGTCGCCGAGCGCGGCGAGCGTCCACCACGCGCCGAATCGACCCGACGCCGCGCCGCGTCGTCGGCCGTGGGCCCCGCCGCTCGCACCGGCCCACGCGAGCCAGGCGAGCGCGTCCGACGGTTCGAGCCTCGCGAACGCGGGCGCGCTGCAATCCCAGTGAGCCGAGTGCCTCGCTGACGATCTCCTTCGACGCACACGACCTCGGCGTGGCCGTTCGACCCCGTCAACCACGGCTCGACGAGCTGACGCACTGCGAGGTCGACCTCGTCGTCGAGCACTCTCGCCGCGGACGGGTGTGACGTCGATCCAGCTGTCCGGGAGATCCGGCATCGGGAACTCGGCACCGACGTCGGTGTACACGGCCAACGGGTAGTCCGGCTCCCAGTCGTGCAACTCGAGCGGCAGGTCGAGCACGTCGGGCAGGTCCTCGACCTCGACCCGTTCGCCGCGCAGCACCCGCTCGTGGGCGACGAACGCCGCGCGGGGACCGAGGTCGAGAACTGAACGCAGCTCGTCCCACGTGTGGTGCTGGGCAGCGACCTCGGTGAGCGGTCCGATCGTGAAGCGGCCGGACAACCCGTCGGACTCGTCGAGGACCGCGGCGACGTGGTCCGGGGTGGCCAGCAGCGCCAGGCGGTACTCCGCGAGCGTCGCTGCTGGCCAGAGCTGACGACCGGTTTCGACAGCATGGCGTGAACGGTCGCGGATGCGCAGCAACCCGGCCCAGTCACGGGTGCTGCAGCGGTCGTCGATCATGCGCACGAGGCCGTCGAGGTCGGCGCGATGGATCAGGTCGTCGAGTGCGTCGTCGGAGGTCACGATCAGACCAACGGCCACGGATAGCGGCGGCCGGTCGGGTCCGTCGGGAAGCGGCGATGCATCACGCACCAGCCCGCCCGCCGCTGCAGCGCTTCGACCTCGTCGGCGGCGAGCAGGGCCGCGACGTCGAGAGGTGCTCGCTCGCACACTCGTGCCACCCGCTCGAGCCAGGCGTCGGGGATCTCCTCGCCGCCGAACTCCCAGATGACGGTGCGCAGCTTGTCGTCGGCAGCAAAACACAACCCGTTGTCGATACCCCACACGGTTGCCGGCTCACCGTCGTGCTCGGGGATCATCAGCACGTGGCCGCTCTTGCGGTCGGTGTTGTTGGCGAGGATGTCGAGCAGCGCCATCGCCCGCAACCGGTCGTGCAGTTCCGGATGGGTCTCGTGGATCGTGAAGTAGTGCTGGCTGTGGTCGGCGGTGACGAACCACTGGACCGAACCTTCGCCCAGCGGGCCGTCACGCAGCACCGTCGGCGGGATCACGCCGAGGCCGAGATGTTCGCTCAACAGATACGTCGCCACCTCGCGTCGATGCAGGCCCGGCTCGAAGTCCCACAGGGGACGCTCGCCGCGCATCGGCTTGTAGATCGCCGGGTGCGACCGCCCGTCGGCGACGACGTGGACGAGGAACGTCGCATTGCTGCTGTAGGGCATCCGACCCTCGATCTCGATGTCGCCGCGCAGGAGATGCGCGACAGGATCGTCGACCGCATCGACTCGGAGCTCGACGCCGCGTTCGTCCTCGTCCTCGTCGTCCTCGTCATCATCGTCGTCGTCGTCGAACTCGTCCTCGAACTCGTCGTCGTCGACGTCGTGGTCGAGTTCGGAATGCGAGGGATCGGACACGGTCAGTTCATCCGGGGGCAGTCGTGGCCGTCGGGATCGATCGGGAACGCGCACCACTGGCACGCCGGTCGTCCGGCCTCGACGACACCGTCGGCATGGTCGCAGAACGCCGCAGCCTGACCCCGGGTGATGTACAGGCGCACGTGGCCTCGGTCGTCGTCCTCGACCAGTTCGCCTTCCTCGTCGACCTCGCCGATCTCCTCGAGTTGGATCAGGACCCGGTCGTTGGACCGGTCGTAGCCGAGCCCGATCGGGCCGAGCACGAAGACGGGATCGAGCGGCTCGCGCAACTCGAGCGCGCCGCTCATCGGACGGTCCTCGGCGGGCGGCAGGTCGGCGAGCACCCGCCGCAGGTACTGCACGATCGCCGCGGTCTGTTGCTTCTCGCACTTCACCGTGACGCGTTGTCCGTCGGCTCGGGCCTGCAGCAGGAAGGTGCGTTCGCCGGGACGTCCGACGGTTCCGACGGTGAACGCCGACACCTCGTCGAACTCGTAGAAGACGCTCATGCGGCAACCCGGGTCACGATGGCTGGAGGTCGGTCAGGGGGCGTCCGGTCGAGTTGACCGCGAGGACGACCGGGCCACCCGGTCCCCATCCGATCGCGGTGACCGACGCCGGGCTGATCACGATGCGCTGGAACAGGTCGATGTGGGTGCCCATCGCGTGGGCAACGGCCGCCTTGATCGTGTCGGCATGCGACACGCACACGATGGTGCCACCGGGGTGCGCGGCGCGCAGGCGGTCGAGGGTGCTGACCATACGCGTCTGCATCTCGGTGAAGCTCTCACCGTTCGGGAACCGGAAGGTCGACGGTGCCCGCTGCACGGTCTGCCACTCGGGCAGCTTCATCAGCTTCTTCAGTTCGGCGCCGGTCCAGTCGCCGAAGTCGCACTCGAACAGACCGCGATCGATCACGGTCTTCAGGCCGCGTGCCGCCGCGATCGGCGCGGCGGTCTCCTTGGCCCGTTCGAGTGGCGAGGAGTAGATCGCGTCGACCCGCTTCAGCTCACCGATGCGCGCCGCGGCGATCTCGGCCTGGCGACGGCCTTCGTCGGCGAGGTGGAGTCCCTTGGCGCGGCCGGGGAGCACCTTGCCCGTCGTGGGCGTCTGGCCGTGCCGAACGAGCAGGACCGTGGTGAACACGTGTGGGGGAGTCTTCTTCGCTGTGGCCATGGAGTGTGTCCAACCTACTGTCGGGGCCGTGACTCCGCTCGCCAGGCTCGAACGTGACGTCGTCGGCTGCCGGGCGTGTCCGCGCCTGGTGGCCTGGCGCGAAGCGGTCGCCGAGGAGAAGCGAGCCGCGTATCGCGACGAGGAGTACTGGGGACGCCCGATCCCGGGGTTCGGCGACCCGGGTGCCCGCATCGTCGTGCTCGGCCTGGCCCCGGCGGCGCACGGCGCCAATCGGACCGGTCGCGTCTTCACCGGAGACCGCAGCGGCGATTGGTTGTTCCGGGCGATGCACCGTGCAGGGCTGGCCAACCAGTCCGAGTCGGTGTCGATCGACGACGGCCTCGAACTGGCCGGCGCCTGGGTGACCGCTGCGGTGAAGTGTGCGCCGCCCGGCAACAAGCCCCTCCCGGAGGAGCGCGATGCGTGCGCACCGTTCCTCGAACGCGAGTTCGCGGCGCTCACCAGACGCCGCCGTCGTGGTGTGTCTCGGCCAGTTCGGCTATCAGGCGGCGTGCGCGCACTTCGGCGTGCGACCCCGGCCGAGGTTCGGCCACGGCGTCGAGGTGCCGATCGAGGCAGGGCCCACGCTCGTCTGCTCGTTCCATCCGAGCCAGCAGAACACCTTCACCAAGCGGCTCACCGAACCCATGCTCGACGCCGTCCTCGCCCGAGCGGTCACCCTGAGTCGCGCCGGAGACTGACGATCCCGACGCGACACTCCCGCGATGATCACCAGCGATGAGCGAACCGCCCGAATACGCGTCACTTGGCTCATCGCAACCTGAGGTCTTCGGCCTGCGATGAGCGAACCGCCCGGATACCGTCACTTGGCTCATCGCGGCCGGTGTGACACGGGTGGGGCGGGGGAGGGGTGCCAGTAGCCTCGCGATGCTGTGATCTCGTCTCGTCTCGCCAAGTCGCTCGCCATCGGATCGATCGCGGTGCTCGGCGTGTCGGCGTGCACGTCCGACCCGAGCGCCCAGCGCGTCGCCGAGGACCTCGTGCGCACGTTGACCCAGGACTTCCCGGAGATCGAGGAGTGCATGCTCGAGGTCGTCGACTCCTACGACCTCAACGACCTCGGCGACAACGCACGCAACGAGAACCCCGAGATCAGCGGTCCGGCTCAGGCCGAACTCGACGAGTTCGAGGCCGAGCTCGCCGCGTGTGACCCCGAGGGCGTCACTCGCACCTCGACCCCCTGACGTACACGATGTGCCTGGCACATCGTGTACGTCAACCGTCGGACTTCGGGGCGGCGTCTGCCGGCGGGGCGGCCGCCTTCTTCTTCGGCGGCGGCACACCGATCGCCGGCGCCGGGTCGGCGTCGTTCGGCCAGCGGCGGCGACTGACGATCGACAGCAGTCGCAGCAGGCGCATCGCCGTCTCGTCGGTCTGGGCCGGCTTGGCGATGATCGAGCCGTCCGCGATCATCCGCTCGATCACCTGCTCGCCGAGCTCGGTGCGCACGATCGTGAGCGTCCAGTCGTTGTCCTCGCCGATGCCGCCCGTCGACACGTCGGCGTGTTCTGCAGCGAAGTCGGGGCAGCTCGTGCAGCCCTTGCGGGTCCACTGGTGGCACTCCTTGAGGTCGACCTCGTGGTACGAGCCGTCCTTCATCCAGATCTGGAAGACGCCCTTGATGTTCATCTTCACCATGTCCTGCTTCTTCAGGCCGTACTTGGCCTCGAACAGCTCGGTGAAGATCGCGTCGTCGAACGTCTTGGAGCACAGCAGCCCGATGTTGAACAGGAACGGCTTGGCCACCTTGCCGGCCTTGCGGTCCCACATGGTGGGCGGCGACGAGGTCTGACAGCCCATGCCGACCAGAGCGAGGCGTTCGTATCCCTTCTCCTTCGCTTCGGGGAGCGCGAGCGGGTTCGCGCAGTACGTGTAGCGGCTGCCCGCGGTGGCGAGGATCTCCTCCTTGGTGGCCACGACCGCGGGCTTGGCCTTCCAGGCGTCGTCGTCCTCGACGCCCGACACGAGCGCCGCGTCGATGTAGTCGTTCTCGCGCAGCCAGATCAGCATCGCCGAGACGAGCCCGCCGTCCTGGCCCATCTTGTGGACCATGTCGTCGCTGGCGCGGGTGAGGTACAGCTGGCGCCAGATCCCTGCCATCTCGTCGGGCTCACGGACCCGGCCGAACAGGTGCATGTCGGCCGATGGCTCCCACGCCCGAAAGCGCGGGCAGGCACGTGTGCACGTGGTGCAGCCGCCACCTGCGCCGAAGCCGTGGACGCAGTTGTCGAGGCCGAGTTCTTCCTCGAGGTGGAACGGGATGTACTTGCCCTCCTCGTGCTCGTAGCCGATCACGTCGTGCGGACAGGTGACCACGCATCCGGCGCAACCGGTGCACAACCCGGTCGTGATGACTTCGGCGTACAACTCCTTCCACTGTGCCGTCCAGCGGCCGGCATCGGCCGGGGTGGTCGGAGTGTCTGATTCGACCGTTGTCATCTCGTCGACTGTACGCGACAGCGACAGCGTGACGCTCAACCAGCCCGATCACGCCAGGGGTCAGACCCCAGACGTGATCGTCAGATGGCGTCGTTGCCCTCGTCGCCGGTGCGGATGCGCACCACGCGCTCGACGTCGGTGACCCAGATCTTGCCGTCGCCGATCTTGCCGGTCGCCGCAGCGCTCGCGATCGTCCCGACCACATCGTCGACTCGGTCGTCCTCGACGACGATCGACAGGCGGATCTTCGGGACGAAGTCGATCTTGTACTCCGCTCCCCGGTAGGTCTCGGTGTGGCCACCCTGGCGGCCGAACCCGCGGACCTCGTCGACGGTGATGCCGGACGCTCCCGACGCCTTGAGTGCCTCTTTGACCTCGTCGAGTTTGAAGGGCTTGATGACGGCGGTGACGAGTTTCATCGTGTGTGGCTCCTCGGTGCGTGTCGATGTTCGACGCGGTCAGCTCGTGTAGGCGGATTCGGAGTGCTGGGACTGATCGAGCCCGAGCAGTTCGTCCTCGGTGGACACTCGCAGACCCATCGTACGTTGGATGACCGTGGCGATCAGATAGGTGGCGACGAAGGAGAACCCCGCCACGCTGAACGCTGCGACGAACTGGTCCTTGAGCAGTTCGCCGCCGCCACCGAAGAACAGGCCGTCGAACTCACCGTTGACCGCGGTGTCGGCGAAGAGGCCGAGCAACAGCGTGCCGACGAGTCCTCCGACGAGATGGACGGCGATCACGTCGAGGCTGTCGTCCCAGTTCATCTTCGCCTTGATCGCCAACGCGAGCACGCAGATCGCGCCGGCGAGCCCGCCGATGATCAGCGGCGCCATACCGCCGACGAAGCCGGCACAGGGCGTGATCGCGACCAATCCGGCGACCGCACCGGAGGCTGCTCCCAACGTCGTCGCGTGGCCCGTCTTGATGCGTTCGACGACGAGCCAGCCGAGCATGCCTGCCGCGGCCGCGAGGTGCGTGTTGACCATCGCTTGTGCGGCGACGCCGTTGGCTGCGAGTGCCGAGCCGGCGTTGAAGCCGATCCAGCCGAACCACAAGATGCCGGTGCCGAGCATGGTGAGGGGCAGGTTGTGCGGCGGCATCGGCTCGGAGCCGTGGCCCTTGCGGTTGCCGATCACGAGCACGACCGCGAGCGCCGCAACGCCGGCGTTGATGTGGATCGCCGCGCCGCCGGCGAAGTCGAGGGCGCCCGATTCGAAGATCCAGCCGTTGGCGTTGAAGACCCAGCGGGCGACCGGGGCATAGACGACGATCGACCACACGCCGATCAGCACGGCGTAGCCGCTGAACTTCAACCGGTCGGCGGTCGCCCCGGTGATCAGTGCCGGGGTGATCACGGCGAACATCATCTGGAAGCCGACGAACGCCATGCCGGGGATCGTGCCGTCGAGGCTCCGTCACGTTCGACAGCCAGGCGAACTCGAAGTCGCCGATGATCGGGCCGGTTCCACCGAAGGCGAGCGTGAAGCCGACGATCGCCCAGATCACCGAGACCAGCCCCATCGCGAAGTAGTTCTGCATCAGCATGCCGAGCACGTTCTTCGAGCGGACCATGCCGGCGTAGAAGAACGCCAGACCGGGTGTCATGAAGAGGATGAGGGCGGTCGAGATGAGCACCCACGCGGTATCGCCTGTGTCCATGGTGGACGGACGTTAGACGGTCGACGGATGCGCCGTGGCAGCCGAACCGCGGCCGACAAGAAGCGCCAGCGACGAGCCGGAGTCGGGCCGACCCGACGTTCCCCACCACCGGCGTGCCGTGAGCCCGACAAGAGAAGCGAAGCGCCAGCGACGAGCCGGAGTCGGGCCGACCCGACGTTCCCCACCACCGGCGTGCCGTGAGGCCCGACAAGAGAAGCGAAGCGCCAGCGACGAGCCGGAGTCGGGCCGACCCGACGTTCCCCATCACCGGCGTGCCGTGAGGCCCGACAGGAGAAAACGAAGGTCCCCGAGCCGGACCCCTCTGAGGACGCAAAGGGTGGCTCGGGGACCGACGGGCGGAACGCGACGATGCGTCCCGATCGGGTGGGTGGGCGGTGACTAGATCGCGTCGGCGCCCTCTTCACCGGTGCGGATCCGCACGAGGCGGTCCACGTCGGTGACCCAGATCTTGCCGTCGCCGATCTTGCCGGTCGCGGCGGCCGCCATGATGGTGTCGACCACGCTGTCCACCGATTCGTCGGCGACGACGATGCCGAGGCTCACCTTGGGCACGAAGTCGATCTTGTACTCCGCTCCTCGGTAGGTCTCGGTGTGGCCGCCCTGACGGCCGAAGCCGCGGACTTCCTCGACGGTGATCCCGGCGACGCCGATGGCCTTGAGCGCATCCTTGACGTCATCGAGCTTGAACGGCTTGATGATTGCGGTGATGAGTTTCATGTCGATACCTCGTTCTGTCGTGGGTGGCTCAGCGCTGGACCATGTCGTCGTTCACGTAGCCCGGAACACCGTGCTCGTGAATGTCGAGGCCCTCGAGTTCTTCCTGCTCGTCGACTCGCAGGCCGACCGTCTTCTTCAGCACGAAGAAGAGCACGCCTGCGGTCACGGCGACGAACGCAGCGATTGCCACCACGCCGACCACCTGGGCGATCAACTGATCGGCGCCGCCGCCGTAGAACAGGCCCTCCTTGACGAGACCAGCCGAGGCGTCTCGTACGCGCGAGAACAGCCCGACGGCAATCGTTCCCCAGGCGCCGCACACGCCGTGGACCGACGACGGCGCCGACCGGGTCGTCGATACGGATCCGGTCGAAGAAGATCACCGCGAAGACGACGAGGACACCGGCCACCGCGCCGATGATGATGGCCCCGAGCTGATCGACGACCCAGCACCCGGCCGTGACGCCGACAAGTCCGGCGAGGAGACCGTTGCCGGTCATCGCGACGTCGGGCTTGCCGTCCTTGATCCAGGTGACCATCATTGCGACGAATGCGCCGGCGGCGCCGGCCAGCGTCGTGTTGACAGCGATCTCACCGATGGCGACGTCAGCGGCGAGGTAGGACCCGGGGTTGAAGCCGTACCAGCCGACGAGCAGGATGAAGCAGCCGAGGATGGCAAAGGGAATGTTGTGGCCCGGGATGGCCCGCGGCTTGCCGTCTGGCGTCGTACTTGCCGATGCGAGGGCCGAGGAAGTAGGCGCCCATCACGCGAGGCGACACCGCCGACCATGTGCACGAGCGACGATCCGGCGAAGTCGTGGAACGGCGTGTCGTTGATGCCGCCCTGGAACAGCCAGCCGCCGCCCCACTGCCACCGCACGACGATCGGGTAGATGATCGCCGAAATCACGGCCGAGTAGATCACGTAGGCCCGGAACTGGGTTCGTTCTGCCATCGCGCCCGACACGATCGTGGCCGCCGTGGCCGCGAACGCCACCTGGTAGGTGAAGAACACGAACTTGTCGAGCGTTCCGTACGAGAAGACGTCGTCGCCCATCAGGAACCACCCGCCGCCGCCGATGTACTCGCCGACGCCCGTGAAGTCGCCGCCGTAGGCGATGGCGTAACCGACGGCGAAGAACACCAGCGCGCCGACGCAGAAGTCCATCAGGTTCTTCATCATGATGTTCGACGACGTTCTTCGCTCGCGTCATGCCTGCCTCGACGAGCGCGAAGCCCGCCTGCATGAAGATCACGAGGATCGCGGCGACCAGGATCCAGACGTTGTCGAGCAGTACCTGGATGTCGCTCGCCGTGGGGCCTTCGGCATCCTGGGCGAGCGCCACTGCCGGAACGAGGGTCGCTACCGCAACACCCGACGCCGCAGCGGTGATGATTCGTCGTGCACGTTTGGGCACAGTGTCCTCCAAAGAGTTAGGGAAAAGGAATTCACGCGTCCAGTGGCGTCGTTGCCTCCCGGATTGCGAGCGCAACATAAAGGTGTCGGATTTCCCGCTTGTCGCCGAACTGTTTCCTGCGTGTGAATGGTCTCGACATCTGGACTTGACCCGTGGGTCAAGTCGTGGGGCAGAATGGGGACATGGATCTCTCCTATCCCCCAGAAGCCGAGGAAGT
>CAVVAO010000019.1:0-127596 GCA_963746285.1 Ilumatobacteraceae bacterium | reverse complement strand
GCAGCCGCTCGGTGTCGGCGATCGGCATGCCGATCAGCACCGCGAGCGAGCCGAGGGGCATCCGGCCGCGTTCGCGAACGGGCGCGAGGATCTCGGCCTCGCGCCCGCTCAGCGTCGTCTCGCTGAGGTGCCGCCGGAAGCGGATCAGCGGGGCGTCGGCCGGGCCACCGACACTGGCGACGGCCGGCGACAGGCCGACCCGCAGCTCCGTGACCAGCCGCGGGCGCGTGGCGGCGTCGATGGCGATGCGCTCGGCGCCGTACAGCACCTCCGGCACGCCGGCGCGAAGCGCAACGGACATCGCGGCGTCGCGTGTCGTCGGCAGGTCGAAGCCGGCAT
Source organism: Ilumatobacteraceae bacterium (assembly GCA_963746285.1). Lineage (GTDB taxonomy): Bacteria > Actinomycetota > Acidimicrobiia > Acidimicrobiales > Ilumatobacteraceae > Sva-07. Next base: position 127,257 of record CAVVAO010000019.1, on the reverse strand, counting down.
TGTCGTCGACGAGGATGGTTCCAGGCTCGGAGCCATTGGCCGCCGGGCATGCCTCGCGGAGCGCCGCCCAGACGAGGCCGACAAGGCGGAGCCGCGCCGCCGAGGCCGGGGCGCCCTCGATCCTCCGCGGCGACCACAGCACGGCCGCGCCCGGCCCGCCGACCAGCCGCGTCGCTTCGACATCGTTCATGGCGGCGGCGCGGACCACCGGCGGCGGCGCATTCTTGTCGACGGCGCCGGCGAGGCCCGGTGAGCCCTTTTCCAGCGCGCTGGCGATCGCTTCCGAGACGCTCTGGTCGAGCTGGGTGCGCGGCACGCTCGCCGTGCCGAGAAGCGCCTCGACCGAGCTCGCCGGGAACGCCTCGACCGGCTCGAAGGCGAGCCAGGCCAGCCCGGCGCGAAGCCATGCGTGACGGGCGGCCGTCGAGGCCGGATCGTCCTCGGCGCGGGCAAGAAGCGCATTCATTGCGACGATTTCGGCGAGGCTCCGCGTTCCGTCGGTGGTCGCAAAGGCGCGGGCGAGGGCACGCCGTCCGGCGGCCGCGTCACCGCTCCCGCGGGCAAGCGCCGCCTGGTTGATGGCCGCGAGGAAGACGAGCCGCTCGTCGCCGGTCTCCGATGCCGCTGTCGCGACCTGCTCCGCAAGCGCCGCCACGCCGGCGCCTTCGCCCGCGGCGATCCGGGCGGCGACATGGAGGGAGAGCAGGTGGACATCGTCAGGCTCGGCGCCGCCCGCGTTCAGCCGGGAGATCACCGCGTCGAGACCGGCCGGCACGCTGTTCCGCTCGGCCCGCTCGAGTCCCGCCCGAAGCCGCACCGTGGCAAGCCCGGCGCGGAGCGACTGCGGCGCCCGGCGCGAGGGTTCCGGTGTCGCGAGGATCTCGGTGAAGCGGCGCTGATGAAGGCGGATATCCTGCCGGATGAGGTCGGCGGCGGCCGCCGCGGCAGGATCCCGGGCGACGTTCCGGGCCCGCGTCGCGAGTTCCCGGGCGAGGTCGATTTCGCCCGCGTGGAAGGCGCTCGCGGCGAGGGCCGCCAGAGCCGCGCTGTCGGCGAAATGCGCCGTGCAGAAGGTCTGCGCCAGCGCCTTCAGCCCGTCGTCGAGAGCCTCGATCTCCTCCATCGCGTCGAGTGCCGGCGCAGCCGCGGCGGGGTCGGTGTCGCGGTAGCCGGGCGGGATCAGGAAATGCGAGGCGCCGACGGGGATCAGCGCCGCCGCGGCCGCATCGATGCCGAGCCGGTCGGCGATCGTCCGCGGCAGGAGGCCGGGGAAGAAACGCAAGAGCCGCTGTTGCTCCGGCGGGAACTCCGCAATCGCCTTGCCGGTCGGCGGCGGTTCGATGCCGCGGCGGCGTTCGAAGGCCGAGCGCGCCATCGCGGTCGCCGGTTCGTCGCCGATGACGACCAGCGAGAGCGCGAGCCGCCGGAGAAAATAGAACAGCCAGTCGTTGAGCGTCCCGATCCCGCGGCCGTGCCGCGGCGCGAGCACGACGATGGTCGCGGCGGCCGGCAGCGCTGCCGCGATCCGCCGGGCGTCGTCATGGGCGAGGAAGGCGATCGGCGTCGCCGACCGCGCCGACATCGATGCCGCGGCGGCCGATCGTGATCGGCGAGGTGGCCGGATCGGACGGAAGCCCGGGGCCGAGCGCGATGCCGAGGGTCGTGGCGAGCTGCACCGCGGCTTCCCGCGGCCGCCACGCGCCGAGGGTGAGGTCGACATAGCGGCGGGCCTCCGCCGGCCGGCGGCGCGGCGGGCTCCTCCACGGCGACGGCCGCAGGAGGCGGCTCGGGCGCGTCCGGCTCCGCGGCGGGCAGAACCGGTGCGCCATCGGTCGGGGGTTGGTCCGCCGCCACGCCGCTCTCCGGCCGTCAGGCGCCCACCGCGACGACCGCGATGACGCTTCGCGCCAGGCCGTCGAGGGTGAAGAGGGCATCGATCTCGCGGTCGTGGAAGCCGACCGGCTCGATGCGGAGGGCCGACCCTGCGGCCGCGGTCTCGATCGCGGCGAGGTGACGCCCGATGGCGATCAGGGCGTCGCGATAGCCGCGCTCGCCGGCGGCGGCCGTGGCCGCATCGAGATCGGCCGCGAGCAGGATCAGCGCGGCGGAGCGGGAGAGGACCTCGGGCGAGGCGAGGGCGTGGTTGAAGCTGCCCCCAGGCGTCCTCGCGTCGAAGGACGCGGAGGCTGTGGCTCGCGGGGTCGTACCAGGCGAGACCGCGCGGCAGCGACTCGACCGCCCCGATCGCGACGAAGGCGGTGACCGGATCGGCTTCGGTCAACCGGCGGCAGCCCGTCGCAAGCAGGTCGGAGAAGGCGCGAAGCGAGAGCGGGCCGCCACCGGCAGCGGCGCGGCATCGCGCTCGCGGCGGCGAGGGCGCGCGGTCGGCGAGCGCGAGCACCGGGAGACCGCCGTAGTCGGGCGCCGCTCCGGCCGGTGCGCGGGGCGGCGATGCCGTCGTGCGGGCCGCGCTTCGAGTTCTCATGGTAGAGTTCCCAGGCCGCTTCGGGGCGTGGGTCGGTGACGGCGTACCAGGGGGCTGACATCGCGGTTCAATCCTGGCCGAAGGGGTGGGGGAGGGTGTTGCCCGCACTGCCGCGTGCGATGCCGCGATAGCCGAGCTTCTGCGGCACCTCGTAGAGGCGGTCGCCGCCGAGCGGCCGGAGCGCGTGGCCCGGATTGAGCGGCTGGTAGCCGGGCACGATGACGCGGCACACGGCGAGGCCCAGGCCGGCGAGATCGGTCGCCCGGTCGCCCGGTGCTCGACCGAGATGTCCAGCTCTCCCGTCGCCCACCGTTCACCGATGCTCACCATCGCCGGGGTCAGCACGTCGAGATAGATCTCGTCGAGTTCAGCGCCGGCAGCCATCGCGGCTTCGATCACGCTCCAGCTGCCCGGCGCGTCGCCTGCGACGAGTCGCGATTCGAGCCGAGCCGCCCACGGCGCCTTGCGATTGCGGGCGCCGCCCTTGCCCGACGAACCGGCTGCCGTCGACGCAACCGCTACCTGTTCGCGGTACCGGTCGAGCTCCGAACGTCGCACCTGCCAGACACCACCGGACTTCGCCGCGTCCATCACACCGAGGCGCACGTACCGGTACGCGGTCATGTAGTGCACGCCGAGTTCGTCGGCGACTTCCTGCAGCGTGAGTACGACGTCGGTCATGTGAGGTCCCCAGCCTTCACTGGCGCCCCGGACGCTAGAGCCGCCACACCCCAGCGCGCCCAACCCTGCTCGGGATGCGATGCGATCCGATGAGATGCAGCGCCACGCGGTGAGACGCGACGCGTGCGCCCGAAGCGATCTCAGCCCTGCTTGGCGTTCCAGCGCTCACGCGCCAGACGACCGCGGTCGAGCAGATGGCCCGGCACACGCTTGGCAGCCTCGGACAGCTCCGCACCGCCACCGTCCCGTCGCCACCACCGGACGCAGCAGCTTCTGGTTCGTCGGGCTCGAGATCCTCGAAACTGGGCGGCTCCATGCCCGGATGCCAGTACTGGTAGAGGTCGCGGACCACGTCGGCCAGACCGGTCGAGTCGTGGCCCTTCACGAGATCGACCGTGACGATGTTGCCATACACGTGGACCGCAGCGACCTGGCCGGTGGCGAACAGTCGCCGGGCGAGCTCGTCGGTCGGCGTGTTGCCGTAGGCGTCGGCGACCGACGAGAACTGCTCGTGGCCCAACCCGGAAATCGTGCGATTCGTCTCGAAGCGGACGACCCCGCGAGTTGCGCTCGGCTTTTCGGTGACACCAACCAACTGACCCATGGAGGCGAACGCTAGCGGCCCGACCACGATCTGCGCCCGATCCGCATCGCACTCGGCACCTGCGTCGGCGATCAACGCAAGGCGTCGGCGAGGACGTCGGGGAACTCGTCGGGGGTCGTGGCGAGCACCGTGGCACCGAGCGACGTGAACGCCTCGGCGTGATCGTGGTCGTAGGCCGGTGCGCCGTCGTCGCTGAGCGCGAGCAGCACGACACGTGCACGCCGGACGCGACGATCTCGCCGACCCGACGGAGCATCAGCGACGCGTTGCCACCTTCGTGGAGGTCCGACACCAGGAACAGCACCGAGTCGCGCGGACGTTCGATCAGCTCCTGGCAGTACGCCGAGCGCGTTGGAGATGTCGGTGCCGCCACCGAGCTGCACCCCGAACAGCACCTCGACCGGGTCGTGCAGGTAGCTCGGTCAGATCGGTGACCGCGGTGTCGAACACGACGAACCGCGTCCGCAACGTCGGCAGCTGCGCGAGCACGCCGGCGAACAACGATGCGTAGACGACGCTGTCGGCCATCGAGCCGGACTGGTCGACGGCGATGATCGACGTCGCGGGCGAGGCTCGGTTGGCGACGTCCGTGACCGACGAGCCGTTCGGGGACCATCGCCTGGTGCTCGGGCACCCAGTTGCGCAGGTTCGCCGCGATCGTGTGTCGGCCAGTCGATGTCGCCCGGGCCGCGGTCGGCGTGACCTGGTCGAACGAGCGAGCGACCCCCGCACCGCCTGACGGGTCTGATCGGTGAGGCGGGCCTGCGACATCGGCCAGGACCCGTTCGATCACCTCGCGGGCGGTGGCACGGGTCTCGTCGGGCAGCATGCGGTTGAGTTCGACGAGCAACGTCACCAGATGGATGTCCGGTTCGACGCGAACGCAGCAGCTCGGGTTCGAGCAGCAGCTGGCGCAGATCGAGCCGGTCGACGGCGTCGCGCTGGAGGATCTGCACGACCGGCGTCGGGAAGTACCGGCGGATGTCGCCGAGCCAGCGGACGACCGCCGGCTTCGACCGGCCGAGCCCGCCGCCGCGGTGGCGTTCCACCCGAGCTGCTCCGTTCGCCCCGCCGGTCGTAGAGCGCACCGAGCGCGGCGTCGATCCGACGATCGTCGCCCCGCAGTCCGGCGCGACCCTCCGGTGCGCCCGATCCGCGGACGTCATCGCCGTGCAGGTCGGCCGACGTGGCATCACGCACCACACCTCGAACCATCGCCACCCTGACCATCGCCGCCGCCGTCCCCGGCACCCGGCATCGCCCGATCATCCACGCCGCCCTGGCCTCGGCCTCGGTCCACACATCGTCGACCGCAGCTCCGAGCACGAGGCGCCACCGGCGGACGGCGCTCCGACTCCGACACGGTCGGGATCACGAGCGCCCAATCCGAGCAGATGGCGCACCGTGGTCACCGCGGCGGCGGCACGTTGCGGGTCGACGTCGGAGCCGAACCGGTCGAGGCGGTCGACCGGCCCCCGTCAGCAACGTCATGATCTGGCGTCGCTCGGCGGATTCGAACGAGCCGAACGTTCGGCGCAGGAGCGCCACGACCGCGTCGAACGCCTCGGGTCGAGCGACGACAGCCACACGTCGACCACGCCGAGCAGCTCGCCGTCGTGGACGAGCACCGTGCCGGATCCGGCCAGGAAGCCCTCGACGAACGACGCACCGGTCACCGTGGCGTGCCGGGGGAGAGCGCCAGCGACAGGCGACGCTCCACCTCGGCAACGGACCACACGCCGCGTCGTGGAGCAGGCGCGTCGAGCGACCCTGCACCAGACCGTGACCGGCGCCGGTCGCCAACGCCACGAGCACCATCGGCAGACCATGACGACGGGCCGGATGGTCGAGCACTGCCAGCGCCGCCTGCACGCCGGACAGCCGTTCGACCAGCACCGCGGCACCGACGTCGTCGAGGCTGCGCCGACGCGACCGACTCCGGCGAGGATCCGCTCGACGAACTCGTCGACGAGCTCGCGCAGCGACCCGGCTCGGTCCAGCGCACGTCGCCGTAGCGCATCGCGTTGGCGAGCGGGCCGCACGGCGTCCATCAGATGACCGACGTCGGGATCGGTCGCCGCCCGAGCGGCGAGGCGGTGCACGGTCGGCTCGACCGCCGCGGGGAGCTGGGCGAGCAGCGCCGAGGTCGAGGACGCCGATCAGGTCGATGACGCCCGACGTGGCTCGGCCCGCTCGATGAGCTGCGCCGTCGCCGCCGTCTCGAGGGTCGTGCCGTACCCGGCTCGTTCGACGAGCCGGATCGACAACTCGGGATCCCACGGCAGCTGCCACGTCTCGCGGAACGTCCCCGAGGTTCCTCGACCTTCCTCGCGGGATCCCCACGGCACGCCGAGCGCCAGCAGCCGGTGCAGAGCATGCGACGTGCGCAGCCCGATCGTCGTGCGCAGGTCGACCTCGACGACCGTGGTCTCGGCGCGCGGAGCGAGGCGCGGCGACTTCTGGGCCCTGGCGACGTCGCGAGCGAGCGGCACCTGGGGCGCGATTCGGGGACCGTGCCGATGTCGTCACCGACGACGAGTTCGCGTCGGACGAGGTCGACGTTGCCCATCACGGCGTCGGCGGCATCGAGCACCTCGGCCAGCCCGACCCGGGGGCGACCGCGCATCGTGGCGAGCGACTCGGCGAGACGGGTCCCGGCGATCAGGTCGTCCGGCGATGCCGACCCGCCTCGATCGCGTACGAGACGTGCGGCATCGACGAAGAACCGGGCGACGCCGTCGGTCCCCGGGTGGTCGAACACGTGGCGGTACCAGCCGGGGCTGTCGACGCCGGCGGCGTATCCGGATCCCGCGGCGAGCCGCCGATGCGTCCACGGCACCCACGCGACGGCGATCTTGACCTTCGGCAGCCCGCGCAGGGTGGCGGTGTCGGTGGAGATGGTCGGCGTGCCCGGGTGGTCGATGTCGAGGGCCGGGACGTGCCACGCACCGCACACGACGACGATCCGGTCGTGGCCGGCACGGCGCGCGGCGCGGATCGCTCGTCGCATGTGGGCCTCGCGTTGCCGTTCCCGCCGGGACGGGACGAACCCCTCGCGAACGGCGCCCATCGCGTCGGCGACCGCGTCGAAGGCGAGGGGGCCGTCGCCGCGGTGCTCGATGACGTCCTCCCACCATCGTTCCGGGTCGGGATCGCCCGCCGCCGCGGCGAGATCGCGCAGTGGATCCGGGGGCGACGCTTCGGCGACGAGCGAGCTGTCGTCGTCATCCGTCGATGCGAGCGTGACCGCGAGCGGCAGATCGATCGCGTGCACCTCGACGTCGTGCGTGTTGGCCCAACCGATCGCCTGCCATTCGGGGCTGAACATCGCGAACGGGGCGAACGCTGCTCGACCCGGATCGGCGGCGACGTAGCCCAGCAGCGCAACCGGAGGCACGAGACCGGGCTCGCCGATCCACCGAAGCGCCGCGTCGAGATCGGCGGGTGCTTCGACGAGCACGACAGCGGGTCGGATGTCCTCCAGCGCCCGGAGCACCGACCGCGCCGACCCGGGTCCGTGATGACGGATGCCGAGCAGGTGGAGGCTCACGTGTCGAGCGCGCGGCAGGCGTCGTAGAAGTCGTCCCAGCCGGGCCGATCGCGCACGACAGTTTCGAGATACTCGCGCCAGGCGATCGCGTCGTGAACCGGGTCGCTGACGACGGCGCCGACGATGCCGGCGGCGACGTCGGTCGAGCGGAGTTCACCGTCGCCGAAGTGCGCCGCCAGTGCGAGGCCGTTGGTGACCACCGAGATCGCCTCGGCGGTCGACAGCGTGCCGGTGGGGATCTTGAGGCTGGTGCGTTCGTCCTCGGTGAGGCCGGATCGGAGCTCGCGGAAGATGGTGACGACCCGGCGGATCTCGTCGGCGGCGGCCGGCACGTCGGGCAGCGCCAGCGCCACGCCGAGTTCGCCGACCCGCCGGCTCACGATCGCGATCTCCTCGTCGATCGTGGCCGGCAGCGGCAGCACCACGGTGTTGAAGCGTCGCCGCAGCGCGCTCGACAGGTCGTTGACGCCGCGGTCGCGGTCGTTGGCGGTGGCGATCACGTTGAACCCGCGGACCGCGGCGATCTCGGTGTCGAGCTCGGGCACCGGGAGCACCTTCTCCGACAGCACGGTGACGAGCGCGTCCTGCACCTCGGGCGGCATTCGGGTGAGCTCCTCGACCCGCACGATCGCACCTCGCTCCATCCCCCGGTAGACCGGGCCCGGGACGAGCGCGTCGGTGCTCGGACCCTCGGTCAGCAGGCGTGCGTAGTTCCAGCCGTAGCGCAACGTCTCCTCGGTCGTGCCGGCGGTGCCCTGGACGAGCAGCGTCGAGTCGCCGCTGATCGCCGCCGCGAGGTGCTCGCTCACCCAGGTCTTCGCCGTGCCCGGCACGCCGAGCAGGAGCAGCGCCCGGTCGGTGGCGAGCGTCGCGACCGCGATCTCGATGAGCCGTTGCTGCCCGACGTACTTCGGGGAGATCACCGTGCCGTCGGACAACTCGCCACCGAGCAGGTAGCGCACGACCGCCCACGGCGACAGCCGCCATCCCGGTGGACGCGGACGATCGTCGATCGCAGCCAGCGCCGCCAGCTCGTCCGCGTACTGACGCTCGGCGTGCGGACGCAGCACGTCGCCGGACGGGACCGTTGCACTCATCGACGGTGACGCTACCGACCCGCGGTCGCTCCGTTCCTGCTGCTCGACATCATCCGTCGGCGCCACATCGTGCCGAGGATGCGTCATCGGTCGTCAGCAGTGACGATCAGTCGCTACGATCCTCTGGCTGGTGAACGAGAGCCCGACGGGCCGATGCACCGAGCCTTGTTGCCGCGATCGAGGCGCGTCGCATCGGACGGTGCTGCCGTTCGTCGGGATGCCCGCACTCGACGCGCTCGACCTCTGCGGTGAACGGCGCCCGACGTGCGACGCTGACCCGTCCGGTCGAGGCGACGTTCGGAGTCGAACCGCCGAAGCGATGATGCTCCAGTTCGCCGAAGCACGTCGACGATCGGAGCCGACCGAGCCGATGATCCGTCTGGCGACACCTCGGTGTCGAGCGTTCCAGGATCGGATTCGCGCGCTCGTCGAGCGGCGGTCGATCGATCGTTCGTCCGCCCGAGCAGGAGGCCGTCTACTGGCAGCGGATCGACGAACTGATGTCACCCGAGCTGCGCTCCTGGCTGCACAGGTCTGACCGTCGGGCCGGCAGGCGGATCAACGGAGTTCGTCGAGCATGGCTGACGTCTGAGCGCCAAGTCCGCGAGGACTCGCGGCGATGCCGTAGCCCGGAGACGTCGATTCGGACCGACCCGAGGGCCGACCGATCCCCTGAAGCGACTCGGGCGGGCGACTCGCGCGAGATCAGATTCACGAGCACCGCCCGGTGGGCCTGCCCGAGATCTCCAGCGACGATGGCCGATGCGAGCGTCGGCCCGATGTCACCGGTGGTCTCGACGAGTTCGATCAAGCCCGGAGGGATCGGCAACATCGGCAGTTCGGCGATGTCCTCCGGCGAGGGGTCGGGCTGCGCTCTCGCCGCTCCTCGCGCAGCCAGCTCGGGAAGGTGGCCGACGAGCCATCCGGCGAGCGGGCCACACGCCAACTCGGCACGGACCCGGCGAATCGGATCGGTGCGATGGCGCTCCAGCACTTCCGGCACGAGGTCGGGCGGAATCCGCCATCCGTTCGTGATCACGGTCAGCATCCACTCGTCCTCGAGCACCGGCCACGACGACACCACGTGGTGCCAGCGTTCGGCCGCGGCGGGCACGCACACCGGCCGGTCGTCGGCGTCCGGGCCCGCGACCGGTTGGCGTGGCGGTCCGGGGAGCACGCCGGCACGGCGCACGGCAACGGTCGCGGCGACCTGTGCGAGCATGCGTTCGGACGGCGTGGGTCGCACGGTGTCGTCGACGAGGTCGGCGATCAGGCCCTCCGGCTCGGGCGGGTTGCGCCGATCCGTGCCGAGCATCGCCACCGACACCAACTCACGCCACTGCTCCGCCACCGTCACGCGTCCCCCCAACCCCGTTTGCGCGCAGTTTCGGATGACCCGGTCCGTCCAAATCCACACACGAACGTGGAGTCACCGGGCCAAACCCGTTCGCGTGCAGATTCGGATGACCCGGTCCATCCGAATCGCGACGCAAACGTGGTGTTCGGGGTGGTCATGCGGCGCTCACGAAGGAGTCGTCGGCCCGTGGACCGATGTCGATCGATCGGTCGGCGAGGTGCACGGTGAGTGGCACGACGCCGTGGGGCGTCCACTCGCACGTGACGTCGACGGCACCACCGCCGGCGACCGCGAGCAGCGTGGCGAGCGGGCGGCCGCGCGCGATCAGCGGCAGGGTGCCGCCGGCGTCCGCGAGGGCGAACCCGCTCCCGACGTCGGCGATCGACGCCGTGACGGTGAACGGCACCCGATCGAGCCACGGCTCGGCGGCCAGCATCGTGCCGACCTCCCCGCATGCCGCGATGACGTCGACGGCCGGTGGACGGGCGGGCTCGACCGGATCGCCGTGGCGCGTCTCCGACCAGCGCCCGCAGCGCCGGGCCGGGATACCGGTGGAGGTCGGCGTCGATCGCCGTGCCGACGGTGAGCGACGTGTCGAGGCTCTGGCGGTAGGCCGCGAACGACAGCACGAGCGCCCATCGACCCGACGTGACACCACGAAGCCAGTGACGGCGTACCTCGATGCGGTCCTCTCGGGTGTCGCTGCGCGCGGCGACGACCCACGTGTCGGTGTCGGGTACGCCGCCGAGCACGTCGGCCTGGCGGACCTGCCAACCCACCGTGGTCGCCACCGCGTCGGCGAGTGGCCCCGGCAGCGAACCGAGACGCCGACCCGCCTGCGACAGCAGGTGCAGCAGGCCGAGTTCCTCCAGCACGTCGCTGTGCCAATCGGACGACGCCCCCACCAGACCGGCCAGTCGCCGGATGCGATTGGCGAGGCTGCCGGCCTGCGCGTCGACGAGGCGCGCCGCCAGCTCGTCCCACGTCGAGTACCTCGCGAGCGTCGGGTCGGCGAGCCCCGTACGCAGGCGGTCGTCGAGCCACCGGTCGAGCTCGGTGAGCCCGGCGAACATCCGCTCGACGCGCTCGTCGCGTGACCGGTCCCGATCCGGTTCGGGCCCGTCCTCCGCCGGTGGCGGCGGCGCCGGGTCGGACCGCTCGCCTGCGTCCGATGCCGGCGACGTCGACGCCGCGTCCGGTGCGGTCGGCCGAGCACCTCGCTCGGCACCACGACGAGACGAGGATGCGTCTCGCGCATCCACCCAGGTCGTCACCTGCGACGGTGCGGTCGTCTCCGGGACGTCGCCGTGCACCCACAGCAGCAGCAGCGCCAGCACGTGTTTGCAGGGATGGCGACGGCTGGGACAGGTGCAGCGCGAGGCCACACCGACGTGATCGACCATCGTGTCGTACGGTTCGGCGCCACTTCCCCGGCACGATCCCCACACCGTCCGCTCGTCGGCGCCGAGGCCGCCCCATTTCGCCACGGTGGTCAACGGCCGCGCGGCGCTGAGTGCAGCAGGAGTCGGTGCGATCGCCTCGACCTGCTCAGGCGACCATCGCGTCACGGCGCCGTTGTGCTGCTCGCCGAACCGAGCCGAACCGCTTCTCGGTGGCGTGGGTCCCGGCTTGCGGGACGCTGGCCACCGAGATTCCGAGCGGAGACCGGCACCGACACCGCCACCGATTCGGCAGCGCCCTTGGCGTGATAACTCGACCGGGTGAGCGGGCTGGCTTCGACGTGACCGATGCCGTACGACTCGCCGAGCTGCTTCCACCGCTCGAACTCGGCCGGCTCTGCGTAGCGGACGATCGGGAGGTGATGCGACGTCGGTCGCAGGTACTGGCCGATGGTCACGATGTCGACGCCGAGGTCGGCAAGGTCACCGAACAGCCGTCGATCTCGTCGTCGGTCTCGCCGAGGCCGACCATGAACCCGGTCTTGGTGGTCAGACCTGCCGCCTTGGCCCGTGCGAGCACGGCGAGCGAGCGGGCGTAACCGGCCGACGGCCGAACCGCGCGCTGCAGGCGGGCGACGGTCTCGACGTTGTGGTTCAACACGTCCGGCCGAACGGCGACGAGCAGGTCGAGCGCCGCGTCGTCGCCCTTCGCGTCGGAGACGAGCGTCTCGATCCTGGTGGTGGGTCGACGCAACCGGATGGCCTCGACGCAGGCAGCGACGTGGGCCATGCCGCCGTCGGCGAGATCGTCGCGCGCCACCATGGTGAGCACCGCATGGTCGAGGTCCATCCGCTCGATCGCCTCGGCGACCCGCATCGGTTCGTCGGCAGCGGGAGCGAGCGGCTGGCTCGTGTCGACGAGGCAGAAACCGCAGGCCCGCGTGCAGCGCTCGCCGAGCACCATGAACGTCGCCGTGCCGTCGGACCAGCACTCCGACAGGTTGGGGCAGCCGGCGTCCTCGCACACGGTGACCAGGCCGAGGTCGCGCACCGTCTTCTTCAGCGACATCGCGTCGGCGCCGAGTTCGACCTTCGGTCGCAACCACTCGGGCTTGCGGGTCTCGATCGTCAGCCCCTCGGTGACGCCGGCCGCTTCGAGCCGGGCAGCCGCCCGGTCGGAGACCAGCTTCACCTGCGCACCCGGTCCCTCGCCTCGGGAGAACGCCGACAGATCCCGTCCGTCAGCGGAGTGCTTCCACGCGACGTCCTGACGCTCGATCGCACCATCGGCCCAGCGCTGGGCCGCGAGCCGTGCGACCACGTCGACGACCTCGCGCATCGACACGTCGATGCCCTCCTCGGCGAGCGACGTCACCGGCCGGTCGCTGATCCCGCACGGCACGATGTGCTCGCGCAGGTAGGTCATGTCGGTGGTGACGTTGAGTGCGAAGCCGTGCATCGTGCGACCGCGTGCGAGCCGCACGCCGATCGCACCGATCTTGCGAGGAGACACCGCCGGGTCGGGGTGGTCGACGTCGAGCCAGACACCGGCGAACCCCTCGAGCCGGCCGGCGTTCGGCACGCCGAGCTCAGCGAGCGCGTCGATCACCAGTCCCTCGACGTCGCACACGTGACCCGCCGCGCCGAGGCGGTTGTCGACGTTGAGGATCGGGTAGCCGACCAGCTGGCCGGGCCCGTGGTACGTGATGTCGCCGCCACGCTTCACCGCGACGAGCTCGGCGCCGACCGCAGCCGGTTCGCAGCGCAGGTTGTTGGCGAGATCGGTCCGCCTGCCGTAGGTGAACACGTGCGGGTGCTCGAGCAGCAGCAGGTGCTGGTCGGCGCCGTGCTCGAACAACGAGGTCTGCACCGCCAGCGCCTCGCGGTACGGCACCCGGCCGAGCCACCGGACGCGCAGCGGTGCCGCGGTCATGGCCGTACGGACGAGCCCGAGCGTCAGAGCTCGGTCGACCAGTCCTTGGTCTCGAGGATCTCCTTGACCCGCTTGAGGAAGCCGGCCGCGTACGCGCCGTCGAAGGCTCGGTGGTCCCAGCTCATCGCGAGGTTGCCGACCGGATGGATGGCGATCGCCTCGCCGCCGTCGGGGCCGATGGTGACGACCGGCTTGCGGACGATGGCGTCGGTGGAGATGATCGCCACCTGCGGCTGGTTGATGATCGGCATCGTGAGCACCGAGCCGGCCGAGCCGTTGTTCGAGATCGTGAACGTGCCGCCCGAGATCTCGTCGGGGCTCAGCTTGCGACTTCGGGCCCGGTTGGCGAGATCGGAGATCTCGGTCGCGATCGCCGCGAGGCGCTTCGTCTCGGCGTCACGGATGACGGGGGCGAGCAGGCCGTCGTAGTCGAGGTCGACGGCGATGCCGAGGTCGACGAAGTTGTGCACGATCAGGTCGCGGTCGCCGACGCTGGCGTTGAGGTGCGGGAACTCGCGCAGCCCGTCGATGATCGCCCGGGCGATGAACGGCAGGTAGGTGAGGCTGAAGCCGTGCGTCGACTTCCACTCCGACTTCACCTTGGTGCGCACCACGTCGACGTTGGCGAAGTCGACCTCGACCACGCTGAACGCGTGCGGGCTCGTCGCCTTGCTCATCACCATGTGGTTGCCGGTGAGCGTGCGGATCTTCGACAACGGCACCGACGTGTCGCGCTCGCCGGCCGACGCCGCCGGAGCAGGAGCGGCCGCCTGCGCGGGTGCGGGCGCAGGTGCCGGGGTCGCAGGTGCCGGGGCAGCAGCCGGAGCGGGCGGGGCAGCAGGGGCAGCGGGAGTGGGCGCCTCGCGTTGGCCCCGGTGGCGTCGATGTGGTCGAGCACGTCGTCGCGGGTGATGCGCCCACCGGGGCCCGTGCCGGGGATCGAGTCGGGGTCGAGCCCGTGTTCGTTCACCAGGCGACGCACGACGGGCGACAGCAGCCGGTTGTCGCCCGACATCGCGGTCTCCGCTGCCGGAGCGGGCGCGGGAGCCGGAGCCGGCGTGCGGAGCCGGAGCCGGCGTGGGAGCGGGCGGCGGTGGCGGAGGAGCGGGAGCTTCCTGCACCGGTGCGGGAGCCGCCGGCGCCGGCTCGGCGCGGCGGGCGCGGGCTCTGGAGCGGGCCGGGCTCGGCAGCGGGCGCCGCAGCTGCGGCGCCGTCGGCGTCGCCGACGACGGCGATGACCGTGCCGACGTCGACGGTGTCGCCCTCGGGCACCCGGATCTCGGTCAGCACGCCGGACACGGGCGACGGCACCTCGGTGTCGACCTTGTCGGTCGACACCTCGAAGAGGGGCTCGTCGGCGGCGACGGTGTCGCCGACGTTCTTGAACCATTGGGTGATCGTGCCTTCGGTGACGGTTTCACCGAGTTGCGGAAGCGTGACGTCTGCCATGGGAGGAATCTCTTCTTCTCGTGTTGGTCGTGTCGGATTCGAATGGACGTGTCGGTGCGGGTCAACCGTTGAAGTTGCGGCCGGTCATCGACAGGACGGTCTCACCGAACAGCTCGGACAGGCTCGGGTGCGGCTGGATGAACTCGGCGACCTCGTCGACCGAGGCTTCCCAGTTGACGGCGAGATAACCGCCGCTGAGCTGTTCGGTCACCCACGGGCCGACCATGTGCACGCCGAGGATCTGGCCGGGCGTGCCGTCGGGGCGCTTCTTGGCGATGATCTTCACGAGGCCCTCGGTCTCGCCGAGGATCTGCGCCCGGCTGTTGAACTTGAACGGGTGCTTGGCGACGACGACGTCGTGGCCGGCCTCCTTGGCCTGCGCCTCGTCGGGGCCGGCCCACGCCACCTCGGGATGGCAGTAGATCGCCCACGGCACCCGGTCGTACATCACCGGCATCGGCGACTCGCCGAGCTGGTGCTTGATCACCATGATCGCCTCGGCGTACGCGACGTGCGCGAGCTGCGGCGTGTTGATCAGGTCGCCGACGGCGTACACGCCGGGTTCGCCGGTCTGGCAGAACTCGTCGACCTCGACGAATCCACGCTGGTCGACCACGACGGCGGTGCCGTCGAGACCGAGCTGGTCGGCGAACGGTCGGCGGCCGACCGACACGACGACCACGTCGACCTCGACCGACTCGCCGTCGCCGAACGACACCGTGGTGCCACCGACGCGTTCGGGGTGTGGCCGTTGACCATCACGCCGGTGCGGATGGCGATCTTCTTCTTCTTGAACGACTTCTCGACGACCTTGGCGAGGTCGGCGTCGAGGCCGGGGAGGATCTTCGGGAGACCTTCGAGGATCGTCACCTCGCTGCCGAGGTCGGCGAACGTCGACGCGAACTCGCATCCGATCGCGCCGCCACCGATGACCGCCACTCGTGGCAGGCAGTACGTCGAGGTCGAGCACCTCGTCGCTCGTCATGATCGGACCACCGCGTTCGAAGTCCGGGGATCAGGCGCGGCACCGAGCCGGACGCGAGCATCACCGAGTCGCCGGTGATCGTCGCCGACGATCCGTCGGCCATCGACACCGACACCGTGCGGTTCGCGCCGAGCGAACCGACGCCGTTGAAGACCTCGACCTTGCGTCCCTTGCACATCGCGGCGATGCCGCCGACGAGGCCGGCGACGATCTTCTGCTTGCGTTCCTGGGTCCGGGCGAAGTTCGACGCCCGCGGCTGGTCGGACTGCCGGTCTCGATGCCGAAGTCGGCGGCGTGGTCGACGTGGCGCTTCACCGCGGCGGTCTCGAGGAACGCCTTGGCCGGGATGCAGCCACGGTTCAGGCAGGTGCCCGCCGAGGGCATCCTTCTCGATCAGCGCCACCTTGAGGCCGGCCGACGCGCCGTACAGCGCGGCGGAATAACCTCCCGGACCTCCACCGATCACCACCAGGTCGAATTGGTCACTCATCGCCGTTCACGGTAGCGCCCGATCCGACCGACGTCGTCGGATGCGGGGGTTACCGCGGTAGTCGGCGCATCCGATCGACGATCATGGTCGGTTCCGACGGCAATCCCAGTTCGCTGCTCGTCACCGCGACGCATCACGAGGACCCGGCTCGACGCCTCGGTGCCGCTCACGTCGAAGTCGAGCCGACAGCTGACTCGGCGGCGGTGATCTCGGTGCACCGTCCGTCGGCGGCGGTCGTCAGCGGCGTGAGGCTGCGGTCGCCGGTGACGAGTCGGAACGAGTCGAGCCCGTCGGGATCGTCGACGCCACCGAGCTCGACGGCGACCGCGAAGCGCTGCCGTCCTCCTCGGCTCCGATCACGACGATGATCGACACGTCGCCGACCTCCACCGCCTCGCCCGACCTCGATCGTGTCGACGGTGGCGGGCTCGTTCGACAACTGGAACAGCAGCACCCCGCCGGCGAGCAGGATCGCCAGCCCGACGCCGACCGACAGCAGCAGCAGCGTCCGCGTCTTCATCGCCGACCGAGCCTACGCACCACCCCCGACGGTCACACCGAACTGTCACACCGTGCCGGGTCAAACGTGACAGTTCCCGAAACACCGCCGCTGGCGCCGACCACGACGGGCGCCGTCTCGCTACCGTCGTCCGGGTGAAGACGACCCGACGCCGAGCCGCCGTAGGCGCTCTCGGAGCCTGTGTGCTGCTGTTTTCCACCGCGGCATGTAGTTCCGACTCCGACCCGACCGCCGAGACGCTGCCCGAGGCGGCCTCGGATGACACGGTCGGATCCACCGACGTCTCGACGACGCCGGCACCGTCCACCGATGGCACGACGGCGCAGCCGGACGGCGACGACACGGACAACGAGCCAACCCCGACCGAGCCCGTCGTCGCCGTTCCCGAAGCACTCCAGTTCACCGCCCCGCTGGTGGGAGGCGGCACCTTCGACGGCACTGCGTCCGCGGGGAGACCCACGGTGTTCTGGTTCTGGGCGCCCACTTGAAGCATCTGCAACCGTGAAGCCCCCTCGGTCGAGGAGGCAGCAGTGCAGTTCCAGGATCAAGCCAACTTCGTCGGCGTCGCATGGACCGGGAGCGACGACTCGTTCCAGGGTTTCATCGACAAGCACGGCCTCACGTTCCCGCAGATCAGCGACGACCCCGGCGACGTGTACAACCGTTTCGGCGTCTCGTATCAACCGGCACTCGTCGTCGTCAACACCGACGGCTCGACCGAACTGGTCGCCGGCGCGGTGGACGAGGAACTCCTCGCCCAGATCATCTCCGAAGCCACCTGACCGTTCAGCACCCGACTTCGTGAACAACTTCACCTCTGAGAGGTGAAGTTGTTCACGAGATGGCCAGATGGCGCTTCGGCGGGATGGGGCGAAACTGGGGCTCGGTGAACCTGATCTCCCGGATCACTCCTACGCTCGGAACATGCGCGTTGCCATCACCGGATCGACGGGCCTGATCGGCTCGGCTCTCACGCCCCACCTCGAGTCGCTCGGTCACGACGTCATCCGAGTGGTGCGCGGCAACCCGACGGGCTCCGACATCTCGTGGTCGCCCGCCGACGGCCGCATCGACCCGCACACGCTCGACGGCGTCGATGCCGTCGTGCACCTCGCCGGTGCCGGAATCGGCGACAAGCGCTGGACCGACGACTACAAGCGCGAACTGCTCGAGAGCCGCACCAAGGGCACGACGCTGATCTCCGAGGCGATCGCGTCCGCATCCGACGGCCCCAAGGTGCTGCTGTCCGGCTCGGCGATCGGCATCTACGGCTCCCGTGGGGACGAGGAGCTCACCGAGACCTCGGCACCGGGTGACGGATTCCTCGCCGACATCTGCGTGCAGTGGGAACAGGCGACCGGAGCGGCCGAAGCGGCCGGCGCGCGCGTCGTGCACCTGCGCACCGGCATCGTGCTGTCGCCGAAGGGCGGCGCTCTGAAGAAGCAACTCCCGCTGTTCAAGTTCGGCCTCGGCGGCAAGATGGGCTCGGGCGACCAGTGGCAGAGCTGGATCTCGATCGACGACGAGGTCGCCGCGATCACCCACCTCCTCACCGCCGACACGAGCGGCACCGTCAACCTGACCGCACCGAAGCCGGTCACCAACGCCGAGTTCACCGACACCCTCGGCGACGTGCTGCACCGTCCGACGTTCCTGCCGATCCCGAAGTTCGGACCGAAGCTGCTG
The DNA here is from genome assembly GCA_963746285.1 of Ilumatobacteraceae bacterium. GTDB lineage: Bacteria > Actinomycetota > Acidimicrobiia > Acidimicrobiales > Ilumatobacteraceae > Sva-07. Next base: position 109,020 of record CAVVAO010000019.1, on the reverse strand, counting down.
CTCGGCGGCGAGCTCGCCGACAACCTGCTCTTCTCCGGCCAGCGTGTGCTTCCGGCCGTCCTCGAGGCCGACGACGGTTTCACGTTCCAGCACCCCGACCTGGCCACGGCGCTGCGCGCGCTGCTCGGCACGTGAGCAGCACCATCCGTCCCGACGAACCAGTCGTCGATCGTCGGCGCCGGACTCGCCGGGCTGTCGTGCGCCGTTGGGCTGCACGACGCGGGCATCCCCGTGCAGGTGTACGAGGCGAGCGACGGCGTCGGCGGCCGCGTGCGCACCGACCAGGTCGACGGATTCACGCTCGACCGCGGCTTCCAGGTGGCGCTGACCGCCTATCCCGAGATGCACCGCCAGCTCGACATGGCGGCGCTCGACCTGCAGGCCTTCGATCCCGGCGCGCTCGTGTGGCGCAACGGCAAGGGCTCCGTGGTCAGCGACCCGTTCCGGCGGCCGACGACCGCGCTCTCGACCGTGGTCGCGCCGATCGGCTCGCCGTTCGACAAGGCCCGCATCGCCCTGCTCCGCCACCGGCTGCGAGGCGTGCACCCGGCCCGGCTCCTCCGGGGCGACGACATCTCGACTCGGGCAGCGCTCGCCGACGCCGGCTTCTCCGACACGATCATCGAGCGGTTCTTCCGTCCGCTGGTCGGCGGCATCCAGCTCGATCCCGACCTCACCGACAGCCGCCGCATGTTCGACGTGATCTTCCGCATGCTCGCCGACGGCGACTCGGCCGTCCCCGCCGCCGGCATGCAGGCGATCCCCGAGCAGCTCGCCGACCGCCTCCCGGACGGAACCGTTCACCTCGGATGCGCCGGTGACGGCCGACCACACCGACGTCGGTCACCGTCGGCGATGCCGACGAGATCGCTGCGGCGGCCGTCGTCGTCGCGACCGAGGGACCGGTCGCCGCGAGCCTGCTCGGCCTCGCGCCGGTCGAGTCGAAGTCGGTCGGCGCGGTCTACTTCGCGCGCCGCGAAGCGCCGATCGACGACAAGCTGGTCGTCCTCGACGGCACGGGCAGGGGCCCGGTGCTGAACGTCGCGGTGATGAGCAACGTGGCGCCGACCTACGCGCCGCCGGGCGCGCACCTCGTCGTCGCCGCGCTGCCCGGCCACGACGGCGACACGATCGAGGCCGACGCCCGTTCGCAGCTGCGCGGGTGGTGGGGATCGCAGGTCGACACCTGGGACCACCTGGCGACCTACCGCATCGCCCACGGCCAGCCGCGCCAACGCCCGCCGTTCCAGCCCGAAGCAGCGGGTGCGCGCTCGCCGACGGTCGATTCGTGTGCGGCGACCATCGCGACACCGCCTCGATCCAGGGAGCGCTGTACTCCGGACGTCGATGTGCCGCTGGTCATCGCGCCGACATCGGCCAGACTGACCGACATGTCTGAAGGTACACCGGCGACAACGCACCGACTCCGCCCGACGACGACAAGGTGGTGCGCGGAATCCGATTCGTGCCCGCAGAGCCGCAGGCGATCTTCGACCTGCTCGCCGACCCGTCGCAACATCCGCTGATCGACGGTTCGGGTTCGGTTCGCACCGCCAGCGACGACGCCCGAACGCCTGGCCCTCGGTGCCAAGTTCTCGATGTCGATGAAGTTCGGCGTGCCGTACAAGATCACCAACGAGGTCGTCGAGTTCGACGAGCCGACGCTGATCGCCTGGCGGCACATCGGCCAGCACGTGTGGCGCTACCGCCTGCGCCCGGTCGACGGCGGCACCGAGGTCACCGAGGAGTTCGACTTCCGGCCTGCACGCAGTGCCGCCGCTCTGAAGCTGGCCGGCTACCCGAAGCGCAACGCGAAGGCGATCGAGGCCACGCTCGACCGCCTCGTCGCCCACTTCCAGCCGGACTGACGTCGCGGACTGCTCCGTCCTGCACGATCGGGACCTTTGACCGATCGCGCAACAATTGCGGGGTAGGGGTAGGTTGCAGGTATGGCAACACGACTGGTTGACCGACCAGGAGATGACGGCCTGGCGGACCTACATCGAGACCTACAGCGACCTGATCGCCGCGATCGAGCGCGATCTGGCCGCCGAGCACGACCTCACGCTCGGCGACTACCAGGTCCTCGTGTACCTGTCCGAGGCGCCGGATCGGTCGATGCGCATGTGCGACCTCGCCGACCTGCTGCAGCTGTCGCCGAGCGGCTTGACGCGTCGCCTCGACGGCCTGGTCAAGGCCGGCTTCGTCACGCGCGAACCGTCCATCGAGGACCGCAGGGTCATGCTGGCAACGCTGACCCCTGCCGGCTTCGCGGCGCTCGAGCGGGCCGCACCGGATCACGTCGCGAGCGTCCGGCGGCATGTCTTCGATCACCTCGACTGCGAGCAGGTCGAGGCGCTGGCCTCGATCTTCCAGTCGATCAGGGCCGGACTGGCGCAGTGACCACGCTCCCGTTGGGGTTCCACAGCCACGTGGCGAACATCGGGGTCAAGGACGACACCGACGACTTCGTGGTGATCGCGGCCGACTGCGCGGTGCCGGTGGCCGGCGTCTTCACCAAGAGCCGGTTCGCCGGACCGAGCGTCACGCTCAGCCGCGCCCAGATCGCCGACGGCCGAGCGCACGCGGTGGTGGTCATCTCGAAGAACGCCAACGTGGCGACCGGTCCGCAGGGTCATGACGACGCGGTCGAGGTCGCACAACGCGTCGCCGACCGCCTCGGGTGCGAGCCGACCGACGTCGTGGTCACCTCGACCGGGGTGATCGGCCGTCGCTACCCGATCGAGCGGATTCGCGCCGGCATCGACGCACTGCCGACCGAACTCACCTCCGACGACGCAGCAGGCCCGGCGCGCGGGATGATGACCACCGACACGGTCCCGAAACTCGCCGAAGCGATCGTGGCCGACAGCACCGCACGCGTGGTCGGGATGGCCAAGGGCGTCGGGATGATCGAACCGGACATGGCCACCCACATCTCGCTGCTGTTCACCGACGCAGAGCTGTCGTCGACCGACCTCGATGCGGTGTTCCGACGGGTGGTCGACCGGACGTTCAACTGCGTCAGCGTCGACACCGACACCTCCACGAGCGACTCGTCGGTCATCATGGCCTCGGGTGCCGCCGGCCCCGTCGATCTCGGCGCGTTCGAAGCGGCCTTGTACGACGTTGCGCTCGATCTGACCAAGCAGATCGCCCGCGACGGTGAAGGTGCTCATTCGCTGATCGAGGTCCACGTCGACGCCGCACGCGACCGAGCGCAGGCCAGGAGGGTGGCCAAGGCGATCGTCAACTCGCCGCTGGTCAAGACCGCCGTGCACGGCGGCGACCCGAACTGGGGTCGAGTCGCGATGGCAGTCGGCAAGTGCAGCGACGACACCGACATCGACCAGGACCAGGTGACGATCCGCTTCGGAACGACCGAGGTGTACCCCAGACTGCTCGACGACGACGCCCTCGCTGCGCTCTCCGAGTACATGCGCAGCCCCGATGTGCGCATCCACGTCTCGCTGTCGACCGGCGACGCGGACGCCACGGTCTGGGGCTGCGACCTCAGCGACACCTACGTCCGCTTCAACGCCGACTACACCACCTGAGGCGGTCCAGGTCCCCCGATCGCTGCGTTGCGAGAGTTCGTCGCTGCCCTGAGGCAGCTTCCTCACCTCGCGCCTTGCGCTCGGACGACCTGATCCCGCCTCAGAAGACCGAATGGGATCTCAGCACATCACGCATCCCGACGGGTGAATCGGCCGCCCAACGTCACTTCGGGGGCATGCGGATGCCGCCGTCGACACGAATCGACTCGGCGTTCATGTAGCTGTTGGTGATGCACTCGACCACCATCGAGGCGAGCTGCTCGGGATCGCCCAGGCGCTTGGGGAACAGCACGCCCTTCTGCAGGTTCTCCTTGAAGGCCTCGCGAGGCCTCACCCTCGCCGTAGATCGGCGTGTCGATCAGGCCGGGTGCCACCGTGTTGACGCGGATGCCGACGGCCGACAGGTCGCGGGCGACCGGCAGGGTCATGCCGACGACGCCGCCCTTCGACGCCGAGTAGCTGGCCTGGCCGATCTGGCCGTCGAAGGCAGCGACGGATGCGATGTTGACGATCGCGCCGCGCTCGCCGTACTCGAGGGGCTCGGTGGTGCTCATCGCCGTGGCAGCCACGCGGATGCAGTCGAACGTGCCGATCAGGTTGATCGCGATGACCTTCTTGAAGGCATCGAGGTTCGCTGCCGACTCGATCGTCCCGTCCTTGCCGATCGTGCGCTGCGCCCAGCCGATACCGGCGGAGTTGACGAGCACACGGACCGGGCCCATCGACTTCGCCATCTCGACGGCGTTGACGATGTCGTCGGTGTTGGTGACGTCGACCTTGCAGAACGCGCCGCCGATCTCGTCGGCGAGTTCGTTGCCCTTGTCCTCCTGCAGGTCGGCGATGACGACCTTGGCGCCCAGGGCAGCCAGCTTGCGGGCCGTTGCCGCACCGATACCCGATGCTCCACCTGTGACGATTGCACTTGCTCCGGAAATGTCCATGGGGGCGAAAGCTATTCGCCCGGAGCCACACGCGAGCAATCCTGAACGCGAGTTGGGCGGCCTCGTCGACCGAGTGGTCAGATCGGCGCAGCGCCGATGTTGTTGCGGGTGTCGACGAGACGACGTGGGATGTTGCCGGTGAACGACGGAGTGGCGCCGCCTCTGAACCAGCCGGCGATGTCGACGATCAGGTGTGCGTTCGCGCTGGTGAAGATGCAGACCGATCCACCTGCACCGATCGGGGCGATCACGCCGTTCGCTGCCGTACCACCCCGACCGAAGTTGACATTCGATGCCTCGGGCATCGGCGTGCCACACGGCCACACCGTCGCGTAGCCCGCCTCCTGCGCCTCGACCATCGTGACGTTCAAGGCCACCGCGGACGCATCGTTCGGAACCTGCTGCCGCACACCCTTCACGTCGACGGTCACCCCGCGCACGGGAACCGCCTTCGGCGTGGTGGGAGTGATCACACCCGCCGGACCACCGATCGCGTTGCGAGTGTCGACGATGCGCGACGGCACGGCGCCGGTGAACGGCGGCTGCCCGCCACCGCCGAACCAGCCCAGCACGTCGACGAGGACATCGGACTGTTGGTCGGAGTAGAGGCAGACCGCACCATCGGCGCCGAGCGACGTGACCACACCGTTGGCGACCACGGAACCCTGGGTGAAGTTGACGTTGGATGCCACCGGCTTCGGGGCGCCGCAGGGCCACACCGTGAAGAAGCCCGCCTGAGACGGCAGCACGGCGGTCACGTTCATGGCCACCGCCGTCGCATCGCCGGGAATCACATCGGCCGATCCATCGGAACGCTTCATGGCTGCGCCTGCGAGCGGGATCGTGATCGTGCCGCCGGCCGGGATCCTCACCTTCGGGCCACCGATCGCGTTGCGAGTGTCGATCACGCGGCGCGGTGTCGCGCCGACGAACGTCGGGCCGGCGCCGGATGTGCCCGAGAACCAGCCGGTGATGTCGACGAGGAAGTCGGTCTCCTGATTCGAGTAGAAACACACCTTGCCGCTCGCGCCGACCGGCGCGATGACGCTGTTGGCGACCGCTCCACCGGTGACGTAGTTGAGGTTGGACGCGTCGGGGCGGGCGACGTCGCACGGCCACACGGTGATGAAGCCGGGCAACGACGGCGTGACCGCGGTGATGTTGATCGCGACCGCCGAGGCACCGGCAGGGATCGTCCGCGCCACACCATCTGACCCGACCACCTTCTCGCCCGCGACCGGCAACTCGATGCGCTGATTCGGCTGGAACCGTCGCGTCGGCGGCGTGTAGGAGCCGCCCGGCACCGAACCACCGGCGACCTGTCGCAGCCACAGCGCGAACTGTGCCTGCCCGGTCGCCGTGAGATGCACGCCGTCGGAGCTGATCCAGCGAGCACGCTCGATGCCAGCGGCAGCGCTCGCGGCGTTCCAGTCGGCGATCGAGAGGTTCGGCCAGCGACCGAGAGCCTGTCGAAGCGCCACGTTGGCCGCCGAGTAGCTCCCCTTGACGTCGGCCATGTTGACCCACACCACCCGTTTCGCTCCGCGCTGCTTGAGCGCGTTCATCATGGCGTCGATGTCGGCGGCCATGTTGGTGGACGGGTTGTAGCCGAGCTCGACGATGACGAGATCGAGGTTCATCGGTATGCCGGCCGCAACCTGCACCCCACTCGGCGACGGCGGTGTCTTCGTGATGAACCGGCTGACGAGGGTGTCGACCGTGAGCGACGCGAACGTGGCGTCCGTGAGCGTGAGGAACTCGCTCTTGGCCGACTCGCCGACCGAGTCGCCGATGACGGCGACGTTCGTTCCGAGCGACTCGCGCGTGACCACACGCACGGTGAAGCCGGGCGACGGGAGGCCGTGACCGCCGCGGAAGTCCCAGGCCGGGATCTGCATGCGTTTGCCGTTCGACCCTGTCAGCACGATGTCGTTGAACCAGATGCCGTCGAACTGCCGATTCGTCGACGACGCGGCTTCGACCATCGACGCGGACGTGAGCCGGCCGAGGCCGTAGCGCGACGCGAGCGTCTCGGCGTCGAGGATCCGGGTCCAGCGATGGTTCGGATTCCGCGAGGTTCCGTCACCCGGAGCGTCGTCGACGGCAGGGAAGGTGCCCCCAGCAGTGCGAGGGCCGTTCGACGCGGAGAACTCCGTCGACGCGACCTGGCCGTTCCCGAACTTGCGAACCTTGCCGGCGGTGGCGACGATCGCCGCGTCGGTGCGCGGATCCTCGACGTTGATCGCTCCGGACGACGCCGCCGTCCGGCTGGCCGAGCCGAAGTAGACCTGGCACGACTGCGTGTCGCAGATCTGGGCCGGGGCCCACCGGGTCGAGGAGTAGGCGAGCGCGTACGACCTGGCCGCCACGGCCTGCGCCGCGCACTGCGTGGACTCCCCTGCCGCTCCCATCGTCGGCCCAGCTGGGCGAGATCTCCTTGGGCACGACCCCGCGCAGGTAGTCCTCGGTCTTGACGTCGTTGACGACGCCCTGGGGATGCACCTCGATCTTGCCGCGGTAGTGCGTCACCCTGCCCGTCGCGCTGCAGACCCCGAGCACGCTCGACGGGGACGCCGCCGAGTTCTCGCCGTTCGGGCTGGTGAACGTCACGGGGCCGGTGACCGTGCGCTCCAACGTCCAGGTCACCGCGCCGGGACCACCGTCGATCTGCTGGCGGGCCCGGGTTGCATCGTCGGAGTTCCACACCCCGTCGGCGGTCAGCTTCTGGTCGGACTGCCAGTCCAGCAGCCTCGATCGGGTCAGCGGGCCGAAGGCGCCGTCGACCGTCAGGGTGATGTCGCCGGAGACTCGATAGGCATTGAGAAACGTCTGGATCTGCCGAACAGCCGTGCTGTTGGTGGAACCGAGCTCGATCGGACCATTCGGCACGACGAGCGCCGCTGTCGTGGGACAGGCCATCGAACTGGCGCTGTAGATCTGGAACTGGTTCGTCGAGGTCTTCACGGCGTAGAGCGACCGCGCCGTCACGCCGCCGGCGGACACGTTGCCACTCCCGGCGGTCACGCCGACGGTGCTCGAGCTGTCGACAGCCGAGCAGCTTCACTCGGATCCGGGCCTGTGCGGTGTTGACATCACCGAGGGTCGTCCCGCCGTAGTAATGGTCGAGGATCCACTGCCACGACTTGCTCTGGTCGACTGCCCATCCATAGGCACCCCACTGGCTCATGCCACGCCCGTGGCCGAACCCGACGCCGTCGATCACCACCGCGACGATGTCGGTGGGTGCCGCCGAGGCGGGCGAAGCAGGAGCGCCGACGACGACGGGCACGGCCAGGCCGAGCGCGGTCGCGAGCGTGACGAGTACTCGGCGCATGTAACGCAACTGTAACGTTGCGATCCGGGGTGGGGCGGTCGCCACGAGTGGTTCTTCGACCGGATCGCTCCCCTGCTTGACCGTTTCTTGCCGGAACTCGAGCCGACGGCCGTCAGCCGGCACGCGGGATGGCGTCGACGGCCAGCCGATCGACCAGGTCGTTCATTCGATCGCCGCTGTGGCCCTTCACCCATCGAAAGCTCACGTCGCCGGCCTGTACGAGCTCGATCAGCGGCTCCCAGAGGTCGACGTTGGCGACCGGCTTGCGCTGCGAGTTCACCCAGCCGTTGCGTTGCCACTTGACCCACCAACGGTCCTTGAAGCAGTTCACGACGTAGGTCGAATCGGACACGATCTCGATCGACATCGCGGCGCCGTGGTCGTCGGCGAGATCGGAGTGCGTACGCAGTGCGTCGAGCACGGCATGGATCTCCATGCGCTGGTTCGTCGTGTGCGCCTCGCCGCCGGAACCATACGGCTCGCCGGCCGGCGCCACGGCCCACGCCCAGCCACCCGGACCCGGATTCCCGCTGCAGGCACCGTCGGTGTAGATCACGAGTTGCTCCATCCGCGGCAACCTATCCCCCGAAATCAGCCCGGCCCGTCGCGTACCGATCGGTAACACTGCGAGACTGGCCGCCATGATCTTCGACGGCCACGTGCACCAGCTGCCCGACATCGATCCGACCGAGACCAAGGAGTGGTTGGACAGCCTCGACGCCGTTGTCGACGCTCGCGGCAAGACCCGGGCGCGCTACCTGCTCACGCGGCTGATGGAGCGAGCCACCGCGAGCCAGGTGTCGTTCCCGGCGACGGTGTCGACGCCGTACGTCAACACCATCCCGCGCGAACAGGAGCCGTGGTTCCCCGGCGACGAGCACATCGAACGGCGCATCCGAGCGTTCATCCGCTGGAACGCGGCGATGATGGTGGTGCGCGCCAACAAGACCGCCGACGGCATCGGTGGTCACCTGTCGACGTACGCCAGCTCCGCGTCGCTGTACGAGATCGGGTTCAACCACTTCTTCCGCGGCAAGGACGACGGCCGCCCCGGCGACCACGTCTACTACCAGGGTCACGCCGCCCCTGGCGTCTATGCCCGGGCGTTCCTCGAAGGACGCCTCACCGAGGACGACCTCGACCACTTCCGGCGTGAGATCGGGCGCGGTGGGCGAGGGCTCTCGTCGTATCCGCACCCTCGACTGATGCCGGACTTCTGGGAGTTCCCGACGGTGTCGATGGGCCTCGGACCGATCTCCGCGCTCTACCAGGCCCGCTTCAACCGGTACCTCCAGAACCGCCACATCGACGACACCTCGGACAGCCGTGTGTGGTGCTTCCTCGGCGACGGTGAGACGCGACGAGCCCGAGACGCTCGGCGCCATCTCGCTCGCGTCGCCGCGAACAGCTCGACAACCTGGTCTTCGTCGTCAACTGCAACCTGCAGCGCCTCGACGGGCCGGTGCGCGGCAACGGCAAGGTCATCCAGGAACTCGAAGCAACCTTCCGCGGCGCCGGCTGGAACGTCATCAAGGTGATCTGGGGCTCGAGGTGGGACGACCTGCTCGCCCAGGACAAGGACGGGGTGCTGCTCAACAAGATGAACACCACCGTCGACGGCGAGTTCCAGCGCTACGCCGTCGAGGACGGCGAGTTCATCCGCGACAACTTCTTCGGCCCCGACGAGCGGCTGCGCAAGATGGTCGCCGACCTGAGCGACGACGAGCTGCGCAACCTGCCCCGCGGCGGCCACGACTACCGCAAGCTCTACGCCGCCTACAAGGCGGCCACCGAGAACCTCGGATCGGGGCGCCCGACGGTGATCCTCGCCAAGACGGTCAAGGGCTGGACGCTCGGGCCGGGATTCGAGGGTCGCAACTCGACGCACCAGATCAAGAAGATGACCACGGATCAGATCCTCGCGATCCGCGACCGGCTGCACCTCGAGGACGTGATCAGCGACGAGGGTCTCGACGCCGAACACCCGCCGTACATCAAGCTCGGCAAGGACTCGATCGAGTACCAGTACATGATGGAGCGCCGCAAGGCGCTCGACGGCTCGATCCCCAAGCGCACGACGGTGGCGCGCCGTCCCTTGGAGTTGCCCGCCGACGGTCCGTTCGCCGAGATGCGCGCCGGCTCGAACGGCCAGGCGGTGTCGACCACGATGGCGTTCACCCGCCTGCTGCGAGGCCTGGCCCGCGACGAACACATCGGCCCACGCGTCGTACCGATCATTCCCGACGAAGCACGCACCTTCGGCATGGACGCGCTGTTCCGCGAGCTGAACATCTACGCCTCGCAGGGCCAGAAGTACGAACCGGTCGACCACGACCTGCTGCTGTCGTATTCCGAGTCGACCAAGGGACAGATCCTCGAGGAAGGCATCACCGAAGCCGGCTCGATGGCCAGCTTCATCGCCGCCGGCACGTCGTACTCCACGCGGGGCGTCCCGATGGTGCCGTTCTACACGTTCTATTCGATGTTCGGATTCCAGCGGATCGGCGACCTGATCTGGCAGGCCGCCGACATCCGGGCGCGAGGGTTCCTGATGGCAGCAACCGCCGGGCGCACGACGTTGCTCGGCGAAGGGCTGCAGCACCAGGACGGCCACAGCCTGGTGCTGGCGTCGACCGTGCCGTTCGTGCAGGCCTACGACCCGGCGTTCGCCTACGAGGTCGGCGCGATCGTGCAGGCCGGCATGAACCGTATGTTCGGCGGTGGCCCGCCCGAGGTGACCGACGTCTTCTATTACATCACCCTCTACAACGAGAACTACGAGATGCCGCCGCTGCCCGACACACCGGGTCTGGCCGAGGCGATCGTCGAAGGGCTCTACAAGTGGTCCGATGCACCGGCGGGCGCATCGATCCACGCGACGTTGCTGTTCTCGGGCACCGCACACACGGCCGCTCGGGAAGCTGCGGTCGAGCTCGCCGAGCACTACGACGTCGGTGTCGAGCTGTGGTCGGCCACGTCGTACAAGTCGCTGCGCGAGGAGGCGCTGGCCACCGAGCGTTGGAACCGGCTCCATCCGTCGCAGACACCGCGCGTCCCACGGGTGGCGCAGATCCTCGACGCGTCGACGGGTCCGATCGTGGCGGTGTCGGACTTCATGAAGATCGTGCCCGAGCAGATCCAGCGCTTCGTGCCCGACCGCACGTTCGTCCCGCTGGGGACCGACGGCATGGGCCGGTCGGACACCCGCGAGGCGTTGCGGCGCCACTTCGAGGTCGACACGGGACACATCGTGTTGGCCGTGCTCGACGGCCTGCTCGCCGACGGCAAGGTCGACGAATCCGTCGTCGCCGACGCCATCGCCCGCTACGACATCGACCCCGACGCCATCGACCCGTACTGGCGTTAGAGGATCGGCCTCACCGCACGCTCGGTGGTCGACGGTCGAGGTCGGCCGATCTCCGGCTCATCCGCTGGCGCTCCCGTCGCCGGCGTGACAGGCCGATCTCCGGCTCGTCCGCTGGCGCTCGCGTCGCCGGGCGCGCATCGATCACGTCTGGGGTCTGACCCCTGGCGTGATTGGTAGCGTGTCGTGATGGCTGGAACGCTGTACATCACGGGGGACACGGCGGCGGACACGTTGCTCAACACGAACGCCAACGCCTTGCTGATCGGGATGCTGCTCGACCAGCAGGTGCCGATGGAGTGGGCGTTCGCGGGACCCGCCACGCTCGAGCAACGCCTCGGGCACCTCGACCCGAAGAAGATCGCGGCGATGGATGTCGAGGAGTTCGTCTCGATCTGCTGCGAGAAGCCCGCGATCCACCGCTACCCCGGCTCGATGGGCAAGCGCATCCATGCCGTGTGCGAGGCGCTCGTGGCCGACTACAAGGGCAACGCCGCCAACATCTGGAAGGGCGTCGACTCCGGTGACGAGCTGTACCGGCGCCTGCGCGCCCTGCCCGGCTACGGCGACGAGAAGGCCAAGATCTTCGTCGCCATCCTCGGCAAACGCATGAACGTGCAGCCCACCGACTGGCAGACTGCGGCCGGCGTGTTCGGCGACGACGTCCCCCGATCGGTCGCCGACATCGACGGTCCGGAATCGCTGGGGAAGGTGCGGGAGTGGAAGCAGGCACAGAAGGCAGCGAAGAAGGACAAGCAGGGCCGCGCCGCGGCCGGCTGAGCGTCACGGCACAGGAGCGCCTCCGCGCTGTGGCGCCCTCCACCATCGTCATCGTTGTCGGCCTGTGGCTGACGCGGTCGTTCTGGTTCCCCGGCCGCTACGTGGTCGGCTTCGACACCTACGCGTACTCCGGTCCCAACATCGAGGTCACCGCACAGGCCGTGCGCGAATGGCGGCTTCCGATCCTCAACGAGCTGATCTTCGGCGGCGTTCCCCACCTCGGCAACCCCTCGGCGGCCGCCCTGTACCCGCCTCAGTTGCTCGCGCTGCTGATGAACACCAACCGCGCAATGGGCCTGATCGTGGCGGCGCACGTCGTGCTCCTCGGCGTCGGCATGCTCGTGCTCGCCCGCCGCCTCGGTCTGATGCCGATCGGCGCGACCACGGCGGGCGTGATCGCCATGGCGGCAGGATCGTCGCTCACCAAGACCGTTCAATTCGAGCAGATACTGGTCCTGGCCTGGATCCCGATGCTCCTGGCCACCCTCCACGCCACCATCACGTCCGCTCGACCGTGGCGGGCGATGGCCGCGCTCTCCGCCACCACTGCGGCGATCCTGCTCGCCGGCCATCCTCAGCTCGTCTACGAAGCCGCCATTCTCGCCGCAGCCGCGACCGTCGGTTTCTCGATCGGTGGCGAGCGGTGGCGCCGGCTGGGCCACGTGGCGATCGGTGCGGTGCTGGGAGCGCTGATCGCGTTGCCGCAGCTCGTCGCGGTGTTGTACGCGACGGCCAACGAGCGCGATCACGGGCGGACGGGATCTCGAGACGCTGCGGTCACCGGCGCTGTCGCTCCCGAAGAGCAACATCGCGCGAGCAGTTCTGGGCACGGTGCAGGATCGCGATCCGGCGGCGTTCGCGTCGGGCTTCGAGAGCATCGTGTTCATCGGTGTGGTGGTCTCGCTGTTGGTCGCCGTCGGGGCCGTGGCGTTGCTCAGCGATCGGACGAGCCGTCCGTGGGCGATCGCCCTCGCGGTCGTCGCCGTCGTCGCGCTGAGCTGGGCCACCGGCCCCGACTCGTTGCTGTTCCGCGTCGCGTTCGACGTCGTCCCCGGCTTCGACCTCGCTCGCACGTCGGCGCGCTGGCTGGTGATCGTCGCGCTCGTCGCTGCCCTGTTCGCGGGTGCTGGCACCGATGCGGTCTGGAACGGGGCTCGTCGGATCCATGTCGCCGGTGCGGGAAGTGCGGCTGCCCTGGTCGCCGTCCTCATCGCCGGCGGGTGGTTGGTGACCGCCGACCGCCGATCGGCGGTCATCTGGGCAGTCACCGCAGCGATCGCGCTCGTGTTGCTCGCGGCCGGCTCGTTCGCTCCCGGCATGCTTCGGGCCGCCTCCAGCGGCGATCCTCGTCGTCGCCGCACTCGAACTCGGCGCGATGTCGATGCACTCGATCCCGCAGCAACTGCGCACGGATGTGGCCTTCACGAGCATGCGCACGGCGACGACGGACTTCCTCACGGGCGTCGACGCCGGCTTCACGATCGCGCTCACCGACGACGGCAAATCCGCCGACTACCAAGTGCCCGGGCTGCGACCGAACGCCAATGCGCTCCAGGACATCGCGTCGATCGACGGCTACGACGGTGGTGTGCAGATCACGCAGCGCTGGGCCGACGCGCTCCGCCGGTTCCAGCCCGACCCTCCGACGGAGCTGCCGTTGCGCAACAGCCTCACCGTACCGATCGAGCCCGGCCCGCTCGCCCGGCTCGGCGTGCGGTACATCCTGCTCGACCGGACGCGGCCGCCCGACGACTTCATCCCCGGATGGACGGGACCGCTGGCGGTCGACGACCTGTTCGAGGTGTGGGAGAACCCGGCATGGCTCGGCGACGCCGTCGCCTGGCCGTCGGCGATCGTGTCCGACGACCCCGCCGAACTGCTCCGCGACGACGCCGCGAGCGTCGCGCGGACTGCGTTGGTGAGCGACCCGTCGACCGCGCTCGACTGCCCCGCCGACTGCGATCCGTTCGGGCTGGATGTTCGCCGCCCCCGACCCGAGCGCATCGAGGTGTCAGCCGACCTCGAGCGACCGACCGTGGTGAGCGTGGCGCAGCAGGCGCTGCCGGGATGGACGCTCACGGTGGACGGCGCCGACGCCGAGGTCGTCGAGGTCGACGGCATCTTCCTCGGCGCGCTCGTGCCGGCCGGCGAGCACGACATCGTGTTCACGTATCGATCGCCGTGGCTCATCCCCACGATCGTCGTGTCGCTGCTGGCGACCGCCGCGACCATCGCCCTCCTCATCGGCGATATGGTCGCGCGACGGCGGGCTCAAGCAGCGGGCGGCGGCGACCGATGACAGGTTGACGTCCATCTCCGAAGGGTCAAGCTCACCGTGCGTCTCCGGATCTCGATCGCTCTGCTGGCCGCACTGGTCGGCGCTGCGACCATCGCCGTCGCGTCGCCGGTCAGCGCGGCGCAGTACCACCTGTCGGTGAACACCAGGGTCCACGTCGGCGTCGACGCTCCCGGCGTCGACTACAACCCGTGCGCACGGCAGGGCGGCCCCGGCACGATCCCGCTCGGCGTCACCCCGAGCCAGATACGCATCGAGATCTACCCGGGTGTGTGCGGGACCTACGACGGGTGGGGGAACGTCGGTGGCGTCCACATCGAGGCCGCCGCCGGCGGCGACGACCTCGGCGCGATCGCCCTGCCGATCGACGGACAGAGTGGGGCGTTCGCCATCCGGGGTCCGATCCTGTCGAGCTCACCGATCGGTGAGGGTCGCGTCATCGTCGACACGTTCCAGATCCCCACCGGTTATCCCGATCCTCCGGCCCCGCTGCAGAACAACGGCCGCGTCAACTACGGTGCGTTCGCGTCGACCACGAGCCGCGGAGCGACCTGGAACGGCGGCATCGGCTGGGCGGGCCGCTACATCCTCTTCGTCACCGACACGGCGACCGGCACCAAGATCACCGCGCTCGCCGACATCGGCCCCGGCTCGATCCCGACGATCGACCTCGATGCGATCTGCTTCGGGTTCGACACGTGCAACCATCTCGCCGGTGGCCCCGGCGTCACGGCCGGCACCTTTCACCCGATGTCCCCGACTCGCATCCTCGACACACGTCGTCCGCTCGGGTTCTTCGGGCCCGTGCAGACCGGCGACGGACGCAACGGCTCGCTGGATCCGATCACGCGTCGCACGGTTGCTGCGAATCACGACCTGCAGGTGACCGGCCGCCACGGCATTCCCTGCCAGCGGCGTGTCCGCGGTGCTGCTGAACGTCACCGCGGTCAGCGCCGGAGCCCCAGGACCGGGCTTCATGTCGATCGTCCCGAAGCCGCCTCGCGTCGGCGACATCTTCGACGACCAGGCCAGCTATCGGGCGCGTTCCCGGCCACGTCGAACCTGAACATCGACAACGGCGATCCGGTGCCGAACCTCGTGCTCGCCCGGGTGGGCGCCGGCGGCAAGATCCGGATCGCCAACTACCTCGGCCCCACCCACGTGATCGCCGACATCGCCGGCTGGTTCGGCACCGGCGGCGCACATCTGAACGGTGCCCGCTTCGCCGGCGTGGTGCCCGACCGGTTGCTGGACACCCGCAACGGGATCGGCGGGCCGGCGGCAAAGTTCGACGCCGGCGAGATCCGCAGCGTGCAGGTTGCAGGAGTCGCCGGGATTCCCAGCGACGCCGAGAGCGTCGTGGTCAACATCACGCTCACCGGAGCCGATCGGATCGGCTTCGTGACGGCGTTCCCCAACGGTCAACCGGTGCCCGATGCCTCGAACGGCAACATCGTGCCGGGCGGTGTCCGTGCGAACACCGCCGTGGTCAAGGTCGGTGCAGGCGGTCGGATCAACCTGTTGATGGCCGAAGCGAGCGCTGACGTGATCGTCGACGTACTCGGCAGCTTCGGTCGTGGTGGCGGACGGGTCACCGCGATCACGCCCGAGCGCATCGTCGACTCGCGCGGTGGCCTCGGGACGCCCGCGCGGCCGTGGGGCGAGAACGAGGTGCGCGACGTGGTGGTCGCCGGTCACGGCGGCGTGCCCGCCGGTGCAACGGCGGTGATCGCCAACCTCACGGCGACGAACACGACGTCGTGGGGGTTCCTGTCGGCGTGGCCCGCCGGCGCACCGCGGCCCGCGTCGTCGAACCTCAATTTCCTCGGCGGACAGACGGTTCCGAACCTCGTGATGCTCAAGCTGGGCACCGGTGGTCGGCTCTCGATCGCGAACGGGCCAGGCTCCGCCCACGTCATCGTCGACGTGATGGGCTACGTCAACTGACGATCACGCCAGGGGTCAGACCCCAGGCGTGATCGTGTCCGCAGTGACCAGCGCTGTCAGGCGGTCGGCGAACGCCGACGCGGAGAAGTCGTCCGCGCGATCGGACAGCGCTTGCGGCGAGTTCACCACGACGCAGGTCGTCGGCTGCGAGGTCGACGCTCTGCTCGGCGAGTTCGTCGAGCGTGCGCCAATGCCGACCGTCGACGCCATCGCGCACGATCTCGGCCGGTCCTGCAGCGCCGAACACGATCGGCACCGCGCCGGCCGCCATCGCCTCGACGACGGAGATGCCGAAGTGCTCGAAGCGTTCCGGATGGCGCTCAGCGTCCTCGCCGAGGCCCGCTCCGTGCCAGTACAGCGACGCCTCACCGAGCAGTTGCTCGACCTTCACGCCCGGCGCATTGACGTGCACGTCGACCGGGAGGCCACGCGCCGCACGCTTGACCACGAGCGCGTACTCCCGGTTCGCGGCATCGCAGCCTCCGACGATGGCCATGCGCCAGCCGGGCAGGCGGCCGGCACGATGGAGGGCGCCGAACGTGGCGAGCAGCTCGTGCTGCTTCTTGCTGTGGCCGAACGACGGATCGAAGAAGCGACCGAGCACCAGGATCAACGGCGCCTTCTCGCCCGGTCGCACACTCGGGCGCACCGGTGGGTACAGCACGTCGCTCGGTCGCCCCCACAGTCGCTCGACCCACGAGGCCGTGAACCGTGAGTTCGACAGGTAACGCGTGTAGCTCGGGACGAACTCGATGCGGGCAACGCGTCGGTCGAACGCGGCCTGCACCTCGGTGAGGCGGTGTGGGAGCCGTGGAGGTATCGACAACGCCTTGACGCCGACGACGCCCAGACGGCTGCGCAGTTCGTCGGAACGCGTCGGAACTTCACCGGGGAAGTGGACGTAGTAGTACCCGACGGGTGCGTGGTTGATCGCCTTGCTCAGATAGGTCCCGTTGACGAACACGTCGAAGTCGCCGCTCGCGTCGCTCGCCTCGCCGTCGTCGACGACGCGGCGGTAGTCGCACGCCGACAGGTCGACACCGAGACGGCGCATCGTGGCCTCGACGTCGGGCACGTTGGGTCCGAGGAGGGTGACGTCGTGATCGCCGGCGAGCACCTGCGCGATCGAGCCGTCGACCTGCTCGCCACCGCCGAGCGTCGACCAGTAGAGGTCGTACACGCCGACCCGGAGGCGCTTCGCAGGACCGGGGGTCGACGTCACGACTGCGGCCACTTGACGACCTCCCATCGCATCACGTCGCTCCGGGACACGGTGCGCCCCGGCGTCCACCGGTCGCGCAGCATCGCCGGAAGCAGCCGCAGATAGCCGGCGCACACCCGCCAGCGATGTGCCACTTCGGGGCGGGCGGGGAGCCGCAGCGTGAGCGGGCGCAGCACGTAGTGACGGATGGTCGTGGTGATCGCTCGACGGATCTCGCCGAGCCCCGACCGCCAGGCGAGCTTCGCAGGCGCGTTCTTCGCGAGCATCAAGAGGCGGTTGCGTTCGGTCGAGAACCGGAAGAGCGGCGAGCCGACGACCGACGACTGGGCGTGATGGTGACGGACGAGCGCGGGGCTCGTACACGTAGCGCCAGCCACGCAGTTGTCCACGCCACGACAGGTCGGTGTCCTCGTAGTACACGAAGAACCGTTCGTCGAACGTGCCGACCTCGTCGAGGTACCGGCGCTTGAGCAGCACCGCTCCCCCACACCACGCGAACACGTCGACGGGCTCGTCGTACTGGCCCTCGTCGACCTCGAGGAAGCCCCGATCGCCGCCGAACCCGCCGGCGAAGAGGTTGGAGCCGACGTTGTTGATCACGTCGAACGGCTCGGGCGGAATCCGTACGTCGAACCATTGCGCCTCGCGTCCCACCGTCGCGCACACGGTGTCGATCGAGGACCGGATCGTGAAGGCGCATGGTTCCAGGCACGACACGCGGACCGAGATCGTCGTCGGCGCGACGCCGTCGGCGGCGGCGATGCGCAATGACCCCGCGGCGCTCGACCAGCGCGCGATCTCCTCGCCGTCCTTCAGCTGCGGTGGTTCGGCGCCGTGGAAACCCTCGTCGAACACCAGACGGCCGTCGACGCGTTCGCCGTCGAGGCGCACGCCGGTGATCCGCACGCCGAGCAGGCGTTGCTCGCCGCGCACGAGGTTCGAAGCGTCGGGAACCTCGAACTCGACGCCGTGGAACCGATCGGCGAACAACATCTTGGCGGCGACCGCACCGATGCGATCATCGGACTCGGCGACGGGCACCATCGCCCGCAGCCAGCCGGGATCGACGGTGGCGTCGTTGTTGACGAGCGCCACGTAGTCGTGGTCACCTGCGCCGCCGATTCCGAGGTTGCAGCCGCCCGCGAAACCGAGGTTGGCGAGCGGTTCGAGCACCCTGATCGACCGGTACCTCTCGTCGGTTACCACCCGTTCGACGACATCGTCGAGCGAGCCGTTGTCGATCATCACGATGTCGAGCCGGTCGCTCGGCCAGTCGGAGGCGAGCAACGAGTCGAGACACTCGATGGTCATGTCGCCACCGTCGAAGTTCAACACGACGACGCGGACGAGGGGCAGCGTGCTCATGAGTCGGCTGAGGCTACCGCTGGCTCGTGGTGCCGGATGGTCGTGACGTCGAGATCGTCGACGTCGGCGAGCCACGTGGCGAGGGCGGACGCGAGCGCCACCGCGCCGATCTCGCTCCCGACGACGAGGATCGGGCACGGTCGATCGGCGGCGCGCCGAACGAGTTCCGCGGCCTGCTCGGAACTCACGATGACCGATCGGGCGATCTCCAACGCCTGGAGGTTGGCGCCGAAGCGGACCCCGATCAGTGCGTCGTCATGGATCCACAGGTGGCAGGGCATCGTGCGAGCCATCGCGGCGGTGGCCAGGTGCTGGGGGGCGGCACCGAGCACCGCAACGATGTGGTCGAGGTCCCAGGGCTTGACGTACCGGCCGAGCGCCCGCACCGGCCAGCGATCGACGCCGGCGTGGGTCGGCTCGGGGAGCCCGGCGTTGTCGACCATCGTGATGACGTCGGTCCCGATGGAACCGAGCGCCTCGACGACGCGCTCGTTGGTCGCGGCGATCGCCGCGGTCGACGTGGAACCGTCGTGTCCGGCTCCGAACACACCCGCGACGGCGATGAGCGAGGCGGGACGGCGCGGGCGATGCGGCCAGCGGGGCATCATCGCTGCCAGCGAGTCGACGGTCGAGGTCGCGACGCTCGACCACGTCCAGCGCTCGACGGCGCGGCGGCCGGCAGCGAGCAGCACGGCGCGATGGTCGTCGTCGACGAGCGCCCGCACGATCGCCGCCCCGATCGCTGCGGGGTCGTGCGGGTCGAAGCCGGCGGAGGGTTCGTCGAGCACCTCCGGCAACGACGAGACGTCCGACGCGATCGCTGCGGTACCGCATGCCGCAGCTTCGAGCACGGGGAGTCCGAAGCCCTCCTCGAGCGACGGCGTGACCGCCAGCGACGCGCCCTGGAGCACGGCCACCAGTTCCTCGTCGTCGAGGCGCCCGGTGAACACCACGCGGTCGGCAACGCCCGCCTCGTCCGCCCAGCCATGCCAACGCTGCAGCAGGGCGGGGTCGTGGGCGCCGGCGATCACGAGGTGATGAGACCCGGCGAGGGAACGCTCGACGTGCGCCCACGCCCGCAGGAGGCCCTCGACGTTCTTGTGGTCGTCGCGTCCCGCCACGGCCACGACGTAGGGACCCACTGCGGATGGCAACACACCTGAGGTCCGTTGCCGAGGATCTGCGACCGCGGGCCGGAACATGTCGTCGACTCCGGCACCGATCGTTCGGATCCGTTCACGGGGGTAGCCGAGTTCGGCCGCTGCGGTGTCGGCCGCGAAGTCCGAGATCGCGAGCATGGCGTCCACGGTGGCGCGAGCGGAGCGCGGAGTTCGGCCTGCCGACGGGCGTTCGGTTCGGCGAGGTAGAGATCGGGATGGCGAAACGGGATCACGTCGTACATCACGGCGGCGACCGGCAGGCGGGCGGCGGTGACGCAACGCGGGATCGGGTCGAGCGGGATCGGGTGGAGCATGAGCTGCGTCGCCAGATACCAGGTGCCGTCGACGGCGTGATCGCCGATCGCCCGAGGACTCCAGCGTCGCACCGTGAGACCGGGGACGGTGTCGGCGAGCACTTCGGCCTCTGCGTCGGTGCCGTACAGCGCGACCACCGGTGCATCGATGTCGCGCAGCCCGGTCAGCAGACCGGTGACCCACCGGCCGATGCCGCGCTGGCGGGCCGTCGGATGGTCGACCGGACGGGCGTCGACGAGCAGCGTCGACAGGCTCAAGGCGCGTCGGGTCCGGACGTGGCGGCCGTACCGGCCAGCCGTTCGTCGAGGAGGGCGAGCTGTCGTTCGATCACCTGGGTGGCGCCGATCGCCGTGTCGGCGTCGAGCCGGAGTCGCTCGGAGTAGCCCAGGAACAGCGGCAGCGACTGCTCGGCGCCGGAGCGGACGTCGTGGTTCAGCTCGTTGACCGTTTCGTGCAGTTGCGTGACGAGGTGGTTGATGTTGAGCACCACCTCGCGGAAGCGCGGCGACCTCCGCAGCGAGCGCTGCCGTCTGGTCTCCGCGGATGCGACCTTTCAGTCCCTGGAGCGATGCCACGCCGCGAGGCTACCCGCCACCTGACGCCGGCTCGGTAGCCTCCCCGCCATGTCCGCTGATGCTCCGGCCGTTCCGCCGTCACCTCGCAGCCGTCTCGCGTCGCTACTGCCCGCTGGTCTCAAGGACCGGGCGCGACCGCTCGCTCGCCGATTCGGGTTGGCCGCACCGGCCGAGCAGTGGTCGGACGACACCGCACCCGTCTGGAAGGGTCCGGACGCACGCGAGCGGCGCAATCGGTGGTGCAACGTGTGCAGATGGACCGGGTCGGCATTCCTCGGCTCGCCCCACACCGAATCGGCGAACTGCCCACGATGCGGGTCGATCGCCCGCGACCGGTTCCTGCTCTGGTGCTTCACCAGCCGCTCCGGCAAGATGCGCGACGCCCGCGTGCATCGAGACCAGCCCACGCCTCGGCGACGAGTACCGCAGCTACATGCGGCGCTGGTTCTCGTACCGTACGAGCGACTTCGACCTCAGCGCCCACCGCGGCGACATCCAGCTCGACCTGCAGCAGATCGACCTGCCCGACGCCTCGGTCGACGTCGTCCTCACCCCGCACGTGCTCGAACACGTCCCCGACACCGACAAGGCGCTCGCCGAGCTGTTCCGGGTGATCGCACCGGGCGGTCGGATGTACCTGCAGGTGCCGCTCGTGTACGGCGCCACGTCGGTGCCCACCACACCAGAGTTCCATGCCGACAACACCCCGGTGTTCTTCAACTTCGGCTGGGACCTCACCGACCGGGTGCGGGCCGCGGGCTTCACGACCACGGTGCTCGTCACCGACGAGTACCACGACGTGCTGCGCGGCGAACTCGATGCGCCGGATCCGCACGGCGACGGATTCCATGTCGAGTCGCTGCTCGAACACGTCCGGGTCGACGAACTCACCCCGCAGCGAACGAGGCACAGGCTCGCCTGATGGGCTTCGAGCCCTGCTACCACTTCGCAACGTGGGAGTGCCTGCGCCCCTGAACCGGACCGTGATCGTTGACCCATCAGCCCGTTTGCGTGCAAGAACGGCTGGGACGGGTCAGCCAAATCTGAGCGCAAACGGGGGTTGACGGCGTCCCGGTCCAGTCACCGCGTTTGTGTGCGGAAACGGCCGGGGCCGGTCAGCCAAATCCGTACGCAAACGTGGGGCGGCGGTTGGTTGGTCAGCGGCCGAGGATGCGGCGGCGAAGGCACATCTTGATCATGTCGATGCCGAGCCAGAACGCCTTGAGCTGGTTCCCGGTGACCGAGCTCTCGCCCACCCGCGGCTGGTACTTGACCGGCACCTGCACGAGCGGCAGGCGCTGCTCGACGGTGAGCAGCATCATCTCGTAGCCGAATGCCGACCCGGTCGAACGGAACTCGGGCCGCAGCCGGTCGATCGCGTCGCGGCTGAGCACTCGGTACGTGCAGCCGACGTCGGAGAGGTAGACCGTGTTGAAGAGCACCTCGGTGAGCTTGGCGACCGCCCAGTTGCCCCACTTGCAGGAACAGCCCCATGTTCGCCCCGCTCAGGATGAAGATGCGCACGGTCCGCGACCCGAACACGACATCGACGTCGACGGTGAACGGCAGGAGCTTCAAGATGTCGTCGGGGTCGAAGGTGCCATCGGGCTCGCAGATGCACACCAGGTCGGCGTCGAGCGTCTCGGCGATGCCGCGCTGGATCGCCGAGCCGTATCCCTGCACCACTTCCTGCACGACTCGAGCAGACGTGTCGGCGACCTCCGCGGCGGTGTCGGGGTGGGCGTTGTTGTCGACCACGACGATGTCGTCGACGATGCCGAGCGCCTCGAAACCACGGATGCACTCGTTGATGCTCTCGGCCTCGTTGTAGGTCGGCAGTACGACCGCGAGGGTGCGTCCGTTCCACATGGCGGGTCAGTCTGCCAGCTCAGCCGGTCGGCGCCGCGGCGGACGCTCCCGGGATCGGGAGGTACACGACGCGGTCGCCGATGACGACGCGGTCGTACCGGTCAGCAGGCATCAGGAGGTAGGCGGGGTCCTCGTCGTAGCCCATGTAGATGACCGCGACGTTCTCCGGCGCGGTGGCGCCGACGACGCGTTGACGGTCGGGGAATCGAATCGGCCAGAACGGGAACACGGCACCGACGATGCGATTGTCGCCGGCGAAGTCGACCGGCAGCACCGCCCAATAGCTGCCGTAGATCCGGTCGATGCCGCGCTCGTCGAGCACGTCGACGATGTCGTCGAGTTGCGCATTGGGGTCGACACCGCGCCGGTCGAGGAAGGGTTGTTGGTTCGGACGAACGAAGCCGACGGTCCAGATCGCGGCGACGAGCGTCAACACGCCGATCACCCGCCACGGCGGGCGCAGGCCGGCGAGGCGATCGATGCCGGCAGCGAGCGCGACCAGCACGAACGGGAGCGAGATCATCGCGTAGCGGCCGTCGTTCGCGTAGATCAGGTTCTGGAGCAGTGCCATCAGGAAGAACACCGTGGCCAGCACCACGAACAGGACGACGCGTCCACGGACACTCGACCGCCGGGCGATCGCCCAGAGGCCGACGGCGATCGTCGCGAGGAACACGACGTAGAGAACCGGCCCCCAGAAGGAGTGGTACCAGTTCAACCCGGAGTCGCGAAGGCCGAACGCCCGGGGCATCAGGTCGACGGCGAACGTGCGCAGCCGGTCGGCGTAGGTGCCGGGCACCTCGACGGGTGATTCGAGCGACGGCCAGCCGTTGGTCGCGTTCCACAGCAGCAGCGGCACGCAGCCGGCGATGCCACCGCCGATCACGCTGATCCAGCCGTCGACGCGCCGTCGGACCGTCCACAGTACGACGACGGTCATCGGCACGATGACGGTGAGGAACATCGGGTGGAGCCAGAACGCGAATCCCGAGAGCACGCCGAAGGCGACGAGCAGTCGGCGCGACGGATCGACTCGATCGAGGATGACCGTCGCCGTCAGGAATGCGAGCGACACGACGAACATCCCCGAGGCGTACGCCGGGTACGCGGTGATCGAGAGCACCATCAGCGCTCCGGGGGTGATCCAGCAGATCGACGCTGCGATCAGCCCGGCGCGCTCACCGACCAGCCGCCGCCCGACGAAGAACAGCGTGACGGCAGTGCCGACCCACGACAGCGTGCTGAGCAGCTTGAGGGGTACCACGTTGGCGCCGTTGAACAGGTACGTGAACGGCGTGTAGAGGTAGCCCTCGACCGGGAGCGTGTAGACGGTGCCGCCGAGCACGATCGGAAACTGGCCACGAAGGATCTCGAACGTCTCGATCCTCGTGTACGCCTCGTCGGCGTTGATCACCGCTGCCGGCGTGTCGAAGAGGAGCCACCGGATCACCACCCCGGCGAAGAACACGAGCGCGCCGACGATCAGCGTGGTCGTCGCGACCCGCCGAGCTGCGGCGCGCGGTTCGCGGTCACCGACTCGAATGACGTGATCGGCGAGCGCGATCCGATCGGACTCCACGGCGGCACGATCGGCCTCGCTGACCACGACGACCTCCAATCCGCTGCTCCGCGCACGCGCGTCGTCGTGCGCCGAGGGCGACACATCGGTGAGCAGGCTCACGCGATCTCGCGGCGAGGCCGACGCGAGCTGGAGCGCGTTCTCGAACGCAGAACTCCACTCCTCGTCGGTGGCACGGTCGGACCAGGCCACGATCAGTGTGGTCGTCCCGCACAGCCGGTCGCGCGCGGCGACAGCATCGACGGTCGTCGTGGGACGAGCGGGACGATCGGCGAGATGCGAGGCCCATTGACGCTTGAACCGTGCGTGCGTGTTCTGGCCGAGTGTTGCCTCGCGCCGCCCCGTGCCGAGTCCACGCCGATGGACCAGCGGGACGTCGGCAACCAGACGCAACCGCTTTCCGCTCGCCTCCACGCGCAGGGCGTAGTCGGCGTCCTCGAAGTAGGCCGGGTGATAGTGGCGGTCGAACCCACCGAGCGCGAGATGGTCGACTCGACGGACGAGCCAGCACGCAGCAGACGCATAGTCGACGTCGCGACTGAAGATGTTCGTGACGTCGCCGGGCATCACACCGTCACCGATCGCGGCCGTGAACGTGTCGGCGAAGATCAACTGGCCCGCCTCGTGCAGCGAGCCGTCGTCGTCGACGAACACCGGCGCCGCGATCCCGACCGCCGGATCGTCGAGCGCGGCGATCAGCGGTTCGAGCCATCCCGCACGGACGATGACGTCGGGATTGAGGAAGCACACGAACTCGCCGCGGGCGTGTTCGACGCCGAACTCGTTGCCGCCGGCGAAGCCGAGGTTGTCGTCGAGGGCGAACAACCGGATGTCGTGGCGGTCGGCGAGGAGCCGTGCCGTTCGCGTGGTCGGGTCGACGGGCAGGCAGTCGACCACGATCACCTCGTGCGGGACCGACGTACACCTGGCGACCGCGTCGAGCATCTCGAGCACGACCGGGCCCGTCCCGTAGGTGACCACGATGATCGAGACCCTCGGATCGGCGCCGGTGGCGACGTCGGCGACGGTCGTCACGCCGGGATCACGATCCGCTCTGGACGACACCCCTCGCGCCGGTGATGGTCCATTCGGCGGGGATGCTGACGAGACCGTTGTCGTACGACTTGTACTGGCGCACCTCGAAACGGACGCGACGTTCCCAGAAGTCGTACGGGTGGACCTCGGTACCGTCCATCAGGCCGACGGTGAGGTCGTAGACCCCCTCGAGCAACGGCAGGCTCGGGATCGCGATCTTGACACTGGCGGGGCCGTCGATCAGCCCGATCGTGCGACCGTTGCGGCGGGTGCTCGTCTCCCACACCGTGCTGCCGGCGAGGCTGTCGATGCGGACGACGACGACGGTGTCCTGGAGCGGGGTGTGCGCGGAGATGTCGACGTCGATGGTCGCTGGCTCGTGCGTGGTGAGCACCGAGGTGTCGTCGCCGGCCGCACCGCGCAGGGTCACGCCGACGATCTGGGCCTCGCCGGAACCCCAGCGGGATCCCTGTTCGCCTTCGACTCGTTCGGCCTGGTGACTGTCGCCCTGGTAGGCGGAGATCACCTCGGCGGCCGGGCCGAGCATCCGCAGCTCGCCCTTGTCGATCCACGCAACGTCCTGGCAGAGCTGCTCGACCTGGCCGAGGCCGTGGCTGACGAACACGATGGTTCGGCCGTCACGTCGGAACTCGTCGATCTTCTCTGCGCACCTGCGCTGGAAGCTCTCGTCACCGACCGAGAGCACCTCGTCGATCAGCAGCACGTCGGGTTCGACGTGGGCCGCGACGGCGAAGCCGAGGCGGACGAACATGCCCGAGGAGTAGTTCTTGACCGGGGTGTCGATGAAGTCGGCGATCCCGGCGAATTCGACGATGTCGTCGAAGCGCTCGGTGATCTGCTTCTTCGACAAGCCGAGAATTGCACCGTTGAGGAAGACGTTCTCCTGGCCGCTGAGCTCAGGGTGGAACCCGGCGCCGAGCTCGAGGAGTGCGGACACACGTCCCTCGATCACCACCTCACCCTTGTCGGGCACCAGGATGCCGGCCATCGTCTTGAGCAGGGTGCTCTTGCCGGACCCGTTCGAGCCGATGACGCCGAACGTCGATCCGGTCGGGACCTCGAAGTTGATGCCCTTGAGTGCCCAGAACTCCTCGTAGCGGGCGCGGCGGCCCTTGAGGATCGCCGCCTTCAAGTACTGATTGCGCTCGTGGTAGAGCCGATAGCTCTTCCAGAGTTCGTTGACGGCGAGGGCGGTCGGCATGGCGCACCGAGTCTTGCCGATCGCCGCGACAGAACCAACCACCCCGGCCGAGTGCAGCGGTGTGCCCGATGGCATGCCGAGGTCGTGGAGGGGCACGGCGATAGCCTCGCGGCGCCCATGCATGCCGTCGCCAATGTCTACCGCTCCCGCGAGCTGCTGTGGAATCTCACCCTCCGAGAACTCCGCACGAAGTACCGCCGCTCGTTCCTCGGATGGGCATGGTCGATGCTCAACCCGCTGTCGCAGATCCTCATCTACGGCTTCGTGTTCGGCACGCTGCTCGGTGCCGAAGCTCCGATCGGTGACCCGTCGGGGCTCGACAGCTTCGCCTTCTTCCTCCTGTGCGGTCTGCTGCCGTGGAACTTCTTCTCGCTGATCACCTCGCTCGGGCTCGGCGCCGTGTCATCGAACGCCGGCCTCGTACGTCGTGTCGCCTTTCCACGCGAGGTCCTCGTGTTCTCCAACGTGCTGCACGCGTGCGTCCAGTTCTCGATCGAGATGTCCCTGCTCCTCGGGATCCTGCTCGTCGCCGGCAGTCCGTTCCTGCCGTGGCTGCCCGTCGTGGTGCTCACCTCGGTGCTGCTGGCCGTGTTCGCGACGGGCATCGCCCTGGCGCTGAGCGTTCTGGCGGTGTACTTCCGCGACATGAGCTACCTCTGGGCGATCGTCACCCAGGTGTGGTTCTGGGCCACCCCGATCGTCTACTCGCCGACGCTGTTGGAGACCGAGGCACCGGACTGGGTCAACAACGTGTTGAAGTTCAACCCGATGAACGGCTTCATCGAGGTCTACCGACGCTGCCTCTACGACGCCGCCGCTCCCGGACTGACCACCATGCTCGGCCTCGTTGCGATCTCGTGCACGAGCCTGCTGATCGGTTGGTCGATCTTCGCTCGTATGACCCGCCGACTCCCCGAAGAGGTCTGAGCGCTCGCTCACCTCGGCCGGGTGCTGGAATCCGGCACCCGTGCGACGCTTCGGTCACGAGTCGACGACCTCGGGCTCGACCGCAGCTGGTTCGACCTCGGCTGGCTCGACCGCGGCTCGCTCGACGGCAGGGAGCACGATCCAGACACCGGCGGCTGCAGCGACCGTCGCCGCCACGTAGGCGATGACGGCGACGACATTCGGCATCGTGGGCGGACTCCACTCGGCATCGAAGAGGAAGTTCCAGGTCCCGCTGCGACCGACCGCATACCTGCGCAGATTCTGGATGCCGGCGAGCAGGTGGATGAGTGCCCAGACCGCCAACACGAGCCGCGTGGCACGGCGATCCAGGCGCGGCCCGGAGTCACCCTTGGCCGCAGCGGCACCGGCGATCACCGCCGTCGCGACCCACACGGGGAGGAGATACCTCCCTTGCAGGTAGGGGAAACGAACCATTCCGACGACCACCGGTGACACGAGCAACCCGGCGAGGCCCAGCGCGGTGGCCAACGCTGCGCGACGGTCGTCGGACGCCATGCCCAGGAGCACCACGAATCCGGCGATCACGAGGGCCACCCACACCGCCTCTTCGCCGATGGGTGAATCCAGCCAACCCAGCACACCGACCGTCTGGGCCAGGTACCCCCGGATGTAGCGCGCCGCTTCCCACCACGACGTGCCTTCGCCGTCCTGCCAGTTGCGCGGCGAAACGACTGATCGTCACCCGACCCCAGACGAGGCCGATGAGCGCGAGGGTCCCGATGATGCCGGCCGCCGCCCACGTCGAGCGAGCGGTTCGCCGAGTCCAGAGCCGCTTGGCTTCGGCGACCCAGAATGGTGCGAGGACGACCGCCAGTACCGGGAGCCAGAGCAGCCCATCGCGTCGACTGAGAGCGAGACCCAACGCGCCGACGACAACGGCTGCCACGACCTCTCGACCCCGCCAGCGACTGTTGAGCGCCGAGACCGTGCCGACCACGAACAGCATCGCCGACGCGACCGCCATGCCCGACGGGTTCACGGTCGCGATGCTGAACATCGCCATCGGTGTGACGGC
Organism: Ilumatobacteraceae bacterium; assembly: GCA_963746285.1. Classification (GTDB taxonomy): domain Bacteria; phylum Actinomycetota; class Acidimicrobiia; order Acidimicrobiales; family Ilumatobacteraceae; genus Sva-07. The sequence goes on along the minus strand of CAVVAO010000019.1, from coordinate 80,475 downwards.
GACCACGACGCCGGTCAGCGGCCATGGTCCGGCGTCTGGACGGGTCACGAGCGCCCCTGCCCAGGCGATGATCGCCATGGTGATCACCGCCATCCAGATGCGCATCAGGTAGGCACCGGAGAGTCCGGAGAACAGCAGTGCCGGCACGGCCGCGACCGAGTGGTAGAGCGGCGGGTACCCGTCGGTCGGTCCGACCTGCTGCGTGCCGTCGGCACCCCAGGCCAGGTCCTGACAGGCGGCGGCGACCTCGGGCTGGAATCGGAAGCACTCGACGGCGTCCATCGGCAGGCCGTCGGACGTGAACGGACTGCTGAAGTCTCCGGATGCGATGCTCTGCGCACGCAGGATGTGGATCGTCTCGTCGGGCGAGGCGAGCATGGGGTTGACGACCGACCAGATGACGGCCAACGGCAACAACGCCACGAACAGCACCAGCCACCGACGACGCATGTCGAGTCGGCGGCCCGCTCGACGATGTCGGGTGCGAGCCCGTCGCCGGAAGCTGCGTCTCGTCGCCGCGGCGGGCACTCGTCGGACCGACACGACATCCGTCGATCACGGCCACCTCGGGGGCATCGGCGCTGGGCGACACGAGCAGCAACGGTAGCTGGGACGATGCCCGATCGGCCTTGCCGCGTGAGGGCCAGCCGAGCGGCGACCTCGACCGGGTCGCAGGGTTACGCTCGATCGCACGTATGCGCGAGACGACGTCGGTCGACGCCCGCGGTCCCAGGAGGCGACCACGACGTCGTGCCGTTTCCTCCGGCGATCGAACGCGCCGTCGTCGCGAGCGGGCCGTCCGCTCGGGTTCATGTGGGCTCACGGGTTCCGATTCCTCGTCGTGCTCGACGCCGTGATCGCTCTACCTGCTGATGATCGTGATCAGCTTCGTCCGGTTCGGCTTCAGCTTCGAGTGGGACACCTACCCGCTGTCGCGCTACTTCGTCGGGTTCGCGATCGCCACGGCGATCCAGCTCGTCATCAACTACTTCAACGGTCTGTACGAGCGTGAGCCGCGCCTGGGCGTGCGGCCCTGGCTGCCTCGAGCGCTGCTTGGCGACCGTCATCGGGGTGGCGGTCATGGGCCTCGCGTTCGTCGTCCTCGACCGGTACCTGATGCCGCGGTTGAACCTCGCCGTGTATCGCGGTCGCTCGCGTCGTTCGTCCTCGTCGCGAACCGGCATCTGAGTCGGCGTCTCTCGTTGCGCCGACAAGGGCGCGCCCCGTGTCGTGCTCGTCGGGATCGGCCGAGTCGATCGACCTGGCCGATCGGCACCTCGGCGAGAGCGACCGTGAGGCGGTCGTGGTCGACCGTGTGGGCTCGCCGCTGCTCCTGACCGACGCGGTGGAACGACACCGACGCCACCGACGTCCTCCTGCTCGACGTCACGGCGTTCGGTTCGGTGTATCCCGAACCGCTCAACTCGCTCGACTCGCGAGGTGTCGGGTTCCTGCAGCGGGTCAGCGCCCGCGAGACGCTGCTCGGGCTCAAGACGGTCCGCCAGGTCGCCGGCATGCCGTTCGTTCCGCTGCGGCTCCACACCGTGTCGACGCACAAGGCGCGCCTCAAGCGGGTGTTCGATCTGCTCGTGCTGGTGCTGTTCGCACCGCTGTGGATCCCGGTCGTCGCACTCGTGGCGGTCTACGTGCTGATCGCGTCGGGACGTCCCGTCCTGTACCGCCAGACGAGGGTCGGTCGCGACGGGGTCGTCTTCCGGTGCGTCAAGTTCCGCACCATGGTCACCGATGCCGAGGCCGACGGGAAGCCCCGGCTGGCGTCGGAGGACGACGATCGGGTCGTCCCTGCACTGCGCTGGATGCGTTCCACACGGCGCCGACGAACTGCCGCAGCTCTGGAACGTGTTGAAGGGTGAGATGTCGCTCGTCGGGCCACGGCCCGAACGGCCCGAGCTGGTCGCCGAGATCGTCGAGCGGGTGCCCGGCTACGTCCGTCGCAACGAGCTGCCGCCCGGTCTGACGGGCTGGCCCAGATCCACGGTCGGTACGGCACCGACGCCGAGTACAAGCTCGGATACGACCTGCAGTACCTCGTCAACTGGTCGATCGTGATCGACGTGCAGATCCTCTTCCGGACGGTCTGGGTCGTGTTGAGTCGCCGTGTGTGAGCGCCGTGCACGACGCTGACCGACCGACCCGGATGGCCCGACGTCGACGTCGTGATGCCGATCCGCAACGAGGCGGCCCACCTCGCCGACGCGGTCGCTGCCGTGCGGGCCCAGGACTATCCGGGCGCGGTCCGGATCTTCCTCGGTGTCGGGCCGTCCGGACGACGGCACCGAGCGGATCGCCGCCGAGTCTGGCCGCGCTCGACGACGACCTCGTCGTGGTGCACGAACCCGAGCGGGTCGACTCCGTCCGCGCTCAACCTGGCGATCCGCGCGCGGATCGGCCCCGTCGTCGTGCGCGTCGACGGTCACAGCGAGCTGTCGGAGGGCTACATCCGACGGGCCGTCGAGACGATGCGCACGGACCGGGGCGGTCGAACGTCGGCGGGCTGCAGGTTCCGGTGGCGACGACACCGTTCGAGGAGGCGGTGGCCGCCGCCACCACGTCGTGGCTGGGAACCGGTGGCGCCGTCCTACCGGGTCGGCGGTGTCGCCGGCCCGGTCGACACGGTGTTCCTCGGCGTGTTCGACCGCGCAGCGATCGAGGCGGTCGGGCTGTTCGACGAACGGCTGGTCCGCAATCAGGACTACGAGCTGAACATCCGCCTCCGCGAGGCCGGCGGACGTCGTCTGGTTCGATCCCGGAGCTCTCCGTCGGCTACCGGCCACGCGGTTCGTGGCGGGCGCTGGCCACGCAGTACTTCGAGTACGGCCACTGGAAGGCCGTCGTGATGCGCATGCACCCCGACTCGGCGCGGCTGCGACAGGTGCTGCCACCCGTCGCAATTGTCGGAGGTGCGGTGACGAGCATCCTCGCACTGCGTTGGAAGGCGTTCGCATGGGTTCCACTGGCTGCCAGCGTCGTCGTGGCCCGTGAGGTGGCCCGTTCTCGGCCTGCAAACATTGGTGCCGCCATTCGTGTCGGCGGTGTCTTCGTCACCGTCCCGAGCACATGGTCCGCCGGGCTCGTTCTCGGTATGCGCCGGAGACACCGCAACGTCGCGTCCCTCGAATGATCCGACGACCGCCGTGTGACGCGGACGGCAGGCCAGGATCGGCCGCTGGTACGCCGAACCCGAGCGGAACTCTCCCGCTTGGATGCCGCGATGTGCGAGACTTCGGCGGATGGAGTTCGATTCCGTCGCCGACATCGTCGACGGCATACCGCACATGAGCCGCCGTAACGGCCGTCGCGTCTACGACCACGTCGTCAAGAACGAACTCCGCCGAGTCCTCGAGCTCGGGACCCACCACGGTGTCTCGACCTGCTACCTGGGTGCCGCGGTCGACGAACTCGGGGGCGGCTCCGTCGTCACGATGGATCGGGTGATCGCGAGGAACCTCGAACCGAACGTCGAGGAACTTCTGCACCGCACAGGACTGTCGCACGTGGTGGCTGCCGTCTACGCCGAGCGGAGCTTCACCTGGAATCTGCGTGAGATGCTCGCTCGACCGGATCCGCCTCAGTTCGACTTCGTCTTCCTCGACGGCGGCCACACCTGGGACGTGACGGGCTTCTCGTTCTTTCTCGTCGATCGGCTTCTCGCTCCAGGTGGATGGCTCCTGTTCGACGACATCCAGTGGAGCCTCGCGAAGAGCCCGTCGGTCAGCGACAAGCCGGAGACGAAAGCACTACCGGAGGAGGAGCGCACTGCGGAACAGGTCGGTGACGTGTTCCGGATCCTCGTCGAACGCGACCCGAACTACGTCACGCGCCTCGACGGGAATTGGGGCTGGGCTCAGAAGCGGTCCGGCGATGTCCGATCCGGGGCGAGTCCATCGCCGACGACGGTCACGAGCCGAGCAGCGGCTACCTCGCGCTCGCTGTCGATGTCCGTCAAGAAGGCTTGGCGGGCGCGAACCGGCTCACGGCCCTGACGCTGGGCGAGGCTCGGAGGGCAAGATCCCTTCGGCGAGGAGTCGAGCCTCGGCGATCTCCCACTGGCGACCGAGCAGCTCATCGGCGCTCTCTGCCCAACGCTCGGGTGGGCCTGGATGTGGCGACACCTCGCCGAACACCGGACCTTCCGGCGTGTCGAACAGATCGAGCCGCACGAACGGAACGGAAAGGTGTCGTCCGATCACCCGCGCTGCGTCGAGGACCTCATCGCCGCCCCCCGGGCGTTGAAGCGTCTGGTCGTAGCGATCGGCGAACTTGACCGGCCCCACGTCCTCCCACGCGGACGTCCAGATCTTGAACTTCCACTGTCTCGGGTCGGCGACTCCTCGCATTCGACGCTGCATGATCACGGCCGGCTCGTCGTAGAAGCAGTAGATCTTCAGATCGTCCGGGATGCCGATCACCTCGGCGAGTTCCTCGCGCGGCGCGAGGAGCTGCTCGATGGCGAACTGAGCCGACACGCCGCCCGAGGCCGCGAGCTCGCGGTACCGGCCGGCGACCTGTTCGACCGACTTGTGACGGTTGTCCATGAGATCGAGGAATCCGATCTGAGGAGTTCTCACGAGGAGGAACACACCACGGTTCGCTGCGCCATTGTGCGGCTTGATGGCGAATCGGCTCGGGAGTACCGACCAATCGAGCTCGTCCATCGACGTGGACTCGAGGTACAACTCGGGAACGGCGACGCCGAGCGACGATGCAAGGCGGTAGCCGGCGCGCTTCTCGTTGAACGCCCAGATCCGCTGACGAGCACCATGGAGCTCGAGCAGCTGCTTGCGGCGCTTCGATTCGTGGAGCTTGTACATGAAACTGGGGCGAACACCGTGCGGCTCCGCCCAGGCGATCTCAGGCACCGGAGTACCGAATTCCACGACCGGGGTAACAGACCGATCAGCGGTCGCGTCGCGCGCGAAGCGTCGTCTCCAACTCATGACCCGGCCTCTCTAGCACGCGCGATCCACGCTCGTGCAATGTGACCTGCGGAGTCAGTCAGGCGCCGGCGACTCCGTTTCGGCCGGGCGAACGATCCGCAGCTCGGCCGAACCCTTCTCGTGGCGGTGCATGGTCACCAAGTCCGCCCCGAACCGCTCGATCCACTCATTCACGATGGCCTGTTCGTCGTCTCGCTTCGCATCGTCGAGGAAGACGCGCGCGTCCGGAGCGAGCGTGTGGCACAGCAACGGCAGAGCCGGGAAGCGGCTTCGGGGACCGGTGGATGCCGGCGGGCCGTCGATCAGGAGCAGATCGACGTCAGCCGGCAAGGCCGCGAGCCGTTCCGGCTGGTACCAATCGTACGAGTCACCATCGACGTGAATGTTCGCCAACGGCGCATGTATGACCTCGGCGACGTCGGAGCATCCGTGGTCCTCCAGCAGCCGACGAGTGTGTCGTGCCCACTGCTCATCGTGTTCCAAGGCAACGACCCGGCCATCTCCGCCGGACTTCTGGATCGCGAGCGCGAACAGCAGCGTCGAGACACCGCTGCCCGTCTCGAGGATCCGGCGCGCTCGTCGGGCGAGCACCCGTTCGACCAGCTCGACGGCGACGTCGGGCGAAAGTGCCCAACCGCGTAGCGGCGGAAGTGGCCGAGCCGGCTCGAGCAGACGCTCGAGCACGAATCGCGCCTCGAGCTGTCGGTAGAGATGGAACGACGTGTCGGCGAGACGCCGATCGAGCATCGGACCGGACACCGACTTGGATGCCGCGTCGAGCGGTTGGCGCAGCTGTCTGAGCGTCGCGCGGAGCTCATCGGTGTTTCGTCGAACGTCGCTCTGCACATCCCGGAGCCGGGCGGTGGTCCGGCGTTGATCGACCAGATACAGCGCGATCATGCTCACGATCGCGACGGCACCGAACGCGAGTGCTGCGCCGACGGCAAGGGTCGGCCCGTCTGCGTCGTCGACGGTCGCCACGCTGATTCCGATCGCAGCCGCGATCAGCGCTCCGGCACACGCCAGCACGGCCACAACGATCACGATCCGTCGCTTGTTCATCCCGCCCATCTCCTCAGTACGTCCAGGGTTGCGCCCGCCGAGTTGGCGAGGAACCGACGCATCACCGCGGTCAGCCGGCTGCCCGTCCCGCCGTTCGACGCCGACCGCGCGTCGTGAGCAGACGATTCGTCGTGCGACCCTGCGCTCCCGACCAGCGTCTCGGACGCCGCTCGGACGATACCCAATGACTCGACATCGACCCACCACGATCCGAAGAGCTCGCTCGCCACAGCGATCGGATCCTCGCCGGGACGCACGTGTCGTGCCCGGTGCAGGGCGCGATTTCGGACGACGACGACCGGTTCGGAAGGGTCGGAGGCACGCAGGGCGCGAACGACTCCGACTGGGTGCTCGCGGAAGAGCTTGCGGACCTCTCGCTCGGCCTGTGACGTCCATTCCAGCCCGACGGGAACCATTGCGGTGGCGAAGGACGGATCGAACCCGTCGGTGAGTACGGGCTCGTTCGGCGTGATCACTCTGAACTCCGGCACCACGGCGATGTCGCCGACCGGGAGTGCATCGGACCGACGAAAGCCCGGCAGTGGAATCAGGGCCTCGACGTACGGCCGACGTACGCGGTCGATCTCTGCACGCCGTTCACTGTTCAGATTCCTGCGACCCTGGTGCCAGTGGATCGCATCCCGATCGAGTACGGGGATCGCTCCATTGGTGTGGAGTCGGTAGCCGAACTCGGTGTCCTCGACACCACGCACTCCCAGTTCTCTGAATCCGCCGACCTCGGCGAACTGCGCAGAGGTCACTGCGAGCGTGGCACCGATGGTGATACGGAACGCGTCGATCGCCTCGACTCTGAGGTCGTTCGTGCGTTTGAAGGTCGTCTCGCGATAGGCCTGGTCATCGACCTCCGATCCAGCAAAGTGATCGGCCATCGCGCCGTCCGCGACGAGCCGAATGAGCTGGTCGTCCTCCAGATCGTCGGTGTCCACGAAGTTGCACAATCCCATCGGCACGACGAGGTCAGAGCGTTCGAACCATCGAGCGTACGCCGACAGGACCTGGCGTTCCGGGATGACGTCACCGTCGAGAAAGACCAGAATCTCACCCTCAGCGGCTCGCGCGGCGGTATTGCGCGCCTGACCGGCCCCGAACGCAAGGGTCTGCTGCTGACGAACGACACGGCACTCATAGGGCAGCGACGCCGGGATCGTGACCGGCGGCACCGATCCATCGTCGGCGATCACGACCTCGAACAGCCGGTGAGGGTACGACTGGGCGGTCAACGCGAGCAGCGTCCGGCGAAGGCCCGGCCCAGGGTTGCGCGTCGGGATACAGATCGACACCAGCCGATGCGGTGTCCAACGCTCGTGGGCCGGAGGGAGGAGTTGTGACCAGTCGTTTCCCTTCATCGAGCGATCGATCACGAGGCGCTCCTACACCGGACGTCGGCGAACTCGAGGTCGAGACCAGGACGTTGATCGACCGAGTGGCGGAGGAAGTAGGCATCATCGACGTTCCACGTGTGGTCTGCGAGTTCGTGGCTTCGCCGCCGGAGTACGTACCCGAAGCCATGCGTCCGAAAGCACTGGAGCCCCTGATGAGCCATCGCTTCGATGAGCCGACGATCGACCTGTCGGGGGACGTCGGCCCAGCGGACGCGCTGCAGGTCGTCGGTGCTCAGCAAGAGCGTTCCGCCCGCCACGGTCGTGGACCACCGTTCCGATCCGGTTGCGAAGCGCCGGATCGTCACATCGAGCGCTTCGAGATAGACGAACTCGGCGGCCTTCCCGACGAGCGGCGCCCCCGAGTACTCGCGCGCCATCACGAGGTCCGCCAGGTGGCATGGGGCGTACCAGTCGTCGTCGTCCCACTTGGCGACAAGGGGACGGTCTGCCCGTTCGGTCAGCACGTTCAGGACCTGTCCGAGGTTCATCGAGTCGGGGAGTCGCTCGACGACCAGGTCACCGGGGAATACGGCGTCGATCCGGGCCGGGAGATCTGGAGGCATGTGAGATCCGTGCAGGCCGACGATGAGTTGGACCTCGACGCCCGTCTGCGACGCGACCTGGCGAGCCGCTTCGACGACGTCGTCGGGTCGATTCGACGGCAGCAGTACAGAGACGGCCGGAACGGAACGCACCTCGCTTCCCACCACCGAACCGATGTGCGACCATCGACCACGAGCGGAGAACCGGGTGAGCACTTCGCGTCGCAGGCGGATCGAATGCAGTTCCCTGGCCCACGAGCTCTGGAGATCGGGGCGCCGCGTCGAATCGATGAGCTCGATCAGCTCCGGCGGAAGCTCGCCACGAACGGCATCCGGGAGGCGGCCAGCGGTGAGCGGCGCACCGCTGGCCGCCAATTCGAGAATCGCCCGGGCGACCGACAACTCGTCCACGGCGGATGCGGTACTGCAGGTGACGGATCGAGCCCGTCGTGCTCCGGCCATCTGCCGTCGCCGGATGGCAGCGTCCGAGCTCTCCAACACCGCGTCGAGACGGATCGTCTCGACTGCTGCCCGCTGCGGGAAACCCACCGGACTCCATTGCTCGACGTCGACGGGACCGATCAGGTCGATCACGACCTCACCTGCGGCGGACAGACATCGCACACGGCCGTCGGGACACGGCTCGAGGCGGCCGGGCCGATCGACCCGAGAGGAGGCGTCGCCAGTCGACGGAGACGAGATCGGGCGAAGTTCGACGTGGCGCCGCAGGAGATGGCTCTCGGGGAGCGCGAGAACATCGATGTCGGTGCAGATCACCGGCCGGGTCTGATCCTTCGCCGCGCGCGACCGCCGACGCCGATGCCACGACTCCCGAACGGCACTCACCAGGTGCCCGGAGGCAAGCGTACGACGGATCTCGGGCTGCCGGCCGACCGACCGGAGCACTGCGCGAGCGAAACGACGGCGTTGTGTTCGAAGGGCCTTCCCGAGGCGACGAATCCGCCACGCGACCGACTGCCCGGACACCAGCCGCCACCACAGGGGCTCCAGGGTTGCTCGTTCGTCGGCAGCCGGGCGATCGACCTCGTCGTCCCGGTCATGCCGGTCCGGCGAGCCTCCGACCCCGAGTTGGGTCGTGGTCCGTTCGCTCAGATGCCATGGGACTCCGAGCGACTCGGACTCCACTGCTTCGTCCGAACTCGGTTCGACCGAGGTCATGCTCGCAGCGACGAGGGCAGGCGTCGACGCAGCGAACGGAGCTTCGCGCCGGTCCAGTTCGCAGCGCGAAGCGAACGACGAGCTCGCAGGATCGCGAGTTGGCGTTCGAGTTCGAGGATGCGGAGGTCAGCCGTAGTGAGTTCCGGCGCGTCCTCGAAGGGGCTCCCATCGAGGTGTTCCTCGATCAGGATCCACGGCTTCTTCGGGCGATCGAGGATCGTGTACCGACCGTTCGGAAAGAGATCGATGATGTCACTCTCGACGAAACGACGGACATGGCCCTTGGACAGCGGCTCGGGCTCGTCGAACGGCACGGTCATGACCAGCTGACCGCGACACACGCGACGGAGTTCCCGCACGCCGGCCTCGAAGATCTCCGTCGGGATGTGTTCGAGCACTTCCATGCAGGTCACCACCTCGAACGAATCGTCCTCGAACGTCATGTCGGCGATGCTGCCGTCAACCCGATGGATGTTGTCGTGCAGCTCCGTGTACTTGTTGAACCGGGTCTGGTCGAGCGCTGTCACCGACCCGAACTTCCCGGACGCCGACATCATGTTCATGAACTGGCCGGCACCGGCGCCGACGTCGAGCGCTGCATCTCCGGATCGCAGCCTCGACAACACGTAGGTCGTGCGGCCCCAGTCGGCCGGGTGATACCACCCTCCACGATTCTCGGGCTCGACGCCGAAGATCCCCTCGTACGCGGACTTCACCGCGACCGCTTCGGGCGACGGCGCGAGGTGCTGGACGTCGACTCTCTGCGCCCGGAATGTCGGGGCCGACGAACCTCTGGGCGCCGCGGACTGAACGTCGGACATCCCGTGAGCGTAGCCGTGACAACGCCGCCCGACGCCTGCACTCGGCGCCCGGATCCCGCTCAGACGATCGGCGGACGGCCGAGCCGACCGAGCCGCCAGATCGTCGCCCATGCAAGTGGTTGCCGCAGCAGCGAAGTTCGAAAGCCCTCGACGTAGCCCGCCGCATACGCCCGGCGACACTCACCGTTCGGTGCGCGCCAGACGCCCAGGAGCGTCCAGGACACCAGGTGAAGGATCGCGACGGGCCAGGGCAGGTTGCGGCGGGCGATGAGCACTCGATTGCGCCCGGTCAGCCGCCAGCCGAACTCGTGGCGTCCGATGACCGTTGCCGGGTGGAACACCTCCGCATCGGCGAGATAACGCACGGACCACCCGCGATCGATCAGCCGCCACGACAGATCCAGCTCCTCGTGGCCGTACCGGAGGATCGACCAGTACCCACCAGCGTCGATGTATGCCGAGCGACGAAGCGCGCACGCGCCACCGAGGAAGTTCACCACCGGACCGCTCCTGTCCATCGATCCTGCACCAACCCTCGGGACGTGGCGGCGGGACGTGTCACCGGCCTCGTCGACGATTCGGAACGACAAGGCTCCCGTCATGGGATCGGCGCTGAACTGGTTGAGCGCGCGATCTTCGAGGTCGGGCGAGACCACTTCGGCATCATCGTCGAGGAAGAACACGATGGCGGCGGTCGTCGATCGAAGGCCGAGGTCGCGGCCGCCCGGAATCCCGAGGTTCTCGGGCGAGGCGACCACGCGGACCTCGAGGTCACCGATGTCGAGAAGTTCGGCGTCGACTCCGTTCGCGACGACGAGGATCTCGGCTCCGGATGTCTGCGCACCGATCGACTCGACGGCGCGACGGAGTTGAAGCGGCCGATTTCCCATCGTCAACACCACCCAGGCCGCCTGCACACCCAGATCCTCCCTGACCCGAACGGCCCACTGCAAGGCGGCCTCGGCCCGGCTTCGTCGCCACGCAGGAACCGGGGCTGACGTCGACGCTCACGATCGGTGTCGTGCCACCATCGGTACGCTCTTGGCCGTGCGCGTCGCGTCTCCAGCCCCGCCTCACCCCGGCATGCTCGACGTCCACGTCCCACCGGGCAACGTCGCCTACTTCCGCTCGGTGTGGGACCGACGCGACTACATGATGTATTCGGCCTCGAACGAGCTGCAGTCACGGCAGATGACCTCGGTGCTGGGCAACCTCTGGCATCTGCTCAACCCGCTGCTGCAGATCGGCGTCTACTTCCTGGTGTTCGGCGTCGTGCTGGGCGTCAACCGTGGCGACAACTACTTCGCGTTCCTGTCCATCGGCATCTTCGTGTTCGGCTTCACCCAGCGCTCGACGATGTCCGGTCGAGCTCGATCACGAACAACAAGGGGCTGCTGAACGCGTTCTCGTTTCCGCGGGCGCTGCTGCCGATCACCTCGACGTTGACCGAGGCGATGGCGACGATGGCGCCGATCATCGTCATCTACATCGTCGTTCTCGCCAGCGGCGAGACGCCGGCACTGCGGTGGTTGCTGCTCCTGCCGTTCCTCCTGGTGCAACTCGTCTTCAACTTCGGTGCGGCGCTGATGGCTGCCCGCGCCACCAACTCGGTGAGCGACCTCAACCAGGTGCTCCCGTTCGTGTTCCGGATCCTGCTGTACGTCTCCGGTGTGCTGTTCGACGTCGGCTGTACGCCGAGGGCAAGGGCTACGAGTGGCTCTTCCAGCTCAATCCGATCTTCTGCATCGTCACCCTGACCCGCTGGTCGATCCTCGGCGGTGACTATCCGACGCGACGCTCGCATCTTCCTGGTCTGGACCGTCGTGCTGGCGGCGTTCGGACTGGTCTGGTTCAGGGCGGGAGAGGGTTCCTATGGTCGAGAGTAACGCCATCTCCGCCGACCGGGCCGACGACGCCGCGTCTGACGGTGACCGTGCGCGATCTGGTCGTCAACTTCAAGGTCTACGAGCAGCCGGTGCTGAACGCACGTCAGCTCGCGACCGGGGGTTCCGGTCACGTGTCTCGTCGACGGTCGAGGCGATCCGATCGGTCACCCTCGACTTCGTCGCCGGCGAGGCGGTCGGCCTGGTCGGATCGAACGGATCGGGCAAGTCGACGTTCCTGCGCACGATCGCCGGCCTCCAACCCAAGTCGGGTGGACACGTGTTCGTGTCGAGCCAACCGCAGTTCCTCGGCGTTGGAGCGGCGCTGAAGCCTCGCGTCTCCGGCTACCGCAACGTGTACCTGGGTGGTCTGGCGCTCGGTCTCGGCAAGCACGAGATCGCCAGCCGGATGGACGAGGTGATCGAGTTCTCGGGGCTCGGCGACGCGATGTCGCGTCCGCTGATCACCTACTCGTCGGGAATGCGTGCGCGACTGGCGTTCTCGATCGCGACGCTGCGCACGCCGGAGATCCTGCTGCTCGACGAAGCCCTCGCTGTCGGTGACCGGGCGTTTCGAGAGCGGAGCATCGCGAGGATCAACGAGATCCGCAGGGAGGCGAACACGATCATCCTCGTGTCGCACAACCTCAACGAGATCCGCCAGACCTGCGATCGGGCGGTTTGGCTCAACGAGGCGTCGTCGAGCGCCTCGGCGACGTCGACGATGTTCTCGACGAGTACGAGGAGTGGAGCGACAGCGGTGGGCGCTGAACAGCTGGCGATGCAGTGACAGGTCCGGAGTCATTCTGTGTTCGGTAGGAAGCATCGCCCGGTGACGAACGTCTTCGTCCTCGGAACGGGACGTTGCGGCACCGTGACCCTCGCGAAGGCCTGCGAGCACATCAGCGGTTTCACCACCGGTCACGAGACGCGTGCCCGCCAGATCGGCGATGCTCGCTTCGACTACCCCAGCGATCACATCGAGGTGGACAACCGGCTCAGTTGGTTCCTGGGTGGGCTGGGGCGGCGGTTCGACGACGATTCGACGCTCTACGTGCATCTCAGGCGAGATCGCTCCGCCGTTGTCGAGAGTTTCGAGCGGCGATGGGATTCGCCGTTCCGAGCGAGCATCATCAGGGCCTTCGGGCACGGCATCGTGTCACGATCGGCCGACTGGTCACTCGACGAACGCCGAGAGGTCTGCGGCTTCTACGTCGACACGATCAATCAGAACGTGGCGGAGTTCGTGGCCGGCCGGCAGTCGATCGAACTGCAGCTCGAACTCCTCGACGAACAGTTCGTTCCGTTCGCCGAGCGAATCGGCGGCCGGGTCGATGCCGACGCCGCTCTGGCCGAGCTTCGAGTCCACCACAACAGCTCCTCCGGACCTGCCCTTGCCCAGGAACCCCCGGGGCACTCCGCTGGGCCGCCGCGCTGAGCGTGGATCGACCGCTGCGACACGCGGGTTCAAACCCGTTCCGCGCTCGGGTGCACCTGGGTCGATCGCATCCGGTCGAGCCAGCCGAGCAGCACCGCGACCGCCCGCGGGTCGTGGCGCAGCCGGTGGCCGGCCCCTTCGAACAGGCTCAGCTCGGCGCTGCCGTGGGCGTTGACCAGCTGACGGGCGTCGGACACCGGAACGCTGTCGTCGTCCTCACCGTGCATCACCAGCAGCGGCCGCGGCGCGAACCGCCGCGCCGACGCGACCGGCCGGAACCGGCGGAACTCGCGGGTCCACTCCTCCACCGACGGCGGGAAGTCGCGGCTGTGGATCGCCCCGATGTCGCGGGCATGGTCGAGGAACCGGCGCGGGTGGTCGGCCCAGTCGTCGAAGTCGGCCCGCGGGCTCAGGAGACCGGCGGCCGACACCCGAGGGTCGTCGGCGGCGACGCAGATGGCGATCGATCCACCCGTGTTGGTGCCGAGCAGGATGACGCCGGTCGGCTCGTGCAGCGCTCAGCAGGTGTGACGATCGCGTTGCGCAGATCGTCGACCCAGCCCTGCAGCGAGAAGTCACCCTCGCTCGTCGCCGCATCCCCGGAAGTTGAACGTCATCGCGACGCAGCCGAAGTTCGTGCGCCGTTCGATCCATCAACTGCGGGAACGTGCCGCCGGCGCGTTGCGGCGTCGAGCGACGCGATCGGGAATCCGTGACACAGGATCACAGCCGGGCCCGGGCTCGATGGGGCCCGACGGGACGGCGATGTGGCAGGCGAGCGACAGACCGTTCGAGACGAACCGCTCGTTCATCCCCGGCATGTCACACCACCCATCGCTCGCTCAGGCCCGCGGCTTGCGGTGGCGGCGACGCTTGCCCGGTTCGGCGAGCGTGTAGCCGCGATTGCGGGCCTCGGCGAGCGTGTCCGGTCCGAAGCTCAGCCCGACACCCTCGGCGACGATCTCGTCGATGATCGCTCGGTCGTCCCACGAGTCGAGGTCGTAGACCAACTGGGTGCGCTTGTCGCCGACGAAGCGGCTGTGTTCGAACTTCGGGTGGTGCTCCATCAGTCGTCAACGGTAGCCCGCGGTGCGTCAGGGCACCCACCAACCATTGAGGTCGACGATCAGGTCGCCGCCGCCGAACGTCCAGCCGCACGACGCCGCACCGGACAGCGGCACGATCGCACCGTTCGCCGTCGCCTGGCCGACCTTCTGGTTGACGGTCGAGGTGTCGCGGCGCGTCACGCAGTCGTAGGTCGTCACGTAACCCGGGCACGTCGTGGTTCGCCGCCGTCACGTTCACGGACGCGGCACCGGGCACCTGCGAGCCGAGGCCGGCGGCTCCGACGCTGTAGGCCACCACGGCACCTGCGCCGAGGGCGCCGGTGCGTCGGGTGTCGAGCACGCGGACCGGCGGCGATCGGCTGGTAGGCGAGACCATCGGCGGCGAACGAGCCGAGCAGATCGACGAGCACATCGGTGGCGGCGTCGCTGAAGACGCAGATCCGACCGCCCGACAGCCCGACGATCGTGTTGTTCGGTCGTGCTTCGTCGGCCACGAAGTTCACCGTGGAGGTGTCGGGAAGCGAGGCGCTGCACGGGAACACGGTGAGAAAGCCCGGCGCCGCGCGTCGACCGCGGTGACGTTGACGGCGACCGCGGTCGACCCGGCGGGAACCGCTGCAGCGAGGTCGACCGCCAACGTCTGGCCCGCGGACAGCCGCACACCGCCGATGCCTGATCGGGTGTCGACCACGCGGGTCGGGCCGATCGGCGTGAGCCGCGAGGCGCCACGCGGGCTGAGCCACCCGGTGATGTCGACCAGGATGTCGGTCTCGGCGAAGGTCCACGCGCACAGTTGGCCGGCGGGCGACAGTGCCGCGATCGTGGTGTTCGCCACGGTCTGACCGGAGACGAAGTTGAGCGTCGAGGTGTCGGGAACACCGTCGGAGCACGGATAGACGGTGACGAAACCCGCCGCTGACGGGTTGACGGCGGCAACGTTGACCACCGCAGCGGTCGCGTCGGCCGGCACCCGGACGCCATCGGCGACCTGGACGACCACCTGGCGACCGGCGGCGACGCGACCCGTCGCACCCACGCTGTTGCGGGTGTCGACGAGCCGAGTCGGTGTGACCGGCGTGAACGCCGACGTTCCGGGCGGAAGTGGGGTCAGGCCCTGCGGTGCGGTGATGGCGAGTTCGTACGCGCCGAGCGACGCGTAGGTCGTGAAGCCGGTCGAAGCTGTCAGCCAGCCGACGGGCTGGACCTCGATCGAGTACCGACCAGCGAGCACCGAGGGCGACACGTCGACGGTCCACCCCGACGGCACGGTGGGGCTGCCCGACGCGATCACCTCGCCCACGCTGTTGCGGATGGTGACCGATGCCGTCAGATTCGACCAACTCGTCTGACCGCTCGGCGGGCGGAGCTGGACCGACAACGTGCCGTCGAGCACATCGACGGCGAAGACATCGCGGTCACCGGTCCGGCCGATGTTGCCCGACACGACGCCGTTGCTGGGCACGACCGTCGGCGACACAGCAGTGTTGGCATGATCGTCGGATCGGTATCCGGCGCCCGGCGAGGCGCCCTTGCCGTTGGCGATGATCGCCAGGTCGTCCTCGAAGTTGTTGGCGCCGGAATACTCACCGCGCGACCACTGAGTGACCCGTCGGGCGGGATCGATTGGGCGCCCCATGATCGGTGCCCACGCTCCGTGGCCGTCGTAGTAGCTGGGCGTCACCGATCCACCGTCGTGGTTCAGCCCGAACGTGTGGCCGGTCTCATGGGAGACGGCCTCACCGATCGTCTTGGCCGTCTGTTTGTAGCCGACGTCGGTGAACACATAGGCCGCGTGGTCGGAGTCGGAGCCGAACACTCCGATGAGTGCGATGCCGATCACGCCGGGCTCGGCGAAGTTCGACGGCGTGATCACGACGCGTTGGCCGTAGGCCGCGTCGACACTCGACGTGCGGCGGATTCCTTGGACACCCGGGTCGCGAGTGGTGACGTTGACGTCGAACGGGCGGTAGTCCTCTGCGACGCGCTGCCACACCTCGTAGATCACCGACTGCTCGGCGGCGGAGAACGAGCCGGGGTTGCCGTCGAGATCGAACGGTGCCGAGCTCTTGTCTCCTGGAAACTGGGTCGAGTTCCACGCAGGGTCCGCGGCCTCGTGGCCGTTGAAATCGAGAAAGATCACACGACTCGACGAGCGACGTGAGTCGAGCGCGAACACATCGGTGGGCAACTCGGCCGCCACGAGCACCTCCGACACCACGGCGGAGCCATCGTCCAGGTGCTGATCGTCGTCGAGCGCGTCCGCATAGCCGACGAAGCCGGAGCCGGTGACGAACATCGAAGAATCGTCCAGCAGTGCCTCGCGCAGTTCGTCGGGTTCGAGTCCGGCGTCGTCTGCCACCGCCTCGAGCGTTCCGGATCCTTCGAGTTGCTCGACGGCGTCTCGTCCCTGCGTCACGTCGAGGTCCGTGCCCTCGAGGGTGGCCACCTCGTCGCCCGGCGCCGTCGGCGGTTCCGCGTCAGCGGCGGCGTCGGCATCCGGTGCGGACAGGGCCTGCGATCCGCCCACGACAGCGAGACACAGCGCAACGGAGACGGCCACGCCGGCGACGCCCGATCGATCGTGCTTCCGCGGCGGTCTCACAGCGGAACGGTAGCGAACCGAGGGGCGAACCCCTCGGCGCGGCAGCGATCTTTCGACGCTCTCGCCGGACGCGACAGTGCCGGGATCGACACTCGATCCCGGCACTGCACGGACTGTTGGGACTGACGCCACCACGACCACGTCACATCTGGGGTCAGACCCCAGATGAAACAGTGGACACCGCGGGGACCAGCTGCGGCGATGGACGGTCAGCGGGGGTTGGCGGAATTTCGCCAGGCGGTCCAGCCTGTCGGCCTAGCGGCCAACCACCTCCAGGGTCCCATGTGAATTGTCTGGCATGTGTTGGACCACCTCCTCTCTCTGGTCCGACCATTTCAGCACAACACGTCAGATCGTGTACGACTGGTTTTCGAGGATTCTCGACGCCAGATCGAGTTCGCCGTCGATCGCCACCTGATCCAGCAGTTCGTCGGCGCCGACGCGGCCGGCGCATCGCCTCGTCATCACGCCGATCGGCATCGTGAGCGTCACGGTGGCCGGACCGCTGAGCGCCGGCACGACCGCCGCCCGCTCGGCGACCTCGACGTGCAGTTCGCGCACGACCACTCCGCCGTCGGTGAGCGCGAACGTCACCGACTGTCCGGCCGCGGCCCCTGCCTTCTTGCCGACGACGAAGCCCGAGCGCGGTCGCCATCTCGTCGAGGACGACCTCGACGGCGAGCCCCGTCTCGTGACCGGGACGACCGACGGCATCGCGGATGTCCTGTTCGTGCAACCAGCAGTCGAACACCCGGATCTGCATGAACCGGCCGAACGTGTCCTTGCCCGCCGGCGTGAAGGACTCGGCGTTCCACTCGTCCTCGCCCATCGCCTCCAGTGCAGCGAGCCGGGCGCCGGTGAGCTCGCGGAAGCGGGACAGCACCTCGTTCGGCGGAACGGCGCGCAGCGATTCGACCCACTGCTCGTTGAAGGCGCCGATGTCGTTGCGAACGTGTTCGTTGACGCTCGCGGTCGATCTCGACGGCCGGGCCCGGCTCGCCGGCCAGCATCGCCTCGGTGCCGACGATGTGCGCCACGTTGTCCTGCACGCTCCATCCGGGCAGCGGCGACGGCAGTCGCCACTCGTCGTCGTTCAGTTCGCCGAGCAGCTCGCCGAGGCTCGTCCAGACCTCCCCGAGCGCGGCGACGGTCCGATCCTTCGGGATGTTCGATGCCATCTCGGCATCTTGGCTCAGAGCACGTCGTCGAGGGGAGCCGGGGGACCGACGGCGCCGATCGCCTCGAAGTACTGCAGGTGCGCTTCGACGACATTGACCGCGTCGACGTCGTCGAGCAGGTCGATGTCGTTCGCCTCGGCCTCGCCGATCAGATACGCGGTGAGCGCATCCTCGGTCAGCACGACGGGCTCGGTGATCGACTGCGGTTGGTCGACGACGCCGTCGGGCTGCAGCCCCTGGTCGTGCAGCCAGCGCATGTGGAACACCAGGAGCTGCTCGACCTCGCCCGGAGTGAGTCGCGCCTGGCTGGCCTCGGGCAAGCGATCGCACACGAAGTCGACCGCCTCGTCGAGTTGGTAGACGGCTCGCGGCGCCACGGCGTCGAGACGGTGGGCTTCACGTCCGACGACCGCGGCGGCGATCGCGAACACCGACAACGCCGCCACCACTGCGAACACGATCGTGATGCCGTCCATCAACGGATCAGTCTACGAACACGAGCTCGGACGCAACTGAGCCGCGTGCACCGAGGTGGCACGCGGCTCAGTATGAGTTCGGGGGAGCGCCATGGGCGCGAACACGGCAGGCGAGGGGAAGCCCGCCAGGGCGTCCGAGCCCGAACGAAACGGTCAGATGCCGATGCGCTGGGCGAGCTGCTCGCGGTGGTACGTGGGATCACCGAAGAGGAGCTCGGAGCTCTTGGCCCGCTTGAAGTACAGGTGGGCAGGGTGCTCCCAGGTGAAGCCGATACCACCGTGGATCTGGATGTTCTCGGCAGCAGCGTGGAAGTAGGCCTCGGAGCAGTAGGCCTTGGCGAGCGAGGCGGTCGACGGCAGTTCGTCGTTCATCTCGCTGGCGCACCACATGCCGTAGTACGCAGCCGACTTGGCCGACTCGACCTCGAGCAGCATGTCGGCGCACTTGTGCTTGATCGCCTGGAACGACCCGATCGGGCGACCGAACTGCACGCGCACCTTGGCGTAGTCGACGGCCATCTCGAGCACCTTCTGGGCACCACCGACCTGCTCGGCCGCGAGCGCCACGGCGGCCAGATCGAGCACGGTCTCGAGGGTGGTCCAGCCGGCGCCATCGGTGCCGATCAGCTCGGCGGGCGTGTTGTCGAAGTCGAGCTTCGACTGCTTGCGGGTCTGGTCCATCGTCGACAGGTTCGTCCTCGTGAGGCCCGCGGCATCGCCGGCGACGGCGAACAGGCTGGTGCCCGCGTCGGTCTTGGCGGCGACGATGATCAGGTCGGCGGTGTTGCCGTCGAGCACGAACGACTTCGTGCCGCTGAGCGTGTACCCGTCACCCGACTTGGTGGCCTGCATCGTGATGCCCGACTCGTCCCACTTGCCCGACGGCTCGACGTACGCGAGCGTGGCGATCGTCTCGCCCGAGGCGATACCGGGGAGGTACTTCGCCTTGGCGGCGTCGTCGCCCGACTGCAGCAACGTGTTCGCGGCCAGGACGGCGGTCGAGAAGAACGGCGCGCACAACAGGGCGCGGCCCATCTCTTCGAGCACGATGCCGAGTTCGACGAAGCCGTAGCCCGAGCCGCCGAACTCCTCGGGGATCGACAGGCCCTGCAGGCCCATCTGCTCTCCCATCTGCGACCACACGGCCGGGTCGAAGCCGTTGTCGGTCTCCATCTGCTCGCGGACCGCTTCCTCGGAGCTCTTGTTCTCGAGGAACGAGCGCACGGTCTTGCGGAGTTCTTCCTGTTCATCGGTGAAGGCAAAGTTCATGGGCGCGATCATCGCGGGGTTGCATCCGACCGTGCAAGTCTGCTTGTGTACACATGTGGACACACATTCGACGCGAGCGGTCGGGATCCGGGAGCTGCGCGCGACGCTCGCCGAGTCGGTGCGCGTCGCCGAGGGCGGCGAGCGCGTGGTGGTGACCGTCGGCGGACGGCCGGTCGCGCAGATCGGCCCGCTCGATGCCGATGCTCCCGACCTCGAACGTCTCATCGGTTCCGGCGCCGTGATTCCGCCACGCCGCACCAGCGAGTGGCGCCCTCCCGAGCCTGTGCCGGTATGGGCCGGCGTCCGCATCGACCAGGTCCTCCGAGAACTCCGCGGCTGATGCCCCTGATGCCCCCCGAGCACCACCCCAACCCCGTTTGCGTGCTGATTTCGCAGGGGCGGTCCAGCAAGAATGCAGCGCAAACGTGGAGGAGCGTGCGATGACGGTGGTGCTCGACACGAGTGCGCTGTTGGCCTTGGCCGTCGACGGGCCGATGCGGACGGTCACGCTCGACGCGCTCGGGGCCGACCCGGTGTGGTCGGCGTCTGCGATGGCGCTCACCGAGGCGCTGCCCGCCATCGACCGGTTGACCGATCAAGCGATCCTGCGCCTCGATCTCGAGGACGCCGTCCGGCTCGTGTGGGATCACCTCCACGTGGTTCCCGTCGACCAGCGCTGCCTCGACCGCGCGGCAGCACTCTCGCGCAGCCAGCCGGTCCGGTTGAGCGATGCCATCCAATTCGCCGCCGCCGAACGCATGCCGGATCCGATCCGCTTCGTCACGTTCGACGCGGCCCACATCGGTGTCGCCCTCGGCCTCGGCTTCGACGTGGTCAGTTCCTGAGTGACATCGTCGAGGCCGGTTCTCGGGATCGCTACCATCGGCGACCGTGGCGACCGACCGACCGAATCCATCCGGCGTGCTCTCGGTCGTCATGCCGTGCTTCAACGAGGAGAAGACGGTGAAGGAGATCCTCGATCGGGTGCTCGACTCGCCGCTCGTCGGCGAAGTGATCGCGATCGACGACGCGTCGACCGACCGAACCCTCCAGATCCTCACCGCCTACTCCGATCCGCGTCTGCGTGTGCTCACCCAGCCAGTGAACTTCGGCAAAGGGGCGGCACTTCGCCGGGGGTTCGCCGAGGCGACCAAGCCGTACGTCATCGTCCAGGACGCCGACCTCGAATACGACCCTGGCGAGTATCCCCGCGTGCTCGCACCACTGCTGTCCGACGACGCCGACGTCGTGTACGGGTCGCGGTTCGGAGGCGGCGACGCCCGACGGATCCTCTACTTCTGGCACACGCTCGGCAACCGTCTGCTCACGTTGGCGTCGAACATGGCGACCAATCTGAACCTCAGCGACATGGAGACCTGCTACAAGGCGTTCCGACGCGAGATCATCCAGCAGATCGAGATCGAGGAGGACCGATTCGGTTTCGAACCGGAGGTCACGGCGAAGGTCGCCGCGATGAAGTGCCGGGTCTACGAGGTGGGCATCAGCTACTACGGCCGCACCTACGACGACGGCAAGAAGATCGGCTGGCGCGACGGCGTCCGTGCGGTGTTCTGCATCGTCGCCTACTCGCCGCCGGGCGTGCGACTCGGCGTTCGTCGGGCGAGCCCACTGATCGCCCGCCTCACGGGATTCTGATCGCCGCACCTCGCAGTGCGCCGCATCACCCCGGCTTGCGGGCGACGAGGAACACCGACTGCCCGAACGGCACACGCACCCGGGTCTCGACCCAGCGCACGACGGGCACGATCCACGTGTCGAAGATCTTGACCGTGGTGGGCGAGGTCGGTTCCTGGTGCAGGAACCGGCACAGGATCAGCCAGCTGAACCAGCCCGGCAGGTTGACGTGGCGGCCTTCGACGACCTCGTAGCCGGCGAGGCGGACATCGGATTCGAGTTGGCGCTTCCGGTAGCGACGCACGTGGCCGAGCTTGGCGTCGAAGTCGCTGTAGAGGAACTCGTACGACGGCACCCAGATGCACAACCGTGCCACCCGGTTCGAGCCGATCGAAGATCTCACGCAGCACGCCCTGGTCGTCCTCGATGTGTTCGAGCACGTTGATCATCACCGCCGACCCGAACGCCGGCTCGACCGCGACATCGCCGACCACGCCGGCGATCGTGGTGACCCGCGCGTCGTCGGCGTAGCGATCGGTGAGCAACGACGCTGCGTACGAGCCGGGCTCGACGGCGGTGACGTCGCCGAAGGTGGCGTAGCTCTCGGTGAACGTGCCATGTCCCGCACCGACCTCGAGAATCGGGCCGACGAGGTGCGGCGCACACAGATCGACGATCCAGTTCCGATAGTTCAGCGCATCGTCGAGCGAGTCGAGCGACGATGCCAGCGTCGCATCGACCTCGCCGGCGTCGAACGACGAGCGAGGCGATGGATCGGGCGTTGACACGGACCGCAGGCTAACGAACCCTCGGTCCGGCAGCGCTCACCCCGGCGATGGCCCTCGCGGGCTGACAGACTGGGGCGATGGCTGCTCCCGACACGCTGCACTGGTCGAACGCCGACGTCGAGGTCCACAAGGTGGTGGTCGGCCCGTACGAGAACAACGTCTTCGTCGTGCGCTGCCGGGCGACCGGCGAGGCCGTGCTCCTCGACGCCGCCAACGAACACGAACAACTGCTCGAACTGTGCCAGCGACTCGGCGTGAAGCGGGTGCTGGAGACGCACGGTCACTGGGACCACATCCAGGCGGTCCCCGCGATGCGCGAGGCCGGCTACGAGGTCGCCGTCACCGCGGCCGACGCTCCCAAGCTGAAGGACGTCGGCTACGACGTGTTCATCGACGACGCCGAAGTGATCGAGGTCGGTCGCCTCCGTCTCCACGCGATCCACAACCCGGGTCACACCGACGGATCGATCTCGTTCGCGCTCGACGACACGCCGCTGCTGTTCACCGGCGACACGCTGTTCCCCGGCGGCCCGGGCAACACCAAGGGCGACGATGGCGACTTCGACACGATCATCAACTCGATCACCTCGAAGCTGTTCACGTTCCCCGACGACACGATCGTGCTCCCCGGCCACGGCCTCGACACCACGATCGGCACCGAGCGACCGCACCTCGAAGAATGGATCGAGCGCGGCTGGTGACCTGATGCGCTACGACGAGCGTCCGGTCGACGACACCCCCGTCCACACCGACGAGCTCCCGCCGACACCGGTCCGCGATCGCAACATCCCGGCAACGGCCTGGATCGAGGCACCCGACAGCTTGTTGACGCTCGGCGACGACCTCCCCGATCACCCGGTCGCCGACTACAAGCGCAGGATCGGACCATGGCTGCTGTGGCGGGCCGGGCCGGCCAAGAACGCCGACGCCCGCTACTGGGCCGCCCACGTCGACCGGCTCGACGAACCGGTCACGCTGCGGCTGTTCCCCGACGGCAGCGCCGACGGTGTCGGCCCGAGCGGCGCACGGCACGATCGATTCCGACCGTGGAAAGAGGACCTCAGGGACGCGTGAGATGTAGGCGCATGAGCAGACCCCGTCTCATCTCGTCAGTGCGTGATCTCGGCGATCTCCTCGGTCGACACCTCGCCGGGCATCTTGCCGATGATGATCATCGCGAGGACCTCGTCCTTGGTCACCTCAGCCTTCTCCACCGTGCCGACCAGTTTGCCCTGGAGCATCACGCTGATCCGGTCGGCGAGGTCGAACACGTCGTGAATGTCGTGGCTGATCAGGAAGATCCCGATGCCTTCCGCCTTGAGCTGCATGATGAGATCGCGCACCTCCGCGGTCTCCGCCGGCCCGAGTGCCGCCGTCGGCTCGTCCATGATCAGGATCTTGGCGTTGAAGTGCACGGCGCGGGCGATCGCGACCGACTGACGCTGGCCGCCCGACAGCGAGCTGACCGCAGTACGGAGGTTCTTGAACCGGGGGTTGAGCCGGGCCATCAACTTCTGCGTGGCCGACAACATCGCGGAGTCGTCGAGGGAACCGAATCGCGTCCGGAGTTCGCGTCCGAGGAACACGTTGCCCGCCGCGTCGAGATTGTCGGCCAGAGCGAGCTTCTGATAGATCGCTTCCACTCCGAGCGCACGCGCGTCGCGCGAGTTCTTGATCGTGACCGGCTCGCCGTTGATGAAGATCTGCCCGGCGTCGGCTGGGTGCGCACCGGCCAGCGTGTGGATCAGCGTCGACTTGCCGGCGCCATTGCCACCGACGAGTGCGACCACCTCGCCGGGAAACAGATCGATCGTCACGCCGTCGACGGCGTGCACCCCGCCGAACGAGACGCGGATGTCGCGCAGTTCGACCAGCGGCACCCCTTCGGGCTGCGGGGACGGGTCGTACGTGGTGGTCGTGTCGGTCATGTCGATGCCTTCCGTTCAGGCCCGTCCGGTCTGGATGACGAACGCTGCGATGACGAGCCCGGCCGCGAGGGAGCCGAGCGCGACCCGCCTGCGTCCGAGCCGCAACGTGGCGTCGATCGCCACTGCCGTGACGAGCACCACACCGACCACGATGTCCTGGGACGGCGAGTCGATGTTGAGCAACACCATGCCGGACCGCAGCGACTGCATGATCACCGCTCCGAGCACGGCGCCGGCGATCGTTCCGATACCTCCTGCAAATGACGTCCCGCCGATGACCGCGGCGGCGATCACGTCGAGTTCGTTCTGCACGCCGAGGTTGGTGGTTGCAGCGTTGAGTCGAGCGGTCTGGACGGCGGCGCTCACCCCGACGAGTACTCCCATCAGGACGAAGGTGAGCATCACCGTCCGGCGGGTGTTGATGCCGCCCAGCTCGGCGGCCTCTGGGTTGCCGCCGTAGGCGTACACGTAGCGACCGAAGCGGCGTTGACGCGCCAGGTACGTCATCGCCAGCGTGGCGACGATCAGGATCACGACCGGGTACGCGATGCCGGTCGGATCGCCGGTGATCGGCGAGATGTACCGGTTGGCGACGAGACCGACCCCGGCGAGCACGACCGCACATCCGACCACACCGAATCCGATGTCCATCCACAACGGCCTCACGTTGAGTTCGTAGCGCTGGCGGCGACGTCGTGCCAGCCACAGCGCGACCACGATCAAGGCGCAGCCGAGCGCGGCGAACAGCCAGCTCTTCCACTCGCCGAGCGATCCGTCAGCACCGCCACCGAACAACCGGTACGTGCGGTTCAGCGGCGCAAGCGTCTGGCCCTGCTTGTCGCCGGTGCGGAAGATCATGCCGCGCCAGACCAGGAATCCGCCGAGCGTGACGATGAACGCGGGCACGCCGACGTAGGCGATGATGAAGCCCTGGATCGCGCCGACGAGCGCGCCGAGGCCGATGCCGACGGCGAGCGCGATCACCCAGATCCAGGAGCTGTCCCCGATGCTCCCCGAGGTCGATCTTGACGTTGAAGAAGGCGATCACGCCGTCGGTCTGCACAAGCGCCATCGAGTACCCGAGGAAGCCGAGCAGCGAGCCCACCGACAGATCGATGTTCCGCGACACGATGATCAGCACCATGCCCGTCGCCATGATGGCGATCGAGGTGCTCTGCACCGAGAGGTTCCACAGGTTCCGGGCGGTGAGGAAGTCGCCACCCGACAAGACGTTGAATGCGATCCAGATGACGACGACGGCGGCGATCATCCCGAACAGTCGGGTGTCGACCTCGGCCGACGCAAAGCTCGAACGCCACGACGACGTGGCAGGCACCGGTGTCGCCGTCGGTGCCGTGGCCGCCGGAGGCGGCGCTCCTGCCGAGCCCCCGGGCACTTCGGTGTTCGCGTCAGTCATGTGCAGTCCCCCTCGTCGTCCGATCCGATTTGTACACCAAACGTGCCCCCCGTCCGTGTATTGCGGACGAGGGGCACGTTGGTTCAGGTGTTCAATTCGTGCTCAGTGGATGAGCATCAGCCTCAGGGGCACGCCGCCACGGAACCGGCTTCGACACCGTCGCACAGCTCCTCGGTGCTGATCCATCCCGCATCGACCACGACGTCGAGGTTGTCCTGCGTGATGGGGATCGGCTCCAGGAAGATGGAGCTGAGCTCGTTCCCGCCCGGGGTGGTGAACGCCGAGGCGCCGGCCACTGCGGACGGGTCGGGGCTGCCACAGAGGGCGATGGCAGCTTCACCAGCGGCCGTTCCGAGTGCGCGAGCGTCCTTCCAGACGTCGACGGTCTGCGTGCCGAGCGCCACCCGGTTGAGAGCGGCGAGGTCGCCGTCCTGGCCGGACACGGGCACCTGGCCGGCGAGGCCCTGTGCTTCGAGTGCCGCAATTGCACCGCCGGCCATGCCGTCGTTCTGGACGAGGGCGACCTGGATGTCGTTGTCGGCTGCGGTCAGGAACTGCTCCATCGTGTCCTGGGCGTTTGCCGGATCCCAGTTGTCGGTGTAGTCCTCGCCGACGATGGTGATGTCACCGGCGGTCGACGGCCTCGCCGATGACCTTCTCGGCGCCTCCGCGCAGGAAGTCGGCGTTGGCGTCGGCCGAGTTGCCCTTGATGATCACCCAGTTGCCGGTCGGCTGGATGTCGAACAGCGCCTGGGCCTGCATCTCGCCGACCAGCTCGTTGTCGAACGTGATGTAGAGCACGCCCGGATCCTCGATCAGACGGTCGTAGGCGATGACGGGCACGCCCTGTGCGATCGAGTCCTGCACCGCCGGGATGACCGCCGTGCCGTCCTGAGCGAGGACCACGAGCACGTTGGCGCCCTGAGAGATCAGGTTCTCCATGTTGCTGGCCTGGGTCTCGGCGGACGACTTGGCGTCGTTGGAGACGTACGAACCGCCGCCGGCCTCGATGGCCGCCTTCAGTGCCGGCTCGTCCCACTTGGCCCAACGCTCTTCCTGGTAGTTGTTCCAGGAGACGCCGACGACACAGTCGCCGCCGCCTTCACCTTCGCCACCGGCCTCGGTGCCGTCCGGGCGCCTCGGTGCCGTCTGGCGCTTCGGATCGATGATCGTCGTCGTCGCTGCCACAGGCCGCAAGCGCGAGCCCTGCCACGATTGCGACCGACATCACGCGTCGCATTCTCATTCGGTTCTCCCCTCAAAGTGTGAGCACGCCGTCAATCGAGCGGCGAGCAACCGGACCGTATACCCAACGACGAGCGCAGGAAAAGGACCAAAGGTCACATTTGTTCGCGACATCAACTTTTTCTGGACGCAAGGCGATCCCAGCCGGTGGCCCGCAGTAGTCTGCGCTCCGATGGGAGGGTCCGCGCTCGCACCTGCCTCGCACCGCGACGGCGACGCCGGGCTCGGAAGCGACTCCGGACGGCCCGCTCGCCGTCGGACCCGCTGCCGAACGGCCGCACACTCCGTCTCGGCGCGCGATCGACTACCCCGTGATCCTCCCGAAGGTGCGCGATCCGCGACTGCACGTGGCCGCCGTCGTCATGACCCTCCACGTGCTCGGGCAGCTCGGCCTGAACTTCTGGGTGAGCATCCCGCAGATCCTCGTCGGCGATCCTGACCGCCGCGATCATCGAACTCGCGGTGACCTTCCGCCGGACCCGCTCGTTCGTGTGGCCCGCCAGCGCGATGCTGACCGGCAGCGGCGTCGCGCTGATCCTCCGTGTTCCGGGAACACCGCCGAACGATCACTGGAGCACGCACGCCTGGTACCTGTTCGCCGGCGTGGCAGCGTTCTCGCTGCTCACGAAGTACGTCGTGCGGTACCGCGGTTCGCACCTGTTCAACCCGTCGAACGTCGGGCTGGTCGTCGCGTTCGTCGTGCTCGGCAGCACGCGTGTCGAACCGCTCGACTTCTGGTGGGCCCCGCTGAACGGCTGGATGATCACGGCCTACGCCGTGATCCTGACCGGCGGGCTGCTGATCACCCGCCGCCTCCGTCTCCTCGCCGTCGCCGTCTCGTTCTGGCTCGACCATGGCGGTCGGCCTCGGGCTCGTCGCGGCGTCCGGGCCACTGCATGACGGCGCGCTGGGCGTTCACACCTGTCTGCGGGTTCGACTACTGGCGCGTGATCATGTTCTCGCCCGAACTGCTGATCTTCCTCTTCTTCATGATCACCGATCCCAAGACCGTGCCGTCGGGACGTGTCGGTCGCGTCCTGTTCGGCGCGCTCGTCGCGGTGGCGAGCACGTTGATGATGGCGCCGCAGGCGGACGAGTTCGGCACCAAGGTCGGCCTGCTCGCCGGTCTGGTGGTCATGTGCGCGGCGAGACCGCTGTTCGACCGGTGGTCGCCCGCAGCGGGATCCACGAACGACCGCGTCGGCCGGTTCGCACACCGCGTGGCCGTCGGCGGCGGACCTCGCTCCTCGGTCGCTGCGCCCCGTCGTTCGGATGACGCTGATCGGTTCGGCGGTCGCGTTGCTCGGCGTCTCCGTCGTCGCCGCCGCGAACTCGACGCGCAGTGTCGTGGGTCTCGGGGCCGACGACGTGCTCGGTCGGGTACCCCACCAGGTCGACCCTGCGACGTTCCCCGAGATCACCGTCGAGCAGGGCGTCCTCGACTGGAACCACGAGATCGCCGGGTCGGGTGCCCGTGCGATCGTGCTGACCCTTGCCGAGAACCTCGAACTCGAGAACCAGGCACTGCTTGCGGAACGACCCGTCGATCCTCGAGGCGGTCGACCACGGCGACCGGCTCGACTCGATGCTCAGTCGGATCGAGGATGCGCAGTCGACCGGCGCCACCGTCGTCGAGCGCTACGTGATCGACGACGTGAACGTGACGCTGCTGGTCCCCTTCGGCAGGCAGGACGGTCTGAGCCTCGGCCTCGAATCCCGCGGCACGCGCACGAGCGAGACCTACGACGCGGCCGGTGAGCTGCGAACCCGGGCCACGGAACCGTTCGCCACGACCTTCGTGCTGCGCCGAGCGACCGGCGACCGCTGGCTCAACGTCGACGAGCTGCCGCTCGACGCCGGCTGACCGCTCTCACCTCCGAGCGGACGGGAACGCGTCGAGACCGAGATCGTCGATGATCGACGCGGCGGCGTCGAGCTGCTCGGGTCGCAGACGAGCTCCGGTCGCGTCCGCGAGCCGGGTCATCATCTCGAAGTTCGCGATCACCGCGGAGGTGTCGACCAACCAGTCCGGTCCGAGCCGCTCGACGATCAACGCCCGTGCGTCGTCGGCCCGTACCGCGATCGTCACCGACGACCGCATCGACGAACTGCTCCAGGATCGTTCCGCGCGTCGCGGTCGTCTCGTCCGGTTGTCGGCAAGGCGGGCTGTCGGTCGATGCTCGCACGGAGCATCATCGTGTGCGACGTCGTTCAATAGAAGCACTCACGCGCGGCGGACAGACGCGCAGCCACCAGCTCCATCTCGCTGCGGGTGAGCGTGCCCCTGCTCCAAGTCAGCTCTCCCATCTCGTCGACGGGGATGTACTGCGCGGCGGCGAGCCGCCACAGGTTCTCCGAACTCGGCCGGAGCCGCACTCAGCGCCTGCACCACCGCGGCGGTTCGATCTGCCGGCACCGCGACCGGCACCCAGTTCAGCGTCGCCGACTCGACGTCCGGATGGCGGCCGTGTGGTTCGCCGGCCACGGGCTCGGGGAGCGGCGGGCCGGTCGAGACCGGCGGCTCGGAAGAACCCGTCGACCGCGGCGACCGCCACCACGACGCCGACCATCTCGACGTACGCAATCGGGTCGACGCCTCGCCCGAGCTGCTCGTGGTACCAGGCGTCGGTGAGCGTCGACGGCGTGACGAGCGATTCGGTACACGGCGTCCACGACGACCTCGGGAAGTACGCCGTCGGCGGGAGCGGCTCGCCCTGCGCTCGTGGGCGACACCCATGGCGGCAACGGGTCGGTGTCGTCGAGCGCGGCGAGCACCGTCCGCGCGATCGCGCGCGCGCTCGACGCCCGTCCAGAAGGCGCCGGGAGCGGTGACGTGGCGCCAGGCGGCGGCCTGCGCATCGCTCAGGTCCGGCCGCACCATCAACGCCAGGTCGCTCGACATGGGCCACAGCATGGAGGCACGTACGGTGAGCGTCAAGCACTCGACGACCGGCGCGCTGCCAGGTGGCGTCCGCCAGGTGGTTCAATCAGCTCATGTCCGATGAACACGACGGTCACCGCCGGCGATCGCCCGGCGAGCGCGCGACCAGCGATGCGACGGTGGCTGGTGGTCGGCGCTGTCGTGGTCGTGATGCTGATCGTGACGGGCCTCGCGGTCTCGCGTACCGGCAGGTCGTCGGCCGACGTCGCCGGGGAGGCACCCCACTTCGTCGACGACACCGCCGACTCCGGCATCGACCACTCGTACGAGGGCGACTACGAACACTTCGTCGGTGGTGGCGTCGCAGCGCTCGACTGCGACAGCGACGGGCGCAGCGACCTCTTCATCGCAGGTGGAACCGATCCCGCCGCCCTGTACCGGAACGAGAGTGATCTCGGCGGACCGCTCCGATTCGAGCCGCGCCCAGCGCGGAGACCGACCTCACCGCGGTCACCGGCGCCTACCCGCTCGACGTCGACAGCGACGGGTTGATGGACCTCGTCGTCCTGCGACGCGGTGCCAACCTGCTGCTGCGCGGTCTGGGCGACTGCCGCTTCGAGGACGCCGGCGCCCGCTTCGGCTTCGACGGCGGCGACGACTGGACGACCGCATTCAGCGCCACATGGGAGGGCCAGAACTCGCTCCCCACGCTCGCGATCGGCAACTACCGCTCGATCGAGGCGACGTCCTGCGCCGACAGCCAGCTCATCCGTCCGGCGCCCGCTTCCGGTATGTACGACACTCCGATCGCGCTCAGTCCGGGGTACTGCGCGCTCTCCGTCCTCTTCAGCGATTGGGATCGATCCGGCCGCCGCGACCTGCGCATCTCGAACGACCGCAACTACTACCGTGACGGAACCGAACAACTCTGGCGCGTGGACGACGGTGAGGTGCCTCGCGAATACACCGAGGCCGACGGATGGCGTCCGCTGCAGATCTGGGGCATGGGGATCGCGAGCCACGACCTGACGGGCGACGCCTATCCCGAGGTGTTCCTCACCAGCCAGGGCGACAACAAGCTGCAGACACTCGTCGACGGCCCCGCCCAGCCCACCTTCGAGGACATGGCACTGGCGGCCGGGGTCACCGCACAGCGACCGCACGACGGCGCCGACGCCCTCCCGTCGACGGCGTGGCACCCGGAGTTCGACGACGTGAACAACGACGGCCTCGTCGACCTGTTCGTCAGCAAGGGCAACGTCGAGGCACAGGCCGACTACGCCAGCCGCGACCCGAACAACCTGCTGCTCGGTCGGGCCGACGGAACGTTCGTGGAGGGCGCCGAGGATGCCGGGATCGTGCGGTACGAGCGCGGCCGTGGAGCAGCGCTGGTCGACCTCAACCTCGATGGACTGCTCGATCTCGTCGTCGTCAATCGCGAGGCCCCCACCACGCTGTGGCGCAACGTCGGCAGCGGCGATGCGACGACGCCGTCACCCATGGGCCACTGGATCGCCGTCGACCTCGACCAGCCAGCGCCGAATGTCGACGCGATCGGTGCCTGGGTCGAGGTTCGCACCGATGCCGGCACGCTGGTGCGCGAGATCACCGTCGGCGGCGGGCACGTCGGCGACCAGGCCGGATGGATCCACGCGGGGATCGGTGAGGCCGAGCGGGCCGACGTCCGCGTGATCTGGCCGGACGGCGAAGCCGGTGACTGGATCACCGTCGACGCCGATCAGTTCGTGACGATCACGCGCGGCAGCGACGAGGCGACGGCGCGCCGACCACCGACCGGGTGACACGTCGAAGCCCGGCGCGAGACCGGCTCACACGTTGACCGTGCCCATCACGCGCGCCGGGTCGCGCGAGCAGCGCACCGAATGCCAGCTCGGCAGCACCGACCGTGACCGCTCGCGGACCCAGCGACGCGCCGACCACGGCGACGTCGCGCCGCGCGGCGCGGTAGCGACGCAGCAGCAGCTCATCGTCGAGCGTGGCTCGAATCCAGGGAAGGATCCGTGAGAAGAGTCCGCCGAGCACGACGGTGTCCGGGTCGAGCACGTTGACCAGGCCGGCAATGCCGATCGCCAGCCATCGCGCCTCGACGGCCAGGGCGGCCATCACCGCCGGATCGCCGGCATCGGCGCGTTCGAGGAGTTCGTCCACCGCTGCCCGGCCACCGTCGGGGTCCAGCCCGGCACGCGCCAACAGCGCCGACTCGCCCACCTCGGTCTCCCAACAGCCCACCGATCCACAGCGGCACCGGTGGCCGTCGGGATTCACCGGCAGGTGCCCGATCTCGCCCGCGAAACCATGCGCACCGACGATCGGTCGTCCAGCGGCGACGATCCCACCGCCGACACCGACCTCACCGGAGACGAACATCATCTGCTCGGAGCCCACGCCGGCGCCGAATCGGGACTCGGCGAGGGCGCCCAGATCGGCATCGTTGCCGACCGAGATCGGAAGATGGTCCGGGAGGACGGCCGCCAGTGCGTCGCCCAGCGCAACGTCGACCCAGCCGACGTTCGGCGCGACGACCACGAGGCCGTCGAGCTCGCGGACGAGTCCCGGCACGGAGACGCCGCAACCGACGAGGCGACGCGGGGCGTCGCGACCTGCGAGTCGTTGACGTCGTCGAGCAGCGTCGCGAGATCGTCCATCGTCGCCTCGACGCTGAGACGATCACGGGCTGCGCGACATGCGCACGCTGCTGACGACCGAACCGTCGAGCGCCACGATCGATGCACCGACCTCGTCGACGAAGATCTCGATCGCGCAGTGCGCCGATCGATCGTTCATCGATCCGCACGACCGGCGACGGACGCCCTGGTCGACCATCGGACTCCGACGGCTCCTCGATCACCAGATCGAGCAGCTCCAGCTCGCCGACCAGGCCGGCGATCGCGCTGCGCGTCAGACCGGTTGCCCTGACGAGCTGTGAGCCGTGAACATGGGCCCCGTCGGCGCAGCTGATCGAGCACCAGCGCCAGGTTCGAACGCCGGAGGTGGGGTGTTCGAGCTGCCGCAGACATGGAGTTGCATCGTACTGCCCTATTTGTCATACTTGTCAACAAATATGCGACTCGACGAGCCGCTCCGAACCGACTGACAGGACGCGTCGCTCCATGACCACCGACTTCTTCTCCGACATCGACACGATCCGCTACGAAGGGCCCGAGTCCGACAACCCCCTCGCCTTCCGCTGGTACGACGCCGACCGCGTGGTCGCCGGCCGCACCATGGCAGACCACCTGCGTTTCGCAGTGTCCTACTGGCACTCGTTCAACTCCGAGGGCATCGACATCTTCGGCGCCGGCACCCTCGACCGTCCGTGGCTCGAACCAGGCCGCGACCCCATGGCCGCCGCGAAGGAGAAGATGGAGGTCGCCTTCGAATTCCTCGCCAAACTCGGCGCGCCCTTCTACTGCTTCCACGACCGTGACATCGCGCCCGAGGGCTCGACCTTCGCCGAGTCGTGCCGCAACTTCGACGAGATGGTGGAACTGGCCGCCGCCCATCAGGAGCGCACCGGTGTGCGTCTGCTGTGGGGCACCGCCAACCTTTTCTCGAACCCACGGTTCCAGGCGGGCGCCGCGACCAACCCCGATCCCGAGCTGTTCAAGTACGCCGCCGCGCAGGTCGCGCACTGCATGACCGCCACCAAACGACTCGGCGGGGAGAACTACGTGCTGTGGGGTGGGCGTGAGGGCTACGACACGCTGCTCAACACCGACATGAATCGTGAGCTCGATCAGCTCGGACGGTTCTTCAACATGGTGATCGAGCACAAGCACGCGATCGGATTCGACGGCACGATCCTCATCGAGCCGAAGCCGTTCGAGCCCACCAAGCACCAGTACGACTACGACGTGGCCACCGTGTACTCGTTCCTGCAGCGATACGGTCTCGAGCACGAGGTCAAGGTGAACATCGAGGTCAACCACGCGACGCTCGCCGGTCACGACTTCGCCCACGAGATCGCGACGGCGTTCGCTGCGGGGATCTTCGGCTCGATCGACGCCAACGCCGGCGACGACCGCCTCGGCTGGGACCTCGACCGGTTCCCGGTGTCGGTCGAGCAGATGACGCTCGGCATGATCGAGATCCTCCGCGGCGGCGGCTTCACCACCGGCGGGCTCAACTTCGACGCGAAGTTGCGTCGGCAGTCGATCGACCGCAACGACCTCTTCCACGCCCACATCGGCGGGATGGACACGATGGCCCGGGCGCTGCTCGCCGCCGCCGCGATCCTCGACGACGGCGAACTCGATCGTCGGCGCGACGACCGCTACGCGGGGTGGGCCGCCGAGCAGGCCATCCTCGACGGCACGGTCACCCTCCAGCAGCTCCACGACGCGGCAGCTCGGCACCGACAAGGAGCCGACCCGCACGAGCGGCCGCCAGGAGGCCCTCGAGAACCTCGTCGCCAAACACATCGAACGCACCCGCTGACCGTCACCCCTCCCATTTCGTGAACAAGTTCACCTCTCAGGGGTGAACTTGTTCACGAGAACCCGTGCGTGCGGGGAGGAACGGTGGAATTTCTCCTACGGGGATAGGGGAATTGTGAGCACGGTAGGATCAGGTCATGGCGTTCGACCTGGAGACGGTGCGCAAGGAGTTTCCGATCCTCGCACGCGAGATCGACGGACAGCCGCTCGTCTACCTCGACTCGGGCAACACCTCGCAGAAGCCGCGCCGGGTGATCGACGCGATGACCGAGTTCCTCGAGAACTCCTACGCGCCCATCAACCGCAGCTCGTACCGACTCGCCGGCGAGGCGACGGAGGCCTACGAGGGTGCGAGGGCCGCCGTCGCCCGGATGATCAACGCCCCCGCGACCGACGAGGTGATCTTCACCAAGAACGCCACGGAGTCGCTGAACCTGATCGCCCGCTCATGGGGTGGCGCCCACCTCGGCCCCGGCGACATCGTCGTGCTCACACACATGGAGCACCACGCCAACATCGTCCCGTGGCACATGCTGCGCGACGAGCGCGGGATCGAGATCCGCTGGGTGCCGCTCACCGCCGACGGGCAGCTCGATCTCACCGACCTCGGCCGACTCCTCGACGGCGCCAAGGTGTTCTCGTTCACCGCGATGAGCAACGTGCTCGGCACGCTCCCCCCGGTCGCCGAGCTGTGTGCTGCCGCGCACGAGGCCGGCGCGCTCGCGGTGGTCGACGCCTGCCAGTACGTCCCGCACAACGCCACCGACGTCCAGGCGTGGGACGCCGACCTGGTCGCATTCTCGAGTCACAAGATGTGCGGACCGTCCGGGATCGGGATGCTGTGGGGGCGTATGGAACTGCTCGACTCGATGCCACCGTTCCTCGGCGGCGGCAACATGATCGACACCGTCACGCTCGACGGCTACACGACCGCCCCGGTCCCGGCGAAGTTCGAGGCGGGCACTCCCCCGATCGCCGAGGCGGTCGGCCTGCGTGCCGCGGTCGAGTTCCTGGAGGACCTCGGCATGGACGACATCCGTCAACACGAGATCGATCTCACCCGCTACGCCCTCGACACGCTCGACGATCGCTTCGGCGACGACATCACCATCTACGGCCCCGACGACACCGCCGTGCGAGGCGGCGTGTTGAGCTTCGCGTTCCGCGATCTCCACCCGCATGACGTCAGCCAGATCCTCGACGAACGCAATGTCTGCGTGCGGGCCGGGCATCACTGCGCGAAGCCGCTGATGCAGGTGCTCGGCGTGCAGTCGACCACTCGGGCGAGCTTCTATCTCTACAACGGCACCGACGACGTCGACGCCCTGGCCGATGCGCTCGACAGCGCAACCGATATCTTCGGGTTCTGATGTCGGGCCTCGAAGACCTCTACCGCGAGATCATTCTCGACCACTACCGCACGCCGCGGAATCGTGGTGAACTCGAGTCGCCCCCGGCGGTCGAGTCACGCGGCCACAACCCGCTGTGCGGCGACGAGATCACGCTCTTTCTCCTGGTCGACGGCGAGGGCGACGACGCCGTGGTCCGCGACGTGAAGATCGGTGGACAGGGCTGCTCGATCTCGCAGTCGTCGGCGTCGATGATGAGCCAAGCCGTGATCGGACGGCCCGTCTCCGAGGCGCGGGCCTTGATCCGTCGGTTCCGGTCGATGATGGGCATCGAAGGCGTCGACTCGCAGCCCGGCGACGACGACATCGACCTCGGCGACCTCGAAGCGCTCCAGGGCGTGGTGAAGTTTCCGGTGCGCATCAAGTGCGCCGTGCTCGGCTGGAACACCCTCGCCGACGCCCTCGACCGAGCCTGACACCCGATCGCACTCGCTGCGATGAGCCAAACGCCGCTATCCGGGCGGTTCGCTCATCGCTGAGGCCAGGCCACTCGCTGCGATGAGCCAAACGCCGCTATCCGGGCGGTTCGCTCATCGCTGAGGCCAGGCCACTCGCTGCGATGAGCCAAACGCCGCTATCCGGGCGGTTCGCTCATCGCTGAGGTGAGGTCGGGGTGAGGAGAAGGTCTTCGATCCGGAGGTCGTCGCCCCAGTCGGCGAGGAGTTGCTCGACGGTCGGGACGGGTTGTGGGTCGCCGGTCGATCGATCGATGACAGCGATCGAATAGCCCCAGTCGACGAAACGTCCGAGGTGCTCGAGTGGGCTTCGCGCCGACACACGCGTGGTCATCTCGTGCGAGTACTCCATGACGAACGTCGGGCGATGCCGTTCGATCGTGCGGGTCGCCCCGTCGATCACGATGCCCTCGGCACCTTCGACGTCGATCTTCACCACGGACACACGCTCGAGGTCGAGGTCGTCGAGTGCCATCGTCGGGACGATCGTCCCCCGACCCGACCCGGTCGTGCTTGCCCCGTCGGGAAGGAAGCCACCGTTCGAGCCGATGTGGGTGCCGAAATTCACGTAGCCGCGACCTGCCGCCGAGCGCGACGGGTACGAGCTCGACGTTTGCGATGCCGTTCGACTCGATGGTGTGGGCGATCAACCGGGCGTTCTCGGGATTGGCCTCGACTGCCACGACGCGACCGGTGACCCCGACACGCGCCGACGCACCGAAAGTGTGGTAGCCGACGTTTGCGCCCACGTCGACGAACACATCACCTTCGTCGAGCAGACGCTCGAGCGTCGAGGAGACATGAGGCTCGTACTCGCCGGCGGCGATCTGGCTCGACACAGAGGCATCCGCGGGGTCGAGTGCCATGCGGATCCCGGCGACATCGGCGATCATCAGGTCATCGACCGACCACCGGATGGTGACGGGTGACTCGCTCGTCTGCTGATCGAGCAGACCCAGCGCCATGCGCGCGGCCGCGACCGACGGTCGTGCATCACCGATGGCATACCGGACCCGGTGGTTCTGGTCCGGATCGAGCCCGGCGGGGAACAGGAGGGCCAGTACGACCTGCCAGTCGTCGTGCGGCGCGGCATCCGGGCTGCGGCGACGGAACACTCAGGTCCTCGCCAACTCGACCACGAGACCGCCGCATGCCGCGACCAGCTGCTGAGGCGTCAACGAGAACACGTCGTGCCAGGTTCCCGCCGCCGCCCACACCACGTCGTAGCCCATCAGATCAGGGTCGACGAACACCCGCAACGCGGAGTCGTGGCCGAACGGGGGAACCCCGCCGATGGGGAATCCGGTTGCCGCTCGCACGGTGTCGGCGTCGACTCGACGGCACGTCGCGCCACCGGCCGCCAGGGCCAGCTTGGACTCGTCGAGCTGGTTGGCGCCGCTGACGTACACGAGCACCACCTCGCCGTCGACCGCGAAGATCAGGCTCTTGACGATCTGGCCGACGTCGCATCCGATGGCGTTCGCCGCGTCGAGGGCGGTCTTGGTGCCCTCGGGGAAGCGCACCGGAACCACGTCGAGTCCGATCGCCGCGCCTGCCTCGACCACTCGGTTCACGTTGCGATGCACCGCGTCAGTCATCGGGCCGAAGCTACCGGGGGGTTCGTGGTTCCCGGAGACCCGGGCTCGGGGAACCGCTGGCGGCGGTCACATCATGCCGAGTTCGAGACGCGCCACGTCGGACAGTCTCGATGCGTCCCACGGCGGGTCGAAGACGAGCTTGACCTCCACGTCGTCGACACCCTCGAGCGCGGCGATCGCATCGTGCAGATCCTGACGCAGGATGTCGCCCATCCCACAGAATGGCGCTGTGACCGACATGTCGACCTCGACGCGCCAGCCTCCGCTCGCCAGTTGCTCGGCATCGACGCGGTAGACGAGTCCGAGCTCGACGATGTCGACGGGGATCTCGGGGTCGTAGACGGTGGTCGCAGCTTCCCACACCCGATCGATGCTGAACGGAGCGTCGGTCTGCACCGCAGTGACCGCGGCTCCCGGCGCATCCACGAAGCCGAACTCGACGGCGTCGGCGCGGCTGAGCCGGGCCATCTCGCCGTCACGGGTCTTCACGGTGGCGGTCCCGCCGAGTGCCTGGAGCAGTGTGACCCGGTCGCCCTTCGGCAACACGGTGCGGTGGCCGGCGGGCACGATGGTGACCTCGCAGTCGCGCGGCAGTGCGAACCCCTTGCGGACGCCGACGCCGACACCGGCGACGGGCTGGTCGTCGAGGTTCGTGTCGTGATCAGTCATGGTCGTGGCCCAGTCGCTGGGTGATCCAGTTGCGCACGGCCTCGACGCTGACATCGTCGACGATCTGGTCGGCGAAGCCGTTGATCAGCAACCGTCGCGCTTCGTCGGCGTTGATGCCGCGCGACCGCAGGTAGTACAGCGCGGTGTCGTCGAGTTGGCCGACGGTGGCGCCGTGCTTGCAGGCCACCTCGTCGGCGAGGATCTCGAGGCGAGGCTGGGTGTTGACCTCCGCACGGTTCGACAGCAACAAGTTGTCGTTGGACTGTTCGGCGTCGGTGCCATCAGCTCCCGGGCACACGTCGATGCCGCCGTTGAACACGCCGGTGCTGGCGTCGTCGAGCACCCCGCGGAACGTCTGGCGACTCGTGCAATCCGGCGCGCGCGTGCACGACGGTGATCTGCTGGTCGTGGATCTGTTCGCCGACCGCGAAGAACAGCCCGGACAGATCGGCGACGGCACCGGCGCCGGTCAGTTCGACGTGATACTCGAGACGTCCGTAGGCCGCACCGAGGTTGAACGAACGGGTGCGCAAGCTGCTGTTCGCCGCTTGGCGCACCGTCACCCGGGAGAGGTGCTCCTGCTCGGCCGGCAGGTCCTGCACGAGGACGTGTTCGAGCCGTGCGTCCTCGGCGAGGACGACGCTGGTGTGAACACTCGACCCGCCGAATGCGCTGCCGACGCCGATGCGGCTCTCGACGACCACGGCCGACGCACCAGCTCCGACCTCGATGATGACGTTGCTGCATGAGGTGTTGATGGCCGCACCTGGCACGGTCACATCGATCACGTGAATCGGCTCGTCGAGCGCCGACGCCTGCCGCGACGTCGATCACCACGGCATCGCCCGCGTTGGCGAGGTGCAGCGCGGCGAACCCGTCGGTGACGCGTTCGGCGCTGCGGTCGACCGATCTCGTGAACACTTCCACCTCTGAGAGGTGAAGTTGTTCACGAGATGCGTGGAGGGTGGAGCGATCGTGATCCACGACGCCGTTGACCACGACCACGCGGGGACCATCGAGCGTCGGGAGGCGAGCGTCGAGGTCCAGCGCAAGGTCGACGGGGACACCGGCAGTCGGCCCGAAGGTGAGACCGGCCAACAGACGGTGCGGGGCATAGCGCCACGCCTCGTCACGCTTGGTCGGCAAGCCGATGCCGTCGAGAACGTCGGGATGCCCGTCGGTGGTGGCCGTCGCGCTCATCGTCACGACGGGGCACCCGCGAGCGGTCGCTCGGGTGCGTCGTTGAGCGCGGTGTTGACGAAGTCGGCGTAACCGTGGTCCTCGAGGTGCAGCGCCAGCGTGTGGTCGCCGGATTCGACGATGCGGCCGCCGACGAGGACATGCACGAAGTCGGGCTTGATGTAGTCGAGCAACCGCTGGTAGTGCGTGATGACGATCATCGAACGCTCCGGGCTGCGCAGTGCGTTGACGCCGCCGGCGATGACGCGCAGCGCATCGATGTCGAGGCCCGAATCGGTCTCGTCGAGCACCGCGAGCCGGGGCTGCATCACCGCCATCTGGAGGATCTCGTTGCGCTTCTTCTCACCACCGGAGAAGCCTGCGTTGACGGCGCGGTCGAGGAAGTCCTGCTTCATCTCGACGAGCGCCATCGCCTCCTTCGCGACGGCGAGGAAGTCGCGGGCACCGATCTCGGTCTCGCCACGAGCGCGACGCACCGAGTTGAGCGCCGTGCGCAGGAAGTACATGTTGTTCACACCCGGGATCTCGACCGGGTACTGGAAGCCCATGAAGATGCCGGCGGCGGCACGCTCCTCAGGCGCCATGGCGAGCAGATCGGCGCCGTCGAGCGTGACGGTTCCGCCGATCTCGTAGCCCTCACGTCCGGCAAGGGCGTGCGCGAACGTGCTCTTGCCCGAACCGTTCGGGCCCATGATCGCGTGCACCTCGCCGGCGCCGACGTCGAGGTCGAGCCCCTTGAGGATCTGCTTGTC
This sequence comes from Ilumatobacteraceae bacterium, assembly GCA_963746285.1. Classification (GTDB taxonomy): domain Bacteria; phylum Actinomycetota; class Acidimicrobiia; order Acidimicrobiales; family Ilumatobacteraceae; genus Sva-07. The sequence goes on along the minus strand of CAVVAO010000019.1, from coordinate 40,163 downwards.
GCCGATGGAGGCGGTGAGGTTCTCGACGTGCAGCATCAGCCGACACTTCCTTCCAGGCTCACGCTCAGCAGGCGCTGAGCTTCGACGGCGAATTCCATCGGGAGTTCGTTGAACACCTCGCGGCAGAAGCCGTTGACGATCATCGACATCGCGTCTTCTTCGGTCATGCCCCGTTGGCGGCAGTAGTACAGCTGGTCCTCGCCGACGGTGGATGTGGACGCTTCGTGCTCGACCTTCGCGCTCGGGTTCTTCACCTCGATGTACGGGATCGTGTGCGCTCCACATTTCTTGCCGAGCAGCAGCGAGTCGCACTGCGTGTAGTTGCGAGCGTTCTCGGCCGAGCGCATCACCTTGACCAGGCCTCGATAGGTGTTCTGACCGTGGGCGGCCGAGATGCCCTTGGAGATGATCGAGCTGGTGGTGTCCTTGCCGATGTGGATCATCTTCGTGCCGGTGTCGGCTTGCTGGCGCTGGCCGGTCAGCGCCACCGAGTAGAACTCGCCGACCGAGCGGTCGCCCTGCAGGATCACGCTCGGGTACTTCCAGGTGATCGCCGAGCCGGTCTCGACCTGGGTCCAGGAGATCTTCGCGTCGGTGTGGGCCCGGCCGCGCTTGGTGACGAAGTTGTAGATGCCCCCGACGCCGTTCTCGTCGCCCGGGTACCAGTTCTGGACGGTCGAGTACTTGATCTCGGCGCGGTCCTTCGCGACGAGCTCGACGACGGCCGCGTGGAGCTGGTTCTCGTCGCGCTGAGGGGCGGTGCAGCCTTCGAGATACGACACGTGCGAGTCGTCCTCGGCGACGATGAGGGTCCGCTCGAACTGGCCGGTGTTCTGCGAGTTGATCCGGAAGTACGTCGACAGCTCCATCGGGCAGCGAACGCCCTTGGGGATGTAGCAGAACGACCCGTCGGAGAACACCGCCGAGTTCGAGCGCGGCGAAGTAGTTGTCGCGCACGGGCACGACCGAACCGAGGTGCTCACGAACGAGGTCGGGATGGTCCTGGACCGCTTCGGAGAACGAGCAGAAGATCACGCCGGCCTCGGCGAGCGTCGCCTTGAAGGTCGTGGTGACCGAGACCGAGTCGACGATCGCGTCGACGGCGACATTGCTGAGCAGCTTCTGCTCGTGCAGCGGGATGCCGAGCTTGTCGAACATCTCGCGGATCTCGGGATCGACGTCGTCCATGCTGTCGAGCACCGGCTTCTTCCTCGGCGCCGCCCAGTAGCTGATCGACTGGTAGTCGATCGGGGCGATCTGCAGCTTGGCCCAGTCGGGCTCGTCCATCTGCGTCCACGCCTCGTACGCGGACAGCCGCCACTCGAGCAACCACTCGGGCTCGTTCTTCTTCGCCGAGATCAGCCGGACGATGTCCTCGTTCAGCCCAGGCGGCGCGATGTCGGTGTCGAGCTCGGTGCTGAAGCCGTACTGGTAGCCCCGTTCGGTCAGTTCCTCGATTTCTCGCAGGGTTTCGCTCATCGCGGTTGCTCTCCTCGCCTGGATCCATCGCTGGTCGTTCTGGGCGTCGGCCACGCTACCGACCGACGTGCCGCCTCGGATGCGGACACGACGTCGCCGTGGTCGGTGCGATTCTGGGGTCGTGGCGTCATCACGTTCCTTGCTACCAGCACGGCATCGATTCTACAAGTTGTTCCTTGCGAAAGTACCGAAAGCGGCTACGCTCGCCTCATGGCCGTGACCGACGCTGCGCCGACGCCGACCCAACGGCGCGTGCTCGAGGCGTTGAAGCGTCTCGGTGAGGCGACCGCCGACGAACTCGCGGTCACCCTCGAGGTCTCCTCCAGCGCCGTTCGCCAACATCTCGGCGCGCTGCGGACCGCGGGGTTGATCGACGCCCGTCAGGAGCGTGGTCACGCCGGTCGGCCTGCCGATCGCTACCGCGCCACCGACGCGAACCGAGCCGCTGTTCGTGACCTCCGACGTGTCGATCGAGTTGCTCGAACTCGTCGACGACGAGCATCCCGAACTGGTCGACCGGGTGTTCGATCGGCGCCGCCAGCGACTGGTCGACGACGCCGAGGCACACCTGGCAGGCACGACCACCGGCGAGCGCGTCGCTCGCGTCACCGAACTGCTCGACGCGCAGGGCTACCTGTGCGACTGGGAACAGCTCGACGACCACCACTTCCGGATCAACCTGCACAACTGCGCCATCTGGAGCGTCGCGCAACGCTTCGGCAAGGCGTGCGCGAGCGAACTCGAGTTCCTCCAGGGTGTGCTGCCGGACGCGACCGTCTCCCGCGACACCCGACAAGACCAACGGCGCGCACACCTGCGCCTACGACATCACCATCCGTCGCTGACGCGTGGCTCGCCTCGAGTCCGCCTCCGCGGGCCGGGCCGGCACTCACGGTTTGTGTCAGCACCAGCGCCACCGACTGCCTGGTCGCTGACACAAACCGGCAGATCAGGCGTCGCCTGGCTGGCGCGGTTGCGGGGCCACCGAACGCGAGGACGATCGCACCGGTGAACGAACACGCGGCCGCTACTGCGTAGGGCACCTCGTACGATCCGAACACGTCGTAGAGCGCACCGAGCAACAGCGGACCTCCGGCGGTACCGATGACGGCGACGAGCTGGGTGCGGCTGAAGATGCGGGGGTAGTCGCGCACGCCGAAACGCTCGGCGATCACCAGCGGTTGCAGCATCAGGACGTTGCCGATCGTCGCGCCGAACAGCACGATGGCGGCGAACAACACCCACGTCGTGTCGGCGAATCCGATCACCGCGAGCGCCACGGCCTGAGCGGCCACCAGCGTCACCGTCAGTCGCATCATCGGAACCCGGAGCACCGCTCGACCGCCGATCAAGCGCGCCACGACCGACGTCGCGGCAATCGTGGTGAGCGCAAACTGCCGCGGTCCGTTCGTCGGTGCGATCCTCGACGAGTTTCGACCAGTTGCTGGATTCCGCCCACCTGCGCCGCAAACGCCAGCAGGAAGCCGACCGTGACGGCGACGAAGAAGCGCGTGCGGATCGCCTCGGCGAACGGCGTGCCACCGGGGGGCGCGATCTCGCCGACCTCGCGCCGGACACCGTCGGGCGCCCATCCCTCCGCCTCGGGATCGGCGCGCACGAGGAACCAGGCGACGGGCACGATGCCGACGACGAACAACGCGCCGAGCCACGGTGTGCCAGCGGCGAGTCCGCGACTGTCGAGCAGCTGCTTGGCGAACGGTGTGATCACGATGCCGCCGACCGACAGCCCGGTCGACGCAACCGACGAGCGCGACGGACCGCTTGACGTGGAACCATCGCGTGACGACCGTGGTCGCTGGGATCAACCCCGCGGCCGACCACCCGGCGGCGAACACGGCATAGACGACGAAGAGCTGCCACTGTTGTTCGACCTGGCCGAGCACGCCGAGCGCGAACCCGCCGACCAGTCCCCCGCCGACGATCACCAGTCGCACGTCGTAGCGGGCGATCCAGCGTGCCACCCACACGCCGACCACGCCACCGACGATGAAGAAGACGGTGGTGGCGAGCGAGATCGTGCTCAGCGGCCAGTCGCGCTCCTTGCTGAACGCATTGAGATAGACCGCCAGTCCGTAGAAGCCGAGTCCCGACGACACGGCGAGCACCGTGAAACATCCGGCGACCACCCACCAGCCGGGAAAGCGCCCGTGCTGGTCCGGCGACGAGACGAGTTCCGGTGCGTCGGCGCGAGCCATCTGGTCGAAGCTACGACGCGGACGCTCAGCGCTTGCGCTTGAAGATGCGCTTGAAGAAGCCGGCATCGGCCGCAGCCCGCTCGGCCTCGACCTCGGCCCGCACGCTCGCACCGACGGCGTTCAAGATGTCCTCGGCCTCGTCGAGCAGAGCCGCTGCGCTGCCGTCGTCGAGGCCCGCCGGCTCGGGCGGCGTCGGCGGCACGACCAGACTGCCGTGCGTCCAGGCGACGTCGGCGAGCCGGCGCTCGTACTTCGGGCAGCTCTCCGGGCAGCGCCACGGCGCCTCAGGGGCGAGGTCGAGGTTGCACTTGCGAACGGTGTCGCCGTTGGGATACGTCCGGCTCTCGAAGTTCTTGCACTCGGTCCTCATCGGCATCGGTGCGATTCTACGGCGGAGCACGTCAGGCAGCGTCGTCGGCCAGATCGACGAGATCGGGCACGTCGTCGCCGCCACTCACGCCGACGGGAACGTCGACCTCGATGAAGATGCACTCGCCCGGACACAGTTCGGCGGCGTGGATTGCGTCGGCGACGTTGCGTTCGCTCACCCTGGCCAGGCTTCCCGATCCGCCGGGGTCGTTCAACACCTCACCGGCCTCGACGACGTAGGCGATGCCGTCCTCGAGCAACGAGAAGACGTCGGGGCAGTGATCGACGCACAGGCCGTCACCGGTGCAGAGGTCCTGATCGATCCACACACGCATGGTGGCCGAACGGTACCGCTGGCTGTCTACATTGGCTCGACCGTGATCGAACAACCTGAACCGACATCCGACACATCGGCCAGCGACGGCGGATCCGCTCCCAGAGCGCCTCGCCGCGACCACACGTGGCACCGCCCCACCGGGGACGTCGAGGACCCCTACGCCTGGATCCGCGACGTCGACGACCCCGCGCTGCTCGACTACCTCCGCGCCGAGAACGCCGCCGCCGACCGATTCTTCGCCCCTCACCTCGACACGATCGAGACGATCTTCGGCGAGATCCGCTCGCGTGTCCAGGAGACCGACATGTCGACGCCGGTCGAGTTCGGTCCGTGGTGGTACGTCACCTCGACCACCGAGGGCCTGAACTACCCGACCCACCACCGCGGCCCGACCGCCGAGCGCGCCACCGAGATCGTGCTGCTCGACGAGAACATCGAGGCCGACGGGCACGAGTTCTTCGAACTCGGCGCCTTCGACGTCTCGATGGATCACCGCGTCGTCGCCTGGTCGATGGACGTCACCGGCGACGAGCACTACACACTGCGCCTCCGCGACCTCACGACGGGCGTCGACCTCGACGACCGGATCGACGACACCTCGAATGCGGGCGTCGCCTGGTCGCGAGACGGCCAGTGGGTGTTCTACGTGACACCCGACGAACAGGAGCGACCAGCGACCGTGTGGCGCCACCGCCTGGGTACGCCGCGCGCCGACGACGTCCGCGTGTTCGACGAGACCGACGAACGCTTCTTCGTCGGGATCGGCTCGACGCGCTCGGATGACTGGATCGTGATCCACTCCGCCAGCCGGACCAGCGCCGACGCGCGGATCATCTCCACCGACCGTCCGACCGACGAGCCCATGGTGGTCATGGAGCGCCGCGACGACGTCGAGTACAACATCGACCACTGGGGCGACTCGTTCGTCATGCACACCAACGACGACGCGGTCGACTTCCGATTGCTGATCGCCCGCGCGGATGCCGACACCACCGACCCGGCGGCCTGGAGCGAGCTGGTCGCGCACGAGCCGGGGCGACGGATCCTGGGTGCCGACGCCTTCGCAGGGCACCTCGTGATCCACGAGTGGGTCGACGCCCAACCGCGCCTGCGGGTGCTCTTCCGCGATCGCAGCGAACGGGTGATCGACCTCGGTACCGAGCCACACGACGTCGAGCCCACCGCGAATCCGCAGTGGACGACCGACATCGTGCGCTTCACCTTGCAGTCGCTGACCACGCCGACGTCGCTGTACGACGAGGAGGTCGCCACCGGCGAGCGAACGCTTCTGCGACGGATACCGACCCCGAACGTCGATCTCGACGCCTACACCGCTGAACGGGTGTGGGCCACCGCTCACGACGGCACCGCCGTGCCGATCGACGTCGTCCGCCACGTCGACACGCCGCTCGACGGTACGGCACCCGGCGTGCTCTACGGCTATGGCGCCTACGAGGCGGCACTTCCACCGTGGTTCTCGGTCGCGAGGCTCTCCCTGCTCGACCGCGGTTTCGTGTGGGCGCTCGCCCATCCCCGCGGTGGCGGCGAGCTCGGCCGCAACTGGTATCTCGACGGCAAGCTCCTCGCGAAGCCCAACACGTTCGGCGACATGATCGCGTGCGCCGAACACCTGACGGCGACGGGCGTGGTCGACGCGAATCGGCTGGCCCTGCGGGGCGGCTCGGCCGGCGGGTTGCTCGTGGCCGCGTGCATGACACAGCGTCCCGAGATGTTCGCGAGCGTCGTCGCTGAGGTTCCTTTCGTCGACGTCGTCAGCACGATGAGCGACCCCACACTCCCGCTCACCGTGACCGAGTGGGAGGAGTGGGGCGACCCGCGCACGGAGCCGTACGCATCGTGCATGCTCGGCTACTCGCCGTACGACAACACGGTCGAGGCCGACTATCCAGCGGTGTACGCGACCGCCGGCCTGAACGACCCACGGGTGAGCGTGCACGAACCGGCCAAGTGGATCGCCCGACTTCGCGACGTGTCGACCGGTCGGGAGCCGATCGTGTTGCGCACCGAACTGGTCGCCGGACACGGCGGTCCCACCGGACGCTACGAGGCCTGGCGCGACGAGGCCCGCACGCTCGCCTTCATCCTGGCCACCACCTGACGCGCCGACCTCCCCGCGATGAGCGAAGCGACCGGATAGCGGCGGTTGGCTCATCGCAGCCCGTTCGACTCTGCCCGCGATGAGCGAAGCGACCGGATAGCGGCGGTTGGCTCATCGCTACCGGTGGTGGCGCCCGAGGAGACTCAGGCGAGCAGTGCGACGACAGCGAGGCCGATGAAGCCGAGGTTGCGCACGACGTGGCCGCGACCGATCGGCCTGGTCGACCAGGCGCCGAAACAGGCGCACGGCGGTCGCTGTCCCTCGGCGAGACGCCGCAGGATCAGAACGGTGAACCCGACGAGCACCAGCATCGCCACGACAACGGCGAGCGTCGGGACGAGCTGCATCACCAGGACGGCGCCGAGGACGATCTCGAACCAGGGAAGCACGGGCACCAGGAACGACGGCGCCCCGAGTCCACGGGCCTGTTCCGGCCACGCCGGTCCAGCGGCGAGTTTCGAGCCGCCGGACACGAGGAACACGAGCCCGAGCAGGATCGACGCGACCAGCCCGACGGCCGCCATGTCGTCAGATCGTGACGGTCATGCGCTCGCGTGCAGCGAACGCCTCGACGCCGAGCTTCGCTGCGCACTCGATCACCGGCGCCAGGATCGCGTCGAGTTCGTCGTCGTCGTGCGCCGGATCGTGGTGGAACAGTGCGAGGCGCTTGACCTTCGCCTTACCGGCGAGCCACACGGCGTACTCCGGCGTGCAGTGCCCCCAGTCGCGCTTGCCCTCGAATTCCTCGGGCGTGTACTGCGCGTCGTGGATGAGCAGGTCGGCGCCGTTGCAGAGCTCGAACACGCCCGGCCACGCCGAGTGGGATCCATCGGTGGGCATCTGGTGGTCGCTCATGTACACGACCGATCGCCCGTTCCACTCGACCCGATATCCGACGGTGTGACCGACGTGCGGGATGAGGCGAGTCATCACGCGCACGTCGTCGCCGAGCGTGAACTCGTCGTCGCCGACCTCGTGGATGTCGACCATGCCCGGGAACATCGAGAAGTGGATCGGGAACAGCGGCGGCTTGATCGTGTCGGCGAACACGTCGGCGACGGTGATGTCACCCGGCTGGACGGGCGCGTACAAGGTGACGTTGGCGCCAGGCCGCAGGAACGGCTTGAAGAACGGGAGCCCCTGGATGTGATCCCAGTGCAGGTGGCTCAGCAGGCACGTGCCGCGGAACGGTTCGTCGGCGGGTTGGGTGAGGCCGAAGTACCGCAGGCCCGTCCCGAGATCGAACAGGATCGGGTCGTGGCCGGGGATCGCCAGCGACACGCACGAGGTGTTGCCGCCGTAGCGGGCGATCTCGTGGCCGTGGCACGGCGTCGAACCACGGACACCATGAAAGGTCAGCTCCATGCCGTGACCCCGACCGCCGTGCTGTGTGAGACCCCGATGCGCTCACGTTAGATCGTCCGACGAACGCACGCGAAACTTTCCGATGTTCGTCACTGTCTGCCGACGTGGGCATCACCGATTGATCGGCGCCGTGGAACCGGTTGCTACCGTCTCTCCATGGCCGCCACGACCACCGCACCCAAGCTCCCCGACGGCATCGTGGTGGTGGTCAAGGAGGAGTGCGCCACCTGCCACTCGGTGACCTCCGTGCTGCGCCAGCTCGCCGACGCGACGACGCTGACGGTGTACACGCAGGACGACCCGCGGTTCCCGGAGTCGCCGACGGCGATCCACGACGCAGATCTCGCGTTCAGCTGGCACCACCAGATCGAGACGGTCCCCACCGTGATCCGCGTCGTCGATGGCATCGAAGTGGAGCGCACGGTCGGATGGCATCGCGACGAGTGGATCCGGGTGAGCGGTGTCGACGGCCTCGGGAGCGACCTGCCGGCGATGCGTCCGGGGTGCGGTTCGATGAGCGTCGATCCCGACCTGGTCGACGAGCTGAACGTCCGCTTCGGTGCCTCCACGCTCGCGTCGCGACGCATCGACGTCGCCGACGCCGAGGACGAGATGGAGATGATGTTCACCCGGGGCTGGACCGACGGCCTGCCGGTGGTGCCGCCGACGGAGGCCCGCGTGATGCGGATGCTGTCGGGCACGACCCGTTCGCCGTCCGACGTCGTCGCGACCGTGCCGCCGGATCTGGTCGACGTCACCGTCGAGAAGGTTGCCATCGCCGCCGTGATGGCGGGATGCCTTCCCGAGCACCTGCCGTGGGTCCTGACCGCCGTCGAGGCGGCGTGCACGAACGAGTTCAACATGCACGGCCTCCTGGCGACCACCATGCCGGTCGGCCCCGTGATCGTGTGCAGCGGACCCGGCACCCGCGCGATCGGGATGAACTCCGGCGGCAATGCGCTCGGGCAGGGCAACCGGGCAAATTCCACGATCGGTCGAGCGCTCCAGCTGGTCGTGCGCAACGTCGGTGGTGGCCGTCCTGGCGAAGTCGACCGTTCAACCCACGGCAGCCCGGGCAAGATCGGATTCTGCTTCGCCGAGAACGACGTCGAGTCGCCGTACGGCACGATTGCGATCGAACACGGCATCGAGCCGGGCGTCGACGCGCTCACACTGTTCGCCGGCGAGGGAACCCGCTGCGTCGTCGACCAACTGTCGCGCGAGCCCGAGTCCCTCGCTCGGTCCCTCGCCGCCAGCCTGCAAGCGATGCATCATCCGAAGCTGGTCCTCGGCTTCGACGCGATCTTGGTGATGGGCCCCGAGCACGCACGCGTGTTCGCCGATGCCGGGTGGGATCGCCAGCAGATCGTCGACGGGATCGCCGCGCACCTGAACCGTCCGGGCTCGGAGTTGGTGCGGGGCGCCGGCGGCATGGCCGAGGGCCTGCCGGCAGCATTCGCCGACGCGCCGTCGGTGCCGAAGTTCCGACCCGGCGGTCTGATGCTCGCCTACGCGGGCAACGGCACCGGACTGTTCTCGGAGATCATCGGTGGCTGGGCGAACGGCGACGTCGGCTCGAAGCCGGTCACCCGCGCCGTGACATACTGACGGGTCATGAGCGCCCGCACGATCCTCGATCCGACCAGCGAGCGCACCGTCGCGGAGCGCCGGCCACTCGCCCGACCGTCCACGCTGTCGGGGTTGACGGTCGGCCTGCTCGACATCTCCAAGCCGCGCGGCGATGTCTTCCTCGATCGTCTCGAACAACGGCTCGTCGGCGTCGGCGCCGACGTCAAGCGGTACCGCAAGCCGACGTTCACGAAACCCGCACCGGTCGATCTGCGCCATCAGATCTCCGTCGAGTGCCAGGTCGTGATCGAGGCGCTCGCCGATTGAGGCAGTTGCACGTCGTGCAGTGTGCACGACATCAGCGACCTCGAACTGCGTGGCATCCCCGGCGTCTTCGTCGCCTCGGAGGGATTCGTCGACGCCGCCATCGCCCAGTCGACCTCGCTCGGATTCCCGTCGGTCGCCCGGGTGTTCACCCCGCACCCGATCCAGGACCGCACCGACGACGAGATGATCGCCTACGCCGACGCAGCGTTCGACCAGATCGTGGCAAGCATCACCGCAGCGACCTGAGCTGCAGCGGGTCCAATCACGCCAGGGGTCAGACCCCTGGCGTGATCAGCCGAGAGCGGCGATCGCCGCGGCGGTCGCGAGCACTCGGCGGGCGTTGTCGACGTGGAGGTTCTCGATCATGCGACCGTCGACGGTCACCACGCCTCGACCATCGGCGACCGCTTCGTCGAACGCTGCGATGACCCGCTCGGCGTATTCGATGTCGTCGGCAGACGGTGCCCACATGTCGTTCGCAGGCTCGACCTGGCTCGGATGGATCAGCGTCTTGCCGTCGAATCCCATCTCCATGCCCTGGCGGCACTCTGCCGCGAATCCATCGGCATCCTTCACGTCGTTGTAGACGCCATCGAGGATCACCTTGCCGGCCTCGCGTGCAGCGAGCAGCGCGTTGGCGAGGTGCGCAACGAGTGGATGACGACCCGGCACCAGTGGCGAGCGCAGTTCCTTGGCGAGGTCGTTGGTGCCCATCACGAGCACGGCGACCCGCGGATGCGCTGCAATCTCGCGGACGTTGAACATCGCCGTCGGCGTCTCGATCATCGGCCAGATCATCACGTCGCTCGCGCCCGCGTCGTCGAGGAGCGAGGCGACGCGCTCGACGCCGCCGACCGAGTCGACCTTCGGGATGACGACCGCAGCGGGGTGCGCACCGGCCGCAGCGACGACGTCGTCGCTCCCCCACTCGGTGTCGAGACCGTTGCAGCGGATGGTCAGCTCACGGTTGCCGTACAACCCCGACTGGACGGCGGCGGCTGCCTTCGCACGCGCATCGGGCTTGGCGTCGGGGGCGACGGCATCTTCGAGATCGAAGATGATCGCATCGGCGGGGATCGTCTGGGCCTTCTCGAGCGCACGTTCGTTGGCCGCCGGCATGTACAGCACGGAGCGGCGAGGTCGCAGATCGTCGGTCATCGGTGTCTCCTCAGAATCCGTAGCTGGCAGCGAGTTCGGGGTCGCGCTCGGACAGCGCACGGGCCAGTTCGACGACGACGCGGCACTGCTTGACCGAGGCGTCGTCCTCCATCTTGCCGTCGAGCATGATCGCCCCGGTGCCGTCGCCCATCGCGTCGATCACCCGCTGGGCGTGAGCGACGTCGGCCGGGTCGGGGCTGAACACCTTCTTGGCGATGCCGATCTGCACCGGGTGCAGGCTCCACGCGCCAACGCAGCCGAGCAGGTACGCATTGCGGAACTGATCCTCGCAGGCCACGGTGTCCTTGATGTCGCCGAAGGGACCGTAGAAAGGCAGGATCCCGTTCGTCACGCAGGCGTCGACCATGCGGGCGATCGTGTAGTGCCACAGGTCCTGCTGGTAGGTCGTGCGAGGCGCCTCGACGTCGTCGCTGCCCTCGGCGTCCTGGGGCGGGTCGGCGCGCACGAGATAGCCGGGATGGCCCCCGCCGACACGAGTGGTCTTCATGCGGCGGTTCGCCGCGAGATCGGCAGGACCGAGCGACAGGCCCTGCATGCGCGGCGACGCAGCGCAGATGTCCTCGACATTGGCGACACCACGGGCGGTCTCGAGGATCGCGTGCACCAGCAGCGGCTCACTCAGGCCCGCCTTCGCCTCGAGTTGGGCGAGCAGACGGTCGACGTAGTGGATGTCCTCCGGACCCTCGACCTTCGGGATCATGATCACGTCGAGCGCCTCGCCGGCTTCCAGCACGGCGGCGGTGAGGTCGTCGAGTCCCCATGGTGAGTCGAGGCTGTTGACGCGAGTCCAGAACTGCGTGTCGCCGAAGTCGACCGACCGCGCGACGTCGACGAGGCCGGCGCGAGCCGCCTCCTTCTGGTCGGCGGGCACCGCGTCTTCGAGGTTGGCGAGCAGGATGTCGACCGTCGGCACCATGTCGGGAAGCTTCGAACGCATCTTCTCGTTGGCCGCCGGGAAGAAGTGGATCACCCGGCTGGGGCGGAACGGGATCTCGCGGACGGGTTCGGGGGCCCCGACTGCGAGTGGACGGAAGAAATCTCTTGCTGGACGCACCCTTCAACCGTACGCCCCACGGCGCTGACCGCACCAACCTGCCTCAGTCCGGGCGGGGACGGGGCCGGGGAGGACCGTGACGGTCCGGGTGGGGACGGGGCCGGGGAGGACCGTCAGGCGGGGAGCTGCGCGGTGTCGGCGCGGAGTTCGACGAGGCCATCGTCGACGAGGGTGGCGAGGATCCGGGCGTCGAACAGCGACGCCGGGCGAGGACCATCGTGCAGTGCGGCGAGCACGAGTCCGCGGGCCTGACGGTCGCTTCCGTCGAACCGGGCTTGGCGAGTGCTCACCCCTGCCGACCCGACGGCGGGGTCCGGATCCGGGTGGTCCGCCAGGTGCCACGAACACGATGCCGCGATCGGGCAGAGCTCGCAACGCGGCGCCGGACGGCACACCGATGCGCCGAGGTCCATCACCACCTGATTCCAGATCCAGCCGTGCCCCTCCGGCACCGACTCGTCGGCCACCGCCTGTGCCCGTTTCGGCGTCAACCGCTCGCCGACCGTCCGCGCGAGGATCCGGGCGATGTTGGTGTCGACCACCGCGACGTCGTGCTCGAACGCGAACGCGAGCACCGCCCGTGCGGTGTACGGACCGACGCCGGGGAGCTCGAGCAGCGCAGCGAGGTCATCGGGCAGCCGACCGTCGTGGCGCTCGACGATGACCTCGGCGGCGGTGCGCAGGTTGCGGGCACGGCGCGGATAGCCGAGGCCCTGCCACAGGCGCAGCACATCGCCCAGCGCGGAACCGGCGCACGTCGCAGGATCCGGATACGCCTCGAGGAACGCAGTCCACTTCGGGATGACCCGTTCGGCCTGGGTCTGTTGCAGCATCACCTCGGCGACGAGGATCGACCAGGGGTCACGCACCGCCCGCCACGGCAGGTCGCGGAGCTGCGGCACGCCCCACGCGAGGACGGTGCCGGCGTCGATCAAGCCCGGTGACTCACTCGGCCCAGACGTCGGTGCCGTCGTAGGGGCGTTTGCGCTCGGGGGCGAACTCGCGCTTCCAGATCAGCACCTTGCGCACGAAGTAGCAGACCTCCTTGCCGTCCTGGTTGAAGCCCTTCGTCTCGACCTTGACGATGCCGCGGTCGGGTTTGGATTTCGACTCGGTGACCTCGAGCACGCGCGTCTCCGTGTGGATCGTGTCGCCATGGAACGTCGGGAACTTGTGCTGCAGTGTCTCGACCTCGAGGTTGGCAATCGCCGCGCCGCTGACGTCCGGCACGCTCATGCCCAAGCACGAGGCTGTACACGAGGTTGCCGACCACGACGTTGCGGCCCTGCACCGATTCGGCGGCGAACCAGTCGTTGGTGTGCAACGGATGGTGGTTCATCGTGATCATGCAGAACAGGTGGTCGTCGTACTCGGTGATCGTCTTGCCGGGCCAGTGGCGCAGGACGTCGCCGGGGGTGAAGTCCTCGAGATATCGACCGAAGGGGCGTTCGTGCACTGTCATGGAGGTGACGGTATCGCTGCGCACGCTTCGGCGCGAAAGCGTCAACGATCGCGCTCGGCGTCGTCGCCGCCGCGGTCGTCGGGGTCGACGTGCGGCTCGAGGTCGGCCTGCGGGTCGTGCCGCAGCGTCGCCGCAATCGCGGGGTCGAGTTCCGGGTCGCCCACCGGCCGACGACCACCGAAACGCAACGCGAAGTCGATCTTGGTCTCGCCGCGGGCTGACTCGGCGCGGGCGAGATCTCGCAACCCGACGAGACGATCGCGCTTCTCGATCTTCCAGGGCCCGACCCGCAGCGATGCGTAGGCGAGCGCTCCGATCGCGATCGGCATGAGGTACTGCGCTGACCGGTACGTCGCGATCGCCGGCGCCGCGACGCGGCGGGGCACGCCGAAGCCGACGAGCGCGGTCAGGTAGGTGGCCTCGACGACGCCGAGACCTCCGGGCAGGATCGGGATCGCAGCGAGCACGTTCGCCAGGCCGAACGCGACGAGCAGAGCATCGACCGGCAGCGTCACACCGAACGCGCGCAGGAACACCCAGAGTGATGCGGCGTCGAGCAGCCAGTTCGCGGTCGCCCAGAACACGACCCGACGCAGCAACTGGCGGTCGACGAGCAGCTCTTCGAGCCGCTCCGCGAGCTGGTGCAAGACGGCGGCGAACCGGTCCTCGTCGAAGCGAGCCTTTCTTGCGATCCACCGCAGGAGGCGCTCGGCACGGCCCGAGCCGTCCATCACGCCGACGACGAGCCCCGCTGCCAGCCCCATGATGATGATGCCGAGCAGCGCGGCGAGTGCATAGCCCTCGTTGACGCCGCGAAACGGGATCGACATCGTCAACCCTGTCCAGAAGATGATGTTCAACACCACCGCAGAACCGATGCCGGCGGTGGCGAGCGCGAAGCCGGCGTCGGGTCCACTGATCCCCGACAGGGTGAGGAGCCGATACCCGAGCGCCGAACTGGCCGCGTTCCCGCCGGGCACGATGTTCGACAGCGCCTTGGTGCTGAGCTGGATGCGGAAGATGCGCGCGAGCGACAACCTCCGCCCGGCTGTTCCGAGCGTGGCCCGCGTGAGCAGCGAGTAGGCCATCAGCGCCAACAGCTGCAGCACGAATCCCGCGAACAGCAGCGCTGGGTTGACGTCTCGAATGGTGTCGATCGCCTGCTGGAATCCACTCAGGACCCCCGGCATCAGGAACACCGCGATCACGATGAGCAGCAGCACCTTGATCGTGAACCGAATCGGCTTCATCCGCCGACCAGGCGCGCTCTCGTCGCGGATCAGTGCGGGGAGCTCCCCGGTCGGCAGCACGTCACGATCCATCTCGTGGGTCAGATCGCCGTCGGCACCGTCGAGCCCGCGACCGGGCACGGTCTCGGTCCGATCTCGTTCGTCCTCACTCATCGTCGACACGCATCGATCAGCAGACGTCGATCATCGCTCGCAGTCGCGCCCGCAACGTCGGCGTCACCGACGCATCGGTCTTGCCGAGGTGGACGACGACGAGCTCGCGGTCGGGCACGACGACGATGTACTGGCCCTCGTGGCCGTGGCACGCCAGGCTGCCGGGAATCGACGGCCACATCCACCAGTGCCGGCCGTAGTCGCAGCCGTTCTCGTGGTCGTGGGAGATCGGGGTTCGTGCGTGGTCGACCCATCCCGTCGGAAGGATCCGTGTGCCGGCGTCGGTGATGCCGTCGTGGCGGTAGAGCTCGCCGAACTTGGCGAAATCGCGTGCGGTCGCGAACACGTACGACGAACCGACGAAGTCGCCGGCACCGTCGAACTTCGGGATCGCCGAGGTCATGCCGATCGGCGCGAACAGCCGGTCGTGCAGGAATGACTCGACCACGTCGCGACGTCGCTGCGGTTCACCACCCGTGCCGCCGCACACGACGTCGCCGATGATGCGCGCCACGATGTTGGTGGTCCCCGACGAGTAGCTGTAGAACGTGCCCGGGTCGTGGTCGAGCGGGAGCGCGGCCGCGTAGGCCGCGTGGCTGGGGTCGCTGTCGCCGTACAGCATCTCGATGCAGTGCGAGACCTCGTCGTCGACGTAGTCCTCGACGAACCGAAGTCCCGAACGCATCTCGAGCAGCTGGAGCGTCGTGATCGCCGCCTTCGGCGTCCCCGCCCACTCCGGGACCGGGGCAGGCCGCTCGACGTCGAGCGCGCCGTCACCGACGAGGACACCGACCGCGGCGTGCGTGATCGACTTGGCCATGCTCCACGACGTCAACGTCGACTCGGCCGTGATCTCGATCGCGGGCTGGAAGATGTTCTCGGGCTGGATCCCGTAGCGCTCGGCGATGACCTCGTCGCGCTGGCGGATCACCAGGGCGAGCGTGACTCCCTCGTCCGTGGGACGCTGGAACAGCTCGTCGACGAGCGAGGACAGGGCAGGCACGTCGACGACGTTAGTTCCCACCGACCAGGCGGTCAGCGAGACCGACCAGGCCGTCGACATCGTGCACGTCGACGGCCAGCAGCGGAAGCTCGACGACGACCACGTCCTCGGCGAGATCGGCGAGGCCGGCGATCTCGTCACGTTCGGCCGAGGCGAGTTCGGTGAGTTCGTCGTGCCAGGCGAGTTGCTCGGCGAGCGGGCCGTCGTCGAGCCCGTCGAGCGCGGCACGATCGGCCGCGCTGAGCTGCTCGGGCATCGGGTGGATCAGGTTCACGACGACGCCGGCGAACGGGAACGAACCGTCACGAAGCGCCCCGATCAGGTGCTCGGCCTCGCCGATCGCCTCGGCCCGCGGGCTCGACACGACGACGAACGATGCAGCGTCCGAACGCAACAGCACCGAGACCTCCTTGGCACGGCTGCGCAACCCGGGCTCGATGTTGGCGAGCGATCGGAAGAACTCGACGGTGTCCTCGACGATCTGCGGGCCGGCGAGGCGGCGCACCGCCCACAGGAACATCGACGCCGCGGCATTGGTGACCTTGGCGAAGGCGCGCTGGCCGACGGTCAGCGCCCGGTAGACGGGATGGCCGAGAAAGCCGATGAGCCGGTCGGGCGCTTCGAGGAGATCGATGGCGTGTCGCGACGGTGGGGTGTCGACGATGACGAGATCCCAGTCGCCGCTGGTGTACAGCTGGTGCAATCGCTCGATCGCCATGTACTCCTGGGCGCCGGCGAGCGAACCGGAGATCGCCCGGTAGACGGGGTTCTCGAGGATCGCCGCGGCCTGCTTCGGGTTGGCGGTCTGTTCGTGGACGAGCCGATCGAAGGTGGACGCGGCGTCGAGCATCAGCGCCCAGAGCTCGCCGCCGCCGGAACCCGTGGACACGCCGGGGATCCCGGTGACGCGATGTGGGGCGTCGGCGGCAGCGCCCGCTTCGAGGCCGAGTGCGTCCGCGAGCCGGCGGGCCGGATCGACGGTGACGACGACGACCCGGCGGCCCGCGCGTGCCGCTGCGACGCCGAGTGCCGCAGCCGTGGTGGTCTTGCCGACACCGCCAGGGCCGCAGGTGACGATGAGCTCCGCGTTCGCGACCTCGTCGCGGAACGACTCGGCGACGGCGTCGTCGGTCACGACGTACTCCCGATCATCGGGCCGACCAACGCGTCGGCGAGCTCGCCCAACTGGTGCAGCGTGAGGCGTGGTGTGGCCAGGCGCGGCAGCGCCACCAGCGGCACGCCGATGCCACCGGCGAGCCGTTCGATCTGTTGGCGTTGTCGCTCGAGACGCTCACGGCCGAAGTCGGTCGACGACGCGAGCGCCGACTTGGCCGCCGCCGACAGCGTGACCTTCTGCGAACGCGCCGCCATCGCCGGCGTCTTGGCGAGGCCGGGACGATCGGGCCAACACGAGTTGACGACCGCTGGAAGCAGCGACAACCCGATGTCGGAGCGCAGTTCCTCACCCAGCTCGAGCGCCTCGGTGACCGGCGTCTCCTCGGGCAAGGTGACGATCATCGCCTGGCACCGCGCCGGGTCGCGCAGCATGGCGTCGACCTCCACGGACTGCTCGCGAACGGGTCCGGACTGCACGACGTCGGACAGCCCGGTCGCCGAGCGCAGGAACGGCGCGGCGTGGCCGGCGGGCGGGGCGTCGACGACGATCAGGTCGGCCGCCCGCTCGCGTTCGAGCTCCTTGATCTTGCCGAGCACGAGGAGGTGCTCGAGGCCCTGGCGTCGCCGCGGCGATCATCGGCAGCGACGCGGCCGACGCGGCGCGGCGCAGCATGCCCCCGACGCCCTTCAGCTCCAGGTAGTCGCCGAAGGCCTGATCGGCGGGAATCGTGCGGCCGCGCACCTGGCCGGCACCCTTGATCCGGCGCAGGATCCGATCGCTGGAGTCGAGTTCGCGACCTCCGAGCAGCGGGCCCATGCCGGGACGACCGTCGACGGCGACGAACAGGACGTCGGCACCCTCACGAGCAGCGGCGAGCGCGTACGCGGCCGCCACGGTGGACGATCCGACGCCGCCCTTGCCGGCAACGACCGCGACGCGCGTGCTCGTGAGCCAGTCAGGTGGAGCCATCGACCATCACGGTACCGGCGTCCACGTGGGGCGCCCACCGTCGTGCGTGCGCAAGGGTCACACGAATCGGGGGCCGGCGAGGCCGATGTGGCTTCCGATCGGGCGCCCGACGAGGCCGCAGGCCAGCGTCGCCGCGTCGACGAGCCCGGTGACCGACACGCCCGTGGCGACGCCCATCGCCTCGAGCGCGTGCGCGAGATCCTCGATCGGAACGTTGCCGCTCGCGTTGGGGGCGAACGGGCACCCGCCGAGGCCACCGACGCTCGCGTCGAGCCGGACGGCGCCGTGCTCCAGGGCGGCGATCGCGTTCGCGATGGCCAGGCCACGCGTGTCGTGCAGGTGCACGCCGATCGGAACTCCGACGCTCGAGCGAACCAGTCCGACGAGGACGGCGACCTCGGTGGGCACGGCGACACCGATCGTGTCCGCGAGCCCGATCGACGATGCCCCGGCGTCGACGGCGCGACGGGCGATGTCGACCACCCGGTCGGGATCGACTCGGTGCTCGAACGGGCACCCCATCGCCGTCGCCAGCGTCATCTCGACCACGGCGCCCGCATCGATCGCCGGCGCGGCGAACCGGGCGAACTCGTCGAGCATCTCGTCGGTACCTGCTCCGGCGTTGTGGCGGCTGTGGGCGTCGCTCACCGACACCACGTACTGCAGGTGGGTGAGCCCGGCAGCGAGCGCCCGCTCGGCGCCACGACCGTTGAGGACCAGCCCCCACCGTGTCGTGTCCGTGTCGGTGGCGAGGTCCGCCGTCGCGGCGCAGAACGCCTCGGCGTCGGCCATCGCCGGGACTCGATCCGGCCGCACGAAGCTGGTCAGCTCGAGGTCGCGCACGCCCGCAGCGACGAGCGCCTCGAAGATCGCCACCTTGGACTCGGTGGGGATCGGCGATTCGTCCTGGAGTCCGTCGCGCAGGCTGACGTCTCGCAGCGTCACTCGTGCGGGGAGACGGTCGGCGACGGACACGTGACGATTCTCTCGCTTTCGCGACCGCATCGGCGACTCGGTAGACAACATCCATGGACGGCAACGCATCGACACGCACGGGACCCCTGCTCGGCGTGAGGGTGCTCGAGTTGGGCAACTTCATCGCCGGTCCGTTCGCCGGGCAGCTCTTCGGTGACTACGGCGCCGAGGTGATCAAGATCGAGGCCCCCGACGGTGACCCGATGCGGCGCTGGGGCGTGTGTGTCGACGACTCGAGCCTGTGGTGGCCGATCATCGCCCGCAACAAGCGCTCGGTGGTCGCCGACCTCAAGGACCCCGACGATCTCGCATTCGTGCAGCGACTCGCCGGCGAGTGCGACGTCGTGCTCGAGAACTTCCGTCCTGGCGTGCTGGCGAAGTTCGGCCTCGACCACGCCACGCTCTCGGTCGCGAACCCCGGCGTGATCGTCACCCATGTGTCCGGATTCGGACAGAGCGGGCCGCGGGCGACCGAGGCCGGCTTCGGGTCGATCGGTGAGGCAGTCGGCGGGATTCGCCACACCACCGGCGACCCCGATCGCCCCCCGGCGCGATGCGGCATCAGCCTCGGTGACTCACTCGCCGCGATGTTCGCCGTGATCGGCACGCTGGCAGCGCTCCACGAACGCTCGACCAGCGGCAGGGGCCAGGAGGTCGACGTGGCGATCTACGAGGCGGTGGCCGCGTTGATGGAGTCGTCGATGGTCGACTTCGACGTCGCCGACGTGCTGCGCGGTCGGTCCGGCGGCACGCTGCCGGGTGTGGCACCGTCCAACGCCTACCCGACGAGCGACGGGTCCGAGGTGTTGATCGCCGGGAACGCCGACACCGTGTTCGCCCGGCTCTGCGACGCGATGGGCCGGCCCGACCTCGCCGTCGACGAGCGATACGCGACCCACGTGGCGCGAGGTGAACACGAACGCGATCTGGACGCGATCGTCGGCGAGTGGACCTCGTCGATGACCTCCGACGAGCTCCTTGCGCGTCCTGCGGGCGCACACCGTGCCGGCCGGACGGGTCTACACCGCCGCCGACATGCTGCGCGACGAGCACTATGCGGCTCGGGCGATGATCGAGCGTCACGTGTCGCGCACCGGCATCGACACCCCGATGCTCGGCGTGGTGCCGAAGTTCTCGCGCACGCCGGGCAGCATCTCCGACGTCGGTCCCGACCTCGGCGAACACACCGACCACTACCGCTGATGATCACGCCAGGGGTCTGACCCCAGGAGTGATCAGTCACGCGAGGGGTCTGACCCCTGGCGTGATCAGAAGTCTTCGTCGAAGGAGACGTCGCCGACGACGCCGACCTGGTAACTGCTCACGGTGCGCTCGAAGAAGTTCGACAAGCCCTGCACGTCCTGCAGCTCCATGAAGCTGAACGGGTTCTTCGAGCCGTACTCGGGGGCGTAGCCGAGCTGCGCGAGGCGCTGGTCGGCGACGAACTCGAGATAGGTGCGGGTGTCGGCCAGGCTCATGCCGGGCACACCCTCGCCGAGCACGTCGGCGGCGAAGAGGTGCTCGCAGTCGATCGCCTCGTTGAGCATCGCACGGATGTCGGCCTCGAGTTCGGCGTCGAACAGCTCGGGCTGCTCCTTGCGCACCGTGTCGACCACTTCGAACGCGAAGTTCATGTGGCAACTCTCGTCGCGGAACACCCAGTTGGTCCCGTCGGCGAGGCCGTTGAGCAGACCCTTGGAACGCAGGAAGTACACGTAGGCGAACGCAGCGAAGAAGAACAGGCCCTCGATGCACGTCGCGAAGCAGATCAAGTTGAGCAGGAACTGCTTGCGCTGTTCGGGTGTCTCGATCTTCTGCAGACCCTGGATCGAGTCGATCCACTTGAAGCAGAACTCGGCCTTGGCGCGGATCGACGGGATGTTCTCGACGGCGGCGAACGCTGCCTCGCGCTCGGCCATGTCGGGGATGTAGTTGTCGAGCAGCGTGAGGTAGAACTGCACGTGCAACGCCTCTTCGTAGAGCTGGCGCGACAGGTACATCCGTGCTTCGGGGGCGTTGATGTGCTGGTACAGGTTGAGCACCAGGTTGTTCGACACGATCGAGTCGCCCGTGGCGAAGAACGCCACCAGCCGCCCGACGAGGTGCTTCTCGGCCGGCATCAACTTGCGTTGCAGGTCGACGAGGTCGTCGGAGAAGTCGATCTCCTCGACGGTCCACGTGTTCTTGATGGCATCGCGGTACATGTCGAAGAACTGCGGGTACCGCATCGGCCGCAACGTCAGGTCGTAGCCCGGGTCGAGGATGTTGGTCGGACGGTTCGCGCCGACCGGCGAGGCCGACTCGAACTCGTCGGCGAGCGCTTCACCCGGCGCGGCCGGGGCATAGTCGGTGATCGGGTCGATGAGGGCCATCAGTCACACGCCTCGCAGGCTTCGGGGTTCTCGAGGCTGCATGCGACCGCCTCTTCGTCGGTGAACGTCTTGATCGTCGACTCGTCGACGAGCGGCGCGATCGCCCCCTCGGTGGATGACGGCTTGCCACCGCCGGCCGGCGGCGTCGGCGCAGACTTGGTGGCGGTGGTGGTGCTCTGGTTGATCCGCGTCGCCGGCCGGCTGCGCAGGTAGTACGTGGTCTTGAGTCCGGCCTTCCACGCGTGCAGGTACATCGAGGAGAGCTTGCCGATGGTCGGCGTCTCCATGAACAAGTTGAGCGACTGGCTCTGGTCGATGAACGCTCCGCGCTCGGCGGCCATGTCGATCAGCGCCCGCTGCGGGATCTCCCACGCCGTGCGGAAGACCTCCTTCAGCTCGTCGGGAATGCGCTCGACGTCCTGCACCGAACCCTCGGCGCGCTTGATGTCGTTGATCATCTGCTCGTCCCACAGGTTGCGGGCCTGGAGCTCACGCACCAGATAGCGGTTGATCTGCATGAACTCGCCCGACAGCGTCTCGCGCTTGAACAGGTTCGACACCTGGGGCTCGATGCACTCGTAGCAGCCGACGATCGAGGCGATCGTCGCCGTCGGGGCGATGGCGATCAGCAGGCTGTTGCGCAGGCCGTGTGCGGCGATGCGTGCGCGCAGCGCGTCCCAGTCGAGTTCGGCCGGTGGGGTGACGCCGCCGTTGGCGCGATCCCACAGGTCGAACTGCAGGTCGCCCTTGGCGGCGCGGGTGCCCTCGAAGGCCTCGTGCGGACCGTTGACCTCGGCGAGTTCGGTCGACGCCCACAGCGCATGGAAGTAGATGTGGGCGCTGATCGTGCGGCTCAGCTCCTTGGCGTCGGCCGAGTCGAACGCGAGCCCCTTCTTGAAGAACACGTCCTGCAGACCCATCAGGCCGAGGCCGACCGGGCGCCACTTGTGGTTCGAGAACTCCGCCTCGGGTGTCGGGTAGTAGTTGATGTCGATCACCCGGTCGAGCAACGGCACGACCTGGCGGACCACGCTCGCCGAGCTTGGCGTAGTCGAACTCGCCCTGTGCGTCGAAGTAGGCGCCGAGGTTGAGCGAGCCGAGGTTGCACACCGCGGTGTTCTGCTGGTCGGTGACCTCGAGGATCTCGGTGCACAGGTTCGACAGGTGCACGACGCGGGGTGTGCCGTCGTCGTTGGCCTCGCCGGTCTGGTTGCACTTCTCGTTCGACGCGTCCTTGAACGTGACCCAGCCGTTGCCGGTCTGGGCGAGCGTGCGCATCATCTTCGAGTAGAGCTGACGGGCGGGCACCTGCTTCTCGTAGAGCCCGGCTTCCTCGGCGGCGACGTAGGCGCGCTCGAAGTCGTCGCCGAACAGGTCGGTGAGGTGCGGGACCTGCTTGGGGTCGAACAGGCTCCACTGCCAGTCCTTCTCGACGCGTTCCATGAACAGGTCGGGGATCCAGTTGGCGATGTTGAGGTTGTGCGTGCGACGAGCGTGGTCGCCGGTGTTGTCGCGCAGCTCCAGGAAGTCCTCGATGTCGGCGTGCCACGACTCGAGGTAGACACACGCTGCGCCCTTGCGACGACCGCCCTGGTTGACGGCGGCGACCGACGAGTCGAGCGTGCGCAACCACGGCACGATGCCGTTGGACAGGCCGTTGGTGCCCTGGATGAGACTGCCCTTCGCACGCACCCGGTGCCAGGCGACGCCGATGCCGCCGGCGAACTTCGACAGCTTGGCGATGTCGGTGTAGCGCTTGTAGATGCCCTCGAGGCTGTCCTCGGGCGAGTCGAGCAGGTAGCAGCTCGACATCTGGCTGTGCGCGGTGCCCGAGTTGAACAGCGTCGGGCTCGACGGCAGGTAGGCCAGCGACGACATCAGGTCGTAGAAGCGAACCGCCTCGTCGACGTCGGTGCACAGCCCGCAGGCGACGCGCAGGAAGAAGTACTGCGGCGTCTCGATGACCTCACGGCGCGAGGGGTGGCGCAGCAGGTAACGGTCGTACACGGTGCGCAGGCCGAAGAACTCGAAGCTGCGATCACGGTCGGAGTCGATGGCCGCGTTGAGCGCCGGGGCGTTGGCGTTGACGAACGCGAGCACCTCGTCGGACACGAGGCCCTCGGCGTGGCCGACGGCGATCGACTCGGAGAACCACGGGATGTTCTGGTTGCGGACCTCTTTGTCGATGACCGTCGCGAGCAGACGTGACGCGAGCTTGGAGTAGTTCGGCTCCTCGACGATCAGGCCGGCGGCCGTGCGGATCGACAGGTCGTCGAGTTCGCGGGTGGTCGCGCCGTCGGCGAGCGCCGAGATCGTGCGTGTCGCCACGCGCATCGGATCGACGCCGAGCAGGCCCTCGGAGGCACGGGCGATCGCGTTGACGATCTTGTTGACGTCGACGGGCTCGAGCGCACCGCTGCGCTTCTTGACCCGCATGCCGCCGGCGGTCGGCTGCCCTCCGGACGGCGGTGCAGGTGCCTTCGCGGTGTCGGTCAGCGTCGGTGCGGCACCGGCCCGTTCTGCAGATTCAGCTGCGGTCTCGGTGGTTGCGGCATTGTCGTCGATCACTGTCACCGTGGGTTCTCCTGCTCGTTCGTTGCGTCGTCGTCGGGTCGTCGGAATTGTCTGGAAACGGTCGAGAAACCGTTGTCGACCACCAGATGTCGTGGTCGTTGCCCCCATTGGCACCACATGTCGTGGCAACGGGTCCGTAATTACAGCAGTGAAACTACGGGTGTGTCAACCGTCTCGTCGAGAAACGGTCAACTTGCCTGGACAGTGGGCATCTCTGTCCTGCGCACAGCGGCCTGATCGAAGGACTCGACACGCTCGTCGGACGTCCGCGAGTTCGGCCTGGCGGCGCAGCTTCGCCCACACCTCGTCGACCGATTCGGCCGTTGCGTGGACGAAATCGACGCCGTCGCGACTCCGGACCGCACGCGAGCCGGCGTCACGCTCGGCCTCGGCGTGCCAGATCTCCTCGACCTGCAACAGGCGTCCGTCGCGCCCACGGACGTTGTTCTCGCGGAACTCGAGGGTGGTCCTCCACCCGGCGCGTTCGAGTTCGCGGCGGTCCGCCTGCTGCAGGATCGCGCCGTGCTGGCGCTGACGCAGCAGACGCTGGCGAGGCGTGGGAAGGGCTCGAGCGACCATGGGGGTCATCTTGAACGACGAGCCCTGTGGAGCGTCAGTCCCGATTGCTTGTGAATTTCGCCGCCGACGTTGGGGACAACGACCGAAATCTGTGTGCCACCTGTGGGTGACCTGCGAGCAGACCCGCGACAGGACTGGTCGGATTCGCGTCAGGACCCCGTCGCCGCGGAGACCGGGTCCTCCTGCGCCCAGGCGAAGTGCATGCGACCGTGGTCGGCGTTCGCGGCCATGATCGCGCCCACCGTGCCGTCGGCCCACGGCGCTCCGGGGATCTTCGAGGCGAGGTCGTCGTCGGACAATTCGGCGAGCAGCGCCAGCGTGTCGGCGCGAACCGCCTGACCGATGCGCACCAGCTCGACGAAGGGCTTGCCGCTGTGCTGCGCCTTCCACTCCTCGGTCCACGAGTGGATCGACGCCATGATCTCCTCCATCGACTGCGGCGAACCATCCCCTCGCAGCCGCTCGTCGAGACCCCGCTCGCCGGCGACGTGTCGCCGGAACATCGCGTTCCAGTTCTGCTCGATCAGCGTGGTGTGCACGAAGTGATCCGCGAACGACCAGCGACTCTCGGGATCGTGCTCGCTGAACGTCCGCGGCGACGTCAGCTCCTCGTCCGACATCGATCCGAGTCGTTCGAGCAACCAGGCCCGGTCGCGGTTCAGCTTGATCTCGATCTCGATCCGATCCACGCCACGACGGTAGCGACGGACAGCGTTCACGAGCGGCACCAGGCGTTCGCGTCGGCTCGTCCACAACGGGTGATGACCGAACGGCGCCCGACCGCAATGATGGCAGAGCAACGAGCGAACGGCGTCCGCCGCGCTCCGGCGACGCCGCGACAGCGATCCTGAACGCGACAGCGAACCTGAAGGGACGACGACATGACCGACGAACACACCCCGCCGAGCGACGGCACCACGAAAGGCCCACGGTGGCTTCCCGCGCTGCTGATCGGTCTGGCCACCGTGTTGGCGGTCGTGACGACGATGACGACATGGGCGCGCACCCAGGCGCTCGACACCGACCAGTGGGTCGAGCTGAGCGGCGATCTGCTCAACGAGCCGGAGGTCCAAGAGGCCCTGGCGCTGTACCTGTCCGATCAGTTGTTCACCACCGTCGACGTCGCCGGCGAACTCGAATCGCGCCTCCCCGAGGATCTGGCGGGTCTGGCCGGTCCGCTGGCAGGCGCACTGCCGCGGACCCGCGACGGACGGCATCGAGCGGATCATCGCGTCGAGCAGGTTCCAGTCGATCTGGCAGACCGCGAACCGGGTCGCGCACGAGGCCGCCGTCGCGATCCTCCGCGACGAGACACGCGACAGCATCTCGACGGCCGACGGAACGATCGTCCTCGATCTCGGCGTCGCCGTGCGCAACCTCGGCGAGCAGATCGGCGTGCCCGAGGCAGCGCTCGACCGGCTCCCCGACGACGTCGGACAGATCACGGTGATCGAGTCCAGCGAACTCGCCGACGTGCAGGACGCCGTCAAGGTGCTCGACTTCACGTCGTGGTTCCTCTACATCGTCGTCGTGGCGATGTACGTCGGGGCGGTGTATCTCGCCGTCGGCAGGCGGCGCCAGATGCTCCGATCCGTCGGCATCGCGTTGATCATCGGCGGGCTCACGCTGCTGGTCCTTCGTGGCGTCGGCATCCGGACCTCCGTCGAGGCCTTCGTCGAGGACACGACGAACAAGCCGCTCGCGACCCTGGTCGCCTCGGTGATGACCGAGTTGCTGCGACAGATGGCGTGGACCGGCATCGTCTACGGCGTGCTGATCATCGGCTTCGCGACACTCCTGGGCCCGTACCGTTGGGCCACGGCGGTTCGGCGGTGGGTCGCCGACCTCGCCGACTCCACTGCGTCGATCGTGGGGATCAGCCTCGGCGCCGTGCTCCTCCTGCTCTGGTGGAGCCCGGGCCGCGCCTTCGACCGTTGGGTCACCGCCCTCGTGCTCGTCGGCATGGTCCTCGGCGCGATCGCCGCGCTCGTGATCATCGGTCGCCGCGAGCTGGACGCCGATCCGACCTCGTCGGATTCCGACACGACACCAAGGTTCGATCCGGTGTCGTGAGCGGATCGTGACCGACGCGGTCAGTCGTGCGCCAGGGCGTCGACGGCCACGGTGACCGCGAGGATCAACGCGACGTTCGCGTCGGCCTGCACCTCGATCCCGTAGGTGTCGCGGGCCCGGAACCACTTCTTCGACACGGTTGCCACCCGGTCACCGTCACGCTCGATTTCGTACTCGTGGTCGACGATGTTGCCGTGGACCTTGAGGTCGTGACCATTGTCCACCTCGACGTGGAAGCGGTCGCGGATGCCGACCAGGGCCTTCTTGACCGTCGCCTCGCGCCCACCGACGTCGATCGTGATCGCGTCGCGCACCGACAGCTTCCGTTCGCGAATCGTTGCCACCGTGGCGCCGTTCAGATCCTCGAGCTTCCAGGTGTCGCGGATCCGGGCGAACTTGCCGTTCACCTTGAACTGCCGGTCTCCGTTCTCGTCCTCGATCCAGTAGTCGTCGCCGACGGACACGAGCCGCTCGCGCATCATGAACTTCTTCGTGTCGTCGTGCCGATGTCTGCCGAGTGCCATGGGAGCATCGTGCACCGCGCCCGACTCACGCCCACGTCACCCGATCTGGGCGATTCGTGCATCGTCGGTGTTCCACTACGTTCGGGAACTCGTCGAGCGACCACGCTCACCTGGCTCCGCCTCAACCTCACCGAAGGTCGTACACCGTCATGGTCCACCGACACGACAACGATGAACGAGATGGCCGCCCATCGCTCGAGGTGAGCCTCGCGCGAGCGGCTCCGATACCGGTTCGACAACATCCTCGCACGGGGCACCACCGCGGCGCTCGCCTGGCTGGGCCTTGGTGACGCTTGCCGCCGTGTTGGTCAGCGCAGTGCTGTTGACGCTGTTCGGGGTGACCTTCACCGGGGGCGGCAACAGCGGGCTGGCCGAGGACACCTGGCAGAGCCTCCTGCGGATCCTCGACACCGGCACGATGGCCGGCGACGTCGGCTGGGGACGACGGATCCTCGCCCTCATGATCACGCTGTTCGGGCTGCTGGTCGCCGGCACGCCTCATCGGCATCATCGCCGCCGGCGTCGAGGACCGGATCGACAGCATGCGACGAGGACGAAGCAAGGTGATCGAATCGGGGCATCTCGTGATCCTGGGCGGATCGACGCGCATTCCCGTGATCATCCAGCAGCTGGTGCTCGCCAACGCACAGCGGAGTCCGAGCACGATCGTCGTGCTCTCGCAGAGCGACCCCACCGAGCTGCGTCGCGCCGTGATCGACGCCGTTGCCGGACCAACTCGGCACCCGCGTCGTGTACCGCTACGGTGATCCGACGACGCGTGCCGATCTCGCGATCGCCCGCATCGGCGACGCACGCGGCGTGGTCGTGCTGCCCGCCCGCGACGGAGACGACATCTCGGTGACGCGTACGGTCCTCGCGCTCGCCGCGGAACTCGACGGACCGACACGATCTCCCGGTCGTGGTCGAGGTGGCCGACCCGACGACCGCCCATCGCCTGATCCAGGCGTGGGGGCCGACGATGCATCCGATCGCCACCGCGGAGGCCCTGGCACGGACCGGGGCCTTCGCACTGCGCCAGCGCGGCCTCGGCAAGGTCACCAACGAACTCACCGACTTCCGCGGTTGCGACCTCCACATTGCCACCCGACCCGAACTGGCAGGCATGCGCTTCGACGAGATCGTCGGTCGCTTCACCAATCGCGCGGCCGATCGGGATCGCCCGT
Organism: Ilumatobacteraceae bacterium; assembly: GCA_963746285.1. Lineage (GTDB taxonomy): Bacteria > Actinomycetota > Acidimicrobiia > Acidimicrobiales > Ilumatobacteraceae > Sva-07. The sequence continues at coordinate 11,914 of CAVVAO010000019.1, read as the reverse complement.
CGCGATGGCAGATTCGAACTCAACCCGGCAGCGGATGCGGCCCTTGCCGCCGACGACCGACTCATCGTCATCGCCGACGACCTCGAGCGCATCGAGACCGCCGTCGAGCCAACTCGTCTCCGGAGGGGCGACCCGGTCGACATCCGGACCGTGCAGGTCGACGAACACCTCCTCGTGATCGGGTGGAATCGCCTCGGACCGCACCTGCTCAGCGGCTGGGCGACCGCGGCGTCGGGGACCTCCACGGTCGAGGTGGCATTCGACCCCCGACTCATCGAACCGGGCGACATCGACATCCCGCCACTCGGTGTCGCCGTCGAACTCACACCCACCCCGGAGATCTCGTCGCTCACGTTCGATCGCGCGCCGACGACGATCGTGGTGCTCGGGTACACCTCGGTCGACAGCGGCTCGGCGGACGCTCGCACGATGCTCGACGTGATGCATCTGCAACGGCGCTTCGCAACAGGCGACCGCGTTTCCCGGCTGGTGGTGCAGCTGTTGGACGACGACCACGTCGACCTCGCCGCGCTCCCTGGTCCCGACGACGTCCTGATCAGCGCAGCACTGGGGAGCCAGTTCATCGCACAGCTGATCGAGCAACCCGAACGCCGAGACGTACTCCTCGCGCTCTACGGCGCCGACGACGCATCGATTCGGATGGTCCGGTGCGATCGCTTCGACCTCGTCGGCACCTTCACCATGGCAGAGGTGGTCGCCCGCGCGTACGACGCCGGTGTGCTCGCGATCGGATGGCGATGCGCGCACGACGGCTCGGTCGTCCTCAACGCCCGCGTCGAGACGTCCGTGACGCTCGTTGCCGACGACGAGTTGGTCGTCGTCGGCTGACCGATCGGTGTCGGCCCGCCCGTGTCGTTCACCCGATCGGGGCGACGCGAGCGTGTAGGTTCGGCTGATCGACATCGACGCCGGAGCGACAACGGGTGAGGAGATCGCTCACCGCGGAGTTCACGTGTCCGATCTCCGGTCGGGCCACATCGGTGCCCGGGCGTTCGCCGTGCCGTCGACGTCGAAGCGGTTCCGACGCCCGACCGACGCCGTCCTGCTGACACTGTCGCTCGTCCTCATCGTCGTGGCAGCCGATCAGGCTGGCGACCCTGGCAGTTTCGAGACCGCACTCGCCGACTGGTTGTCAGCGCTGCCGGCCCTGTTCGACTTCTTCTGGGAGGCGGCCTACGACCTCGTCCAGATCTGGATCGTCGTCATCGCGGTGTTCGCCGCGTTCCGCAGGCGCTGGAGGCTGCTGCGCGACTGGGCAGTGAGCCTGGTGATCACCACGGCCGGCGTCGCACTCGTGGACCGGATCGTCGACGACTCCGTCTCGAACCTGCTCGACGGGATCGGGCGCGTCGACGATGCAGTGGCGTTCCCGCCGCTCGCACTCGCGGCCGGCGCCGCCACGGTCACCGTGGCCAATCCCTACCTCGTCGACCCGCTGCGCAAGTTCGGCCGGTGGTTGATCGGCCTCGCCTGGCTGTCCACGGTGATCCTCACCGAGGCGACGCCGATCGAGGCGCTCGGAACGTTGGCGATCGGCTGGGCCGCCGGCGCGCTGGTGCATCTCGCGTTCGGGTCGCCGGACGCGACCCCGTCGCTCGACGACCTCGCCACGTCGTTGCGCTCGATCGGCGTCGAGGCCACGCCGACGACCGTGACGGTCCGCAACGGCGCCACGACGGCACGAGCACACACCCCCGACGGTCGCGAGGTCGACGTCCAGGTCCACGGGCGCGACTCGTGGGACAGCCAGTTCTTCGTCAAGCTCTGGCGACTGGTCTTCTACCGTTCGGGCGGGCGCAACGTCACCGTGAACCGTCAGCGCCAGGTCGAACACCAGGCGTACCTCACCCTGCTCGCCGAGCGAGAGGGTGCGCTCGGTGGCCCCCTTCGTCGCCGCGGCGGCCGACGAACGCGGCAACGCGCTGTTCGTGGCCGAACGCGTCGGGCCGGGCTTCGATCACACCGACGATGCCATCACCGACGAGCTGATCGCCGGCGCGTGGCTGTCGCTCGCTCGACTGCACGACGTCGGAATCCGCCACGGCGACATCACGCCTGACGACCTCCAGGTGGCCGACGGCCAGGTCCACTTCGGCGGGTTCGACCGGGCGACGATCGACTGGGCCGACACGTCACGTCGGCTCGACGAGGCACAGCTCCTGGCGTCGACCGCGGTGGCCGTCGGCCCCGACCGGGCGATCGAGGCGGCGTCCGCTGCGCTGGGCGTCGAGCGGCTCACGGACATGACGACCTTCCTGCAGCAGGCCGCGATGCCGCCCGCGCTCCGCAGGGCATTGGACGACGCCGATCTCGACATCGACGACCTGCGCACCGCTGCGGTCGCTCACGTCGGCGCCGAAGAACAGGAACTCCAGACGATCCGGCGCTTCTCCGTCGGCAACGTCGTCATGTGGATCCTGCTCGCCGTCGTCGCCTACGGCGATGGTCGGCGCGATCCAGAGTGTCGGCTCTGCAGTCGATCGTCGATGCGATCACCGAAGCGAGCCCTGCCATCCTGCTCCTGGCGTTCATCGTCGGCCAGACGCCGCGACTTCGCCGGCGCGTTCGCTGTGTCGAAGGCGGCACCGATTCCGGTCCCACTCGGACGCTTGACCCTGCTCGAGTTCGCGATCACGTTCGTCAACCTCGCCGTGCCGTCCACCGCCGCGCGGGTGGCCGTCAACATCCGGTTCTTCCAGCGCAACGGCCTCGACCGAACCACGGCAATCGCTGTCGGAGGGCTCGACAGCGTCGCCGGGTTCGTCGCCCAGATCAGCCTGATCCTCGCGATCGTCGGATTCGGCCTCGGCAGTCTGAACCTCGACATCAGCACCGATCCGCCCGACTTCACCGGTCGCCTGCTGCTGATCGCCATCGTCGCCATCGCGATCGGCATCGCCGTCGTCGCCTTCGTTCCCAAGTTCCGCGATCCGGTGGTGTCGGTGGCCAGGACGACCTGGGAACGTGTCGGCCCCTTGCTCTCCTCTCCGCGGCGGCTGATCTCGGTCATCCTCGCCAACCTGCTCGTGCAGCTGCTCTTCTCGCTCACGATCTACACGGTGCTGCGGGCATACGGCCAGGACGTCGGGTTCGCCGACGTCGTGCTGGTCAACGTGACCGTCGCGTTGTTCGCCGGGCTCATGCCGGTACCCGGCGGCATCGGCGTCACCGAAGCGGCGCTGACCGCCGGCTTCATCGCGATCGGCGTCGACAGCGCCACCGCGATGGCAGCGGCGCTCACCTATCGTCTGGTGACCTTCTACACGCCGCCGCTGTTCGGCTACTTCGCCATGCGTTCCCTGCGTCAGCAGCGACTGCTCTGACGCCGCTGTCCGCGTCAGAAGTCCGGGATGAGGTCCTGGCAGGCGAGCGCTGCCTGCGCGAACGCCGGATCGGTGGGATCGATCAGTTCGAGCAGCTCCTCACCGTTCGGATCGGCGAGCAGGTCGCCGACAGAGACCTCGGGCAGGTCGACGCCGTTGTCGCGCAGGCAGTCGAACAACGCGATCACCTGATCGAGCTCACCCTCACCAGGTGGAGCGAACACGTCGTCGGACGGCTCGGCGGCACACCCCGAGTTCTCGTCGGGGAGTTCGAGATCGACGAGATAGTCGATCACGACGTCGTCGACGCACGGCACCGACAGGAACGCCGTGTGCCCGTCGGCCTCGACGGTGTACAACACGCCGGACGACAGGACCTCGGCCATCTCGACGGACCATTGGTACGGCGTCGCCGGGTCGCCGGTGGTTCCGATGACGAGGATCGGAGCAGCGCCCTCGGCGGGGCCGATGGCGATCGGATCGATGGGGTCGGCGGTACCGATGCACCCGGTGCTCGCACGCAGGAAGTCGGCGAAGTACTCCGACGCCTGCGCGCCGAGTTCGGCCTGGATCCGCACCTCGTCGCTGGGAGGGCGACGTGGGTCGTCGGCACAGTTGATCACCAGGCCGGAGGTCTGGCTGTTGTCGTACGTGCCGTCGGGCTGGCGACCGAGGTAGGTGTCGGCGAGCACCTGCAAGAGGGACCCGTCCTGCTGGGTCTCGGCGAGGAACAGCGCGTCGGCGAGGACCGGCCACAGCTGCGTGCTGTAGAGCGCGGCGGCCACACCGAGCGTCAGCTCGCCCGGCGTGAGGACTCGATCGTCGTCGTCAGTCGGGAAGTCGCCGACCGAGGAGATCTCCTCGACCAGACCGGTGTAGACGTCGAGTGTCGGGCCCACGTCGGTGAGCGCGCAGTCGGCGTCGGCGTCGCAGGCTGCTGCGAAGCTCTCGAGCGCCGCGTCGAAGCCCGGGCCCTGCTCGAGACCGATCAGCGCGCCGTCGTCGGTCGGCTTGACGGCACCGTCCAGGACCAGCGCTCGGACACGTTCCGGGAACAGCTCGGCGTAGGTGGCACCGAGCCGCGTGCCGTAGGAGAAGCCGACGTAGCTGAGCTGCTCGTCGCCGAGTGCTTCACGGAGGGCGTCGAGGTCGCGTGCCGCATTGTTGGTGCCGACATGGGGTTCGAGCGCGAGAGAGTCGGCGGTGCACGTGTCGACTCGGCTCTCGGCATCGGCGACCAGCGCGTCCCAACCGGCGTCGTCGCCGGGAGCGAGCAGCGACACGTCGTCGTCGAAGTCGACCTCGCAGTCGATCGCCGTGCTCGCACCGACGCCACGCGGGTCGAACGAGACCAGGTCGAACCGCTCGGTCAGCTCCGGGGGGATCACGGCGGCCACGTTGGTGAGGAACTCGATGCCCGATCCGCCGGGCCCACCGGGGTTGAACACGAGCGATCCGATGCGACGATCGTCGTCGGCGGTGGCAGTACGGGCCACGGCGATGTCGATCGTCTCGCCGTCCGCAGCGGCGTGGTCGAGTGGGACGACGAGCGTGGCGCACTCGAGTCCGGCCATCTCGGCGGCGACGCCGGTAGCACGACGACCAGGACAGGCTCCCGGTGTCGGCATTCGGTGTGCCGGGGTCGTGGTGGCGGGATCCGTGGTGGCGGGGTCGGTGGTGGTGGGCTCCGTGGTGGCGGGATCGTCACCCTCGTCGGTGCCCGGCACGCTGGGCTGGGGTCCCGCACCGAGGGGGTCGACGCCGACCGTGACGACGTCCGGCGAGGCCGAGCACGCCGAGACGGCAAGCAACGCCATCAGGGCGAGGACACGTCGCACGAGGCGACGCTATCGCTCGCTCACCGCTCGGCCCGGTCACGACACCCGCACGCCCCAACGATTGCCGATTTGTGTCAGCGACCATCGGCACGGTCGACCTTGGTGCTGACACAGACGAAGGAGGATGGCGGGGCATCAGCCGCTTCAGTCGGGCGGGCCGGATGCCGATGCATCTGCATGCTCTCGCGCCGTTTCGTCGCCACCGTCGTGATCGTCGTTGCGACGCTTGCCGGTTGTGGATCATCGAACGGCACCGACACCGCCGAGTCCGCGAGCGTCGACGGCGATGTGGTGGGCGTCGGAGCGGCCCCGACACCGGCACCGACCGGGCCCGGCAGTGGCGCTGGCAGTATCGGTGACGCCATCGAGGTCGCCGCCGGCGCGCTCGGCGACGCCGACGTGGCGGCGTGCTCGGCGGACCTCCAGACCATCCAGACCGCCGTCGAGACCTATGAGCTGCTCAACGGTGCACTCCCGACGAGCCAGCAGGACCTCGTCGACGCCCAACTGATCCGGGAACCATCGGCGCGCTTCGAGATCGGTCCGGACGGTGCCGTCGTCGCCGCGCCCGGCAGTCCGTGCGGCTGATCCCGTTCGGCTGATTCCGTTCGGTTGATTCCGTTCGGCTGATTCCGTGCGGCTGACGGAATCCGGCGGTCATCCGAGCCACTTCGGCGTGTACGCATCCGGGGCCGCGAGCGCCTGCTCGATGGCGTCGGAGACGCTGGAGACGCGACGAGCCAGCGCAGGCGTTCGTCGGGGCTCACGAAGCCCGTCGCCACCGACGCGTCGATGAAGTCGAACAGCGGTGCGAAATAGCCGGCGACGTCGAGGAAGACCACGGGAGCAGCGACGAGTCCGAGCTGGTTCCACGTGATCATCTCGAAGGTCTCGTCGAGAGTTCCGAACCCACCGGGCAGCACGATCACGCCGTCGGAGAGTTCCGCCATCCGCGCCTTTCGGGCGTGCATGGTCGAGACGACCTCCAGTTCGGTCAGGCCCAGGTGCGCGACCTCTGCCGACACGAGCTGCTCGGTCATCACGCCGGTGACCGGTCCCCCAGCGCCCAGCGCCGCGTCGGCGATCACTCCCATCAGGCCGACGTGGCCACCTCCGTAGACCAGTCGATGCCCCCGAGTGGCGATCGTCTCGCCCAGCGAACGGGCCGCGTCGGAGAACACCTCGTCCGTTCCCGAACTCGATCCACAGAACACACAGATGGCCGACATCGCCCCATCATGGGTCAGACGGTGCCGGGCCTGACGGGACACTCGAGCGCCCCACGCCGGCGCACGGGCTCAAATGGCCGTGCCGATTACCGAACAGTAACGTCTGCGACATGACTGCGATCGCCGCTCCCGACCTGCCTGCTGCCGCCGACGCCATCGACCTCGCCGACCGGGTGGTCGGAAAGGCCGTACGCCAGCTCGCATCGGCGGGTGGGCCCGAGGAGCACCAGGTGCTGGCCTATGACATCGCCCACGCCGCGTCGGGCGTCGCCACCGCCCGTTCGCTGCTCGACTACGGCGCCAAGGGCGACGTCGAAGCGAAGATCACCTGCGCCTTCGCCGCGGACATGCTCCACGAGCTGGCGAGCAAGGTGTTCGGTCGCGAAGAGCAGTGGGGCGTCGAACGTGACCCACTCGCGAACACACGTGCCTTCATCGCCCAGTTCCGGGCCCCCGAGTTCCTCGCATCGCTCGCCGACCAGGCCGGCCCCCGCCACCTCGACGATGACATGGAGATGGTCGCCGACACGTTCCGGCGCGTTCGCGCAGAACGTCATCGCCCCACACGCCGAGCACGTCCATCGCACGAACGGTGACGTGCCCGAGGAGATCGTCACGGGCCTCGCCGAGCTGGGCGCCTTCGGACTCAGCGTTCCGGCCGAGTACGGCGGCTACAGCGAGGGTGGCGACTCGGAGTACATCGCGATGGTCGCCGCCACCGAAGAGCTGTCGCGTGCCAGCCTCGGCATCGGCGGGTCGCTGATCACGCGCGCCCGAAATCCTCACCCGGGCACTCGTGAAGGGTGGCACCGAGGAGCAGAAACTCGAGTGGCTCCCCAAGCTTGCGACCGCGGAGGTGATGCCCGCCGTGGCCGTCACCGAGCCCGACTACGGCAGCGACGTCGCCGGCATCAAGGTCACCGCCACCCGCGCTCCGGGCCCGGACGGCGAGGACGGCTGGGTGATCAACGGCGTCAAGACCTGGTGCACGTTCGGCGCCCGGGCTGACGCGCTCACGCTGCTGGCGCGCACCGATCCCGACCGCTCGAAGACCCACCGGGGCCTCACGCTGTTCATCGTGCCCAAGCCGCGCGGCGACAGCCACGGCTTCGAGCTCACCCAGGATCCGGTCGACGTCGACGGCACGCAGCGCATCGGCAAGATGGAGGGCCGTCCGATCGACACCATCGGCTACCGCGGTATGCACTCCTACGAGATCGCCCTCGAGGATTGGTGGGTGCCCGCCGAGAACCAGGTCGGCATGGAGGACGGGCTCGGCAAGGGCTTCTACTACCAGATGGCCGGCTTCGAGAACGGCCGGCTGCAGACCGCCGCGCGCGCCGTCGGCGTGATGCAGGCGGCGTACGAGGCGGCACTCGACTACGCCGAGAACCGCAAGGTGTTCGGCGAAGCGATCATCGACTACCAGCTCACCCGCGCCAAGCTCGGCCGGATGGCGGTGCTCACCCAGGCCGGGCGCCAGTTCTCCTACGCCGTCGCGACGCTGATGGCCAAGGGCGAAGGAGCGATGGAGGCCTCGATGGTCAAGGCGTACGTCTGCAAGGCCGCCGAGTGGGTCAGCCGCGAGGCGATGCAGATCCACGGTGGCATGGGCTACGCCGAGGAGTTCCCCGTCAGCCGCCTGTTCGTCGACGCCCGCGTGCTGTCGATCTTCGAGGGTGCCGACGAGACGCTCTGCCTCAAGGTGATCGCCCGCCAACTGGTCGCCACCTGACCCTCACGCCAGGGGTCAGACCCCAGGCGTGATCACCCACCATCGATCGGAGCACCGTGATCGTCGCCCTCGACAATCTGATGGCAGCCCGCTATCAGATGGCGCTGTCGCTGGGGTTCCACATCGTGCTCGCCTGCTTCGGCGTGGCACTGCCCGCCCTGATCTACGTGCTGCACCGACGAGGCCTGAAGCACAACGACGCCGACGCGCTCGTCCTCGCCAAGAAGTGGGCGAAGGTGTCCGCGGTCCTCTTCGCCGTCGGCGCGGTCTCGGGCACCATCCTCAGCTTCGAGATGGGTCTGCTCTGGCCCGGGATGATGTCGACGTACGGCGACGTGATCGGCCTGCCGTTCGCGCTCGAGGGCATCGCGTTCTTCACCGAAGCGGTGTTCATCGCGATCTACCTGTACGGATGGGGGCGACTGTCGCCACGGGTCCACCTCAACACGCTGATCCCGATCATGATCTCGGGCGCGTTCGGCACGTTCTGCATCATCTCGGTGAACGCCTGGATGAACGCCCCCGCCGGCTTCGACCTCGACGCCGAGGGCGAGGTGGTCGACGTCCGGCCGTTGGAGGCGATGTTCAACTCCGCCGTGCTCGGACAGTCGGTGCACATGTTCGTCGCTGCGTACATGGTCACCGGGTTCCTGGTCGCCGCCGTGTACGCGATCGGGCTGCTGAAGGGACGCGATGATCATCGTCACCGTCTCGGATTCGCCGTGGCGATGGCGTTCGCCGGCATCGCGGCCGTCATCCAGCCGTTCGTCGGACACCTGACCGGCGCCCGGCTCGCCGAGGAGCAGCCGTCGAAGCTGGCGGCGATGGAGCTCGCCACCGAGACCGAGACCCGGGCGCCCCTCGTGATCGGGGGCATCCTCGTCGACGACGAGGTGCGCTTCGCGATCGAGATCCCGGTGCTCGGTTCGCTCGTCGCCACCAACTCGCTCGACGGGGAGGTGCCGGGTCTCGACGAATTCCCGACCGACGAACGGCCGCCGGCGAACGTCGTCCACCTCGCCTTCCAGACGATGGTGGGCGCCGGCACGGTGATGGCCGCTGTCGCCGTCTGGTACTGGTGGCGCAAGCGCCGTCACGACGATCCTCTCAGCCCGTGGTTGCTGCGAGCGGTGGTGGCGTGCGGGGGGCTCGCGGTGATCGCGCTCCAGGCCGGTTGGGTGACCACCGAAGTGGGGCGCCAACCCTGGATCGTGTACCGGGTGATGCGCGTCGACGAGGCGGTCACCACCAACGGCGGCATCTGGATCAGCCTCGCGGTGATCGTGGTCGTCTACGCGTCGATGGCCTACCTGGCGACCCGTGTCATCCGTGGCATGACCCGTCGCTGGCGCGAGTCGGACGACATCGACATCCCGACGCCCTACGGCCCCTCCGAGGCACTGACGCCGGTCGGATCGACGAGCGGCGACGAACGAACCGGAGCCGACGATGGGCCTGAGTGACCTGGTCGCCGTCCTGTTGTTCGTCGGCGTGATCGCCTATGCCTTGTTCGGCGGCGCCGACTTCGGGAGCGGGTTCTGGGACCTGACCGCCGGTGACGCCGAGCGTGGCGCCCACCTCCGCCATCAGATCGACAAGTCGATCGGTCCCGTGTGGGAGGCGAACCACGTGTGGCTCGTCTACATCCTCGTCTTCCTCTGGACGGCATTCCCCGAGCCGTTCGCCGCGATCATGACGACGCTGTTCGTCCCCTGGCTCCTCGTCGGGCTCGGCATCGTGCTGCGCGGCGGAGCGTTCGCGTTCCGTAAGTTCTCCACCTCGTTCGGCGAGGCCCGGATGCACGGCATCATGTTCGCGTCGTCGTCGGTGATCACACCATTCTTCCTCGGGATGATCGCCGGCGCGGTCGCCAGCGGTCGGGTACCCGCCGACGGCAACGGCGACCTGTGGACGAGCTGGACGGGGCCGACGTCGTGGATCGGCGGTGCGCTCGCGGTGCTCACCACCACCTTCCTCGCGGGGACGTTCCTCGCCGCCGACGCACGGCGCGGTGGCGACGAGGCCCTCGCCGCAGAGATGGGCCACAAGTCCTTGATCGCCGGCGCGGTCACCGGAACCGCAGCGATCGGGGCGGCGGTGACGATCGAACTCGACGCGCCGACGTTGGCGAGCGGACTCCACGGTCGCGGACTCCCACTGATCATCGTCTCCGCGCTGGCGGGAGCCACGAGCATGTGGCAGCTGTGGCACCGCGAGCTTCTCGCGAGCCCGCATCGGCGCCGTGATCGCGGTGGCGGCGATCGTGATCGGCTGGGGCGTCGGACAGTACGACTGGATCCTCGTCGACGAGGTCACCATTGCCGATGGCATCGGGGCACGGTCGACCCAGGTCGGCCTCGTGATCGTGTTCGCACTCGCCGCGGTCACCGCGGTGCCGGCGCTGATCTGGCTCTACCTGCTCGTCAACTCCGACCGTTGGTCGAAGGACGACACGGCCGCAGCGTCACGCGTCTGAGGCCGACAGCAACGGCTCACTGTGTACTGAGCGATGAGCGAAGCGACCGGATAGCGGCGTTTCGCTCATCGCTCGACCGTTTCAGCACGTCGACGCGCGAGCGAGTTCGGCGACGTCACCGATCCGCTCGAAATCCGCCCCGACATGGTCGTCGTACGGGTCAGCAGGATCGGGTGCAGGCCGGCAGCGGTCGCGGCACCGATGTCCATCGTCACCGAGTCGCCGACGTAGGCGATGCGCGACCGCTCGAACTCGGCGAAATGCACCAACGCGTGATCGAAGATGGCCGGGTCGGGCTTCGCGACGCCGACGACGTGGCTGTCGACGATGCAGCGCACCTCGACGTGCTGGCCGGTGCCGACCTGGCAGATCTGACGCCGGAGCATCGCCTCGATCTGGCCGCTCGCGTTCGACACCACACCCATCGGAACACCAGCGGCGGCGAGCACATCGAGCGCCGCACGCGTCTCGGGGATCATCCATCGCCACAGCGGTGAGTGTCTGGCGCCGTCGAAGACGTCGGCGGCCTCCCGACGGTCGGCTTCGGGCACCCCAACCGCTGCGACGTAGGCATCGTTGTACGGGCCCCAGGTGGTCTCGGACGCATCGACGTCCGACTTCGCCTTCATGCCCGCATAGTGCGCTCGGCGTTGCGCATCGATCGACGGATCACCGCCGTAGTAGGCCAGCAGCGGACCGATCACGGTCGGGTCCGGCAGCACCAGGACGCCGCCCGCGTCCTTGAACAGGACGGCATCGAATCGGGACATCGAGCTGAACCGTCCGCTCAGGCGAGCTTGTCGTGGAGGAATGCGGTGGCCTGCGGCCAGATCTCGTCGTACTTGTCCTGGTTCTGAGTGCCGAGCGCGTTGTGAGGTGCCATGAACGCATGACCCGTTCCGAGATGGACGGTGATCGAGACGTCCTTGCCCAACGCCTTGAGCTCCTCTTCGAGGTGCATCGCCGCCGACGGCGGAAAGAAGTCGTCGTGTTCGGCCATGTGGCCCTGGATCGCCGCCTCGATCTTGGAGTAGTCGGGCTGATCGTCGCCCTGCGGGAAGCCGTAGAACGGCACGGCGGCCTTGACCTTGTCGGGGCGCAACGTGGCCAGCACGAACGTGAGCATCCCACCCATGCAGAAGCCCATGGCGCCGATCCCGTCGCCGGTGGTCGCGGTCGTGGTCGGCGAGGAAGTCGACCGCGCCGCTCATGTCGCGAACCGGCCCGATCGGGCGGGAGCGCACTCATCAGCTCGCCCGCCTTGTCCATCTCGGTGTGCCCGGCGAGTTCGC
>CAVVAO010000018.1:0-201056 GCA_963746285.1 Ilumatobacteraceae bacterium | reverse complement strand
GCCCTCCGGAAACCCAAAGGTTGTTATTCCGGCAGCTCAATCCCCAGCTTGTCCTCTTCTTCTTCGATGATGTGAATCCGCCGAGCACCGTCCGGCGGTGCGGGGGCGACGGCCGGCGGCACGGGGACTTCGTGGGAGGCGGGCGTCACGGACGGATCGAATGAGGCCGCGGTCACCGTGGCCGGCGAGGGGGGCGGCGGTGTCGCTTTGTGCTCGCGGCCGATCTCGCCTGCCGCCTCGCGAATCCGCCGGCGGCTGCCGCAACTCGTCGGCTTCGTCGTAGCGGCCATCCCCTTCCAGCGACTGCGTGAGGGTGTAAAGGTGCGCCGACGACGTCTGGAGGGAGGTCAGCAAGGCGTCGATCGGGTCGATCTGGCACGAACCGGCCACCGGCTTTTCGCCGATCGTCGCATCAGCCGGGGGACCGACCGCGGGTGTTTCCGCCACCGGCGGGACCGGGAGCGGAGGCATAATCGGTCGGGTCCGATGGGGTGCCGGACTTTCAAACGCCTCGTCGATCGGGCTGCCGATCCGCTGGCGGACTTCGGCAATCGCCGTGGCCTGGGCCGGCGAGGGAGCAACGTCCAGCGTTGGCGCCTTGAACCGGTGCAGGGTGCCAGGGATCGGCCGAGGGGGCCGGCAGCATTGCCGCGGGAGCCTTGGTGTACTCCGGGGCGGACGAATACGCCAGTTGCGGCGGCGGAATGGGTGCTGGCAACATGGCGAGGCAGGCGCCGCTATCACACGGATTTGCTGCCGGCGAGGCATACCCGACGGGATCACGTTCGTGGTCGTGCTCGCTGGTTCGCTGCTGCTGGGTGTGGGGTTGGTGGTCGTGCTCGCGGACGCGATCTCGGACGACCCGAACGACGTGACCCCGATCGAACTCGTGACCAACACGTCGTCGCCTGCCACCGACCCGACGACCACCGTTGCCGACACCATCGCCCCGTCGAGCACCGTTGCCGACACCGACGGATCGGCCCTCGCCGTGCCGCCGACGACCACCGGTGTCACGGTTGCGCCCACGACGTCGGTCCAGCTCGTGGCGCCGCCGCCTGCTCCCGTGGCGCCGCCGCCACCGGCCGCGCCACCCGTCGACGATGACGACGACGACGACGACGATGACGACGACGATGACGACGACGACTGAGTCGCCTCGACACGGTCGCTGGTGGTCGTCGATCCGGCTGCGAATCGTCGTCGGCTACATCGTGCTCGTCGCCGCGGCGCTGGCGATCTCGATCCTCGTCACGCGCCAGGTGCTGCTGGGCCGGCTCGAGCGAGACATCGATCGCGCACTCGTGCAAGAGGTCGAGGAGCTGAGGAACCTCGCCTCCGGCAACGATCCGGCAACCGGTGAGCCGTTCGGCGGCGACGCCGAGGCGATCCTCGACACGTTCCTGCGCCGCAACGTACCGGCCGCGAACGAGGCGTTCTACAGCTTCGTCGGCGGTCGCCGACACCTCTCGAGCTTCGACGCACCGCAGGAGGTGTGGAACGACGAGCCACTGATCGAGCGATGGTCGTCGGTCTCCGAACCCTCGCAAGCGACGGCGCGTTCCGACGTCGGCGAGATCAGATACCTGGCCGTGCCGCTCATCACATCGGGAGCGACCACGGGCGTGCTCGTGGTTGCTCACTTCCCCGGACCGGACCGCGACGAGATCCTCGTCGTGATCCGGGTCCTGACGATCGCCGGGCTCGTCGTGCTCATCGCCTCCGCGGCGCTCGCTTGGTCGATGGCCGGCCGCGTGCTGCGACCCGTGCGGGAGTTGACCGCGACCGCACGCCGGATCTCCGACACGGACCTGTCGCAACGAATCGAGGTGGACGGTCGCGACGAGCTCGCCGAGCTGGGCGAGACGTTCAACGCGATGGTCGAGCGCCTCGATGTCGGCTTCGCCCAACAACGCCAGTTCCTCGACGACGTCGCTCACGAGCTGCGAACTCCGATCACGATCGTGCAGGGACATCTCGATCTGCTGGGCGACGACCCCAACGAGCGAGCCGAGAGCATCGCGACCGTCAACGACGAACTCGATCGGATGAACCGGTACGTCAACGACCTACTCCTGCTCGCGAAGGCCGAGAGCGGCGAGTTCCTGCGGTTCGGTCCGGTCGATCTCGGTGAGCTCGCTGCAACGCTCGAGCAGCGCTTCACCCCACTCGGCGACCGGTCGTGGCAGCTCGACGTCGCACCCGCTCTCGGCACGGTCGCAGTGCTCGCCGACCGTGACCGGCTCGTCCAGGCGATGCTCAACCTGGCGGCGAACGCCGTGCAGCACACCGAGCCGGGTGATCAGATCGCGTTCGGGATCGACACGTCGACCCGAACGGCACGGCTCTGGGTGCGCGACACCGGCCCAGGGCTCGACGACGACGTGATCGACCAGCTCTTCAACCGGCGCTTCCGAGGCGCCGCGAGCCGCTGTCCGCCGGAGCGAGGGCATGGGCATCGGCCTGTCGATCGTCGATGCCATCGCACGCGGCCACGGCGGTCGGGCCACCGCCGCCAACGAACCGGGCGGCGGTGCACGATTCACGATCGAACTCCCACTCGATCCCCCATCGGAGGATGTGCCATGACCCGGATCCTGATCGTCGAGGACGAAGAGCGCATCGTCTCGTTCCTCGAGAAGGGGCTGCGCGCCAACGGCTACACCACGGTCGCGGTCGGCGACGGCGACAGCGCCGTCGCGCTCGCGCGCGACGATTCGTTCGATCTGCTCATCCTCGACCTCGGATTGCCCGGGCGCGACGGACGCGACGTCCTACGCGCGGTTCGCGCACGCGGCGAGCGCCTGCCGATCCTGGTGCTCACCGCACGCGACGGCATCGACGACACGGTCGGCAGCCTCGAACAGGGAGCGGACGACTACCTGACCAAGCCGTTTCGGTTCGAGGAACTGCTCGCTCGGATTCGGCTGCGGATACGCACCGACGACCGCTCCACCGAGACCACCGTCCTGCAGGTCGGATCGGTCCAGCTCGATCTCCGCTCGAGGCGCGCGACCAACCAGGATCGAACGGTCGAACTGACGGCGCGTGAGTTCGCACTCCTCGAGACCTTCATGCGTCACCCCGGCCAGGTGCTCTCGCGCGAGCAGCTGCTCTCGCACGTCTGGGGTTACGACTTCGATCCGGGCTCGAACGTCGTCGACGTCTACGTCCGCTACCTGCGAAGAAAGCTCGGCGAGGCGACCATCGAGACCGTCAGGGGCATGGGCTACCGCATGGAGCCGTGAGCTCCGACTCGGATGAGAATCCTCTCATCCGAGCATCACGCCGTTCCCATCTCGCACTCACAGGATCGTCACGTGATCGACGATCCTCTGCTTCCCGCCGCTGCACACCTGACCGGACCGGACGCCGCCGAGCTCCTGCGCCCCGCGGTGGCCGCCGAGGGTGGGGTGCTGGTGTCGTGCCGGACCAGCCAGGTCCAGTACCGACCCGACTCTGACCTCGTCGTGCGTTATCGATGCGAGATCCGTCGCAACGGCGCGATCTCGACCGACACGCTGCTCGCCGCGACGACGGTCGGTGGTCCGTACCCGGGGACCCTGCCGATCGAGGCGACGACACCGGACGGGGTCGACCTGACCGTCGGGCTCTGGCGATGGCCCTTCGATCCGGTCCTCGCCGAGCTGCACACGATGGTGACGCGCCCGCTCGCCCGAGACCGTGTCGGTGACCTCGTCGGCTCGGACCTCCATATCGAGGTCGTCGCGTATCGGCCGACCGAACGCGCCGTCGTTCGCATGTACGGCGAGCGCGGCCAGATCTACGTGAAGGTCGTGGCCCCGGCAACGACCGATTCGCTGATCGCACGCCATGATGCCCTGGGCGCCGCCGGGCTCCCCGTACCCGCGGTCCTGCGCAGCGGGCCCGGCTGGATCGCGATGGAGGCACTCCGCGGAACCACGCTGCGCGAGCGGTTGAAGGCGGGCAACCAACGCCTGCCGGCTCCCGGGTGCTTTCACCACATGCTCGAGACGCTGTCGGCCGTCCACCTCCACGACGCCGCGCCGGTGCGCTCACGCGTCGACGACGTAGGGCACCACGCAGCCATGCTCGCCACGGTGCTGCCCGACGCCGGCGGCAGACTCGCCGAGATCGCCGGGCGACTCTCGGGACCGTCGATGCGCAGCGCGGTGGGAACCGTGCACGGCGACCTCCACGAAGCGCAACTCATCGTCGACGACGACGAGATCACCGGCATCCTCGACATCGATGACGTCGGGTGTGGAGATCCACTCGACGACGTCGCAACCCTCGTGGGCCACCTCAGGTTCCGCGCAGCGAGCAGCGCCGATCCGCGAGTCGACGACTACGCCGCGAGCGTCCGCGCCGCACTTTCGCACGGCTTCGACGACGCAGATGTCGACCGCCACGTCGCCGCGGTGCTGGTCGGTCTGGCCACCGGCCCGTTCCGTATCCAGCAGGAACACTGGGAGACCACGACCCTGGAGGTGCTCGACATGGTCGAGCACCATCTGGCGCTCGCCGACGCCCCGGCCGGAGCCGGCGTTCGATGAGCGAAGTCTCACGGCGACCTCATCGGCGTCACACCACCGTCTCGCACCATGGTCCCATCCCGGTCGACCCGGGCCATCGATACACAGGAGATCCGACATGACCAACCCCACAAACCCCCTCAACTGGAAGATCGCCGCCACGGTCGGCACCATCGCCGGCGTCGCCATCGGTGGCTTCGCCTTCGCCGCTCCCGACCGGGGCGGGCCGATTCCCGACGGCGTGATCCTCGAGGACCAGACCGTCAGCGTCCCCCGGATGTCGGCGCCGGTGGTCGTGCCCACGACGGCGGCTCAGATCGCATCGGCAGCGAGCGTCACGCCCCCCGCGACGGTCCCCGCCAATCCGGTCCAGCTGTCGGCGCCGTCGCCGATCGCTCCGATCGTGGCACCGGCGGCGCCCGTCGCTGTCGAGGTCGACTCACCCATGTCGCCGGCCTCGCTGTCACCAGCATCGCCGCCGCCGGCACCCGCTGAGATCGACTCGCCGATGTCGGCTCCGAGCCCGGTGAGCGTGCAGAGCCCGGCATCCCCGGCATCCCCGGCGAGCCCGGCGAGCCCGGCATCCCCCGGCAGCGGTGCCAGCAGCTGACCGCTCGCCGAGGAACGCGTCAGGACCCCGGTGCTCGTGCATCGGGGTCCTGACGCGTTCGGAGACACACGCAGACCGCCAGACAACGAGTCGCCGACGACACTGCTAGACACCCGAGGGTGGATCCCGACGGCATCGCTCACGACGACGTCGTCGCACTGGTCGTCGACCCCGAACGGGGAGCGGTCGCCGCTGGAGTGCGAGGGTTCGAGTACCGATGGGGACCCGCCGATGTGTGGAACCAGCTCGCATCGATCGAGCACGACGTCGGACCCCGGTGGGTGTGGTGGGCATCCGAGACGGCGCGCCACCTCGTCGACGCGGGAATCCGCCCGGCGCGTTGTTGGGATCTCGATGCGGTCCATCGACTCCTCGACGGCGGATGGCGCGCCGGACCGGCACGAACATGGGCGTCCGTCCACGACCTCGACTCGGATCGGCTCCCGACACTGGCGCCGGTCGACCTGTTCAGCTCCGCCACGGAGCCCGACGATTCCGATCCCGACAACCCGACCCGGCGCGACGGATACCTCGACCCCGTCTGGGTGACCGACGGATGGCGCTCGAGCGTGGACCGAATGGCCACCTGGGCGCGCCTGGCACTCGATGTGTACCGACGCCAGCAGGAGCGGATCGACCGTCTCGACGGACGTCCGGCGGCAGCCGCGACCGCACGCTCGGAGTCCGCGGCGGCCGTGCTGGCAGTCGAACTCGGCCACGACGGCCTGCCGATCGACGTCGCCGAGGCCGAACGGATCGTCGCCTCGTTCATCGGACCACGGCCGACCGACGCGGCCGACGAACGTCGACTGGCCGACGAGCGCGACGACCTCGTGCTGGCACATCTGCCCGCCGACCTGCGCGCCGGCGTCGATCTGCGCAACCCGGCCAGCGTCAAGTCATTGCTGCGTCGCGCCGGCATCGAGGTCGACGACACTCGGGCATGGCGGCTCGAGCAGCTACGCGACCAGAGCCCGGTCGTCGATGCCCTGCTGGTCTGGCGCAAGGCTGAGCGGGTGGCCACCACGTTCGGGTACCGCTGGCTCGACGAACACGTCCGCGACGGCCGCTTGCGCGGCTCGTGGTCGGCGTCGGACGGCGCGGCCGGCCGGATGACCGCGACCGCCGGCCTGCACAACCTGCCGGCCGACCTGCGTCCAGCCGTGGTCGCCGAGCCAGGGCACGCCTTCGTACGCGCCGACCTCGGACAGATCGAACCGCGAATCCTGGCGGCCGTGTCCGGTGACGCATCACTGGCCGCGGCCACCCTCGACGCCGACATGTATGCACCGGTCGCGCGGCGGCTCGGAGTCAGCCGCGAGGTGGCCAAGGTCGCGGTCCTCGGGGCGATGTACGGCCAGACGACGGGTCACGGCGCCGCCGCGCTCCGCGGACTCGATGCCGCGTACCCGGTCGCGATGCGCTACCTCGGCGCCGCCGCTCGCTCCGCCGAGGCCGGCAACGATCTACGTACGCGAGGTGGCCGCCGGGTTCGGATGTCGGGCGACGGAGATCCCGACCTCGACGAGCGCGACCAGCGATCGCGGGCGGCTGCCCGGGGCCGCTACGGCCGCAACGCGATGATCCAGGGTGCGGCCGCCGAGTTCTTCAAGACCTGGGCCGTGATCGTGCGCGCCCGCCTTCCGGTGGATGCTCACATCGTGTTGTGCCTCCACGACGAACTGCTCGTCCACGTTCCGACCTCGGCGACTGCCGACGTGGCGGCGATCGTCGACGAGGCACTCCAGGAGACCGCCGTGCGGTGGGCCCAGCCCGAACTGCGCGGCGACGTTCACTTCGCCGCCGACACCAGCGTGATCACCCGCTGGTCCGACGCGAAGTGACGCCGTCCCACCTCACCCGGCCCAACTCGCCCCACCGAGCGATGAGCCAACCGCCCCAATAGCGTCACTTCGCTCATCGCAACGGGTGCAACGACCCCAGCGATGAGCCAACCGCCCGCATAGCGACAGTTCGCTCATCGCACGAGGTGTGAGTCACCGCGGGTTCGCTGGTGCATCGGCGGCAGTACCGTGGGGTGAGTGAGCGATGTCCCTCCCCCACCGAACATCGAGCCGTCGTCGAGCAGCGCGCCGCCACCACCCCCGCCACCACCACCGCCACCGCCGAGCGGTCTGACCCCGCCACCGGGCTATGTCGCCTACGACGGGCACCCCACACCGACGGGCGGGGTCCGGCGAGTGGGCGGGCTCGCGATCCCGATCGTCGTTTCGGTGTCGGTCGCGGCGATCACGGGGGTGATCGCGGCGTTCCTCTCGTCGAGCATCGCCACCGACGCGTCCGACTTCCTCGCCGGAAGCATCAGCCAGAGCGAGTTCGAGGACTCACTCGTCCCACTGAACGCGGTGCAGCTGTTGGGCAGCGTCGCCACGCTCGCGACCGGCGTGCTCACGATCGTGTGGGCGTTCCGCATCGCGCAGAACGTCCGAGCCTTCGGACGGGCCACCACGTGGAGCCCGTTGTTCGCCATCTTCGGGTGGTTCCTGCCTCCCCTCGTGCTCTACGTGGTCCCGTTCCTCGTGCTGCGAGAACTGTGGAAGGCGTCGGAGCCGACCGCCGTCGACGGAACCGACAGCTGGAAGCGCGCGCCGGACAACCCGGTGCTCTGGGTCTGGTTCGTGCTGTTCGGCCTGCTCCCGGCCGTGTTGTTCGCCGTGCAGATCGGATCGTTCGCGTCGGGCGGTCTCCCGACGGGTGACATCGAGTCGGTGGCCGACAGCCTGGACGACTTCGGTGCGATCGGTTGGGTGACGGCAGCACTGAACGTCGGTGCCGCGCTGGCCTGGATCAGCTTCGTTCGCCAGCTGACACGTCGTCACACACAGTTGACGAACGAGTCGTGACCGACCAACCTGTTGGCCCGCTGTGAGCAACGCCGACGTGATCTACCTGGTTCGCCATGCCAAGGCTGGTGAGCGCCGGGTCTGGGAGGGCGACGACGAGGCACGGCCGCTGAGCAAGCATGGCTGGAGGCAGTCCGAAGCGATCGCGAAGCGCCTCGCGGCCAAGGGAGCGTCCTCGCTCTACTCGAGTCCCTACATCAGATGCGTGCAGACCCTCGAGCCGCTCGCAGAACGGGTCGGCCTGGAGATCCGGACGGACAATCGTCTCTTCGAGGGCGCAGCGTTCGAGCCCGTCCTCGAACTGCTCGGCGAAGTCGACACCGGCGCTGTGCTGTGCAGCCACGGCGACATCATCCCCGAGACCATTCAGGCGCTCGCGCGGCGTGGCATGGAGGTCCAGACACCGCCCGACTGGCGCAAGGGCACCATCTGGGTCCTCAGACGCAAGGGCGACCGGATCACCAAGGGCAAGGTCTGGCCGCCACCCACCTGAGGTCGGCCGTCCCGCGCCGACGCTCCGATGAGCGAAGCGCCCGAATCACGGCCGTTCGCTCATCGCACGCCCGTCCTTCCCGGCAACGATGAGCGAAGCGCCCGGATAGCGGCCTTTCGCTCATCGCGGCGCCGGGTGAGTCAGTTGGCGGCGCGGATCTCGTCGGCGAAGCTGGCCACGAGCGACGCGACCTCGCCGGGCGGATTGCTCGCCTCGCAGCGCTCGATGTGCGGCAGGGCAGCCACGGCGTCGTTGCGGAACTGGTACTCGACGATCGCGAGGAAACAGTACGGGTCGGCGTAGTCGGGTTCGATCTCGGTGGCCTGGCCCAGCGCCAGCACGGCGGCGTCGTATCGATCGGCGGCGTCGGTCTGATCGGGGTTCTGACGGGTGAGCAGCGCGAGCGTCCACCCGAAGTAGGCCACCGCCTCGGCGTTGTCGCGCCCGCGAGCGCGTTCCATCTCGATCACCTCGGCGAACAACGCGTTCGCGGTCGAAAAGTCCCCAGCACTCATCGCATCGCGAGCATTGGTGAGCACGATGCGTGACTCGTCGCCCGGCGTGAGCCCCGTGATCTCCTGGCCCGAGGACCGCTCGCCCCAGGCTCCCGCCAGCACGAACCCGACGGCGACCGACCCGACCACGATCGCCGCCGTCACGGCCACCACCCGGCTCCAACGTCGGGGCCTCGCCGCAGGAAGCTCGCTGCGTCCCGCCTCGATCTCGCGCAAGACGTTGGCCGCCCTGACGGTGTAGCCGTCCTTCAGGGTCGTGTAGTCGAGATCGTCGACGTCGCCGGCGTCGTGTTCGCGCTCGAGATCGGTCAGCGAGCGCAGGAGGAAGCGACGCTCCTCCTCGAGCGTTGCGAGCCGGTCGAGCTCGGTTCCGCTCGAGGTCATCGCCCCACGTCCTCACGATCGGCGGCGAGTGCAGCCTCGACCAGCGCACGGTCGGCATCGGTCGGATCACCCACGTCACCCGCCTCGCGCCTCCATCGCCGGAACACGACCACCAGCGCGGCCAGACCGCAGGCGAACGCCACCGCCGGCAACACCCACACCAGTGCGTCAAGGCCGCTCGACTTGGGCACCAGCAACACCTGCGCGCCGTAGCGGGTCTCGATGAACGCGATGATCTCGGCGTCGTTCAGGTCGTTGTCGGCCACGAGGTCGGCGATCTGGTTGCGCAGCGCGACCGACGCGTTGTTCTGTGACTCGAACACGCTCTCGCCGTCGCAGATGGGGCAGGCGACCCGTTTGGAGAGCTCGTCGATGCGATCGCTCTGGCTCTCGGGACCCGAGTCGCGGGTGACGCCGACGGCGAGGAATCCGGCCACGACGAAGATCAGTGCCACCCACCCCGGCCACCGCTTGACCCGGCGGTTCAGTTCGCTCGCCATCAGCCGTACTGCTCCCGGTACTGGCGCAGGATCGAGTTGAGCTGCTCGGCGGTGACCGTCGAGATGAGCCGCAACTGCACGACCCCGCTCGGGTCGACGATCCACGTCTCGGGCACCTGGGCGACACCGAACGCAACCGGGAACTCGTCGGCTTCGGAGTAGATCGCCGGCCAGTCGCCGCCGTTGTCGGCGAAGAACGCCTCGATCTCGTCCTGCTCACCGCGGGTGATCACCGAGTAGAGCTCGGCGCCGTCGTTGCCGAGCGTCTCCTGGTCCTCGGAGAAGGCGACCAGTTCGGGATGCTCCTGGATACACGGCACGCACGTCGGGTCGAAGAAGTTGAGCACCACCCAACTGCCCTTGCGACGCGAGAGGTCGAAGGACGTGCCGTCACCGAGCGTGCCGGTGGCCTCGGGGGCCGGGCGACCGATCAGCGGCGAGTCGGCGCTGGTGCCACCGTCGTCGGGGGATGCGCCGGCGAGCACGACGATCAGGCCGACCATCACGACAGCGAGCACGCCGACGACGAGCGGAGCGAGCCGGCGGGTTCGGCTGCGCGGCGCGGCGTCGCCGTCCGGAGCATCCACAGGGGCCCGGTCGTCGAGCAGGTCGCTCACACCGGCACCTCCGTCGGCCGGTCCTCGGACTCGGCGCTGTCGGCCGGTGCGTGTGCATCGTCGCTCGGCATCGTGCGGGTCGGAACCTGCGAGCCCGATCGGGGCCGACACGGGATCGATGGCGTTGCGGCGCCGCGACCCGGGGAACGCGGCCAGGAGCGTGCCGAGCGCCATGACGGCGCCGCCGATCCACAACCACAGGATCATCGGCTTCACGAACACCCGGATCGTGGCCTCGGTGTCGCCAGGAGCAGCCCCCTGGCCGAGCGTGAGGTAGATGTCCTCGTTCCAGCCGGTTCGCACCGACGGCGTACCGATGTCGGCGCCGATGTTCAAATACCGTGTGGTGGCCGGCCGGTACACCTGGCCGCCGTCGAGACGTACGTTGGCAGCGATCCGACGTTCACTGCCACGATCGTTGGTGCGTTCGTCGACCGACACCAGTTCGAAGGTGTGGCCACCCCATTCGGTGACCTCGCCCACACGCAGGTCGAGCGTCGCGGAGTGCGTGAAGCTGTTCGAGGCTGCCAGCGCGACGGCGATCACGATCACGCCGATGTGCACGATCATGCCGCCGTTGGCTCGTCCGACGAACCCGCGCCATCCCTGACGGCGAGTGGCGAGTGCGAGCTGTCGCACCGCAGAGCCCATGGCGAAGCCGGCGAGACCGAACGCCACCAGTGGCGCCCAACCCGTCGCGCCGACGAACACGGCGATCGCGAGGCCGAGCGCGCCGGCCCACGCCGGCCAGAACAAGCGGGTGCGCAACAACTCGGCGGATGCCTTGCGCCACGGCAGCACGGGAGCAACACCCATCAGGAACAACAGCATCAGCCCGATCGGCTGCGACAGCCGATCGAAGTACGGAGCGCCGACGAGCGTCTGGCGGTCCTGGATCGCCTCGACCAGGAGCGGGAACAGCGTGCCGAGCAGCACGATGAACGCCCACACCGTGAACAACACGTTGTTCGCCAGGAACGACCCCTCGCGCGACAGCGGCGAATCGATCGAGCCCGGCGATCGCAGACGGTCGCCACGCCAGGCGATCAGTCCGAGCGACACGACCACGACGATCCCGAAGAAGGCGAGCAGCCAGTTCCCGACCGGTCCGTCGCCGAAGGCGTGGACCGAACTGAGGATCCCCGACCGCGTGAGGAACGTGCCGAGAATGGTGAGCGCGAAGGTGGCCACGAGCAGGCTGAGATTCCAGACGCGCAGCATCCCGCGGCGCTCCTGGACCAACACCGAGTGGATGTAGGCGGTCCCCGTGAGCCACGGCAGGAGTGATGCGTTCTCGACCGGGTCCCACGCCCACACTCCCGACCAGCCGAGCACCTCGTAGCTCCACCACGCACCGAGCATGATCCCGATGGTGAGAAACGCCCACGAGAACAGCGCCCAGCGGCGAGTCTCCATCAGCCAGCCTTCGCCGAGGCGTCCCGTGACGAGCGCGGCGATCGCAAACGCGAACGGCACCGTGAAGCCGACATAGCCGAGATAGAGGATGGGTGGGTGGAACAGCACCAGGATGTGGTTCTGCAGGAGCGGGTTGGGGCCGGGACCGCTCGTGACGCCGGGCGCTCCGGCCGCGAACGGATCGGCCGGACCGAAGCTCAACATCGCGAAGAATGCCGCGACGACGAACATCACGATCAGCGCCCAGCCGACGAGGATGTCGTCGGTGCGTTTGCGGAACCGCCAGGCGACCGCGGCCGTGAACCCAGCCAGGATCAGCGCCCACAGCAGGATCGAGCCCTCGAGCGCCGACCACATCGCGGCGATGTTGTACAGCATCGGCGTGTCGGCGGAGCCGACCTGTTGGACATAGGCGAGTGAGAAGTCGCGGGTGATCAGCGCCCGTTGCATCATGACGACCGCGAGCACGATGCCGCCGAACGCGATCCACGCGTAGATCGGTCCCTGCTTGAGCAGCCTGCGGTCGCGCCGGCGGATGCCGTAGAGCACGGCGAGCGCCCCGAACACCGACGCCGCGAGCATCAGGAGCAGCCCGGCACGTCCGAGCGCGGAGTTGATGCTCGCCGCGAACATCACGTCGTGGGAGCGTCGACGCAGCCGGCTGATTCAGCGTCGGCGACTCGGTCGTCGTTGACGGCGACGTACTCGTCGGAGTGCTTGACCTCGACACGATCGCCGAGCAGGGTGCCGTCCTCGATCACGCCGTGCACGACCACGGGGATGCACTCCTTGAAGATGCCGCCCGGTTCACCGTCGTAGCTGACGGGCATCGTCTCGCCATTGAACGAGATCGTGAACACCGTGGTGTTCGCGACACGCTCGACGGAATCCTCGTCGACGGTGCCCTGCAGGCGGATGCGGCGGCCCTCGTCGCATCCGTTGCGGTCGCCGACCTCGTCGACGTTGCAGTAGTAGTCGACGGCCTGTGTGAGGAACTGCGTGACGATCACACCGCCGGCGATCACCACGAGACCGAGCACGAGCAACGGCAGCCAGTTACGTCTCCGGCGTACGGGCGCAGCCGGCCCGACCGGCGTGCGGGGCGAGAGATCGATGTCGGTCGCGTCGTCGTTCATGCTGGGTTCATTCTGCTCGCTCAGAGCCAGTACTTGTCCGCGTCGGGCACCTGCTTGCCGAGTCGCTTGCCGGCTCGCAACACCCGCCACGACATGAACGACACGGTGACGAACGTGAGCACGTAGCCACCGATGATGAATCCGGCGTCCTCCATCAGCGCGCTCCTTCCTGCATGCGGTCGCCGTCGACCGGGTCGCCGTCGATCGGACGAGCGTCGGCCGGGCCACCCTCGGCACGTCGCGCGGCGAGCGCATCGTCGAGCCCTCGATCGTCGAGCAGGTCCTCCATGGCCATCACCCGGGTTCGATGCAGCACCAACCAGAGGTACAACAGCGAGAAGGCGATCACCCCGACGAACAGGCTGAACAGCATCAGTCCGTCCATGCTGACGTCGCCGTCGGTGCCCAGCACGGTCGCCTCCTGGTGCAGGCTGCGCCACAGCCGGACGCTCCAGTGCACCAGCGGGATCTCGAGCACGGCGAGCATGCCGATCACGGCGCTGCGCCGGGCGCGTTGTTCGTGCGTTCCGTCGAGTCGGCGCACGGCCAAGTAGCCGATGTAGGTCACGAACAGCAGCGCCGTGGTGGTCAGCCGGGCGTCCCACTGCCAGAAGACACCCCAGGTGAGGCGCCCCCACATCGCGCCGATCACCAACGTGACGGCCACGAACGCCGTGCCGATCTCGGCGCTGGCGCCGGCGAGTCGGTCCCAGCCCATCGAGTGCTGCTTGCCGAAGAAGTACACACCCGACGCGACCGCGGTGACGATGAACGCCAGGTAGGCGATCCAGATGGTCGGCACGTGCACGTAGAGCAGCCGGACGCTCTCGCGCTGGTCACGATCCTCTGGCGAGAATCCGAGACCGAAGGCGACGAGCCATCCCATCGCGACGATCGTGGCGATCCCGATGATGCGGGTGCCCCGGGTGCCGGTTCCGGCACCGGTGTCCGGTCGGGCGCCATCCGGATCGGTCGGGCTGAGCGTGGGATCCGTCGTCGTCATGTCCGATTCCTGCGATGGATGGGAGGGGCTGGGGGCGGGATTCTCGTCATTCGTCGATCAGCGGACCGAACGCCAGGGCACCACCGACACCGAAGGCGACGGCGAAGACGACCAGCAGGCCCACCCAGGGCCAGCCGTCCGACACCACCGCACCTGCCGTGCCGAGCGCTGCTTCGACCGCTCGCGTTGCTCCGATCAGGACGGGCGCCACCGCGGGGAACGTGAGCAGCGGGAGGAGCGTCTCGCGACCCGTGAACCCTGCGGCAAGGCCTCCGTACAGGGTACCGACTGCGGCGAGCCCGCACGTCGCGGAGATGAGAGTTGTGACGAGGAGCACCCAGCCGTCGGCGGGGATCGTCTGGCCGTAGAGGACGACGGCGGCGGCGAGCAACACCACTTCGAGCACGAGCAGCTGCACTCCCAACGCCGCCGCCTTGCCCAGGTAGATGGCGCGAGGGTCGACACCGGCGACACGGAGCGCGTCGAGCGCGCCGTCGACGGTCTCCACTGCGAAGGCGCGCTGCACCAGCACGAGCATCGAGAACATCGTCGCCAGCCACACGAGGCCAGGTGCCACCCGCTGCAGCACCGAGTCGGCGTCGAGGGCGAACGCGAAGATCACCATCGTGACCCCGGCAAACGGCAACACCTGATTGACGAAGACCCGGCTGTTCCATTCGATGCGGAGGTCCTTGGCCGCGACGACGCGAGCGATGCGCATCGTGCTCATCGCCCACCCTCGGATCCGCGGCCCGCCGGGTCCCCCGAGCCCGGGTCTCCGGGAACCGCGTGGACGCGACCTGCAACGACGTCGACCGTTCGAGTCGCCAGCGAGCCAGCGCGTTCGAGCTCGTGGCTGGCGACCACCATCGTTGCCCCTGCGGCCGCCGCTCGGCGGAGCGTGTCGTCGAGTTCGTCCCGCGCCGAGGCATCCAGGCCCGCGTGGGGTTCGTCGAGGAGCCACAACTGCGCACGTCGAGCGATCAGACAGGCGAGGGCAGTCCGCCTCCTCTGGCCCGCCGACAACTTCGACACGGCGACATCGGCGACTCGGCCCGCCACGTCGAGGCGGGACATCGCTGCATGCATCTCGGCGTCGGAGGCGCCGACCGTCGAACCCCAGAACCGGACGTTCTCGGTGACGGTGAGATCCAGGTACAGCCCGTTCTGGTGTCCGAGGAACCCGACGGTCCGGCGGATCGACTCGCGGTGGGTCGCGAGGTCGAGGCCCAACACGGTGCCGGTGCCGCGCACCAGTGGCAGCAACCCGGCGCACAGGCGCAGGAGCGTCGTCTTCCCCGCGCCGTTGGGGCCACGAAGCAGCACGATCTCGCCTTCCTCGACCCGCAATGTGGCTCCCGCGAGCGCCGGGAATCGACCGAGCACGGCGACCGCGTCATCGAGGTCCACCACCGACATGCCCGACACGCTAGGTCGTGAAGTGTTCGTCAACTCGGGGCGCCGCGATCCGCCGCCAGCACGACACCGGTAGTTTCGGTGCCGTGTCGGACGACGGGCCACCCTCGCCGCGCCCGCCCAGGGTGCGCAAGTTCGATCGTCCTGCGCCGCCACACGACTGGCGATGGTGGGTCGGCGGCGTCGGCAAGACGCTGATCGCCATTGGGCTCCTGCTGTTCGGCTTCGTCGCCTATCAGTTGTGGGGTACCGGCATCGAGACCGCCCGGGCCCAGAACTCGCTCGAGAACGAATTCGAGGAACTGCTCGCAGGCACGCCGCCGACGACGGCCTCGCCGACACCGACGCCCACGACGGTCGACGACACGGTGCCGTCGATTTCCAGCGTCGAGACGATCCCCACCGAGTCGGTGCCGCAGGACACCGTTGCCTCCACCACGACGCCCGATGCCGTCGCAGCGGCGGCCCTGCCTCCCGTCGCCGAGGGCGATCCGATCGCCCGCATCGAGATGCCACGGATCGGCGTCGACAAGATCGTGGTGGCGGGCGTCGACAAGAACGACCTCAAGAAGGGACCGGGGCACTATCCCGAGACTCCACTGCCAGGACAGCTCGGGAACTCGGCCATCGCCGGGCATCGCACCACCTTCGGACAGCCCTTCTTCGACATCGACAAGCTCGACAACGGCGACGAGATCATCGTCACCACGCTCAGCGGCCGGTACGTCTACCGCGTCACCGGTCAGAGGATCGTGTCGCCGAGCGACTACGAGGTGATCGCGACGACCGATCCGACCCTGTCGACACTCACGTTGACGTCGTGCCATCCGAAGTACACCGCTCGCGAACGCATCATCGTCTCCGCCGAGCTGGATCCCGACGCGACCACGGGCATCGTCGCCGAACCGACGATCAACTACGGACGTCCGCTCGACGAGGCAGCCGCCACCGATCCCGACCCGTCGAACACCGTCGTCGATTCGTCGACCGATGTCATCGACGACCCGACGATGAGTGTCACCGAGCTCGACGACGAGCAGATCAACGACGGGATCGCCGACGCGTTCGCCGAGGGATGGTTCAGCGACCCCGGCGCCAACGGGCAAGTGGCACTGTGGGGGCTGCTGCTGGCGGCGATCGGCATCGGGTCGTACCTGCTGAGCCGGAAGGTGAAGCGCGACTGGGTCGGTCTGCTGGTCGGCATCGTCCCGTTCGTGATCGTCCTGTACTTCTTCTTCCAGAACGTCAACCGGCTGCTCCCGCCGAACCTCTGAGCGACCCCCTGGGTACGGTGTCGGAGATGCGTTGGCTCGCCGCCGACAGCGATCACGCTCGCAGCTGTCGTCGTCGGTTCCGGAGCCGACCGCGCCACGGCTGCGCCGGCAGCTGGTCTCACCGATGCATTCGTCGCCACCGTGCCGTCGCCGACCGCTGTCGAGGCGCTGCCGGGTGGTCGGGTCGTGGTCCTCGAGCAGGACTCGGGCCGGATTCGACTGATCGACTCCAGGACCGGCCAACTGAATCCGACGCCGGCTGCACAGCTGGCGGTGTGCGGTGGCGGCGAGCGTGGTCTGCTCGGATTCACTCACGACCCGACGTTCTCGACATCCGGACGGGTCTACGCGTTCTACACCCGAACTGCGCCGGGGGCGCCCGGAGGATGCGTGAACAGGGTCAGCGCGTTCGTGATGTCCGGGAACCAGATCGACGTCGCGTCCGAACAGGTCCTGATCGACAACATCTCCTCGGTGAACGGCAACCACAACGCCGGCGACCTCGACGTCGGCCCGGACGGGTTTCTCTACGTCGCCACGGGGGATGCAGGCGGAGACCCGCGGGGCGACTCGGGCAGTGGCGGGACCAACGACGCCGCACAGGACCTGTCACTGCTCAATGGCAAGATCCTTCGTCTCGATCGATTCACCGGGGCGCCGGCGCCGGGTAACCCGCTGGGTGGAGCCGGCACGGTGGCCTGCGGCAAGCAGAGGCAACACGAGCGCGACCCCCTCGACGCAGTGCCGGGAACTCTACGCGTGGGGCCTACGCAACCCGTACCGGTTCGCGTTCGATCCGAACTCGCCGCGGTTCTTCGTCAACGACGTCGGCCAGAGCGCGCGCGAGGAGGTCAACCTCGGCGCCGCAGGAGCGAACTACGGATGGAATGCGCGGGAAGGTCAGTGCCCTCGAGGGCAGAATCCGCCGTGCGCCGGCCCACCGCCGGGGTTCACCGATCCGATCCTCGACTACCCCCGCTCGCTCGGGACCTTCATCACCGCCGGTGCATTCGTGCCGAACGGCACATGGCCGAACCAGTACGTCGGCGGATACCTGTTCGCCGACGGCGGCCGAGGACAGATCTGGCTGCGCGACGCCGCCGGTGGCGTCGACTTCGCTCGTCCGATCCTCACCGACGCATTCGGGCTCGCCGACATGACCTTCGTGAACGAACCAGGTGGCGCGGCGTTGTACTACACGCTCAACGGGTCGTCGCAGGTGCGCAAGCTCAGCTTCGTCCTGCCGCCGTCACCCCAGACGATCCAGCTGCAGGTCACCGGTGTCGCCGGCGTGCCCGCGAACGCCGACGCCGTCGTACTCAACATCACCGCCGTCAACGCCCGCACCGCCGGCTTCGCCACCATCTACCCCTGCGGCCAACCCCGACCCGACGCCTCCAACCTCAACTTCACCACCGGCCAAACCATCCCCAACCTCGTCATCGCCCGACCCGGCACCAACGGACGCGTCTGCATCTACAGCGACACCACCATCGACGTCCTCGCCGACCTCAACGGCCACTTCCCCAACGACTCCGGCTACACCCCCACCACCAACCCCACCCGACTCCTCGACACCCGCAACGGCATCGGCGCACCCGCCACCGCCCTCGCCGCCAACCAGACACTCGAACTCCCCACCACCAACATCGCCGGCGTCCCCGCCGAACGCCGACGCCGTCGTACTCAACATCACCGCCGTCAACGCCCGCACCGCCGGCTTCGCCACCATCTACCCCTGCGGCCAACCCCGACCCGACGCCTCCAACCTCAACTTCACCACCGGCCAAACCATCCCCAACCTCGTCATCGCCCGACCCGGCACCAACGGACGCGTCTGCATCTACAGCGACACCACCATCGACGTCCTCGCCGACCTCAACGGCCACTTCCCCAACGACTCCGGCTACACCCCCACCACCAACCCCACCCGACTCCTCGACACCCGCAACGGCATCGGCGCACCCGCCACCGCCCTCGCCGCCAACCAGACACTCGAACTCCCCACCACCAACATCGCCGGCGTCCCCGCGAACGCCGACGCCGTCGTACTCAACATCACCGCCGTCAACGCCCGCACCGCCGGCTTCGCCACCATCTACCCCTGCGGCCAACCCCGACCCGACGCCTCCAACCTCAACTTCACCACCGGCCAAACCATCCCCAACCTCGTCATCGCCCGACCCGGCACCAACGGACGCGTCTGCATCTACAGCGACACCACCATCGACGTCCTCGCCGACCTCAACGGCCACTTCCCCAACGACTCCGGCTACACCCCCACCACCAACCCCACCCGACTCCTCGACACCCGCAACGGCATCGGCATCTGAGCGACACGGATCAGCGGCCGGTGAAGTTCGGGCGGCGCTTGTCGAGGAAGGCGGTCCTGCCCTCCTCGGCATCCGCGCTCGCCCACGCAGCGCTGCGCGCCGCCTCGAAGTCGTCGTCGAGACCGGGCTCGACCGCTGCGTGCTCGAGGCCGAGCTTGTGGCCGGCGATGGTGAGCGGCGCCAGGTGCGACAGCTCGTGCGCCCAGGCGACCGCGTCATCGAGCGTCCCCAGCCGGTGGATGCCACCTGCAGCGTGGAGCTGCTCGGCGGTGTAGGTCTGCGCGGCGAGCAGCATCGCTCGGGCGATCGGCGGCGAGAACTCCGATGCCAAGCCGGCGGATCGTCCAGTGGTCGACCACCAGGCCGAGCTTCGCCGCGGGAATCCCCAACACACTCGTCGGCGTCGCCACCCGCAGGTCGGTCGCGATGGCCAACTGGGCTCCTGCGCCCAAGGCCGGACCGTCGATCGCGGCGATCACCGGGACCGACAGGCGGCCGAACCCGCGCAGCACCGCCGCGAGGTCGGTGGCGAACTGGCCCTCCTCGACCCCGTTGAGATCGGCGCCCGCACTGAACGCCGGCGGCTTGCCCGTCAGGACCACCGCCCGGATCGCATCCGGCGTGCGCGCGGCGATCGCCGCTTGGACATCGAGGAGTTCGAGCAGCGTGGCGTGGTCGACGGCGTTGCGTCTCGACGGCCGGTCGAGCGTGACGACCGACACGAACCCGTCGTGGGTGAGATCGACCGTCATGACCGGTGGCGTCGCGCTCGTAGCATGACCCGACTGTATGCCGACGCCTCCTGCAACGCCCGACGAGACCGATCCGATCCGCGCCCGCCGCGCTCGGATGGCGAAGTGGACGCTGCTCGCCAACCGTGTCGGCTATCTCTTCGTCGCGCTCGCGATGGCGCTGTTCTTCATCGCCTTCGCCGTCGGATTCTCCCCGACGATGGCGACGCTCGTGACCATCTCGTTCGTGATCGGCTGCGTCCTGCTGGCACCGTCGATCATCGTCGGCTACGCCGTGAAGGCCGCCGAGCGCGACGATCGCGAGCGGGGCTTCTGACCTCGATCACTGCCGAATTCCGTGATGCCATCGCTGCCGTTACCATTCGGTAACTGATGTCCCCTCGTCTCACAGCCACCGCCCGGCGGGAACAGATCCTCGACGTCGCACTCGAGGTGTTCGCCACACACGGCTTCCACGGTGCGTCGATGAACGACGTCGCCGATGCCGTCGGCGTCACCAAGCCCGTGCTGTACCAGCACTTCGACTCCAAGCGCGACCTCTACCAGGCGCTGATCGACGAGGTCGGCAATCGGCTCCTCGCCAACATCGCGAAAGCTGCCGCCGAGGCCGTCGACGGCAAGAGCCAGACCGAGCTGGGGTTCCGTGCGTACTTCCGATGGGTCGCCGAAGACCACGACGCCTTCCGGTTCCTGTTCGGTTCGGGCACGCGCCGAGACGACGAGTTCAATGCCGCGGTCATCCGGATCACCGCCGAGGCAGCCAAGGCGGTCGCGCCGTTGATCGCCGTCGACATCGACGAGCGCCACCGCACGACGATCGCCCATTCGCTCGTCGGCATGGCCGAGGGCGCCAGTCGCCTGCTCGTCGAGCGAGGCGACGAGTTCGATCCCGACGAGATCGCCCACGTCGTGGCCGATCTCGCCTGGGCCGGCCTCCGCGCCGTCCAACCGAAGGACTGACACCCCGGCCAACACCACGTTTGCGTTGCGATTTCGCGGGGACGGGTCACCGGAACCGTCACGCAAACGATCTGTGCGCAAGATTTGGGTTGACAGGTGTTCACCTATCGGTCATGGTGGGGTCATGACCGACACCGTTGCTTCCGTCCGTACGCCACGTCCGAGCGAGAACCCGTACCTCGGCGGCAACTTCGCCCCGGTCGAGCAGGAGCTCACCGCCTTCGACCTCCGCGTCACCGGGGAGATCCCGGCCGATCTCGAAGGCCGCTGGCTGCGCAACGGTCCGAACCCCGGATCCGACATCGACCCGGCCGTCCATCACTGGTTCATGGGCGCGGGCATGGTGCACGGCGTACGGCTCCGCGGAGGTCGGGCCGAGTGGTACCGCAACCGACGACGTCGCGGGCGACGACGGGGCCTCCCCCAACACGAACGTCGGCGGGTTCGCGGGCACCACGTGGGCGATGGTCGAGGCCGGTTCGCCACCCGTCGAACTCGGCTACGAGCTCGACTCGCTCGGCACCAACCGGTTCTTCGGCACCCTGCCGAACGGCTTCAGCGCCCATCCGAAGTACGACCCGGCAACCGGCGAACTCCACGCCATGGCCTACCACTGGCCCGACCTCGTCGATCACGTCCAGTACGTCGTCGTCGGCCCCGACGGACGGGTCTCGAAGGTCCTCGACGTCCCGGTTCCCGACATGCCGATGATCCACGACATGTCGCTCACGAACACCTATGCCGTCGTGTACGACCTGCCGGTGACCGTCAACCTCGACGTGGTCGTCGAGGGGTACCCGTGGCCGTTCTCGTGGGCGCCGGATCGCGCCGCGACGCGTCGGGCTGCTCCCGAGGTCCGGCACCGCCGAGGACATCATCTGGTGCGACGTCGACCCGTGCTACGTGTTCCATCCCCTCAACGCCTACGACGCCGACGACGGCACCGTCGTGGTCGACGTGTGCCGGTACGACCGGATGATGGACACCGATCGTCGCGGCCCGTTCACCGACAGTCTGTCCACGTTCGACCGCTGGGTGATCGATCCGGCGGCCAAGCGGGTGTTCGAGACCCGACTCGACGACCGCCCGCAGGAGTTCCCGCGCCACGATCCGAGAGTCGGCCTGCAGCGTCACCGCTTCGGCTACACCTCGGAGGTCGGCGTCGGCGGCCCCAACCTGCACGGCGCGATCCTCAAGCACGACCTCGATGCCGGAACGACCGAGGCCCACGAGTTCGGTCCCGGGCGAGGTGGCGCCGAGCCGCTGGTCGTCCCCAAGGCCGACAGCAACGCCGAGGACGACGCCTGGATCCTCACCGTCGTGTACGACCCGGCGTCGGACACCAGCGAGCTGTGCATCCTCGACGCGCAGGACATCACCGGACCCGAGGTCGCCCGTATCCACCTGCCGCAGCGAGTGCCGTTCGGATTCCACGGCAACTGGGTGTCGGACAACTCGGTCGCACCACCGAGCTGACCCTCAGCGTTCCCGTGAACTCGTGCGCGACATAGTCGCCAACGAGTTCACGAGAACGGGGTGCGCACGATCAGTCGGCCGGGACGATCACGAGGTGACCCGGGCCGGTCGAATCGACCGAGGGGTCCTGCACGTCGATCCTGGCGGCGTCGAGGGCATCGGCGACGTCCGGGGCGACGCAGTACGACAGTCCGTGCGCGCTGGCCGTGTGGTCGCCGTCCATCGGCGTGTCGACGAAGCCGAGGGAGATCCCCTGTTCGCCGTCGGTCGCTCCGGCGACCCTCAAGAGCGCATCATCCGGGATTCCTTGCTGCGACCGGACGTCGGTCAGCATCGTGGCGGCGGGCTGGCTCAGGGTCAACATGTTCATCCTCCTCGGATGGGTTGCGTACCTCCAGCCCTACCCGCGCCCGGTCGCTGCGCAAACGTCAACCGCCCGATCGGCCCCTGACCAGGGGCGCAGCGTCGCGGTCTGCGCTCGCCCGTCAGGACGACGGCGACGTCGCGAGCGGTCTCGGAGTCGACGACACCGTTCGATCCAGCCAGCTCTGCGGGGCCGGGAGCCACTGCGCAGCGACGTAGGCCACCACGACCGCGACGATCGCCAGCGGCATGACGGCGTAGGCGTCACTCGACAGCAGCACCGTCGCCAGCAGTACCGAGGTGAACGGCAGCTTGAGCATCGACGCGCACATCGCGCCGATCCCGATCGCGAGTCCCGGAACGAGCGACATGCCCGGCAGCTCGCCGGCGAGGACGCCGAGCGCACCGCCGATGAACAGGCTCGGGAAGATCGGTCCACCACGGAATGCGCTGAGCGACAGTGAGTACGCCAGTCCCTTGCACACGATCACGAGGAGCAAGCGCGCCGGTCGACCACGTCGCGGACTGCTCGACCAGCAGCGGCAGCTGCGCCTGCCCGGAGAACAGCACGTTGTCGATCCCCTGATCGGTCATCTGGTCGAAGGCGATCGCGAGGACGGCGATCGTCACGCCCGAGCAACGGGGTGACGAGGAGCCGGCGGTCGTGCACCAGTGTGCGGACCGACAGTGCGATCGTGTACAGGAGCCACCCGATCAGCGGACAGAGCAGGCCGAACACCAACGCCCACGCGAACATGGCAACCGTCGGCGTGGTGAACGCAGGGAGGTCGGGAATCGCGAGCGAGAACGTGCCCTGCCCCGTGAGCGAGTCGAGCCCGACGAAGACGAGGAATCCGAGACCGGCCGCGAAGAAGCCGGGCAGCAGCGCCACCGCGAGCATCGTCCCGCCGATCCCGGCGACCTCCAGCATCAGGAACGCCGCGACCAACGGCGATCCGATCAGCGTCGAGATCGCAGCGAAGCTGCCCGCCGTGGCGATGAGGGCCACCGCCGTCGGCGCCGAATCACGCCTGACGGTGCGGATCGCGAGCGCGCCGAGACCACTGCCGATCGCGATCAACGGCGCCTCGGGGCCGAGTACGGCACCGAACGCCAAGGTCGCCAGGGCGGCGAGCGCGATCCCGGGCAACTCGATCGGGAGCGTCGGCGCGCCCTGCTGGAAACCACCCGACGGCGAGTGGCCGCAGTTGCCGGGCAGCGACCGGATGCAGAACGCCACGAGGAGACCGGAGATCGCGAGGAGCGGAACGGGCCACCAGGTCGGGGGCGAGTCGAATCCCAGCCCACTCGGCAGGTCGATGAACACGGCCTCCTGGAGCCAGTCGATCAGCACCAGGAAGCCGTAGGCGACCACCGGCGATCGGGAGTGCGATCAGGGCCGCCAGCACGAGCGCCCGGAGATACTCCTTCGACCTGATGACGTCGAGCGGATCGGGGGCTGCTGAGCTGATCGGTCGCTGCGCTCACCGGGTCACCGTAGCCAAGCGGGCGATGACGGACCGACATCCGGCCGACGGGTCAGCCGCGGTGGGTCAGGCCGCGGTAGCCGTCGACGAATCCGGCGGAGCGCAGGATCTGCAGGATGCCCTCCGGCGCGTCGGCGAGCCCGTTGCCGTCGATCTTGCGGACCTCGACCGAGCGGACACGCCCGGTCTTGACGAGCGTGACCAGCGCATCGGCCCAGGACGGGTCCGCCAGGGCGTCCGGGAAGACCACGAGGTGATGTCCCCTGCCGGTCGAACCACACCAGCGGACGCCCGGCGCGCAGCACGACCAGCGACGACGCGTTGCGGGCGGGCCGTCCGGACGTGTCGGGCCAGGCGAGCGCGGCGCCGTAGGGCTGGGCCGGATCCGTGGAGGCGAGCACGATCGGATCGGGCACATCGTCGGGTCGGATGATCGGGTCGGGTGTCTCGCGGGCCGAGCGCAGCCGATCGACGGCGCCAGGGACGGCGAACTGGGCGGCGCCGAGACCGTCGACGAAGTAGCCCCGCCGCACCTGACCACGTTCCTCCAACACCTTGAGCACGCCGTACACGGCGCTGAATCCACCGACGAGACCCTCGGCCGTCACCGCCTCCCGAGTGACGACGCCGTAGCGCTCGACCAGCTGCATCGCCTGCGCGTGCGCTGACTCGGTCGGCGTCGGCTTCGGGACCAGGAGCGGTTCGACGAGGCTCCACCGTCCCTGCCCGGCGGGTGGACCGATTCGGGTCAGTCGACCGGGACGGGGCCGGCTCCGGCCGTACGCCACCCGCCCTTTCGCCGCCGACCGCACCTTGGCGCCCCCGATCACGGAACGAAGCGGCGCGAGCGAGTCGTTGGTGACCTCACCGGCCCACACGAGGTCCCACAGCGCCGCCAGCAACTCCTGGTCCTGGGCGCCGGGCGCCGCGCCGCGGATCTGCCCCCAGAAGCTCGCGCCCTGCTCGGCGAGCAGCGTTCGGATCGCCTCCTGCAGCCCTCCCTCGACGGGTTCGCGCTGCTCCCAGCCGGGTGCGAGCAGCGCCAACTGGTCGGCGAAGCAGAGCCGAACACGACCGTCGCGCGCGCCGAGCGCGCCGGCGCCGATCCAGACGACCTCGCCCGCAGTGCACAGCTCGTCGAGCATCGACGGCCGGAATCCCGCGACGCGCATCGGGAGCACATCGGTCTCGATCGTCGACGCCACGAGCGCGGTCCCCGACAGCACGCCGAGCGTCTCGACGAGCGCCTCCATGCCCGCGTCGATGCGGCGGGATGTCGTGCCAGGCCGTGAGGAAGCGGGCGAACGCCTGCTGCTCGACCGGCTCGACCTCCCTGCGCAGCGCGGCGAGCGAGCGACGGCGGAGCTGGCGCAGCACGTCGACGTCGCAGTACTCGCGCGACACGCCCTCGGGACGGAACTCGCCGACGACGAGACGCTCGTCGCCCTCGAGCGCGGCGAGCGCGCCGGCGATGCGCTCGGGTGGTGCAGCGAAGCGATTCGCGACATCGGCGGTGAGGAACGGTCCGTGCGTGCGGGCGTACCGGCCGACGACCTCCTCGAGCGGGCGCGGCACCGGGTCGGTGAACGCCATCGGCAGGCCGAGCGGCAACGAGCAGCCGAAGGCGTCGCGATAGCGAGCGGCGTCCTCGGCGGCGGCGAATCGAGTCTCGCCGCCGAGTGCGATCTCGATCACCCGTCGTTCGGCGAGCAACACTTCCAGCCACCCACGGTCCTCCCCGGCCCCGTCCCCGCCCGGACCGTCGCATCGCAGCTCGACCTCGTCGGCGGTGAGATCACCGACCTTGCGGAACACGTCGTGCAACTCGTCGGCGGTGCGCGCCCGCCGTCCGTCGGCGATGCACTGCAGCTCCAGCTCGACGTCGGCGAGCACCTCGGGGTCGAGCAGCTCGCGCAGTTCCTCGGCACCGAGCAGGTCGCGCAGGAGATCCCGGTCGAGGGCCAGCGCGGCCGCCCGGCGCTCGGCCGAGCGGGGCATCGCCTTCGTACATGTACGCGGCGATCCAGTTGAACAGCAGGCTCGACGCCATCGGGCTCGCCTTGCCGGTGTCGACCGTGACCACCCGGATCGCCCGCGATCGCAACAGCCCGAGCACCTCGCGCAGCGCCGGCACGTCGAACACGTCCTGCAGGCATTCCCGCGAGGTCTCCAACAGGATCGGGAACGTCGGATACTTGGCCGCGACCGCGAGAAGATCCGCTGCACGTTGGCGCTGCTGCCACAGCGGGGTGCGCCGATCCGGACGGCGTCGCGGCAGCAGCAGCGCCCGACCGGCGCACTCCCGGAACCGAGCGGAGAACAGCGCCGTCTGCGGGAGCGTCTCGACGACGAGTTCGTCGATGTCCTCCGGCTCGATCATCAGCGCCTCGATCGGCAGCTCGACCGCCGACTCGGGCAGGCGGATGACGATGCCGTCGTCGCCCCACATCGACTCGACGGGGATGTCGAACCGGTCCATCAGCCGGCGCTCGATCGCCATCGCCCACGGCGCGTGCACCGGCGTGCCGAACGGGCTGAGGATGCAGATGCGCCAGTCGCCGATCTCGTCCTGGAACCGCTCGACGACGACGGTCCGATCGTCCGGCACGGCGCCGGTCGCCTCGACCTGCTCGGCGAGGTACTGCTGCAGGTTGCCGGCGGCGAACGTGTCGAGGTTGTAGTGCGTCATCAGCCGCTCGATGGCCGCCGTCTCGTCGAGGTCGCGGATCTCGCGGACGAACGCGCCGAGCGCCCGCCCGAGCTCCAGCGGTCGGCCGGGTCGGTCGCCGTGCCAGAACGGCATCTTGCCCGGCTGGCCGGGCGCCGGGCTGACGGTGACCCGCTCGAACGTGATGTCCTCGATCCGCCACGTCGACGCGCCCGAGCACGAACGTCTCGCCGGGCCGGCTCTCGTACACCATCTCCTCGTCGAGCTCGCCGACGCGGGTGCCGTCGGGCAGGAACACCCCGAACAGCCCACGGTCGGGGATCGTGCCGCCCGACGTGACGGCGAGGCGCTTCGAGCCGTCGCGGGCGCGAAGGCGATCGTTGATGCGGTCCCACACGATGCGCGGGCGCAGCTCGGAGAACTCCTCGCTCGGGTAGCGGCCCGACAGCAGGTCGAGCACGTTCGACAGCAGGTCGTCGGAGATCTCGGCGAAGCTCGCGCAGCGTCGGACCATCGTCGCGACCTCGTCGACCGAGCACTCCTCGACGATCGCGACGTGGGCGACGATCTGCTGGGCGAGCACGTCGAGCGGGTTGCGCAGGTAGCGCGTCGACTCGATCTCGCCGTCGATCATCCGCCGGGTGACGACGGCCGCTTCGAGCAGGTCGCCGCGGTGCTTCGGGAAGATCGACCCCGCGAGGGTTCGCCGACCTGGTGCCCGGCGCGACCGATGCGTTGCAGGCCGCGGCTGACGGCGCCCGGCGACTCGACCTGGATGACGAGGTCGACCGCACCCATGTCGATGCCGAGCTCCAGCGACGACGTCGCGACGATCGCGCGCAGCTCGCCCCGCTTCAGCCGGTCCTCGATCACGACCCGCTGCTCGCGTGCCAGCGAGCCGTGATGCGCGCGGACCAGCTCGTCGAGGATCTCGCCGGTCACCGGATCGACGATGCCGGCAACGCCCTGCTCGATCGCCAGCTCGTTGAGTTTGGCGGCGAGTCGTTCGGCGGCGCGACGGGCGTTGCAGAAGATGATCGTCGTGCGGTTGGCGAGGATGCGTCGGAGGATCTCGGGGTAGATGCTCGGCCAGATCGACGTGCGCCGCTCGGTCAGCGCCGCTGTCGCCGGTCCGGGCGTGCAGCTCGACCTGGACCTGACCGAGCGTCGACATGTCCTCGATCGGGATGACGACCTCGACCTCGAGCTGCTTGCGGATGCCGGCATCGACGATCCGCACCGGCCGCCGGCGCCCGGGCTCGGCCCAACCGCCGAGGAACTCGGCCACCTCCTCGAGCGGTCGCTGGGTGGCCGACAACCCGATGCGCTGCGGCGGCGGTGTCCGTGACCTCCTCGAGGCGCTCGAGGGTGAGCATGAGGTGGGCGCCGCGCTTGGTGGTCGCCATGGCGTGGATCTCGTCGATGATCACCGTCTCGACGCCGGCGAGCGTCTCGCGCGCCGACGACGTCAGCATCAGGTACAGCGATTCGGGCGTGGTGATCAGCAGGTCGGGCGGGCGGCGGATCAGCTTCTGGCGGTCGTTGGCTGCCGTGTCGCCGGTGCGCATGCCGACCTCGGGCGCCACGAATGCCGCGGCGATCGACGGGCCCAGGCGCTCCGCCGCGAGTTCGATGCCCTTGAGCGGGGCCCGCAGGTTCTTCTCGATGTCGAACGCCAGGGCACGCAGCGGCGAGATGTACAGCACCCGCGTGCGGTGCGACCGTTCCTCGGGCCGAGGTGTGGTGGTCAGCCGGTCGATCGACGCGAGGAACGCCGTGAGCGTCTTGCCCGAGCCGGTCGGGGCGCAGATCAGCGTGTGTTCGCCGGCTGCGATGTGCGGCCAGCCCTGCACCTGCGGCGGGGTCGGCTCGGGAAACGAGGCCGCGAACCACTCGCGGACGGCCGGCGAGAACGCCTCGAGCACCGGGTGCGCAGCGATCGCGCCACGCTACCGATCGACTCGAGCAGGCAACCCTGTCTTTCCGGACCCGACCCGAAATGACAGGGTTGGCGCGTCAGCCCTCGGTGGTCTCCGTCATGTCGCCGTCCATGTCACCGCTCATGTCGTCCATCACGAGCGCTCGCACGGGGGCACCGACGGTGACCTCGGTGCCGTCGTCGAAGACCATCGTGACGTCGACCGTCCCGACGATGTCAGCGGGGTCGACGCCGATCAGCATGATGTGCGGCCCGCCAGGCTCGAGCGTGAAACTCCCGCCGGCCGGCACGACGAAGCCCTCCGGGACCTCCTGCATCTGCATCGAGCCGTCGTCGTCCATGATCGTCTCGTGGATCTCGACGGTGGCGTCGAACGGCACCGAGGCACCCACGAGCGTGACGTCGGCGTCGCCGTCGTTGCTGATCGTGCCGTAGGCGGCGGTCAGCGTCTGACCGTCGGCCGGCTCGCGCATCCACACGTCGGTGACGGCGATGTCGCCCACGGTGGCCTCGCCGCCAGGCATCTCGTCCATGCCGTCGCTCTCGTCATCAGCCATCTCGTCGGCCATGGTCGTCTCACTCGCCATGTCGTCGGCGCTGGTCGCATCGGTGGTCTCGGCGACATCGGCGACGGTGTCGGACGAGCTGTCGTCGTCGCTGCCGCACGCGGCGAGCGAGATGACGAGTGCCGACGCAGCGAGCGCTGCGAGGAGGGTTCTGGTTCGGTTGTGGTTCACGACCCGACAAGTCGTCGGTCACGCCCTTCCGGTTCCCACCGCCAAAAATGTGCGGATCTGACCGCTGACGACTCGGTCGTGCGCGAATTTCGGGTTGGTCGGTCAGTGACGCTCGGACACCGATCCCCGCTCGAGGTCGAGCGTGCGGGTGACGCGGACGCGGTCGAGCAGGTCGCGGTCGTGGGTGACGAGCACCACCGTGCCGTCGAACGTGTCGAGCGCCTGCTCGAGCTGCTCGATCGCCGGGAGGTCGAGATGGTTGGTCGGCTCGTCGAGCACGAGCAGATTCGCTCCATTGGCCATCAGCAGCGCCAGTGACGCCCGGGTCCGCTCTCCCGGCGACAGCGTCCCGGCACCGCGGTGGACGTGCTCGGCTCCGAGACCGAACTTCGCGAGCAGCGTTCTGCGCCTCGCCGATCTGCAGTCCGGTCGCAGCGGTGAACGCGTCGAGCAACGACTCGTCGCCGAGCAACTCGGTGCGGGCCTGCTCGATCTCGCCGACGACCACGCTCGAGCCGAACGCGGCCGTCCCGGCGTCGGGACGAACCGGCCGAGCAGCAACGAGATCAGCGTCGTCTTGCCGCTGCCGTTCGCCCCGACCAGCGCGACGCGGTCGCCGACGAGCAGATCGAGATCGACCGGACCGAGCCGGAACGAACCGCGCTCGACGACGGCGTCGCGGGCGGTCGCGACCACGTCGCCGCTGCGACCGGCGGTCGGGATCGTCAACCGCAGCTCCCAGGCCTCACGCGGCTCCTCGACGACCTCGAGCCGGTCGGCGGCCTTCTGCGTCCGAGCCGCCCGCCCGGCGAACTGCTCGGTCTGGTTCATCTTGTAGTGACGGATGTGCTTGTCCTTCTCGTCGGACTTCCTCACCTTGGACTGCCCCTGCGTGGCCCACTCCCGCTCCCGTTGGGCGCGCCGCTGCAGCGCCGAGCGCTTCGAGTCGTACTCCTCGAAACGTTCGCGAGCGTGCTGCGCGGCGAGCTCCCGCTCGGCGAGGAACGACGACCACCCGCCGGCGAACCACGTCGCCCGGTGCGTGTGGTGGTCGATCTCGACCACGTCGGTGATCGTGCGTCGCAGGAACGACCGATCGTGACTGACCAGCAGGACGGGTGCGTCCACCGCGAGAATCCAGCGTTCGAGCCGTTCGAGACCGTCGAGATCGAGGTCGTTCGTCGGTTCGTCGAGCAGGAACACGTCGAAGCGCGACAACAAGAGCGACGCCAACGACGAGCGAGCGGCCTCGCCACCGGACAGCGATGCGGTGGGTTGGTCCAGGAGCCGTTCGTCGAGTCCGAGGTCGCTCCACACCTCCCCGACCCGCGCGTCGAAGTCAGCCGAACCCAACGCCAACCATCGATCGAGCGCCGCGGCGTAGCGGTCGTCCGAACCGGACTCCGACACCGCCAGCGCCGCGGTCGCCGCATCGAGTTCGATCTGCGCGGCCGCCACTCCGCTGCGCCGCGCGAGGAACGAGCGGACGGTCTCGGTCCCGGATCGTTCGGGTTCTTGTGGGAGCAGTCCGACATTCGCGGTGCGGGGCGCGACATCGACCGTTCCCCGGTCGAGGTCGACCCGTCCGGCCAGCGCTGCGAGCAGCGTCGACTTGCCCACGCCGTTCGGGCCGACGAGGCCGACGCGGTGACCGGGAGCCAGCGTGAGATCGACGTCGTCGAGCACGACGAGCGGACCTCGGACGACGGTGAGTGAGCGGGCGATGAGCGATGCGGGCACGAGGGCACCTCCGAGAGCAGGAACGAGGGAACGTTGGACGGCTCAGCGATCGGTCATCGCCAGCGAACCTAGCTCGCGTGCGCACACCGATTCGCCCCACTTTCTCCGAAACATGCGCATGGCGTTGCGCTGGTGACTCAGATTCGCACAAGTTTCGGGGTTGGGTGCCGGTGTGCGTCGGGTCCAGGGCCCGTTCGGGCGGTGGAAGTTGTCGGCGCATCATCGAGGCGCCACACTCGGAGGGCCGATGCCGACCGTGATCCTGCGACCCTGGCAGCGTGCCGCGTACGAACGGTTCCGCGCGAGCGCCGACCCGGACTACCTCGCCGTCGCCACCCCGGGCGCCGGCAAGACCA
Organism: Ilumatobacteraceae bacterium; assembly: GCA_963746285.1. GTDB lineage: Bacteria > Actinomycetota > Acidimicrobiia > Acidimicrobiales > Ilumatobacteraceae > Sva-07. Next base: position 169,500 of record CAVVAO010000018.1, on the reverse strand, counting down.
CGTTCGCGCTCGCCTGCGCCCGCGCCAGTCTCGCCGAGGAGCCGCGCACGCTCGTCGTCGTCGCACCGACCAGCCACCTCAAGATGCAGTGGTCGCTCGCCGCACACCGCCTCGGCCTGCAGCTCGACCCCGACTGGAGCCCGGGCGACGGCCTCGCCCGCGACGTCCACGGCCTGGTCACCACCTACCAGCAGATCGCCACCGGCAACACCGCAGCGAAGCTGCGCCGGACTGTCGGCCGACGGGTTCGTGATCCTCGACGAGATCCACCACGCCGGCCACGACACGGCCTGGGGCGACGGCATCCGGGTCGCGTTCGGGCACGCCGCCCGCCGACTGTCGCTGTCGGGCACACCCTTTCGCAGCGACGCCGTGCCGATCCCGTTCGTGCGCTACGACGCGACCGGCGGACGGCGACATGGCCCACGCCGACTACACCTACGGCTACGCCGATGCCCTCCGCGACGGTGGCGTGGTGCGCCCGGTGTACTTCCCGCGTGTCGACGGTGAGATGGAGTGGACGCACCGCGGCCGGCGACGTCGTCAACGCCAGCTTCCAGGACGAGCTGACCAAGGACCAGATGTCGATGCGGCTGCGCACGGCGCTGAGCCTCGAGGGCGAATGGATGCCGAGCGTGCTCGCCCGGCGCCAACGAGCAGCTGCGTGCGATCCGCAACGAGCACCGCGACGCCGGAGGGCTCGTCATCGCCATCGACCAGGACCACGCGCAGGGCATCGCGCGACTGCTCCGAGATCGGTTCGGAACGCCCGCCGACGTCGTCGTCAGCGACGATCCCGACCGCGTCGAGGAAGATCGCCGAGTTCGCGCAGAACGACCGTCCGTGGCTGGTCGCGGTGCGGATGGTGTCGGAGGGCGTCGACATTCCTCGCCTGCGCGTCGGCGTGTTCGCCACCACCACGTCGACCGAGCTCTTCTTCCGCCAGGCCGTCGGCCGGTTCGTCCGCTGGCAGGCCGGGCGGCCCAGCCAGAAGGCGTACGTCTACATCCCCGACGACCCGCGGCTGCGGTCAGCACGCGTTCGCAGATCGCCGAGGCGCGCCGCCACGTGCTGCGGCCGCCGGACACGACGACGGCGACGAGTTCGCGCTCGACGGCGGCCTCGACGATCAGACGCATCCCGACGACGCTGCCGAGCAACTGACGCTGTTCGCCGTGGTGTCGGCGACCGCCACCGACGTCACCGTGCACACCGTCACCGAGGAGGGCGTCCGATTCGAGCCGCTGTTCTCGCCCGACGACCTGCACGCGCCTCGCTACGACGACGAGCTCGAGATCGCCGAACCACGGTTCGTCGCCGATCCGATGCTGAGCTCGAGCTCCCCGAGATTCCGACGGCGGCCGGCCTGGTTCCGTCGGGGTCGCTCAGCGTCGCCGAACGCAAGGACGACCTGCGCGACCCGCAACGCGCACGTCGCCAAGCGGCTGGTCGACATCACCGGCTGGGGCGCACGCCAAGGTGCAGGGTGAGATGAACCGCCTCGCCGGCGTCACCCGAGTGGCCACGGCCACCACCGAGCAGCTCGAACGGCGCCTGCGCTACGCCGAGAGCTGGCTGCGCCGCCTCCAACGCTGAGCCGCGAACCGTCGGTCGGAACGGTCAGACTGTCACGTCAGGCCCGGCACGGTGTGACACGGGGCGGGTGATCCGGCGGGGCGGTAGGCTCGTGGCATGCCTGCGAGCGGTGAACACCATCCCGCCTTCGAGGAGTACTGCGAGTGCATCTTCGAGCTGCACGAGGACGACGTCGACGTCATCCAGGCCCGCATCGCCGAACGGCTCCAGGTCGTCGCGGCCCGCCGTTCAGCGAGATGATGAAGCGCCTCGAAGCCGAGGGCCTGATCACCTCCGACGACGGCGATCCGCCTCACCGACGTCGGGCGACGGCTGGGCGAGCGCGTCGTGCGCCGCCACCGTCTCGCCGAGGTGCTTCCTCACCGACGTGCTCAAGCTGTCCTGGGCCGAGGCGCACCACGAGGCCGGCAAGTGGGAGCACGTCATGAGCGACTCCGTCGAGCAGGCGCTCAACGACCTGCTCGGATCGCCCACGACCTGCCCGCACGGCAACCCGATCCCCGGGTCCGGCTACGAAGCACCCGACTCGGCGCCGCTGTCGCGACATCGCACGTCGGCGACTCCCTTCACCGTGCGTCGGATCACCGAGGAGCTCGAGTTCGAGCCCGGCCTGCTCGAGTTCCTCGAGGAATCCGCGATCCAGCCCGGCAACCGGGGCACGGTGACCGCCGCCTCGCCCGACGGCACCCTGACCGTCGAGATCGACGGACGTCACGTCGGAGTCGGAGCGTTCGCGAGCGAACGCATCCTGGTCACCCCGTGACCACTCGGCGCCGTCCACTCCGACTCGCCGCCTTCACACTCGCCGTCGTGTCGGTGTCGTCGTGTGCCGAGACACCGTCGTCCAGGTCGAGTCCGACGACGGCGAGGTGAATGTCGACGGATCGTTCGAGACCGTGCCGACCAGCACCACGCCCATCGACGGCATCGACCGCGGAACTGCTCGCCGAGATGTCCGCACAGATGAGCCAACTGAGCGCGCAGATCGGCGATGCCGGCGACGAGACAGGCGACGCTCGCACGCATCGATGCGATCTGGGTGGTCGCACGGCCCGAGGTCGAGTCGACGCGGCCCGAACTGGTCGGCGGCATCGACACCACGGTCGAGATGGCGCGGACCGCCGTGGTGCGGATCCGGCCAGCGGACGGCGACAAGGCCTTCCAGCTCCTCACCGACCTCGTCGACCGCTACACCGGCGACGGCTGACCGTGCTGGCGGCTGACCGTTCGGCTCGAGGATCACCCGGCCGGTTCAGGCACCCGCTACGTCAGCGCAGCGGCTCGGGGAGGTCGTCGGCGTGGACGATGCTCAGGCGCTGCGTCGGGCGGGTCAACGCGACGTACAGCGAGCGCATGCCGTGTTCGTGGCCGGCGACGATGCGCGCCGGTTCCACCACGACGACCGCGTCGAGTTCGAGACCCTTCACGACACTGACCGGCACGAGCGTGACGCCCTCGTCGAGGCCCGTGCGGGTGGCGGTGCCGTGATTCACTCCGGCGGCGGTCAGGTGCTCGGACAGCTCGTCGATCATCGAGTCGGATGCGATCACGCCGAGACTCGCGTTCGGAAGCGACGCCGTGATCGAGCGGACTTCGTCGGCGACGGCCGCACCGACCGGTCCGGCCGCCCGAACGACGACGGGTGCGGCGTCGCCCGACGCGCACCGACTGGGTGCCCGCAGCGATCGGCGTTGCCGCCGCCATGACCTTGTTGGCCAGTTCCATGATCTGGCCGGGGATCCGGTAGCCGACCGACAGCCCGATCACCCGCGACGGCTTGCGATCGGGCAGATGGTCGAGGACGTCGTACCAGTCGGTCGGCGCCAGTGGCCCGGTCGCCTGCGCGAGGTCGCCGACGATCGTCATCGCCCCGTTCAGCGAACGGCGCGTCGCCATCTTCAGCTGCATCGGGGTGAGGTCCTGGACCTCGTCGATGACGATGTGGCCGTACGTGCGGATCTCGTCGGAGTCGTCGATCTTGCCGTTGCGGCCCGGCTTCGGGCCGAGCACGTCTCGTGCGTCGTCGAGCAGCGCGACGTCGGCGGGCGTCCAGCGCGACGTCGTCGACCGACTCGGATCGCGGTCGGTACAGCGCCAGGCGCCTCGCCCTCGTCGAGCACGCCGCGCGCCGCCAGTTTCAACAACCCCTTCGAGCCGAACAGGTCGTGCAACAGCTGCGCCGGCGTCAGCACCGGCCACATCCGGTCGAGCGCCTCACGGATCTCCGGCGTGCCCCGCAGCGTGTCCTTGACGTCACGGGGACCGATCTCTGCGTCGTGGAACGTGGCCGCGAGTGCGGACCACACCTCGTTCTCGACGAACTTGCGACCGCTGTTGTGACGTCGGAATCGACGCCGAGCGTTCCTGACGATCCTCGCCGACTCCTCGACACGCAATCGGACGTACCCGGTGCGGAACGGGAGCACCAGGTCGTCGCGAAGGGGTCGCTCCCGGTCGTTGATCGCCTGATCGACCACGTCGGACATGCGGGCGTCGCCCTTGATGCGTGCCGTGGTCGGGCTGTCGGCTCCCTCACGATCGTCGGGCCGGAGGAACCGCACGCCTGGGACGAGATCGGACAGCACGACCTGCTCGACGCCGGCCTCGCCCAGCGACGGCAGGACTCGCTCGATGTAGCGGAGGAACACGCGATTGGGACCGATGACGAGCACGCCCTGGTCTTCCAGCGGGAAGCGATGCGTGTAGAGCAGGTAGGCCGCTCGGTGCAATGCGACGACGGTCTTGCCGGTGCCGGGTCCACCCTGGACGACCAGCACGCCGTGTTGGGGTGAGCGGATGATCTCGTCCTGTTCACCCTGAATGGTGGCGACGATGTCGCCCAGCGTTCCGGTGCGGCCACGCTCGAGCGCTGCCAGCAGCGTCGAGTAGCCGCGCAGGCCTCCAGCGTCGGCCGTGTCGGCGCCGGTCGAGCCGTCGAGGCCCTCGTCGTGGCCGAGGCCGAGGTGGCCCTCGCCGAAGAGTTCGTCCTCGAGACCCAGCAGCGTGCGGCCCTCGACAGCGAAGTGCCGGCGGCGCAGCAATCCCATCGGATTGCGGCCCGTGGCGCGGTAGAACGGCTCGGCGACGGGCGCACGCCAATCGACCACCACGGGTTCACGGTCCTCGTCGGCGACAGCGAGACGCCCGATGTGGAAGCTCTCCACGGCCTCGGGCGACTCGGCCGAGCGGTCGATCCTGCCGAACACCAGCGATGCGTTGCCGAGATCGAGATCGGCGAGCCGCTTGAGCAGGGCTTCGTCGAATGCGTTGCGTTCGAATCGGGCCTGGAACGTACCGCCCAGGTCGGCCTCGGTCATGTTGCGCATGCGCCACGCCGCCTCGCGGCTGGTGTCGAGACACTCGTACGCGTGGTCGATGTACGCCTGTTCGTCAGCGAGATCAGGGTGTTGCTGGGTCATAACGAGTCACGAAATGCTATCGGCGCGGGCGCGACTCCGGACCGGGACGAACCAGCGTCGCAGACCCGGCGATAGCGTCGTGCCGCGATGGATGCCCTCGCCGCACACGACGATGCGCCCCGGCCTGCGTCCACCGCAGCCCTCGCGAGTGAAGCGTTCATCGACGCCGCCAACGGTCGACCGGGACACCACACGCCGGTGTGGTTCATGCGCCAGGCGGGTCGGTCACTGCCCGAGTATCGGGCAGTTCGTGGCGAGGGCTCGATCCTCGATGCGATCAAGCAGCCGGAGCTCGCCGCCGAGATCACCTCGCAACCCGTGCGTCGCTACGGCGTCGACGCCGCGGTGCTCTACAGCGACATCGTGGTGGCACCCCATGCGGTCGGATTCGGCGTCGACGTCGCCCCCGGCACAGGTCCGGTCGCCGAGCACCCGCTCCGATCGAGCTACGACATGGCGCGGCTGCGCCCGCTCGAATTCGACGACATCACCTACGTGATCGACACCGTCGACCTGCTCGTCGCCGAGCTCGACGTCCCGCTCCTCGCATTCGCCGGCGCGCCCTTCACCGTGGCCAGCTACCTGATCGAGGGACGCCCCAGCAAGGACTACCGTCACACCAAGGCCCTCATCCACACCGACGAGGTGCTCTGGCACGAGGTGATGGAACGTCTGGCCGAATCGGCGATCACGTTCATCGACGCACAGCTGTCCCACGGCGCAGCCGCCTACCAGCTGTTCGACTCGTGGGCCGGTTCGTTGAGCCGCCGCGACTACGACCGTTACGTCCTGCCGCACTCGCGTCACGTGTTCCGTGAACTGCGCCGGCGCCATCCGGACGCCCCGTCGATCCACTTCGGCATCGGCTGCGACCACCTGCTCTCCTCCATGCTCGATGCCGGCCCCACCGTGCTCGGACTCGACTGGCGCACCCCGATCTCCGATGCACGCCGCCGCCTCGGCGACGACCTGGTCGTCCAGGGCAACCTCGACCCGGCGCTGGTCCTCGCGGGTCGCGAACCCGCGCTCGACGGCGCACTGCAGGTCCTGCGCGACAACGAACTGCCCGACGCCAGCCAGCATCCCGGACACATCTTCAACCTCGGCCACGGTGTCCAACCCGACACCGACCCAGGGGTCCTGAGGGCCGTCGTCGAACTCGTCCACGAGCGCACCGGCCCGACAGGAACGTCGCAGGTGTCATGACGGCCGAACGCATCGCCGTCGTGCTGATGGCCTACGGCACGCCGCGCACCCCCGACGAGATCGAGCCGTACTACACCGACATCCGCCGGGGACGTCCGCCGACGCCCGAGGCATTGGCCGACCTCACCAACCGGTACGCGGCGATCGGGGGTGTGTCTCCCCTCGCCCATCTGACCGAGGCCCAGGCCGCAGGTCTGCAGCTCGCCCTCGACGCCGCCGAGCCGGGCAGGTTCGAGGTGTCGCTGGGTCTGAAGCATGCCGATCCCAAGGTGGAGGACACCGCCCGTCGCGTCGCGTCCGACGGTGTCGACGCGGTGGTCGGTCTGGTGCTCGCACCGCACTACTCGTCGTATTCGATCGGCCAGTACCTCGATCGTGTGCGCCAGGGTGTCGCCGAATCGGGCGCAGACATCCCGGTCGGTGGGCGTCGAAAGCTGGGCGGTCGAGCCTGCCTTCGTCGAGTTCCTTGCCGACGACCTGGACCGGCGCGTGACCGAGATGCGCGGGCGAACCGGGGGCCGGGTTCGCGTGTTGTTCACCGCCCACTCGTTGCCGCAACGGATCATCGACGCGGGCGACCCCTACCCGGACGAACTGCGCTCGACCGCGGCGGCCGTCGCCGCTCGGATCGGGCTGACCGAAGGCGACGACTGGCAGATCGCCTGGCAGTCGGCCGGACGCACGCCCGAGCCGTGGATCGGTCCCGACATCCTCGAGGTGATCGACTCGCTCGCCGACGCCGACGTCGCCGGCGTGATCGTGTGTGCCTGCGGGTTCGTCGCAGACCATCTCGAGGTGCTCTACGACCTCGACATCGAGGCCGCCGATCGCGCCGCATCGCATGGCCTCGCGTTCGACCGGACCGCCTGCGTGAACGACGACGCCTCGATCATGGCCGCCCTCGCCGAACGTGTCCGCGCCGTCGCACCATGAGCACGTCCGGCCGAGTCGCCGTCGTCGGTGCGGGCATCAGCGGGCTGGCCACGGCCATCGAACTGGTCGACATCGGCAACATCGACGTGACGGTCTTCGAGTCGGCCGACCGCGTCGGCGGCAAGATCGACGCCTCACCCTTCGCTGGTGTGACCGGCGTCGACGAGGGCGCCGACGCCTTCCTGTCCCGGGTGCCCGAGGCGGTGGCACTCGCGCGTCGGGTCGGTCTGGGCGACGAGCTCGTCTCGCCCGAACCTGTCGGCGCCGCCGTGTGGCACGACGGGCTGCATCGGATCCCCGACGGGCTGGTGCTCGGACTTCCCGGCAAGGTGCTGCCGCTGGCCACCACCGGCCTGTTGTCGTGGCGAGGCAAGGCCCGCGCTGCGCTCGAGCCGTTCCTCCCGCGTACGGCGACCGAGCCCGACTCGATCGGCACGTTCGTCCGGGCACGATTCGGCGACGAGGTCCACGAACGCCTGGTCGATTCGCTCGTCGGCAGCATCTATGCCGCCGACACCGACCGCTTCAGCCTCGCCGAGGTGCCACAGTTGGCCGCGCTGGCCGAGGGCAACCGCAGCATTCTGCTCGCCGCGCGACGCCAGCGCCGCTCCCAGGCCGGGACCGCGACAGCCGCGTCGAGCCCGATCTTCGCCACGCCACGCGGTGGTGTCGGTTCGTTCGTCCGCTCCGTCGCAGACGCCGTGGTGGCATCCGGCGGAACGATCCGCACGAACTGCTCGATCGCGACGTTGGACGCGGCGCCCGACGGTCGCTGGACACTGTCGGCGGCCCCGGGCGCAGCGGGTGACCGAGTCCTCGTCGGCGCTCGATGACCTGACGTTCGACGCCGTCGTGTTCGCCACGCCGGCCGCCGCGACCGCTGTGGCACTCGCCCGCGTCGCCCCGGCGGCAACCACGCTGCTGGGTCAGGCCGAGACCGCCGACGTGATCATGGTCACGCTCCACGTGCGCGCCGAGCAGTGGCCCGAACGGCTGCGCGGCCTCAGCGGCTACCTCGTCCCGAAACCCGACCAGCGATGGGTCACCGCTGCGTCGTTCGCCTCGCAGAAGTGGGGTCACTGGCGGCCGCCCGCCGGCGGCGAGATCCTGCGAGTGTCGATCGGTCGAGACGGCATGGCGGTGATGCACCTCGACGACGGCGACGTACTGCGGGTGGTGCTCGACGATCTCGACCACCACCTCGGGGTCCGCTTCGAGCCCGAGGAGATCCGGATCACGCGTTGGCCCTCGGCGTTCGCCCAATATCGCCCGCACCACGCGGCCTGGGTCGACGCCGTCGAGGCGGCCCTGCCTCGCGGCGTGTTCGTGACCGGTGCCGGATTCCGCGGGATCGGCATCCCGGCGTGCGTCCGATCCGCCGGGTCGGTCGCTGCCCGCGCGGGCACGCGTGCGCAGGTTCTGGCAGACTCACGGTGATGGGCTCCCCGAGCGACCCTGCACGCACCGGCCGGCGCCGGATCGCTGCGGTGGTGATCGCTGCACTGCTCGTGCTCGGCGTCGGCGTCGTCGTCGTTGCCGTCGACCTCGACAGCGCTCCCAGCACGGTCGCATCCTTCAATGCCGACTCGGCCACGACCACCACCACCACGACGGCACCAGCACCGACGACAACCACGACGTCGACGACGACCACGACGACCACCACCACAACGACGACATCCACCACGACGACGACCAGCCTGGCGCTCCAGATGACCCAGCCGATCGCTCCACCCAGCGATCAGCGCGCACCCGAGAACAACCCGCAGCTCGGCCGCATCGCCATCGCGTCCATCGGACTCGACTCGGAGCTGCACGAAGGAATCAGACTCACCACGCTCGATCGCGGGCCCGGCCACTGGCCCGGCACGGCGATGCCGGGCCAGATCGGCAACGTCGTCGTGGCCGGGCACCGCACGAGCCACGGCGCCGAGTTCCGTCACCTCGACGCGCTGGTCCCCGGCGACGAGGTGGTGTTCAGCACCGCCGACGGCACGTTCACCTACCACGTGACCGGCACCCAGATCGTCACACCCGACTCGCTGTGGATCGTCGACCCGACCGACACGCCCACCGCGACACTGTTCGCCTGTCATCCGCTCGGATCGACCGCCAAGCGCATCGTCGTCAACCTGGCACTGTCGACTTGACCGACGTCATCGCTGAGCCACCGGTGCTCGAGAACGAATCCGCGCCGCCCCTTCGCCAGCGCATCGCGCGACCGGCGCTCGCACTGGGCTCCGGTGTCCTCGTCGCGTTGTCGATGCCGCCGTGGGGATTCTGGCCATTGGCGATCATCGGCGTGGTGTTGTTCGAGGTCGCCCTCGGTTCGCGACCGTCGACCTGGGAGCGTGTGCGGCTCGGGCTGCTCTTCGGGGCCGGGTGGATGTACCTCGGGATGGGTTGGATGGTCCAGCTGACGTTGCCCGGATACCTCGTGGCGGCGGCCGTGTTCTCGCTGTTCCATGCCGGCGCGGCGCTGATCGCACCCATCGGGGTCTGGCGGGTGATCGGCCGCCCGCTCGCCCACACGTTGGTCGAGGCGCTGCGGTTCTCGTTCCCGTTCGGGGGCATCCCGCTCGCGACGATGGGGATGTCGCAGGTGGGAGGACCGCTGGTCGACGTGGTCCGCGTCGGGGGCGTCATCCTGCTGACCTGGGTCGTGTTCCAGCTCGGCTTCGCGCTGGCCGGACCGGCGCCGCGCGTTCCCGGATTCGCTCGACGATTCCGCCCACACGCCCAGGGCGAACCACACGGCGCGATCGGGCTCCTCGCAGTCGTCGTGATCGTGCTGCTCGGCCTGATCGCACCACAGGGAAGCGACACAGGCGAGCAGCTCGAGGTCGCGGCCGTCCAAGGCGGCGGCGAGCAGGGCACGAGTGCGCTCGAGGTGCCCTCGAGCCTCGTCACCGAACGCCACCTCGACGCCACCCGTTCGATCCCGGACGACGCCGACCTCGACCTCGTGCTGTGGCCGGAGAACACGATCGACGTCTCGGTGTTCGACGGTTCCGACATCCACCTCGCGATCGCCGCCGAGGCAGCACGGCTCGACGCAACGTTCGCCGTCGGCGTCACCGAGGACCCGCGGGTCAACTCCCAGATCGTCATCGCGCCGGATGGCGAGATCATCGATCAGTACGTCAAGGTCCGCCGGGTTCCCTTCGGTGAGTACGTTCCGCTGCGAGGGATTCTCGAAGCACTCGGGGCGCCGGTCGAACAGATCGGCCACGAAGCGAACGCCGGTACCGGTCCCGCCTACGTCGACCTGCCCGACGGCACGCGTCTCGGCGTGGTCATCTCGTGGGAGGTGTTCTTCGCCGGGCGAGCACGCGAAGGCATCGAGGCCGGCGGCGAGGCGATCCTCAACCCCACCAACGGGGCGAGCTACACCGGCACGATCGTGCAGACCCAGCAGGTCGCATCGAGCCGTACTGCGCGCGATCGAGAACGGACGCTGGGTCGTCCAGGCCGCACCCACCGGGTTCACCGCGATCGTCGACGCCGACGGGACCGTGCTGCAGCGCACCGCAGTCAGCGAGCAGCAGCGTACTCTACGCGACGGTCAACCTGCGCGACGGTTTCACCTGGTACACGAACCTCGGCGACGGACCGTTCATCGTCGCACTGCTGGCGTTGTTCGCGGTGTCGCTGTGGTTCAGCCGACGGTCGGTCGCGCCAGCCTGACCACCGCCAGAGTCCTCACTGTCAGGGCGCTCACGGTTTGTGTCAGCGACAACGTCCACGTTGACGCTGCGTGCTGACACAAACTCCGAGAATCCGCGTCGTCGGAGTTTGTGTCAGCGACGAGGTCCACGGTGGCGATGCGTGCTGACACAAATCCGGAGGACATGCCAGTCGGCGCGCACCGAACGGGAGATCACGGTTCAGTCGACGTCGAGCATGAGCGTGACGGGGCCGTCGTTCACCAACTCGACACGCATGTCGGTGCGAAATCGACCCGTCTCGACGGTGGCGCCCGCCGCACGAACACGTTCGACGACACGCTCGACCAACGGTTCGGCCAGCTCGGGACGAGCGGCCGCGATCCAGCTCGGGCGGCGCCCCTTGGCCGTGTCGCCGTAGAGCGTGAACTGGCTCACGACGAGCAACGATCCACCGACATCGGCAACGGACAGGTTCATGACACCGGCGTCGTCGTCGAAGATCCGCAAGCCCATGAGCTTGTCGGCCAGCTTGTCGGCCTGGGTGTGCGTGTCGGAATGGGTGGCGCCGATGAGCACGCAGAGCCCCGGTCCGATCGATCCCGCGACCTCCCAGTCGGCGTCGGGCGTCGAGCGACTGGTGACCTCCGCACGGATGACACGTTGCACGAGCGCTCGCATGGGGTGCAGTATCGCCCGGTGCCCGACGCTGATTCGACTCTGACCCTGCGCTCCGGCGACGTGACGGTGACCGTTCACCCCGACGCCGGCGCCCGAATCGGCCAGATCGTGGTTGCAGGTCAGCCGTTGCTGATCGACGTACCGATCGACGACCGACCCCACCCGATGCAGTGGGGTTCGTTTCCGATGGCACCCTGGGCCGGTCGAATCCACGGTGGCCGCTTCTCGTTCGAGGGCGTCTCGCACCAGCTCGACATCAACCACCACGACGGCCCGGGACCTCGCCGATCGCACGCCATTCACGGCCTCGCATTCGACCGCCCCTGGCACGTACACGATGTGCCAGGCACATCGTGTACGTGCTCGCTGAAGTTCGAGTGGGAGTTCGGCGGCGTCGCCACCCAAGAGGTCACCGTGCACGACGACCGGCTGGCGGTGACCCTCCGCGTCGAGTCGACCGGCGCCGCGTTCCCGGCCGAGATCGGGTGGCATCCGTGGTTCCGCAAGCAAGATGCGCTGGAGTTCGCGCCCACGGCGATGTACCAACGCGACGACGTCGGAATACCGACCGGGGCCTTGGTCGAACCGACCGACGGCCCCTGGGACGACTGCTTCGTCAACACCGGTCCGGTCGTGCTCCGCTACGAGCGTCCGATCGCTCCGCAGGTTCGGGATCGAATCCGACTGCGACCACTGGGTCGTGTTCGACGAGCCCTCCACACGCGACATGCGTCGAACCCCAATCCGGACCACCCGACGCATACAACCTCGACCCTCACGTCGTGGAACCGACCACACCCCTCACCCGCACGATGACCATCTCCTGGTGACCACCCTCGTTCCCGGAGCCCGGGTCTCGGGGAACCACCGCGGTCCCCGGAGACCTGGGCTGGGGGAACCGCGTTGCGTTACCGGGTGGTAATCGTGCGCCGATAGCCTCGCTCGGATGTCACACGCCGGTCTCGATCCTGACGCACCGCTCAAGATCGCGTACCTGACCTACCGCGGCAAGCCGCACGTCGGAGGCCAGGGCGTGTACACCCGTCACCTCACCAAGGCACTCGTCGACCTCGGCCACAGCGTCGAGGTGTTCGGCGGCCAGCCCTACCCGATCCTCGACGAGCGCATCACGCTCACCAAGCTGCCGAGCCTCGACACGTTCAACGACTACTTCCCCGGTCGCTTTCCCGGGTTCTGGGAGCTGAAGACCCGCGAGGACCTCCTCGAGATGGCGTGGTTCATGACCGGCGTGTTCCCCGAGCCGCTCGCCTTCAGCGCCCGCGCCGCTCGTGAACTCAAGCCCCGTGCCGGCGAGTTCGACCTCGTACACGACAACCAGTGCCTCGGCTACGGCATCGTGAAGATCGAGAAGCAGATCCCCACGATCGTCACACTGCACCACCCGATCACCAAGGACCGCGAGCTCGAGATGAGCCACGCGAAGACGCTCCCGCGGCGCCTGTCGGTCGGCCGGTGGTATTCGTTCGTGAAGATGCAGGGCAAGGTCGCGTCGAAGATGCCGCGCATCGTCGTGGTGAGCCAGAATTCGATCGACGACATCCACACCGACATGGGCGTCGCCATCGACCGCATGCGCCTGGTGCCGGTCGGCGTCGACCCCGACCTGTTCGAGCCGCTCGATCACGTCACGCGCCGTCCGGGACGTCTGATCACCACCGCCTCGGCCGACGTCGCCCTCAAGGGACTGTCGTACCTGCTCGAGGCGATGGCGAAGCTGCGCACCGAGCGCGACGTGACCCTCACGATCATCGGCAAGCCACGCCCGGGCCATTCGATGGACCTGATCGACTCGTACGGTCTCGCGCCGCACATCGAGTTCGTCTCCGGCGTCACCGACGAGCGCATCGTCGAGCTCTACGCCGAAGCCGAGATGGCCGTCGTCCCGAGCCTGTACGAGGGCTTCAGCCTCCCCGCCATCGAGGCGATGTGCACCGGCACACCGCTGGTCGCCACCGACGGCGGCGCCCTCCCCGAGGTCACCGGCATCGACGGCGAGACCGTGCTCCAGTGCCCTGCCGGCGACAAGGACGCGCTCGCTGCCACGATCGCCCGCGGTCTCGACGACGCCGAGCTGCGCGGTCGGATCGGCGCTGCCGGGCGCCAACGCGTGCTCGAACGGTGGACGTGGAAGAAGTGCGCCGAGCAGACCGTCGAGCAGTACCGCGAGGTGCTGGCCATGCCCCAGAACATCGCAAAGCTGCGCGCCAACGGACGGATCTGAGATGCTGACGATCAAGTTCGACCAGCTGGGTCTCGCGCCCGGCGATCGCGTGCTCGACGTGGGTGCGGGCTTCGGCCGCCACGTGTTCGAGTGCGCCCGGCGCGGCGCCGACGTGGTCGCACTCGACTACGCCGAGGACGAGGTCGTCCAGACCCGCGCCACGCTCGGCGGGATGGTCGACGCCGGCGAGATCGACCTCGACCGCTTCAAGGGCGTGCTACGCGGCGACGCCACGAAATTGCCGTTTGCCGACGACTCGTTCGACGTCGTGATCACCTCCGAGGTGCTCGAGCACATCCAGGACGACGTCACCGCGATCGCCGAGATGGTACGCGTCCTCAAGCCCGGCGGCCACTTCGCCGCCACCGTGCCGGCCTGGTTTCCCGAGAAGATCAACTGGATGCTGTCCGACGAGTACCACGCACCAAAGAGCGAGGGTGGCCACGTCCGCATCTACAGCGCCACCGAGCTGTCGGCGAAGCTGCGCACCGCCGGCCTCGAGCTGCAGGGACACCATCGCGCCCACGCGCTGCACTCGCCGTACTGGTGGCTCAAGTGCGCAGTCGGTCCCCGCAACGACGACAACCCTGCCGTGAAGCGGTACCGCGAGTTCCTCGAGTGGGACATCGTGGAGCAGCCGACGGTCACCCGGGTCGCCGACCGCGTCCTGTCACCGGTGCTCGGCAAGAGCATCGTCTTCTACGGCGTCAAGCAGGAGCACGGCGTTCGCGCGCCTGATGCAATGGAGCGGCGGTGAAGCACGTCGCTCATCTCCCGGGCGTCCTCAGTGCCGACGAGCTGCAGGCCACCGGCGAACACCTCGTGTCGCTCCAGCTCGACACCGGGATGATCCCGTGGTTCCCCGGCGGGCACTGCGATCCGTGGAACCACGTCGAGTCGGCCATGGCGCTCGACGTCGCCGGGTTCCACGACGAAGCCGAGCGCGCCTACGAGTGGCTCGTCGACACCCAGCGAACCGACGGGTCCTGGCACGCCTACTACCACAGCGACGGATCGGTCGAGGACGCCAAGCTCGACACGAACGTCTGCGCCTACATCGCCACCGGCGTCAGTCACCACCTGCGCCTCACGTGGGACCGGGCCTTCGCCGAACGGATGTGGCCGACCGTCGAACGCGCCCTCGAGTTCGTGCTCGGGCACCGGCGTACCGACGGCCTGCCGTTGTGGGCGGTCGAAGCCGACGCCCGACCGTGGGACTACGCGCTGCTCACCGGCACGTCGAGCATCCAGCACGCCCTGCGTTGCGGAGCGCGCCTCGCCGAGCGCGTCGGCCGACCGCGCCCGACGTGGATCGACGCCGCAGACGTGATGGCCGAGGCCGTGCGCAACAGCCCGGAGGTGTTCGAACCCAAGACCCGCTGGGCGATGGACTGGTACTACCCCGTGCTCACCGGCGTGCTCACGGGCGAAGCCGCCAAGGCTCGTCTCGCCGAAGGTTGGGAGACCTTCGCGATGGAAGGACTCGGGATCCGTTGCGTGAGCGACGAACCGTGGATCACCGCGTCGGAGACCGCCGAGTGTGCGCTCGCCTACGCCTCGATCGGCGACATGTCGACCGCCACTGACCTGCTCACCTGGACCCGCACCCACCGACGTGACGACGGCTCGTACTGGACCGGCATCGTCTACCCCGGACCGGTGCTGTTCCCGTTCGACGAACACACCTCGTACACCGCCGCCGCCGTGGTGCTGGCGGTCGACGCGATCACCCGCGCCACACCAGCCAGCGACGTCTTCGTCCCCTTCTAGTGGTGGCGGAGGCCCTGGCGGGCCCGTTTCCGCCCTCCGAGTTCGCCGCCCATGGCGGCTCACCCTGCTCACGCCTGCGAAACGGCCCAGCCGCCACCCAGCTCCCCGATGAGCGAAAAGCCGGTATCCGGGCGGTTCGCTCATCGCGGGCGGAGTGAGTGCGGGAGCCAACTGTTACGTTGCTCTGTCGATGAAGTCGACCCTTGCTCGCACCGTGTTCTCGATCTGGAGCTGGTTCGTGCTCGGCGTCGTGGTCATCGTGTGGACACCGATGGTGGCGATCGTGCGCCTCGTCACGATGCCCTTCGACAAGGGCGCCTACGCGGCCGGCTACCTGTTCCGCAAGCTCACCGTCGTCCACGAACGCCTCACGCCACTGTGGAAGTTCCGCACCTCCGGGGACGCTCCCCGACGACATGCGTCGCCCGTACGTCGTCGTGTCGAACCACGAGAGCTTCGTGGACATCCTGTTGATCTCGCACCTGCCGACCGAGATGAAGTGGATGTCGAAGATCGAGATCCTGCGCATCCCACTCGTCGGTTGGATGATGCGTCTCGCCCGCGACATCCCGCTCGACGCGCGGCGATGCCGAGTCGACCTCGTCGGCGCTCGTCGCGTCGAGCGAGCGGCTGAACTCGAAGGTGTCGGTGATGATCTTCCCCGAAGGCACGCGCTCGAAGACCGGCGAACTCCGCGAGTTCAAGTCGGAGCGTTCCGCCTCGCGATCGAGCATCAGGTTCCGATCCTGCCGCTCGCGGTGTACGGCACGCGAGATGCGCTTCGCAAGCACGATTGGCGTCTCGGATACGCAGAAGCCGAAGTGCGCGTGCTCGAACCGGTCAGCACCGAGGGCCTGACGATGGATGACATGCCCGCCCTGCGAACCAAGGTGCGCGATCTGATCAGCGCCGCTCGCGACGACCTGCGTCGCGAGTTCGGCGACTGATCGGCGGTACGGCTCCGACGTGGCGTTCCAGGTACCCGTCCGTGTCCTCGCGGCAGCGCGGCCGTCGGTGCCTGCTGCCCTCCTCGTCGCCATCGCGTCCAGCACGGCCGTCTTCACCGCGACCCCGTTCCTGCTCTCGGCGGTCTCCGAGGAGTACGACGTCGCACTCAGCACCGTGGGGTGGATGTCGACCGCGCAGCTCGCAGGGTTCGTGCTCGCGTCGTGGGTCGGTGGACGGTTCCTGCGACCGGTCCGCTCGGTCTTCGTGATCGGCACGGTGATCGGCGTCGCCGCCAACCTCGCCTCGGCGGTGGCACCGACGTTCGAGCTGCTCGCGCTCATGCGCTTCGGCAGCGGGATCTCGCTCGGCGTCGCCGCCTGGATCGCCTGGCAAGCCGCGTTCGGCGACACGGAGAAGACCGGCGACGTCGCCGTGGTCGGTCCACTCGTCGGCGTGGTGATGTCGCCATTGATCGCCGTCGTCTTGGAGTCGGTCGGCTTGAGCTGGCTGTTCGTCCTGCTCGCGGTGATCACTGCGACGCCGCTGATCTGGCGACGCCAGGTGCCGCGCACCGATCGGCTCCGTCCCCATCGCACCCGGCACACGCCGACGAGAGCGGCTCGCGCCATCCTGATCGCCCTCAGCGCCATCACCCTGGGCGGCTCGTCGGTGTTCGTCTACGCCGCGGCGATCGGCAAGGACCTCGACGGGCTTTCGCCGCTCACCGTGTCGTTGCTGTTCAGCGCGAACGCGCTCGCATCGATCCCGTCCGCGCGCTGGACCGGACGCCGCGGTCCAGCCGGTGTGTGGTTCCTCGCGACCGCCCTGTGTGCACTCGCCATCGCTGCGTCGCGCGAGTGGCGTGGTGTTCGCGATGGCGCTCGTCGGCTGGGGTTTCGTGTTCTTCATGGGAGTGCCCGCCGCGTTCACCCTCCTCGCCGAACGGTCCAACTTCCCCGAGGAGCGCGCCGGCGACGCGCAGGCTGTGATGGCGCTCGGACGCGTCTTCGGACCGATCCTGGGCGGCGCTCTCATCGCCGCCGGGTCGGAGGTCACGCTCGGAGTCGTCGCCGCCGCCGTGATGTCGCTCGGCTCGCTCCTGCTGCTCTACGTCGATCGGAAACGATTCGTGGTCGTACGGCAGTACGGCGCCTGGTCGCAGGCGAGGGCGTCAGTCGACCCGACGCAGCACACGTAGCGACCCGGTCGCCGACACCAGCTGGAACCGTCCCGACTCAAGCGCCGGCTTGAAGATCTGCTCGTACGGTGGACGCCCCCCGTCGGCGGGATCGGGGAACACATCGTGGATCGCCAAGGTGCCGCCCACCGCGACGTGCGGCGTCCAACCCTCGTAGTCGAGGCGGGCAGGCTCCTCGCCGTGACCCCCGTCGATGAAGAGGAACGAGAGCGGCGTCGTCCAGGTGGCAGCGACCAGCGGCGACCTACCGACCACGGCGATCACGGAATCCTCGAGCAGCGCGTCGTGGATCGCCCTCCGGAAGAACGGAAGCGTGTCCATCTTGCCGACCCTGGCGTCGACCACCTCGGCGTCATGGTGATCCCAGCCTGCCTGGTTCTCCTCGGATCCCCGGTGGTGGTCGACGGCGAACAGCACGACTCCGGCCGATTCGGCGGCATCGCCGAGCCAGATCGTCGAGCGCCCGCAGTACGAGCCCACTTCGAGCATCGGCGCCTCAGGGACAGCATGACCTGCGGCGACTGCTGCATCCCACAGCGCGTCGCCCTCGTCGGCGGGCATGAAGCCCTTGGTCGCGAGCGCCAGTTGCCGACGCTCGGGCGTCACCCGTCGTTCCACTGCAGTACTCCAGTTCCGGGTTGCATCTACAGAACGATGTAGGCCGTCGCGAAACCCACGAGCGCGACCGGAATTGCGTACCGCGTCCACGGGCGGATGGGTGAACCGATCCATGCAGCCTCGAACTGGGTCGACAGAGCGAGGACGAGGCCGATGAAGGTCACCGCCAAGGCGACCACCGCAACCAGACCACCGAGGGCGATGCCGATGATCCACGCAACGCTGCACGCCCAGACCGAGAGGAGGCACCGACGGGCCTGACGCCACGTCCCGGGCGCGTAGATCGCCGACAGGTCAGGTGAGTCACCTCGCTGGACCTCCAACGCTCTGCCGCGCAGGATGTACATCAACCCGCTCGGTCCACCATCCAACGGCATGAACATCGAGGATACCTGGCCCCGAGTCAGGCCGTCATGGAGTGCTCCAGTCGGTGCGTCCGTGACCTGCGGTCGCTGCCTGCGGCGTTCATCCTGCGAGGCGACAGGCAGGTCCGACGAGCGCGTCGAGGTGATGGGCTGAACTTGCCAGTGAGGCAGCCCGTCGCCGATGATGAGGCCGTGACCTCGGGCGGAACGCTGGAGCGACGCCTCGGGGTGGCCGACGCCGTGGTCATCGGGGCTGGGTCGATGATCGGCGCCGGGGTGTTCGCCGCGTGGTCGCCCGCCGCCGATGCTGCTGGCACCGGCTTGATCATCGGCCTCGTGATCGCCGGCGTCGTGGCGTTCTGCAACGCTGCGTCCTCGGCTCAGCTGGCAGCGATCCATCCCCAGTCGGGCGGCACCTACATCTACGGTCGGCGCCAGCTCGGACCGTTCTGGGGTCACCTTGCCGGCTGGGGCTTCGTCGTCGGCAAGACGGCGTCGTGCGCGGCCATGGCGTTGACGGTGGGCGCCTACCTGTGGCCCGAACAGGACCGGGTCGTGGCCGTCGTCGCCATCGTGCTGATCACCGCCGTCAACATCGGCGGGCTGTCGCGCACCGTTGCCGTCACCAAGGTGCTGCTCGTCGTCTCCGTGGCCGCGCTGGTCGCGGTGGTGATCGGTGGCTGGTCGAGTCCCGACGCGAGCCTCGACCGACTGACTCCCTTCGACACCGACGTGTACGGCGTGCTGCAGTCGGCCGGTTTCCTGTTCTTCGCCTTCGCCGGCTACGCCCGTATCGCGACCCTCGGCGAGGAGGTCAAGGATCCGGCGATCACGATCCCTCGGGCGATCCCGCGGGCGCTCGCCGCCGTGCTGGCCGTGTACCTCGTCGTCGGCGTCACCGCCCTCGCGGTCGTGCCGGCGTCGGCGCTCGCCGCCACGTCGGCGCCACTGCATGTCGTGATCGAGGCGGGGCGTCTCGATGCGCTCGCTCCGGTGGTCGACGTCGGTGCGGGCATTGCGGCGCTCGGCGTGCTGCTGAACCTCATCCCCGGCGTCTCGCGGACATCGCTCGCCATGGCCCGCGAACGTGAGCTCCCGCACTGGTTCGCCCACGTCGACACCACCCGCTCGCTCCCGCTGCGCGCCGAACTGACCGTCGCGGCGGTGGTGATCGTGCTCGTGGTCGTCCTCGATCTGCGCAGCGCGATCGGCATCTCGGGCGTCGCCGTGCTGACCTACTACGCCATCACGAACGCTGCGGCGCTGACGCTACGACCCGAGCAGCGACGATGGCCGGCGCTCATCGCCGTGGTCGGTCTGCTCGGTTGCGTGACGCTCGTCGCTGCGCTCCCGCCGACGGCGATCCTGACCGGCGCCATCACCCTCGCGGTCGGGGTGCTCGTCAGGATCGCGACGCGATCAACTCGGCGATGACCGTCGCGTGCACGCCGCAAAGTCTCCGGACGCGTCGCCGACGACCTCGTCACCAGGTGTCCCAGTGGATGATCGTGTCGGGATCGGGACGCATCGCCGGCTTGAAGTCGGTGCCGACCGTGTAGGCGAGCGGTGTGAGGCACACCTGCTGGATCTCGTCGAACGGGATGCCGACGATGTCGGCGACCTCCTTCTCCATCATCAGCGAGATCGTCGTCCAGGCGGTGCCCAGGCCGCGGGCGCGAGCGGCGAGCATGAAGCTCCACATGCCCGGCAGGATGTTGCCCAGCACCGACGCCGACATCATCGCCGGCGCGCCGTCGACGCGGCCGGCGGTGCACCCGAGCACGAGCGACCGGCGCGTCCGCCATGTGCTCGGAGAGGTACGTCGCCGAGTCGGTCGACGCGGTCCTGCTGGGCCTGCTCGGATTCGCCCTCCTTCTTGATCGCACCCGCGAACATCGGCGTCGAGCTGTAGATCGCCCAGCACTGCTTGTAGACCTCGCCGATCGCCTGGCGCGTCTCCGCGTCCTTGACCACCACGAACTGCATCGTCATCATGTTCGAACCCGACGGCGCCTGCATGGCGGTGGCGACGCACTCGCGGATCACGTCGTCCTCCACCGGCCGGGAGAAGTCGAGCCGCTTGCGCACCGCGCGGGTCGTGTTGAGGACATCGTCGGCGGACAGGTCGAGCAAGGTCATGGCGCGACTGTACGACGTGCCAACATGACGGCTGTCATGGAGAGCAGCGCCCCCAATCAGTCGGCCCTGGACGACCTGGTCCGACTTCTCGATCTCGAAGCGATCGAGGTCAACATCTTCCGGGGGAGCTCCCCCGACGAGAACCGCCAACGGGTCTTCGGTGGCCAGGTCGCCGGTCAGGCACTCGTCGCCGCGGCGCGCACCATCGACGAACGCGGGCGGCTCGTGCACTCGCTGCACGCCTACTTCCTGCGCCCCGGCGACCCGACCGTCCCGATCCTGTACGAGGTCGACCGGATCCGCGACGGCCGCAGCTTCTCCACGCGACGGGTCGTGGCGATCCAGCACGGGCGGGCGATCTTCAACCTGCAGGCCAGCTTCCACGACGACGAGCCCGGCCCCGATCATCAGCTCCCCATGCCTGACGGGATGGGCGACCCGCTCGACTTGCCCGACTTCCGCACCCGCATGGCACCGTACGCCGAACAGATCGGCGACTGGTACGACCGGCCCCGGCCGATCGATCTGCGCTACGTCGACGGTGATCCGACGAGCCGCCGAGGCCAGTCGACCACCAAGCAACACGTGTGGCTGCGCGCCGACGGCGTCCTGCCGGAGGATCCGGTGCTCCACGCCTGCGTGGTGACCTACGCGAGCGACATGACCCTGCTCGACACCACGATGCTGCCGTTCGGCCTCGACTGGGACACGCCCGGCATGCAGATGGCCAGCGTCGATCACGCCATGTGGTTCCACCGTCCGTTCCGCGCCGACGACTGGTTGCTGTACGCGCAGTCGGCGGTGTCGACGTCGTCGGCGCGCGGGCTGGCCCAAGGGTCGATCTTCACCAGCGATGGTCGCCTCGCCGTGAGCGTGGTGCAGGAGGGACTCGACGCGCCTGACGAGCTGAGCGTCGACGAGCGCGATAGAAGTGGGCGGGTGAATCGAGTCCCTCTCGCTGCCGCGGTCGCCGTCGCCCTGGTCGTCGCGGCGTGCGGGTCGGACGGTCCGAGCGAGAGCGACTCGTTCGGACGAGGTCAATCCCAGGTGTCCGAGGTACCCGGCTCGGCGACGCCTGCCACGAGTGCGGAGACGACCACGGAACCGCCGGCGGCCGCCACCTCCGACCCCGATGTCACCGAGTCGTCGACGTCGACCGGACCGAGCACGACATCGGCTCCCGTCGGACCGCTGTCGGAACCGACCGTGGCACTGTTCGAGATCGGCACGTTCGATCAGCCGGTCGACGCCGCTTCCCGAACCGGCTTCGGCGAGATCTACGTCGTCGAGCAACCCGGACGCGTGATCGCCGTCACCGACCTGTCGAGCGACGTCGTGCTCGACATCACCGACCTCACCGATGCCCGCGGCGAGCAGGGCCTCCTCGGCCTCGCATTCCATCCGACCGAGCCTCGTGCCTACGTCAACTTCACCGACCTCGATGGCGACACCGTCGTGGCCGAGTTCGCGATCGACCCGACGACCGGACGCTTCGATCGCGACAGCTACCGCGAGTTGCTCACGGTCGACCAGCCGTACACCAACCACAACGGCGGCCAGCTCGCGTTCGGGCCCGACCGACTCCTGTACGTCGGCGTCGGCGACGGCGGTTCTGGCGGCGACCCGCAACGACATGCGCTCGACCTCTCGAGCCGGCTCGGCAAGATCCTGCGGATCGATCCGCTGCCCGACGGCGACCAGCCGTTCGGGGTGCCCGCGGACAACCCGTTCGTCGGCGACGGTGCCGCCGACCCGACGATCTGGGCGTACGGGCTGCGCAACCCGTGGCGATTCTCGTTCGATCCGGCTGACTGGGGATCTGTGGATCGGCGACGTCGGGCAGGGCGACTTCGAGGAGATCAACCACTCGACCGCAACCGAACGTCGCGACGCAGCCAAGGGCGCGAACTTCGGCTGGAGCGCATTCGAGGGGTTCGAGCCATTCAACGACGACCAACCGGCCGACGGCGCCCTTCCACCGCTGTTCGTCTACGACCACGCCGACGGTCGCTGCTCGGTCACCGGCGGCACCGTCGCGCGGGGCGACTCCGTCCCGAACCTGGCGGGCTGGTACCTGTTCGGCGACTACTGCACGGGTCAGATCTGGGCGCTCGACCCGACCGCGCCTCCCTCGGAGCCGCGCGTCGTCGAGATCGCCGAACTGCGCGGCGTCGTGGCCATCACCTCGGGGCCCGAGGCGGAGGTCTACGTCGTGTCCAACGGCGGCACCGTCGCCCGACTCATCGCCGGCTGAACCCCAGCCCGCCAACCCCAACTCCCCCGTGATGAGCGAAAGGCCGCTATCCGGGCGGTTCGCTCATCGCTGGCGGCTGATCGCCGGTTCACAGGAAACTGAGCAGGTCGGCGAAGACCTCCTCGGCATCGACGTCGAAACCTCGTCGCTCGAACCAGCCACAGACGTTGAGCACGTCGCGATGGAGGAAGTCGATGCCCTGGAGGTTCGCGGCCAGATCGATCGACTGCGGGAAGTCGATGAACCACAACCGATCCTCCCACCAGAGCAGGTTGTAGGCCGAGAGATCGCCGTGGGTGATCCCGGCGGTCGGTGATCGAGCGCAGACCGGCGAGCAGCTGGTCGAATGCGATCCGCGAGCTGGTCCCGCGACAGGCGCGCCGTGGACAGTTGCGGTGCCGCCATCTCCCACGACGCCGATGTACTCGAGGTCGAACACGTCGTCGGCGAACGCGATCGGGTACGGCACGGACACCCCGGCCCGCCAGAGATCCGACATCACGTCGTGCTCGGTACCCGGTCCAGCGGTCCTGCAGCAGCTTCTTTCCGTAGGTCGACATCCGCTCGATGGCGCGTCGGTCGCGGGACTTGCGGAACTGGCGGCCTTCGCGGTACTGGACGTCGTGGCGAAAGGCAGACGCACGCTGCACGCCCATCGCCTCGAGCTGCCCCTTCTGGGTGACGTGCCGCGGCAGGTACCGCTTGCGGGCGATGAGACACGAGCGGCCGTCGTCACCGATGCGTTCGACGAGATTGACCTGGGCCTCCTTCCCACTCTTGACGACGCCGTGGTCGACGTCGGTGTAGGGCTCGGCGACGAGCCAGGCCGGTTGACCGGCAGATTGATCGGACGATGACTCGGACAGGGAGTCGGACATGGGATGCACCTCGGGCGCGGGAGAACGACGGTGGACGAAGTTCGGTCGCGCCGCTCGGGGCAACGGGAGAGAAGCGAGGGAGCGCAGGCTCAGGTCGGCTGGTTCAGCACGACACGCGACCGATGGAGGAAGCGGCAACGACAGTCATGTGCGATTCCTCCTCTCGATCGACGGACGCCGTCACAGTAGCCCACCCGCCGAGGGACGTCGCACGAGTTTCGCAGGACGTACACGATGTGCCTGGCACATCGTGTACGTCTACCACTGTTCGCCGTGGTCGGGCAGGGAGTCGGGCGTGCCGACGATCAACGGATCGGGTGGTACCACCACGTCGAGGTTCTTGCCCTCGTACGGCAGCACGTGCAACACGTGGCGCATCGCATTGATTCGCCCGCGCTTCTTGTCGTTGCTGCGCACGATGTTCCACGGTGCACGTTCGGTGGAGGTGCGCTCGAACATCGTGAGCTTCGCCTGCGTGTAGTCGTCCCACCGATCGAGCGACGCGATGTCGGTCGGGCTCAGCTTCCACTGGCGCACCGGATCGATCCGTCGGATCGTGAACCGCGCGATCTGCTCTCGTCGCGACACCGAGAACCACAGCTTGATCAACGTCGTGCCGGAGTTCATGATCATCTCCTCGAACTGCGGCACCGTCCGCAGGAACTCCTCGTACTCCTCGGGTGTGCAGTACCCCATCACCCGCTCGACGCCGGCGCGGTTGTACCAGGATCGATCGAAGAACCGCATCTCACCACGTGTCGGCAGATGGCGGACGTAGCGCTGGAAGAACCACTCGCCCTGCTCGCGCTCGGACGGCACGCTGAGCGCCACCACTTCGGCGCCACGAGGGTCGAGATGCTCGAGGAAGCGCTTGATCGTGCCGCCCTTCCCGGCTGCGTCGCGCCCCTCGAACACCATCACCAACTTGTGACCGGTCGACTTGATCCAGTCCTGCGCCTTGAGCAGTTCGACCTGCAGATCACGTTTCAGCGACTCGTACTCCGACCGCGACATCCGCTCGGTGTACGGGTAGCTCTCCTGCCAGGTGTTGACCGGCAGACCGTCGGGCCCGAGCAGGATCGGGTCGTCGACCTGGTCGAAGGTGCCCTCGACGGTGAAGCCCCGCGAGACGATCTCCTCGGCGGTCATCGAGCGGAACTCCTCGATCAGGCTGTCGATGTCGGTGACGCGCCGACCGTCAGCTCGATGCTCGTTGGCCTGGCTCACACCGTGTCTCCGTTCAGCGACGGGCACCCATGAACATGCCCTTCAGCGCCTCGTAGTGCTCGATCACGTGGCCGGCGCCGAAGCACGACCGCCTCGAGCGGGACGTTCGACATCTTGCACCGGGACCTCGGTCTCACGCTCGATGCGCTCGGCCAGACCGCGCAGCAGGCCACCGCCGCCCACGAGGTACATGCCACGCACCAGGAAGTCCTGCGACAGCTCCGGCGGCGCCTTCGACAGGCACCGGATCACCGACGCCACGATCGACGACACGACGTCCTCGATGGCGTAGCGCACCTCCTCGGGCGTGAGCAGCACGGTCTTCGGCAGACCCGGTCATCAGGTCGCGGCCGCGCACCTCGGCCTGGTTCTCGTCGGGCGTCGGGTCGGCCGAGCCGATCGCCACCTTGATCTCCTCGGCGGTGCGCTCGCCGATGGCGATGCCGTGCTCGCGCCGCACGTAGTTCTGGATCGCCGCGTCGATGTCGAACGATCCGACCCGCACCGCTTCGAGGGCCACGATGCCGCCGAGGCTGATCACGGCGGTCTCGCTGGTGCCGCCGCCGATGTCGATCACCATGTTGCCGACGGGCTCGTCGATCGGCAGGTCGGCGCCGATCGCCGCCGCCATCGGCTGCTCGATCAGGTTGGCGTCGGCGGCGCCGGCCCGGCGGGCGGCGTCGGTGACGGCACGCCGCTCGACCTCGGTGATCGCCGACGGAACGCAGATGACGACCTTGGGCCGCGTGAAACGGCTGACACCGACACGTTGCAGCAACAGACGGATCATCCGCTCGGTGATCTCGAAGTCGGTGATCGCACCGCCGCGCAGCGGGCGCACCGCCACGATGTAGCCCGGGGTTCGCCCGATCATCTGCCACGCCTCGCGTCCGGTGGCGAGCACTTCACCCGTCTGGCGGTTGAGGGCGATGACCGACGGCTCGTTGAGCACGATGCCGCGGCCCTTCATGTAGACGAGGGTGTTGGCAGTCCCGAGGTCGATGGCGAGGTCACGCGCCATGAGTGCTCACCTGCGCCCGTCGGGAGGTGTGTGCCGCGTCGAGCGCACTGGCGTCACGTGTCATCGCCACCATCATCGCCGCTGGCGGCCCGTTCGGACGGTTTCATCCGATCGGACGTCTGGCGCCGCGCCTCGGGCGACAACGCGTCGATCTGACGCCGGAACGACGCGATGTCGTCGGGAGGCTGGCGGTTGCGCTGCGCTGCCGTGGCGACGAACGCCACCACGACGCCGAGCGCCAGGAATCCGGCGATCACGGCGACGGTCACTCCGAACCCACCGATCTCGGGTCGCGGACCTCGTGGGCACCGGTTCCCCAGTCGGCGCCGTCGGCCCACACCTCGTGCTTCCAGATCGGAGCAGACTCCTTGAGCGCGTCGATCGCGAAGCGCGCCGCTTCGAACGCCTCGCGCGCGATGCGGAGCCGACACGACGGCGATCACCGACGACTCGCCGATCCCGAGCCGTCCGAGCCGATGCAACAGCACGACGCGACCCGTGTCGGGCCAGCGGCGCCGCAGCTCGGCGCCGATCTCGGCGAACCGGGGCACCGCACGCTCCTCGTACGCCTCGTAGGTGAGATGCTCGACTCCGGAGCGCCCATCGGCGTGGTCGCGGATCGTCCCGCTGAACAGCACGACGGCACCGCACTCCGGCCGAACGGCCCAGTCGTACGCAGCGCCGATCGGCAGTTCGGACTCGGTGAGACCGAACCAGTCGTCACCATCGAAGGGTTGATCCACGTCGGCATCGTAGCGACGCGGGCGCCTCGCCCGGCGGCCGCGGCCATCACCTCTGTGCGGCGTTGTACGATCTCGTCCTCGTGGAGCCAGGTCCCCTGCCCCCGCACGAGCGTTCGTGGCGGCACCCTTCCGAACTCGGTCCGACGCGGCTCGACGTCGACGACACGAGCCGTCGGACGCAGGTGAGCCTGCTGGCGCTGGGTGGCGGCACCATGGCGGTCCTCGCCGTCGCGGCGATGGTCGTGGCCATGACCCCGCGAGCCGCGAGCGGTCCGGTCGCCCTGAGCGCGACGACCACGCCGATCACCGTCCGCGCCGTGGTCGAACCGCCACCCGCGACGTCGGCGGTGACCGTGGGCGCCACATCGATCGCCCAGACGGCGCTCACGGCGCAGACCGCGTTGGCGACGTCGTTCGTGGCGTTCCCGCACGCCGTCACCCCCGGCCCGCAACTCGACGTCGACGGCACCCAGGTGGCCGAAGCTGCTCCGGCCGGCGACGACACCGTCTTCGTGCGGACCGAGGACGTCACGTACCAGCTCACGTGGGACCTCGCCATGCACATGGACGTCCCGGACGGGTCGGTGATCTTCGACGCCGACGGTGAACTGGTCGCACGCGTCAGCGACGGTGACCTGCTCAGCCTCGTCGACGGATGAACCAGCGTCGAGCGGCGACCACGCCCACGAGGACGCCGACGACCACTGCGAACACTCCACCGCCGAGTGCCAGCTCCTGTCGGCGTTTCGGCGACACCATCGTCCACCACGGCGCCTCGGTGCTCTCGACGTAGGTCTGCTCGTTCGTCACGGTCGGCGCCCAGCCCGCCGCTCGGAGCCGACCGTTCGACACGACCCACGGCTCGAGCGTGTAGGACAAGAGTCCCGGCGGGATCGGTCCTCGAAGGAACCGCCACCGCAACGCAGCAACGAACTCGCTGAGCCGTTCGGGCAACGGCAGACGTGGACGCTCGCCCGAGAGCGCCCGGACCCGCTCGCCGGGCACCCAGCCATCAGGGGCGACGTTGAAGACGCCGTCGAGTCGACGCCCGACGCCGATCGCCACCGCCGCCGCGAGGTCGTCGAGGTGGAGGAACTGCGAGGGCGGGTCGGCTTGGGCCAGACGGCGGCCGAACCCGTACACCAGCGCCGTGGCGAGACGCGAGCTGCCGTCGGCGGCCAACGCCACCGCGGGACGCAACACGCACGTCGTGCGACCAGGGCGGGCGGTTCGCCATTGTTCGACCAGTTCTTCGGCCGACGCGAGCTGGCGAGCGAACACGAACTCGACGTCCGGACGCAGCGCCGCGTCCTCGGTCAACGGCACGGGGTTGTTCGCCGCGGCACCGTAGACGATCGCCGACGACACGAACACGACGTGGTCTGCCCCGACATCGTCGGCGATCGCCAAGGTCGCAGCAGCGGATTCGGTCGTGCTCTCGCGCTGCGCCGCACGGTTGTCGTAGTCGCTGCTGCCGAGGTCGACGACGGCTGCGATCCGGCTCGCGCACGCCTGACCCGTGTACCCGTGGCCCGTGCGTTCGTGGAGGCCACGGACGTCGGCGTCGTCGGGTGAGTCGGCGAACACGATCTCGCACCCGTCGAACGCTGCGCCGACGCGGTGGCCGAGCGGGCCGCCCGCTCCCGTGAGCACGACCACGGTGTGCTCGACACGGCCATCCATCGTGCGCACGTTAGCGACGCCCCTGCGCTCGCGATGACGTCGCCGATCGCGGCGCTGCGCGCTCGCCCCGACGTACCGACCGGTCGACCAACCCGTAGCATCGGGGTATGGCCGACCAGGACGATCCCGGCGATTCGATCGACCCGTTCGCCGGCCTGCCGATGTTCGGCGACCTCTCGCGGGCGCTGTCGGGCCAGGGACCGTTGAACTGGGACGCGGCCCGGCAGTTCGCCCTGCTCTCCGCGACCGGAGGCGGACTGCTTGCCGGGCACCGGCGGCTCGACCTCCGGCAACGTCGATCCGAGCGTCCGGATCAAGTACGCGCGAACTCGCCGACATCGCCCGCCTCCACGTGGCCGACGTGATGCAGCTCGACGTCCCGGCGATCGAGCCGGCCGTCGCCACCCCCGAGCAGTGGGCGCTGCAGACGCTCGACGCCTACCGGCCGCTGTTCACCGACCTCGCCACGTCGCTCGGCGGCACCGACGACTCCCCGCCGACAGGCGGCGAGATCCGATGGCCGCGATGATGGCCGGCCTCGGCAAGATGATGGCGCCGGCGATGATGGGCATGAGCGTCGGCTCGATGGTCGGCAACCTCGCCACGCAGGGCGTTCGGCGTCTACGACCTGCCGATCCCCCGGGCAACGCCGTCGCTCGTGTTCGTGCCGGCCACGATCGACGCCTTCGCGTCCGACTGGTCGATCGACCTCGACGAGATGCGCCTGTGGGTGATCTCCCACGAGCTCGCCGGGCTGACGCTGTTCTCGATCCCCCACATCGCCGACCATCTGCGCTCGCTCGTGCAACGCCACGTCGGCGCCTTCCGTCCCGACCCCTCGGCGATCACCGACAAGCTCACGTCGCTCGACATCGACCGGAGCGACCCGATGGCGGCGATGCAGCAGGCGTTCGGCGACCCCGAGGTGCTGCTCGGTGCCGTGCGCTCGCAGGAACAGACCGGCGCTGGAGCCGGTGCTCGACACCGCCGTCGCGGTCACGATCGGCGTCATCGACTGGGTGGTCGACGCCGTCGCCGTGCGGGTCATCGGCGGCAACGCGTTGCAGATCGCCGAGGCGGTGCGACGCCGGCGCGCCGAGTCGACCCCCGACGACATCTTCGTCGAGCGACTGCTCGGCATCCGCCTCGGCGACGAGCAGACCGCTCGCGGCAAGCACTTCGTGCAGGGCGTGGTCGACCGTGCCGGCGAGCACGGCCTCGAGCCGCTGTTCACCGTCCGGCGCCGTGCCGACGCCGAACGAGATCGAGGCGCCCGGCCTCTGGCTCGCCCGGGTGAGCGAGGACTGAGCCGCGACCGAAGTCGCCGTCGCCGGTGCGACGCCGGCCGATCAGGTACAGCATCGTCGCACCGGCGGCCGACGCCGACGACCAGGAAGCCGATGCTCCCGTCACCTGGATCGCCACCGCGATGAACGCGCCGACCGCCCACGCGAGCTGGAACCGGGTCTCGAAGCGGGCGAACGCCCGGCCCTGATTGGCTCCCGGTGCGTCACGCTGCACCATGCTCTCGAAGCTGAGCCGGCCGAGTGCGGCCATCAGGTTGAGCACGCCGGCCAGGACCACGGCACCGATCGGCCCGCCGAGCACCGCGACCGACAGCCCGGCACCGGCCGACACGACCAGACCGACCGACAGCATCGACTCCTCGCTCGCCGTGGTCCGCAGCGAGCGGCGCGACTGGCGTTGCCGACCATCGAAGCGATCGCCGCCACGCCGACGACGGCGGCGAACCACACCGTACCCTGATCCTGCGACCGGAGCCAGAAGGCGAGATGGAAGAACGTGAACCCGACGTTGGCCGCGCAGGATCGTCATGGCGATCGCGCCGAGCTGCAGACTCGACGCGGCGAGCTCCGTCGACTCCTCGCTGGTCGGCGTCGTCCGGGCGACGACGTCGGGCGACAGCTGCGTCGCCGCGAACAGCGCGGCGGCGAACAGGATCGCCCCGTACCAGAGCGTCGCCGGCGCACCGGACGACCTGAGCAGGATGCCGGCCGGGATGACGGCGACCGCTCCGGTGATGCCGGGATCAGCCCGAGCTTGGAGTTGGCCTCGACGAGTTCCTCGTGCGTGCGCACGGTCGACGGCACGAGCGCCGACTTCGACACGACGTAGGTCTTCTGCAGCACGAGCGACGCGAACACGAGCGGGAACAGGGCGAGGCGTCGATGATAGCTCGCCATCAGGATCATCAGGACGATGCGCGCGCCGGCGACGACGCTGGATCACGAGCCGTCGGCCGCCGGCGACGCGGTCGATCAGCGGCCCGATCAGCGGTGCGATGCACGAGGAACGGCGCGAAGCTGATGACGAGGAACAGCAGCACCCGCGAGCGGGCGGCGTCGAGGTCGATGTTGAAGAACAGCGAGTCGGCGAGCGCCACGACCATGGCCGCGTCGCCGCCCATCATCAGCGCGTGGGTGATCGCCAGCCGGCGGAACTTCGAGGCGGGCGGCCAGCGTGCGACGCGTTGACCCCGTTCCACCGAGTCGACGCTACGTGACTCCGCTCGATCACGCCGTCGACGGTCCGCGCAGTCGTTGGCAGACCCGCTCGTACTTGTAGCCGAGGCCGCGGATCGTGACGATCCGGGTCGGGTTCGCCGGGATCGGGCTCGATCTTCGACCGCAGCCGCTTGACGTGCACGTCGAGCGTCTTGGTGTCGCCGACGTAGTCGATCCCCCACACCCGGTCGATCAGCGTCTCGCGCGGCAGCACCCGACCGGCGTTGGCGAGCAGCACGTGCAGCAGCTCGAACTCCTTGAGCGGCAGCGACACGCCCGGCCGTTGACCGACGACGCGGTGCTCGTCGGGATCGAGCGACGACGTCGCCGACCTGGATCGACGCCGGGCCATGCTCGACCGCGGTCCGGACGCCCGTCGGCCGACGGCGCAGCACGGCGCGCATCCGCGCCACCAGCTCGCGGAGGCGGTACGGCTTGGTGACGTAGTCGTCGGCGCCGACCTCGAGTCCGACGACCGTGTCGATCTCGGCGCCCTTGGCGGTGACCATGATGATCGGGACCTGGCGTCCTCTTGCGCAGCTGACGGCAGACGTCGATGCCGCTGATCTTCGGCAGCATCACGTCGAGCAGCACGAGGTCGGGCTGCGACGTCGTCGAACCTGTCGAGCGCCTCGGCCCGTCGATGGCCACCTCGACCTCGAAACCCTCCCGTCGCAGGCCGATCGTCAGCGCCTCGACGAAGCTCGCCTCGTCCTCGACCACGAGGATCGTTGCCTCACTCATGGTGCGTCTCGCGTTCTGGCCCACCCGACGTGGATCCGGTCGCGTCACCACGGTCGGCTCCGACGACCGAGTCATCGGGCGCCCGTGCGGGAGTCGCAGCGACGCGGGAGTCGGAGGACGAACGTCGAGCCTTCGCCTTCCTCCGACGACACGAGCACCTCGCCGCCGTGGTTCGTCGCGACGTGGCGCACGATCGACAGGCCGAGTCCGGTGCCGCCGGTGTCTCGGCTGCGGGCCTTGTCGACCCGGTAGAACCGCTCGAAGATGCGATCGATGTCGCCGGGACGGGATGCCGATGCCCTGGTCGGCGACCATCATCTCGATCGCCACGTCGTCGGCGCGGGTCCGGACCTGGACACTGTCGCCCGCGGTGCTGTACTTGACGGCGTTCTCGACGAGGTTGCCGACCGCCGACATCAGCTGGCGCTCGTCGCCGCGTACCGCAGAGTTCGTCGGGCATGTCGAGCGCAGCGACCTCGACGCCCCGACCGGCATCGACGGCGCGGCCGCGTGCGATCGCCGTACGCACCACTGCGGTGAGGTCGACGACGGTGTCGCCGGGCCTGGTCGATTCGATCTGCGACAGCTTCAGCAGGTCGTCGATCGTCCTGACCGCGCGGTGGGCTTCGGTCGACCAGGTGGTCCGCAAGTCGGTGCACCACGTCGGGATCCTCCTCGTCCATCAGCGCCTCGGCCAGAACCGCGATCGCGCCCACCGGCGTCTTGAGCTCGTGGGAGATGTTGGTGACGAAGTCGGTGCGCATCGCGTCGATCCGCGTTCGCTCGCTGACGTCCTGGATCGTCGCCACCGCCCCACCGTCGGGCATCGGATCGGCGGTGACCTCGAACCACGAACGCGGCGGACCGTGGAGCTCGACCACTCGACGCGACACGTTCGCCCGCGCCGGTCTCCGCGATGATCGACGACAGCTGGTCATCCAGAACGAGTCCGACGTGGGTTCCGCGCGTGGATCGGGCGGCTGCGTTGCGGTACAGCACCGCACCAGACGGTGACGAGATCACGACGCCGATCTCGAGATGGTCGACGGCCTCGCTGAGACGACCAGCGATGTCATCGCGATCGACCGGCCGCTCGACGACGACCGTCGACGACGGGTTTCGGCGCGTCCACCACCCGACGCCGATCGCAACTCCCACGCCGACGCCGACCAGGAGCGCGACCGCAATGGGGAGCATGTGTCAGCCCGATTCCTCGGACCTCGCAGCCTCGACGGGCGAGATCTCGTTCCCGCTCTCGGCGTAGGGGTGCGTCGGGAGCCATCCACTCGACGATGTACCGAGTGTGCCCGGCGATGTTGACCGCGTGGTCGCCGATGCGCTCGTAGAAGCGTGCGACGACTGCGAGCTGCACGCCGACCTGCAGGTCGATCCGACTGGTCGAGTGGCTCTCGAAGATGGCCTGGATGAACTGACGGTGCAGATCGTCGAGGTACCTGTCCATGTCGTGCAGCGCCGCAGCACGCGGCTCGTCGCCGACCAGGTACGCCTCGGTGGCCTCCTTGAACAGGAGCTGCGCCTGAGTGCCCATCTTCTGGATGATACCACGTAGGTGGCGGTCGAGTTCGTGGCCGTAGATCCGACGTGCCGCCTTGCGATGTTGACGCACAGATCGGCAGATCGTTCGACGTCGGCGATGATCTTGATCGCTGCCACCAGCTGGCGCAGGTCGCTCGCGACCGGCTCCTGCAGCGCGATCAGCCTGAAGCACGCCTCCTCGAGCTCGCGCGAACGGCGGTCGTACTCGACGTCGCCGAGGACGAGGTACTCGGCGCCCTCGAGATCGAACGACAACAAGATCTCCGTCGCACGCGGCACGAGTTCGGTGACCCCGGCCGACAGGCGGGCGATTCCGTCGCGGATCTCGTCGAGCTGCTCGTGGAATTCGGCGCGGCAGTTCCTCGCGGCATCAGCCGAACCGTCCGGTGACGTAGCGCTCGGTGCGCTCGTCGGATGGATTCGAGAACATCTTCTCGGTGCGGTCGTACTCGACGAGGATGCCCGTGCGGGTGTCGGAGGTCTCGTTGACCTCGATCGTGAAGAACGCGGTCCTGTCGCTGACCCGAGCGGCCTGTTGCATGTTGTGCGTCACGATGACGATCGTGTACTCGGTCTTGATCTCCTCCATCAGCTCCTCGATCTTGCCCGTGGCGATCGGGTCGAGGGCCGAGCACGGCTCGTCCATCAGGATCACGTCGGGTTCGACCGCGACGCACGTGCGATGCACAGTCGCTGCTGCTGTCCACCCGACATGCCCATCGCCGACGCCTTGAGCCGGTCCTTGACCTCGTCCCAGAGCGCAGCACGGCGAAGTGAGGACTCGACGATGTCGTCGAGCTCGGCCTTCTTCTTGACCCCGCTGATCTTCGGACCGAAGGCGAGGTTGTCGTAGATCGACTTCGGAAACGGGTTCGGCTTCTGGAACACCATGCCGATACGGCGGCGCACCTCGACGGCATCGACGTCCGGGCCGTACAGGTCGATGCCGTGGTAGTCGATCGATCCTTCGACGCGGGCGGTGTCGATCAGATCGTTCATCCGGTCGAAGCACCGCAGCACGGTCGACTTGCCGCAACCCGACGGGCCGATGAACGCCGTGATCTCGTTCTTCGCAATGTCGAGATCGACCTCGCGCACCGCGAGGAAGTCCCCGTAGTAGACGTGCAGGTCCCGCGTGACGAACACGTTCTCCGCGGGAGCGGCCGTGCTCGCGACCTCCGTGTGGGTTGGCATCTCGATCTCGATCTCCATGGCCAGTTCCTTTGTCGCCGATTGCTCGGTTGTCGTCGAGGATTCTCTCGTTGTTGCTGACTCACCAGTTCACCACTTTCGTTCATACCGGTTGCGCAGCCAGATGGCGAAGCCGTTCATCAGGAGCACGAGCACCAGCAGCACCACCGACGCTGCCGCCGTGACTTCGCGGAAGTCCTCGCCAGGTTGCGCGGCGAAGGAGAAGATCGCCACGGGCATCGCGGTGAAGGCCGAGCCCAGCTGCTCGAAGAAGCTCTGCGAGCCCGTTCGGAGCAGTCCGGTGGCCGCCCCGACCAGCAGGATCGGTGCCGCCTCGCCGGCTGCCCGGGCGAGCGACAGCACCATGCCCGTGAGGATGCCGGGTGCGGCCGCCGGAAGCACGTGGTGGCTCGTGGTCTCCCATCGGGTCGCTCCGACGCCGAGGCACCTTCGCGGATGCTCCGAGGCACGGCGCGCAGTGCCTCCGATGCCGTGATGATGACGATGGGCAGCACGAGCGCGGAGAGCGTGAGGCCGCCGGCGAAGATCGAGCTGCCGAGACCGAAGAACTGCACGAAGATCGCCAGACCGAGCAGGCCGTACACGATCGACGGCACGCCGGCCAGGTTGCGCACGTTCAGTCGCGTCAACGACGCGAACCTCGACTTGCTCGAGTACTCCTCGAGGTACACGGCGCAGGCGATGCCGAGCGGGAACGCGACGACCGCGACGATCAGCGTCAGGTCGAGCGTTCCCTTGATCGCCTGGCCGACACCCGCGTCGGCAGCGTTCGCCGAGTTCAGGCCCGCGGAGGAAGTCGACCGGACGCTCGGTCCACACCGACCAGCTCCGCCGGATGAGGTCGACGATCAAGACGGCGAGGATCACCATCGATCCAGCGAGGGCGATGATCAGCACCGCCTCGATCACCTTGCCCTTGACGTTGCGTCGGCCAGAGGTGATGTCGGTGGTCACCGCCGTCGCGGCGACCCCGCCGACAGTTGCGGGCGTGGTCATCGGCATCAGTACACCTCTCGCAGCCTGTTGACCAGGCGGTCGCTGACGAAGTTGAGGAACAACGTCATGAAGAAGAGCAGCAGACCGACGAAGTACAGGCTCTGGAAGGCGAGGTCGTCGCCGGCGACCTGGTCGCTGCCGAATCCGAGCGCCGCCATGGCCGCCGTCATGGTCTGGCCGGGCTCGAGCGGATCGAGGCGGAACAGGCCGCCGCCGACCGCACCGGCGGCGATCGCGACGACCATCGTCTCGCCGATCGCCCGCGACATGCCGAGGATGAAGGCGGCGACGATGCCGGAGATGCCGGCGGGGAAGACGACCCGGAACGTCGTCTGCTAACGATTCGCACCGAGTCCGTAGGACGCCTCGCGAAGTGCGAGCGGCACCGACGACAGCGCGTCCTCGGCCACCGAGGCGATGATCGGGATGGTCAGGATGCCGACGCCGATGCCGGCGGCAGCCAGCGTGAACGCCGCGTTGGCGCCGCAGAACAGATTGACGACGATGTTGGGGTTGATGAAAGCGATGGCGAAGTAGCCGAGCACGACGCTCGGGATGCCGGCGAGCACCTCGATGATCGGCTTGATGATCTTGCGGACCTTGGGGCGGGCGTACTCGGCGAGGTAGATGGCGGCGCCGAGGCCGAGCGGCACGCCGACCAGCATCGCGATCCCGGTGACGATGAACGTGCCGACGACCAGCGTGCCGATGTCGAAGATGCCGCGCCGGGGGAACCAGCCGATGGCGAACAGTGAGCCGAGCCCGTCCTCGGTGTCGGCGAGCCTTGGAGGAACTCGATCGCATCGACCACGAGGGTCGCGATGATGAGCGATGGTGATGAGGAAGGTCGTGGCGGCGGCGGCGATGAAGAAGTACTTCAGCGCCCGGTCGACGCGTTTGCGCCGGGGTTGGTGCGGAGATCGGCAGCGGAGGGGATCTCGACGTTGGAAACTGCCATGCGGTCCTCGGTTCAGGCCTGGCGAAACGGGCAGGGTCGTTCGACGGGAACCTACCCGGATTCGCGTCGACAAGCTGCGGCGCCGACCTCGTTGACGAGGTCGGCGCCGAACAGCCTCAGGGGGAACTCAGCCCTCGCGGGTGCCGGTCTCCTGTGCTTCCCAGACGCCCTGGGTCGCGCGAGCTCCTCGTCGTTCAGCGGCACGTAGGGCACCTGGCCCTCGTCGGCACCGACGAGGGTGGTGATCGCCGTCGTTGACGTAGAAGTCGACGAACGGCGCGAGCGCCGGGTTCTCCTCGAGTGCCGGCACGCTGACGTAGATGAACAGGTGACGAGCGATCGGGAACTCGCCGCTGGCGATCGTCTCGGGCGTCGGCTCGATGCAGCCGGCACCGCCGTCGACCTGCAGCGGCTTGATCGCGTCGAGGTTCTCCTCGACGAAGGCGAAGCCGACCCAGCCGAGCGAGGTCGGGTTGGCGGCGATGCCCTCGATGATCACGTTGTCGTTGGGGCTGGCGGTGTAGTCGGGGCGCACGTTGGCGTCCTCGACCCCGAGCTCCTCGCCGACCGACTCGATGACGATCTCGACGAAGCTGTCGAACGTGCCCGACTCCTCGCCGGGAGCGGTGACCGTGAGCGGTCGCGTCCGGGTACGGGGTGTTGACGGCGCCGAGGTCGGTCACCGTGGCGGCGATCTCGTCGGCGGCGCCGGAGGCGTCGGCCCAGTTGCTGATGCCGGTCGCGTCCGGTCCGAGCAGGGCGTAGAGGTCGACGAACGACAGGCACTCGACGGCGTCGTTCTCGGCCGAGGTGATGACCGACAGACCGTCGACGGCGACCTTCAGTTCGATGAACTCGATGCCGGCGGCTTCGCAGTCGGCGACTCTCCTCTTCGCTGATCGCTCGGGAGGCATCGGAGATGTCGGTCTCGCCGGCGCAGAACTGGGCGAAGCCGTCACCGGTACCCGGCCCGTCGACGGTGATCGCCACGTCGGGGTTCGCGTCGGAGAAGGCATTGCCGGCGGCGATCGAGATCGGCTCGACGGTCGACGAACCCGACACGAAGATGCTGCCGGAGACGTCGCCGCCTCCGGCCGGCGCCTCGGTGGTCTCGCCCATGTCGTCCGTGGTCTCGGTCATGTCGTCGGTCGACTCGGGCGCCTCGGTGGCCTCCGGGGCGTCGGTCGTCGCCGTAGCGTCGTCGTCGCTGCCGCATGCGGCGGCGACCAGGGTGAGTGCGAGGGCTCCGGCAAGGATCCGGCGTTTGGGAGTGTTCACGCGTCGGACTCCTTCGAGAGTGGTTGATCGGTCATGTGGTGTTCACGTGACGGCGACGTTCGTCGGCGTCGGCGGGCACCGTAGACACCCCAGGTGAACCGATCCCCTCGGCAGGTGAACGAGAGGTGAACAATGGGCATCGATCCGGCAAACTCTGGCGAGCAGATCGGCTCAAGAACGGCCGGCGAGTTGCTGTCGACGGTCCAGCGGTACATCCGCTCCTGGCGGTGCGGCTCGAACGAATTCGTCGGGCCGATCCGTTCCCAGGTGTCGTCGGACTGCAGCTCCCAGGCGACCACGTCGTCGGCGAGCGCGAACTCGAGCGCCTGGTCGAGCCACGGCGGTGTGGCGCAGGTGCTCGATCGGCACCAGCACCTCGACGCGACGGTTCAGGTTGCGCGGCATCAGGTCGGCCGAGCCGATCAGGTAGACCGCATCGGATGTCGCTGTCGCCAGACGCTCGCCGTGGACGACGTTGCCGTGAGCGAACCGGTAGATGCGGCTGTGTTCGAGGTAGCGGCCGAGCACGCTGCGCACCCGGATGGTCTCGGACAGTCCCGGCACGCCGGCGCGGAGGCAGCAGATGCCGCGCACGAGCAGGTCGATCCGCGTCCCGGCCGCGCTGGCGGCGTACAGCGTCTCGATCAGTCTCGTCGTCGGCGATCGAGTTGCACTTGAGCATGATGTGCCCGTCGGTGCCGAACGACGCCTCGTGCTCGATCAGATCGAGGAGCTGGCGTCGCAGGTCGCGAGGGGCGACGAGCAGGTTGCGGTAGTCCTCCGACCGGCTGTAGCCGGTGAGATGGTTGAACAGCTGGGTCGCGTCGGCGCCGATGTCGGGCGCACGTGAGGACGCCGAGGTCCTCGTAGATCCGCGCCGTCTTGGAGTTGTAGTTGCCGGTGCCGATGTGGCAGTAGCGGCGGAGTTCGTCGCCGTCGTCGCGGACGACGAGCACCACCTTGCTGTGGGTCTTCAGCCCGACCATGCCGTACACGACGTGCACGCCGGCGCGTTCGAGCTGGCGCGCCCACTGCACGTTGTTGGCCTCGTCGAAACGCGCCTTCAGCTCGACGAGCACCGCGACCTGGACGCCACGCTCGGCGGCGCGGATCAGACTGCGGATGATCGCGCTGTCGCCGCCGGCGCGGTACAGCGTCATCTTGATCGACTGCACCTTGGGGTCGTCCGCCGCCTGGGAGATGAACGCCTCGACGCTGGTGGCGAAGCTCTCGTAGGGATGGTGGACCATCACGGCTCGATGGCGCATCACGTCGAAGATCGGACGATCGGTCTCCTCCGCGGCCACGATCCGTCCGGCCGTCACCGGCGGCCACGGCTCGTCCTTGAGGTCGGGCCGCTCGAGGTCGAGCAGCTGCCACAGGAAGCTCAGATCGATCGGCGCGCGGTGGAACGTGACGTCGTCCATCGTCAGGTCGAGCTCGCGCACGAGCAGCTCGAGCACGTCGGCACCGATGTCGTGCGACACCTCGAGACGCACCGCCCGGTTGAAGCGCCGGCGGCGCAGCTCCATCTCGACGGCTTCGAGCAGGTCGTCGGCCTCCTCCTCCTCGAGCGTGAGGTCGGCGTTGCGGCTCACCCGGAACGGCGCCCACTCCTCGATGATCATGCCGACGAAGAGCCGATCGAGCTTCGCCGCGATCAGTTGCTCGACCGGGAGGTAGCGGCCTGGCGCCACCGGGACCAGTCGCGGGAACAGCTTCGGAACCTTGAGCCGGGCGAAGCGACGGTCGCCGGTCTCCGGATCGGCGACGTTGACGGCCAGCGAGAGCGCGAGATCGGAGATGTAGGGAAACGGATGGCCGGGGTCGACGGCGAGCGGCGTGAGCACCGGGAAGACCCGCTCGTCGAACAAGTCGTCGAGGTCGACGCGCTCGTCGTCGGTGATGTCGCTCCAGGCGACGATGTCGATGCCCGCCGCCGCGCAGTGCGGGGACGAGCTGGTCGACGAAGGCGCCGTCGAGGCGGTCGACGAACTCGAGGACGCCGTGCGCCGATCTCGGCGAGCGTCTGCGGCGGGGGTGCGGCCGTCGGGCGACGGTCGGTCGATGCCGGCGACGATCTGGTCCTTGAGCGCGGCGACGCGGACCTGGAAGAACTCGTCGAGGTTGGTCGACGTGATCGCGCAGAACTTGGCCCGCTCGAGCAGCGGGATGCCGGGCTCGCTGGCGAGTTGCAGCACGCGGTCGTTGAACCGCATCCAGCTCAGTTCCCGGTTCATGAACCGTTCGTCGATCATCGCGGCTGGCCCCTCAGTCCGCTCGACTCGCGCCCGGCGATCAGACGTCGTCGTCGGCGTAGCCGAGATCCCACTCGATCGTGATCAGCTCACGCTCGGCGTCGCGCACGATGCGTTCGCGGTTGCGGCGGAACTGCGGGTCGTCGCGGGGCAACAGCACGAGCCGGGCGAGCACCCGGGCGCGGAACTCGTCGAGCACCTGACGATCGCCCCAGTCGCCGTAGACCTCCCAGTGCGGTGCCACCGGACCGTGGTACACGATGCGAGCGTGCGCCCTCGGGGCCTGGGTCTCGGCGACGTCGGTCATGGCGCCGACTCTACCGGCCCCAGCGCGCTCCGGTCGGGCGACGACCAGTGGCGTCGACATTACGGATGTGTTACGATTTGCCAGCGGAAACGCGACAACGCGTCCCAACTTCCTCTTACCTCCGACGGCCACACTTCATCAGGTCCTCGCAGAAATCCGGGAACCGAATCGGCGTGGCGAGCGTCGAATACAACACTCCACACGCACCACCTCCCGCAGGAAGGGTCACCATGGCCACGTTCACCAGCCGCTCCAAACAGATCCCGATCGAGACCGCCCACGTTCCGCACGATCCCGATTCGACGACGGCCTGGATGGCCGACGGCAACTGCCGCCTGCATCCGCCGGCCACGTTCTTCCCGAGCGACGGCGTCGGCGTCGACCGTGCCCGCAAGATCTGCAAGGACTGCCCCGTCATCTCCACCTGCCTCGAGTTCGCGCTCGAGGAGCGGATCGACCACGGGGTGTGGGGTGGCTGCAGCGAACGTGAGCGTCGTCGGATCCTCAAGCGCCGACGGGTCGACGCAATCGTCTGACCCCACCCGCGCCCACCACCGGCGCTCACCGCCAGCGATGAGCCAACCGTCGCTATTCGGGCGGTTCGCTCATCGCGGCCGCCCGATCATCTCCTGCGATGAGCGAAGCGACGGTATCCGGGCGGTTCGCTCATCGTCGAGGCGCAATTCGGGCGTCGACGGCCGACGCGGATCGACTACTTGGTGTCGTCGGCGGGCGCGTTCGACGACGTGGAGTTCGTGTCGACGGGCTTGTCGGCCTCGGCCATCCCGTCTTTGAACTCCTTCTGCGCCTTGCCGAGGTTCTTGGCGAGCTTCGGCAGCTGCGAGCCGCCGAAGAGCACCAGAACGACGACGAGGACGATGACCAGCTCGGGGCCACCGAACATGTCCGACAGGCTAGCTCATGGTCGAGCGCCTGCGGGGCGCACCCGCGAGGAATGCTGCCGACTGCTCAGGCCGTGATCGTGCTGCGGGCGACCTGCGCACGCTGGCGGCGGATGCGACGACGCTCACGCTCGGACAGTCCGCCCCAGATGCCGAACTTCTCGCCGTTCTGCAGGGCGAACTCGAGGCAGTCGTGGCGGACCTCGCAGCCACGACACACTTCCTTGGCTTCACGGGTCGAGGCGCCACGTTCCGGGAAGAACAGATCGGGATCGACGCCGAGGCAGTTGGCGTGATCGTGCCAATCGGGATCGGGTTCGACCGGAACGGCGCTGACCGTGATGCTCGAGGTGGTGATGAACTGCATGTGGAGAATCTCCCTGCGGGCCCGGGCTTCGAATGTGTCCGCAATCACTCGCCCCCAAACGACTGATCGACAGCGACGTAATTACAGTGGCGTCATTCTGCCATAGCACACGCAGTTTCGCAAGGGTGGATTTCCAAATTCGCGCGGTCACGCGCGAATCAGCCGGCGCGACGGGCGCGGCGGGCGAGTTCGCGCTTGCCCTGCATGAAGTCGACCAGCACGTAGTCGCCGAGGTGCTCGGGCGTCGTGAAGAACGCCCTGCCTCGGTTGATCTGCGTCATCTGCTCGATGAAGTGCCGCAGCGACCCGTCGGCGCCGAGGCCGAAGGTGTTGATGCGGATCTGTTCCTTCGTGCACCGCACGACCTCACGCAGCGTGGCCTCGACGGTCTCGCGCACCGGCGGATAGTTGAAGAACGGCATACCGTTGTCCATGATGTGCGCGGTCGGCTCGCCGTCGGTGATCATGATG
This sequence comes from Ilumatobacteraceae bacterium, assembly GCA_963746285.1. Lineage (GTDB taxonomy): Bacteria > Actinomycetota > Acidimicrobiia > Acidimicrobiales > Ilumatobacteraceae > Sva-07. The sequence goes on along the minus strand of CAVVAO010000018.1, from coordinate 127,339 downwards.
ATCTGCTTCGTGCCCGACTCGCGAGCGAGCAGCTTGCGCGCCAGCATGAAGCCGTGGTGCATGTTCGTGCCGTACACGAAGTCCCACGACACCTCGGGCAGCTGCTCGGCGGTGAGCACGCGGGCGGTCTCGGAGAATCCGACGATGCCCAGGTAGTCGCGCGGGAACTGCGACGTGATCAGGCTGTGCAACGCCATCGCGACCTTCTTGGCCGGCAGGAAGTTGTCGCGCATCGGCATCGACAGCGACAGGTCGAGCATCAGCACCGTCGACGACCGCGTGAGGTGCTCGGTGCGCTCGATCTCGAAGTCGGCCGGGTCGAGCTGGATCGGCGTGCCCCCGCCGCTTCGCCGCAGCGCGTTGCGGATCGTGCGGTTGAGGTCGAGCTGGAACGGGTCGCCGTACTCGTAGGCCTTGGTGTCGTACGTGCGCTCGTGACCCTGGCCCAGCTTGCTGGTCTCGTGCTGGCCGATCGTGTCCTTGGCCAGCTTCGAGAACAGGTCGCGCAGCGCGTTCGACCCGATCCTGCGGAGGCCCTTCGGCGTCAGCTCGAGACGCCCTTCCTTCTGCTCGATCAGGCCGGCCTGCTCGAGCATCTTGGTCAGCTCGGCGAGCCGCTCGAGTGACTTGGCCGCGTCGTCGCCCATCAGGTCGCGAACCCGGTCCATGTCGGCCTCGGCGAGCGCCCCGGGGCTCGACGCGTTGCGCAGCAGGTTCTCCAGCTGGTCGAGGTCGCCGATGTCCTGCATCGCCTGCATCGCCTGCCCGAACCCCATCGGGTCCTGGCCCTCGAAGTCGTAGCTCTGGTTCCAGTTCATCTGCGGGAACATCTGCTGGAGGTTCCCCGACAGCTGCTGCATCTGCCACTGCAGATCCATGTCCTCGAGCAGCTGGTCGGACAGCTGCTGGAGCTGCGCCCGCTGCTCGGGCGTCATCGAGTTCATCATCGCCTGCATCGCCGCCATGCGCCGGGCCATCTGCTCGAGCAGTTCGTCGACGGTCTGGGGGTTCTCCGGGAAGAAGTCGCCGTACTTCTCCATGAACTCCTCGAAGCCGGGATCCTCGCCGCGCTGGTGCTTCTCGAGCATCTCGTTGAGCGCCGCCATCATGTCCTTCATCCGCGCCATGTCCTCGGGCGTCATGTTCTGCATGGCGCCGCTCATCTGGTCGACCATCTGCTGCATCAGCTGGTCGCGGAGCTTGTCCATCAGCTGGTCGAACCGCTGCTTGGCCTCCGTCGACTCGAAGTTGTACGCAGTCGAGCTCGCGGACCTTGCCGGCGAGGTCGTCGGGCATCAGGTCGAGGCGCATGTTGCGCTCGTCGGCGGCGGCCTGGGCGTTCTGGGCACGACGCTCGTCGCCCGAGTTCTCGGCGTCGCGCCGGGCGTTGTCGATCGCGTGGCGCTCCTCGTCGATGATGTCGTCGAGCTCGGCCTTGATCTCGTCGTACACGCCGCCGAGATCGGGTTCGTCGAGCCGCTTCTGACGTTCGGCGCGGAGCTTGTTCGAGCAGCTCGCGCAGTCCCTGCAGCTGCTCGCCGTTGCGGTCGCGCAGGCCCTCCTGCATCATCCGGCGCAGCGCCGCGTTCACGTCGCCGTGGTAGAGCAGCTCGTCGGTCAGTTCGTCGAACGCCGCGTCGGCGTCGAACTCGAAGCCGGTCTGCGTGCCGTCCCAGCGGGAGTACGTGAACCGCGTCGCCATGACTGGAACTTAACGGGTCCTCCCGCGCGTTCGCTGCTCGGAGCCCGTAACATCGTCGCATGCGTGTCCCCCGCACGTTCGTCTTCGTCGACCTGTCCGGCTTCACGAACTACACCGCCGCCTTCGGCGACGACGCCGCCGGGCGGATCCTGAGCACGTTCCGCGGCATCGTGCGCACCGTCGCATCCGACCGAGGCGTGCGCATCGCCAAGTGGCTCGGTGACGGCTGCATGGTCGTCGCCGTCGAGCAGCGACGATGCCATCGAGTTCGTGCTCGATCTCGAACAGCGAGCCGACCGACGTGTGTGCGCCGCTGACCATTCGAGCCGGCCTCGCCACCGGCCACGCGCTGCTGTTCGAGGGCGACGACTACATCGGCTCGGCCGTCAACATGGCGGCCCGGTTGTGCGACTACGCCCGCGGCGTCCAGGTGCTGATGCCGACGATGCAGCTCGAACGCCTGCCCGAAGGCGTCGTCGCCGAGCCGTACGGCGAGGTCGAACTGCGCGGGTTTCCCGGCCCGATCGACGTGGTCGAGCCTGACCGGGCATCCCGCAGTCGGCGAGCGTCGACGCCGTCCGAGCTGTGGACCCGCACGCCGTTCATCTGACCACCTGACCTTCGACCTGGACCACCGTCATGACCCTGCGCCGGGGAGCCGCCCTCACGACCGCTGCCACGCTCGGTCGACGCCGACACCGCCGACCTCGGACCGACCGCGGGCAACGGCTTTCGCACGCGCTGGCCCGACGACCTGGCCACGTTGCAGGACCTCGGGATCAGCCGATGTGCGGATCGCGCTCGACTGGGCGCGGCTGCAGCCGAAGCCGGGACTGCTCGACGACGACTGGGCCGAACGATTCGAGCAGATCCTGCGTGGCCGCCGATGCGATCGGCGTGCGCCCGTGGGCGTGCCTGCACGAAGCGGCCGTGCCGCGATGGTTCGACAACGACGGCGGATTCGGCGACGACGAGACGTTCACGACGTGGTGGCCGCGCTGGGTCGAGCGAGTGGCGAGCGCTTCGGAGATCTCGTCGGAGGGTGGGTGCCCTTCGCCTGCATTCCCGCCGGGGCGCCGGATCAGCCGTGGATCGACACGTGGGGAATTCTCGCCGGCGGGCCGCCGGTCGTCGCCGCGATCGACCTGCGCGACCGGGCGGGCACGGTCGGAACGTACGCCGGCCGGACGGACCTGCTCGGCGCCGTCCTCAGGGGCGACTGGGACCGGAACGACCAGGTCGGTGCGGCCGAGCTCTCACGCAGCGCCGACCGATGGGGCGGCGAGATCCGCGAGGCTGCCGAGGCCATCGACACCCCGCTGATCGTCAGCGGCTTCAGCGCCGGCCACGACGACGCCGACACCGCCGGCGAGATCGTCGGGAGCGTTCCGCTCGGTCATCGACGATGCCGTCGCCGATGGCGTGCCGATCGAGGTCGTGTTCGTCGAGCCCGGCATCGCCGGCCCCGAGTCGACCGCCGGTCTGCTCGATGCCCAGCGCGCCCCGACCCCGACGAGCAGCGCCTTCCTCGGCTGACGTACACGATGTGCCTGGCACATCGTGTACGTGAACGTCTCAGGTGCGGCCGCGGTAGGTGGCGCTGGGGCCGGAGGCGTCCTTGTTGAGACGCTTGCTGAGGTGCAGACCCTCGAGCACGAACTCGACGGCGCCGCCCACGGCGGCGGGTGACTCGTCGCCGCCCGTGAGCACCGCCACCGGTGCACGAAGCGCATCGACCTCCTCGACCAGACGGGCGAGTTCCTCGCTGGTGACGCCCTCGCCGGTGTGCGCGACGGCGCCGGCCTCGAACGCGTCGACGACTGCACGGGTCTGCTCGGGCGGCACGACGTCCTTGAACACGGTGAGGACCGCGCCCTTGATCAGGTTCTCCATGATCGCGCCCTCGCGACCCTCCTCGATCGACTCGATCTCGATCTTGCCCATCGAGCTCGCGGCCAGCGCGTCGAGGTCGTCGACGCGAGCGACGATGTGGCGTTCGCCCGCTCGCAGTCCGCGGCGCAGCGCGTTCGCCGCGAGCGCCTCGTAGTTCGCCACGCTCAGGCGAACGCTCACACCGGAGCGCTGGTTGACGTGGTTGCTCGCTCGGGCGAGGTGGCTGAACGTCGCGACGACGTCGGTGAGGTACTCGGGCACGTCGACCGTGACGCGGCCCGTGCGCGGTGGTGATGTCGAGCGCCACCGCCTCCTGGCGCATGATCTCGACCTCGGTCTGGACCTCGAGCGGGTAGTGCGTGCGGATCTGGCTGCCGAACCGATCCTTGAGCGGCGTGATGATGCGGCCGCGATTGGTGTAGTCCTCGGGGTTGGCCGACGCCAGCAGCATCACGTCGAGCGGCAGACGGATCTTGTAGCCGCGGATCTGGATGTCGCGCTCCTCGAGCACGTTGAGCATGCCGACCTGGATCCGCTCGGCGAGGTCGGGCAGCTCGTTGATGGCGAAGATGCCCCGGTTCGTCCGCGGGACCAGGCCGTAGTGCAGCGTCAGTTCGTCGGACAGGTAGCGACCCTCGGCGACCTTGATCGGGTCGACCTCGCCGATCAGGTCGGCGATCGACGTGTCGGGCGTGGCGAGCTTCTCGCCGAACCGCTCGCTGCGGTGCACCCAGTGGATCGGCGTGTCGTCGCCCATCTCCGCGACCAGATCGCGAGCGTGCTTCGACACCGGCTCGTAGGGGTCGTCGTTGATCTCGCTGCCGGCGACGATCGGCATCCACTCGTCGAGCAGCCCGGTGAGCGAACGGATCATGCGGGTCTTGGCCTGACCACGCTCGCCGAGGAAGATCACGTCGTGACCGGCGAGCAGCGCGTTCTCGAGCTGCGGCATCACGGTGTTCTCGTAGCCCGACACCCCGGCGAAGAGCGGCTCGCCGGCGGCGACCTTCTCGATCGCGTGCTCGCGAACCTCCTGCTTCACGGGACGCGACACCCAGCCCGAAGCCCGAAGCTCCCCCAACGTCGTCGCCTGCGGTCGATCCGTGTCAGCCATGCGTCGAACCTACCGCGGGTGGAGCGACGGTGAGCATGCGAGCGACCGAGTCGTACGGGCACCGCGGGCGTTCACGTGTCGGCGTACGCTCGGCGTCATGGACCTGTCCGGCGTCTGGCTGGCCGCCGAGGCCGACGACGAGGTTCGACGCAACGGCATCGGCCTCGACAGCGACGACTCGGGGTGGACCCACATCGCCGTGCCGGGCCACTGGCAGGACCAACCGGAGTTCGCGACGAGCAACGGACCGCTGATGTACCGACACGTTCACGGCGACGCCGCCCGCGGAGGGCCGACGGCGATGGGTCACCCTCGACGGGATCTTCTACCAGGCCGACGTCTGGCTCGACGGCGCCTACCTCGGCGATCCCGAGGGCTACTTCTTCCGTCACAGCTTCGACGTCACGTCGCTGTCCCGGTTCGGCGACGACCACGTCCTGGCCGTCGAGGTCACCTGCGCGCCGCAACCCGAGACCTCCGGACGTCGCAACATCACCGGCGTGTTCCAGCCCCCGACAGGGGTCGGCACGGACTTCAACCCGGGAGGCCTCTGGCGGCCGGTGTTCCTCTACGACACCGGCCCGTGCAGATCGATCGGCTGCGGGTGCTGTGCCGTGACGCCGATGCACGACGTGCGCACCTGCGGATCTCCACGCGCATCGACAGCGACCGGCTCACACCCGTCACGATGCGCACGTATGTCGACGGCGTCCAGGTCGACGAGCAGCTCCAGTCGATCGCCGCCGGTCAGAACGACTTCGAGTGGACGATCGACATCTCCGATCCGGCGCTGTGGTGGCCGCGAGCGCTCGGCGACCAGCCCCTGATCGATGTCGCGGTCGAGGTCGTCGTCGACGGCGAGGTGAGCGATCGCCGGCAGCGCCGCACCGGGCTCCGCCAGGTCGTGTGGGACGACTGGATCTGCTCGGTCAACGGCGAGCGCCTCTTCCTGAAGGGTGCGAACATCCTTCCGACCACCGCCGGACCGGCGAACGCGACCGACGAGATGATTCGCGCCGACCTGCGACGCAGCGGTCGACCTCGGCCTCGACGCGCTGCGCGTGCACGGCCACATCGCCGGCCGCGCGCTGTACAACGCGGCCGACGAAGCGGGAATCCTGCTCCTGCAGGACTTCCCGCTGCAGTGGGGCCACGCACGATCGGTTCGACAGCAGGCCGTCGAGCAGGCCCGCGCCGCCGTCGACGCACTCGGGCACCATCCGTCGATCGCGATGTGGACCGCCCACGACGACCCGGCGGCCACCGACGGTGGCGTCACCGCTCCGGGGTGGCGAGGAGCGGCACGAACCTTGGCGGCCAAACAGCTGCCGTCGTGGAACAAGTCGGTGCTCGACCGGTGGGTGAAGCGAGCGTTCGAACGCGCCGACTCCAGTCGGCAGGTCGTGGCCCACTCGGGAGTCGTCCCGCATCTCCCGCAGCTCGACGGCACCGACAGCCACCTGTGGTTCGGATGGCGCCACGGCGAGGCGGAGGACCTCGCGGCCTTCGCCTCGCGACTGCCACGCATGGTGCGCTTCGTCAGCGAGTTCGGGTCGGATTCGCCGCCCCTCGACGCACCGTTCATCGACGAACAACTGGCCGCGTACGAGTGGCCGAGCCTCGACTGGGACCTCGTCGAGACGACGAAGGGCTACCAGCGAGCGGTCATCGAGCAGAGCTTCGCGCCGACGGACTTCGACAGCTTCGAGGAGTGGCGTGACGCACTGCAGTACTACCAGGCACACGTCCTGAAGGTGCAGATCGAGACGCTGCGCCGACTCAAGTACCGCCCGACCGGCGGGTTCTGCTTCTCGTCGCTCAACGACTCCGCTGCGACGATCTCGTCCAGCATCCTCGACCACGAACGACGACCCAAAGGCTGCCTATGCCGCCGTTGCCGCCGCATGTGCGACCGTGCTGGTGGTCGCCGATCCGCTTCCCGCCGACGTCGCGCCGGGCGATCGGATCGACCTCGACGTCCACGTGGTCAGCGACCGACGCGATCCGATCGACTTCGCGGTCGTCGACGCCGTCGCGTCGTGGAGAGGCGGGCGTCAGCGTTGGCGCTTCGGCGGGCCGGTTCCCGCCGACGACGTCGTGAAGGTGGGCCGGATCCGCCTCGAGGTCCCGAACGCCCACGGACGATCACGCTTCGAGCTGACACTCACCGCCGGCGACATCACCAGCCACAACCGCTACACGACCAACATCGCCGACCGCTAGACCTCAGCGCCGCGCCCCATCCCGGCCCGCCCCGCACCCCGCTGCGATGAGCCAAGTGTCGCCATCCGGTCGCTTCGCTCATCGCACGGGGAGACCTGATCGCGTCGGACAACCCCGGCAGAGGAACGAGCCGCACTGAAGCGAGCGAACGGGTGGCACGGGTGGCGATGGGGACCGGCCGAAGGCCGCACGCCCCATCGCTACCGGTGGCAGGACCCGTGAGCGGGAGGCTCACCGCGCGAGCGAGCGACGATTCTTGAACTTCGACTTGAGGTAGTCGACGTTCATCGTCGCGATGTTGTCGATCGAGATCTCCTTCGGGCACGCCGCCTGGCACTCGCCGTGGTTGGTGCACGACCCGAAGTACTCGTCCATCTTCTCGACCATCGCCTCGGCGCGCTTGTAGCGCTCGGACTGGCCCTGGGGCAGCAGATTGAGGTGGGCGATCTTGGCCGAGGTGAACAGGCTGGCGGCGCCGTTGGGGCACGCCGCCACGCAGGCGCCGCACCCGATGCACTCCGCCGCGTCCATCGCCGCGTCGGCGACCGGCTTGGGGATCGGGATGATGTTGGCGTCGGGCGCACCACCGGTCGGCGCGGTGATGTAGCCGCCGGCCTCGATGATCCGGTCGAACGCCGAGCGGTCGACCATCAGGTCCTTGATGATCGGGAACGCCGCGGCGCGCCACGGCTCGACGACGATCTCGTCACCGCTGTTGAACACGCGCATGTGCACCTGGCAGGTGGCGGTGCCCCTCTGCGGTCCGTGCGCACACCCGTCGATCATCAGCGAACACGTGCCGCAGATTCCTTCGCGGCAGTCGTGGTCGAAGACGATCGCCTCCTTGCCCTCCTCGATCAGTCGCTCGTTCAAGATGTCGAGCAGCTCGAGGAACGACGCCTCGTCGCTGATCTCGGGGATCTGATGGGTCTCGAAGCGTCCCTGTGCGTCGGGGCCGTCCTGGCGCCAGATCTTGAGGGTGAGGTTGGTGAGGGTGGTCACTTGTAGCTCCGGGTTGCGAACTTCACGACTTCGTACTCGAGCGGCTCTTTGTGCTCGATCGGGTTGGATGGGTCACCGGTCCATTCCCAGGCGCTGACGTAGGCGAAGTCGTCGTCGTTGCGGAGTGCCTCGCCCTCGTCGGTCTGGTGCTCGGAGCGGAAGTGGCCGCCGCAGCTCTCCTCGCGGTTGAGTGCGTCCTTGCACATCAGCATGCCGAGTTCGAAGAAGTCGTCGATGCGACCGGCCTTCTCGAGCGTCTGGTTGATGCTGGTGTCGGACCCGGTGACCTTGAGGTCCTTCTTGAACTCCTCGTGGAGTGCGGGGATCTCCGACAGCGCCTTCTCGAGGCCGTTCGCGTTGCGATCCATGCCGCAGTAGTCCCAGATGATCTTGCCGAGCTCACGGTGGAAGTAGTCCGGGGTCCGGGTGCCGCCGATCGACATGTACTGCTTGAAGCGGTCGGTCGCCTCCTGCTGGACCTTGGCGAACTCGGGGTGACTCGTGTCGGGGACCGGCTTGTTGAGCAGGTCGGCCAGGTACGGAGCGATCGTGTACGGGAGCACGAAGTACCCGTCGGAGAGGCCCTGCATCAGTGCCGAGGCGCCGAGGCGGTTCGCGCCGTGGTCGGAGAAGTTGGCCTCGCCGGCGCAGAACAGGCCGGGGATCGTGGTCTGCAGTTCGTAGTCGACCCACAGCCCGCCCATCGTGTAGTGGCTGGCCGGGTAGATGCGCATCGGCACCACGTAGGGGCTCTCGCCCGTGATGCGCTCGTACATGTCGAAGAGGTTGCCGTAGCGCTCCTGGATCACGTTCTTGCCGAGGCGGTCGATCGCGTCGGCGAAGTCGAGGTACACGCCGTTCTTCAGCGGTCCGACGCCCTGGCCGGCATCGACCATGCGCTTGGCGGCTCGCGACGACACGTCGCGAGGTGCGAGGTTGCCGAAGCTCGGGTAGATCCGCTCGAGGTAGTAGTCGCGGTCGTCCTCGGGGATCTGGTCGGCCGAGCGGGTCTCGTCGGGGTTCTTCGGCACCCAGATGCGTCCGTCGTTGCGCAGCGACTCCGACATCAGCGTCAGCTTCGACTGGAAGTCGTCGGCCTGCGGGATGCAGGTCGGGTGGATCTGCGTGTAGCACGGGTTGGCGAACGCGGCGCCGCGTCGGTGCGCCCGCCAGGCGCCCGTGACGTTGCAGGCCATCGCGTTCGTCGACAGGAAGAACACGTTGCCGTAGCCACCGGTGGCGAGCACGACTGCGTGAGCGGAGTGGGAGGAGAACTCACCGGTCATCAGGTCGCGGGTGACGATGCCGGCGCAGCGACCGTCGACGTTGACGACGTCGACCATCTCCATGCGGTTCCAGAGCTTGACGTTGCCGAGGCCGATCTGGCGGGCGAGCTGCTGGTAGGCGCCGATCAGCAGCTGCTGGCCGGTCTGGCCGCGGGCGTAGAACGTGCGGCTGACCTGGGCGCCGCCGAAGCTGCGGTTGTCGAGCAGGCCGCCGTACTCGCGGGCGAACGGCACACCCTGGGCGACCATCTGGTCGATGATGTCGACCGACACCTCGGCGAGGCGGTGGACGTTGGCCTCGCGGGCGCGGAAGTCGCCACCCTTGACGGTGTCGTAGAAGAGGCGATGAACGCTGTCGCCGTCGCCCTGATAGTTCTTCGCCGCGTTGATGCCGCCCTGCGCAGCGATCGAGTGGGCGCGACGCGGCGAATCGTGGAACGTGAACGCCTCGACCTGGTAGCCGAGCTCACCGAACGTCGCTGCGGCGGACGCGCCGGCGAGGCCGGTGCCGACGACGATGATCTTGAACTTGCGCTTGTTCGCGGGGTTGACCAGCTTCTGGTCGGCGATGTAGCTCTGCCACTTGTCGGCGAGCGGACCCTCGGGGATCTTGGAGTCGAGTGTGACGCTCATTCGGCGACCTCCTCGAGTGAGTGGGTGACGGCGTCGGGGTCGTACTCGATCACCCCGGCGAGCACGGCGACGGGGAACGAGACGTTGCCGACGACGATGATCGTGGCGATGCCCGTCGCCAGATGTCGGCGCCAGTTGTTGAAACGCGGGTTGCTCCACCCCATCGACTGGAACAGTGACCACGTGCCGTGGAAGAGGTGGATGCCGAGCGCGATGTTGGCGACGATGTAGAGGATCGCCACCGGAATCCGCGACAGCGAGGCGTCCATGTTGCGGTACGCGGCGCCTCGCACGAAGTCGGGGTTCGCCCACCCCCACGTGAGATCGGCGAGGTGCCACACGAGGAACAACGCCACGATGATGCCGGTCCAGCGCATCGTGCGGCTCGCGAAGTTGGCGACCTGGTAGTCACGCGCCGACTGGTACTTGACCGGACGAGCCTTTCGATTCAGCACGGTCAGCGAGTACGCGGCGTGGATGTGGAGGAGCACCGCCACGATCAGCACGATGCGCAGCCCCCACAGCAAGTAGGTGCGGGGGAAGATCGGCACGAGCAGCTCACGGAGGAACTCGCCGTAGATGTCGATGTCGTAGGCACGCTCGTCGCCTTCGGTGACGATGCCGAGGTACGCCTTGAGGTTGCCGATCATGTGGACGACCACGAAGCCGATCCCGATGATTCCGGTGATCGCCATCACGTACTTCTTGCCCACCGCCGTCGAGTAGAAGTCGACCACGAAGGGCTTCTTCTTCGACGGCGGCTTGACGGCGGTTCCCGACACGGGCCCGCGGTTCAACGTCTGTGCCATCGCGGTGACGCTACTCGCCGGTCGCCGGAGCGAACCCAATCGATCGGCCAGTTGGTCGATGTCACGGGCGACACACCGGCGCTTGGAAATGGTCCGGTTGGGATCTAGCCTGCCCCGCCGACCATCATGGTCCGGTCCCTCGGATCGTTCCGAGCAGGATCACTCTCGTACCGCCCTCAGGAGGCAAGAAGCCCGTGGACGTCGTTCCCTATCTCGCAGCAGTGTCGGCCATCGCCGCGCTCGCCCTCGCGTTCTACTACTACAAGGACGTCGAGAAGGCGTCGCCCGGCAACGAGCGCATGGTCTACCTGATGACCGAGATCCAAACCGGCGCCAAGGCATTCCTCAAGAAGGAGTACCAGTGGGTGTCGGTGTTCGTGGTCGCGATGATGATCCTCCTGGCGGTCGTCATCAACCCGCTGGCGTCGGTCACCTACCTGCTCGGCGCGGTGTTGTCCGCGACCGCTGGCTACGCCGGCATGACGGTGGCGACCATGGCGAACGCCCGCACGACCGAAGCTGCCAAGTCCGGTCCCGCAGCGGCGTTGCCGGTCGCGTTCCGCGGCGGCGCCGTCATGGGCTTCTCGGTGGCTGGTCTCGCGCTGCTCGGGCTGGCGCTCACCTACCTCGTGTTCGTCGTCTGGATGGAAGTCGACGAAGCGTTCGAGATCTTCACCGCCTATGGCCTCGGTGCATCGTCGATCGCACTTTTCGCCCGCGTCGGTGGCGGCATCTACACCAAGGCCGCCGACGTCGGCGCCGACCTCGTCGGCAAGGTCGAGGCCGGCATCCCCGAGGACGACCCGCGCAACCCGGCCACGATCGCCGACAACGTGGGCGACAACGTCGGCGACGTCGCCGGCATGGGCGCCGACCTGTTCGAGTCGTACGCCGGCTCGATCATCGCGCCGATCTCGCTGACCGCATTCGCGCTTGCGCTGACCGCCGACCAGGCCGGCACCGACGGGGTCGTCAGCCTGCTCGTGTTCCCGATGGCGATCGCCTTCATCGGCATGGTCGCCTCGATCATCGGTTCGTTCTTCGTCAAGGGCGGCAACTCCACCGACTCGCACGCACTGAGCCGCGCCCTCCACATGGGCACCAACGTCGCCATGGCGATCACCGCCGTCGGCAGCGTCGGGGTTGCCTTCTGGCTGTTCTCCGGCGACGACTTCGACGCTCCGATCGGACTCGCGATCTCGGTCATCGGCGGTCTGATCGTCGGTTGGGCGCTCGGCAAGTGCGCCGAGTACTACACCTCGGATGGCTTCCCACCGGTCAAGAAGATCGCCCGCCAGTCCGAGACCGGCCCGGCCACGACCGTGCTCGCCGGCATCAGCGCCGGCATGGTGTCGGTCGCCGCATCGGTGGTGCTGATCCTCATCGGCGTCGGCGTCGCCTACTGGGGCGGCCAGCTCGCCTTCAACCCGGAGGCTTTCGGCGGCCTCGGTGAGGAGTTCGGCGGCATCTACGGCATCGCCGTCGCCGCCATCGGCATGCTCGCCACCACGGGTGTGGTCGTCTCCGTCGACGCCTACGGCCCGATCGCCGACAACGCCGGCGGCATCGCGGAGATGGCCGGGTTGGATCCGTCGGTCCGCGAGGTCACCGACGCACTCGACTCGCTCGGCAACACGACCGCCGCCATCGCCAAGGGCTTCGCCGTCGGCTCGGCGGCGCTCACTGCACTGGCGCTGTTCAAGAGCTTCGAGTTCGCGATCTTCGACGCCGACCCGACGGCTGCGCTCAACCTGAACATCGGTGAGGTCGAGGTGTTCATCGGCCTGTTCATCGGCGCGGCACTGCCGTTCCTGTTCGCCGCACTGACCATCGACGCCGTGGGTCGTGCTGCCCAGAAGATGATCGAGGAGGTGCGCCGCCAGTTCCGCGAGATCCCCGGCCTGCGCGAAGGTCTGCCGGGCGTCGTGCCCGACTCGGCGCGCTGCGTCGCCATCTCCACCGAGGCCTCGCTGCGCGAGATGATCGCACCTGGTGCGCTCGCGGTGGTGGTGCCGTTCGTCGTCGGGTTCATCAGCGTCGACGCCCTCGGCGGTCTGCTCGCCGGTGCGCTCGTCACCGGCTTCGCTCTCGCCATCTTCATGGCCAACTCGGGCGGCGCCTGGGACAACGCGAAGAAGTACATCGAGGCCGGCGCCCACGGCGGCAAGGGCGGCGACCCGCACAAGGCCGCCGTCGTCGGCGACACCGTGGGCGACCCGTTCAAGGACACCTCGGGCCCCTCGATGAACATCCTCATCAAGGTGATGACGATCGTCAGCCTGGTGTTCGCCGGCGCCTTCGTCTGACCCTGACTCCCGCTCACGGGTCCTGTCACCGGTGGCGGTGGGGCGTGCGGCCTTCGGCCGGTCCCCACCGCCACCCGTGCCACCCGTTCGCTGTCGACGCGCATCACGTGCGGCGCCGACCAACTCCGGGCTTCCTCACTGGGGCTGCGGGGCGACGAAGTCGATGAGTTGTTCGACGGCGCCGACGAGCTCGGGACGGAGGTCGGCGAAGGTGTTCACGCGGTTGCGCAGACTCGGCCAGAAGCCGTCGAATGGCACGCCGAGTGCGGCGCACAGACCCTCCTTCCACGGCAGATCACCCTTGGGAACCTCGGGCCACTCGTCGAGTCCGAGCACCTTCGGGCGGATGCCGGCCCACACGTCGACGAACGGGTGCCCGGTGATCAACACGTTCGGATCCCGAACGGTCTGCGCGATCCGGGTCTCCTTCGAGCCGGGGACCAGGTGATCGAGGAGCACCCCGAGCCGGCGATCCGCCGACGGGCCGAAGTCGGCGACGGCGGCCGCGAGGTCATCGGCGCCGTGCAACGGTTCGACCACGATGCCGAGCTCGCGTAGGTCGTCGCCCCACACGTGTTCGAGCAACTCGGCATCGTGCTTTCCCTCGACCCAGATCCGGCTGGCCGCCGCCACGCGAGCGCGCCCGTCGCCGGCCACCGATCCCGACGCAGTGATCCGCTGGGTCGCTGCCTTCGCCGTCGCCGGGCGCACCAGCGTGACCGGCTTGCCCTCGATCAGGAAGCCGCCGGGCTTCCAGGTGAAGTGCCGGACGTAGTCGTTGCGGTCCTGCAGGGTGACGCCCTCGGCGCTCCAGCGCACGACGTCGCCACAGAAGTGGCTGGCCCGATCCTCGACGAGCATGCCCATCTCGACGACGACGTCGGGGTACGTCAGACCACGTTTGGACGCTGCGAAGTCGTCGAGGATGTCACCGGTGTAGGCCACCGTCCCAGTGAAGCAGTCGGCGAGGCCGCTGTGCCAGCATGCTTCGATGCAGAGCTTCGAGGGCAAGATCGCTGTCGTCACAGGAGGTGCGAGCGGGATGGGTCGCGAGCTCGTCCTCCAGCTCGCGACGGAGGGCTGCCACGTCGCGATGTGCGACATGTCGGTCGAGGAGATGGACGAGACGAAGCGCCTCGCACTCGACGTCGCACCGGCCGGCACCGTCGTGACGACGCACGTGTGTGACGTATCCGACGAGACATCGATGCTCGCGTTCCGAGACGCCGTCGTCATCCAGCACGAAACCGATCACGTCAACCTCCTGTTCAACAACGCCGGCATCGGCGGTGGCGGCTCGGTCATCACCGACGAACGCGCGGTGTGGGACCGCACGTTCAACGTCTGCTGGGGTGGCGTGTACTTCGGCGTGCGCACCTTCATGCCGCTCCTGATCGCCTCCGACGAGGGACACATCGTCAACACGTCCAGCGTCAACGGCTTCTGGGCGAGTATCGGACCCGACCGACCCCACACCGCGTATTCGGCCGCGAAGTTCGCGGTGAAGGGCTTCAGCGAGGCGCTGATCACCGACCTACGCGTGAACGCCCCGCACGTGAAGGTGTCGGTGGTGATGCCCGGCCACATCGGCACCTCGATCGTCGAGAACTCGCTCCGTCACGGCCGCATGGAGATCGACATGGAGGCCGCCGAAATGGTCAAGCTGATGTCGGACATGTTCCGTGACCAGGCTCCGATGACGGCGGCCGAGGCGAGCGCCGAGATCCTCGACGGGGTCCGCAACGGCCGCTGGCGGATCCTGGTGGGCGACGACGCCCGCAAGCTCGACGAGGCCGTGCGTGCCAATCCCGAGATCGCCTACGAATCGCTCACGCTCGGCGACCTCACCTCCGGCCGAGCCGGCACCCCCTTCTCCCCCGACGCCTGAGTGTTACATCTGGGGTCTGACCCCAGATGTAACACCTGGCTCGACGGAACCGGTCGGCGTCGGTGGACGTCGAAGCTCCATGGGGAGAAACAACACACTCGCAGGGGTCACCGTGATGGTTCTGGTCGGGCTGGGGGTCTCGGCATGCGCGAGCGACGACTCGGACTCGAGCGCGACATTCGAGCCGCAGGTCGTGGTCGACACGCCGAGCGCCGAGGAGTCGACACCCGGACGGTCGGGCGACGTCGAGCAGACCGAGTCCGCCGCCGACGTAGCCGGCGAACAGACGCAAACCTTGCCACCGCCCACCGGACAGGCGCTCGCCACGACCGCAGGAGTGGTGGTCGCCACGCCCGACATCCGGACCGCGGTCGCCGACACACTCGCTGCGGTGCAGCGAAACGGGGCGAGTGTGTTCACCGCGGACGTCAACATCGGCGACGATCTCGACAACGGCAGCGTCGACGGGTCCGGCTACTTCGTCGTCAAGGTGCCGCCCGCCGACCTCGAACCGCTGATCACCGATCTCGGGGCGACGGTCGGTCGGCTCTCGGGACGGACACAGGACACCACCGACGTCACCGACCAGCTCGTCGACCTCGAGATTCGGATCGGTGTCGAACGCGACGTGATCGCCCGCTTCCGGAACCTGCTGGCGGACGCCACGCAGTTCCAGGACATCGTCGAGATCGAGCGGGTCATCAGCGAGCGAACCATCGCGCTCGAGCAGCTGCTGGCGAGTCAACGCAACCTCGACAACCGCGTCGAGCAGTCGACCCTGACGATCCAGCTGCAGTACGAGGCCCCGACGGCCGAGGTCGCCACGGCTGAGGACGACTCGATCGAGGGCATGGCCGACGCGTGGCGAGCCGGCTGGGACGTGTTCGTCGGCGCGCTGTTCGCCGTCGGGTTCGTGGTGGCGGTCGCGGCCCCGTTCCTCGTCACCGCCATGGTCGTCCTCGGTGTGCTCTGGCTGGCCACCCGGCGGAGGCGGCAGGGCGCCGAAGACGATCGTGGCACGACGACACGGACCGAGGCCCCGGTCAGCGACGCGCACGACACGGCCGCCGCCGAGGTCACGGACGACGGACAGCTCGCCGGGCCCACCCCTCGGGGGTGAGCACGAGGTCGCTGACGGTGCCGTCGGGGAAGGCGAACGGCGCCCGCACCCCGCGGTGCGCCCGCACGTCGGCCAGCGCAAGCGGCGCGAAGGCGGTCGCGCCGCTGGTCCATCGATGCCATCGATGCGCAGGCACTTCGGCCAGCTCGACCTTCGGTTCGCCCAAGATCTCGATCGAGCCGTGGACGACGCCGACCTGTTCGTACCCGGAGTCGATCGACGCGCGGTCGCCGGCCGGCTCGAGCGGCGACGGTGGACCGGTCGCGTACCATTCGAGATCGAACGCGATCGGCGTCGGGATCACCGTAGGCGCGTCCCAGCGCCTCGTCGGGGTCGTCGATCGCCGACGCATAGGTCTCGTTGCCGATCGACCACTGCCGCATCGGATCGTCGCAGGTGTGTTCCGCCCACAGCGCTTCGCCCTTCACGATGAACGGGTCGGCCCGCACCGGCACGTCGAAGTCGACGATGTGCAAGAGCGGTCGATCCGACCGCGCGAGCGCCGCCCAGTACCACGCGGTACGCCCGACGATCCGATGTCCGGAGATCACTCCGAGCGTCCGCGTTCGCCGTCCACGCGGCGAACACCCACTCCTCGACCGTGGCATCGACATGGCGCCCCTCGGCGGCGCGGGCATCGGCGATGGGCTCCACGATCAGGCAGACTACGGACATGATCCGATACCTCAGTCTCGACTGGATCAACGCACTCTCCGACGAGGTCGCCGCCAGCGACCAGATGCGCACCGTGGCCGAACTCCACCGCATCGGCGTCACCCAGGTCGTCAGCAACGGACCCGAGGGTGATGTCACCTACCACCTGTCCGTCGGCGACGGTGCCGCGTCGTTCGGCGCCGGCCCGGCCGAGCCCGAGGACGTCAAGATGGAGCAGGACTGGGAGACCGCGGTGGCCGTCGCCACCGGCGAACTCAATGCCCAGGAGGCGTTCATCGGCGGTCGCATCCGGCTGTTCGGCGACCAGCAGAAGCTGCTCGAGTCGCAGCCGGTGTTCGGGGCACTCGACGCCGTCTTCGCCAACGTGCGCGAACGCACCTCGTACGAGTGAGCACAGCATCATGCCGGAGATGCCCGAGATCCAGGCGCACGCCGAGCGCCTGACCGCTCAGTTCGCCGGACGGGTCCTCGCCGGCTTCACACCGTTCAACTTCACGGCACTGAAGACCGCCGTACCCGCACCGGCAGCGGCATTCGGTCAGCCGCTGCTCGAGGTCGACCGACGGGGCAAGTACCTGCTGCTGCGGTTCGAGCCGGTGACGTTCGTGGTGCATCTCATGCAAGGTGGCCGTCTCGTCGCCGACACGAAGCGATCGGCCAAACCACGAGGTGGCCAAGCGCGCTTCGCGTTCGAGCCCGTCGAGCTCGACGACGGATCGATCGACGAGACGGCGCTGCTGCTCACCGAGCAGGGCAAGGAGCGGCGGGCCGGCGTGTGGTGCGTTCCGACCGAGACCGCGCTCACGTCGCCACCGCTCGACAGACTCGGACCTGAGGCAGCCGACATCAGCGCCGGGGAACTCGCCGAGCTCTTCGCGGCCAACTCGATGCGCGTGCACGGATTCCTGCGCGACCAGCGCATGGTCGCCGGCATCGGGCGACGGTTGGCGAACGAGGTCTGTCATCGTGCCCGAGTGTCCCCGTTCGCGAACACGCGCAAGCTCGGTGCCGACGGCGCTGGGAAGGTTGCCGACGCGATCAGCTCCTGCATCGCCGAGAGCCTCGACTTCGAACGCACCCGCGACGACATGAGCTCGTCGAAGGACCGCCCCAGTGCGATGCACAGCCGGACAGGCGATCCCTGCCCCGACTGTGGCGACACCGTCCGCGCCGTCGAGTACTCGGGCTACACCGTCAACTACTGCGCCACCTGTCAGACCGGCGGCAAGGTGCTCGCCGACAACACCACCTCGAAATTTCTGAAGTAGCGGAACTCGCCAAGTGGTGTTCGCGTGAACACCGCCAGACCCCGGCCGTCAGGTGGGGTCGGTGTCGGTGAGGCGCGCCGCCACCGAGCACAGCAGCTTCCATCCCAATCCGGGGACGGTGTCGATCGCTGTACGAAGTGCGTGTTGGTCCAACACCAGCCAGTCCATCGGCGTCTCGGCGACCACCGTCGCCGTGCGCGTGCGGCCGAGGATGACAGCGAGCTCACCGATCACCTCTCCTGGCCCAACGTGAGTGACCAGACGCCCGCCACGTCTCACCGACACCGAGCCGGCGAGAACGATGTACAGGTTCGTGGCCGTCGAACCCTCCATCAACAAGGTATGACCCGCATCCACCGACTCGATCCGCGTGCCGGCAGCAAGACGCGAGAGATCGCGCCTGGAGCACCGATCGAACAGCGACAGCCGACTCAACGCCACGACACGCTCACGCTGATTCATGCACGGATCCTAGGCGCCTTGCCCCAGTGGGAACTGAGCGACCTGCCGGTTCATCTCGGAGCCGCCCACGCGCTGCGGTGACTGCCTGTTGAACGAACACGCCGACAACACCACCAGCAAATTCGTGGAGTGGGCCCCGTCGAATACGCTCGGCGGTATGCCGATCCATCTCCGCGCCGAGCCCGGCGACTACGCCCCGAACGTCCTGTGTCCGGGCGACCCAGCTTCGAGCCGAGTACATCGCGGAGACGTTCTTCGACGATGGTTTCCGGCAGGTCAATGCCGAGCGCGGCATGCTCGGCTTCACCGGCACGTTCGAGGGCAAGCCGATCAGCGTGCAATCGACCGGCATGGGGTGTCCGAGCGCCGGCATCGTGTTCGAGGAGCTGATCATGCTCGGCGCGACCCGGCTCGTTCGCGTCGGCACCTGCGGCGGACTCGGCGACGGCATGGCGATGGGCGACACGGTCGTCGGGCTGGCCGCGTCGAGCGACGACCAGACCCCGTTGCGCTACGCCGCGATGAAGGGCTACGCGCCGAGTGCCACCTTCGCGCTCGTCGAGACCGCTGCTCGACTGAGCCGTGAGAGTTCGGCCGGCGCGGTGCACGTCGGACCGGTCGTCACCTCGGGCCTGTTCTACGATCCGGACCCGACGACCTTCGCCCGGTGGAAGCGTCTCGGCCACATCGGCGTCGAGATGGAAGCGGCGATGATGTACACGATCGCGGCGGTCAAGGGCATCGAGTCGCTCGCGATCATGACGGTGAGCGACATGCTCGGCGAGAGCGGCGACACGGTCCGGATCAGCGACGACGAACTCAGAGCCGGCGTCGATCAGATGATGCGCATCTCCTGCGCCGTCGCCGTGTCATGATTCGCTGACTCGGCAACCGCCGAGGGAACCAACTTCGCTTCAGGAGCGTCGAACGAACATGACCCCCCGCACTGCCATTGCCCTGCTGGCCCTCGCCGGCCTCACCGTTGCCGCCTGCGGCAGCGACGACGACGACGCAGGTTCGACCAGCGCTCCGAGCGCCGAGGACCTCTCGGGTCGAGGCTTCGTCTCGAGCGATGTGGCCGGCTACGACCTCGTCGAGGGTTCCGAGATCACGATGAACTTCCTCGACGACTCCGTCAGCGTCAACGCCGGGTGCAACACGATGAACGGCGGTTTCGAGATCGCCGACGGCGCGTTCGTCGCCGACCAGTTCGCGATGACGATGATGGCATGCGACGGACCCTTGATGGACCAGGACACGTGGCTGGCCGAGTTCCTCGCGTCGTCGCCGTCGATCTCTCTCGACGGATCCACGCTGAGCTTCTCCGGCGGCGAGGTCACCATCACCCTCGACGAGATCGAGCCCGCAGCACTCGTCGGCACCACGTGGACGGTGACCGGCACGGTCGCCAACGAAGGCGTCAGCAGTGTTCCCGCCGATTCCACGGCATCGATCACGATCGCCGATGACGGCACCGTTGCCGTCAACACCGGATGCAACACCGGATCCGGCAGCGTCGAGATCGGCGACGACACCTTGACGTTCGGTCCGATCGCCACCACCAAGATGGCGTGCCCGCCCGAACAGACCGCACTCGAGGCGAGTGTCGTGTCGGTCCTCCAGGGCGAGGTCAGCTACGAGATCAGCGGTTCCGCACTGTCGCTTCGCTCCGGCGACGATGCCGACGAGATCGGCCTCGAACTCACCGCCAGCTGAGCTCACCGAACGCGCCAACCGTCGCTTGCGATGAGCGAAGTGGCGCGATCAGGTCGCTTCGCTCATCGCACGAGGGACGACATCGCCAGCGATGAGCAAAGTGGCGCGATCAGGTCAGTTCGCTCATCGATGGGTGCGACGATCGCTCGGGGTCAGATCAGGCCGAGCTCGGCGACGGCGTCGCGTTCGCTGACGAGTTCGTCGGCGCTGGCGTCGATCTTGGCGCGGCTGAAGTCGTCGATCTCGAGGCCCTGAACGATCTCGTAGTCGCCGTCCTTGCACACGCACGGGAACGACGAGATGATGCCCTCGGGCACGCCGTAGCTGCCGTCGGAGACGACCGACATCGAGACCCAGTCGCCTTCCGGGGTGCCGAGCGACCAGTCGCGGATGTGGTCGACCGCCGCCGATGCCGCCGACGCCGCCGACGATGATCCGCGGGCGTCGATGATCGCCGCGCCGCGCTTGGCCACGGTCGGGATGTAGGTGTTGTCGTACCACTCGTGGTCGCCGACGGCGTCGTAGGCGCGCTGGCCGTTGACCTCGCAGTGGAAGAGGTCCGGGTACTGCGTCGTGGAGTGGTTGCCCCAGATCGTCATCTTGGTGATGTCGTTGACCGACGCACCGAGGCGCTGCGCGAGCTGCGCCTTGGCACGGTTGTGATCGAGGCGGGTCATCGCGGTGAACCGGCGCGGATCGAGATCCGCAGCGTTGCGCTGCGCGATCAGCGCGTTGGTGTTCGCCGGGTTGCCGACGACGAGGATCTTCACGTTCGGAGTGGCCGAGCGCGACAGCGCTTCACCCTGCGGCTTGAAGATGCCCCCGTTCGCCGACAGCAGGTCGGCGCGCTCCATGCCCGCCTTGCGCGGCATCGACCCGACGAGAATCGCGACGTCGGCGTCGCCGAACGCGGTGTCGGCGTCGTCGGTGCACACGACATCGGCGAGCAGCGGGAAGGCGCAGTCGTCGAGCTCCATCCGCACGCCTTCGAGCGCTCCGAGCGCGGGCGTGATCTCGAGCAGTTGTAGCGAGATCGGCGTCTCGGGACCGAGCATCGAGCCCGATGCGATACGGAAGAGGATGCTGTAGCCGATCTGGCCGGCGGCACCGGTGACGGCGACACGAACTGGAGTGGTCATGGTTCGAGCGTACGTCCGTCACCGACCCCCGCCCAAGCCGTCCGAAGTGTCACGTTCGACCCGGCACGGTGTGACAGTTGCGGTGACATTGGTGGTCAGGGCTGGCCGAGCACGCGGCCGATGACGTCGGCGTAGAAGTTCTGGCCGGACTGGGTGAGGTGGATGCCGTCGTCGTAGAAGCAGCGGCCCTCACAGCTCGGCGACAGCACCTCCCAGTCGACGACGGTCACGTTGGGATGCGTCGACGGCACGGCGCGGAGCTTCACGTTGTTGTCGCCGATCCATCCCCGATCGGCCTTGCCGGTGAGCAACAACACGACCGGCACATCAGCGACCGTGGCCAACATCGCGTCGAGGGTCTCCTGGCTGAACGACCCGTTCGTGCCGAGGTGGATCACCACGACCGACCCGAACGTGCCGTTGTCCCTCAGGGCCTGCATCGTCGGCACGAACGTGTTCATCTGGCGGCTCTGCAACGCGTCGACCTGGAAACCGCGGGCCTGGAGTTCCTCGGCCGCGCCGAGCATCACGGAGTCGCCCAGCGCGACGAGCGGGAAGCCCGACACGGTCGGCGGAATCGCCAATGGAGCGAGGCCGTCGAGGCTGGTGATGACCCCGAGCTGGGCGACAGGGGCCGGCGGCAGCGTCGTCGGTGCCACGGTGGTGGGTGGCGCCGTGGTCGGTGCCACGGTGGTCGGCGCGACCGTCGTGGGCGACACCGGGTCGCCGACGCCCGAGACGTCGGTGACCGTCGGGTCGAGCACTGCCGGAGCAGTCGTCACGGGCGGCGCGGTGGTCGTCGACGTGGTGCTGGTCGTGGTGGTCGACGCCACGGGGATCTCCTCGACGGCGAGCAGGTCGGTGGTGAACTCCTCGCCGGCGTCGAGCGCTTGCGCGATCTCGTTCTGCTCGACCGGGGCGGTGAGCAGCACCGAACCGACCATGAGGCCGACGACTGCCGCCATGGCCACTGCCGTCGACGCCATCAACTTCGGCCCCCGTCGGGTACCGCCGTAGATCTGGCGCCATCGGGCCGAGAACCTGCCCTGGCGGATCGGGGTCTCCACGAAGCGGTACGACAACTCGGTGACGATCGCGGTCAGCACCAGTGCGAAGAGGAACTCGGACACCGTCAACTTGTTGCCCGCGACACCGCGGATCATCTGGTAGATCGGCCAGTGATAGAGGTACAGCCCGTACGAGCGCGTGCCGACCCATCTGAACACCGAGTTCCCGAGGAGCCGATTCGCGTACGCACCACGATGCGTGACCGCAGCGATGATCGACAGCGTTGCCAGTCCTGCGAGGAAGATCCCGCCACGGAACACCAAGGGATCAGCACCGCTCGGAGTCACCAGGTAGGTGTTCCAGCAGAGCCAGGCGAAGCCGATGGCTCCGACCACCGCAACGGCGTCGAAGAGCCGGCCCTTGGAACGCAGCGGTCCCCGAACGATCGCCAACGGACGCCAGACCATCGCGAACGCCGCGCCGAGGAGGATGCCACTCAGGCGGCTGACCGTGCCGAGATACAGCGTGTCGATCTTGTTGATCGGTCGATCGCCGAGCCACCAGTAGGCGTCGGGCGTGACGTTCGGTTCGGCGATCGGACCCGGGTAGAACAGCAGCGCCGTCGCCACCGTGATCAGCACGGCGCACACGAACAGCCACCGACTGACCGCGGCGACCTGGCGCGTGCCGTTGCGGCCCAGCAGGAAGATCATCACGACCGGCCACAGCAGGTAGAACTGCTCCTCGACCGCGAGACTCCACAGATGCCGCAACGGGGCGAAGTCACCCGCAGCGGTGTAGCCCAGACCCTCCCAGATCTGGTACCAGTTCGACACGTAGAAGAAGCCCGCGATCACGTCGCCGCGCAGCGCTCCGAGCGCCTCGTTCTTGAAGATGGCGGTCCAGACCGTGACGACGAACATCATCGTGAACAACGCCGGGAGAAGACGCCGCGCTCGCCGCAACCAGAAGTGGCGCAGCGAGATCCGGTAGGTGCGCTCGCGTTCGGAGATGAGCAGCAGCGTGATCAGGTACCCCGAGATCACGAAGAACATCTCGACGCCGAAGAAGCCGCCGGGCAGCCAGTCGCTGTTGGCGTGGTACACCATCACCGCGACCACGGCGAGCGCTCGCATCCCGTCGAGTCCCGGAAGGTACGGGACCCGGCTGATGTGGGCGCGATCGTCGGGGACCGGTTCCACCCGGGGCGGGGCGAGCGTGGACATGGGTCATCCAGTATCGCCGAGCACGTCGCGCCAACGGCGTCATGCCGGCCCGGCACAACCACGTTTGCGTTGCATTCCGGATGGACCGGGTCATCCGAATCCACACGCAAACGTGGGTTGGTGGGCCGATCAGGCTGGAGCTTCGAGTGCCCCGTCGATCAGTGCGGCGTAGTACTCCTGACCGTCGGCGCTCAGATGGAACCCGTCGCTCGCGAAGCAGTCGCCGGGGCAGGAGGCGGCGAGGTCTGCCCAGTAGAGCGCCGAGGCGTTCGGGTACGTGCCCGCCGCGTTGAGGATCAGCGTGTTGTTGGCGTCGGTCCACTCACGTTCGACGTCGATCGTCAGCAGCAGCACCTGCGGAACCTCGGCCAGCGCGTCCATCATCGCGGTGAGATCGGAGGAGTCGATGTAGCCGTTCGTGCCGAGGTGTACGACCACGACGTCGCCCAGACGCTCGTCGGCGCGCAACTGCTCGACGATCGCGCGCCCGTCGGAGAACTGGCGGCTCTCCTGGGCGTCGACGGTGTAGCCACGAGCCGTGAGTTCGCCGGCAGCACCCTGCATCACCGAGTCGCCGAGCGCGAGCTGTGCGATCGGGAGCGGAGGCGCGGTGGTGGTCGTCGTCGTCTCGACGACGGGCGGCGGAACTGCTGAACCGGATGCATCGGTGGAATCCGCGGGTGCGGTGGAATCGCCGGACGCGACCGCAGGATCGGTCGAGCCGGTCGGCTCGGCCTCGGAGCACGTCGGGTTGTTGACGACGTCGCAGATGAACTCGGCACCCTCATCGAGAGTCTGGCGCACGTCGTTCTCCACGACGGTTGCGTTCGCCAGGCTGACCCCCGCGAACAACGTCAGCGCACCGACGACGGCGCCGACGCCGATCAGGGCGTTCCGCGGCCCGGGGACCGGCGATCGCCAGACGCGCGCGATCGACGCACGTAGCGTGCCCTTTCGGATCGGTGTCTCGATGAAGCGGTACGAGAGTTCGGTGATGATCCCGGTGAGGATCATGGCGAAGACGAACTCGTACAACTTCAGGTGGTTGCCGGCGATGTCGCGGATGATCTGATAGATCGGCCAGTGGTACAGGTACAGCCCGTACGAGCGGGTCCCGATCCACAGCAGCACCGGGATACTGAGCGCTTTCGAGGTGGCGGCACGCTCGTGGGTGACCCCTGCCACCATCATGAGCGTGGCGACCGCGCAGAGCAGGAAGCCGCCGCGGAAGAGGAACGGATTGCCGCCGTCGGGGCCGATCAGCCACATCCACCAGAACATGGCCACGAGCGCCACGAATCCGACGATGGCCACGAGATCGAGCAATCTGCCCTTGGTCCGCAACGGCCCGCGCATCACGGCGACCGGTCGCCACACCATCGCGAACGCGGCCCCGAGCAGCAGTCCGCCGGCCCTGCTGAACGTGCCGAGATAGGACCAGTCGAACTTCGAGATGTCGCGTCCGAACACCGACCAGTAGGCATCCGGGGTCACCTCCGGCGTTCCGATCGGACCCGACGTGTACACCAGCGCCGTGACGAGGGTGATGCCGAGCGCCGCCAGCACCAGCCAGCGGCTGATGTCGGCGATCCGCCTCGACCCGCCGCGGAGCAGGGCGAACATCACGAGCGGCCACACGACGTAGAACTGTTCCTCCACCGCGAGACTCCAGAGGTGCCGCAGCGGCGCGAACTCGTTCGCCGCGGTGTAGCCGGCACCGGTCCAGATCTGGTACCAGTTCGACACGTAGAACAACGCCGCGATCACGTCGCCACGGAGTTTGCCGAGAGCGTCGCGTTCGAACAGCGAGGTCCAGATCGTGAGTGCGATCATCATCGTGAACAGCGCCGGAAGGAGTCGTCGAGCCCGTCGGATCCAGAACTGCTTCATGTCGACGGTCGAGGTGCGTTCCTTCTCCGAGATCAACAGCAGCGTGATCAGGTAGCCGGAGATGACGAAGAAGACCTCGACACCGAGGTAGCCGCCGGGCAACCAGTCGGGGTTGGCGTGGTACACCATCACCGCGACGACGGCGATCGCCCGCATGCCGTCGAGACCCGGAAGGTACGGGACCCGGCTGATGTCGTTGCGCGGCAGGACGTCGTCGCACACGCGCGGTCGGCCGCGTCGAAGCTCGCGTCGGGGTTCCCGATGCGTCAGCGGTCGCAGTCATTCCTGACCAGTATCGCTCAGCCGTGGTCAGGCCGAGGTTCAGGCAGATCTCGACGACGGACTCCGGCCGATTGAGCGCGTACAGGTGCAGGCCCGGAGTGCCGGCGTCGATCAGGTCGACGCACAGCTGCGTGGCGACATCGATCCCGATGCGCCGGACCTCGGCCGGGTCGTCGGTGGCGTCGAGACGATCCGCGAGCCATCCGGGCAGCGCCGCACCGCTCATCTCGGCCATGCGCTTGACCATTGCCTTGTTGTTGATCGGCATGATCCCGGGCAGCACCGGCTTGTCGACGCCGAGGGCGGACAGCTCGTCGACCAGGCGGACCCAGTGCTCGACCTCGAAGAAGAACTGCGTCAACGCGAAGTCGGCGATCGACAGCTTGTCGGCGAGATGGCGGCGGTCGGTGGCCCGGTCGGGCGACCGCGGGTGCACCTCCGGGTGGGCCGCGACGCCCACCGCGAACGAACCGGCGGCGACCACGTCGTCGAGCAGGTCCATCGCGTAGAGGTAGTCGCCCGGCTCGTCGACGCCACCTGCGGGTGGGTCGCCGCCGAGGGCGAGGATGTTCTCGATGCCGAGTTCGGCGTAGTGCTCGAGCAGCGACGAGACGTCGTCGCGGCGGTGACCGCGACAGGTGAGGTGAGGCATCGGCGTCCAGGAGGTCTCGCCGAGCATCCACTCGACCACGTCGCCGGTGCGGTGCCGGTCGGAGCCGCCGGCGCCGTAGGTGATCGACACGAAGTCGGGTCGCAGCGACTCGATCGCCGCGACCGTGCGCCCGAGCGTCATGTTCGCGGCCGGGGTCTTCGGTGGGAAGAACTCGAACGACAACGTCCGCTTGGACGCGAGGAGATCCGGGATCCGGGCCATTGCACAGAGGCTACCGACCCGTACCTGACCCCGGCTCCACGTCACGGCTCACTTGCACAATGGAGTCCCCCACCACGCCCACGACCGGGTGCTACGTTCCGCGCGAGCCCGAATGGGTCGAGAAGCGAGAGGGGAACTCACGTGCAAATGGTCGACATTTGGAAAACCGTCGTATTGCAGCGTTACGCCAAGTTCGACGGACGAGCCGGTCGTGAGGAGTTCTGGTGGTTCGCGCTCGCCACATGGCTTCTGTACTTCGTCGGCTGGATCGTCGTCGGCATCCTCTGGGGCGTGGCCGCCGCACTCGGTGTGATCGCGTTCATCATCATGCTCGGTCTGTCGTTGGCGCTGATAGTGCCGAGCATCGCCGTGGCGATCCGGCGTCTCCACGACACGAACAAGTCCGGCTGGTGGCTGCTGATCGGCCTGATCCCGTTCGGCGGCATCGTGCTGCTCGTGTTCTACATCCTCGAGGGCACGAACGGCCCCAATGACCACGGCGCCGTTCCCGCACCCGCCGCAGTGGCCGCCTGACCGACCGGAGTGTTACGTCTGGGGTCTGACCCCAGATGTAACACTCAGTGCCGGAAGTGGCGCTGGCCGGTGAAGACCATCGCGATGCCGTGTTCGTCGGCGGCGGCGATCACCTCGTCGTCGCGGACCGAGCCGCCCGGCTGGATCACCGCGGCGATCCCGGCGGCCGCGGCGGCGTCGAGTCCGTCACGGAACGGGAAGAAGGCGTCGCTCGCGCAGGCGCCACCGGCGGCGCGGCCGGCCGAGCGTTCGGCAGCGAGACGCGCCGAGTCGAGGCGATTCTGCTGGCCCGCTCCGATGCCGAATGCCTGAAGGTCCTTGGCATAGACGATGGCGTTGCTGCTGACCGCGGCGCAGACCTGCCAGGCGAACTCGAGATCGGCCCACTGATCGTCGCTCGGCTGAGCTGCGGTCACCACCCGCCATGCGTCGCTGCGTCCCGCCACCCCGTCAGGCTGCTGGACGAGCAGTCCGCCGTCGACGGGGCGGACGTCGAAGGGCACCGCCGAGGCCGCGTTCGCCGACATCACGCGGCAGGTTCTTCTTCACGGCGAGGATCTCGAGCGCCTCCGGCTCGAAGTCCGGCGCGACGACCACTTCGGTGAACACGTCGCCGATCGCGGTGGCCATCTCCGCCGTCACCGTGCGGTTCGCCGCGATGATCCCGCCGAATGCGCTGACCGGGTCGCAGGCATTGGCGCGAATGTACGCCTCGGTGATGTCGTCGGCGACGGCCACCCCACACGGGTTGGCGTGCTTGACGACCACCACCGCCGGCTCGTCGAATCGGTGGACCAGACGCCACGCCGCCTCGGTGTCGAACACGTTGAGATAGCTGAGTTCCTTGCCGCCGTGCTGGGTCATCGAGTCCCACCAACTCGTCGCGCCCGCCTGGCGGTAGCGGGCGCCCTGCTGGTGCGGGTTCTCGCCGTAGCGCAGTGGCTGCGCCAGCTCCAGTGCCAGATGGATCGACGACGGAAGTGCCGCCTCATCGCCGTCACCGTCGCCGGACTCGTCGAACCAGGTGACGATGGCCGCGTCGTAGGCCGCGGTGTGGGCGAAGGCGTTTCGTGCGAGTCGGCGCCGGGTCGGAGCGGTCAGCGCACCATCGCTACGGAGCTCGTCGAGGACCGCTGGGTAGTCGGCGGGATCGACGAGGACGCCGACGTGGGCGTGGTTCTTGGCGGCGGCGCGGACCATTGCGGGGCCGCCGATGTCGATCAGCTCGATGCTCGGATCCGACGAGAAGGGATAGAGGTTCACCACGACGAGATCGATCGCTTCGATGCCGTGGTGCTCCATGTCGGCGACGTGTTCGGCGTCAGTCGGGTCAGCGAGGATGCCGCCGTGGATCTTCGGGTGCAGCGTGACGACACGATGTCCGAGGATCGCGGGCAGCCCCGTCAGCTCGGCGACGTCGGTCACGGCGATGCCGGCGTCGGCGATCGCGCGGGCCGTTCCGCCGCTCGACACGAGTGACCATCCCAGCTGGTGGAGTGATTCGGCGAATTCGACGATTCCGGACTTGTCGTAGACGGAGAGCAGCGCAGTGGGCACGCACCGACCGTAGCGAATGTCCGTGCGCGGCGAGACATGTCAACGCCAACGCCACTACCAGCGGGGTACGCGACCCTTCCGGGACCCGGGGCTACGGTGAAGTTCCGGGGAGAAGATGCACACGAGATTCCCGAGGGGACAGACACATGGACTTCAGCAAATTCAAGACACCCGATTGGCTCATCATCGGGGGTGGTATCGCAGTGTTCATCGGTGGCCTCTTATTCGACTGGATCAGCGTCGACGCGGGCCCCTTCGGCTCGGTGTCAGGGGGTAACGCTTTCGACTTCACCCTCACCGGGGCCCTGCCGTGGTTGCTCGTGGTCGCGAGCGCCGTCGTGACGGTACTCGTCCTCATGGAGGTGCTCTCCAAGGACCAGGCACCCTGGACGATGATCGTCCTGGCCGCCACGGGGTTGTCCGCCGTGCTGCTCCTGATCCGCATCATCTTCAATCCTGGAGTTGGCGACGGCGTGGACAGGGGGATGGGGATGTACCTGACCTTCATCGGAGTGGTCGTCGCCGCCGCAGGAGCGTTCATGAACTTCCAGGCGTCAGGTGGCAACCTCAAGGACCTCACCGACCTCGACAAGCTCAAGTCGAGCTTCGCCAAGAACGACAGCAAGGGCGACGAGATGCCTCCCCCGCCTCCACCTGCGCCACCAGCGCCACCTGCCAGCTGATCGCCCGTTCTCGTGAACTCGTTGGCGACAGAGTCACCAACGAGTTCACGAGAAGGTGGAAGACTCAGAGAGAAGCGACGATCTCCGCCATCAGCTCGCCGGCCTCGGTCGGGTTGAGGCCGACCTTGACGCCGGCCGCGGCGAGCGCGTCCATCTTGCCCTGCGCGGTGCCCTTGCCGCCCGAGACGATGGCGCCCGCGTGGCCCATCTTCTTGCCGGGGGGCGCCGTGACACCGGCGATGTAGGCGCTCATCGGCTTGGTCACGTTCGCCTGGATGTACTCCGCTGCCTCCTCCTCCGCCGAGCCACCGATCTCGCCGATCATCATGATCGCGTGGGTCTCCGGATCGGCCTGGAACTCGGCGAGGCAGTCGATGAAGTTCGTGCCCGGCACCGGGATCGCCACCGATGCCGACGCACGTCGACACGCCGATGCCCTTCTGCTTGAGCTCGTACAGCGCCTGGTAGGTCAGCGTGCCGGATCGGCTGACGATGCCGACGTTGGGACCGTCGGCCGAGGGCTCCTGGGCGATCTCGCCGGCGGTGATGCCGATGTTGCACTTGCCGGGGCTGATGATGCCCGGGCAGTTGGGACCGAGCAGGCGGGTGCCGGGATGGTTGCGTACCAGGAGGTTGTAGGTCTTTGCCTCGTCCTGCGCCGGGATGCCCTCGGTGATGCAGACGACGAAGCCGATACCGGCCGCGGCGGCCTCGAGGATCGCGTCCGATGCGAACTTCGGCGGTACCGCCACGAACGATGCGGTGGCGCCGGTGGCGGCGACGGCATCGGCGACGGTGTCGTAGATCGGGATGCCGTCGACGTCCTGGCCCGCCTTGCCGGGGGTGACGCCCGCGACGATCTGGGTGCCGTAGTCGCGATTGCGCAGGCCGTGGTACTTGCCCTGACCGCCGGTGAGCCCCTGGACGATGACCTTGGTGTTCTCGTTGACGAAAATGGCCATGACTATCTCACTTCGCTTTCGCGACGGCCGCACGGGCAGCGTCGAGCATGGTGGGTTCGGACTGGAGCTTGTCGGCGGGGATCCCCGCGTCGAGCAGGATCTGGCGACCCTCCTCGGCGTTGGTGCCATCGAGACGGATCACGATCGGCGCACGTAGATCGACGCGGCCCATCGCCTCGACGATGCCCTTGGCGACCTCCTCGCCGCGCGTGATGCCGCCGAAGATGTTGATCAGGATCGACTGGACCTTGTCGTCGAAGTTGATCACCTCGAGCGCTCCGGCCATGACATCGGCGTTTGCACCGCCGCCGATGTCGAGGAAGTTGGCGGCCGACCCACCGACCTGGTTGACGACGTCGAGCGTCGACATCGCGAGCCCCGCGCCGTTGGCGATGATGCCGACGGTGCCGTCCAGTCCGATGTACTGCAGGCCCTTCTCTGCGGCCATCTTCTCGCGCTCGTCCATCTCGGTGAGGCCGCGGAAGGCATCCCACTCGGGATGACGGAACTCGGCGTTCTCGTCGAGGGTGACCTTGGCGTCGAGGGCGTGCACTTCCCCGGTCGGCTTGAGGATCAGCGGGTTGATCTCGGCGAGGTCGCAGTCGCCCTCGGTGAAGCAGCGGTAGAGCTTCACGAGGATGTCGGCGGCGCCGTCGAGCGCCCGCTCGGGCAGTTTCGCGTCGACACAAGCTTGGCGCGCCGTCGCGATGTCGAGGCCGTCGACCGGGTCGATGTGGAGTTTGACGATCGCATCGGGGTTCGACTCGGCGACCGCCTCGATCTCGACGCCACCCTCTGCCGACAGCATCAGCAGGTGCTTCTTCGCGGCACGGTCGAGCGTGAACGAGGCGTAGTACTCCTCGTCGATGTCGGACGCCTGCTCGATCCACAGCCGCCTGACGACGTGGCCCTTGATGTCCATCCCGAGGATGTTGCCGGCGTGCTCGCGGACCTCGGCCTCGTTGGCGGCGAGCTGGATGCCGCCCGCCTTGCCGCGGCCGCCGACCTGCACCTGCGCCTTGACGACGACGGGGTAGCCGGCCTGATTGGCCTCCTTCACCGCCTCGTCGACGGTGTCGGCGGGGCCGCCCGGGCTCACCGGGATGTCGTAGCGGGCGAAGTACTGCTTGCCCTGGTACTCGAAGAGGTCCACGTCGGGGTCACTCGCTTTCTGGTTGCGTACTGATGGTCGACCGGCGAGACGTTCAGTCGGGTTCGGATTCGTCGAGTGTCGTCTCCAGCCACTGGCCGATCGCCTTCAGCGACGAGCCCGGACCGAAGATCTCGGCGACACCCTGTTCACGGAGTGCGCGGGCGTCGGCATCGGGGATGACGCCACCGCCGAACACGAGCACGTCGCCGAGGTCACGGCTGCGCAGTTCCTCCATCACGCGCGGGAACAGCGTGAGATGGGCTCCGGACAACAGCGAGAGGCCGACACCGTCGGCATCCTCCTGCAGGACGGTCTCGGCGATCTGCTCGGGGGTCTGGTGCAGGCCGGTGTAGATGACCTCGAAGCCGTGGTCGCGCAGCGCCCGGGTGATGGTCTTCGCGCCACGATCGTGGCCATCGAGACCGGGTTTCGCCACGACGATGCGATACGTGCGCTTCACGAAGCATGAACCATAGGACACGTCCCCGCGACGCGCCGAAACGGCGGGCGAGGCGCCGCATCCCATTTCGTGAACAGTTTCACCTCCACGAGGCGGACGTGTTCACGAGATCGCCGACGATCCCGGCAGACTGTGGCCGATGTCGAATGCAGCCGCTCGACGGCCGGTCAGATTGAACTCGCCGTTCGCACGAGCTGTCGTCCCGGTACTCGGGGGCATCGCGTTCTTCGTGGTGCTCGGCCTGGTCACCTGGGGCATCGCTGCCTACATCTCCGGCGGCGGCGCCGACGTCACCGAGCGCCTGGCGCCGACCCGGTTCGAGGTCGGCTCGGTGGAGAACGCGTCGCAGATCGTCGAGGAGGACGGTCCGATCATCTTTCCGGGCCTGAACACGACCACCGGCGAACGAACGCTCGTGCTCGACCACCAGGGCGACGACCCGACGCGCGGCTGGCGGATCTACTACGCCCATCCGATCGATCGTCCCGACTGCCCGGTCGAGCAAGTGATCGGCACTCGCGAGTTCATCGACTGCGACGGCACCACCATCGGCGTCGAGGATCTGTCACCGCCGGACTCCGGCGTGTTCCCCGTCGTCGAGAACCAGCGGGTGCTCTACATCGACCTCGCCGGCGTCACCACACCCACCACCCCGAGCTGACCCCGGCCTGAGCCAGTCACGTTTGCGTTCCACTTCGGATGGGACGGTCCATCCGAATCTGCACACAAACGTGGTGATCTGGGCCGGTTCAGCCGACGGCCATGGCGTCGACGAGACGCTCGGCGAAGATCTCGGTGTGCTGGCCGAGCTTGCTGCGGCTCATCGCAAGCCCGCCGATCACGTACGCGCCGGTGTCGCCGAGCGCCCGATCGAGCTTGTCGAGCGACGTGCCGGGGTCGAGGGCGAAGGTGAGGAAGCCCGCTGCACGCTTGCCGCGCATCGTGGGCAGGTTGGCGATGTTCGACACGGCCCACGGCGCCTGGCCGAAGAGGAACGCGCCGTGAACCCAGGTTCCCACCAGGATCAGATCGGCCTGCTGGATCGACGCGTGGTCCGGCTGTTTCACCTTCGACAGCCCGGTGATGGTCCAGCGCTCCTGCGCCAGGAGGTCAGCAACCTTCTCGGCTGCCGTCCACGTGTTGCCCGTCAAGCTCTCGACCAAGATTGCTGCCTTCACGCCGACGATTCTTGCAGGTCGAGCACGTGCACAGCAGATCTCGTCACCAGCTGAGTCACCAGCTGACCTCGTCGCAACCCTCGTGGTCGTCGGGCTCGACCTGGAACGTGCCGTGAGCGATGCCGTGACCGTCGGCGAGACAGTGGCGCGCCCGGTCGAGCACGGCGTGCGCATCCGCGGTCGCCGCCGTCACGAGGTGCACCGACGCGGCGTCCATCTCCGAGGTCAGCGTCCAGACGTGGAGATCGTGGACGCCGACGACGCCCTCGAGCGACGCGAGTTCGTCGGCCAGCCGATCGAGGTCGACGTGCTCGGGTGCAGACTGCAGGAGGATGCGCACGGCGCGCCGACCGAGCCGCCAGGTGCGCGGCAGGATCCAGATGCCGATCAGGACGCCGGCGACCGAATCGACCCAGGTCCAACCGAACACCTGCAACAACACTGCGGCGATGATCACCCCGACCGAGCCGATCGTGTCGGCGAGCACCTCGAGGTAGGCGCCTTCGACGTTCACCGACTCCTTGGCGCCCGGGCGCAGCAGGGCGAACGCCACCAGGTTCGCGAGCAATCCGAGAACGGCGACGGCGAGCATCGGCGCACCCAGCACCTCGGGCTCGGTTCCGAGCCGGCGCACCGCCTCGACGACGACCCACACGGCCACCACGAACAGCAGGAGTGAGTTCACGAACGCGGCGAGAATCTCCAGCCGGTACAGACCGAACGTGTGAGGCGACGTCACCGCCGAGTGGCGTCGCTCGAATCGTGTCGCCAAGCTGATCGCCGCCAGCGCCATGCCGATGCCGACCACATCGGTGAGCATGTGACCGGCGTCGGAGAGCAGCGCCAGCGAGTTGGTCGCGAATGCCGCGACCAACTGGACCACGAAGAACACGGCGATGATCGCAAACGCAGCGACCAAGCGGCCGCGATGACGCTCCCCCGCCCGTGCGAGCCCGAGGCCGTGATCGTGTTCCCGGTGCTGGCTGCCAGGGCCGTCCGAATTGTCGTGCGAATGGTCAGCCGCTGATGACATGCCTTCATTCTCATCCAGTGAGAACCAATGTGCAACCCCGTTCAGCCGGACACGGGGATCTGCACGGTGAACACGACCTCGTCGAACTCGCCGTAACGCGCGGTGACCTCGAAGGTCCACAGACCGGGAATCGGCAGATCGACGTTGCTGCCGACGACGTGGTTCACGCCCGCCGGGAACGTCTCGATGTCGAACGCCGGGATGTCGGCCTCGGGCAGCGCCGCGCGCACCGTGATCTCGTCGGCGCGATCGAGCGCACCGGACGGCGAGGTGATGTAGACGTGCAGCTCGGTGCCGCCGGTCACCGCAGGTTCGAGTTCGACCTGGGCGACACGCTCGCCGACCACGGCCGACACCGACACGATCTCGGGCACGTCGACCGGCGGCGGCGAGTTCACGAGCCCGGCGGTCGCCCCGAGGATCAGCACGATGCCGGCGATCTCGACGACCGACCGAGCGCCGCACGAGATCGCCCGTGTCGTCGCCACGGGTGTGGACGATGCGGCGACTGAACGCAGCCACACCGACGACGAGCGCCACCAGCACGAGCTTGATCACGAGCCACCGGCCATAGCTCGAGTCGGTCAGGCCGTCGAGCGACCCGAGTTGGCGCCACGCGTTCGCCGCCCCGGAAGCGGCCAACGCCACGATCGATCCGAGCGCCCACGGCGAGAAGCGGGTCACGGTGGCCCAGAACTCGGCTCGTGGGGGCACGAACAGCACGACGGCGAGGCCGCCGAACCAGATCGACATCGCCGCGAGATGGACGAGCGTCGAGGCGAACCCGAGCACGATCGCGTCGCCCGAAATGGCGTGGCCGCCGGCGGCGACCACCCCGAGCACGCCGAGCCCGAGGGCGCCGACCACGACGATTCCGCCACGGACCACGAGGCGCCTCCGCAGCGGGATGAGCACGCAGAACAACACGATCACCACGAGGCGAGCGATCCACCACTGCCCCGACTGGGTGTCGGCGACGGCACCCCACGACACGAACGACCCACCGATGAGGTTGGCCTGCGAGGCGATCATCCACAGCGTGCCGACGACCGCCAACTCGGCAGCCACCACGAGGAGCACACCGACGCGCCGGGAGCCGATCAACCCGGTGTCGACGCGACGGCGAGCACGAGGCCGCCCACGAGCAGCCCGACCCCCGCGTAGCTGACGAACCGCCCGATCCCGAGCAGCAGGTCGTCGGTGCTCGTGTCCGACCCGCCGTCGAACAGCCCGTCGACCACGCCGGGCGTCAGGGCCGACGGCACGCCGACGGAGAAGGTGAACGAGCCGCGTATCCGGTGCGAGTCAGCCGACACGGCCTGCCAGGCAACGACGTAGGTCCCGTCGGAGAGCGTGCTCGGGAGCGGCGCCCGCATCCGGTCGGAACCGGCCGACTGATCGACCACGCCGATCGCGACCTCGTCGCCGTCGGAGTCGAGCAACCTGATGCCCGGCTCGATCGGGTCGACGGCCTCGGTGAACTGCAGTGCGATCTCGGTCGGGCGACTCCGCGAGCAGTTCCTGGTTGGCGGGGAACGACGACAACAGCTCGGCGTGCGCCGACGCAGGGGACGCCCCGAGCAGGACGCCGAGGAGCACGATGACGACGCCGACGAGTGCCCCGACACGTGTACGGACCGATGGCGTGACGAGGAAGGGCAACAACGGTCGCTTCGTTCAGTCGGCGTTCGGGCCCGCGGCCCCGGGCCTGGCGGGATCGGTACACGACGAACGCCCCGATGCCGAGAATGGCGGCGATCGATGCGATGAACATGATCGTCCCGGTCCGGGAGTCGTCCCCGTCGTCCACGCCGGCCGAGACCGGCGCCGGCTCGCTGGTCGACGGCACCTCGACCGTGTCGCCGACGACTGCCTCGGTCGTCGCCGGTTCCGTGGTCGCCGGTTCGGTCGTCGGCGGGGACGTCTCCGGTTCGGTCGGCTCGATGATCGGCGTGGTCGGCGCGGATGACGGCACGGTGGCGACCGGGCCGGTGAGGCTCATCGCCGGGGCGGGTTCGTCGAGCTCGTCACCCGGTTCGTTCGGGATCTGGATCCAGCGGATCTCACCGACCTCGCAGCGCTGCACGAACGGGAAGTAGATGGTCGTGTCCGGCGTCGGCGGCAGCGTCATCGTCACCGAGAAGGTGCCCTCGACGTCGTCGGGCAGCGGACCGCCGGCGAAGGTCACGATCGTGTCGCCGTCGACGGTCTCGATCGAGCCGTCCCAGCCGTCGACGGGTTCGGTCACCGGGTCGACGACGCCCTCGGGGAGGCGCATGTCGAGCTGCACGGTCGGCGAGCCCTCGCAGCCGTGTTCGACGGTGAAGCCGACGGTGAGCCGCGATCCCGCCTGCGCTTCGACCGGGTCCGGGTCGATGTGGGCCGACGCGAGACCACCGGTCGCGAGGAGCATGGCGGACGTGGTGGCCGCGACGAGGACGAGTCGACGGATCATGGCGCCACAAGGTTACGGCCGCCGCTGCGGTTCGTCGGGTCGGCATGCTCCGTACACTGTGCCGATGCGCTCGCCGACCGGACTCGACGACTCGCGGCACCGGCATCGCTCGACGACGCGGTCTCCGACGACGAATCGATGTCCGACGACGCGGCCGAGCGCCTGCTGCGTGCTGGTGCTGATCGTGCTGGCGACGGCCGTGGTCACCGGGCTGTTCGCCGGCGGCGGCGATCTGGGCGCTCGGCGGCGACGACGAGCCACCGACACCGATGAACGCCGTCGACGTCGGGTTCCTGCAGGACATGCTCGACCACCACGACCAGGCGCTGCTGATCTCCAATCCGTACCTCGACGACCAGCCTCACGGCGATGCGGCGCCGTACGCCCGCGAGGTCATCATGTTCCAGACCCGCGACATCGGCTGGATGGAGGACTGGCTCGCCGAGGAGGGCTACTCCCGCGGCGCCCCCGATCGCACGGCGATGGAGTGGATGGGCGAGCCGACCGCCGTGGCCGAGATGCCCGGCATGCAGACGTCCGGAGCGGCTGCAGGAACTCGCCGACGCCACCGGCGCCGAGCCGGACCGGTTGTGGTTCGAGATCATGACCGATCACCACCTCGGCGGCGTCCACATGGCCGACCACGCTGCGGCCAACGGTGCCCGCGAGGAGATCACCGAGTTCGCCGAGTCCGTGTCGCGCAACCAACGCATCGAGGTCGTCGAGTACCAGCGGGCGATGGAACGCCTCGGCCTCGCCTGACCCGTCCCCTAGCACGTTGTCGTGAACTCGTCGCGCGACACGTCGTGACACGAGTTCACGAGACGTCGACGGTCGGGAGACCGTTTCAGAGCTTCTTG
The DNA here is from genome assembly GCA_963746285.1 of Ilumatobacteraceae bacterium. Classification (GTDB taxonomy): domain Bacteria; phylum Actinomycetota; class Acidimicrobiia; order Acidimicrobiales; family Ilumatobacteraceae; genus Sva-07. The sequence goes on along the minus strand of CAVVAO010000018.1, from coordinate 89,948 downwards.
AGCGGGGCCCACGCGAGGGCGAGGTGTTTGGTGCCGACGCCGGGGAAGTTGATCGTCGCCTCGGCCTTCTCGCCCGCGCCGGAGATGTCGATGATCACGCCGTCGCCGAACGCCGGGTGCTCGACGTCGTCGCCGATGCGCAGGCCGAGGTCCTGGCTGTTCGACGGCGTCGGGCGCCGGCGTTGGAACCGGACCGGATCGCCGCCTCGACGACCCGGTCGCGGTGCGCGTCCTGCGTCGGCTGTCGGCGTCGAGGATGTCGGCGTTGATGTCGCGGCCGCCACCGTCGCCACCGCCACGTCGGTACGGCGGCGGATCGCCGTACCCCGAGTCGCGCCGGCGGTAGCTCTGGCGGCCGTAGCTCGAACGACCGGTGACGTTGCCCTGTCGACTCGACCAGCTGGCTCGGGGATCTCGTCGAAGAACCGTGACGGCGGGTTGTACTGCGTCGATGCCGAACAGCTGCCGGCTCCAGGCGTGCGACATGTACAGCCGCTGCATCGCCCGGGTGATGCCGACGTAGGCGAGGCGGCGCTCCTCCTCCATCTCGTCGGGCTCGGTGAGCGCCCGGATGTGCGGGAAGATCCCCTCCTCGACGCCGACCAGGAACACGACCGGGAACTCCAGCCCCTTGGCCGAGTGCAGCGTCATCAGCACGACCTGGTCCTCGACCTCGCCGTCGGGAGGTCGTCGGTGTCGGCGACGAGCGAGACCTGCTCGAGGAACTCGTCCATCACGGTGAACTCGCGGGCCGAGCCGACCAGCTCGCCGAGGTTCTCGATGCGGCCGTGCGCCTCGACCGTGTCCTCGGCCTCGAGCTCGGCGAGGTAGCCGGAGCCGTCGAGCGCCGCCTGGAGCACGTCGGCCGGGCCCTGGTCGGGCGTCGGCGACCGACCGTCGCGCCGAGTCGTGTCGAGCAGGTCGACGAACGAGCCGATGCCACGCACCGCCGGGCCGGTGACGCCCGCCTCGTCGGCGCGGCGCAGCGCGTCGACGAACGCGATGCCCTCGGCGGCGGCGAACGCGTCGAGCTTGGCGACGCTGGCGTCGCCGATGCCGCGCTTGGGGACGTTGAGCACCCGCTTGACGCTCACCTCGTCGACCGGGTTGACGACGGCGCGCAGGTAGGCCATCGCGTCCTTGATCTCGCGCCGGTCGTAGAAGCGGGTGCCGCCGACCACCTTGTACGGCACGCCGAGGCGCATGAACGCCTCCTCGACGACCCGGCTCTGGGCGTTGGTGCGGTAGAGCACGGCCATCTCGCGCCAGTTGATGGCGTCGTCGTCGTGCAGCTGGCGGGCGGTCGACGCCGACCCAGCGTGGCCTCGTCGCCCTCGTCCTCGGCGTGGTAGCGCACGATGCGGTCGCCCGCGCCGGCGTCGGTCCACAGGTTCTTCGGCTTGCGCTCGACGTTGTTGTCGATCACCGCGTTGGCGGCGTCGAGGATGGTCTGCGTGCTGCGGTAGTTCTGGTCGAGCACGACCGTGGTGACGTCCGGGAACGCCTCCTCGAACTGCAGGATGTTGCGGAAGTCGGCGCCGCGGAACCGGTAGACCGACTGGTCGGTGTCGCCGACGACGCATGACGTTGCTGGTGGCCGCCGGCGAGCAGCAGGACGATCTCGTTCTGGGCCTGGTTCGTGTCCTGGTACTCGTCGACGAGGATGTGCTCGAACCGTTCGCGGTAGTGCTCGAGCACGTCGGGGTGCTCGCGGAACAGCCGCACGGTGTTGATCAGCAGGTCGTCGAAGTCCATCGCCCCGGCCTTGCGCAGCCGGGCCTGGTACTCGGCGTAGACGTCGGCGTGCTTGCGGTCGAAGATGTTCTGCGGCCCGGCGCTGCGGCCTCGTCCGGGTCGACCAGCTCGTTCTTCCAGAGGCTGATGACCGCGTGCACGCCGCGCGGCGTGAACCGCTTGGCGTCGAGGCCGAGGTCGCGGATGACGTAGCCGGTGAGGCGGGTCGTGTCGGCCTGGTCGTAGATCGAGAACTGGCGCGGGTAGCCGAGCGCGTCGGCGTTGGCCCGCAGGATGCGCACGCACGCCGAGTGGAACGTCGACACCCACATCGTGCGGGACGACCGGGCCGACGAGCGCGCCGACGCGCTCGCGCATCTCGGCGGCGGCCTTGTTGGTGAACGTGATGGCGAGGATCCTCGACGGGTGCACGCCGTCGTGGATGAGGTGGGCGATGCGGTGCGTGAGCACCCGGGTCTTGCCCGAGCCGGCGCCGGCGACGACGAGCAGCGGGCCGGACTCGTGGACGACGGCGTCGAGCTGGTCGGGGTTGAGGCCCTCGGCGAACGGCGACGGACCATCCGCGTGAACGGATCGCCGACCGCATCGGGCGACGCGCCCTCGGCAGGATGGGGAATGTCGTCGGCGAACAGTTCGTCGTCAGTCATGTGCAGCCCACTCTAGAGACCGGGTGTCGCAGACCATGCCCGGCCCGCAGCGCACGACGTGGCACCATTCGTGGCGTGGCGAGAGCAGTACGAATGATGACGCGGAACATGGTCTGGCTGGCGGTCATCGTGGCTGTCGGCCTGATCGGGTGGCTCGCGTTCGGTCTGGTCGTCGGGCTGATCGCCGCGGCGATCACGCTCGTCGTCAGCGAGGTCGTCGAACGCTTGGCGCGAGCGCGTCGGCGGGCAACCCAGACCTCCCCCTGACGGCCACTGTCCATTCCGACAGGGTGTCCGTCGGGGTCGGGTCCGAAGGACAGGGTTGACGGCGCGAGACTGTGGCGATGGAGTACACCGAGGTCACGCCCGAGGAATTCGGCAAACTCGACGGCCTGGACGACTGGCGCGTCGCCCTCGACGCCATCCACACCACGTTCACCGCGCCGGACTACCTCGCCGCCGCCGACCTCGTGACGTCGATCGCAGAGATCGCCGAGACTCACGTTCATCACCCGGATGTCGAGTTGCGCTACCCGGGACGCGTCCACGTCCTGCTGACCACCCATGCGACCGGTGGCCTGACCACGCTCGATGTCGACGTCGCCCGCGCGATCTCAGCGGCCGCGGCACGAGCGGGCGCCGGCGCCGACACGTCGTCGATCAGGGTCCTGGAACTCGGCATCGACACGATGGATGCCGACCGGATCCGGCCCTTCTGGGTCGCAGTCCTCGGCTACCGGGATCGGGACGGCTACCTGGTCGACCCGATGGGAGTCGGTCCGTCGATCTGGTTCCAGCAGATGACCGAACCGCGCACCGAACGCAACCGCATCCACCTCGACGTCACCGTGCCCCACGACGTGGCCGAGCAACGCGTGCGCCGACGCGCTCGCCGCCGGCGGCACACTGCTCACCGACGAGTACGCCCGATCGTGGTGGGTGCTCGCCGACGCCGACGGCAACGAGGTGTGCGTGTCGCACCTGGCGGGATCGCTGACGGCCCCGCACGCCCACACGCCTTGTGCGATGAGCCAACGACCGCATACGGCACACTTCGCTCATCGCAACCACTTCCAACCACCTGCGATGAGCCGAACCGACCGGATACGGCACCCTTCGCTCATCGCAGAGGGGGTGAGGAGCGTCAGGTCGACTGGAGTTCGGCCAGCTCGAGCCAGCGCGACTCGAGTTCGTCGAGGTCGTTCCTGGGCCGACGCGAGCTCGTAGCCGAGCGCGGGGAGTTCGGTGTGGTCGGTCGGCCGAGGAGAGCGTTCGGTGAGCTGATCGACGCGCTTCTGGGCCTTGACCATCGCCTGCTCGGTCTCGCGGAGCTGCCGGCCGACCGTGTACGGGCTCGGCCCGCCCTTCGGCCTTGGGTGCCGGCGACGCGCTCGCCGTTGTCGCTCGAGCTGGGACCGCCGGACCGTCGCTCGAACGTTCGGCGAGCCAGCCCGCGACGCCACCGGGCACGCGACGGACCGAACCTCCCGGATCGATCGCCAGTACGTGGTCGGCAACTCGATCGAGGAACGCCCGGTCGTGACTGGCGACCACGAGCGCACCGGGCCAGTCGTCGAGGAACGCCTCGAGCGAGCGCAGCGTGTCGAGGTCGAGATCGTTCGTCGGCTCGTCGAGGATCAGCAGGTTCGGTTCGGTGGCCAGGACCATCACGAGCTGCAGCCGCCGCCGCTCGCCGCCCGACAGCATCCGCACCGGCGCGTACTGCGCGGTCGTGTCGAACCAGAACCGCTCGAGCAGCGCCCGGTCACGGAAGTCGGGCTCACGATGCGGTCCGGCGACCAGCTCACGGACGACGGCGTCCGGATCGAGGTCCGACGAGTGCTGATCGGCGAACCCGACGACCACCGTCTTGCCGCGCTTCACCGTTCCGTCGGCAGGCTCGGCGCGCCCGGCGACGATGTCGAGCAGCGTCGACTTGCCCGATCCGTTCGGCCCGACCACCGCGAGCCGAGCGCCGGGCTCGATCAGCAGGTCGACGTGCTCGAAGACCGTCAGCTCGTCGGGTCGTGCCGACGTTGAAGCGCTGGGCGACGCCCTCCAGTTCGACGACCTGATTGCCCAATCGAGCCGTGCCGCCACCGAGCTGGAGTTCGCTCCCCCGCACTCCGACGGGCGCCGGACCACCGGACACGATCTCGTTCGCGGAACGCAAGCGCGCCTTGGGCTTGGTCGAGCGGGCCGGAGCACCACGCCGCAACCACGCGAGTTCCTTGCGGGCGAGGATCTTGCGGGTCGACTCCTCCTGGGCCTCGCGATCGATGCGCTCGGCTCGTGCGTCGAGGTAGGTCGCGTAGGCGCTCGAACCAGCGGCAGCCTGGTGGACGAAGCAGCGTCCGCCGTCGAGTTCGACGACCTTGCTCGGCCCGACCGCCGTCGTCAGGCGGTCGAGCGCGTGACGGTCGTGGGTGACCAGCACCAGCGCCGACTTCATCTTGACGAGGCGCGACTCGAGCCACTCGATCGCTTCGAGGTCGAGGTGGTTCGTCGGTTCGTCGAGCACCACCATGTCGTGGTCGCCGTGCTCGTCGTCGGCGAGGACCTTGGCCAACGCCACCCGCTTCGCCTGCCCGCCCGACAGTTCGTCGGTACGCCGATCGAACAGCGGCTGCACCCCGAGCTTCGTCGCGACGGCGGCGACCTCCCACGAGTCGCCGAGGAACTCACGCACCGTGCCGGCAGGGAGGACCGGATCCTGTTCGAGCGAGGCGATCCGCACGCCCCGCCCGAACCGCACCTCGCCCTCGTCGGGCGCCAGCACGCCGGTCATGATCTTCAACAGCGTCGTCTTGCCGGACCCGTTCACCCCGACGACGGCGACTCGATCACCGGTCGACACCGTGACCGCGACGTCCTCGAAGAGCACCTTGTCGGGTTGGGCCATGCCGACACCGGCCAGATCGACGCAGATCACGTGACCCGACGCTAGAGCTGTCGGAACGCGCAGACCGGCGGAGACGTACACGATGTGCCTGGCACTCGTGTACGTCTCCGCTTCGTGGGGTCAGTCCTCGGCGTCGGTGGTGCCGCGCTCGGGGCGACCGTTGTTGACCATGTCGGTGATCTTCGCCTCGGCGTCGGCGAGCTTCTCGTCGGCCTCGGCCTGGTCGATGCGGCCGTTCTCGACGGCGTTGTTCGACCCGCTCGGTCGAGTTCGGCGACGAGTTCGTCGATGACGGCTTGCACCTCGACGCCCTGGGCCGTGGCGATCTCGGCGAGCGTCGCTCCGTCGCGCACCTGCGTGCGGAGCTCCTCGCCTCGATGCCGAGCAGGTCGGTCAGCGCCTCGGATGCGACGCCACGTCCGAACATGCCGGTCCGCCGCGATGGCCACCGGGCCCGTGACCCTCGCCGAACTCGCCGCGTTCGGGGCGGTTCTCGACGAGATGTGCGGTGACGGCGTCGGCCTGTTCGGCGGTGATGGTGCCGGCGTCGACGAGTTCCTGCAGCGACTCGCGCAGGCGAGTGCCCAGTCTCGGCGGGAGCGTCCCTCGGTCGTCGTGTCGGTCTCGTCGGTCTGCTGCACCAGGACTGCAGGCACCGCGTCGGATGCAGCGCTGGTCAGTCCCGGCACGCCGAAGACGAGGCCGGCAGCGGTACCGGCGAGCAGACCGCCCGCCAGGCCCACAGCGAGTCCGCGACGTCCGCCCGTCTTGTGACTGTCGGTGGATGGATTCGTGTTCATCATCAGGTTCCCTTCGGTCGGTCGGCGACGGATGTCGTCGACAGCTGCCATGGTGAACGAGCCCGTTGAGGATCATGCCGGAGGTGCGTAAGGCCACGGTGAGAGGTTCGGAGGGTGGCTAGGGTCTGCGTCCGATGGTGGTGCGAATCGTCGTGGCGGAGGACTCGTTGCTCGTCCGCGAGGGGATCGAGCGAGCTGCTCGGTACGCAGGACGACATCGAGATCGTCGGCGCTGTGTGTCGATCTGCCCGAACTGCTCGCCGCCGTCGAGGAGCATCGACCCGACGCCGTGCTCACCGACATCCGCATGCCTCCCGGACAACACCGACGAAGGAATCGTCGCGGCGACCACCCTGCGCGAAACGCACCCGGACGTCGGCGTCGTCGTGCTGTCGCAGTACGTCGAGCCGACCTACGCCTTGGCGCTGTTCGAGGGAGGTTCGCAGGGCCGCGCCTACCTGCTCAAGGAGCGGCTGTCCGACGTCGAGCAACTGGTGCAGGCGATCCACGAGGTGACCAGCGGTGGTTCCATGATCGACCCGAAGGTCGTCGAGTCGCTCGTCGAGGCACGGGGCCGAAGCACGCACTCACCGCTCGAGCACCTCACGCCTCGCGAACTCGAAGTGCTGGCCGAGATCGCCCAGGGCAAGAACAACGCCGCTGTGGCCGCGTCGCTCGTGCTGTCCGAACGCGCCGTCGAGAAGCACATCAACTCGCTGTTCTCCAAGCTCGGCCTCGGCGAGGAGCCCGACGTGCACCGCCGGGTCAAGGCGGTGCTGCTCTACCTCGCCGACCGGGGTACCCCCGGCTGACGGGGTGTGGCTGGTGGGACCCCCTCCAGGAGACAGGGTGACGCCCTGGCGAGGCGTCGCGTTCGCAGTCCACACTGGTCCGCCGTGGGGCAATCGGCGTCGACCATCGCGGGCCCCGCTGCTGTGGGCGCGAGCGAGATCCGCCGCGGCTGGCGCTGCCCTGGTGATCGTCGCGGTGCTCATCGCCATCGTCGGCGCCGGGGTGATGGCAACGGTGAGCGGCGCTCGACGCGCGGGAACAGCGATCGAACGCTTCGTCGAAGCCTCCGAGCGCGCCTCCGTGCTGCTGTACACCGACGAACCTTCCGACGATCGACTGATCGAGCGCTTCGCGTCCGATCGTCGGGTCGACCACGTCGAGACCGGGCGGCTCCATGCCATCGCGCCGGTCGGCGTGCTCCCTGCGGCGCGAGGGAGCGACCTGGACCATGCCGCGACGGCGCGGTGGGTGCGGCTCGTACTCCGATCGTCGTCGAGGGCCGAGCGCCGGCGGGTGGGTTCGAGTTGGGCCTCGACGAGACCGACCGCCCGTGCGCTCGACCTCGCTGTCGGCGACGGCGTCGATGCTGCTCGGGCTGCCGTTCTCGCAGTGCGCCACCCAGGGCGACTGCGAGCCGTTCCCGGCGGCCACTGCCGAGCTCGTCGGGCTGATCCGCACCGAGCAGGACCTGGCGCCGGATCCCGAGGACTGGACGATTCTGCTGGCCGGGGATCTCGACCTCGATCCGGAGCTGGCCGACTCGACCTCGATGGGATGGATCACCGGCATCTGGACCGCCCTCGGGCGAGGATCCCGACGATCAGTCGTACCTCACGGCCGCCGTCACGCGAGCGGCACATCGACCGAGACGGCGAGAGCGACCAACGACGCGTGGCACGCACCGAGCCGCTGACCTGCCGATCGTGAGCCCACGACTTCAACACGCCGAGCTGCCGACGACGCGCCGACCGACTCACGAGCGCATCGACGAGCGCTGCCTCCGCTCGCGCGCCGCCACGTCGTGGCCGTGGTCGGTCCTCGTGCTCATCGATTGCTGACCGTTCGGACGCTTCGGCTCGCCGACGCCGTCGGATGCGGCACGCGACGTCTCCCGGCCCTGCACGGTCGACGTCATGCGTCGCTCCAGGTCACACTGGTCGGGCTCGGTTGCCCGGGACGTGCTGGCCGTCGAGCTCGGCGCCGCCGTCGCTCGGTCGCCGCTCGCCGTTGATCGCCGCCTCGCCGACCTCGTCTCCGCAGTCCAGACGGCTCGACGGATCGCTGACCCCGACGTTTCGCCGATCTCGACGCCGAGTCGCTCATCGTGCTGGCGGCCCAACGCCGCTTCGGTGTCGGTGACCGGTGCCCGACCGGCAGCGATGGTTCCGAACGCGACGTCCCGAGAACGGCTCGCCGCAGCAGCGTCGACGCTCGACCCGAGGTCCGGTGCACTCTTGATGCCGACGCCGATGCCCGGATCGCTGCCAGCCGTCGGGTCGCCGTCCTGCCTCGCGCCGCGTTGCCGACCTGCGCATCCCACGCGCACCGTAGCCGCGGGAGTCGCCCGAGATCGTCGTAGCTGGCACGAGCGACCACGCGGCGATGCCGGCGGCGTCGCGAGCCGCTCCGACACTGCTCGGCCCGAGCGCGGCCGTCGGCGGCGATGGGAACTCGTCTTCGCCGCTCGAACGGCGGCATCGGCACGCGTCGATGCGGCGATGCGTGCCGATCGTCCCGGCGTCCTCTGGGCGTGTCGCGACCGTGCTGCTCGCAACGGCCGCGACCGTGATCACCGCCAGCCAACGCCAAACCGACCCGGCGACCACGCGGTCACCGGTCGACTTCGAGGTCAACACCGATTCGGATCCGGCAGCACCGACGCGATCCCGATCGTCCGAGGGCGAGATGGCGACCGCATCGAGTCGCGCGACGACGACGGCCACGGTGATCGCGCCAGCTCGGACCACGTGGCAGCCGTCATGCTGACGGCCTGGACGATGCCCGAGCGCTCGACGCGTGATCGGCGTCCGCTGAACTCACCGGACGGTTCTGCGACGTAGATCGCCTGCTCGAGCGACCAGCCACCGTGCGTCTGCGAACGACGGCGGCGATTCAGCCGATGCCTGAGGTCGATCGCTCGCCACCGCTTCGTCGCCGTCGCTGTCGGACCGACCCCTGTCACATTGCGTCAGCTCGGGCCACGTCTGCGAACGCGCGTCACGTGACGTGCGAGATCGCCGGCGCGAGTTCGGATCGCGAACCCGATGCCGATCGTTCGCGACGTCGCCGTCGTTCGCCACCGCCACGCGGGCTGGGTCGCCTGCTCGCATCGTCGGCGCCGCCGCTGCTCAGACGTCCGCGAGATCACTCGGGCGACGTACCAACCGGCCTGCTCGTCACCGTCTCGGCCGACCCGTGCCGCGTCATTCCGTCGCCTGCGATGCCGAACTCGGCCGTCGGGTACGGCGTGATGATCGAGCCCGTCGCCGACGCCGACGTCGAATCGCGACTGACGCCGACTCGTTGATCACGGTCTCGTTCGGACCGATGGATCCGTCAGCCGGCCGGCGACGACGATCGGAGTGCCGTAGCGTCTGCACAGCCGACTCGTCGATGGCGAACTGCAGAGACCGAAGCTCTGGGCATCCGGGTCGTCGACCGTGGACACGTCGACGAGTGCCGCCGTGATGCGTCCGACCGACTGACGCCCGGCACGCTCGCAACGAATGATCACGTCGGCATAGTCGTAATTGGTACAGAGTTCATCGCCGTATCCGAGCCTTCAGCGCAGGCGAACATGCTCAGCGTCGCAGCTCCCTCGTAGGCGACGAAGCGGTCGTAGACCGTTGCGGTTCGCCGGGCGATTCCCCAGATGCCGAACGCAGCTCCGGCGGCGACCCCGGCGAACACGCCGAGCGCGATCGTCGCCCACAGGTACCGCCGCAGCAGCGACCCGGCACGCATGGTGGTCGGCGGTGCTCATGTCCCTGCAGTTCTACTCGCCGGCGCCACGGCCCACCAGGGTGCCCTCCGGCCTCCCGCCGGTGTGGCTGGCACCCCCTCGACGACGCAGGGTGACGCCCTCGCCGGATCGGCACCGGATCGGGCAGAGTGGGTCGCCAATGGGGGCCATCACCGTCTTTCTCGCCGACGACAGCGTGATCATCCGTGAGGGCGTGAGCGCGATGCTGCAGCGCGACCCCGACGTCGAGGTGGTCGGCGTCGCCGAGGACTACGACACGCTCGTCACCGGCGCCAGCGACGGCCGCACCCCGACGTCGTCGTCAGCGACATCCGGATGCCGCCGCACTTCGAGTCCGAAGGCATCGACGCCTGCAAGGAGATCCGCAAGCGCCACCCCGGCACCGGCATCGTGATCCTCAGCCAGTACGACGACCCCGACTACGCGGTCGCGCTGCTCGCCGAGGGTTCCGCCGGCTACGCCTACCTGCTGAAGGACCGCATCGCCGAGGGCGACCAGCTCGCCCGGGCGATCCGCGAGGTCGCCACCGGCGGCTCGATGCTCGACCCGGTGATCGTGTCGGCGCTGATCAACCCGGTGCGCCGCACCGGCGGCCTCAGCACCGACGACGACGAACTGCTCGAGATGGTCGCCAGCGGCCGCACCATCAAGGCGATCGCCGGCACGCTCAACACCACACCGTCCGCCGTCGACGACCGGGTCGAGCGGCTGTTCGTCCATCTCGCCGAGGGTGTGTCGAGCGGCCAGGCGGGCGCCCTCGACCGGCTGCGTCGGCTGCATCGGGCGATCGTCGAACGCGAGGAACAGGGCGAGAGCCTGAGCCGCCTGCTGCCCACCGGCGTCGCCGATCAGCTGATCGCCGAGGGTCGCGGCGTCGGCGAGACCGAGACGCTCGACGTCACCGTGGTGATGAGCGACATCCGCGGCTACACGACGATCGCCGAGCACGCCGACCCCGCCGTGCTCGCGCAACAGCTCAACCGTCACCGCGCCGAGATGAACCGTGCAATCCTGTCCGAGGGAGGAACCGTGATGCAGTACGTGGGCGACGCGGTGATGGCCGTGTTCGGCGCGCCCGTGGCCACGACCGACCACGCCGACCGCGCGCTCGCCGCCGCCCTCGCGATGCACCGCGGCCAGGACGCGGTGAACGACGAGTGGACCGCCGAGGGACGCACCCCGTTCGGCCTCGGGATCGGGCTGAGCACCGGCACGGTCGCCGCGGCGCTGCTCGGCAGCGAGGAGCGCGTCGAGTACACGCTCGTCGGCGACGCCGTGAACCTCTGCCAGCGGCTGCAGCAGTTCGCCGAGCCCGGCCAGACCGTGCTCAGCGCACCGACCTGGGACGCGCTGACGGAGCGGCCGCCCGACGTCGAGCAACTCGACTCGCAACTCGTGAAGGGCCGCGACACCCCGGTCGTGCCCTACCGACTACCCGCAGCAGAGCCGTCACGCCCGTCGCAACAGGGAGCACCGACATGACCGACACCATCTCGACCATGACCGAGCCCGATCCGGCCACCCCACCGCTCCAGGGCAACGCCGTCGAGGTCACCGCCGTCGTACCGCACGTTCGAACAGGACACCGCGCCGGTGCGGGCGCTGCGCGGCGCCGACCTCACGGTCCGCCAGGGCGAGTTCGTCGCCGTGATGGGCCCGTCGGGCTGCGGCAAGTCGACGATGCTCAACCTCGTCGCCGGGCTCGACGTGCCCGACGAGGGCGAGGTCGTGATCGCCGGTGAGTCGCTCTCCGGCAAGGACGAGAACGCGCTGGCGATCATGCGTCGCCAGCACGTCGGCATCGTGTTCCAGTTCTTCAACCTGCTCGAAGGCATGACCGTGCTCGAGAACGTCGTCATGCCCGCCGTGATCGCCGGCCGCAAGCGCAAGGTGGCCGAGTCCCGGGCCCGCGACCTGCTCGACCTGCTCGGCATCGGCGACAAGGCCAAGCAGGCGCCCGGGCGTGCTCTCCGGTGGCCAGCGCCAGCGCCTGGCGATCGCCCGGGCGCTCGCCAACGAGCCGACGATCGTGCTCGCCGACGAGCCGACCGGCGCGCTCGACAGCGAAGGCGGCGAGGAGGTGCTCGAGCTGTTCCGACGCCTCCACCAGGGCGGCCAGACGATCCTGCTCGTCACCCACGACCAGCCGGTCGCCGACGCCGCCGAGCGCATCGTGCGGATGAAGGACGGCCGCGTCGTCGACGACGGCGTCGTCGCCGCCGGTCAGGCCGAACACGGCACTGCGGGCTGACCATCCATCCGAGGAGAACTGGCGGGATCGGAGCGACGATGACACTGTGGCCGTGGGTCCGCGGCGAGTGGCGGAGGACGTGGGTCTCGTTGCTCGGCGTCGCGATGCTGTTGGCGATCGGTGGCGGAATCACGCTCGGAGCGCTCGCCGGTGCGCGCCGCGCCGACTCGGCACTCGACCGACGCATCGAGGCCGAGGGGTGGACAATCAATGCCACGATCGGATCACTCGTCGACCTCGACCAGATGGACGGTGTCGTCGATCGGCTGCTCCCCGAGGTTGCGCAGGTGCCGGGAGTCAACGGTGCTGCCAAACTCGTGTGGACCGGAGTCGGCTTGGAGATCGACGGCGAGCCGGGCTTCTTCTTCGCCGGAGCGATCGGCGACGTCGTCGGTGACCGGCGCTTCTCCGAATCGCTCATCGCCGGGCGGGCTGCCGATCCCTCCGCAGCACATGAGGTGACCATCAACGAGGACGCCGCCACCCAGGGGGGCTTCGAAGTTGGCGACACGGTGCGGTTGCGGTCGTACGCCTCCGACCAGATCACCGAGTTCTACGAGGGCAATGGTGCCCCCGACAACGGCCCACGGATTGAGGCGACGGTCGTCGGGATCGTGCGTAGCCTCGAAGACATCACGACGCAGCCAGAGGCTCGCGTCAACCTCACCGCAGCGTTCATCGACGAGTACGGCGACCAGATCGTGCACTGCGCGTGCTCGATCGTCGCCGCCGTACCCCTCGATCGCGTTGATGCCGTCGCCGACGAGATCAGAGGGGTCGTGCGTGATGACTCCATGGTGGTTGGGACCATCACCGACGAGCAGTCGACGATCCTCGACCAGGCGGTACGGGTCGAGGTCGGCGCGTTGGTCGCCGCGGCGGTGGTCGCCGCGGCCGCCTCGCTGGTCGTGATGCTCCAGGCGCTTGCACGCCAGTCGGCAACCCGCGGGTCCGACGCCACGTCGCTGATGGCAATCGGCGCGACCGGTGACGAGAGAACAGCCGCCTGGATGACGGTCATCGCACCGAGCCTGTTGCTCGGCACCGTCGGTGCGGTGTTGGTTGCCACGTTGCTGTCGCCACTCTTCCCGCGAGGAATTGCACGAACCGCCGAGACCGATCCGGGTCTGCGCTTCGATGCCCCGGCGCTGCTCGGGGGGGCGCTCGTGCTGCTCGTCGTGCTGTCGCTCGGCGCATTGTGGTTCGCCTGGCGTTCCGCCCGACGCACGGGAGCAACTGCGGCTGCGACTGCCAGCGGCACCACCCGCGCCTTCGGTTCGTCTCCAGCCGTGAGCCTCGGCGCCAACCTCGCCGCCGACCCCGCCCTCCACGGTCGCCGCGTGGCCGCACTCGGCGCCGTCGCTGCCGCCGCATTCGCCATTGCCGGAGTCGCCGGGGTTGCCGTCATCGAACGATCGGTCGACGACACACTGACCACCGCCGAAGCAGTCGGACTCCCCTGGGACCTCGAGCTGCAAGAGACACCCGCCGACCCGGAAGCGTTGATCGCCGCCACCACCGCCGAACCCATCGACGCGCTCGCGTTCGACATGCGCATCGGGGGGACGGACTTCGAGATCTCCGGTGACGGTGGCGACTGGAACGTCCAGCCGATCACGTTCGACAATCTGGTCGGTGAGGTCGCTCCATTCATCACGACGGGAGCCAGCACCGGGACCGACCGGGAGATGGTGTTGGGTGAGCAACTCGCCCGGCAGATCGGCGCCGACGTCGGGAGCGAGGTGACACTGAACCCGGGCGGGATCGAGTTCACCGTGTCCGGGCTGGGGCGGCTGAGCGACGGAGACCGGGCGGACGAGGTCGCCTTCGTCACGCCGGCAGGCCTCACCCGTCTCGGCCAGGGCATCGAACCGGACCTGAACGCCGCGGTCGTACGACTCGATCCCGATGCCGACGCGGGGGTCCGTGAGCGACTCGTCGAGCTCGGATGGAACGACGCTCTGCTCCCGGCCAAGATCTCGACGCTCGACCAGATCGGCACCGTCCCTCGCCTGCTCGCCATTGGGCTCACCCTGTTGGGAATCGCAGCGCTGCTCCACACGCTGCTGGTTGCGGTCACCCGTCGCCGTGGTGACATCGCCATTGCCCGCGCGCTGGGCTTCAGGCCCGGGCAGGCGCGAGCGACGATCGGGTGGCAGGCGATTTTCACGGCTGCGGTCGCCCTGTGCATCGGGATCCCGGTCGGTGTCGTCGTCGGCCGGGTCATCTGGAAGCAGGTCGTCACCGACGTCGGCGCTCTCGACATCGTGGTCATCCCGTGGCTCGCGCTCGTCCTCGTCGCTGTTGGCGCCCTCGCGCTCGCCGCGCTGTGCGGGCTCGTCGTCGGGCGACGTGCGGCACGTCTCCGTCCCGCCGCTGTCCTGAGGAGCGAATAGGTGCAAGCGCCATGACGGCAGCATTGATCTGGGCGCGCAGCGAGATCCGCCGCGGCTGGCTGTCGCTGCTCGTGGTCGCGCTGCTCGTCGCCATCACCGGCGGGGCGGTCATGGCCGGGGTTGCCGGTGCCCGCCGAGCGGGCAACGCGGTCGACCGATTCGTGACCGATTCGAGACCGTCCGACATCGTCATCTTCACGTTCGGCGGTCCGCTCGATCCGGCAGTCAGGGCCCAGATCGACGGCGACCCCCGAACACGAACAACATCGGAATCCGAAATTGCCTTGGTGACACCGACGTCGCTGATCCCCGGGCTCGAGGGCGGCACGTTCATCCTGCCCGATGAGTATTGGGGCAAGCTTGCACGGCCACGGCTGGCAGCGGGCACCTACCCGGTGGGAACCGACGAGATCGCGGTCACCGAGCGGGCCGCCGAATCGGGACACCATGCCGTCGGGGACGTGATCGAACTGCATCGATGGCCGTTCGATGTTGCGCTGGCCTGCCTCGAGAGTGGCGCCAGGGGCGACGACTTGAGCGACTGCGCTCCGACGATCGACGCAGGAACGGCCACGATCACCGGGATCGTGCGAACGTCGTCGGATCTCGCACCCGGGGCGTTCAACGACGGGCTGTTCATCGCCGAGAAGGACTTTCGAACCGCTCGGGGCCCCGACGATCCCGCCTGGGGTGTGTTGACCGACGTGTACCTGAACCGGCGCGAGGACATCGACGACTTCGTCCGCGACTTCTCGATCGTCGTCGGGGACCGCGGCGACGTGACGAGCGCCGTCGACGACCTCGACGGCGCAATCCAAGCCGTCACCCTCCAACGAAACGCACTGCTGATCGGCTCGGCAATTGCCGCCGGTGCCGGGCTCTTGATCTCGGGGCAGGCGTTCGCACGATTCCTCACGCGCCGAAGCGGCGACACGACCACCCTCGCAGCACTCGGTATGCCAACGGGCCAGCGCACACTGACTGGCTTCGTCCCCGGATTCGTCGCGGCGGCTGTCGGGGCCGCTCTGTCGATTCCGATCGCCATTGCGCTCTCGCCGTTGTTTCCGCTGCGAATCGCGCGTCGCGCCGACCCCGACGTCGGGTTCCACGCAGACTGGGAGGTGCTGACCGTCGGATTCCTGATCGTCGTCACCATCGGCTCGTTCGCCGCCTTCGTGTCCTCAGCCCTCTGGAGCCGCCGACGGGTGACGACGGCGAAAGCGACCTCGCTGTCGGTCGTCGCCGTCCTCGCGACTCGATTCGGGTTCGGGCCGGCGCCCACCATGGGTTCGAGGTTCGCCCTCGAGCCCGGACACGGGACGCGTCACGCTCCCGTCGTCCCGTCGCTGCTCGGGTCGGCCGTCGCAGTCACCGTGGTGGTCGGCGCGTTGGTGCTCACCACGAGTCTCGACGGCCTTGTCGGATCCTCGGAACGGTACGGCGCGCCGTGGGACCTCCAGATGGCCGTCGACGAGACCTACGAGTCGATCGCGGCACGAGTCGCCGAGGACGAACGCGTCGACGGGGTCTCGGTCGCGATCAGCGGCGAATTGAACATCACCGGCGGCGACGGCGAAACGAGTCAGGGCTTCGCACTCGGGTTGAACACCGTGAAGGGCTCTGTCGAGCCCGTCGTGCTCGACGGTCGGGCTCCGGTCGGCTCCAACGAGATCCTCGTCGGCTCCACCACGATGGAGCGAAGCGACATCGACGTCGGCGACGAAGTCACGATCAGCGGTCCGAACGGATCGCAGCAGGTGATCGTCGTCGGCCGCGCCGTCGTCCCCATCGTGAGCAGCGCGTCCACCGACGTCGGAATGGTGGTCCCGCTGGACACATTCCTCGAACTCGGCGGAACCGAAACGGTGTCCGACATCGATGTGCAGGCGGCCCTCTTCGTCACGGCGCAACCGGACGACGTCGACGCGGTGACTCGGCAGGTCGAGGCTGCGGGCGGCATGATCGACGGACCGTTCGTCCAGTCCAAGGTCAGTGCGCTCGACGAGGTACGCGGTATCCCCGTCTTTGTCGCCGGATTCACGGCACTGATCGGCACGTTGGCGGTGTTCCATGCGTTGTACGTGACCTCACGGCGTCGTCGGAGCGACCTCGCCGTGATGCGGGCCCTCGGGTACCGCCCGCGCCAGACCAGCAGGGTGATCAACTGGCAGGGGTTCTTTCTCACCCTGGCCGCACTCGCGATCGGAACCCCGGCCGGCCTGGTCGTCGGACGCCTCATGTGGACTGCGATCGCCGACGACAACAATGTGCTCGCGGTGATCGACACTCCCTGGGCAGTCATCGCGGTCTTCGCAGCGGTCGCGCTGGTCGGCGCGGCATTCATCCTGGCGGCGGGGCCCGCGTGGAGCTCCCGGCGACGCGCTCCCGCCGCTGATCTGCGGGCGGAGTGAGCAGTGAGAGCCGTCGCAATGTGGTTCAAGGTCGAGTGGAGGAGCCGCTGGCGCGCGCTCATCGGGTTGGCCCTGCTCATCGCCTTCGCAACGGCATCCGTGCAAGCGACTGCGGCAGGAGCACGGCGAGGCGCCACGGCAGTGGACCGTCTGCTCGAGGTCACCGAGCCAGCCACGCTGGCCGTGCTGCCCAACCGAGGTGCGTTCGACTGGGACGCGGTGAGGACCATGCCCGAGGTCGAGGCCCTGTCGGCGTTCGCGGTGACCGGCTTCGCCGTGGAAGGCATCGGCGATCACCACGACGTCGATCCGACGCAGATCGGCGGCTTCCCGTTCGTGGACGACGAGGCGTGGGACACCATCGAACGACCCGTGGTGCTCCGTGGTCGAATTCCTGAGCCGACCCGCAGCGACGAGGTTGCCGTGACAGCGAACTTCGTCGACTACTTCGGCGTCGGCGTCGGCGACCAGGTGACGCTGCGCCTCTACGACTCGAAACAGCTCGACACCCGCGACGACAGCGGGCCACCGGCGGGCCCGGTCATCGATGCGACGATCGTCGGTGTCATCCGTTCGGGCTGGTTCGGCGACACTCCCGGCAACTCGGTCGGGGCGGTGCTCCCTTCGCCGGGGCTCTACGCGGAATTCCCCGAGAACGTGGTCGGCACCGCCGGAGCGATCAATGTCAATGCGCTCGTCCGGCTCCGCGACCGCAGCGCAGATCTCGATCAGTTCATGCGCGACTTCACGACCCTGACGGGGGTCGACAACGTGGAGTCGTTCGATCTCCTGGCGGCAGCCGACCATGTCGAGGATGTCGCCTCGTTCGAGTCGAGAGCGCTGATGCTCCTGTCGCTCACGGCCCTTCTCGCAAGCTTCGTGTTGATCGGCGTAGCCGTGTCCCGCTTCGTCGGTGCGTCCGCGACCGATCTCGACACGATGAAAACCTTCGGTCTCCCGCCGTCGCAGACCCGGTGGGCCGCTGCAGGTCCGCCCACGTCTGCCGCCGCGATCGGCGCCCTGCTCGGGACCGGCATCGCCGCGTCTGCGTCGAGCCGATTTCCGATCGGGACGGCGTCGGACCTCGAGCCCTCCCCGGGGCGTTCGTTCGACCTCGTGGCGCTGCTGCCACCGCTGTTCGTCGTCCCGGTACTGGTCGCCGTTGCGGCCGTGGTCTCCCTGCGCGCAGACGACCACAGCCGATCCGCCGCACCACGGACGACCGGTGTCGAGTCGATCACCTCGGCGTGGCCACTCCCCATCGGGCTCGGAACCCGATTCGCCCTGTCGGCCAGGACGACACACACGTCGGGGTCCGCAAGGCCGGCACTGCTCGGCGCCGTGCTGGGCGTGACCGGGGTCGTCGCCGCGCTCACCTTCGCCCACGGGGTCACCGACGCCACCGACGACTACCGACGTTTCGGCCAGACGTACGATCTCCATGCCTTCTTCGGCGCCGACGGGCAGGACTACGTCGACCCGACTGCGACTCTGTCGAGGATCGCGGACGATCCAGGTGTGGACGCGGTGACCGACGTCCGCACCGACTCTGCCATCACTGCCATGGGCGCCGTGACGCTGTTCACTCACGACGCTGCGCCAAGTTCCGGTGTCCCAGCCGTCGATGTGGTCGTGACCGAGGGCAGGCTCCCGTCGAACGATGCCGAGATCGCGCTCGCCCCGCTCTCGGCCGAGAGCGAGGGTGTCGACATCGGCGACTCGATCACCCTCACGGGTACGGATGGCTCCGCAACGCTGAGGGTGTCGGGCATCGCATTCGTGCCTGCCGGTCCCCACAACAGCTACGCCGAAGGTGGCTGGGTCACGTCTGCTGCCTTCACCGGCCTGTTCGACAGCTTCCGGTTCCACTTCGGGCTCGTCGCGACGGCCGCCGGCGCCGATTCAGCGGCAGTGCTCACCCGGCTCGCCGCTGCGGACGTCTACCTGAACGACGGTCCGATCAGTCCGCCCGCGGAACGCGACGAGCTCGTTCAATTGCGAACGGTGCCCACGCTCCTGGCCACCTTCCTCGCAGTGCTCGGCATCGGGTCCGTCGCCCACACGCTCACCTCCACGGCTCGACAGCGACGGCGTGACGTCGCAATGCTGCGAGCCCTCGGCATGAAGCCGCGTGCAACCAGCGCGATCGTGTTCTTCCAGGCGACCGTGATCGCCGTGGTCGCGCTGTGCATCGGCATCCCGCTCGGCCTCGTCCTGGGCCGTCTCGTCTGGAGGAGCGTGGCGTCCGACACGCCGGTCGAATTCGTCGTGCCCGAGAACTGGGCGACGATCGTGCTGGTCGCCATGGCCGTGCTGGCCCTCGCAACACTCCTGGCCGCATGGCCTGCGAGGCGATGGGCCTCGCTTCAGCTCAGCGACGAGCTGCGGGCCGAGTGACCAACCGTGAGCGGTGACTGTTGGCGAGTGATGCTGGCACCCCTGAGTCGGCGATGGTGACACCCTTGCCCCGAACGCCCGGATCGACTCCACTGGAGGACGTGAAGGTCATGGCTGCCCCCGACGCGCCCCGCTCTCGAGACGCCGTCGCAGGTCACGCGGTCGATTCTTCGGAACTCGAGCCCGGGTGGTGCTTCTTCGCCGCGCCGGTTGCGATCGGGCTTGCGGCAGCAGCGCTGATCACCGAGTTCGGTTCGACCGGTCCGAGCTGGACGCAGTTCGTTGCTGCTGTCTTGGTGGTGCTGTGGGCCCTGGCCGGCGTGGCACTCGGCGTCCGACAACGCCAGGATCGTCTCGGCCCGATCGTACTCGGCGGTTCCGTGGTCGCCGGCATGCTGTGCTTCGCGCAGGCACTGTGGGCCCGAGGGGAACTCGACGACACCGTCGGTGACGCTGTCCTGATCGTGACGCCACTCGCGGCCGCGATCCTGCCCGCAATCGTGTTGCACATGTTCCTGGCGCTTCCGGAGGGTCGGCTTCGCAGCCGAGGACGTCAACGAAGCGTGATCGCCGGCTACGCGATCGCCGTCGCCGTCGGCATCGCAATGATCATCGCCGACGACGGTGTGCCGTACGAGCCGTTGACGGCGCTGTGGATGGCGGCGATCGGGTTCGGTGTGTACGGCGCGCTGCTTCGGTACCGCACGCTCGGCGCGGTCGACCGTCGACGGGTGCAGTGGATCGGCTGGGGCATGAGCGTCGCTGCGGAGGGGATGCTCGTCATGATCGCCCTGCGTCTCCTCACCGACTGGCCGCACAATCCGGGCGCAGTTGCGTTGGCGATGACCGGTCTCGTCCCGATCGCAATCATCGCAGGGACACAACCGAAGATGGTCGCTCGCGTCGACCGTCTGCTCACACATACCGTTGCGCTCGCCGGGCTCACCGCGCTCATCCTGGCCATCTACGTGGTGGTGGTACTCGGTCTCGGACGGACGCCTGACGGCGGCGAACGTTCGATTCTGCTGCTTTCGATGGTCGCCGCGGCGATCGCCGCGCTGCTGTACCTGCCGGCACGTCACTGGCTGACCGAACGCGCCAATCGGATCGTCTACGGCGCGCGCGTTGCCCCTGACGAGACGCTACGAACGTTCGGCCAGCGACTCACTCGGTCGATCCCGCTCGACGAACTGATGCTGCAGCTTGCGGAGAACCTCCGCAGCAGCATGGTGCTCGCCACAGCGGAGGTGTGGACCGGGCAGGGCGGACGGTATGAGTTGATGGCCGGGGTTCCGCACCGGCAGGCGCCAGCGGTCACCATCGGTCCGAAGGAGCTGCCGGTCGTCGCACGAGCAGGCGTGAGTGGCGGCACGTGGCTCGACATCTGGGTTCCGCAACTCGTCGTACCGACAGGAAGCGCGGCGATGCGCGTCGCTCCCGTGGCGCACTCGGGGCTGCTGCTCGGATTCATCGTCGTCAGTCGCAAGCCCGACGGCGAGGCGTTCTCCGAGACCGAGGACACGGTGCTCACCGAGATCGCTCGCCAGATCGGCCTCGCCCTGCACAACGTGCAGCTCGACACAGCCCTCCAGGCGAGCCTGGACGAACTGCGTGTTCGCAACCAGGAACTCCAGGATTCGCGAGCACGCATCGTCGCCGCCGGCGACAGCGAGCGCCGCAAGTTGGAACGCAACCTTCACGACGGTGCCCAGCAGCATCTCGTGGCGCTCGCCGTGAAGCTCCGGCTGGCACGAGATGCCGTCGAAGACAACGACGCCGCGGACGCAATCGTGATGATCGACGAGATCAAAGGTGACGTCCAGACGGCCATCGCGGAGCTGCGGGCGCTGGCGCACGGCATCTTCCCACCGCTCCTCGTGTCGGGCGGGCTCACCGACGCACTCCCTGCTGCTGCGGGACGCGCCGCCCTGCCGACGACGGTCGACCTCGTCGATGTCGGGCGCTACGGAAACGACATCGAGGCCGCGGTCTACTTCTGCACGCTGGAGGCGCTCCAGAACGCCGGAAAGCACGCCGGTGAGGGCGCCACCGCAGCGGTCACCGTCGTCGAGGCCGACGGTGTGCTGCGATTCGAGATCCGCGACGACGGCGCCGGATTCGATACTGGTGACGGTACCGCCGACGGACACGGTTTCGTGAACATGGCCGACCGCCTCGGTGCATTCGGCGGCCGGGTCGACGTGATCTCCGCCCCCGGCGCCGGCACCACCATCACGGGCACCATCCCCCTCCCCTGAGGGGCGGATTTGGGGTGTGAAGGGACGGGTCGCAGCTCAGGGCCAGGTGGGGTCGCCACCGGCCTCCCAGAGACGGCGAAGGACGCGGGGCGACAGTTCGTCCTTGTTGACGTAGGCCATGGCGCCGCTCGTGCGGGCGCCGGCGGGCAGGTCGTCGAGACCGTAGGTCGACACGAGGATCACTTTGATCTCCGGATGCGCGTCCGTGATGATGCGCGTCGCCGCGATCCCGTCGAGCTCCCCCATGTTGATGTCCATCAACACCAGATCCGGGGTCACCGCCGAGCTCGTGTCGACAGCCTCCTCACCCGACGCGACCTCGGCGATGAGTTCGAACTCCTTGACCCGCTCGATGACTGCGCGCGCGGCGGCACGGAACGGCGGCTGATCGTCGACGATCATCACCGTCACCCGTTCCTGCACCTGATCGATCATGATCGCGCTCTCCTCAACACCTCGTGTGCCGCGTGCCATCCGCACATGCCGTGCACACCCCCGCCGGGCGGGGTCGAACTCGAACACAAGTACACACCCTCGAGCGGCGTCTTCCACGGATGCAGCCCGAGGGTCGGGCGGCGGACGAACTGGCGGAAGTCGGCGATCCCTCCGTTGATGTCGCCGCCGATGTAGTTCGCACCGTGGGCCTCGACCGCAACGGTGTCCATCGCGTGCCGCCCGATGATCCGGTCACGGAACCCTGGAGCGAACCGTTCGACCTGAGCCTCGATCCGATCGGTCATGTCGAGGATGGAACCGTTCGGGACGTGGCAGTACGCCCACGCGGCCTGGATCCCGTCCGGCGCCCGGCTCTCGTCGAACAGGCTCGGTTGCGACAGCAACACGTACGGGCGCTCGGGATGGCCGCCGGCCTGCACGTCGCCTTCGGCGGCGGTGATCTCGGCGAGCGTGCCGCCGAGGTGCACGGTCGCCGCGCGCGTGCACTCCGGGTTCGTCCACGGGATCGGCCCGTCGAGGGCCCAGTCGAGCTTGAACACGCCGGGCCCGTAACGGTATCGGGTGAGCGCCTTGCGGTAGCGGGCAGGGAGTGCGTCGCCGGCCACTCGGAGAACTTGGCGGGGGGTGAGGTCGAGCAACACGGCATCGGCGGCAGGCATTTCCGCGAGCGACTCGATCCGCCGATCACACTCGACCCGCCCGCCGAGGCCCTCCAGCACTGCCACCAGAGCATTCGCAATCTGCTGCGATCCACCCCTCGCCAGCGGCCAGCCGACGAGGTGCGCCAGCACCCCGAGCATCAGCCCGTACCCCGCAGTCACCGGCGCCTTCAGGTTGAGGATCGAGTGCCCGGCCAGGCCTGCGAACAACGCCTGGGCCTCGTCGGTGTCGAAGCCGCGCCGAGCGACGGTGTGCGCCGGCAGGATGCCGACGGCGCCGTATCGGGCGAGCGTGATCGGGTGCTTCGGGGGTACCGACAGCGGCGACAGCAGACCGTCGGTCAGGTCGAACCCGGCGTCGACGAACGGTCCGAACAAGCGTCGGTAGCTCTTGGCATCGGCCCCCAACCCGTCCGCTGTATCCGTCACCGAACGGCGCATGACGGCGGCGCGACCGCCGTCGAGTGGATGGGCGACGGCGACGTCGGAGTGGATCCACTCCAGACCGAACGCCTCCAACGGCGTGTCGCTCGCGGCGATCTCGCGAAACGCCGGCGACCCGACGGCGAGCGGATGGATCGCCGAACACACGTCATGACGCACCCCCGGAAGCGTGAGTTCCTCCGTCCTCGTTCCACCGCCTGCCACGCTGGCCGCCTCGAACACCGTCACCTCCCACCCGGCGCGGGCCAGGGTGATCGCCGCCATCAACCCGTTGGGGCCAGCACCGACGACGTGCGCCCGCCGACCGACTTGGCGCACGGCCGCGCTCAACGACGGGTCACTCACGGTTCAGCACCGATGCCGGTTGGTGGCGCAGTCCGGCCCGAATCGGCACCAGGCCGGACAGCGCAGCGAGCACGAGCACCACCGCAATGAGCCCGAAGATTCCGACCAGTGGCACGACAGGCTCGGCGAGCGTGCCGAACCCGTTCGCCAGACGCGTCCACAACCACCGCCCGACCACGACGCCGAGCGGCACGCCCAGCAACAGGGCGGCGACACCGATCGTCGTGCCTTGCCAGACGCCGACCGCGGTGACGTTGCCGCGGGTGGAACCGAGCGACTGCAGGATGGCGATGTCGCGCCGGCGGCGACGGACCGCCACCACCATCGCGTTGGCCACGGTGACGCCGACGATGAGCACGAGCAACGATGCCAACACGACCGGCAGCGAACGCAACCGGGCGAGACCTTCGACATCCGAGGGCCGTCCGTTGGTCTGGAAGATGACGCTTCCCCGTTCTCCGAGCGCGGCCGTCATGCGTTCCTCGAACGACACGGCGGACGCCGACGCACTGGCATCAGTGGCGTCGGGTTCGAGGCCGACAACGATGAACGATTTCGTCCCGTCGGTACGGGGCCCGACGGCGTCCGGCGAGATCAACGCGCCGACGCCGATCGAGGTCCGGTCCGAACCCGAGTACAGCCCGACCCCGGGAAGGACGACCCGCCCGACGACGGTGGCATCCCCCTCGAAACCGTTGGCCACGACGTCGACCGTGTCACCGATCCCGACATCGAGCTGGCGCATCGTGGTCAGACCGAGCGCGATCTCTCCCGCTGCCTCCGGCGCCCTGCCGGCAGCGATCGTCGGCTCGACCGGATCCGCATCGACGACGTCGGAGAACGCGAGTGAGGTCACTGAAACATCATTCACGATGACCTCGGCGATCCGCAGCTCGCCGACACGGAGAACCGCGGGGTCGGCGGCGACCGTCGCAAGGCTCCAGTCGACTCCGGCCTGGTCCATCGACGGTCCGTCGTCGAAGTCGATCGCGACATCGAAGTTCGATCCGTAGAACCGGCCGTCATCGACGACTCGATCGAGGCTCGAGGCGAACACGATCGTTGCTGCCGCCACGGTGACCGCCGTGACCGCGCCGATGATCGTGGCGCGAGTGGGTACCGCCGTCGATCCACGCCCTGGCTCGAGCGCGAAGCGGACGCCGGTCGTGAGGGATGTTCGACGCGCCACGGCCTGCCAACCACGCGGCCGTCGTCGAACCGTGCAGCGCTCCGACACGTTCGTCGAATCGTGCGTTGTTCCACGCCGGGATCGAGCCAACGACGACCAAGACCACCAGGAGAGCCAACGCGCCCCCGACGAGAGATCGGCGCGTTGAAGTCGAGACCCGGTGCCGGCTCCGCGTGCGGACGCCGGCCCGACCGGTGTCAGCAGCGACAGCAGCGTTGCGACGGCGATCGCGAGCACCAAGCCGACTGCAACCACGAGCACCAAACGCATCATCGATGTGACGAACCGTTCGCGGTGCGTCGTTCCCAATGCGGCGAGCGTCCGATTGTCCCGGGCATCGAGCTGGAAGCGGCGCGAAATCGCTTGGCCGACGAGCAAGGTGCCGAGCAGTGCGGTCACCGCCGCGAAGAGTGCCAGCGCGGTCGCTGCGGGTTGCGTCGCCCGCGTCGCCTTGGCTCGCGAGACGCCCAGGGTCTGGTAGACGATGTTCTCGGCGGGCGCCATCGCGTCGACCGCCGCGGTGAACTCCTGGAGTCGCTCCGGATCTGTCAGCCGCACGAGCGCTCCTCCGAACCCGACGGTCGGAGCACCCAACTCGTCGTACAGCGTAGGCCCGATCCACAACGCCGTCGGCTCGTAGCCCTCGTCGACGACGATGCCCTCCACCGTGTTGCCGATCCCGGCGATGCGGAGGTCGACGACGTCGACCAGCACCGGGTGCGTTCAGTACGGCGAGCGCCAGCACCGACGTCACCGGCGTCGAGGGCACCGAATGCTGCGTCGAGCACGCCGAACGGAAAGATCCGGAAGCTCACCGTGTCGCCGACGCCCACACCGTTCGCCTGCCGCGTAGGTGCGATCGACGTACACCTCGTCGAGCGAGTCCGCGTCGGGAACGACCCCGGACGACGGCACTGGGCGCTCGAAGTCGACGAGGACGTTGCCGTCGTGAGCGACCGTGAGCGGTACCGAGAAGATGTTGTCGACGGTGATCTCCCCGGCGGGAAAGGCTGTCCACCGCGTGCATCCGAGATGACTCGGCGACCATGGGCAGGGCAGAGACACGATCGAAGTCGAACGCCGTTGCATCCCCTTCCTCGGGGTTGACGAGGACGTCGCTGACCTCGTTCTGCTCGATCATCCGGTCGACCGCGGTCCGGGTGCGTTGCGCTCCTGCGAGGCCGCCGAGCACGAGTCCGCCGATCAGGGCGATGAGCACGACGATGCCGGCAAGATTCCGCCATCCGTGACGCAACTGTGTGCACGCCAGCGCGAGCGATGTCTGCACGACTCGATCAGACCACGCCGACCGGTTCGCCACAAGGACACTGGTGTCACTTGCGACGGGGTGCTGGCACCACGTCGAACACACCGGTCTGTCACCTCGCCCGCTCTCGACAGGTTCCGTACGTTCGAAGCATGACCAGTTCACGTATCAGATTCCTCGCCGCCACCGCCGTCTCTGTTCCGTTGCTCTTCGCCGGCTGCGGATCGGACGACGACTCGTCAGCTGACGATCAGGCCGTCTGCGACAACTTCATCGCCGTCGATGTCGCCTCCAACACCGGCGAAGCGGAGCCCGACGAGATGAATGCTCAGCTCGACACCGCCATCGCAGCAGCGGACGACGACGTCGCAGCGACACTCACGACACTCAAGACTGAAGCTCAACCGTTGTTCGTCGACCCGGAGTCGGAACCGAGCGATGAGTTCTTCACTGCTCTCGGCGAGATGTACTCGTGGGTCGGTGACAACTGCGACGTCGAGACGCTCGACGTGACCGCCAAGGACTACGAGTTCGATGGGGTTCCCGACGAAGTCGCCGCGGGCTACACCGTGGTCAGCTTCGAGAACCAAGGTGAGGAACAGCACGAGATGGCCGTCGTCAGAATCAACGACGGGGTCACGGAATCGATCGAGGAACTCTTGGCGCTCCCCGAGGAGGAGTCGGGCGAGAAGGTCACGTTCACGGGAGCGACGTACGCGCCCCCGGAGAGTCGTCAGCAGCCGGCTTGTCGCTGACAGAACCGGGCAACTACGTGATGCTCTGCTTCATCCCGGTCGGATCCGTCGGCGAGGCCGAAGGTGACGGACCGCCGCACTTCACCGAGGGCATGATCCACGAGTTCACGGTGACGTCATGACGACGTCGAGGATCGAATCGAGCGTCACGAGCCTGAGCTGGATCCCGTCCGAGGCGGTCACCGGTCTCAACAAGGCGATCTTCGGCACCGGGTTCACGCACTACGACGATCCACCGCCCGACGTGATCGACGACCTCGAAGCGCTGCGCGCCGCCGACCGGTTCCGCTTCGCCAACCACCTCGTCGGCTGGATCGAGGTGGTCGACGGCAGCATCGTCGACGCCGGCTACGACGGTGGCTGTCTGATGGGATGCCACCACGTTGGGACTCGGCGTGGAACGGGCCACGCTTCGCCGCGGTCGCCTTCGACGACATTCGGCATCCCGTCGAGTTGACCGACGACCTCGGCTCGATTCGTGCAGACCGTCGGCGGGCACACCGCCGTTCCCGCACCGCGCCGCGTCAACAAACCGCCGTTCGTCAAGTTCGAGGCCCCGACGGTGTGGACGACGCTGGCGCTGACCTTGCACGCCGAACGGCACCAGCGAGTTCGAACTCGTCGGGGCCAGCACCTTCCCCCGCCACTGGGTGTACGACCAGCACGGCAAGCTCGCCGCCAAGGCCGGGCATGGCCGACTTCAAGGAGTGGTGGCGTCACTCGTTCGGCAAGCACACGCCGTGGGGCGACGAGGATTCACCTGCACTGGTCACCGCCGTGGAGACCGCCCTCGAGCGTGAGCTCGCCGGCCACATCATGCGCGGCGGCGGCGAAGTCGTCGATTCGCAAGCTCAAGGAAGGTGCGCTGCTCACCGAACAGGGAGCGAGCGGCGACGACGTCTTCCTGCTCCTGAACGGTGTGCTCGAGGTCGAGGTCGACGGTGAACCGATCGCCGAGGTCGGACCAGGTGCCATCCTCGGTGAACGCGCTGCGCTCGAAGGCGGGGTTCGCACGTCCACACTTCGAGCGCTCACCAAGGTCACCGTCGCCGTCGTGACGGTCCGATCAGCTCGCCACGGAACACCTGGCCGAACTCAGTACCGGGCATCGCCGAGAAGGATGACTCCCGACGTTCGCCTGACTACGAGGTGGCTTCGCCCCCCGGCCAGGACGGCGACACCGGCAGCGTGAAGCCGATGGCTGCACCACCGCCGTCACGTCGGGCGGCCGACACCGTGCCACCGGCCCGTCCGACGACGTCGCGGACGATCGACAGACCGAGACCGGATCCCGGCATCGAGCGCGCCGACTCGGAGCGATGGAAGCGATCGAAGATGCGCTCCTCGTCGCCCGGCTCGATCCCGGGGCCGCGATCGAGCACCGTCAGCGAGCCCCCGTCGACCACGACGTCGATCGGTCCACCGCTGGTGTCGAACTTGCAGGCATTGTCGACGAGGTTCGTGATCGCCCGGTCGAGTGTCGACCGTGGCGCGTCGACCGCCGCACGCGAGCGGATGTCGACGACGACGTCGCGCGAGCGACGGCGACCGACACGTTCGGCCACCTCCTCCGCGAGCGCGGGCAGTTCGATCCGCTCGCTCGGCTGCTCGTCGAGTTCGCCCGACGCCACCGCGACGAGTTCGTTCACCAGCTCGGTGAGCTCGCTCACCTCGGCGTCGAGGTCGTCGAGCACGCCGTCGCGCATCTCCGCCGACATCTCCGGGTGCCGGCGCAGCACGGAGAGATTCGTCTTGCAGGCTCGTGAGCGGGGTGCGCAGCTCGTGGCCGGCATCCTGCACCAGCCGACGTTGCTCGGCACGCGACACCGCCAGCGCACTGAGCATGTTGCGGAACGCTGACCCGAGCCGACCCACCTCGTCGGTGCCGGTGCCCGGCACCTCGACGTCGAGCCGTCCGGACGAACCGACGTCCTCGGCGGCTCCGGTGAGACGACGGATCGGGGCGGCGACGGTGCCGGCGATCAGCCAGCCGACGAGCGCCGCGGCGACCGACACCAGGACCACGAGCAACAACGATCCGCTGGCGCAGATCGCTGAGGACGCTGTCGACCTCGTCGAGGGAGCGGCCGACCTGGAGCGCGCCGTTGGCCAGGCCGATCGTGTGGACCCGGAGCGACTCGTCGTCGACGTCCAGTGTCTCTCGGTCGATCGAGCGGGGCGCGCCGACCACCGCGAGTGCTCCGTCCGCGATCTCCGTGTCGTCGGGGAACGACGACGCGACGGATGCGCCGTCGGCATCGAGCACCCGCACCGAGTACACCTCGAGCAGGCTTCGCGTCGGCATGGTGACCCGGCCGTCGACGGCTCGTCCGATCATCTGACCGGTCGCCTCGGTGATCGATCGATCGACCTCGTCGACGAGGCGGGCGCTCGTGGTGCGGTACCCGATCAACCCGACGGTGAACGTCGCGATCATCGCCACCAGCGCGAGCGACAGCGCGATCTTCCAGCGCAGGCCCATCAGCCGTCGATCCGGGCGGTGTAGCCGACGCCGCGCACGGTGTGCACGACGCGCGGCTCGCCCTCGGCTTCGGTCTTGCGGCGCAGGTAGCCGATGTAGACCGCGAGGTTCTTCGAGTCGGGACCGAAGTCGTAGTGCCAGATGCGGTCGTAGATCGTCGAGTGGTCGAGCACGATGCCACGGTTGGCGCACGAGCAGCGCGAGCAGGTCGAACTCGGTCTTGGAGAGCTGGACCTCGCGGTCGCCGCGGAACGCTCGCCGCCCGGACGGTGTCGAGTCGAAGATCGCCGAGCACGAGCTCGCCCTCGGGCTGCTCCGCGTCGTCGGAGCCGTAGCCGGAGCGACGCAGCAGCGCTCGGATGCGGGCGAGCAGCTCGTCGAGGTCGTACGGCTTGGGCAGGTAGTCGTCGGCGCCGGCGTCGAGGCCGGCGACACGATCGCTGGTCTCGGTGCGGGCGGTCAGCATCAGCACGGGGAGCTTGCTGGACTCGGATCGCAGCACGCGGCACACGGTCAGGCCGTCGACGATCGGCATCGACACGTCGAGCAGCAGCACGTCGGGCTCGGCTTGACGGATCGCTTCGAGTGCCTCGGCCCCGTTCTTCGAGGATGCGACCGTGTAGCCCTCGAGCTGGAGTGCCCGCACCAGCGACTCGCGCACGGCCCGGTCGTCCTCGGCGACGAGGATGCGAGCGCTCGTTGTGTCCGTCACGTCGCCCAGTCTGCTCGCACGCGGTGAGAATCCGGTGTGACCGAACCCTGTCCTTCCGGACCCGACCCGAAAGACAGGAAGACGGGTATGCGTTCGAGGGTTTGCTACGAACGGGGGGTGCAGATCGTCGATCGTCCGT
Organism: Ilumatobacteraceae bacterium; assembly: GCA_963746285.1. Taxonomy (GTDB): domain Bacteria; phylum Actinomycetota; class Acidimicrobiia; order Acidimicrobiales; family Ilumatobacteraceae; genus Sva-07. The sequence goes on along the minus strand of CAVVAO010000018.1, from coordinate 59,908 downwards.
TCGCGCCGTACGTGCTCGGCGCGATCGCGATCGGTGGAGCGATCGGGGCGACCGGTCGCTGGGCGGTGGCCGAGCTTCTCGACGCCGCCGGCTCGCCGCACGTGCCCGGCACCTGGCCGTGGGCGACGCTCGTCGTGAACGTGGTCGGTTGTCTGCTGATCGGCCTCGCGGCGCGGACGCTCTCGGCCGGAACCGTCGCCTGGGCATTCGCCGTGACCGGTGTGCTCGGCGGATTCACGACGTTCTCGGCGCTCGCGGTCGAGCTGAACGACCTCGCCGACGCCGAGCGTCTCCCGGTCGCCGTGCTCTACGGCGCGGTCACGCTCGTGGCGGGCATCGGCGCGACGTTCGTCGCCCACCGGCCCGTCGAGGTCGGCGAATGACGGCGGTGCTCTTCGTCGCCGCGGCCGGGCTCGGTGCCCTCGGACGGCACCTGGTGGCGCAGTTCGCCTGCTCGTGGGTGTCGCTGTTGTGGGTGAACTCGATCGGCGCCGGCCTGCTCGGCCTGATCGCGGCATCCGACCTCGGAGCCGACGCGAGCGATTCTCGGTGTCGGCTTCTGCGGCGCGCTGACGACCTTCTCGTCGTTCGCGATGGAGACGCCGCTCGCTCGGCTGGCGCTGGGGCAGCGTCTACGCCGGCGTCACCGTGATCTCCGCGTGCGCGGCCGCATCGCTCGGCAGCACCTTCGTGTGAAGAATCACGCCGGGGTCTGACCCCAGGCGTGATCGATCACGTATGGGGTCTGACCCCTGGCGCAAGAGTCACCGGCGGGTCAGTCTGCGACTTCGAGGATGCGGACCGGAATCGCGGCGAGGACCGCGGACCTTGCCGACGCTCCACCTGATGTCGCCGGCGAGTTCGAAGCGCGGGAAGCGCTTGACGAACTCCTCGATGGCGACCTTCAGCTCCAGGCGGGCGAGGTTCGACCCGATGCAGCGGTGGATGCCGAGCCCGAACGCCGCGTGCCGGTTCTCGGCACGGTCGATGACGAAGGTGTCGGGATCCTCGAACTTCAGCGGATCGCGGTTGGCCGCCGGGAACGGCAGCAGCACCCAGTCGTCCTTCTTCATCGGGCAGCCGTGGAAGTCGTGGTCCTCCGTCACCATTCGGCCCATCGTGACGGGCGCGTACGCCCGCAGGAACTCCTCGAGCGGCGAAGGTCATGACCTCGGGATCGTCGAGCAGGCGCTGGTGATCCTCCGGATGCTGGGCGAGATGCCACAGCGACGATCCGATCGCCGACCACGTCGTGTCGACGCCGGCGACGAGCAGCAGGATGATCATGCCCTCGACGACTTCGTCGGCGAGCTTGTTGCCATCGAGTTCGACGTTCATCAGGAAGTCCGTCAGGTCGTCGCGAGGGTGCTCACGATGGTCCGCGATCTGCTCCTGGATGTAGGCGCCGAAGTCGTTCTCGCTCTGGCGCGTCCCCGGCTCTTCGTTGATGCGCTCCAGGACCTCGTGGACCATCTCGCGGAACATCTCCTCGTCCTCCTGCGGGAAGCCGAGCATCCGACCGATCACGTTCACCGGGATGTGCTGCGCGTACTGGATCGCGGCGTCGACGACGGTCTCGCCGGGCGTGATCTCTCCCATCTCGTCGAGCAACCTCTCGCAGAGCACCCGGATCTCGGACTCCCACGGCTCGATCACCTTCGGCGCGAACGCCGGCAGGAGCAGTCGGCGGGCGACGGCGTGGAACGGCGGATCGCTGGTGATCGGCGGGGCGCCGCCGATCGGTGCGGGCAACGCCCGGTCGCCCGGTCGCCCGACGCCGGGCACGACCGACCGGCTCGAGAAGTGCTCGGTGTCGTAGGCGACCTCGTGGACGGTGTCGTGCGTGAACGGCACCCACATGCCGCCGTATCGATCGGAGTGAGCGATCGGGCACCCACCCTCGCGAACCGCCTTCCACACCTCGGGGGCGTTGGGGTTGTACGCGGGGTCGGCGTGGTCGAAGTCGGTCGCGAAGTCGGTCACCGGGCCGTAATCGCGGCGTCGTACGGCACCCGTTGCCAGACATCGGTGCCTTCGGGGCGGCTGCCGACGATGAACTCCATCGTCTCGCCGTTGCGTTCCCAGGTGATGATCTTGATGCCGGTGTCCGGGTCGATCCGGAAGTCCGGCCCAGTCGTGTCGTCGTCGACGGTGTCGGTGTTCTCGTCGATGCTCATTGTCAGCCGTTCTCCGTGATCGTGATGGCGTACTCGGGGCAGTTGGATGCGGCCAGGCGGGCCTTGTCCTGCAGTTCCGCGGGCACGTCGCCGTCGACGAGCAACATCGCCTGGCCGTAGTCGTCGACGTCGAACAATTCGGGCGCCAACGCGTAGCAACGGTTGTGGCCCTGGCACTTCTCTGCATCGAGGTGTACACGCATATTTTCGACTGTAGAGGCCAGAGTGGGCCGGTGACCAGCGAATCGGGCGACTTTTTCGAACAATGTTCCAATGCTGCTGTTGCCCCCCTCGGAGGGCAAGGCAGAAGGCGGCAACCGGCGACGTGCCCCGTGGACACCGGAGGCCGGTTCGTTCGGCGCTCGACTCGGCGAACCGGCGAGCCGCTGTCGTCGACGCGCTCCTCACCGCGCAGCGGAGGCGACGAGAAGCTGCTCGGCGTCCGCGGCGAGCACCTGCTGCGCGCCCAGTCGGCGAACAGTTCCCTCATCGGCGCAGCGACGCTCCCGGCGTGGCAGCGCTACACCGGTGTCGTGTGGGACCACCTCGATCCGGCCATCGCTGACCCCGACTGCACACAAGCAGATCGTCGTCGTGTCCGGACTGCTCGGGTTCGTCGCGCGGTGACGATCCCGTGCCCGACTACCGCCTGAAGATGGGAGCCAACCTCCGCCCGCTCGGCAAGCTGTCGACGTGGTGGCGCAGCGCGTTGGCGGCCGAACTGAGCGGCTCGGGCGGCGCCGGTTCGTCGTCGACCTCCTCCCCCAGGAGCACCGCGCCGCGCTCGTGCTCGCACTCGACGGAATCCAAGGCGTGGCGCTCACGCTGGTCGATCCGACGGGCAAGCCCGGCGGTCACTTCGCGAAGGCCGCCAAGGGCGAACTCGCTCGCGGCGATTCTCACCGACGGCGTCGGCGTGATCGACTCCTGGCGCCACCCCCAGTTCGACCTCGTCGTCGATCGACTCTGACCGCACGTACACGATGTGCCAGGCACATCGTGTACGTCAGGCGGACCGCGACGGAGTCCGCAGCGTGGTGAGGAACACCACGGCAGCGGCCGGAAGGGTGACGATTGCCATCGCCTGGCCGACGCCGAGCGCATCGGTGTTGGCCAATGCGCCCACGACCAGCGGTGTCAGCAGCGCGGCGCTGCGTTGGCCGATCAGCATCGACGCGAACCCCGAACCAGGTGGTCCCGGCTGCCGGGCCGCGCGGTCGTAGAGCTGCGGGAACAGCACCGAGGTTCCCAGCCCGGCGACCAGGAATCCCAGGATCGACACCGCGACGTTCGGGACCAACGCGGCCATCACCGACCCCGATCCGGCGATCAAGGCTGCGATCCGGAAGAGCTGGGTCGGACCGACGCGCACCTGCACCCAGTCGCCACTCAGTCGGCCGATCGTCATGCCGGACGTGAACGCCAGGAACGCCAGTCCGGCGAGGCTCGGCCGGGCGTCGAGGTCCTCGCCCAGACGGAACGACGCCCAGTCGCCGTTGGTGACCTCGAGCGCCATCGCCATCGCTCCACCCCCCGCCAGCATCAGCGACGCGGTGCTCAAGGCGCGCCGCAGCGGTCGGCTGGTGCTCGCTGCGGCCTCGTCTAGTTCCGGCGCTTCGTCCCGGTGCAGCAGTCCGGGAGCGACGAAGGCGAGTGCGGCCACCAGCAGCACCGCCACGATCGTCAGGTGCACCGGCGTGCTCACGCCGGCGCGCAGCGTCAGCACCGTGACCACGCCGCCGGTGACCGTCCCCAGGCTCCAGAATCCGTGCAGACGGTTCATCACCGGCGTGTGGCGCCGCGCGCTGAGCGCCGAGCCCTGCACGTTCATGGCGACGTCGATGAACACGTCGAAGAACAGCAACCCGAACAGCGCCGCGACGAGCAGCACCGGGCCGGTGGAGAACCCGATCACGGGGAGGAACGCGATCGAGGACGCTGCGCCGTAGATCATCACCCTTCGGCTGCCGAATCGTGCGATCACCCGACCGGTGAGCAGCGAACCGACGAGGCTGGCGACGCTGCCGAGCGTGAGCACGAGCCCGAGTGCGCCGATCGAGATGTCGACGCGTTCACGGATGTCGGGCAACCGAGGGATCCAGGTCGCGTACACCGCTCCGTTCGCGAAGAACTGCACCGCGACCGATCGGAGCGCCCGCCGGTCGACGGCGTCGGTTGCGGGGTTACTCACTCGGCGCAGACGGCGACGAGACGTTCGAGCGCCTCGGGGCCCGTGACGTCGACGACTGTGGCAATCGGACCCCCGTCGCCGACGACCGCCGCGAGCGGCCCTCCGCGGACCGAGCCCGACGTCAGCACGACGAACTCGGTTGCCGGCGTCGTCTGGCGAACGATCGCGGCCTTGGCGATCGTGCGCCACACCGCATCGAGCCGCGACAGGCCGGGGCGGGCGGGGGTGTGCGTGCCGCCGAGTTCGAACAGCCGAGCGACCCCGTCGGACCCGACGGCGCGGAAGCTGACGGAGACGCCCGGAGCGACCCGCACGTTCTCCTCGACGTCCACGAAGCCCGCTTGATCGAGCAACGTGCGCGCCATCTCCTTCAACGTGCGACGATCGGTGGCAGCGACGGGCACCATCGACGAGACCCGCTCACGGGCCCGGCGGACGTAGTCGGGATCGGTGTCGTAGCCGACATACCGGCGGCCCGTGTTCACCGCTGCGACCGCGGTGGTTCCCGACCCCATGAACGGGTCGAGCACGACGTCGCCGTCGTAGGTGAACAGCTGGATGCAGCGCTCGACCAGCGCGACCGGGAACGGTGCGGGGTGCCCGACGCGGGTGGCGCTCTCGGCGGGGATCTCCCAGACGTCGAGCGTGGCTTCCATGAACTCGTCGCCGGGAATGGTCGCGCCACCCGGTTCCCCGGGCGACGCGGACCGCCCGACGCGGTCGAAGCGACCCTTGCTCGCGATGATCACCCGCTCCGTGGTGTCACGCAGCACCGGGTTCGCCGGCGACTGGTACGAGCCCCATGCGCACGATCCGCTCGCCCCGCGCTGCTTCTGCCAGATGACCTCGCCGCGCAGCAGCAGGCGCAGGTCGTCCTGGAGGATCGTGGTGAGGTCAGCGGCAAGGCTCCGGTACGGTCGGCGGCCGAGGTTCGCGACGTTGACGGCGATGCGGCCACCCGGCTCCAGGGTGCGGACGCACTCGGCGAGCACCTCGCGCAGCATCGCCAGATAGTCGAGGTAGTCGCCGGGCACGTGGCCCTCGCCGAGGGCCGTCTCGTACTCCTTGCCGGCGAAGTAGGGCGGCGAGGTGACGACGAGGGCCACCGACGCGTCGGGCACCGCCGACATGTCGCGGGCGTCGCCGACGTGGATGACGTCGAGCTCGCCGGGCGCTCCGAGTGCGTCGTCGTCGCTGACTTCGGGCGGCGCGAACGCGCGTAGAAGTCGGTCGAGTCGTGCGACTCGCGCTTGCCGACGCCGAACGACGAGGTGGACGTGCCCATTCGAAATCCGTTCAGTTCTCTGGATCTTCGGGCGCGAGGCCGATCGGCGGGTTCACCCCATCGGCGGCACGTTGGACGCGAGCGACCGATGCCTCACGGGTGGAGTCGTGGGTGAGGATCCAGAACCGTCCGGCCTTGATCCCTGCGACCACCTCCCCGGCCACCTGGCTCGCCGGGATCCCACCGTCGACTCCGGCTCTCAGCAGCTGGTTGATCAACTCGGCCATCGGCGACTCGACCGCTTCGGGCTCCTTGCCCATCAGGTCGGTCTTGACGAACTCCGGACACAACACGCTGGCGCCGACCGGCGAGCCCGTCAGGCCGAGTTCGAGGAACAAGCTCTCGCTGAGCCCGACGACGGCGTGCTTGCTCGCGACGTACGGAGCGATGCCAGGCGCGCCGTTCAGTCCGGCGTGCGACGCCGTGCTGACGATGTGGCCGACACCCTGTTCCTGCATCACCGGCAGCGCCACGCGAATCCCGTAGACGACGCCGAGGACGTTGACGTCGAGCACTCGCTTCCACAGGTCGACCGGATCGGTCCAGGCGTCACCGACCCCACCGATGCCGGCGTTGTTGAACATCACGTGCACGCCACCGAACTGTGCGACGGCGTACTCGATCAAGGCGTTCACGTCTGCCTCGGCCGTCGTGTTGCACACCATCGTCGCGACGCTCGCGCCGTCCTCGCTGAGTCGGGCTTCGACGTCACGCAGCTTCGGCGCGTCGATGTCGGCGAGCACGACGCTCATTCCCTCGGCGATCATCGCCTCGGCAACGGCGAGGCCGATCCCGCTCGCTCCGCCGGTGATCACCGCGACATTCCCGGGCGCTACGGCGGGCGGGCGCGTGACGGCGGACTGCGAGTCGGACATCGCACAAATCTAGGACGCCGCACCCCGCCCTCGACGCGATGCCCGAGCCCAGCCACCCCACGTTTGCGCTCAGATTCGGATGGGACGGATCATCCGAAGTGCAACGCAAACGTGATGGGGTGGGGCGGGTCGCGCGAGCGGTCAGAAGGAGTGGTAGCCGCCGTCGATGGTGATCACGTCGCCGGTGTGGTAGCTCGAGGCGCGGCTGGCGAGGTAGACGGCGAGGCCCCCGAAGTCGTCGGCGGTGCCCCAGCGGCGCATCGGCACTCGCGGCAACACGTTCGCCACGAACTTGTCCCAACCGAACGCGCCGGACGTCATGTCGGTTTCGATCCAGCCGGGCAGCACCGAGTTGCAGCGGATGCCGTGGCGGGCGTGCTGCACCGCGATCGCCTTCATCATCGAGTTCACGCCGGCCTTCGACGCGCCGTAGTGCTGACCCGACTGCTGGCCGAAGAATGCCGACCCCGACGTCGTGAACACGATCGAGCCACCCGACTCGTCGCCACCACCGTGCCGGTCCACCATGTGCTTGGCCGCCTCACGGGCCGTGAAGAACGCTCCGTCGAGGTTGACCCGCATCACCCGCCGCCATTCGTCAGCGGTCATCCCGACGAAGCTCGGTGCCTGCCCGCCGATGCCGGCGTTCACGAAGCACGAATCGACCCGACCGAGTTCGCGGATGGTGTCGGCCATCGCTTGCACCACGGCGTCCTCGTCGCCGACGTCGCACACGATCGACAGCAACTCGACGTCGTGTCGACCGAGCTGTTCGATCGCTGCGTCGTTCTTGTCGGGATTGGTGCCCCAGATCGCAACGTCGGCGCCGTGCGCGGCCAACGCGTCGGCCATTCCCAAGCCGATGCCGCCGTTGCCTCCGGTGACGAGTGCGACGTGACCGGTGAGGTCGAACGGGGAGCCGGTGGGAAGGGTCATGACGTCGACTGTACGGGCCCGTCACGCACCGACGCAGCAGTGGAGATAGCGTCGAGGACGCATGTATCTCGAGCGTGTCCGCCAACCCGCCGACCTGCGGGATCTGTCGTACGACGAGCTGCGCGATCTCGCCGGCGAGATCCGCGACTTCGTCGTGTCCGCGGTGTCCGACACCGGCGGCCACCTCGGTTCGAATCTCGGCGCCGTCGAACTCACGCTCGCGCTCCACCGGGTGTTCGACTCGCCCACCGATGCGATCCTGTGGGACACCGGCCACCAGGCCTACATCCACAAGATCGTCACCGGCCGCCAGAAGCAGTTCGAACAGTTGCGCCAGCACGGTGGTCTCTCGGGATACCCGAGCCGCGAGGAATCCGAACACGACTACATCGAGAACAGCCACGCCTCGACCGTGTTGTCGTACGCGTACGGCATGGCGGTGGCCCGCGACCTCGGCACCGACCCGCACCGCCACATCGTCGCGGTGATCGGCGACGGATCGCTGACCGGCGGGATGGCCTACGAAGCGATCAACAACATCGGCCACGGCGACAAACAGGTCATCATCGTCCTCAACGACAACGGTCGGTCCTATGCACCGACGGTGTCGATGCTGTCGGCGAGCGCCCAGGGACGCGACGTGCAGGAGAACCATCCGAGCGTGACCGACAGGGTCACCGGCAAGTTGTCGCACGCGCTCACCGACATCCGCACCAACCCGGTCTACGTCCGCCGTCAACGCCGCCTCGAGGAATTCCTCCAGCACCTTCCGGTCGTCGGCCACCAGGCGGGCTCGGCGATGGACGCATTCAAGGCCGGCGTGCGCGAGTTCCTGCAACCGCCGTCGTTCTTCGAGGCGCTCGGTGTGCGCTACGTCGGCCCGTTCGACGGACACAACGTCGAGGAGATGGAGCACGCGTTCCAGAACGCGATCGAGCTCTCCGACGAAGGCCCGATTCTCGTGCACGTACTCACCCAGAAGGGTCGGGGCTACCCCCCCGCCGAGGACGACGACGAGAAGCACCTCCACGACGCGCCGGTGTTCGATCCGCTCGTCGGCCCGCCGAAGGCCGTGTCCACCGGCTACACCCAGTCGTTCGCCGAGGCGATCCTGAAGGAGGCCGAGGCCGACGACCGGATCGTGGCGATCACCGCCGCCATGCCGGGCCCGACCGGACTGCTGCCCTTCCAGGAGCGGTTCCCCGACCGATTCTTCGACGTCGGCATCGCGGAACAGCACGCCGTCACCGGCGCCGCCGGAATGGCGATGGGCGGCCTGCGGCCGATCGTCGCGATCTACTCGACGTTCCTGAACCGGGCCTGGGACCAGGTCGTGTACGACGTGGCGCTGCACCGATTGCCGGTGGTGTTCTGCCTCGATCGCGCCGGGGTCACCGGACCGGACGGCGCCAGCCACCACGGCGTGTACGACATGGCGCTGCTGTCGAAGGTGCCGGGGATGCGGGTGCTCGCACCGTCGAGCGCGCAGGAACTCGGCCAGATGCTGCACGATGCCACCACGCTCGTCGACGCCGGGCCGATCGCGATCCGCTATCCCCGTGGCGCGGCCCGCCAGGTGGGCGAGCACGAGGTCGGGTCGGGTCTGTCGGCACGCAAGGTGATCGACGGTTCCGGCACGTGCATCATCGCGGTCGGCAAGATGGTCGAGACCGCCGAGAAGGCCGCCGCGATCCTGGCCGACGACGGCATCGAGGTCAGCGTGTGGGACCCGCGATGCTGCTGCCCACTCGACCCCGAGATGATCGCCGACGCCGCCGAACACGACCGCGTGATCACGATCGAAGACGGCGTGCGCGACGGCGGGATCGGCATGGCGATCGCCGACGCCGTGTGTGCGATCGACCAGTCGACCCACGTCGAGGTCCTCGGCCTGCCGACCAAGTTCATGCCCCACGATCCGAAGTCGGACGCGATCCTGGCCCGCTTCGGCCTCGACGCCGACCGCCTCGTCGCCCTCGCCCGCGCCACCTGACCACGCCGGTTCCCTCAGCCCGGGTCTCCGGGGACCACGCTGGTCGGGGAACAACTGCTGATCGACGCAGCCGAGCCGCGGCGTACCCTCGGCGGATGACCTTCGTGCCGCTGCGAACCGAGCGCCTCCTGCTGCGGCCGATGCGCAGCGACGACGCGGTGTCGATGGCTGCCCGTCGAAGCGATCCCGACGTCGCCCGCTATCAGAACTGGACCACGCCGTATCCGCTCGAGCGGGCGCAGGCGCTCGTGGACGACATCGTCACGATGAACGGTCCGACCAACGGCGAATGGTGGATGCTCGCGATCGCCGACCTCGACGACAGACGCGTCGTCGGTGATCTCGCCGTACATCTGTCCGACGACGGGCACACCGCTGAGATCGGGTACACGCTGGCTCGCGACGCCTGGGGTCACGGATACGCGGTGGAAGCGGCCGAAGCGCTCGTCGCCCACCTCTTCGACACGGTCGGTGTCACCCGGGTCGAGGCCAAGCTGCACCCTGACAATCCTGCGTCCGCCATGGTGCTCGAACGCGTCGGGTTGATCTTCGAGGGCCACACGAAGCTCTCCTTCTGGCTCGACGGGGAGAGTTCGGACGACTGGATCTACGGGGTGGTGCGCGCCGACTGGGAGGCTTGGCGAGATCGGCCTCGCCACAGGCCGACAACGGTTCGGTTCATCGAGATCACGGCGGACAACGTGGCCGAGGTCGAGCGACTCGTGACCCACCGCACCCAGCAACGCTTCGTGAGTCCCGTTCGAGCATCGTTCGCCGACGCCATGTTCCCGGAGGTCGTCGACGGCGCGCCACTGGTCCCGTGGATGCGAGCGATCGAGGCCGACGGCGAGCTGGTGGGCTTCGTCATGGTGGCACTCACCACCGAGGTGCACCCCGAGCCGTACCTGTGGAGGTTGCTCGTCGATCGGATGCATCAGCGTCGCGGGATCGGACGTGCCGCGCTCGACCTCCTCGTCGAACAGTGCCGGGCGTGGGGCGACCGATCGCTGCTCACCTCGTGGACCCCGGGAAAGGGGTCACCGGAACCGATGTACCTCGGCTACGGATTCGTGCCGACCGGCGAGATCGTCGACGGCGAGACCGAGGGCCGGTTCACCTTCGCGTCGTAGGGTGAGCGGCGTGAGCGAACTGCCCGACGCCTACGAGGCGTACACCCGTCTGCGCTTCGAGCGTCCGAGCGACGGTGTCCTGCTGATCACGCTCGACGATCCCGAGCGGCTCAACGCCACGGGCGCCGACATGCACCTCCAGCTGTCGAGAGTGTTCCGCACCGTCGACGACGACCCGACGGTGCGTGCGGTCGTCGTCACCGGCGCCGGCACGGCGTTCTCGGCGGGCGGCGACCTCGACTGGATCGCCGAACAGGTCGGTGACTACGCCCAGACGATCCGGGTGATGCGCGAGGCCGGCGACATCGTGCGCACGATGATCGACTGCGACACGCCGATCGTGTCGGCGATCAACGGCGTGGCCGTCGGGCGCCGGCCTCGCCGTGGCGTTGATGGCCGACATCAGCATCATCAACGAGGACGCCCGTCTCAGCGACGGCCACATCCGCCTCGGTGTGGCGGGCGGCGACCACGCCGTGGCGATCTGGCCGCTGCTGTGCGGCATGGCCAAGGCGAAGTACTACCTGCTGACCGCCGACTTCCTCGACGGTCGCGAGGCCGAACGCATCGGGCTCGTGTCGAAGGCGGTACCCGCTGCCGACGTACTGCCGACCGCCATCGGCGTCGCCGAGAAGCTCGCCGCCGGCCCCGTCGATGCGACCCGGATGACCAAGCGGGCGCTCAACCACTGGATGCGACAGGCGCTCCCGAACTTCGAGGCCTCGCTCGCCTACGAGATGCTCAACTTCCTCGGTCCCGACGCGGCCGAGGGCCTGGCGGCGCTGCAGGAGAAGCGGAGGCCCGACTTCCGATCGGCGGCCACTGATGAGGCGGGACCGCCGTCGTGAACGACCTCGAGGAACTCGACCTGACCCACGATCTCGCGTTGGCGCTCGACGTCGCCGACCTCGTCGACGCGTTCACGCTGCCCCACTTCCACGAAGCCGACTTCACGATCGACTGGAAGCGGAACCAGACCGAGGTCACCGAGATCGACCGACGCGCCGAGACGATGATCGTCGACCGTCTCGTCCGCGAGCGTCCGGGGCACGGGGCGTTCGGCGAGGAACACGGCGTGGCGGGCGACCAGCGGTCGCCGTGGCGGTGGGTGATCGACCCGATCGACGGCACGTCGGGGTTCGTGCGCGGCATCCCGATCTGGGCGACGCTGATCGCGCTCACCCACGTCGATCGCGGCGCCGTGATGGGCGTCGTGTCCGCTCCGGCGCTGGGTCGGCGCTGGTGGGGCGGGCTCGGGCTCGGCGCCTCGATGAGCGTGTTCGGCGACGAACGCCCGATCGTGGTGTCGACCGTCGACGATCTCGCCGAGGCGCAGGTGAGCATCACGCACAATCACGGTTGGGACGCGCTCGGGCTCACCGACGCGCTGGTCCGCCTCCAACAGCGGGCACGTCGCTCGCGCGGGATCGGCGACTTCTGGCAGCACATGCTGGTGGCCGAAGGCGCCATGGACGTGGCGGTCGACGCGGTCGGCGTGGCGCCGTACGACATCGCGGCGGTCAAGCCGATCGTCGAGGCCGCCGGCGGCAGTCTCACCGACCGCTTCGGAAACCCGACCCACGAACACGAGACCGCGATCAGTACCAACCGACTCCTCCACGAGATCGTCCTCGCCGAACTCGGCGCCTGGGCTGGCTCGGCCGACCGGTGACGCCAGTTCAGCGAGCGATGTCGACGACGATCCGGGGCGGATCGTTCAAGGTGGTCGCCGAGAACGGACGTGTCCTGTCGAGACCTATCGCCCACTGGTGCATGCCCTCGAAGTTCTCGATGAGCCGCAACTCCTCGATCACCTCGACGTCGGTGGGAAAGATCTGCTCGGGTCCGTCGTAGCCCTCACCCTCCATCGTCGTCATCCACGACGGCCACCGACAACACCAACGTGGCGTCACCGGCGATGTCGACCTCCATGTCGCTCGGGCTCAGCTTGACCGGGTCGTCCACGTACTCCACTCGGTAGCCGGGCATCTCGCCGTCACCCTGCAGTTCGAGGACCACGCGTTCGAAGCAGGAATGCTCGCCCGTGCGGATGTCCCGACCGACGAGCGAGGACATCCCCATCGGGGAAGTCGACGGACACCGACTCGGTGCTCGTCGGCGGCCCACAGGGCTCGGTGGTCGTCATCGCCGGCACGGACGTGGTGGTAGCGGCCGGGCCCGTGGTCGTGGGAGCGGTGCTGGGCGCCGTGGTGGTCGGAGCCACCGTCGTAGTGGGGGCGACCGTCGGAGTGGTCGGGGCCACCGCCGTAGTGGTCGCAGTCGGCGACCCGGTGTCGACCGATGCCGACTGATCGCTGCCGCACGCAGCGAGGCTCAGCGACGAGCGACCGCGAAGATCGCAGGCGTTCTCACGAGGTCACGATCGCGCCGTCCTGCCGAAGCGACAAGCAGCCGGTCGGCCCTTTCGAGCAACGGGACACGAACTGCCGGTACGGTTTCCACGATGTCGAGCGATGTGGCACCGTTCTCCGAAGGGTCGGGACGTTCCGACGTCGCGCCGGAGACCCGGGCGATCACCGCGGGCCGCTCGGCGAGCGGATCGTCGCTCGCGCCGGCGTTGTGGGCGTCGAGCACGTGGGAGTCCGAGGGCCTCGACGACGCCCATCGCCGAGCCACGTCGATGCGTCACGACGGGTTCTACTCGCGCTACTCGAACCCGACGGTCCGGTCGTTCGAGGAGGCGATGGCCGAGCTGGAGGGCGCCGAGGAGTCGTTGGCGTTCGCGTCCGGCATGGGTGCCATCGCGTCGACGATCTTCGCGCTGTGCTCGACCGGCAGCCACATCGTCACCCAACGACAGCTGTACGCCGGCACGCTCGCCTTCCTCCAGGGCCCGTGCCGACGGATGGGCATCGACGTCACCTACGTCGACGTCGCCGACACCCGGCGCCTTCGCCGAGGCGGTCGAGCCCGGCCGCACGATGCTCGTGCTCGCCGAGACGCCCTCGAACCCGCTGCTCGAGCTGGCCGACCTCGACGAACTCGGCTCGATCAAGGGACCGTTCACCGTCGTCGACTCGACGTTCGCCACGCCGCTCGGCCAGCAGCCGCTCGCCCACGGCGTCGACATCTCGCTGCACTCCGCCACCAAGGGAATCGCCGGCCACAACGACGCCACGCTCGGCGTGATCTCCGGCGACGCCGACCTGTTGGGCGAGATCTGGGCCTACTCGGTGCTGCACGGAGCGACACCCTCGCCGTTCGACGCGCTCAACGCACTGCGCGGCCTGCGCACGATGGGTGTTCGCACCCGCCAGCAGAACGACACCGCCCGCTCGCTGGCGATCACGCTCGCCGATCATCCCGAGGTCCGTCGCCGTGCACTATCCCGGCCTCAGCGAGCACCCGCAGCACGACGCTCGCCACCAAGCAGCTCCGCCAGTACGGCACCGTGTTGTCGTTCGAGGTCGCCGATCGCGACACCGCGGCGGCGTTGCTCGAACGGCTGCGAGATCGCTCGCGTCGCCACCTCGCTCGGCGGGCCGGAGACGATCGTGTGCCACCCGTCGACCTCGACGCACGCGAGCCTCACGCCCGACGAGAAGGCCGCCGCCGGTGTCAGCGAGGGGCTGCTTCGCGTGTCGATCGGACTGGAGGACGACCGGCGACATCGTGGCCGACTTCGAACGGGCGCTCGAGACGCCCGCCTGAGAACCCGCCCGACCGCTACTCGACGATCGGCAACGGCGAGGGCCCGAAGCTGAACCAGCGTTCGAGCACCGCGTCGATGTCGGCGTCGTTGCCGGTCCAGAAGTAGCCGCGCACCTGCTCCCGGCTGCGCCGGCCGAGCCGGGACCGGAACAGCTCGAACACCGAGACGCCCCGCAGAACCACCGTCGACGGCGCCGTGTCGTCGCCGCTGACGACCACCCGTCCGTCGTCGAGTTCGATGGTGACGCGCACACCGACACCGCCGACCGACGCCAATGCGTACCCGGCGGTCTCGACGATGACGTTGGACCGGTCACCGGGTCGACCGAGTGCGTGGCGGAGATCGTGCTCGTGGCTGTGGAGGTCGAGCGGTGGCCGGTTCTCGCCCATCGACTCGATCAGGTCGGCGAATCCGGACGCCTGATGCTCCCACCGATCGAGCAGCTCGTCGACCCGGGCGTGGCGATTGCGCTCGACCTGCGCGGCAGTCCACTCCTCGCCAGGCGCTCCCTCCATCCGCCCGGCGAACGCGTCGTCGGGGATGCCGGAGACGTGCGACAACACATCGCGCGCCGTCCACTCCGGCGTACACGGCACGGGGGACGACCAGTCGTCCGCGGACAGCGTGACCGCGAAGTCGCGGAACGACGCGTGGGCGAGACGGTAGAGCTCGGCGATGCCCGCGGTGTCCGACATTGGAGCGAGCCTGCCACAGGTGCGTCGCGAGCGAGAACGCGCGACACTCTCGTCATGTCTCCAGGCACCGTCACACGCCACGACGATCGTGGCCGCTACGAACTCGCGATCGACGGCGAGGTGGTCGCCTTCGCCGACTTCTCCGTCGACGGCGATCGGATCACGATCCCGTACATCGAGACCGCACCGCAGCACCGCAACCTCGGCTATTCCTCGATGCTGATGGACGGCGTGATCGACGACCTCCGTGCCCGCGACATCCAAGTTCGCGCCACGTGTTCGGTCGCTCGGGCTCATCTCGCGGCCAACGCCGCCGAGCTGCTGGTGCGCTGAGATGTGCCGGAACATCACCACCCTGCGAGGACTCGAACCGGCTGCGACACCCGAGGAGATCGAGGCAGGGGCACGTCAGTACGTTCGCAAGATCAGCGGTGTCCAGCAGACCTCGGCGGCCACAACGGAGCCGTTCGAGCGAGCGGTCGCCGAGATCACGGCGATCACGACACGTCTGCTCGCAGAACTCCCTCCCCGCAAGTCACCCCCGAAGCAGGACCCACCGCTCCGTCGCCTCGCTCGCCGCTGAGCTACGAGAGAATCTCCGAGTACACCGCGACGTACCGTTCGATCATCCGGGACACGTCGAATCGCTCGACCGCAATCTCACGGATCGCGATGCGGTCGAGTCGGTCGACGTCTCCGACGGCGGCGACGGTTTCCTCGAAGGTGCCGACGAGGAACCCGGTCGTGCCGTCGTCGATGAGTTCTGGCATCGACCCACGCCCGTGGGCAATGACCGGAGTGCCGCACGCCATGGCCTCGACAACGCTGTAGCCGAACGGTTCGTCGAAGTCGATCAGGTGGAGGAGGGCGTGTGCGCTGCCGAGGACGGCCGCGCGTTCGGTCGCCGTGACCGGACCGAGGTAGCGGATGTCGTCGCCGAGATGAGGTGCGACCTCGGTTCGGAAGTAGTCCTCGTCCTGGATGATGCCGGCAATGTCGAGTCGGCGCCCGGTACGTCGGGCGACGGCGATCGCGTGTGCGGTTCCCTTGTCGGGGTGGATGCGCCCGAAGTACAGCAGGTGATCGCCCGGTGCCGCTGCAAGGTCGAAGTCGGCGGTCGTGATGCCGTGGTGGATCGTCGCGGCGTAGTGGAGCCGCGGGTGTCGGTCGGCGTCGCTGATCGCCACGTAGTGGGTCGTCGCGTCATATCGCTCGTAGACCGGGACGATCTGTTGCGAGGAGAACCCGTGGATGGTCGTGATCACCGGCGTGTCGACCAGCGCGCTGTAGGTGAGCGGCAGGAAGTCGAAGCCGTTGTGGATGATGTCGAAGTCGGCGGCGCGCTCGAACGCCGAGGCGATGTGGATGCACTCGGCCACCTTCGGTTCGATGGCCGGATCGTCGGACCAGCCACCGCTCGCCGTGGCGTGCAGCCGGGCGGTGGTGAGTGAGTCGGCCGTTGCGAACAGTGTGACGTCGTGTCCGGCGGCGACGAGCCCGTCGGCCAGCAGCGAGGCAAACTGTTCCCACGGTCCGTAGTGCCGCGGTGGAGTGCGCCACGAAATCGGTGCGAGTACCGCAATCCGAAATCGAGAATCGGAAGCGGCATCGTGATGGCGAGCGGGAATGAGTGCAGGGTACCGATGCCGGTTCGCGATCGTGGGCAGTACGGTGCAACCACGCCCCTTGGGCGAGTGCGTCCCGCTTGGGCCGGACGGCCATCGCAGTGCTGTCGCCCTCCGCAGGCTCGACGCCTCGGCTGAGCCGAACAAGGAGTTCTGCCGTGCACACCCCTGCCCGAGTTTCGTCTGGTCCACCGAGCCGGGCCACTGCCCCGTCCTTCGGCATCGTGTCGACCTTCCCGCCGACATCCTGTGGGATCGCCACGTTCTCAGCCGCCCTCGCCGCGGGCCTGATCGGCGAGGGCGCCTCGGTCGACGTCGTGCGCTGCGGAGCGACGCCCGAGGTCGAAGACGTCCTGGTCGTGGGCTCGCTCACCGACCCCGAGGACGCCGACCATCGACTCGCAATCGAGGCGTTGAACCGCAACGACCTCGTCATCGTCCAACACGAGTACGGCCTGTACGACGGAGTCGACGGCGAGTCGATCATCGATCTGGTCGCCTCGATCGACGCACCGGTCGTCGTGGTCGCCCACACGGTCCTGACGGAGCCGACCGAGAATCAGCAGCGAATCCTCGAGCTCGTGTGCCGCAGCGCCGACGCCGTCGTGGTCATGACCAGGACGGCGCACGCTCGACTGCTGGCCGGCTACGACATCGATGGATCGAAGGTGCATGTGATCCCCCATGGCGCGGCCACACCGCTCGCCGCGCCATCCGTCTCGCAGCGCCGCCCCGGAACTCCGCCGCGACTGTTGACCTGGGGGCTTCTCGGGCCCGGCAAAGGCATCGAGTGGGCCATCGACGCCATGGAGCAACTCGGCGATGTCGACCCGCTCCCCGAGTACGTCGTGGCCGGGGCGACGCACCCGAAGGTCCTTGAGCGACACGGCGAGGCCTACCGCCAGATGCTGGTGGGCCGCGCCGCCTCGTCGATCGTCGACATCACGTTCGACGACACGTACCGCGACCTGATGTCGCTGACCGATCTCATCCAGTCGGCCGACCTCGTCGTGCTGCCCTACGACTCACGCGATCAGGTGACGTCGGGCGTGCTGGTCGACGCGGTCGCCGCCGGTCGACCGGTGGTATCGACCGCCTTTCCCCACGCCGTGGAACTTCTCGGAACCGGCGCCGGCATCGTCGTCCCCCAACGCGACCCCGTAGCGCTGGGCCGCGCGATCCGCTCGGTGCTCACCGATCCGTCGCTTGCCTCGTCGATGGAGGCCGAAGCCCGCCGACTCGCGCCCGGTCTGGCGTGGTCCGCGGTCGCGCAACGCTACGCAGAGCTCGCCGAGCTGGTCGTCACGTCTCGCGGAGCGGTGCCGTCATGACACTGCCTTCGTTCGCTCACGTGTTGTCGATGAGCGACGGGATCGGGATGTTCGAACACGCTGACCACGCCGAGCCGCGCCGAGACGAGGGGTACTGCACCGACGATGTCGCCCGGCTGCTGATCGTCGCCGTACGGGAGCCGACGCACAGCCATGCGGTGCAGGAGCTGAGTCGCACGGCGTTCCGATTCCTGGCAGAGGCACAGAACGTGCACGGGCAGATCCGCAACCGGCGCGACGCCAAGGGACGCTGGCACGGACGCCACGGGGTCGAGGACTGCTGGGGTCGGAGCCTGTGGGCGTTCGGCACGGCAGCTCGCCGCGCTCCCGAGGAATGGATGCGTGCCAGCGCGATCTCGTACTTCGACCACGGGTCGTCGCAGCGTTCCCCTCACCGTCGGGCGATGGCGTTCGCGGCGCTCGGGGCGGTCGAGGTGGCCCACTACGACCAACGACACCGTCGCTCGCGCGAGCTGCTGACCGATGCCGTCGCGGTCATCGGATCACCGTCGACGAGTGCGGACTGGCCGTGGCCGGAACCGCGCTTGTCGTATGCGAACGCAGCGCTTCCCGAGGCACTCATCGCCGCCGGCGACGTGCTGGGTCGCCCCGACGTCGTCGACGACGGACTCCTCCTGCTGCGTTGGCTCCTCGATCACGAATCACTCGACGGCCATCTCTCGCCGGCGCCGGTCGGCGGGGCCGGCCCCGGTGACCCCGCCGGCCGATTCGATCAACAGCCGATCGAGATCGCTGCGCTCGCCGACGCATGTCACCGGGCCCATGTCGTGACCGGCGACGACCAATGGCAACACGGTGTCGATCGGGCGATCGCGTGGTTCGCCGGGGACAACGACCTCGGTGCGGTGATGTGGCATCCTGACACCGGCGGTGGCTACGACGGACTCACCGCCACCGGTCCGAACCTCAATCAGGGCGCTGAGTCGACCCTGGCGCTGATTGCGACGTTGCAGCACGCTGCCCGCGGAACGGACCGTGACGGCGGAGTCGATCGACTCATGTCGACGGCTCGGTCAATCGGCTGAGCAGGTCATCGACCCGCATCGTCGCGACCCGGGCACCGACGTCCGCGTAGCCGTAGGGCAGTACGAGGTGGTCACCGTGGATCAGGCTGCCGCACGAGTAGACGACATTGGGTACGTAGCCGTCGCGTTCGTCGTCGCTCGGCGCCAGCAGCGGCTCGCGTAGATGCCCGATCACGCGACTCGGGTCGTCGATGTCGAGGAGCAACGCGCCGAGGGTGTACCTGCGCATCGGGCCGACGCCGTGGGTGATCACGAGCCACCCCGCCTCGGTCTCGAGCGGTGAGCCGCAGTTGCCGAGCTGCATGAGTTCCCAGGGCCGTTTCGGTTCCTGGATCCGAGTCGCTTCACGCCACACCCGGATGTCGGTCGACGTCATCACGAAGTTGTTCACGTTGTCCTGTCGACCCAACGCGACGTATTGGCCGTCGATCCGTCGAGGGAAGATCGCCATCCCCTTGTTCTGGGCGGCGCGTCCCGTGAGCGTGGCGATCCGGAACCCGTCGAAGTCGGCGGTCTCGATGAGTTGCGGAAGGATCTGATGCCCGTCGTACGCGGTGTACGTGGCGTAGTAGGTCACCGTCGCGTCGTCGTCGACGAAACGGACGAAACGGGCGTCCTCCATGCCGTGACTCTCGGTCGGGCCGCTCGGGAACAGCACGCGCTCGGAGATCGTGGACGAGGGCGGAAACGAGACCCGGTAGTTCGACGAGGCCAGCCAGTGCAGGAAGCGTGTCGTCTCTCCCGACATCGACCTGTCGATCCCGTCGTCGTCGAGCGCGGCGATGGCCAACTCGAGTTCGGTCATCGTGAAGCGGTCCGACAGCCGGGCCAGCACGCGCTCCTCGACTTCGTTCAACATCGCCAGGTCGGCGAGCTTGGTCGAGAAGAAGTCCTTGTCGTAGTCGTGGGGTGCGCGTACCCCCGTCTCCGCATACGAACTCACCGGATCGAGTTCCACGGTCCCCTCGGCATCGACGACACCCGTACGGAATTCGATCGACGACACATGCCCCTCGCCGATGGCCCGCAGACTCATGACGAATCTGGATGCTCCGGCCGCCACACCCGACTGGTCGGGTGCGATCACCACCGACGGGTTACCCAGCGCTGCCGCCTCGATCGAGTACTCGTGCGTGAAGTAGGCGCCGATCAGGCGGCGCCGATCATCGGAGATGGGCAACGTGAACGGCGGCCGACCGGCGAACCGTGCCGCGACGATGTCGTGGTGTCGATCGAGCACCGCGTCGAAGTCACGATGTCGGCCGGCGAACAGTGCCCGAGCGTCCACGAGCGCGTCGTTGACCTCGTCATCCGTGAGGGCCATGATCCGATGGACCACGGCCTCCAGACGCGACGAGCCGTCTCGAGCGACCTCGTCGCCAGGCATGAACAACTTGGTGATGACCCGACGAGGATCGGGAACGAGGCACACCGAGCACTCGCGTGTGACCGGGAGCGCATCCATGAGAACCCCCGGGTCACTAGCGATCGTGCTCCCGTCGAGCTGACGAGGATCACCGCCACCGTAGCGGGTCGCGCCGAGACCCGGCCGGTTCGCCATGCAGCAGCGACTGCGCTGCGTCAGGGCCTGATGCAGCGGGCGAGTGTCGTTGCGATGGTGGCGGCGGCGCGGCGCTCTTCCAGTGAGACGTTGGCGCGACGGTCGGTCTGCACGATGAATCGTCCGAACTCGGCAGGCGGGTAGCCGACCGGGATCTCGACGGTGCCGGGCAGGACGCCGCCACCTTCGTTCCAGTCGCCGATGCGCACGCGACGTGAGTGTGCCATCGGGCTTGAGGACCGGGCTGGCGGTGCCCTTGTAGTCGGGTCGCCAGACGCATTCACGGGCGTCGAGCAGGCTGAGGATGCTGGTGCCGGCGTGTTCGGCGAGCTGTTCGCCGGGTATCGGGGTGCCGATGTGCTCGATGAAGTTGGTCATCGCGGCCAACTCCTTTCGTCGCACGCGTGCCGCGACGACGGCGGTCTGTGCGGATTCGGCCAGGTAGCCCGCTGTGATGCCGATGGCGAGCAGGACGATCGTCTCGACGATGTCGTCGGGGTCGTCGATGGTGGGTCGGTAGTACGGCTGGGTGTGGAACACGTCGAACACGATCGCTGCGGAGAGCGCGGCGACCGTGCCGAGGCGCCGTCCACCGAGCAGTGCGACCACGAGCACCGGGAGCACCATGAGGAGCGAGATGCTCTGGCTGAGTTGCTCGCGCAACGGAATGAGCGCGGCGCCGAAGGCGACGGGCAGCAACATTGCCACCGCCACCGCGACCGTCGTCCGAATCGTGCTGTCCGATCGGCGGTGCTCGGGATGGGCCGGCACGGGCACAGGGTCCGGTGGAGCCGTGCTGGGGCCGAGGGCGAGCAGCCGCTGGATACGGCGCAGGGAGCCGTCGAGTGGACTCATGCGGGACCCTCGGCCGTCGTGGTGTGTTCGAGTCGGTATCCGAGTCCTGGTTCGGTGATGAAGTAGTGCGGTCGTGCCGGCGTTGGTTCGAGCTTCTTGCGGATCTGGGCGATGAAGACGCGGAGGTAGTTCCCTTCGTCGCCGTACTCGGGTCCCCACACGTCGCGCAGGAGGTCGCGCTGGAGCACGAGTTGGTCGGGTCGGCGTGCGAGGCACGCGACGATGCCCCATTCCTTCGGGGTGAGATGGATGGCTTCACCGTCGCTGCCGGTCACGTGGCCGGCGGCGAGATCGATGGAGAAGTGGTCGGTGCTGACGACGGGGGCAAGTTCGCCGTGTCCGATGGCGCCACGGCGAAGCTGGGCGCGGAGGCGCGCGAGAAGTTCGTTCATGCCGAACGGCTTGGTGACGTAGTCGTCCGCGCCGGCGTCGAGCGCGTCGACCTTGTCGGCTTCGCGGTCGCGAACGGTCAGCACGATCACCGGGACATCGGTCCAGCCGCGCAGGCCGTGCAACACCTCGATGCCGTCGAGACCGGGCAGGCCGAGGTCGAGCAGGACGACGTCGGGGTGGTGATCGGCCACTGCGGTGAGCGCTGCTTGGCCCGTACCGGCCTCGACGACGCCGTAGCCGCGCACGGTGAGGTTGGTTCGAAGTGCTCGACGGATCTGCGGCTCGTCATCGACCACGAGCACCGTCGGGTTCGTGTCAGCGTTGGCGTTTCTCTCAGCCATGACGTTCCTCACTCGGGAGCACGATGTCCATCGTGAGTCCCCCGCCGGGTGTCTCGCTCGCCTCGAGGAGACCGCCCATCGCTTCGACGAAGCCGTGGGAGACGGCGAGGCCGAGGCCGACGCCGGCGCCGCGGTCGTCGAGGCGTTGGAATCCGCGGAACAGGGCGTCGTACATCTCCGCCGGCACACCGGGACCGTGGTCGACGACGCGGATCCGGCTGGCGCCGGCGTCGCTGTCGTGGTCGACGCTGAGCTGGACGGGTCCCGGGGCGTAACGCGCGGCGTTGACCAGGAGGTTCTCGAGGACGCGCTCGAGCAGGGCCCGGTCCGCCCGGATCGGTGGGCTCTCGGGGGGAATCTCGAGGGTGACGTCGACGCCGGGTGGTGCGGTGTGCGCGGCTCGCTCGAGCACGTCGGTCGGGTCGAGGGTGGTGACCTGGACGGACAGGACGCCGGCTTCCAGCCGGCTCGCATCGAGCAGGTTGGTGATGATGCGATCGAGCCGGTCTCCCTCCTCGACGATGGTGGCGACGAACTCACGTCGGGCGTGGTCGGGCCAGTCGACGTCGTCCTGCTCGAGCGACGACGCGGCAGCCTTGATCGCGGCCAATGGGGTGCGCAGGTCGTGGGACACGGCCCGCAGGAGCGCCGTGCGGAACTGGTCGATCTCGGCGAGGGTGCGGGCGTGGGTTTCCGCAGCGGCAAGCTCGCTGCGCCGCAGGGCGGTGGCAAGTTGGTCGGCGAAGGCCCGCACGATCAGGCGGTCGTCGGGGTCGCTGATCGGCGGTGCATAGACGAGCGATCGCTGGTCGGGCAGTTCGATGTGTTCGATGTCGACGCGTTCGAGCTCGTCGGCGTGGCCAGCGGTCGCGATCGGCGTGCCGTCGTCGGTGATCGCGACGACGTCCAGCGACAGGGTGCTGCGCAGCTTGTCGAGCAGCATGCTCACGGCGTCGTCGGATGCCGCGAGCGACGCCGCCGAGGATGCCAGGGCATGCGCTTGGGCTCGTCGCGCGCCGCACCTCCGAGGTACGGCTTGCGAGTCGACCGACCACGACGGCGACGATGATGGCGACTGCGAGGAACGCTGTGAGGGCCACCACGCTGCTCAGGTCGGTGATTCGCAGCGTGCCGTACGGCTGGGTGAGTGCGAGGTTGCCGATCGTGAAGCCCACGACGGCCGCGACGAGGGCGGGTGGTGTGCCACCCAGCAGAGCGGCGATGACGACGACGAGCATGTAGGCCGGCAGGACGCCCGGGAGTCCCTCGTCGTCGCGGAACGGAACGAAGGCCGCGGTGAGCAACGGAGGCCCGATGATGGCGACGACCCATGCGGCGACGCGTCGGCGGCCGGACAGCGGCGCCGCCCGGTACGCCGTACGTACGCTCCGTCGTCCGGTCTCGGGGTCGGTGTCGTCGTCGTGGGCCACGACATGGACGTCGATGTCGGGCGACGCCCGGATCGCATGGTTGATGATCGATCCGTGGAGAAGCTCGTTGAGGCGGGTACGACGACTGGTCCCGAGGACGAGCTGCGTGGCGTTCTCCGCTCGGGCGAAGGCGACGAGCGACTCGGCGGGGTCGTCGCCGATGATCTCGTGGTAGCGACCACCGAGATCGGTGAGCAATTGGCGGTGTGCGGCGACCCGATCGTCACCTCCGGCGGCGCCGAGGCCGTCGCTGCGCCGGACGTGCACGCCGAGCAACTCGGCGCGGGACCGCTCGGCCATTCGGGCGGCGCGACGGATGAGATGTTCGGCCGACGGTGCGCCGGTGATCGCGACGACCAGTCGTTCACGGGTTTCCCACGGACGCTCGATGCCGTGCTCGTCGCGGTACTCGAGCAGTTCGTCGTCGACCCGGTCGGCGACCCACAGCAGGGCGAGTTCTCGCAGCGCACTCAGGTTCCCGGTTCGGAAGTAGTTGCCGAGGGCGGGGTCGATGCGCTCTCTGGGGTAGACGTTGCCGTGTGCGATGCGGCGGCGCAACGCCTCGGGGGCCATGTCGACGAGTTCGATCTGGTTCGCGCGGCGGACGATGTCGTCGGGGATCGTCTCTTGCTGCTCGACACCGGTGATTCGGGTGAGTGCGTCGTTGAGGGACTCGAGGTGTTGGACGTTGACGGTGGTGATGACGTCGATACCGGCGTCGAGGAGCGCCTCGATGTCCTCCCATCGCTTCGCATTCGGCGAACCAGGCGCGTTCGTGTGCGCCATCTCGTCGACGAGGGCGACATCGGGTCGCCGAGCGAGCACGGCATCGAGGTCCATGTCGTCGAGCTGCGCACCGCGATACGTGACCTGTCGGCGAGGGACGACTTCGAAGCCGTCGAGGAGTTGTCGGGTTCGTTCGCGTCCGTGGGTTTCGACCACGGCCACGACGACGTCGGTTCCGCGCTCGATGCGGCGCCGTCCTTCCTCCAGCATCTTGAAGGTCTTCCCGACGCCGGGCGCGGCGCCGAGATACACCCGCAGGCGCCCGCGCGATGACGACGGCGTGGTCGTCGTCATCCGCGCTCCGTGGTGCGGTCGAGCGCCATGTTGAGCTCCACCACGTTGACGGCGTCGTCGCCGAGGATGCCGAGCGGGCGGCCGTCGGTGTACTCACCGATCAGATCCGTGACGGCGTCGACGTCGAGCGAACGAGCCTCGGCGACGCGTGCGGCCTGGAGTCGGGCGTTGGCCGGGGAGATGTGCGGGTCGAGTCCCGACGCTGACGCGGTCACGGCGTCGACCGGAACCGCGACGCCGTCAGCCAGCCCGTTGAGCTCGCGATACGCCCGCACCCGTTCGGCGACGGTGTCGAGCAACTCCGGGTTCGTCGGACCGAGGTTCGACCCCGCGCTCGCCGACGCGTCGTAGCCGGCGGCGCTCGGTCGCGGGTGGAAGTACTGCGGCTCGGTGAAGCCCTGCGCGATCAGCCGCGACCCCACGACCTCACCGTCGACGCGGACGAGCTGGCCGTCGGCCCGGTCACCGGCCACGACCTGGGCGACTGCCGTGACCACAAGCGGATACGCCACGCCCAGCCCGAGGGTCATCACCGCAACCATACGGACCCCCGCCGACAACTGGCCCAGTAGACCCGAACGCATCAGGAGACCCCCAGTGACGAGACGATGATGTCGATGACCTTGATGCCCACGAACGGGGCGACCAGGCCACCGACGCCGTAGACGAGCAGGTTGCGGCGCAGCACCTCGGCAGCGCTGGCGGCGACGAATCGCACACCGCGCAGCGCCAACGGCACCAGGGCCACGATGATCAACGCGTTGAAGATGATCGCCGACAAGATCGCGGAGCGCGGCGAGTCCAGGCGCATCACGTTCAGTTCGTCGAGCGCCGGGAGCACCCCGACGAACATCGCCGGAATGATCGCGAAGTACTTCGCGACGTCGTTGGCGATCGAGAACGTCGTGAGCGCCCCGCGGGTGACGAGCAGCTGCTTGCCGATCTCGACGACGGCGATGAGCTTGGTGGGGTCGGAGTCGAGATCGACCATGTTGCCCGCCTCCTTCGCCGCCTGGGTCCCGGTGTTCATCGCCACGCCCACATCGGCCTGGGCGAGCGCTGGCGCGTCGTTCGTGCCGTCGCCCGTCATGGCGACCAGCCGGCCGCCGGCCTGTTCGCGACGGATCAGCGCCAGCTTGTCCTCCGGCGTCGCTTCGGCGAGGTAGTCGTCGACCCCGGCCTCCGCGGCGATCGCCGCCGCGGTGAGCGGGTTGTCGCCCGTGATCATCACGGTGCGGATGCCCATCGCGCGCAGTTCGGCGAAGCGGTCGACGAGCCCTTCCTTGATCACGTCCTTGAGGTGCACGACACCGAGCACCCGCTCACGATCGGCAACGACCAGTGGCGTCCCACCCGAACGCGAGATCTCGTCGACGACCGCCACCAGCTCGGGCGGAACCGACCCGCCCAGCTGCTCGACATGGCGGCGCATCGTGTCGGCGGCCCCCTTGCGCAGCTCTCGCCCGTCGGGCAGATCGACGCCCGACATACGCGTCTGGGCGGTGAACTCGACCAGGACGGCCCCAGCAGGCAGCGGCTCCGGAGCTCGGCCGATGAGACCGGTCGCGAGATCGACGATCGAACGACCCTCCGGCGTCTCGTCCGCCGCACTGGCGACGAGCGCGGCGTCGGCGAGATCGCCGTCGGTCACGCCGTGGACCGGGACCAACGCGACGGCGCGACGGTTGCCGTAGGTGATCGTGCCGGTCTTGTCGAGCAGCAGTGTCGTCACGTCGCCGGCCGCCTCCACCGCGCGCCCGCTCATCGCCAGCACGTTGCGTTGCACCAGCCGATCCATGCCGGCGATGCCGATCGCGGACAGCAACCCGCCGATCGTCGTGGGGATCAGCGCCACCAGCAGCGCCACCATCACGACGACCTGCTGCTCGGCGCCTGAGTAGATGGCCAACGGTTGCAGCGTGACGACCACGACGATGAACACGATCGTCAGACCCGTCAGCAGAATCGACAGGGCCAGCTCGTTGGGGGTGCGTTGGCGCTCCGCTCCCTCGACGAGCGCGATCATGCGGTCGATGAACGTCGAGCCCGGTTCGGCGGTGATCCGCACGACGATCTCGTCGGACAGCACCCTCGTTCCACCGGTCACCGCCGAGCGGTCGCCGCCCGACTCGCGCACGACGGGCGCCGATTCGCCGGTGATCGCCGATTCGTCGATGGTGGCGATGCCCTCGACGATGTCGCCGTCGCCCGGGATGATCTCACCGGCGGTCACGACGCACAGGTCACCGACGTGCAACGACGCCGATGCCACCTCCTCGATCGTGCCGTCGGCACGGCGACGCCGGGCGACGGTTTCGGTCTGGGCCTGGCGGAGCGTCGCGGCCTGTGCCTTCCCGCGGCCTTCTGCCATCGCCTCGGCGAAGTTGGCGAAGAGGACGGTGAACCACAGGAACAGGGCAATCAGGCCGTTGAACACGTCGGCCGACGTGTCGTCGCCGAGGTCACGGAAGAAGATCAGTGTGGTGAGCACGCTGCCGACCTCGACGATGAAGATCACCGGGTTGCGGATCAGCGTGCGCGGGTCCAGCTTGCGGACGGCGTCGAGCATCGCCGGGCCGATGATGCTCCGATCGAAGATCGACCGTTTCGGCAGGGGGTGCCGGTCGCGGGCGCTCTCTCCCGGCGGGCGAACCACCGGTTCACGGGTCATCGTCGTCTCGTCACTCATCTGGCCACTCATGTCGTCACGCACCTCAGATCGACAGCTGCTCGATGATCGGGCCCAGCGCCAGGGCAGGGAAGAACGTCAGCCCAGCGATGATCAACACCACGCCGACCACCAGTCCACCGAACAGCGGGCCGTGCGTCGGCAGGGTTCCTGCGGACTCCGGCACCTTCGGTTTGGCCGCGAGCGAGCCGGCGAGCGCCACGGCGGGGATGATCAGGAAGAACCGCCCGACGATCATCGCCACCCCGATTGCACCGTTGAACCACGGCGTGTCCGCACCGAAGCCGGCGAACGCCGACCCGTTGTTGTTGCCACCGGAACCGAACGCGTAGAGCACCTCGGTGAGGCCGTGCGGGCCGGGATCCTGGATCGATTCTCGAGCCGACGTCCAGACGACCGACACCGCGGACAGCGACAGCACGACGATCGGCATGGCGAGCAGGTACAGCATCATCAGCTTCATCTCGGCCGCCTGGATCTTCTTGCCCAGATACTCGGGGGTCCTGCCGACCATGAGGCCGGCGACGAACACCGCGAGCAGCGCGTAGACGAACAGCCCCATGAACCCGACGCCGACCCCACCCGGGCTCACCTCGCCGAAGAACATGGACAACAGGGCGACACCGCCACCGAGCGGTGTGAACGAGTCGTGCATCGAGTTCACCGACCCGTTCGAGGTGTTGGTCGTCGCCGCCGCCCAGACCCCTGATGCCGCCGATCCGAACCTGACCTCCTTGCCCTCGAGGTTGCCGCCGCCCTGCGAGGACGAGATCGACTGGTCGGCCCCCACCTCCGTCAGGGCCGGGTTGCCCGACGACTCGGCGAGTGCGGCGACCCCGGTCGCCGTCAGCAGGATCGCTGCCATCACCCCCAGCAGCAATCGTCCCTGGCGTCGGTCGGCGACGAGACGTCCGTAGGCGATCGGGAACGCCAGTGGGATCAGCAGGATCATCACCATCTCGACGAGGTTCGACCATGGCGTCGGGTTCTCGAACGGGTGCGCCGAGTTGGCGTTGAAGAAGCCGCCGCCGTTCGTGCCGAGCTGCTTGATCGACACCTGCGAGGCCGCCGGGCCGCCCGGGATCTGCTGTGTCGCGCCTTCCAGGGTGATCGCCGTCGTCGATCCCGTCAGGTTCTGCACGACGCCGGTGCCGACGAGCAGCACGGCGCCGACGAGCGCCATCGGGACGAGGATCCGCGTGATCGTGCGGGTCAGGTCGACCCAGAAGTTGCCGATCGTCGCCGAACGCGCCCGGGCCACTCCGCGGATGATCGCAACCGCGACGGCCATCCCCGCGGCGGCCGACACGAAGTTCTGTGCGGTCAGGCCGACCATCTGGCTGAAGTGGCTCAGCGTGGTCTCGCCACCGTACGCCTGCCAGTTGGTGTTGGTGACGAAGCTGACGGTCGTGTTGAACGCGAGCGCCGCCGGCACCGCCCCCAGATCGACCGGGTTGCCGGGCAGCGTCCCCTGGAACCGCAGGATCAGGTAGAGCACGACGAACCCGATCAGGCTGAACGCGAGCAACGACCGCAGGTAGCCGGTCCACCGTTGCTCGCTCGACTCGTCGATACCGCAGATGCGGTAGATGAGCCGATCGGCAGGACCGAACACCCGGTCGCCCGGCGCCGATCCTCCCGCGTACACCGCCGCCAGGTACCGACCCGTCACCGGGACGAGGACCGCCAGGATGCCGACGATCACCAGGAGCTGCACCCACGCCGCAGCCGACATCAGAAGCGCTCCGGGACGATCAGCACGACCGCCATCAGCACCGCGAGCGCAACGCCGAGGCCCAGGCCGACCCAATTGTCGTACGCCGCTGCGATCACCGCAGCTCCTCGGTCGAGTCGTCGCCGACGATGCGTTCGCACAGCCGGACGTAGCCGAACGCCGCCAGCATCATGCCGACGAAGAGCGCCACGAAGATCACGTCATCCATGACCTCCATCCACGCACCGACGGCCACCGGCCACAAGGGCCTTTACGCCATCCTGACGCCGAACGAGCCGACTCCAACGCGTTCGTGACGGCCCCCAGATGCGGTGGGCCTCCGAGTCAGGAGTAGAACGGGTTCTCGCCGGTGGAGTGATCGGTGAGGTCGCGGACGCTCTCGACGCCCTCGATGGCGTCGACCAGCATGGTCTGGACACCGTCGAGCATGGTCTGTTTGCTCATCGAGCAACCGTGGCAGCCGCCGCCCATCGTGAGGTACGCGGTGCCCTCGCCGTCGTGGCCGACGTAGGTGACGAACCCGCCGTGCGCGGCGAGCGCGGGATTGACCTCGGAGGCGATCATGCCGTCGATCTCCGCCGACAACTCGTCGTCGGAGGTCAGACCCTCGACCGACGGAGCGAGCGGCCGGTTCGGGTTGCGGATCACGAGGCCCTGCGTGGACGTGTAGTCGAGGGTGGCCCCGGTGAGCAACGCGACGTCGTCGCCGGGGATGATGACCTTCATGCCGTCGTGCGTGCGCACCTCGTCGGTGAACGCCGCGGTCAGGAACTCCTCGAACGACAGGTCGTAACGGAACTCCTCGCCGGCGTCGGACGCGATGGCGAGACGAAGTCCGAGCTTGTCGCCGTCGACCTCGTCGTCGCGCAGCTCGCGCAGGTGCTCGAGCGCTTCGGGCGTCACCGTGATGATCGGTTCGCTGGCGCTCGCCGCAGCGGTGTCCGCGGCCATGGCTTCGAGGGGGCTCATGTGGTGGAGGCTACCGGCGACCCCCACCGGGAAGAACCCGGACGGGCGGCGCCTCGCTCGTGACGGACATCCGTGACCTACGCTCGCCGGGTGACCGACGGCAGCCGCAAGGCGATCTTCGCAGCGTTCTTCGCCAATCTCGGCATTGCGATCAGCAAGTTCGTGACGCCGCCCGACGCCGGCGGCGCGCACTGATGACCGAACGCCTCAGCGGGCGTGCGCTCGGATTGCTCGCCATGTTGGTGGCGGTCGTCAGCTTCTCGACGAGTTCACCCCTGATCAAGTGGTCGGACTCGACCGGTTCGGTCGTTGCGTTCTGGCGAATGATCGGTGCGGTGATCGGCTGGTGGACGGTGATCGCCGTCACCCGCGTCCGCACGGGACGCCCCGCACCGACGGCCACGACCTGGCGGCTCGCGCTCGCTCCCGGGCTGGCCTTCGGCGCGAACATCGCGCTGTTCTTCACGGCGATCAACAAGACGAGCATCGCCCACGCCGAGTTCATCACGGCACTGACGCCGCTCGTGATGTTGCCCGCGGGGGCGTTCTTCTTCTCCGAACGTCCGAACTGGTCGGCGCTGCGCTGGGGCCTGATCTCGCATCGTGGGCGTGACGCTGGTGCTCTTCTTCGGACCCGAACAGGGCACGTCGTCGGTGTCGGGCGATCTCCTGATGATCGGGGTGATCCTGTTGTGGACGACCTACCTGCTCACGTCGAAACAGGCTCGGGCCTCGGGTGTCGGCACGTTGGACTTCATGGCCTGCATGATGCCGATCGGCGTGCTGACCGCCGGGCCGATCGCAGCGATCATCGCCGGGTCGGACGTGTTCGGGTTGACGGCGAAGGGCTGGCTCGTCGTGCTGATCCTGACTCTGCTGACCGGCATGCTCAGCCACGGGTGCATCGTCTTCGCCCAGCAGCACATCCCCGTCGCCACGATCAGCATCATGCAGACCGCGCAGCCTGCGTTGGCGGTGTTCTTCGCGTTCCTGATCCTCGGCGAGGAGGTCCGCCCGACCCAGGTCCTCGGCATGGCACTGGTGATCGTCGGCCTCGCGCTGTTCACGCTCGCGAGCTCGCGCGTCGGCGACGATCTCGACACCGGCCACCCCCGTCGAAGCCCTCTGATCACGCCAGGGGTCAGACCCCAGGCGTGATCGCGAGCAGCAGGGCGAATTGGCGACGCCATTCGACCGAGAGGCGGTCGGATCGCACACTGACGGTGGCCGCCTGGTCGAGCGGCAACACGCCACCGATCCGTTCGAGCATCGCGCGGTCCTCCGCGCCGATCGCCCGATCGAACGCCAGGAACTCCTCGACCGGCAGGTCGTGGTCGTGGTTGCGCCACGACACGAACGTGAACAGCGACGTGACGTCGTCGATCGGCGTCGTGCACAGCAGCAGCACGCGATCGTTTCCTGCCCGCGGGCCCGATTCGTAGAACGTGCTCGATCGCACCACGAACGGGAGATGGAAGGCCGTCGACATGCGCTGACGGACGCCGTTGCCGCGCTCGTCGAGCACGTCGACGGTGTACGCGTAGCCGGTGAAATCGGCGTCGAGCGCCTCGACGTGGATCGGCGCGACGACCGGATCGGTGTCCGGTCCGATGGTCCCTGCATGCACGTAGGGGAAGTGGGCGACGTCACAGAAGTT
This sequence comes from Ilumatobacteraceae bacterium, assembly GCA_963746285.1. GTDB lineage: Bacteria > Actinomycetota > Acidimicrobiia > Acidimicrobiales > Ilumatobacteraceae > Sva-07. The sequence continues at coordinate 28,241 of CAVVAO010000018.1, read as the reverse complement.
GTCGACCATTCGAGTCGCCGACACCTGCCAGGTCTCGATGCCCGCCGTCACGCGCCGGAACGACGGGTCGCGGTCCTGGGGAATGTCGGGCGGTTCGCCGGTCGGTGTTCCGGGGCACAGCCAGACGAGACCATGTCGCTCACGCACGGCGACGAGACCCAGGTTGGCCGCAGGCGGAATCGGTGCGCCGGGCACCGACGACGGTACCGCAACACACACCCCGTCACCGTCGAAGCTCCACGCGTGATACGCGCAGACGAGACAGCCGTCGCTCACTGCACCCTGCGACAGCGGGGCCTCGCGGTGCGGGCACCGGTCCGGTGCCGCCGACACCGCGCCGTCGTTCGACCGCCAGAGCACGAAGGTCTCACCGAGCACGGTCACGCCCAGCGGCGCGTCGACGACGTCGGTGGCATCTGCCACCACGTACCACTGCGTGCGCATCGCCGGCTGCGCACAGAACGAATCGGTGCCCAGCTGCATCCGCCCGAGCGTACCCACCCCCGCACGGGCCATCCCGGGCCACCCCAGGCCACCCCGACCCACCTCGATCGATCTCGTGAACAAGTTCACCTCCTGGAGGCGAACTTGTTCACGGGAACGGCTCCGTCGAGCTGACGTCGCCGATCGTTCATCTTCCGTTCAGATGAAAATCGGAAGGGGCTGCGAAGATGGACGCATGCGAATCCTGGTGACGAACGACGACGGCATCGACTCGATCGGTCTGCACGTGCTGACCCGATCGATCTGCGAGCTCGACGGCGACCACGAGGTCCATGTCGTCGCGCCCGACCAGGAATTCTCGGGTGCGGGCGCCGCGCTGGGCGCACTGCACCTGATCAAGCCCGAGGTGCGTCGAGGCCACATCGACGACTGCCCCGCCGAGGCGATCTGGAAGGTCAGCGGGCCGCCGGCGCTCTGCGTCATGTTCGCGAGGCTCGGCGCATTCGGAACGCCGTTCGACCTGATCGTCAGCGGCATCAATCCGGGCGCCAACGTCGGTCGCGCCGTGTACCACTCGGGCACCGTCGGTGCCACCCTCACCGGCCGCAACGGCGGCATCTCCGGCATCGCGGTCAGCCAGGCGGTCACCGGCTTCGGCGTCGAGGGTCAGGGCTGGGACGAGTCGATCGCCAACCAGCACTGGGACAGCGCTGCCATCGTCGCCAAGGCCGTCGCGGAAGCCCTCGTCGACGACATGCCGGTCGATCCGGTGGTGGTCAACATCAACGTGCCCGACCTTCCGGTCGAGGAGTTCGTCGACTGGCAGTTCGCCGAGGTCGGCACGGCTCCACCACGCTCGATGGCCGACGCGACGCTGAAACCGATCCCCGGCCACGAGGACGCGTTCACGGTCGAGATGGGCTGGGGCGAGGTGGTCGAGCTCGGCCCACAGACCGATGGCGGCATCATCGAACGCAACGAGGTGGCCATCACCTACCTGTCGCGCTTGTCGCATCACGACCGCCCCGATCTCGGTTCGATCTCCAAGTCGCTCGACCAGTTGCTGTCCTGACGCGTCGTTCGCCCGAGCGTCGGGCTCGCTACGTCGAGAAGGTGCCGGTGGCCACCGCGCGGATGCGGTCGAGATCCTCGATCGGGGTGACCGCACCGATCGTTCGGTCGACGAACTGCAGGAATCCGTCGGCGAAGAACAGTCCCGACGAATCGCTCGCCCAGGAATCGGGATACGCGAGCTGATTGAGTCGCCCCGCCAGCAACGACGCACCCGTCGCCGTGTCGAGGATCTGACGACGACCCGAGCCGTCGGTGTCGCCGCGGTAGGCGATCGAGCGACCGTCGGGCGAGATGCGCGTGGAGGGATCGAGGAGTCCGAACCCGTCGATGGAGTCGAGCAAGCCCGGCGTGACCGTGCCCGAATCCCACTCGATGATCGAGTAGGTGCAACGAAGCGTCTCGTCGCACTCCTCGATCGCCCAGTGACGCGAGCCGGTCGCGAGCAACGTGCCGGTGCTGATTCGGCGGGCGGCGCCGGTGGCATCGACCGCGTACACGCCGCCGGGCGCCGTGAACAGGGCATCGCCGAACGGCGAGAACACGCGCGAGAAGAAGCTGGTCTCGACCGCGAAGCGGTTGTCCAACAGCTCCAGGCTGCCGTCCGGTCGCAACACCCAGTCCTGCTCCGGCGCCCGAGGACCGGTGGCCGGCGTCGTGACGATGAAGTTGCCGGTGCCGGTCCAGGGCTGCACGAAGATGATCCCGTCACCGACCTCGGACTCGACGACCGGTTCGCCGTCGCGGATCTGCAGCAGTGTCGTGGAATCGAACACGACGATGCTGCGGTCGCCGAAGGCGAGTTGCAGTTCGGCGCCGACCGCGGACACGTCGACGCTGCGGGTGCGGCCGCTCGGGAAGTCGGTGACGCTCAGAACGCGGGCCCGCGAGAGCGTGATCACCTCGGTCGGCGCCATCGCCGCCAACGGCTCGGGCACGGTGATGGTGCGTTCGTCCCACGCCGGTGGCTCACCGACGACGATCGGCGAGACGCCGAGGAACTGGACGGGATCGGCGGGTTCCGGCGACACGGGGACTTCGGTGACGACTCGCGCTGGTCGGAGGAATCGTGGTCGGCGCCGATACGACGACCTCCGCAGGTGCCGCGCTGGTCTCGGGATCTGCCTCCGGTTCGTCGTCGTTGCGCAACAGCGCTCCTGCGGACCCGACCAGGAGCGCGATGACCACTCCTGCCGCGATCGCTCGACGGATCGCCGAGGACCCCGAGGTTCGGTGCGTCGCGTTGTGGGACGTCGAAGTCCTCGGGTGGAGGTTCCACCGCGCTCGGCTGGCTCACCGGCGAGCGTGGCCCGACGCCGAACACCTGCTCGTCGGGCACCGCGCTGTCGGGAAGCCAGTCGTCGCGCGTCCACGGCGATGCGTCGTCGGGATCGTCGGCCACGGCGTCATTCGACCACATCGTGTGACCGGTACCGTCGCGGAGGTGAACACTCGTGGCGAGGTCGTGCGTGCGTTTCTTGCGGCGTTCGAGACCGGCGACGCCGATGCTGTCGCCGCGTGGGTGACCGCTGACTTCGTCAACGAGCACCTGGCCGAACTCGGCTCGGGTTGTCGCGGCCGTGACGAGTACCGGCGACGACTGCCGGGCTTCCTGTCGACGTTCGTCGGCGCCCGGTACTCGATCGTCGCACTCGCCGAGGTCACCGACACCGCGAACGGGTCCGACGTGGGTCCCGGTGGCGTCGTGGCGCGGTATCGGTTCGAGGCGACCTACGAGGGCACCCCGATCGACATCCCGGGCGTGATGTGGTTCGACGTGCGTGACGGACTGGTGGCGCGGCGCACCGACGTGTGGGACTCGCTCACGTTCCTCCGCCAGACGGGCCAGGCCGACTGAGACCGCGAACGCCGACGGGTCAGCTGGTCATCGCGTCGTGGTGCGCTCCGACGAGCACGACCACCATGCGACATGGCTCGTCGTAGGGGTTCCGCCACGCGTGACGGGTCCCGTTCTGGATCACCGTGTCGCCGGGGCCCAGCTCGACGGTTGCTCCGTCATCGAGTTCCAGGACGACTCGCCCGGACACGACGAACTCGTAGTCGACGCTCGCCGTCGTGTGCATCCCGGGACTGTCCGGCTCCAGGTGGCCCGCCATACCGGGCAGCTTCGCCTCCAAGTCGGCGAGCGCGGCCTCGAAGTCGATCTCGCCGAGTTGGCTCTCGCTGTCGGGCGGCACGGTGAACAACCCGAATCTGAACCCCCCGAGTGGAGGGAAGTACTGGACCGCTGGCGGCGGCGAGCCGTCATCGGGGAACCGGCACGGTTCGTCAGCGCCCCACAATCGGAAGAACTCGAAACCGGGCACCACGGAACTGGTGATCGGTTCGACCGACGCTGTCGCTCGCGAACACGGCCTTGCCGTTGCTGTCGTGGCCCGTGGCCACCCTGCGAATCCCCATGTCGGCCCCCTTCGGCTTCGTGCGCCCGAACGCTACCGCTTTCGCGCGCCGGCGTGTCCGGAGTCGACGATCGAGGGCACATCTCGCGGCCACCGCTCGGTTCGTGTCGGCTGTGTGTGGTCACGTGGGAACATGGAGCATGCTCGGTGTGCGACCGAAGGTCGGTCTCGGCGATCGCTTCCGAATCGCTGTGGTCGTGTTCGGGGTCGCGCTCGTCGCGTACGGACTGGGAGTGGCGACGTTGGCGAGCAGTTCGGATTCGTCGATCCGGTTCGTCGACCTCTCCTACGGTGACCCGCCGTATGGCTTCAAGCAAGCGGGATGGGCCGAGGTCATCGCTCGGCCCTACTTCAACGGTGGAGCTTGGATCCTGCTCCTCTGTGTCGCGGTGCTGGCCGGCATCGCCCTGTCGACGCGCGGTAGTGCTCGCGTCGGTCAGCGCCTTGGCGTTGTCGCTCGTGGCCGTCCTCTGGAGTCTCTTGGCAGTCCTCACGTTGGAGCTCGTCGATCTACGGTTCGGCACGTATCTCCCGGCGATCGGGTACGCCTGTGTCTTGGGGGCACTGATCACCCTGGACCCGACGTGCCACTGGAGCCTGCTGCTGTTCGGCGCTGCGGTCCTCGCCACCGCGGCGGCGGTGATGGTGTGGTATCTCCCGGTGAACGTGTTCGACTCGTCGTGTTCGCTCAGTACGCGCAGTCGCTACGACAACGAGGGTGCGTGCGCCGATGTCCATTCGATGCTCACCCGATCGCTGATGGGATTCGTCCTCGCAGCCATCGTCTTCGCGACCGGCGGAGTGATCCTCGCGAGACGCCAACACGATGCGGCCGGTGAACGTCGAACGCCCCCAACCGTCAGGTACTGACAGGACGGGTTCGATCGACACGTTCGGACCAGCGTGGGAACAGCGGCGAAACTCCGCGAACGGTGCAAGCGACCTCGGAAGTTTCGGGCATCCTGTCGGCATGGCTGATCGACCGATTCCCACCGACGACGAGCTGCGGCAGCGTCTCACCCCGATCCAGTACGAAGTGACCCAGCACGCCGCCACCGAGCGGCCGTTCACCGGCGAGTACTGGAACGTCGACGACGACGGCACCTATCACTGCATCGTGTGCGACGAGCCGCTGTTCTCGTCCGAGACGAAGTACGACGCCGGATGCGGATGGCCGAGCTTCACCGACCCGCTCGACCAGGAGAAGATCACGCGCAAGATGGATCGCTCCCTCGGCATGGTCCGCGTCGAGACGGTCTGCGCCAACTGCGGAGCCCACCTCGGCCACGTCTTCCCCGACGGCCCCGGCCCGACCGGCGACCGGTTCTGCATGAACTCGGCCAGCCTCAAACTCGACCGCGCCGCACTGACGCCAGGGGTCAGACCCCCGGCGTGACACCTCGCTATGGTCGGGCCCATGGCCGACTGGGGTGACGACGAACGACGGCTGACCGACACGGTGAGCGTGCTGGTCGGCGACGCCAACGGCGCGTACCCGTCGGGCAACACCCTGCTGGTGCGCGGCGCCGGCGAGTCGGTGGTGATCGACCCGTCGGTGACCGTGGTGGCGCGTGGTGTACCGGTCGCCGTCGATGCGGTGATCAACAGCCACAGCCACGAGGATCACATGGCCGGCAACGGTGTGTTCCCGGATGCGCGGCTGCACATCCACGACGAGGATCTGCCGGGTGCTCGCTCGTTGGACGGCCTGATGGAGGTCTACGGGCTCACCGGCTCGGCGCGCGAGGCGTTCGAGCGGGTGGTCCTCGACGAGTTCCACTACACGCCGCGCCCCGACGCGGTCGGCTTCACCGACGGCGACGTGTTCGACCTCGGCGGGGGTGTCACCGTCGAGGCGGTCCACCTGCCGGGCCACACCCGCGGCCACAGCGGGTTCCGGATGGACGGCGTGTTCTTCCTGTCCGACATCGACCTGACCGGGTTCGGGCCGTACTACGGCGACGTGTGGAGCGACCTCGAGGACTTCGAGGCGAGCCTGGCCAAGGTGCGCGACGAGGATGCGGACTTCTACGTGACGTTCCATCACAAGGGTGTCATCGAGGGGCGCGAGACCTTCGTCGAGATGGTCGATGCGTTCACCGCCGTCATCGGTCGGCGCCACGACGCGATGCTCGAGTTCCTCCGTGAGCCGCACTCGATCGACGACATGCGGGTCCACCGCTTCATCTATCGACCGCACGTGGAGATGGCGTTCGTCGAGTCCGTCGAGCGTCGCAGCGCCGAACTCCACGTGCAGCGGATGCTCCGCCGTGGCGAAGCAGCCGAAGTCGCCCCCGGCCAGTTCCAATCGACCCCCTGACGCGGATCGCTCCGTCTGGCTCGACCGTCGACGTCACGGTCCGGGCGGGGACGGGGCCGGGGAGGACCGTCACGGTCCGGGTGGGGACGGGGCCGGGGAGGACCGACGTGGCACGATGCGGGGATGACGGATGTTCCCGAGTTCTCCACGCTGCGGATCGAGGTCGACGGGCCGATCGGCCGGATGACGCTCACCCAGGGCGACAAGCTCAACCCGCTCGGCACCGTGCCGCTCCGGGAGATCGCCGTGGCCGCGCAGTGGTTCAACTCCACCGACGTCCACATCGTGATCGTCACCGGCGAGGGTCGCGGGTTCTCGTCGGGGTTCGATCTGCGCGAGTTCGCCGGCACGGACTCGGCCACGAGTACGTCGAGCCGTGACCAGGCGGACCTCGGACGGCTGATGGCCGAGGCCATGGACCGCATGTCGGCCCTGACGATCGCGGCGATCAAGGGTCCGTGCGTCGGAGGTGGTGTCGTGCTCGCCGCTGTGTGCGATCTGCGGATCGCCGCGGACGACACCGTGTTCTCGATCCCCGAGGTCGACCTCGGCATCCCCCTCGCCTGGGGCGGCATCCCTCGGCTGGTGCGCGAGATCGGCCCGGCGCTCACCCGTGAGCTGGTGCTGACCTGCCGCCCCTTCACGCCGGAGGAGGCACTCCGGATCGGCTTCCTCAACCGCGTCGTTCCGCGTGCCGAACTCGAATCGACCGTCGACGAACTCGCGGACACAGCTCGCCAAGAAGGCACCGAGTGTCGTGCGGGCGACCAAGCGCCAGGTCAACGAGGCGTTGGAGGACGTCGCATCGACCGCGGGTTCGTGGGCCGACGCCGACCAGCTCGGCGCAGCGATGCGCGACCCCGACGCCCGCGCCGCCGCACGGGCCTACCTCGCCTCCAGGTCACAGCGCTGACCCACCCGTACGCACACCCCGTTTGCGTTGCAGTTTCGGATGGACCGGGTCATCCGAATCTGCGCACAAACGTGGGTTGGTGGCGGTGCGAGGCGCCGGTCAGGCGAGGAGGTCGGTGGCGACGTGGTGGAACAGGCGGGTGCTGAGCCCGAGCGACTCGATGTCGATGCGTTCGTTGTTGCCGTGGAAGCGTGAGCCGTACTCGCTCGAGTCGAGCGACGGGCTGAACAGCCCGGCCCCGTACGCGATCGGCCCCCATCTCGCGGTAGATCCGGGCGTCGGTGAAGCCGACGACGAACTGCGGGGTGAGGCGGGCGGTCGGGAACGGGACGTTGACCGCTCGCTGCAGGCTGTCCCACAGCGGCGTGTCGAGCCGACTGATCGACGCCGCGTCGTTCATCAACGCCTCGACCTCCACCTCGTCCGCGAGATCGCCGAGCGCGGCGCGGAGGTGCGCCTCGACCTCGGCCGGTCCCTCCCCCGGCACCGTGCGGATGTCGACATCGATCACCACGGTGTCGGGAATCACGTTGACCTTCATCCGGCCGCCGCCCGACTCACTGCCGTCGACGAGATTCGGCGAGAACGTCGTGTGCGTGCAGGCGTGGAAGTGCGACGCCGCCGCGACCGACGGGAACGTGTCGAGCAGGTCATCGATCGCCGTCGGGGTCGAGGAGCTGTGCCTTCAACTCGTCGGGGAGGCCGAGCGACTCGACCTTGTGCCCCCACAGTTCGTGGAAGCGCGGCGCCGGCCGGTAGTCGTGCAGCCGCTGGATCACACCCGCGGCCTTGACCAGCGCGTTGTCCCGCCGGAACGGCGCCGAGCCGTGGCCGGGCGTTCCCTTGACGCGCAAGCGCCGCCAGGCGACTCCCTTCTCGGCGATGTTGACGCCGACGAACGGCGCCTCGGCCGGACCGGAGTGCAGTCCGCCGCTCTCGGTCAGCACGTAGTCGGCCGTGATCGCGTCGCGGTGATGGTCGGCCATCCAACGCGCCCCGTACGCGCTCCCGGCCTCCTCGTCCGCGACACCGAAGAAGATCAGGTCACCGGTCGGGCCGGAACCCGCTGTCGGCGAGGCTCCGGAACGTCACCGCCATCGACGCGGTGAGGTTCAACATGTCGACCGCGCCTCGACCCCACACCTCCGGTCCGTCGGGCCCGTCGATGATCTCGCCGCCGAACGGATCCTCGCTCCATCCCGACTCGTTGACCGGGACCACGTCGGTGTGTCCCATCAGGCACAGGCTCGGTGCGTCGGGGTCCGACCCGGCGATGCGTCCGACGATCGACACGCGCCCGGGCGCCGCCTCGTACCGCTCGACATCGACACCCGGCCCGGCGATCACCTGCTGGAGCACGTCGGCATTGCGGACCTCTTCGCCCGACGCCTCGGTGCCGTCGTTGACGCACCGATTGCGGATCAAGGTCTGGAGCAGCTCGACCGTGTCGTTGGTGAGTCCATCGAGTTGGCGATCATCGAGCGTCGTCACCACGCCAGCATCCCACGTCACCCCGCACCACCCCACGTTTGCGTGGCGTTTCGGATGGGACGGGTCATCCGAAGTGCAACGCAAACGGGCTGTGGGGGGCTGCAACGGGATCTGTGGGGGCTCACCCCACGTTTGGGTGACGTTTCCGCTGGAGTGGGTCATCCGAAGTGCAACGCAAACGGGAGTGCGGGGTCAGCGAACGGCGGCGAGTGCGGTGGCGATGCGCTTGGCGCTGACCGGGGGTTGTCCAGGGCGTTTGACCATCAGCGGCTGGGCGAACGTCGCCACCCGAAGCTCCTCGAGTTGCCAGCGGACGTCGACGAGTTCCGGCGACAGCTTGCCCGGACCGGTGGTGTCGACGATGTCGGTGTACCGGCGCTCCAGCGGCAGGATCTCGGCCATGCGACGCTGATCGCGTTCACCGGCGCCGGCGAGGTGGTCGAGGCGGTAGATGATCGCCCGGACAGAGCGCTCGATGTCGTCGAGGCGCTCGATTCCGGCGCCGAGCACGAAGCCCGGATGGACGAGCCGACCGAGATGCAGGTTGGCGTCGTCGACCGACGGGCGCAGCGCCGCAGCGTGGAGCCGGGCCAGACGATCGCGGGCGTCCGATGCCGCCGCGATCACCCGAGCCGCCTTGTGCAGCGCGTTGGCTGCGAGGCCTGGTGCTGCGTCGCGGACCGCCCGACGCAGCGCCTCGAACTCCGCTTCGGTCCACGGCAGCGATCCGTGGTCGGACATCACCCGATCGACCGCGGCGGCCACACAGTCGCCACTGACCTCGCCGAGGTCGATGTCCCCCGCAGCGATCGCGAGCCGATCGGCGTTGTCGAGCTTGCGCACGATCGACGACCGCGTCGGCGCGCCGTTCAGGAGCAGCAGCCGCCGTACTCCCCCGCGCATGATCCGCTGCTGCAGTTCGGGCGTCGTGACCACCCGCAGCGCCACGCTGTCGCCGAGGTCGAGCAGCGCGGGATACGCCTTGACGTCCATCGCCCGGTCGGTCGACTCGACCACCCGCGGGAGGTCACCGACGTCCCACGACACGATCCCGCGCCGCTCCTCGATCGGTGCCGCGGCGGCGATCGACTCGCGAACCGACCCAGCGAGCTGCGTCTTGATCGCGTCGAGATCGTCGCCCACCGCGTGCACGGTGCCCTTGTCATCGGACACGACGAAGTGCATCCGGAGGTGATCGGGCACGACCGAGGTGACGAACGACGCCCCGGTCACGTTGACCTGCCCAACCTCCCGCACCGCCGCTGCGAGCGCGTCGACCAGTGGACCGGAAGTCGGGTCGACGGTCGACATGCGTTCGACCACGGCCTCGATCGTCTCGCCGAGCGGGATGAGCTGGCGCCGAACGTCCTTCGGCAGCGACTTCACGAGGGTGCTCACCAAGTCGGAGCGATGGCCCGGGATCTGCCAGTCGAAGCCCTCGGCACTCACCTGGTTGAGGCCGGACAGCGGGACGTGGACCGTCACGCCGTCGAGCGGCTCACCCGGCGCGAAGCGGTACGTGAGCGGCAACTCGATCACCGCTCTCCCGTCGACGCTGGGTCCACACGTCGGGGTAGTCGGCGAGCCGGACGCCGTGGCCCCGGCCGCCGGCGACGAGCTCGTCGGTCAGGTCGAGCAGATCGGGACGTCGTTGCCGCTCGGCCTTCCACCACTTGTCGAAGTGGCGCACAGAGGTGACCTCGGGCCCGACGCGGTCGGCGTAGAAGTCGAAGAGCATCTCGTCGTCGACCAGTTCGAGTCGCCGCACCCTCGCTGCCATCCGCCGCAGGTGCTCGAGGAACTCGGCGTTGCGGGCGAGGAACTTCTGACGTCCGATCCACGCCGCGTCGGCGATGTCACGCTCGATCAACGCCTTGGTGATGAACCACGCACGGGCCTGCGCCTCGTCGACGCGGTCGTAGCCGATCACCCGGTCGCTGACGATCGGCAGGCCGTACAACGTCACCTGCTCGGTGGCGACGGCTCGCCCACCCTTGGGGTCCCACCGCACGTTGTCGTACGAGCGCTTCACGAGGTGAGCCCCGGCGCGCTCGGCCCACTTCGGCTCGATCTTCGCGACCTGCCGGGCGTAGAGCTGGTTCGTCTCGACCAGCTCGGCTGCCATCACCCACGGCGGCGGACGCCGCGTGAGCGCCGAGCCCGGGGCGATCACGAACCGGCGACTGACGGGCCCCGACGAACTCGCGGGTCTCGCGGTCGCGCATCCCGATGTGCGACGAGCAGCCCGGCCAGCACCGCCTGGTGGATGTGATCGGGGTGGACTCCTCGTGGGTCGTGGGCCGGATCTTCAGCTGGCCGGCGATCCGGCGGAGCTGGCTGAACAGGTCCATCCACTCGCGCACCCGCAGGTAGTTGAGGAACTCGTTGCGGCACATCCGGCGGAACTGGTTGCCCGACAGCTCGCGCTGCTGGGTCGCGCAGGTAGTCCCACAGCGCGACGATCGACAGCAGGTCGGAGCCGTCGACCTTGAAGCGGTCGTGGAACTCGTCGGCCTGTTCGCGCTCGTCCTGCGGACGCTCGCGGGGGTCCTGGATCGACAGCGCCGACGCGATGACCAGCACCTCGCGCACGCAACCGAGCCGGTCGGCTTCGAGCACCATCCGCCCGAGGCGCGGGTCGACCGGGCAGGCGAGCCAGATCGCGGCCGATCGTCGTCAGTTTCCGCGGCCCGTCCTTCACCCCGTCGATCGGCGCCTGCAGGGCCGCGAGTTCGTCGAGCAGCGCGTAGCCGTCGCGGATGGCGCGACGGTCGGGTGGCTCGACGAACGGGAACGCGGGCGACGTCGCCGAGGCCGATCGCCGTCATCTGGAGGATGACCGACGCCAGGTTGGTGCGCAGGATCTCGGGATCGGTGAACTCGGGTCGAGCGTCGAAGTCGTCCTCGCTGTAGAGGCGGATGCAGATGCCGGGGGCCACTCGCCCGCAACGCCCGGCGCGCTGGTTCGCCGACGCCTGCGAGACGGCTTCGATCGGGAGTCGCTGCACCTTGAGCCGCCGGCTGTAGCGGGAGATGCGGGCGGTGCCGGTGTCGACGACGTAGCGGACGCCCGGCACGGTGAGCGACGTCTCGGCGACGTTGGTGGCGAGCACGATCCTGCGGCCGGGCCCGCCCTCGGTGCCCGTTCGAAGATCCGGTGCTGCTCGGCCGACGAGAGCCGGGCGTAGAGCGGCAGCACCTCGGTGCTCGCGCAGGTTCAGGCCGGCGCAGGGCGTCGGCGGTGTCGTGGATCTCGCGCTCGCCCGACAGGAACACGAGCACGTCGCCGGGTCCCTCGTGCGACGAGCTCCTCGACCGCGTCGACGATCCCCTGCACCTGGTCGCGATCCGGCTCGTCCGACTCGTCGTCGACCAGCGGCCGGTAGCGCAGCTCGACCGGGAAGGTCCGCCCGCGTCACCTCGATCACCGGCGCCGGACCGCGGCGAAGTGGTCGGCGAAGCGCTCGGTGTCGATGGTGGCGCGAGGTGACGATGACCTTGAGGTCGGGGCGCTGCGGCAGGAGCTGCCTCAGGTACCCGAGGATGAAGTCGATGTTGAGGCTGCGCTCGTGGGCCTCGTCGATGATCAGCGTGTCGTAGCGGCGCAGCATCCGGTCGCGCTGGATCTCGGCGAGCAGGATGCCGTCGGTCATCACCTTGACGAGCGTCGCCGTCGCCGACCTGGTCGGTGAAGCGCACCGTGTAGCCGACGTCGTCGCCGAGCTTCGACGCCGAGCTCCTCGGCGACGCGTTCGGCGATCGTGCGCGCAGCGACCCGGCGGGGCTGGGTGTGACCGATCATCCCGTCGACGCCGCGACCCGCCTCGAGGCAGATCTTCGGCAGCTGGGTGCTCTTGCCCGACCCGGTCTCGCCGGCGACGATCACCACCTGGTGGTCGCGGATCGCATCGAGGATCTCGTCGCGCCGCTCGGTGATCGGGAGCGTGTCGGGGTACGCGAGCCGACCCTGGATCGCCCGCGCCGCGACGGCGCGCGGATGCTCGGTTCTCTCGGTGGTCGTGTCGGTGGTCGTCTCGGTCATGGCCTACCCGTCCGCCAAGCCTCGCATCTCCCACCGCCGACGCCACCCGGAGATTCCACGTGACGGGACCGCCCCACCCGGCACCACCCGCCGCGATGAGCCAACCGCCCGGATACCGCCACTTCGCTCATCGCAACTCGGCCGAACACCGCACCGGTGAGCGAACCGCCCGAATACCGCCACTTCGCTCATCGCTGGGATCGCGTGGACGGGGCGGCTCGGCGTAGCGTCGGCGATCGTGACCTACCCGGCCAAGGTGATGACCGTCTACATCCTCGGGCTGTTCATGACGATCATCGACGGGACGATGGTCAACGTCGCCCTGCCCACCATGGCCGACGACTTCGGCGTGCCGACCACCGACATCGAGTGGATCGCCGTCGGCTACCTCCTCACCTACGCCGCCGTCATCCCGGCGGCCGGATGGCTCGGTGACCGGTTCGGCACCAAGCGGGTGTTCACCACCGCCCTGATCGCCTTCGTCGTGACGTCGCTCGCCTGCGGGCTGTCGCAGACCCTCGACCAGCTGATCGTCTTCCGAGTGCTGCAGGGCGTCGGTGCCGGCCTCGTCACCCCGGTCGGCGCCGCCATGCTCTACCGGGCGTACTCGATGGAGGATCGCGCAGAAGGCCGCGATCGGCGTGCTCAGCGTGGCGGTGATCGCACCGGCGATCGGGCCGATGCTCGGCGGCATCCTCGTCGACACCGCGTCGTGGCACTGGATCTTCCTGATCAACGGACCGATCGGCGCGGTGGCGATCGTGCTGTCGTTGCTGTGGCTCGAGGAGACGAAGCACGAGGCCCCCGGCCGATTCGACCTCGCCGGGTTCGTGCTGTCGGCGGGATCGGTGGCGATCCTGCTCTACACGCTGTCGATCGGCCCGGAGAAGGGATGGTTCTCGGCGTACACGGTCGACGTTCGCTGCGGTCGGGATCGCCTGCCTCGTCGCGCTGATCGTGATCGAGTTGCGGATCCCCAACCCGATCCTGATGCTCCGGCTGTTCCAGGATCGGCTGTTCCGCACGGTCAACATCTCGGCGGGGCTCACCTACGCCGGGTTCTTCGGGATGATCTTCGTGCTGCCGCTCTACCTCCAGAGCCTGCGGGGCTACACCGCCTTCCAGAGCGGCCTCGCCCAGTCGCCGCAGGCGATCGGGGTCTTCCTCGTGTCGAACCTGCTCGGGCGGCGGCTCTATCGAGCGATCGGTCCGCGGCGACTGATGGTGGTCGGCACGGCCGCGACCGCTGCGATCACCTGTCTCTACGCCACTGCCGATCTGACGACGCCGCTGTCGACGATCGCAGGGTTCTCGTTCATGCGTGGCCTCGCCGTCGGCATGGTGTTCGTGTCGATCCAGACCGCCGCGTACGCGACCACGTCGATGGCCGACACCGGCCGCGCGACCAGCCTGTTCAACACCCAACGCCAGATCGCCTATGCGTCGGGCGTCGCGCTCGCCGCCACGGTGATCGCGGCGATGTTGCCGAACGGCAGCGATGCAGCGTCGGACACCGAGCTGCTCTCGGCGTACCAGGCCGGATTCCTCGCCGTCGGGTTGATCATGGCGCCCGCCGCGATCATCTCGTGGTTCATCCACGACGACGACGTCGCCGCCACCCGCGGACTTCCGCCGGTGGCTGCGCCGGCTCAGCCCGCCCGCGCCTGACCGACCCCGCGCTACTCGTCGATCGTGACGACGTACTCGACGACCTGCTCCGCGATGACCGGGTCGTCGAACACCCGCACGTACTCGAATCGCAGCACACCGTCGCCCGGCCCGACCACATCGAACACGAAGACTTGAGTTCCCGCTGCCCCGACCAGACTTCCGCCCGGCTCCTCGAACTCGCTGCTGACCAGTCGCAGTCCCTCAGGGAGAGGGCTCAACTCCCAGCTGTACCCGGTGGTCGGGTTCGCCTCGAGTCGAACGTCGAGTCGGTCGCCGACGTCGAGTGACACCTCCGAGTCGGTGGCGCCCAGCTCGACGGTCGTGCCACCGTCATCTCCGCAGGCCGCGAGAAGCACCGCTGCTGTTGCGACGAGAGCGATCCATCTCCTCATGCGTCGATCGTGCCCAGGTCGAGCGGTCGAACACCACGGTCGATGGTCCTGCAACGACGGATCACGCCTGGGGTCTGACCCCTGGCGTGATCGATGGCTACGGAGTGCGGCGTTCGGCGGAGCGGACGGCGGCGGCACCGAGGCGCAGCATCTTGGTATCGCCGAATGGTGTGCCGCCGACCTGGTTGAGGATCATCGCCACGGCGAGGCCGGACTCGGGATCGCCCCAGCACGCCGGAACCCCCGAAGCCGAAGTGTCCGAATGCCTTCGGCAGCACGCCCTTGGTGGTGCCGACGAGGTGATAGCCGAGGCGCCAGCGCATGTTGAACCCGACGCCGGCGTCACGGCCGACCTTCACGCCACTTCGACCATCACCGCTCGCCCCGAGGGTCGTCTGGATCCGGGTCGCCTCACGCAACGTGTCGGCCGACACGAGCGGTGGGCCGTCGAAGTCGTCCGGCGTCGGCCAACGCGGCGTACATCCGGGCGAGGGACCGGGCGGTGAAGACGCCGTTGGCAGCGGGGATCTCGCCGTCGTGGATGCGGTCGGTGGTGGCGACGTCGAGCATGTCGTCCACCACCAGCGCCTGGTACATCGGCTGGAAGCTCTTCACCCTGGCCAGCGTCTTGGTCATCTTGAAGAGCCGGGCGACCGACTTCGGGTCGAGGAGCTGTTCGGCGATGTCGCCGCGCACGGCCGCGGGCGCGCCGATGTACATGCCGCTCACACCGAGCGGCTCGACGATTTCTCGTTGCAGCGCCTCGTTCACCGTCAGGCCAGTGACCCGACGGATCACCTCACCGACGAGAAAGCCGTAGGTGAGCGCGTGGTAGGCGGAACGGGTCCCGATGTCCCACTTGGGCGGGGCCTCGGCGAGCAGCTTCGTCATGTGCTCCCAGTTGATGAGGTCCTCCGCAGAGCTGGCGATCGAGCGCACGTCGTGGAGGCCGGCCTGGTGAGTGAGCAGGTGACGCAGCGTGATCGTGTCCTTGCCGGCCACAGCGAACTCGGGCCAGTAGGTCGCAACGGGGACGTCGTAGTCGAGCAGACCCTTGTCGACGAGGCGCTGCACGATGGTCGCGACCACGCCCTTGGTGGTGGAGAAGCTCATCGACATCGTGTCGCGCGTCCACGGGTCGCCGGCGGCGTTGCGTACGCCGGTCCAGGCGTCGACCACGAGCTCGCCGTGGTGATACACGGCCACGGCCATGCCGCCTCGGGCGGACTTCTTCGCCATGATCGCCTGGACCTTCTCGGTCACCGGAGCGAAATCGGGATGTACGAAACCTTCCATGCCTTCTTCTTATCTGGCCGATCGCCCCGCCGTTCTCGTGAACAAGTGCGCGACATGGTCACCAACGAGTTCACGAGAACGGCGGAAGGACGACCGCTCATCGCCAGAGCCAGCCCGGCCGCATTCCTCTGCGATGATTCGGGGATGCCCTCGACGACCGGCCGAACCGAGCGCCATCGCTATCGCCGAGGACAGGTCCTGCTCGACGGTGCACTCGTCCGCGCCGACCTCGTGGTCGAGGGCGGCCTGATTGCCGAGGTCCTGGTCGACCCGACGAACGACGATCTCGATGCCAGCGACGTCGACTGCGACGGGCTCGTCATCGCTCCGGGATTCATCGACCTGCAGTGCAACGGTGCCGGCGGGGTGGACATCACCACCGAACCCGACCGCATCATCGACGTCGCAGCGGAACTCCCGCGCTTCGGAGTGACCTCGTTCTTGCCGACCGTCGTGACCGCACCGTCCTCCACCAGGGCAGCGGCCATCGACGCGATGACAGCACTGAGGCGGCAGCCCCTCGAAACGTTCGCAGGGCGGCGCATCGCCACGCCGATCGGACTTCACTTCGAGGGGCCGATGATCTCGCGCCGCCACCTCGGCGCGCACGTTCCACGTTTCGCCGCCGAGCCCGAGTCGATGCTGCGCCGAGATCGATCGACTGGGCGTCGTCGGGCGTCGTCTCGCTCGTCACGCTGGCACCGGAACTCGACGGGGCACTCGACGTCGTCGAGAAGTTGGTGGCCGCGGACGTGGTGGTCTCGGCGGGCCACACGGCGATGTCGCCGGCCGACTTCACCGCAGCCAGGTCCGCCGGGCTGTCGTACGTGACGCACCTCTACAACGCGATGGCGCCGTTCGGTCACCGCTCCCCCGGACCGATCGGGGCGGTGCTCGCCGATCCGTCGGTCACCGTCGGCGTGATCTGCGACGGGATCCACGTCGACCCGACCGCCGTCGAGATGGCCTGGAGGTCGCTCGGGCCGCATCGGCTGTCACTGGTGTCCGACGCCTCCCCCGCCCTCGGCGCGCCCTTCGGCCGGTTCAACATCGGCGGGTTCGAGATCGTCCACGACGAGACCGGCGTGCGGACCGTCGACGGGGTCCTCGCCGGCAGCGCGCTCGAGCTCGACCGGGCGGTCAGGAACCTCATGGCGTACACCGGATGCTCGCTCGCCGACGCCCTTCGCCACGGTGACGAGCACGCCGGCCGACCTGCTCGGTCTCGCCGATCGGGGCCGCATCCGGGTCGGAGCCAGGGCCGACCTGACGATCGTCGATCCGGCCGGGCACCTGCACCGGACCATCGTCGGTGGCGAGACCGTGTGGGATCGTCGCTGATCTGACGTTGGACCCTGCCGGACACCCGGCCGGATCCGTCACACTGACGAGCGAGGTCGACACGAAAGGGAACCTCGGTGCCCTACGAACAACTGACCGCAGCCGATTCGGTCTTCCTGCGAATCGAGACGCCGCACGAGCCGCAGCACGTCGGCTCGCTGTCGGTGATCGAGGGCGGCCCGCTGCGCGATGCGAGCGGGCGGATCCGATTCGACGAACTCCTCGCCCATGTCGCGCGGCGGGTGCATCGCGTGCCTCGTCTGCGCCAGCGCGTGATGGAGGTGCCCTACAACCAGGCCCGACCGGTGTGGGTCGACGACGAGCACTTCGACATCGAGTACCACGTCCGCCTGACGGCGCTCCCCCGACCCGGCGACGACGATCAGCTCGCCGCGCTCATGAGCCGCCTGCAGTCACTCCCGCTCGATCGGGCGCGTCCGTTGTGGGAGATGTGGTTCGTGGACGGGCTCGCCGACGATCACGTCGGGATGATCCTCAAGATCCACCACGCTCTCGGCGATGGCATCGCGAACGTCGACCTGGCGCTCGCGCTCGTCGACCTCGAACCGGATCCGCCCCCTGACGACCCGGTGGCCGTGTGGTGTCCACGGCCCGCTCCCTCGCCGAACGAGCTGCTCGCCGACGCCGTCCGCGAGCAACTCGCCAGGCCGGGTCGGATCGCCCGCTCGATGCTCGACACGATGCGCGATCCACGCCCGGCCATCGACACAGCGGCCAACGTGGGCCGCACGGTCGCCAACTTCCTGGCCAAGCCTGCTCCGGCACCGTGGAACGTCCCGGTCAGCTCGCACCGGCGATGGGTGACTGCGTCCGTGCCACTGAAGAGCGTGCGAACCGTCCGCAATCGCCACGACGTCAGCATCAACGACGTCGTGCTCGCCGCGTGCAGCGGCTCGCTGCGCACGTTCCTGCTCGACCACGGCGATGCCGACATCGAGCACCGGGTGATCAAGGCGATGGTGCCGGTGTCGCTGCGCGGTCACGACCAGCACGGTGACACGCTCGGCAATCTCGTGTCACTGATCATCGTCGACCTTCCCGTCGACGAGCCCGATCCGGTCGAGCGACTCCGACGGATCCACGCGATGACCAGCGAGCTGAAGGGATCCGGCCTCGTCGACGGGGCGCACCGCATCCTCGACATCGCCGACTTCGTCACCCCGCTGGCCGGTCCGTTGACCCGCTACGTCAGCCGCACGATCCCGATGAACCTCGTGATCACCAACATCCCCGGCCCTCCGGTTCCGCTGTACCTGCGCGGCGCCCGGTTCCTCCGGGTGTTCCCGTACGTCGAGGTGATCGACAACGAGGGTCTCACGATCGCCGTCGTCTCGTACGAGGACGAACTCCACTTCGGGATCACCGCCGACCGCGACGTGATGCCCGACCTCCGTGACGTCGCCGCTTCGATCGAGCACGAGTTCGCCGTGCTCGCTCGACGCCGCTGACACGTCAGGCCCGCGCTCGCCCGCCCATCCCGTGAACAAGTTCACCTCTGAGAGGTGGAATTGTTCACGAGAATCGCAACTCCCTCCGGTTCTGGCACATCGCGAGTCAATCGGCGAGACTGTCGCTCGGTCAGCAGAGGAGCGCAGCGTGGAGTGTCGGGGGTGTGGACGCGAGAACAGGGCCGACTCACGGTTCTGTGACGCCTGCGGTTCGGCGCTCGCTGTCCGTTGCCCGGCGTGTGACCGCGAGCTGAATCCCGACGCCCGCTTCTGCGACGGGTGCGGCACCTCGGTCGCCGCGCGGGCGGCCCAGCGGCGACGCCGTCGCGCCGCGTCGCAGGACGCCGGGGCGGTCCGCAAGACGGTGACGGTGCTGTTCTGCGACCTGGTCGGGTCGACCGCGTTCGCCGAGAGCGTCGACACCGAGTCGGCTCGGGAGGCGATGAGCCGCTACCACTCGATGGCCAAGGCGGTGATCGAGAGCCAACGGTGGCACCGTCGCCAAGTTCATCGGCGACGGCGTGATGGCGCTGTTCGGGGTGCCGGAGGTGGCCGAGGACGACGCCGAGCGTGCTGTCGCTGCCGGCGCCGACCTGCAGCGCGGCTTCGTGCCGGTGCGCGATCACATCGCCAATCGCTACGGCAGTCGAAGTCGGCCTGCGAGTCGGCATCAACACCGGCGAGGTCGTGATCGACGACGCCGACGCCGACCTGGTCGGCGACGTGCTGAACACCGCTGCCCGGCTCGAGGCGGCATGCACCCCGGGACAGGTGCTCGTCGGCGAGGAGACGTGGCGGCTCACCCGATCGACGCTCGGCTACGAGCCGCTCGGCGAGGTGACCGTCAAGGGCAAGCGCGACGGGCTCGCGACGTACCAGCTCGTGATGGCGGACGACGGGAGCGGAGCTCGCGATCGGAGCCACGGCGCAAGCCGACTCGACACCGTTCATCGGGCGCGACGACGAACTCGGTCGGCTGCGGGCTCTCCTCGACGACACGCTGGCGGTCGGCGAAGCCCGGCTGGCGACGATCATCGGATCGCCCGGCGTCGGCAAGACCCGGCTGTCTCGCGAGCTCGGCAACGCGGCGAGCAGCGAGGCCGACGTCGTGGAGATCCGATGCGAGCGGGCAGGTACGGCGACGTTCGCCCCCATCGTCGACCTCCTCCAGCAGGTGGCCGGCCTCGACGACGGCGACACCCCCGAGCAGATCGTCGCCGCGCTGCGCGATCTCGTCGGTGGTGCGCCCGATGCCGCCCGGGTGGTCGAGTTGCTCGGCGGGTTCGTCGGCACGGCCAGCCCACGCTCGACCGAGGACGCGTTCTTCGGCGTGCGCCGTCTGGTCGAGGTGCTCGGCAGCCATCGTCCGCTCGTGTTGGTGATCGACGACATCCAGTGGGCCGAGCCGTTGTTCCTCGACCTGCTCGAGCACCTCGCCGAGTGGTCGAAGGCGGCGCCGGTGCTGATCGTCGGGCTCGCCCGGCCCGAGTTGCGCGAGATCCGGCCCGCGCTCACCGAGACGGGCCGCCGGGTGGCGCTCGTCGTGTCGCTCGAAGGGCTCGACGCCGCGGCGACCGAGCTGCTCGCCGCCGAGCTGCTCGGCGGCGCCGCCCTGCCCCGCGGAGTTGACGGCGAAGCTGCCGAGCTCGACCGACGGCAACCCGCTGTTCGTGCGCGAGCTGATCCGCATGCTCGTCGACGACGGCGTCATCGCCCAGCGCGACGATCGATGGGAGCTGGCCGTCGACCTCGACGCCGTCGAGGTCCCGCCGACGATCCAGTCGCTGCTCGCCACCCGCGTCGAACGCCTCCCGCCGGTCGAGCGGCGGGTGCTCGAGCAGGCATCGGTCATCGGGCCCGAGTTCCCGCTCGGAGCGCTGGCCGAGCTCGTGCCGGAGATCGGCCGGAGCGAACTCGAAGCCGTGATCGAACGGCTGCGCCGCAAGGAACAGGTCGAGCCGACCGGCACCTACTGGGGCGACGAGCCGATCGTCCGCTTCCATCACGTCCTCATCCGCGACGCCGCGTACCGGCGCCTGCTGAAGGGTGCCCGCGCCGAGCTGCACCTGCAGGTCGGCGACTGGATGGACCGAACCGCGTCGGGGCTCGTCGGCGAGTTCGAGGTGGCGATCGCCTACCACTTCGAGCAGGCGCTGCTCTACCGGCGCCAGCTCGGCGACGACGACGCCACGACTGCGGAGGCCGGACGCCGGGCCGCCGAGCTCCTGCACGTCGCCGCCGACCGCGCGCTGGAGCGCGACGACCTCGCCGCTGCGGCGGGACTCAGCCGGCGGGCCATCGACTGCCACGCCGACGACGCCGAGTCGCTGTCGGAGTTGCTCGTGCTCGCCTGCGAGTCGGTGCTGGCGTCGGGCGACGCGACCACGGGCGGAGCGCTCGTCAAGCGCCTGAGCGAACGGGCGGTCGGGCGACGCCCGGCTGGAGGCGTGGGCGACGTGCTTCGCGGCGCAGCTCGCGGTGATGACCGATCCGACCGGCCTGCAGCAGGCGACGGAACAGACCCAGGAAGCCGCCGCCCAGTTCGAGGCACTCGGCGATCAGGCCGGGCTGGCGAA
Source organism: Ilumatobacteraceae bacterium (assembly GCA_963746285.1). GTDB lineage: Bacteria > Actinomycetota > Acidimicrobiia > Acidimicrobiales > Ilumatobacteraceae > Sva-07. The sequence continues at coordinate 6,795 of CAVVAO010000018.1, read as the reverse complement.
GGCGCGGATCGTGCGGGCGGGCGCGCTCGCCCGGCTCGGCCGGGTCGGCGAGTGCGAGACCGAGCTCGACCTCGCACTCACGGCGGCACGATCCGCGGGCGACCGGCGGCGCATCACCGCAGTCCTGAGCTCCGCGCCGGTCGCCGCGCTGTGGGGGCCGAGCCCGGTCGCCCGGGCCGGTGGGCGATGCCTCGACGTCGTCCGGCTCTCGAGGATCACGGCGGACTCGCCGGCAGTGGTGGCCACGTCGTCGCGGTGCCAGGCGGTGCTCGAAGCGATGCGCGGCCGCTTCGACACCGCCGCGGTCGCTGCTCGACGCGTCGAGGACCACGAGCCTCGAACTCGGCCTCGAACACGGTCTGCTCGAGACGAGCCTGTACGCGGGGATCGTCGAGCTGCTCGCCGACGATCCCGAGGCAGCAGAGCCGCACCTGCGCCATGCGTTCGGTGGGCTCGGCCAGCTCGGGATCGGCGCCGACGCCGGCCAGGCCGCCGCGCATCTGGCCCGGGCGCTGCTGCTGCAGGGACGTCTCGACGAAGCCGACGACCTCGCCACCGACAGCGATGCGCTCGCCGGCCAGAACCTGCAGACCGCGATCGCTGCTCGTTCCGCCCAGGCGGAGATCCTCGCCGCCCGCGGCGAGGCCGACGCCGGCCCTCGCGCTGGCCGACGAGGCGGTCCGCCTGGCGACCGACACCGACCTCGTCTTCGACCACGCCAACGCCCTCTCGACGCTGGCCCGGGTGCGGGCCGCAGCCGGTGACGCTGACGGCGCCCAGCGCGCCGCGTCCGCCGCCCGGGACCTGTTCGCGCAGAAGGGCGCGACGGTCGCCGTCGAGGTGCGTCGCTCCGAGTTCGGCGCCGACCGCGCCACCCACTGAGGCGCCGAGTCGATGCTGACCGGTGAGTCGCCCGTGATCAGGCCGGACGAGCCGTGGAACGAGGCGGACCGGTTGTTCCGACGGTGGATGCGGCTGTTCGCGGCCGGCGAACTGCCGCGTGGGAGGCAAGGCACAACGACGAGATTCCGAGGGGTCGACCGTCGCTCGGGCGTGCAGCTTCAGACTTCGAGAGCAGGTCCGAATTCGTCAGGTTGCATGACAGCCATCACCCGAGACGTTCGGGACAGTGTCGGTCGACGTGACCACGATCGCCTCGCGAGGTGACGAATCTCGTGCTCTCGAAGCTGCACTGGACGCGCGGGGCGACCCACCGGCCCCAGGCGAAACCCTGGATCATCAGCCGGATGGTCCGGCGGAAACTCGCAGATCTCCATCACGTTCGATGCGCGGACCTGCGAGCGGCGGTCGCCGAGCTGGACCGCCTCTACCTCGAGACCGTCGACCCGATCGACGGGGCTGCCGATCGCGATGAACCTCGAAGTGCTCGCGGATGCGATCCCAGAGGGCGACCTCGATCGGATCATGCGGGCATCCACCCTGACCTGACAATGACCGACCACCGGCCGATCGGTTGGGGCAGCGACACGCGGGCTTCGACGAGTTCCGTGAACGGATGCGAACTCTGACCGAACGGTCGGCTCAGAAACCCTGCTGACGCAATCGGGTGTGGCGACGGTCGGCAACCCTCGAGCTGCCAGCAAACCGTCTGATCTCCACGACCGCCGGAGCCGGGCAGCTCGTCAGTGACCAGTTGATCTTGCGGAAAGGTATGACCCGGCGACGGGCCTCGGCATCCGCATCGACCAGTTCGCCGAGGACCAACTTGCGAGGCGTTCGCCTGCTTCGACGCCGCGCAGGCGGAGATCGACGCCGTGGTGCCCGCACCGAACACCGCCGTGCGGGTGGGCGGCGTGGCGAACGCCCGCGCCCGGACCGCCTCGCTCGGACGAGTTCCTCGCCATGTTCGCCGACGACTTCACCGCCACACTGGCCGACGGCACCACCGTCACCCTCGACGACCTCCGCAACGGCACCGTCGAGCCGATGCCGCTCGGCTACGGCGTCGTCGACCGGCGGATCATGTCGGTGCTCACCGATCGGCTGGCGATGCTCTACGTCGGATTCGACGACGGCACCGGTCACTGGTCGGTCGAAGAAGTCGACGAGACCAGCCATCTCGCCAGCGTCCGGCAGTTCACCAATGTCGCGGACGCCGCCGATGCCATCGAGGATCGCTGGGTCGAATTGGGGCTGACGACCATCCCGACGAATGCCGTCGACCACCTCCAGTGGATCCGTCGTGTCGACCTCGACATCGATGGCGAGGTACACCGCTGAGGACTTCCAGCTCGTCGAGCATCGTGACCTCGGTTTCCCGTCCGGAGATCGAGACCACTACCTCGCGATCTTCAGCGCCACCGCCGATCTGGTTCGTTCGGACGTACTGGTCGTTCGCGAGTGTCCGCGCATCGTGTGCAGACGGGTGGGTCGTCAGCATCGAGCCAGGTTCGCGAGGCCGGCGACGGTGGGCACTGGGACGTTGCGTCGATCTGCGTGGTGACCTTCCGGGAAGGGCTCCTACACCGACTGGAGCAGTTTCCCGACGACGATCTCGACGCGGCGATGGCCCGGTACCACGAGCTCACGGGAACCACTCCGCCCGCGGACGCGCGGCCGACCCCCGACGACGAGCCGTGGAACGACGCCGACCGCTGGATGCGACATGCGATGGCGCTGCGATCGGCGGGCCGGTTCGACGAGTGGGCTGCGTGCTTCGACGAGGACGTCGTCTGGGCGAGCCATCGCTCGCTGACCCGCGGCGAGTACCGCGGACGCGCCGAGGTCAGCGCGGCCTACACCGACATGCCCGGCCTCGATGAGCGCCGAGACGTTGGGGGTCCGGGGCGACTCGCTGCTGCTGCAGCAACATCAGTGGATCTACCGAGACCAGGACGTCGAGTTCGAGTTCCTCCTGCTCACCCGCTGGAGCACCGACGGCCTGCTCACCGAGGCCGCCGTCTACGACCTCGCCGACCTGCGCGCCGCGTTCGAACAACTCGACGAGTGGTACATCGAGCGAGCTGTCGCCGATCGACGCCGCTCGGGTGCGAGCGTCGTCGGCCTACTTCGATGCGGCGAACGATCGCGATCTCGACCGGGCAGTGAGCACGCTGGCGCCCGACGTCGTGTCCACGACGCATCGAGCGATCAGCTGGGGCGAGTTGGACCGGGACGGCGTCGCTGCCGGACTCGCAACGATCACCGAGTACGACGGTGAGGCGATGTTCACCAACGAGCGGGTGGAACTCAGCGGGCCGACCGGAGTGGTCCTCACCTCCCGCCTGCAGTTCACCGATCCACACGGCAACGAGATGATCGATCGCTTCGTGACCGCGAAGCGCATGCACGCCTGCGAGCGGACTGATCGCTCGCATGGATCACTTCCAGCACGACGAGGCGCACCTCGCCCGCGAGCTTGTCGATCGGTGGGCGGCCGAGACGATCGCCGACCCGATGGTCAACACCGCAGTGATCGCCGGCGGGCTCACCAACGCACTCGCCCGGCTACGGAGAACCTGGCGACGTCCTGTGTCTGCTCGCCGAGGACTTCACCGCCACGCTGGCCGACGGCACGATTGTCACGCTCGAGGACCTCCGTAACGGCAACCGTCGACCCGGGAGCGCTCGGTTTCGGGGTGACGGATCGCGAGACGATCGCCGTGCGCGGCGAACGCCTCGCGCTCACTCGGATCGAGAACTCGCGGTGGTCGGTCGAGCAGCTCGACGACCACGACCGCCTCACCCGGATCACGGTCTTCGCCCACGACGACCTGCTCGGCGCGGCGAACGCACTCGACGACATCGCCACGGGACCTTGCCGAGAACGCACACATCCCCGAGTGGGTGTGGGAGTTCCAGCGCGCCCATCGGAACTACGACCTCGACGTGGCGATGACCGCACTCGTCGACGACGATTTCGAACAGATCGACCATCGACCCATGGGCTATGCGCCGATGGGTAAGTCAGAGATCATCGCCCTGTACCGCACGGGCCTCGATGACCCGACGCTGCGCGCCGTACCCGTGTACAGCGTGGTGCATCAAGCATTCGACGGCGGCTGCCTGGCCGCCGGCATGCTCTGGATGCGTGGCACCTCGGACGACTACTGGAATGGCCAGCCGTTCCTGATCGTCCTGGAGGCCGCGCAGGGCCAGCTCGTGTCGGGTGATCTGTACCCGGGCGACGACCTCGACGCGGCGATGGCTCGCTTCCACGAACTCGACGCCGCGGCGCGCGCCGACAGCACCTGGAACCGGGCCGACCGGGTCTGCCGGAATGCGGCGAGACGTTGCTCGACCGGCGCGTGGCCGCGACCCGTCTCGCCGACGACGTGTCATCGACGATCGGCGCCACTGCTCGCGCACACCTACGTCGGCCGCGACGAGTCATCGAAGGTTGGCGGACGACCGGCACGATTCGACCATGGCAGGTCGAGTTCGACACGCTCGCCGTCCGGGGCGAGAACTCTCGTCCTTTGACCGCCGCACACTGGCGAAGGTCGACGATCCCGACACCGTCATGAGAATGCCCTCGTCAGCCGACTGAACGCGCGACGGCCTCATCGACCGCATCGTCCTGTTCGACGCCGAGGACCTCGAGGCTGCCGTCGACGAACTCGACCGCCTGTACACCGAGTCGCTCGACACGACGGACCTGCTCGAGCACCGGGAGCTCGCCCTGATGGATCTCCACTACGGCGGGTTGGACAGCGGTGACCTCGACACTGCGATGGTCGTCTACCACCCGTCGTCGGTGTTCATCGACCATCGCCCGCTGGGATGGGGAGCGCTCGACCTCGCCGGGATCAGGGACCGCATGCGGTCGCTCACGGAGTCACCGGACAGCTTCTACTTCTACGTGAGGCGGTCGGTCCGGTCATCGTCGACGAGTGGATGCGTGATCGGCCGGAATCACGCCGTCACCGCGGAGGGCTTCGTCAACGACAGCGACATCTTGTCGGTCGTGACCACTGACCCAGCGACAGGTCTGGTGATGCGCACCGAACAGTTCGACCCGGAGATCTCGACGCCGCGGTGGCGCGGTTCGACGAGATCGTTGCCGCCGAGTCGGCACTCACGATCCCTCCGAATCGTTCTGTCCTTTCCGGCGGGCTCGCGAACCTGCGAGCACGCCACCCCGAGCCGGACCGGTTCATCGACGGCCTCGCGAACGACTTCACCGCCACACTCGCCGACGGCTCGACGGTGACCCTCGACGACCTGCGCGCCGGGACCGTCACCCCGACCGACCTCGGCTTCGGCGTCACCGAACGCGAGCTCATCGCCGTGCGCGGCGAGTGCCTTGCGTTCATCCGAGTCGAGGGTGGCCGGTGGTCGATCGAGGAGATCGACGAACACGACCGGATCGTCAGGATCACCCTCTTCGAACCCGGCGACCTGCTCGCGGCGACGAATGCCTTCGAGGCCGCCGCACGAGCGATGCCCGACGCAGACCCTGTGCCCGAGCCGATCCGGCAGTGGCTCGACGCCCATCGCAACACCGACGTCGTCGGCCAGTTGCAGCTGACGCACGATGACTTCTCGATGGTCGATCACCGCGAGCTGGGCTACGGCACGATGGACAGCGAGGACGCTGCCGCCTTGTTCGCCGTCCGCGACGAGGACGAGACACTGCGGGGAGTTCCGGTGTACAGCGTGATCCATGGCGCCAACGAGCAGGCGTGCGTTCTCGCCGGCGCGATGTGGACGCAAGGTGGAGCAGGCGACTACTGGATCGGGCTCCCATTCATCACCGTCTACGGCGCCGCCGACGACAAACTCCACACCATGGAGATGTTCTCCGAGGACGACCTCGCTGTCGCGATGGCCCACTTTGCCGAGATCCCGGAACGCCCGAGCCCACCAGCGCCGAGCGATGGTGGGACGAGCTGACAGCGCCCACCCGCCCATCCCGTGAACAAGTTCACCTCTGAGAAGTGGAATTGTTCACGAGATCGGATCGTGGTGTGTCAGTACGCGCCGTCGCGACGGAGTTCGTCGAGCGACCTCGATAGATCCCGGTCACGGGCGAACCCCCGCTCCATGATCAGACCGACCGCGACCCGGGCCTGCGCCCAGTCGTCCTCCCGAGCCACCGCTGCGAGGGCCCTCAGATCGTCGGCGTCCGCCGGACGTCGGCGGTCATCCCGCGCGAGCAGCTTCATCGCGATCAGGTGGCCGACACGCGCAACCGGAACCGTCAGTCCCGCGAACACGACGATGTCATCAGCAGCCGCGACGATCTCGCCTTCGATACCACTCGAGGCGAACAGCAGGTCGGTGACAAGTTGATCAGCCGGATCTCGAGGCAACAGTCTGATCGTGGCGAGCCTCCCGGTGGCCTCCTGCTCGAGCGACGCCGCGACCTCGTAACCGGCCGCCCGCAGCTCGCGTACCAGCGCCTCGGCATCCTGGTCGTCGGTGACGGCGACCGCGAGGTCGGCATCACGCGTGAGGCGAGGTTCGGCGCGGGCGGACACCGCAAGCCCACCGACGAGAGCAAATCGGCGGTCCAGTCGACGAAGGTGTCCGACGATCTCGTGCAGGCTCTGTTCGAGCGCGTTCACCGCAGGATGCCGACTGCGTCGCCGTCGGGAGCGCCGGGACGATCGAGCCACCATCGGCGGACGTGGTCGGCGACCTCCTCGTCGGATGCCTCAGGGTGCTCGCGCCGGTAGCGGGCCTCGACCATGTGCGATCCCATCTCGGCCAGCTCGCATGCAACCTGCACCCCGGAGACTGCACGATCCGACATGTTCACAGTCTATTTGGCCGCGTCGGCAGGTGCCGAGAATCGGATCACGCCTGGGGTCTGACCCCTGGCGTGATCAG
>CAVVAO010000017.1:0-8544 GCA_963746285.1 Ilumatobacteraceae bacterium | reverse complement strand
CAACGGCGCCAAACTGTGCCGCAAGCTCGAAGACGCCGCCGGCGACACCCAGATCCGCTACGAGTACTCGCCGGAGAGCTTCACGCTCACCGAACCCGAGTTCGCGATCGAGGTGTGCGAGGCGGTCATGGACGTCATCGAGCCGACGCCCGACAAGCCGATCGTGCTCAATCTGCCGGCCACGGTCGAGTGCTACTCCCCCAACGTCTACGGCGACGTGATCGAGTGGTTCGGCCGCACGATCAAGCAGCGCGAGTCGGTGGTCATCTCGCTGCACCCGCACAACGATCGCGGCTGCGCTGTTGCTGCCGCCGAGTTCGGCGTGATGGCCGGCGCCGATCGGGTCGAGGGCACGTTGTTCGGCAATGGTGAGCGCACCGGCAACGTCGACATCATCACCCTGGCGATGAACCTGTTCATGAACGGCGTCGACCCGGGCATCGACATCAGCGACATCGACAAGCTGCGCCGCACCGCCGAGTACTGCAACCGCCTGCCGGTGCATCCGCGCCACCCGTACGCCGGCGACCTCGTGTACACCGCGTTCTCCGGAAGCCACCAGGACGCGATCAAGAAGGGCTTCGAGGCGCTCGATGCCAAGCGCGACGAGCACGGCGAGTACCCGGCGTGGGGCGTCCCGTACCTCCCGATCGACCCGGCGCACGTCGGACGCTCGTACGAAGCCGTGATCCGGGTGAACAGCCAGTCCGGCAAGGGCGGTGTTGCCTACGTGATGAAGGCCGAACACGGCTTCGACCTGCCGCGGCGCCTCCAGATCGAGTTCTCGAAGACGATCCAGCACATCACCGAGGACTCCGGCACCGAGATCGGTCCCGGGGTGATGTGGGACGCGTTCACGGCGGAGTACCTCCCCGACGAGCCCACATTCCGACTGCGCAGCCACGAGCTGCACACCCGCACCGGCGACGATGGCGGCAGGACCTCGATCCAGGCGCAACTCGAGGTCGACGGCGAAGCCCACTCGATCTTCGGCGAGGGCGACGGACCGGTCGAGGCGTTCGTCGCAGCGCTCGTCGCCGAGTTCGGCGGGCGCGTCGACGGGCACTTCGACGTGCTCGACTACGCCGAGCACGCCATCGGCAAGGGTGCGAACGCACAGGCCGCGGCCTACGTCGAGACGGTCAGCGACGGCGGCAAGGTGCGCTGGGGCATCGGTGTCGATCCCAACATCACCACGGCGTCGCTCCGCGCGGTGTTGTGCGCCTTCGAACGCCACCAACGCTGAGGCCAACTACAGTCGCGCCGATGACACCCATCGGCACCGCGCTTCGTCGGACCGTGCTGCTCACGCTGCTGGCGCTGGGCGTCGGGGCGGCGCTGTCGTGGTGGCGCAGCCAGGCAGCGACGCCCACCCCGGCACAACCGCCTCGATGGCCCGACTGGCCCGCACGTGCCGGCGAGCCGGGCGCGGTCGCCGCGGCGGTGGATGCGGTCGTGACGACCCGGGTTGCGGTGGATCAGACATGGCTACCTGCGAACGAGGATGGGTCCGCGCCTGACGGCCATCCGGTCAAGGTCAAGGAGTCTTCGGGCATCTTCCATGTCCCAGGGGGCCGCTTCTACGATCGCACGAAGCCGGATCGCTGCTACCCGACTGCCGCTGCCGCAGAAGCCGACGGCTACCGTCGATCGAAGACGTGATCGAACTCGATCACGAACGAGCCCACAGGAGAACCAGATGAAGGTGAGCGTCGACTTCGACGTGTGTGCATCCACCGGCGCCTGCATGCAGGTGTGCCCCGAGGTGTTCGAGGTTCGCAGCGACGGCTACCTCTACATCCTCCAGGAGGAGCCGGGTGACGACGTCGCGGAGAAGGTGCGCGAGGCGGCGGACCTCTGCCCGACGGCTGCGATCACCGTCGAGGACTGACGCGACGTTGTCGTTCCTCCGCCAACTCGACGCGTCCTGGTCGGCATCCGGATCGATGCTGTGTGTCGGCCTCGATCCCGATCCAGCGCGGATGCCCCTCCCGCTCGATGGAGCGCACGGCGCCACCGAGACGTTCTGCAAGGCGATCATCGACGTCACCGCAGACCTGGCGTGCGCCTTCAAGCCGCAGATCGCCTATTTCGCCAGCCAGGGCGAGGAGGAGACGCTCGAACGGATCTGCCGCTACGTGCGCGAGACCTATCCGGACGTCACGCTGATCCTCGACGCCAAGCGCGGCGACATCGGACCGACCGCGGAGCACTACGCCCGCGAGGCATTCGGGCGCTACGGCGCCCACGCAGTGACGGTGAATCCGTACCTCGGCACCGACTCGGTCGCGCCGTACTTCGAGCACGGCGGCGGGGTCATCGCGTTGTGCCGCACGAGCAACCCGGGCGGCGACGACATCCAGTCGCTCGTCGCCGACGGTTCGCCGGTCTACGCCCATGTCGCCCGACTGGTCGCCGACGACTGGTCGAAGCGCGGCGACTGCGGGCTCGTCGTCGGCGCCACCTATCCGACCGAACTGGCCGACGTCCGAGCGATCGCGCCCGATGTGCCAATCCTCGTCCCGGGAGTCGGCGCGCAAGGCGGCGATGCGGTGACGGTCGTCGAGCACGGAGCGCGCCCGGACGGTCGAGGCCTGATCGTCAACTCGTCGCGGGCGATCCTCTACGCCAGCGGTGGCTCCGACTTCGCCGAGGCCGCCCGAGCCGAAGCCGAACGCACCGCCGCCTCCCTCCGCCTCCCCACCTGAAACTCACACCCCATCCCACCCAACCCGCCAAGCGGTGCGGGTCGACACCGAAATGTGCGCACCAGCGACCGCCCAGCGGCACGCGGTGCGCATTTTTCGGATCGGTGACGATGTTCGCAGCGCGGGCGTGTGCGGGTCAGGCGGAGAGGCTGGTGACCTGGAGGATGCCTGGGGCGGCGCGGAGCGCATCGAGGACCTCGGCGGGGACCGGGGCGCTCGGGGCGATCAGCATGACCGCGGTGTCCGAGCCGGTGACGCGGCTGACGTCCATGTCGGAGATGTTCACCCCGGCATTGCCGAGCAGCGTGCCGACGGTGCCGATGACGCCGGGACGATCGTCGTTCTGGATGACGACCATGTTGTCGACCGGCGGGACGTCGAACGGCGTGTCGTCGATGTTGACGATGCGCTGCGCCGCCTTCGGACCCGCGAGCGTGCCGGAGATCGAGTGCCCACCACCGCGCAACGACAGCAGGTTGACGAAGTCGGCCGAGGTCGCCGAACACACATCGCGCACCTCGACACCGTGCTGCTTGGCGAGCTGTGGGGCGTTGACGTAGGTCACGGGTTCGTCGGAGATCGCGCCGAAGAACCCCTTCAGGACCGCCAACTCCAAGATGCGGGTGTCGTAGCCGGCGATCTCGCCCTCGCAGCAGATCTCGAGTTCGGGCGGCAACCCGCCGACGAGCGACACGAACAGACTCCCGAGTCGCTCGGCCAACGGCAGGTACGGGCGGATGGTCTCGCTGGCCTCGGCCGCGTTGACGTTGACCGCGAACGGGACGAACTCGCCGGCAAGCGCGAGCTGCACCATCGACGCGATGGTGTCGCCGGCCTTGTCCTGCGCCTCGCGGGTGCTCGCACCGAGGTGCGGTGTCACGATCACCGAGTCGATCTCGAACAACGGCGACTCGGTCATCGGTTCCGTGGAGAACACGTCGAGCGCGGCGCCCGCGATGATGCCCTCGCGCAGGCACTCGGCGAGGTCACCCTCGTCGACGATGCCCCCGCGGGCGACGTTGACGACCCGCAGGCTCGGCTTCGCCTTGAGCAGCAGGTCGCGGTTGATCAGCCCTACCGTCTCGGCAGTCTTCGGGAGGTGCACGGTGAGGAAGTCGGACTCGGCGACGACCTGGTCGAGCGCCAACAGCTCGACGCCCATCTTCTTGGCACGATCCTCCGACACGAATGGGTCGTAGGCGACGAGGCGCATCCCGAAACCCTTGGCGCGATCGGCGACGAGCTTGCCGATCCGGCCCAGTCCGACGATGCCGAGGGTCTTGTCGGCGAGTTCGACACCCTCCCACCGACTGCGCTCCCAGCGACCCTGCACCAGTGCGGCGTGGGCCTGGGGCACGTTGCGCGCCGACGCCATGAGCAACGCCATGGTGTGCTCGGCAGCGGACACGATGTTGCTCTGCGGGGCGTTGACGACCATCACTCCGCGGGTGGTGGCGGAGTCGACGTCGACGTTGTCGAGTCCGATACCCGCCCGACCGACGACCATCAAGTCGCTGCCGGCGGCGAGCACCGCGTCGGTCACGTCCGTCGCGGAGCGGATGATCAGGGCATGAGCGCCGGGAACGACGTCGAGCAGTTCGTCGGCAGAGAGCCCGAGCTGCACGTCGACCTCGTGGCCGGCGGCGCGGAGGCGGTCGAGGCCACCTTCGGCGATCTCTTCGGTGACCAGGATGCGAGCCATAGACCCTCTTGCTTATCGGGACGCAGGCATCACTTCCACGGGGTTTGACGAACCGTTCACGGCCGTTCACCCGCCGTCGAGTGGCCAACCGGTACGTTCTGGGCGATGACGCCCACCGAGCGTGCGAACGAGATCGAGCGGTGGTTCCTACAACGAGGCGTTCCGCACCTGATCGAGACCGACGGCGACGCCTCGATGCTCGACACGTGGACGCGTGCGCTCCCCCTGCTCGTGGTCGCCTACCTCCTGCTCGGGCTGAACGCATTGGACGTCCGCGAATGGTCGGTGGCACAGAACCTCGCCGCTGCCGCCGCAGTGATCGCGATGCTGCTCGCGGCGTGGGTGTTGTCGAACCGCCTCCGCGGTGTGGCGTCGTTCGCCCGACCGACCGACATCGACGCGCCCGAGCTGCTGCTGTTCGTCTTCGGCCCGGCGATCCCGGTGCTCGCGTTCGGGCAGGTCCGCGACGCGATCGAGAGCGTGCTCCTGGCGCTGGCGTTGCTGCTGTTGATCTATCTGTGGTCGTCATACGGCGTCGGTGCACTGCTTCGCTGGGGCGCACGCCGCTCGAGCGGTCAGCTCACCGGTCTCGGCCCCCTCGTCGCCAAGGCGCTGCCGTTGCTGCTGATGTTCAACACGTTCCTGTTCGTCAACGCCGAGGTCTGGGAGATGGCGGGCACCCTCGACGGAGCGGCGTACGTCGTGGTCGTGCTCACCTTCTTCTCGCTCGGCGCGGTGTTCGTGGTGAGTCGGCTGCCCGGGTTCATCCGCCACGAGAACCGCTTCGACTCGTGGGCCGACATCGCGGCCTACGTCGAGGGCACCCCCGCCGAGGCCGTCGAACTCCCGTCGCACGGCGCGACGCTGGATCCGTTGCGTCCTCGCCAACGGTTCAACATCGGCCTGATCGTGCTGTTCGGCCAGGCACTGCAGATCACGCTCGTCGTCGTCGCGCTCACCGGATTCTTCGTGTTCTTCGGCTTCATGGCGATCACCGCCGACACGGTCACCAACTGGACGGGTCTGGAGTCGGTGCGCATCATCGCCGACACCGGCTTCGGCGACCGCACGTTGGTGCTCACCGAGCCGCTGATCCGGGTCTCGGTGTTCCTCGGCGCGTTCTCCGGCATGTACTTCACCGTCGTACTCACCACCGACGAGACCTACCGGAGCGAGTTCGCGAGCGACGTCGGTCCCGAGATCCGCCAGATCCTCGCGGTGCGCACCGCGTACCACGTCGTGCGCGGCACACACGGTGATGCGTCGGACCTCGCCGGCGGCGACCAGGTGGCGCCGTGAGCGCTCAGTCGATCACGGTCCGCTCGATCACGACGCGCCGAGAGTTCGACGAACACGGCGCGCTGATGCAGCGCGTGTGGGGGACGTCGACGCCGCTGGTCAACGTCGAGATGTTGACCGCGATCTCCCACTCGGGCGGTTACGTCGCTGCCGCGTTCGCGCGCGATCGGATGGTCGGCGCATCGGTGGGCTTCCTCGCCGACCACCACGGCGAGCGGGCGCTGCACAGCCACGTCACCGGCGTCGTCGACTCGATGCGCCACGCCGGGATCGGCCGGGCGATCAAGTTGCACCAGCGAGCATGGGCCGCCGAACGGCGGCTCGGCTGGATCACGTGGACGTTCGATCCGCTGGTGCGTCGCAACGCCTGGTTCAACATCGCGGTGCTCGGTGCCGACGTCGATGCAGTACGTGCCCTCCTTCTACGGCGAGATGACCGACGCCATCAACGCCGGCGACGAGTCCGATCGGCTCCTGATGGCGTGGGACGTCGCGGCCTCGGTTCCCGATCGACCGCGTCAGGGCGACGACGTCACCGACCCGATCCTGGTGCCCACGCCCGACGACGTGGTCGAACTCCGCCGGAGCGATCCAGAGGCAGTCGGCGGTGTGGCGCTCGGCAACCCGCACCGCGTTCGACCGACGCGCTCGTCGCGGGGCGCAGCGTGGTCGGATTCACGCGCGACGGCGCCTACGTGATCGGATCGCCGTCATGAACTGGACCATCGACAACGTCGAGCTACGCCGGATCGCGATGCCACTCGTGTCGCCGTTCCGGACGAGCTTCGGCAGCCAGACCGAGCGCGACATCCTGCTGGTGCGAGTCGACCTCGCCGACGCATCGGGACGATCGACCGACACGGTCGAGGGCTGGGGTGAGTGCGTGGCGCTCTCCGAGCCGAGCTACTCGCCGGAGTACGTCGACGGCGCGCAGCACGTGATCATCCATCACCTGCTTCCTCGGCTGATGGCCGCCGGTCCGATCGAGGCCGCCGACGTCGCGCCGACGCTGGCGAAGCTGCACGGCCACCCGATGGCGAAGGCCGCGTTGGAGATGGCGGTGCTCGACGCCCAGCTGCGCGCCGCCGGCCAGTCGTTCGCCGCGTTCCTCGGCGCCGATCGCACGCGCATCCCGAGCGGTGTGAGCGTGGGCATCCACGACTCGACCGACGCCCTCCTGTCCACGGTGCAGGGGTACGTCGACGACGGCTACGTGCGCATCAAGCTGAAGATCGAACCGGGCTCCGACATCGATCAGGTGGCCGCGGTGCGCGAGCTGATCGGACCGGACACGCCGTTCCAGGTCGACGCCAACACGGCCTACCGGCGCACCGACGGAGCTCATCTCGCCCGGCTCGACGAGTTCGACCTGCTGCTCATCGAGCAGCCCTTGCCCGAGGACGACATCGTCGGCCATGCCCGCCTGGCGGCGCGAGGTCGAGACGCCGATCTGCCTCGACGAGTCGATCGTGTCGGCGGCAGGCACGGCCGACGCGATCGAGCTCGGAGCGTGCGAGATCGCGAACATCAAGCCCGGCCGTGTCGGCGGCTACCTCGAGGCGGTCCGGATCCACGACCTGTGCCTCGCCCGAGGCGTACCGGTGTGGTGCGGCGGGATGTTGGAGACCGGCATCGGACGAGCCGCCAACGCTGCGCTCGCGGCGCTGCCGGGCTTCACGCTGCCCGGCGACATCGGCGCGTCGACGCGCTTCTACGCCCAGGACATCGTGACCGAACCGATCACGATCACCGACGGTCACGTGACGGTGCCGACCTCACCAGGTCTCGGATTCGACCTCGACCGCGAGTTCCTCGACTCGGTCACCACGAGCCGTCTGGGCATCGACCGGCGCGGTACAGTCACGCGAACTATGACGCACCCGTTCCTGTCAGAAGAGTGGATGGCCGCAGCTCACGAGATCCGCGAGAAGTACGCCGACAAGGTCCCGCCGGTGACCACGGTGATCAAGATCAATCAGGTCATCGTCGACGTCCCGTTCGGTGACGGTGAGGTGAAGAGCTACCTCGACACGTCGTCGGGCCATCTCGTCATGGAACTCGGCGAACTCGACGACGCCGACGCGACCGTCACCACCGACTACGGCACCGCCAAGGCGATGTTCGTCGACCAGGACCAGGCGATCGCGATGCAGGCGTTCATGGCCGGCAAGATCAAGGTGCAGGGCGACATGATGAAGATGATGGCGATGCAGACCGCCATCCCGTCGAACGACTTCACCGACACGATCGCCGACGAGATCAAGGCGATCACCGCACCGTAATCACGCCAGGGGTCAGACCCCAGGCGTGATCGTCACACCGAGGTGGAACAGACGGTGTCGCCGCGGGCCACGCTCGACTCGCTCACGACCTCGACGCTCGTGTCACCGCGGTCATCGACGAGCGCGGCGAGCATGCCCTTGACCATGCCGCGATCGACGGCACAGATCACCGGATGCTCGGTCGCCACATCACCGAACGGGCAGTGGTCGTTGATGATCCGGAGCTGGCCGTTTCGGCGGTCGGTGTGCGCGGCGAAGCCGTGGGCGGTCAGCGCGTCGGCGACCGACTGCATCGCTGACCGCAAGGAGCGGCGTCCACTGGTGAGCGCATCGCCGGTCAACCCCTCGGCCATCGCCCGGCCGTACTCGAGGCCCACCTCCTCGGCGATCATCTCCGCCTCGTCGTGCGGGAGCCGATCGAGCGCTCTGCCGAGCAGCGACAGCACGAGGTCGTCGTTGCGAACCGGAAGGTCGACGGTGTCCGCGTCACCGACGGCGACGTAGCGCTTCGACGGTCGCCCCGCGCCGGCGCCGGAAACCCTGGTCGTGACCA
>CAVVAO010000016.1:0-38376 GCA_963746285.1 Ilumatobacteraceae bacterium | reverse complement strand
GGTTCCCCGAGCCCGGGTCTGCGGGAACCACCGCGGTTCCCGGAGACCCGGGCTGGGGGAACCGGACAGGGTTCCCCGGGAAATTGTTGCGGGGTGCACGATCGTCGTCGCGAGGCGGCATCCTGGCGGCCATGGCGTCAGCGATCCAGGCACGGGCCCTCCGACGAACCTTCGGCGACTTCGAAGCGGTCGCCGGCATCGACCTCGACGTTCCCGACGGCCAGATCTACGGCTTCCTCGGGCCCAACGGTGCAGGCAAGTCCACCACGGTCAAGATGCTGTGCACGCTGCTCGGTATCACCTCGGGCACCGCCACCGTCGCCGGCCTCGACGTCGGCACGCAGCCCGACGAGATCCGCCTGCGCATCGGTGTGGCACTGCAGGAACTCCTCGATCGACGGCAAGCAGACAGGTCGCGAGATGTTGCGGCTCCAGGGCCGGCTCTACGGGCTGACCAAGCACGACATCGCCGAGCGCATGGACGACGTCATCGGCCTGGTCGACATCGGCGAGGCGATCGACAATCGGGTCGAGTCGTACTCGGGCGGCATGAAGCGGCGCCTCGACCTTGCGATGTCGCTGATCCATCGCCCGCAGGTGCTCTTCCTCGACGAGCCGACCACCGGACTCGACCCGGTCAGCCGATCGTCGGTGTGGGCGGAGGTCCGGCGCCTGAACCGTGAACACGGCACGACGATCTTCCTCACCACCCAGTACCTGGAGGAGGCCGACGAACTGGCCGACCGCGTGGGCATCATCGCCAACGGTCTGATCCGGGCCGAAGGCGCACCGGATGCTCTGAAGCGCGAGATCGGCGCCGACCTCATCCAGGCCGAGGTCGACGGCGACGTGGCTGCCGCGGCCGACGCCGTTCGCGCGGTCGACGGCATCGACGAGGTCCAGATCCACCACAACGAACTCGCCGTGGTGACCGCCGACGGGTCCGGCCTGATCGCCCAGGTCGCCGTCGCGCTCAACGGATGCGGGGTGCCGGTGCGGTCGCTCACCCTGCGCACGCCCGACGCTCGACGACGTGTACCTGCACGTCACCGGCTCGCACTTCGCCGAGAGCGACGAACCCAACGAACCCGAACCGGAGGCATCGTCATGACGACCACCACCACGTCCACGGTGGCACCTGCGTCGGTGCCCGCGCCGCTCGCGCGGCGCTCGTCGAGGCTGCACGACTTCCTCACGATCGCCGGCCGCGCCATACGCGGCGCCTTTCGCGAGCCCGAGTTCTTCATTCCCGCGTTGATCACCCCCGTGTTCTTCTACGTGGTGAACGTCGGCGCGCTCCAGGACTTCGCGGAGGGCAGCGGCGCCGTCGAGGACTTCAAGGCATTCCAACTCCCGGTGGCGATCATCTTCGCGGTCACCGGTATCTCGCGGGCAGGGGCACTGGTCACCGACATCCAGAGCGGCTACTTCGACCGGCTCCTGCTGACGCCGATCCGCCGGCCGATGCTCCTGCTCGGCTTGATGGCGGCCGACATCGTGTCGATCATCGCGCTGCACGATCCCGGTCATCCTGCTCGGCCTCGCGTTCGGGGTGTCGTTCGTGACCGGGTTCCTCGGCATGGTCGTGTTCATCATGTACGGCGCGCTCTGGGGCCTTGCGTTCGCCGGGTTCCCGTACGTGATCGCCCTGAAGACCGGCAACCCCGCGGCCGTGAACTCGAGCTTCATCCTGTTCTTCCCGTTCGCGTTCCTGACCACCTCGTTCCTGCCCGAGGAGGCACTGACCGGCTGGCTGCAGACGATCGCCAAGTACAACCCGGTCACCTACGTGCTCGAAGGTCTGCGCAGCCTGATCACGGTGGGCTGGGACTGGAGCGCCCTCGCCGCGGGCGCCGCCGCGTCCCTCGGGCTGATGGCGGTCAGTTTCGGTCTCGCCTCGCTGACGATGCGGGGCCGGATCGCGAAGAACTGAACAGATCTTGAGTCGAGGGTTGTCAAGTGATCTGAGGAGTGTTACCTTCACTGGTGCAACACATCCACACTCACCTTCGACCAGGAGGCCGCACATGCTCTTGCAGAATTCCCCCTTCCGTGAACTCGACTCGTTCTTCAATCAGCGCACTCCCACTCAATCCGCGTGGGTCACCGGCCGCCCGATGCCGATGGACGCCTACCGCCGTGGCGACAACGTCTGGGTGCACCTCGACCTGCCGGGCGTGGCTGCCGACTCGATCGACATCTCCGTCGAGCGCAACGTGCTCACCGTGTCGGCCGAACGCAACTATCAGAGCCAGGAAGGCGACCGCGTCTACTTCGACGAGCGCCACGAGGGTACGTTCCGACGCCAGGTCAGCCTCGGCGAGGGTCTCGATGCCGAGGCCATCGAAGCCGACTACACCGACGGCGTGCTGACGCTTCGGATCCCTGTCGCCCCGCAGGCTCAGCCCCGCAAGATCACCGTCGGCACGGGCCAGCTCGCCGTCGACGCCACCGCCAGCGACGCCGGCTGACGCAGACCTCGATCCCCCAACACCTTCCCCACCACGTTTGCGTCGAGATTTCGCGGGCCCGTCCCATCGAAATCTCGACGCAAAGGTCATGTTGGTCCGGGTGATTCTGATTGATCGGAATTACTTGATCATTCGGGATTACTCGGATATTGTTTGGGCGTGGTTCCCGACTACGACCTCGCCCAGAGCGTCACCGCCGACACTCCCCAACAGCTGAAGGCGATCGCCGAGCCGGTCCGCGCCCTGATCCTCGACCTCGTCCTCGAGCGGGCAGCGACGGTCACCGAGCTGGCTGCCGCGCTGGATCGGCCGAAGTCGTCGATCGCGTACCACGTCGACGTCCTCGTCGACGCCGGGTCTCCTGACGGTCGTACGAACGCGCAAGGTGCGCGCCATCGACGAGCGGTTCTACGGACGTACCGGGCGCACGATCATCGTCGGCAAGAGCCCGACGCCCGAAGGTGCCGAGCGCCAGGACTTCCTCGCCGAAGCGCATGGCCGAGGCCGTGGTCAGCGAGCCCGGACAGATGCAGTCGACGCTGCGCCACGCTCGCATCCCCGAGGAACGCGCGTCGGAGTTCTTCGATCGTGTCGTCGAGCTCGCGGAGGAGTTCACGACGCTCGAACGCGCCGGCGACGTGGTGTTCGGCTTCGTCGCCGCCGTCTATCCCACCGATCTTCCCACCTTGCCGGAGCCCGCGTGACCGACACCGCATCCTCGCCAGTCGCCTCGACCCGCGCCGGCCTCGATCCGGGCCGGCTCGGCGGCAACTACTTCAAGCTCTTCTCGGCGAGCACGATCTCGAACCTCGGCGACGGCATCGGCGTCATCGCGTACCCATGGCTCGCGTCGGCGATCACCCGCAACCCGTTGCTGATCGCGATCGTCGCCGTCGCCCAGCGCCTGCCGTGGCTGCTGTTCTCGCTCCCGGTCGGGGTGATCACCGACCGCTACGACCGGCGGATCCTGATGGTGTGGGCCAACGTGGCGCGAGCGGTGTTGACGTTCTTCGTCGCGTTCGTGGTGCTCGGCCGCCAGGACGCGTTGCCACTGCCCGACGCCGTGTCGGACGCGACCACGGTGATCACCACCGACACCGGCTCTGTACCTCCTGGTGCTGCTCGCGACGTTGCTGCTCGGAATCGGCGAGGTGCTCTACGACAACTCCGCGCAGACCTTCATGCCGTCGATCGTCCACCCCGACAAGCTCGAGAAGGCCAACGGTCGGCTGTGGAGCATCGAGCAGGTCGCCAACACCTTCGCCGGCCCACCGCTGGCCGCGTTGCTGATCGCGATCGCCTTCTCGCTGCCCTTCTTCGTCGATGCCGCGACCTTCGTGATCTCGGCCGCGCTGATCGCCTGGATCCGGCGGCCGGAGTCCGGCCAGACACCGGAGCAGATCGCCCAGCGTCGGGCAGAACGCCGTCCGTGGAAGACCGAGTTGGCGGAGGGCTTCGGCTGGCTCTGGAGCCACGACCTGCTGCGCACCCTCGCCATCGTGCTCGGGCTGTTGAACATGCTCGGCACGCTCTCGACGGCCACCTTCGTGCTCTACGGCCAAGAGGTGCTCGGCACCACGGCCACCGAATTCGCCCTGCTCGGCACCGGTGGCGCCGTCGGCGGCATCATCGGCGGCTGGACCGCATCCAACGTCGCGAGGCGAATCGGAGCCGGCCCGTCGCTCGCGACGACACTGCTGGGCGGCGGAGCGCTGACGTTCGCGATCGGGTTGACGAGCTGGTGGCCGGTGGCGTGGCTGATGCTCGGGGCCTACATGTTCACCGCGGTGCTCTGGAACGTGATCACCGTCAGCTTCCGCCAGACCGTGATTCCCGATCAACTCCTCGGCAGGGTGAACAGCGTCTACCGGTTCTTCGGCTGGGGCATGATGCCGATCGGCGCCGCCCTCGGCGGCCTCGTCGTCCTCGTCAGCGACGTGTTCTGGTCGCGAGAATTCGCGCAGCGCATGCCGTGGTTCGTCGCCGGGGTGCTGACGATCGCTCTGTTCGCGTACGCCGGGCCGCGCCTCACCACCGCCAAGTTCGCCGAGGCACGGGCGGCCGCGCTGGCCGACGGATCGACCGGGCCCTGACGCCCGGGCCGGATCGACGAGTTCGGATCGGGAACAGGCGGCACATCACGGGTGTTGGCCACGGCATGCAGATCGCCGATGCCCTCGACTTCATCCGTGACAAGCGCAACGGCGTGCTGATCGCGCTCAAGTCCGATGGACGTCCGCAGTCGTCGAACATCGCGTACGCAGTCGGCGACGACGACGTGATCCGGATCTCGGTCACCGACGGTCGCGCGAAGACGGCCAACCTCCGCCGCGATCCTCGAGCCTCGTTGCACGTCAACCGCGACGACTTCTGGGCCTACGCGGTGATCGAGGCCGACGTGACACTGCTTCCCGTCGCCGAGTCACCCGACGACGCGACCGTCGATGCGCTCGTCGACTACTACCGCGCCGTCGCCGGCGAACACGACGACTGGGACGAGTACCGCCGGGCGATGGTCGCCGACCGCCGGTTGCTGCTGGAACTCCACCCGACCCACGCCTACGGCATGCTCGACCGCTGACGATCACGTCTGGGGTCTGACCCCTGGCGTGATCGGATCACGTCTGGGGTCTGACCCCTGGCGTGATCAGGCGTTCTTGGGGAGTTCGGAGAAGGGGACGACCTTGTCCTGGTTCGGCTCCTTCGGCAGGCCGAGGACGCGTTCGCCGATGATGTTCTTCTGCACCTGATCGGTACCGCCGTAGATCGGCGGTGCCTGGGCGAACAACGCCATCTCGGTGACGAAGCCGAGGAACGGGTTGCCGGTCGCCGCGTCGAGCGACTTGCGATGCTCGGTGTCGTACGCGTGCAGCATCCCCTGCGGCCCCACGATGCGCAGGCCGAGGTCGCGCTGGAGGCGCACCATGTCGCTCATCGAGAGCTTGGCGATGTTGCCCATTCCGGCGATCTCCTCGCCCTTGGCCCGCGCGGCCTTCACCCGCAGCTGGCTGATCCGGCCGAGCTGGCTCAGCGTGTAGAGCCGCACGAGGTCCTGGCGAATCGTCGGGTCGTTCGCGACACCCGCACCCTGCGCGAGGTTGATCATCATCTTCGACGTGTCACGGAATGCCGCACCGCCGCCCGCCGTCGAGGGCTTCTTCGGATCGCGGACGTAGTCGCCGGCGCGAGTGTCGAGCTGACCGCCGACCGTGCCGGGAATCGCCGCGCTCGCCGAACTGCTGCCACCGCCGGAACCGAGTCCGGCACGCTCGTGCGCGAGGGTGGTGTTGGCGACCGCCCAGCCGTTGTTGAGGCCGCCGATGACCGCATCGGCCGGCACGCGGGCGTCGGACATGAACACCTCGTTGAACAGCGCCCGACCCGTCAGCTCGCGCAGCGGGCGGACGTCGACACCCTCCTGGTGCATGTCCATCGCGAAGTACGTGATGCCCTGGTGCTTGGGCACGTCGGAGTTCGTGCGGGCGATCAGCATGCCCATGTCGGCGTAGTGACCACCGGACGTCCAGACCTTCTGGCCGTTGACGATGTACTCCTCGCCGTCGAGCATCGCCTTGGCCTGCAGGCCGGCGAGGTCGGAGCCGGCACCCGGTTCGCTGAACAGCTGGCACCAGGCCCGCTGGCCGGTGACGATGTCACGGACGTAGCGGTCGATCTGTTCGCGGGTGCCGTGTGTGGCGATCGTCGGCGCGGCGAGCAGCAGGCCGAGGCCGCCCGGAGCACCGAGGGCGCCGAACTCGGCGATCGTGTTCGAGACGAGCACGGCGTCGCCGCGCGACAGACCGCGGCCGTACGAGTCCTCCGGAAGGGTCGGGGCCGACCAGCCGGCCAGACCGAGGCGCTCCCACCACTGCGCGACCGTGAGGTCGGGGTCCCAGTTCTCCTCGAGCCAGGCACGCACCTCGTCGACGACGTCGTTGCTGGTCGAGGCCGGCCGTTCCGTTGTGTCCGTCATGCGAACAGCATCGCCGATCGGGGTGCGCCGATCCGCACCGAACCGACGGCGACGAAGGTTCGGGTTGTCTCGGGAGCAACGTGTCGCTATAGTACCGATATGTCGTTATATGTTACGTAACGACCGAACACACACAGGAGTTCCATGAACGACGAATTCACCATCGACACCGACAGCTCGATGTCCACCGACGACCGGCGCTCGCGCCGTCGCTCGGGACGGACGGGCCGACGACGAGGTCCGGGAGGCCACATGCACGATCACCACGACCACCACCACGCCGAGCACGACCGAGGCGGTCGCGGCGGCGGTCGCCACCGAGCCCGACGCGGCGCCGTCCCGCTCGCCATCTTCACGCTGCTCGACGAGCGACCGATGCACGGCTACGAGATCATCACCGAGCTCGAGTCGCGCAGCGACGGGCGTTGGCGGCCGAGCCCCGGCTCGATCTACCCGACGCTCGATCGGCTGGAAGATCGCGGCGCACTCTCCTCGACCGAGGTCGACGGCAAGCGCCAGTTCGCTCTCACCGATCGCGGGCGCCTGATGCTGGCCGAACTCCGAGAGGCGCAGGGCGACGACGCCGACGAGCCGTGGAAGCAGTCCGGCACCGGCGGGCGCGGCGACATGCGACGCCTGATGTCGGAGCTCGGTGGCCAGGTGCGCCAGATCGCCCGGTTCGGCTCGGCCGAACAGCGCGACGCCGCCACCAAGGTGCTCGAGGACGCCAAGCGCAAGCTCTACGAGATCCTCGCCCGCCCCTCGACCGACGCCCGCGACTAACCGTTTGCGTGACATTTCGGATGACCCACCCCATCCGAAGTTGCACGCAAACGTGGGGTCAGTCGCGCTGGGTGCGCCCGTTGAGGAAGTCGATCGAGCGAGCGACGGTGGCGGCGACGAAGCGTTCGAGCTTGGGCGCAGCGATGAATCGGGCGGTCGCGTCGAGCGGGAGCGTCGAGCCCGAGCGCGCCGACTCGAGCGCCGCGGCCCGCGACGTCTTGACGGCGTGGGCGTGGACGATGAACGCCGTCGTCCCGTCGAGCAGCGACTGGCGCTGGAGTTCGTCGGCGTAGGTGGCGAGGTCGGGCGCGAGCGGCTCGATCTCGTCACGCTCGCCGACGCGCGTGTGCCACTCGTGGCGACCCGTCCACTGCGCGAGGAACGTCGTGAACAGCACGAGGCGCAACAGGTCGGGCGAGCTCACTTCTCCACCTCCGCCGCCGTCGACGGCGTTGGCATGATGCCAGCGCACCGCATTGGCGTAGGTGAGCCCGTGGGTGATGTCGAGCCAGCCGAAGTCGTCGGCGAAGTCGAACTCGCCGGCGACGTCGTAGCGCAGCATCCGTTCGCTCACCGCCCGCACGACGACGTCGAGCACGTCGTCGACCGTTGCTCCCGAACGGAGTGCAGCCACCGTGGCCTCGACGGGCGCCGTGCGTCGATCGCCCAGCAGCGCGGCGAGCAACGTCCCGTCGTCGGACCAGCCGTCCGCCGGCTCGGCGTCGGCGACGGCGGCCAGATCGACGCCTGCGAGCGCCTTCATGAACGGGCGCATGTACGGCAACTTGTCCTCGCGGGTGCCGTACACGAGCGTCGGCACGAGGTGCGGCAGCACCGTGGCCGCACGCTCCCAGCCGATCATGTCGAGCAACTCGAAGGCCTTCTGGGTGTAGATCGCGCCGTGGCCGTAGGAGAGGTGATGGTCGCTCACCACCGAGGTGAACCACGGGCGAAGATCGTCGGCGCCGTCGCCGCGTTCGATCGCGGCGAGCACATACGACTGCGCGTCGGCCGCTCGCTCGGCCTCGATCGCAGCCCTGAACGCGGTCGCGGTGGCGTCATGCGTCGACGAGGGATCCGGCAGCGGATTGACCGGACGGTCGCGTTCCGACTCGGCGATCCCCATGATCCCCTGGACGATCGGCAGCGCCCGCTGGTCGCCCTCGTACAGATCGATCATCGCGAGGCAGTCCGTCGCCGACAGCGATCGAGTGACCCCACCCGAATTCGGCGCGGGGAGCGCCGTGGGCGATCGCCTCCCAGATCAACTCGCCGGGGTTGGCGTCGGCTTGGAGGAGTCGGACGACGTCGCGTGCGACTTGGCCCGTGTACTGGCGTTCGATCCCCTGCCGCAGGCTGGCGAGCAGCTGCGGCCGGCGCTCAGCGGGGTCGGGCCGGTTGATCGACACCTGCACGGCACCGTCATCGGCGATCGCGACGTGATGGGTCTGGACGCCTTCCTCGCCTTGCACGCAGACACCATCGGTGACCCGGAACTTCCAGTTGTGCCACGCGCAGGTGAGCAGGTCGCCGTCGAGCTCGCCCTGGGTGAGGCCGTAGCCCTCGTGGGGACAGGCGTGGTCGATCGCGTGCACGCCGTCGCTGGTGCGCACGAGGCACACGCGGTGGCCATCGACCTTGATCATCCTCATGGTGCCGACGGCGAGGTCGTCGAGGTGGATGTCGAGTTCGGGCTTCAGATCAGGGCTCAGGGTTGCGTCCATGCGCCCGAACCGTAAGACTTCAACAATGGTTGAAGTCAAGCGCGACGCGCGGAGGACCTTCTCCGTCGGCGACGTCGCCGCCCGCTCGGGCGTGGCGACGTCGGCGCTGCGCTTCTACGAGGCCAACGGCTTGATCGTCAGCGAGCGCACCGAGGCCGGCCACCGCCGGTACGCGCGCCGACGTGATGCGCAGGGTCGGGTTCATCAAGGTCGCTCAACGGGTCGGGCTGAGCCTGGGCGAGATCAAGGCGGCACTCGACTCGCTGCCGTCGGGTCGCACGCCGAACCGCCGCGACTGGGCGAAGCTCGCCGCGTCGTGGCAACCGATCCTCGACGAGCGCATCGCGCTGCTCGAATCGATGAAGGAGCAGCTCGACGGGTGCATCGGCTGCGGCTGCCTCAGCCTCGACACCTGCGCGCTCTACAACCCCGACGACATCGCCGCAGCTCGCGGCGCCGGCCCGCGCTACCTCCTCGGCGACTCCCCCGCCACCTGACACCCCCTCACCCCCGTTTGCGTTGCAGAACGGATGACCCGGGTCTCCAGAACCGTCACACAAACGGAGACGGGAGCTGCGGCGAACGGTGGACCGGGATCGAACGTCGACGGGATGGGGACTGGCGGGCGCGGGGTCAGGGGCGGCGCATCGGCAAGACGTTGCGCCACTCGCCGTCGACGGCGTGGAGGGCGGCGGCGACCGCCGGTGCGGTCGGCACGAGGCCGATCTCGCCGACGCCCTTGATCCCGAACGGCGACCGGGGCTGGGGCACCTCGACGAGTTGCACCTCGATCTCCGGCACGTCCTTGGCCCGAAGGATGCCGAGCGAGCGCAGCGTCATGTTCGTCGGGAAGCCCGTCTCCGGGTCGGTCGGGAATTCCTCGGTCAGCGCGTACCCGAGCCCCATGTGCACCGAGCCCTCGACCTGGCCCTCCACCAACGTCGGGTTGACCGCCTTGCCGACGTCGTGGACGGCGACGACCTTCTCGATGTCGCCGGTCTCGGGATCGGCGATCACCAGCTGGGCCGCGAAGCTGAACACGGCGTGGATCGTCGGATTGGTGACCGACGGATCGCCGAGCTTCTGGGTCCAGTCGACGACGTACTCGCCCTCGTAGTCGACGTCGACCTCGCACCCACCCGCCAGCGCGGCCGCGGCTGCGTCGCTCACCGAGCCGGCGACCATCAGCGTCCCGCGCGATCCCGTCGTCTGGCCGAAGCCCAACTCGCGGGTGGTGTCGACGATCACGTCGATCCGGTTCGGATCGACGCCCAACTCCTGCGCCGCCACCTGCAGCGCGACCGTGTGCACGCCCTGGCCCATCTCGGTCCAGCCGTGACGCACCTCGATCCGCCCGGGTGCGTCGCCGACGGCGGGGAGGAACCGGATGACCGCCTTCGACACCTCCCGGAACCCGTTGCCGAGCCCTGAGTTCTTCAGTCCGAGTCCGAGGCCGACCGCCTTGCCGGCGGCGATCGCCGCGTCGTACGACGCCTTGATCCGATCGAGGCACGCCTCGGCGCCGCCCGCGCCGTCGTCCATGATCTGGCCGGGACCCCACTCCTCGCCGGGGCGGATCACGTTGCGCTTGCGGATCTCCCATCCGGAGATGCCGACCTGCTCGGCCAGTCGGTCGAGCACCCCCTCCATCGCGAACTGCGCCTGGTTGGCACCGAACCCGCGGAACGCCCCACACACCAGGTTGTTGGTGCGCACGGCGATCGTCTCGATGTCGAGCGACGGGCACCGGTACGGCCCACAGGCGTGACCCGCCGCACGTTCGAGCACCTTCATGCCGACGCTCGCATAGGCGCCGGAGTCACCGATGCCACGGACCTTCAGCGCCGTGACATGCCCGTCGGCGTCGCAGCCCGCCCAGTACTCGAGCTCGATCGGATGCCGCTTGGCGTGCATCCGGAAGCTCTCCTCGCGCGAGAGCGTGCACTTCACCGGGCGACCGAGCTTCCAGGCGGCGAGCGCGGTGTGCGCCTGGTTGCTCATGTCCTCCTTGCCACCGAAGGCACCGCCGTTCGAGACCAACTCGACGGTCACCCGGGCGGGATCGACGTCGAGCACGGCGGCGATGTCGTTGCGGTCGTCCCACACGCCCTGACCGCCGGAGTACACGTGCAGCGTCCGCTCGCCACTGACGCCGGTCGGGATCGCCACGGTCGACTCGGGTTCGAGGAACGCGTGCTCGATGCGCTGGGTGTGGAACGTCTCGTGCACCGTGAAGGCGCTCGCTGCGAACGCCTCGTCGAAGTCGGCGCCGCGGGTGTACGCACTCGTGGACAGCACGTTGGAGTCGGTGCCCCACACCGACAACGGCGCGCCGTCCGCCAGTGCAGCCCGAGCGTCGGTGTTCGGCTGGTGGACCTCGTAGGTCACCTCGACGAGTTCGGCAGCGGCCCGGGCGTGGTCGCGCGTGTCGGCGACGACGACGGCGAGCACGTCGCCGGCGTACGACGTACGACCGCCGACCGGGATCATCACCGGCCAGTCCTTGTAGATGATGCCGACACGCAACTCGCCCGGCAGGTCGTCGGCGGTGAACACCGCCTCGACGCCCGGCGCGGCCAGTGCCGCAGCGATGTCGATGGCGACGATGTCGGCGCGCGCGTGGTCGGTCAGATGGAGTGCGGCGTGGAGCATGCCGGGTACCCGGATGTCGTCGATGTAGCCGCGGTCGCCGAGCGTGAGCGGCGCCGCCTCGTACTTCGCTCCCCCGCCGCCGACTCGGTCGGACAGCGCCGGTGCGCACACCGTGCCCTGCGCGACCGCTTCGATCGCGTCGAGCACCTTCACGTAGCCGGTGCACCGGCACAGGTGGGCGCCGAGGTGCGGCGCCATCTTCTCGCGAGTGAGTTCGGCGCCCTTCTTGTCGATCTGCGACTTCGCCCGCATGACGATGCCGGGGATGCAGAAGCCGCACTGCAGGCCGCCGCACGCAGCGAACGCGTCGGCGAACGTCTGACGTTCGGTCTCGTCGACGCCTTCGAGCGTGACGACCGACGATCCCTCGACCTTGTCCATGTCGCACTGGCAGGCGACGATCGCCTTGCCGTCGACGAACACCGTGCAACATCCGCACTGTCCCGACGGCGAGCATCCGTCCTTCGGCGAGGTGATGTCGAGTTCCTCACGAAGCGCCGCCAGCAGGTGCGGGTGCGATCGCCGGACCGTGACCGGCGTGCCGTTCACGGTGAACGAGACGCGGGCCTCATCGTCGCCGGTGGTGGCGGAGGGCGCGTCGGCAAGTTCGGTCACGCTTTACAGTTTGTCAAAGCCGCGCCGCCAGCGAAAGCCACCGCCGTGAACACCGCGTTACGTACACGATGTGCCTGGCACATCGTGTACGCAGGCGGGGCAACGGACCGAGAGGGCGAAGTGCCCGAGCTCGAGACGAAGGCCGTAGCGATGCTGGAGACGGTCGGCCAGCGCGGTGAGTTCGTCGATTGGGATGTCGGTCACCGAGCCGCAGCCATCACACACGGCCGCGATGGTCCGAGTACCGGCCCACCGATACGCCGCGGGACCATGGCCGAGGTGCACGTGCTCGATCACGCCCACCTCCTCGAAGTGCGACAGCGACCGGTACACCGTCGCGGTGTCGATGTCGTCGTGCCGCTCGGCGAGCTGTTCGGCGGTCGTCCGCCCACCGTGGCTGAACAAGTCCTCGAGCAGGACGCGGCGAGCCTTCGTGATCCGCCCACCGCCCTGTCGTACCAGCTCGACCGCCTCGTCGAACGCCAACGCCATCGTCTCAGCGTAGGTCGTAGACCACCCATCCGCCGCCCGCCTGGAGGAGCAGGCGCGATCCGTTGGCGATCAGCCCGTTCGGCCCGACGTACCCATCGCCCCCGCCGTCGACGAGATCGTCGACGACGAACGTCTCGCCGTCGGCGCTCGCGAGCAGCCACAGGTCCGGGTTGTACTCGTTCTCGACGAAGCCGTCGTCCGCCGACAGCGCCTCGTTGGCAGCGTCGACGGCCTCCCTCGGGAAGACCACGATGACATCGCCGGTCGCCAGGTCGGTCACCGTGACACCGGTGCCGTCCCACACGATCGGCCCGTCCTCGTCGGCATCTCGCATGCTCGTCGTGACGACGACCTCGCCGGTCGCGACGTCGGCGACCTCGGCGACGCCGCTGGCGTTGTCGATCGTGAGCCGGTAGCCGTCCGCCTCGACGACCAGTGGCGGCGGCGGGGGGCCGTGCTGGGCGGCATCGAGGACGACCCCGAGACGACTGCCCTGGCCGAAGCCACCGGTCGCGCTCGTCGGAAGCCCGGGAATGTCGATCCGCTGCGGTGAACCTCCGCGTTCGTCGAGACGAAGGAACTGAACCCCGTCCGGGGTGTCGACGAACGCGATGATGCCGCCGTCGAACGTGAACGACGCCGTCACGTAGTAGGCGTCGTCGACCGGGAGCGGGCCGGTCGACCAGGTGAGGCCGTCCGGCGAGAACCGCACGTCGGAGCCGAGGCCGACGAAGCCGGCCGGTGTGGCGACGATGCTGTCCGGGGGCACCGCCGTCTGCGACGGTGCCGGGACCCCGTCCCACGTCGCCGCCCAGGTCGTCGGCACGTAGTTCCCGTTGAGATATTCGACGACCTCCGGCGCCACGCCGAGTTCGTCCCACGTGTAGACGATCGGTTCGCTCCCCTCCGCCTCGATCGTGATTCCGGCGTCGTCCTGACTGAACCCGAACCCCGTCCCGCCCGACTCGAGTTCGGCGCGCACCTCCGCGGGAACGAGCTCGAACGGATCGAGGTTGAGGTTGGCGTACACGTTGGCCACCCAACCCGAATCGTTGGCCGCGAAGCTGGACGGCTGGACCGACCACGTGACACCGTCCGGGAGTTCGAAGCTCGGCGGCGGCACCACGATCTCCTGCACGTTCCAATCGACGAGATCGGACGTCGTCGCGACCCGGACGGTGCCGTCGCCGAACTCGTTGTTCGGGCCCTGCGTCCCGTACCACACGACGAGTCGATCGCCGACGGTCGTCGCACCCGAGATGTAGCCGGCATCCGGCGGCGGTACGAACTCGATCGGCTCCCACGTGACGCCATCGGTGGTGAAGCGGACGTCGAGTGTCGGTGGCTCCTGGTTCTCGACGGAGTAGATGGCTGCAGAAGCCTCGGGGTGGGCGGCGATGATCTCCGTGACGACCTCGAGCAGGCCGGCGTCCGCGAGCATCTGCGTGGCCTCCTCGATCGTCGGCGGGAGGTCACCTCCGAAGAGGTCTCTGACCTCCTGCGGGAACAACGCGCGCACATCTTCCGGCAGTTCCTCCGGGAGTGGCTGCGGCGCGAAGACCTGGGAACCGACGAGGAAGCCGTCCCGCCACGCCGCCGTCCACTCGGCGTACTCGGGCGCCCCGGCGACACCGGCGATCTGTCCGGCAACCCCCGGTCGTTCGATCACCTCGACGGCTTGCGCCGCCGACGCGGTCGAGAGTTCGGTCGTCGCCGGCTCCTCGTCGGCGATCGATGTCGATGGCGACGACTCGTCGGGTTCCTGGACATCGGCGATGATCAGACTGTCGGGTTCGTCGTCCGGGGTGAACGCGACGACGGCGACGGTCGCTCCGGCCACGAGGGCGACCGCACCGAGACCAGCAGTCAGCTGGACCCGACGGCGACGGCGACGGGCACCCGTCCGGATTGCGGCGAGCTCGAGGTCGCCGACGTCGATGGTCGCCGCGATGTTGTCGAGGCCGCGGCGGAGGTCGTCATGGTCGGTCATGGTCGTTGCTCCATCAGCTCGGAGAGTTGGGTCAGTGCTCGGCTCAGCCGGCTCTTGACGGTGCCGGGAGCGATGTCGAGGGCAGTGGCGAGTTGTTCTTCGGACCAGTCGAGGTAGTAGCGACCCACCACGACGGTTCGGTGGTCGACCGAGAGCTGGCGGAGTCCGCGGATGAGCGCCTCGTCCGTCGGCGCCGTCGGTGGCACCTCGCCGTCGATCCACAGTCCGAATCGCTCGCGTCCGCGTCTTGCGCCAGCGCGACCGCGCCCAGTTGATGCCGGCCCGGTAGACCCAGCCCTCGGGATTGGAGAGCCCCGACACGGTCGACCAGCGCTGCAGCGCACGGACGAACCCCTCGGCGGCGGCATCCCGACCGACGTCGGGATCGCCGAGCGCGAGCGTCATCGCCCGGACCATCTCGGCGTGGTGCAGCTCGAAGAACGTCCCGAAGTCGAGGGTCGACACCTCGATCGTCATGAACTCCGGTCCCCCCGGTTGGACGTCCACCTGTTCGATCGTCACACACTCAAACGCACGACGGGGTCATTCGGTTCCCTCCCGCCGTGCGCTCGAGCTCCTCAGTGAGCGGCGAGCGGGCCGTACAGCTCGGGACGGCGGTACCTGGCGAAGTCGAACAGCGTCTCGGTGTACTGCTTGCACCAGTCGAGATCGCACTCGGCGACGATCACCTCGTCGCCGTTCGTGGCCGCCTTCGCGAGCAGTTCACCCGACGGCGCGAAGATCGACGAGTCGGCCAACGAGTCGACGCCCTCCTCGACGCCACCCTTGGCGACGCCGACGACGAACGTCCCGTTCTGGTAGGCGCCCGCGGACATCACGAGCTGGTTGTGGAAGCCCTGCAGCGGATCCTGCGACGGATCGGGCGCGTAGTGCAGCGGCGTGTTGTAGCCGCACAGGATCAGCTCGACCCCCTGCAGCCCCATCAGGCGGTACGACTCGGGCCAGCGCCGGTCGTTGCAGATCATCATGCCGACGCGCCCGCCGAACGCATCCCACACCCCGAACCCCTCGGGCGACGGCTCGAAGTAGTACCGCTCGGCGTGCTGGAACGGACGGTCCGGTTCGTTGCCGGCATGGCCGGGAATGTGCACCTTTTTGAAGGTGGCGACGATGTGCCCGTCGCGCTCGACGAGCGTCTGCACGTTCCACCGGTGCTGTGTCCCGTCAGGCGCATCCTCGAGCAACGCGTAGCCGAGGCTGAAGCCGATCTCCAGATGCTTGGCCTCGTCGAACAGCGGCCGGGTCGCCTCGTTCGGCATCGAGCGCTCGTAGAAGTGGTCGGCGGTCGCGATGTCATCGACGAACCACCGGGGGAAGAACGTCGTGAGCGCCAGCTCGGGGAACACCACGAGGTCGCTGCCCTGGCTGGCAGCCTCCTGCAGCAACACGATCATCCGCTCGACGACGTCTGCGCGGTCGTCCGCGAGCTGAACCGGGCCGAGCTGGGCGCCGGCAACCGTGACGATGCGAGTCATGGGGGCATTCTTGCAGCGACCTGCACGAGGCGCTGGCCGTCGTGATCGACGACCCATGCCAGACCAGGTCGCGGCGGGATCATCGATCGCCGCGGGATCGTGGTTCCGAGGAGTTCGCCGTCGACTTCGCCCATCGACGTCATGATCAGCCCACAGCGACTTCGCGCCACCTCCCGCGTCCAGTGGCCGTAGGCAACGCGTACCGCGTCGAGCCGTGCCGCAACCGCGAAGGTGACGCCGGGACGGACGAGCAGGCGGGCGAGCGCGCCGCCGGGATCGTCGATGCGCTCGGCGTCGTCGACGACGACCAGCAGGTTGTTCGATCCGGGGTCGTCGATGGCGGCTCGTTGGGCGTCGGTGACCGGTCGACCGCGATCGACGTGGATCACGGTGCCGCCCGGTTGGGCGCGACGCCAGGCGAACTCCACCTGTCGCAACGCCGTCGATCGTCCCGTCCGGGCCGCACCTCCGATGAACACGTGATCGCCGATCGGCACCCGCAAACAGGTCGGCTCGAGGTCGTCGGCGCCGAGGCCCAGCGGCAACTCGACCGGACGACCCAGAAGCGGCGCCGGCGCACCGGCGGCGAGCCGAGCGTCGAATGCGTCGGGATCGACGACCTCGGGAAGCACCAGCACGGGAGCGGGTCGACTCCCGACCGTCGTCACCTCCTCTGCAGTGTCCATCGGCGGGAAATGGCGCGCCGCGTCGGGGTCGAACACGATCTGGCCCTCCAGGCCGGACTCCACCACCCGCATCCTCCCCGGCGAGCCGGAGTCGAACCGCCACGTCGCTGCGCGCGGTACGGCGAGTCCGGCGGAGGACACGCCATCGGTCGTCACGACGGCGACCATTCCGACCACCGGGCCGTCGCGGAGCAGCCGGTCGAGACGACGCGCAGATGCACCGTCGGTCACGTCGCCGATTGCGTCGCGGAGCGCGGCGTAGCCGTCGATCACGACGACGACCGACGGCACGCAGGACGCACCGCTCGAGCGACGGTCGAGTTCCTCGGCGAGCCGGCCGATGAGCCGGTTGACACGCTCGGCCTCCGCGAGGCGCACGACGGCGCCGCACTGCGCACTCGTGTCGAACGCACTCCACACCGCGCCGCCCTGCGCGTCGATGACGTACAGGTGCACGGCGCCGGGGTCTGCCGTCCGCACGCACTGCGTCGCGACGACGGACGCAGCAGTCGTCGTGCCCGAACCGACCGCGCCGACGAGCAACAGCGTCCCCTCCGCCGGCTGCCACCTCAGCGGGCGACGGCACTGTTCGGCCGGGTCGTCGAGCAGCCCGACCGCGGTGTCGTCGCCTCCGAGATCACGAAGACGAACGACCGCCGGGAGCGCATCGATCCACGGGCGATGCGGTGTCGCCGTGGCGACCATCGTCGCCGCGCTGCCGATCGCTTCGACGAGCCGTTCGAGCGCGGTCGGCTGGTCCGTCACGGGCACCTCGATCGACGCGCTGGTCGCGCGGGCGCTGACTCGTTCGACCGTGAGCCGAGTCGAGACGGGGCGCACGGGACCCGATGAGTCGGCGACCTGGAACACGATCAGCTCGTCGGGGCCGAGTCGCAACAGGGCTCGGCCGGGGGTACCGGGCGGGAATCCGGCCGGCAGCGCGTCACCGACCACATCATGCGCGTCCGTTCGATCCTGGAGCCGGAGCGCGATCCGCAGGTTGGTGTTGGCCCGGATGTCATCGGTCACCACACCGGCCGGCCGTTGAGTGGCGAGCACGAGGTGGATGCCGAGACTGCGCCCGCGCTGCGCGATCGACACGAGCGCGCCAAGGAAGTCGGGGAGTTCCTTGGCCAGCGACGCGAACTCGTCGATGACCACCACCAGGCGCGGCAGCGGTGTCGGCGACGGCGCGTCGGTAGGCGGCGAGGTCATCCGCCGCCGGCGGCCCGCAGGAGCCGTTCGCGGCGACGAACCTCGGCGTCGAGACTCACCAGCATCCGCTGGGCGAGACCGTCGTCGAGGTCGGTCACCACACCGACGGTGTGCGGGAGCCGTGCGCAGGCATCGAACGTCGAGCCGCCCTTGTAGTCGACGAGAATCATCGTGACGTGGTCCGGACTCGAACGTGCGGCGAGCGACACGACCAGCGTGCGCAGCAGTTCGCTCTTGCCCGAGCCCGTCGTCCCGGCGATCAGGCCGTGCGGTCCGTCGCGTACGAGATCGATGTCGACGACACCATCGGCCGACACGCCGAGGCAGGCAACCGGTGCCGGGTCGCGGCCACCCTGCCTCCACCGCCGTGCGATCGCCGTCGCCGAGTTCGCGTCGACGGGTTCGAGTTCGGCCAAGGCGACGAGCGGCGGGACCGCTCTTGCGACGTCGTCGTCCTCGGGGTCGAGCAGCGGCGCCATCTGTCGCGCCGCTGCCTCGGCCGTCGTCGCAGAGATGCCGGCGACGACGATGTCACGATCGAGCGCGGTCCAGGCCGTGCCCCTCGTCTCGATCCACCTCGCCGCGCCGGTGTCACCCACCTCGAGGATCCGATCGACGATCGCCGGCACCGTGACGTCGCCGGCGACGACGGCGATGCACGTGACGCCGCCGCGATCGAGCCGGCGACGCAGGGCGCTGGTGCGGGCACCGAGCAGCGCGGGAGCGTCGACCACGATCACCGTCCGGCGCCCGCCAACGTCGTCGGCGGCGCCTCGCTCCATCGCCTCGGACAGCGCCAGCGGCGTCAGCCGCGTCGATCAGGCACGATCGGTGCCGCGCGTGGGGGAGCCAGCTCACCCAGCTCCAACGATCGGGGTCGTCGGTGACCACGCGGAGTTCCCAGTCCGCCGGTCCATAGTCGGCCGCCAGCTGGACGATGATCGATCGGCACAACGACTCGGCCATCGCCGCCGACCCGTGCACCGCAATCGTCGACGACGCTTCGAGCGCGAGCGGGACGGCGACGTCGTCGAGACGTTCGCAGCCCTCGACGGCAACGAGCAGCTCGGCGTCGAGGTGGCCGTGGTCGTCGCCGGCGATCGGCGGAACCCAACGAGCGGTGCCCCGACCGACGGTGACCCACATCGCGCCGTCGCGATCACATCGACGCGGCCACACACCGGCGACGTCGCGGTGGATCCGGTCGAGGGCATCGACGATGCTCCGATGACGCGTCACGATGGTCACGTTCGGCAACACGTCGAGCGCTGCCGAGCGCACGCTCGAACTCGACGACGGCACGCCGATGCTCGACAGCAGCGCGACGGCGATCGCGGCGAGCGATGATCGCGCCGACGGCCCACGTCGCGAGCGACGCCACCGCACCGACCGCGGCGAACAGCGCGAACAGCAGCTGGCCGAGCACCGCCGCCAGGACACCGGCGCCGAGCGCTGCGACGCCGGCGCCGACCAGCGTGGTGAGCGGTGGGGCGTGGTGGACGGTCGGTGGCCCCGGGATCTCGAGTGCGACGGGAGGCGAGCCGGCCGCCGGGATCGGTCCGCGCTGCACCACCCGGTGCCAGGGGTCGCGATCGGCGGGTGCGACGCTGCCGGTCGCGATCGGGCCGAGGCCCGCGGTGTCGCGACCGATCAGCAGGCGACTCGAGCCGATCGTGAGGGCGCCGTCGACGGGGTGGGCCCGCCGGCATGGTGCTCCCGCAATCGTCGCCGGGAAGGCTCCCGTCAGTTGCGTGAATGCGACCGTCCCGTCGGCGGCGACGTCGAGGATGCCGTGGTGCAACTCGACGGCCGGGTCGTCGACGCGGACCGCTGCGGTCGTCGCCCGCCCGACGGTGTGGCGGCCCGGCGGCAGCGTGATCCATCGTTCGCACGACGGCCCGACTCCGACTGCGACCTCGATGCCGTTCCCGGTCGTGGTTCGAGTCGGCGGCTCGCTCGGCGGCGACGATCGAGATCCTCGAGCCGGCGCGCAATCCTGCCGCGACGAGCCGCTCGGTCCGAGCGACGCGGCGATCGTCGATCGCGAGCGGCATGTCGGCGGGGACGTCGAGGGCTCGAGCCAGATCGGCCACGGAATCGGTCGCCGCGTGCGGATGGATGACCACGCGCGCTCCGTCCGGTCCGATCGCTTCACACGGCGGGAGTCGTTCCACACCCACCCAGTGGGCCCCGACCCCCACCGAGCGGAACCTCCCACCCCCAGCCCCAACCCAACCATCCCAACGATGAGCCAACCGCCCCAATACCGCCACTTCGCTCATCGCAACCCGACAACCACCCCCGACGATGAGCCAACCGCCCGAATACCGCCACTTCGCTCATCGCAACCCGACAACCACCCCCAACGATGAGCGAACCGCCCGAATACCGCCACTTCGCTCATCGCAGGCCGGGATCGGATGAGAAATGGGGGTTGAGCTGGGGCTGTGAGTCGGATCGGGGCCTGTGATCGAGGCGCTGTGAGGGTGAATCGTCGGGGAAATCGGGCCGGGGAGGCGAGCTGTGAGTCCGGCGGTGAGGGTGCTTCGTCACGGTGGCGGCCATGACCACGACACGCCAGAACGCAGCACACCAGACCGTCGCCCACCGGGCCACGACACGACGGACGACACGACGCACGACACCGGTTGGCACGCGTGAACGCTCGCATCTGCTCGATCGTCTCGACATCGAGTGGACACACCTGCGGACATCGCGACGAGCGCTGCGCACCGCGCGGAGCTGGGCCTCGCTCGTCCCCGGCCATCCGCTCGCCGACCTGGTCGAGGACCTGACCGACCTCGACCAGATCCGACAGGCCACGCAACGGACCAACGGCGCCGAACGACTGGACGACACGATCCTGCTCGCCCTCGTCGAGCTGGCGCGCCGCGACGAACTGGCCGGGCGCATCGTCCTGCAGCACCTGCTGCCCGCGCTGATCTCCAACGCCCGCCGCTACCGCTCCTACACCGATCGCACCGACCCGATCACCCAGATCGTGCCGGCGGCCTGGCTCGCGATCCGCTCCTACGACGTCGAGCGCCGACGACACCACGTCGCCTCGTCGCTGATCTCCGACGCCGTGTTCCAGGCGTTCCGGCGTCAGCTCCGCCGCTGCACGGTGGGCGAGGACCTGACGGCCCCGGTGTCGTTCGAGCAGACCGCGCACCACGATGATCCTGCCACCGCCCTCGACGAGTTCGTCATCGTGCTGCGCGACGCCCGGCGCGCCGGCGTGCCCGCCCACCATCTCGACCTCCTGTGCCAGCTCGTTCGGGTCGGCTCACCGAGCGTCGTCGCCGAGCAGCGCAAGGTCACGCCCCGAACGGTGCGCAACCACCGAGACCGCGCCGTCGACCACGTCCGCACAGCGCTCGCGATCGCCGCATGAGCGGCACGCGGTCAGGGGCGCTGGATGAAGTTCGGGTGGCGCTTCTCGAGGAACGCCCGGAAGCCCTCCTGCGCATCGGGGATCATCGCCGCGTTGGCCATGGCGTCGATCGCCACCTCGTACGCGTCGGGCTGGTCGAGACCGACCTGTGCGTAGAAGCTGCGCTTGCCGAGCGACTTCGACAACGCGCTGCCGCGGGTTGCCCGACCGATCAGATCGGCGACCGCCGCGTCGAGTTGATCGTCGGGAACCGCCCGGTTGATCAACCCCCAGTCGGCGGCCGTCGCGGCGTCGATCGGGTCACCGGTCAATGCCATCTCGAGGGCGCGCTTGCGGCCGATGTTGCGTGAGACCGCGACCAGCGGTGTGTGGCAGAAGAGCCCACCCTTGCCGCCGGGGATCGCGAAGGCCGCGGACTCGGCGGCGATCGCCAGGTCGCAGGTCGCCACCAGCTGACATCCGGCCGCCGTGGCGAGGGCGTGCACACGCGCGATCACCGGCTGGGGAATCCCCTGGACCGTGTCCATCATGTCGGTACACACCTCGAACAAGCGGTGGGCGTCGTCGAGGCTCGCGTCCACCATGTTCCCGAAGTTGTGTCCCGCGGAGAAGACCGGCCCGTTCGCGGCGAGCACCACACCGAGCGCGTCGGTGGCGCCCACCTCCTGCAGCGTCTCGGTCAGCTCGACCATCACGTCGAGCGCGAGGGCGTTGCGTTTCTCGGGCCGGTTGAGGGTGATCGTGGTGATGTCGCCGTCGCGGTCGACCAGCACGTGCTCGTACGTCATCGTCCGAGTCTCGCGCCGCGCGCACCCTATGGTCACCACCATGAAGTTCGGAATCATGTTCGCCAACACCGGCCACGGATCGTCGCCCGAGGGCGCGACCGCCGTCGCGACCGCTGCCGAAGCAGGAGGGTTCGAGGCGATCTGGACCGTCGAGCACGTCGTCGTGCCGTCGGGCTACGAATCGAAGTACCCGTACGACCCGAGCGGCAAGATGGCCGGCGGGGCCGAGGACTTCGACCTGCCCGACCCGTTGATCTGGCTGACCTGGGTGGCGGCGAAAACCACCCGCATCAAACTGGCGACCGGCATCTTGATCGTGCCGCAGCGCAACCCGGTGGTCACCGCCAAGGAGCTGGCGACGCTCGACCACCTGTCGGGTGGACGCCTGGTGCTCGGCGTCGGCGCCGGCTGGCTGGCCGAGGAGTTCGCGGCGTTGAACGTGCCGTTCGGCGACCGCGGCAAGCGGCTCGACGAGTACATCGCGGTGATGCGGGCGCTGTGGTCCGGCGAGAAGACGACCTTCTCGGGCGACTACTTCGACTTCGAGAACTGCATCTCGTTGCCCCGCCCGGCCAACGGCACGATCCCGGTGATCGTCGGCGGCCACAGCGCCGCGGCGGCCAAGCGGGCGGGTCGCCTCGGCGACGGGTTCTTTCCGGGCAGCGCGTCGGCCACCGAGATCGGCGAGTTGATCACGCTCGTGCGTCAGACCGCCGAGGATCACGGCCGCGATCCTGATTCGATCGAGATGATCGCCGGCGCCGGCGCTCCTCCCGGACCGAAGCTCGACGCCCGCATCGAACAGCTCGCCGAGATCGGTGTCACCCATGCGATCGTCCCCACGTTCCGGCCCGACGCGCTCGCCGAGATCGGCGAATCGCTGAACGCCGCCTACGGGCACGCCTGAACACCAGCTCCTCGTACACCGGTACGGTGCGGGGATGGCCAGCGACACGATTCCTGCCCGCCGCGAACGGGCTGCGCTCTGCGACCTGTTCGCCGAACTCGGTCCCGATCAGCCGACGCTGTGCGGCGACTGGACGACGCGCGACCTCGCCGCCC
The DNA here is from genome assembly GCA_963746285.1 of Ilumatobacteraceae bacterium. Taxonomy (GTDB): domain Bacteria; phylum Actinomycetota; class Acidimicrobiia; order Acidimicrobiales; family Ilumatobacteraceae; genus Sva-07. Next base: position 15,035 of record CAVVAO010000016.1, on the reverse strand, counting down.
ACCTCGTGGTGCGCGAGCGACGTCCGGACGCAGCGATCGGCATCATCGTGTCGAAGGCGGCCGGCTACACCGACAAGGTGCAGTCGGGTGTCGCCTCGGGCGACTGGGACGAACTCGTCGGCACGGTCCGATCGGGCCCTCCCGTCTGGTCGCCGACCAGGATCACCAAGATCGACGAGCTGGCCAACACCGTCGAGTTCTTCGTCCACCTCGAAGACGTCCGCCGCGCCCAGCCGACGTGGCAGCCGCGCGATCTCGACGACGACCTCACCGCAGCGCTGTACGGCGTGCTCGGCAAGATGGCCAAGCGGCTCGTGAAGAGCTCGCCGGTCGGCATCGTGCTCGAACCCGACGACGACCACGAACCGATCGTCGCGAAGCAGGCCGAGCCGTCGGTCACCGTGCGCGGCCCGGTCGGCGAGCTGGTGTTGTTCGTCTACGGACGCCAAGCCCACAGCAAGGTCGAGGTGCTGGGCGACGCCGACTCGGTCGACGCGGTCAACGCCGCCTCGTTCGGGATCTGATCGGCGCCGATGCCGACTCGTGATCTGAACGAGGCCGTCGTCGCGGTCGTGGGCGCCAACGGTGGGCTCGGCCGTGAGATCACCGCGGCGTTGGCCCGGCGTGGTGCCACCGTCGTGCGCTGCACCCGATCGGGCGGACCCGACAGCGATGTCACCCTCGATCTGCGCGACGCCCGCGCGGGCGATGCCCTGATCGAACACGTCACGGCAACACACGGGCGTCTCGACGGCGTGGTCGTGGCTGCCGGCATCGTTGCGTTCGGCGACCTCGTCGACACCGACGACGTCGTGATCGAGGAACTGTTCCTCACCAACGCGATGGGTCCGATGTGGCTGGCCAAGCGCGTCGCACCCGCGCTCGAGGAGTCGCAGGGGTTCTTCGTCAACCTGTCCGGTGTGGTCGCGGAAACGCCGATGCCGGGAATGGCCGCCTACTCGGCGTCGAAGGCTGCTGCAGCCGCCGCGACCGAGGCGATCCGCCGCGAGTTCCGGCGCAGGAAGGTCGCCGTGATCGACGTGCGCCCACCGCACACCGAGACCGGCCTCGCCACGCGTCCGCTCGCCGGGACGGCGCCGACGATGCCGGTCGGACTCGACCCGTCGGTGGTCGCCGAGCGAGTCGTGACGGCGATCGAACAGGGCGACGCCGCCGTCGCGTCCGCCGACTTCAGCGCCTGACGGAGTCGTCGACGCCGAGGTGCGCCCGGATGTGGCGCGTCAGGATGCCGGGCGATCTCGGTGTCGTCGAGTTCCTCGTGGTGTGCGAGATAGTCGAGCGATTCGGCCTGGAGCATCGCGTCGACGGCGGCGACCGCGCCGGCACGATCCTGCGGGGCGACCGCGTCGAGCTCGGGGGCGAACTGCGTCTCGAGCTGCTCGCGCATCTGGCGCCGCACGTCTTCGTACGCCTCGTTGACGGCGGGCTCGTCCGCACGCAGACGGATGGCGATCCGGGTGAGCGGCGCGAGCCTGCGGTAGGCGGCCAGGCGAACCTCGATGAGGCGGGCGATCCGGGTGTCGAACGACCCGTCACCCAGATTCGCGACGTCGAAGATCGCGAAATCGTTGCCCATCAACCGACCCAGCGCCGACAGCATGAGCTCGGTGCGATCCTCGAAGTACCGGTACACGGATCGATACGACACCGCGGCGCGTTCGGCGATGGCCTCGACGGACGGTTCACCCAGCCCGTCGCCCTCGCGTGCGAGCTCGATGAGCGCATCGAGCACGGCGTCCTTGTTGCGGTTGCGACGAGCGGTTCGACCGTCGATCACGAGGTCGCTCCCGCTCGGCGGGTCGTTGGAGAGTTGGTCGTCCACGGCGTCCTCCGCGGTGTGGTAGTCGGTCATGGTGTGCCTCCCCAGGGGCTCGAACCCTGAACCAATGGATTAAAAGTCCACTGCTCTACCATTGAGCTAGAGAGGCGGGGCCGGCGCAAGACCTGGGAGAAAACTCCGTGTGACTGTCTGCGCCGGAATGCGATTGATCATCGTACGGCCCGACGCCCTGCGCGCCGACTTCCGATCGACCTGTCCGCTGCCGCTCCAGTTCTCCGACGCTGTGGGACCGTGACGGCAACGATCGCAACAAGCGTGCCCCTCCGACTGCGGCGCGGCGATGGCGCCTCGTCGTCGTCCTCGACGATCAGCGGGCGGCGTCGAGGACCGAGGCGAACTGCGAAGGAACGGCGAGCCAGTCGTCGGGGCTGGTGATGCCGTCCCAGAAGTTGTGTTCCAAGATGACCTCGTCGAACCCGGCGGCGACCGCCTCGGCCACCTCGGCCCGAAGCCGGTCCAGCGTCGCGTCCAGGGGCTCGGGCGGGCCGAGGAACTGGACGAACGTGCGATGGAACACTCGAAGCGGTGCCTGCTCCGGGCGCCGGGCTGCTTGCATCGTTGCAAGGTTGGCGACGACGTCGGCGACGGGTCGGCCGGCCGGATTCCATCCGTCGAACAGCGCCGCCGTGCGGGCTCGCCCGGCTGGTGAACTTGCACCGGAGATGAGCAGCGGGTGCGGCCGCTGCAGCGGCTTGGGTCGTTGGATCGATTCGGGGATCGAGAAGAACCGGCCGTCGAAACTGACCGGGTCCGGGCCCCAGCAGGCGCGCAGCGCGGCGACGAACTCGTCCATGCGGGCGGCGCGGTCCCTCACGGACGTTCCCGATGCGGCGTGCTCCTCAGCGTTCCAACCCTGACCGAGGCCGACCACGAGGCGCCCCGACGACAACATGTCGATGGTGGCGAGGCGTTGTGCGAGCGGCGCAGGCCAGTGATTTCCCTGCACGAGCACGCTGGTTCCGAGTCGTGGCGCCGTTGTGACCGCCGCGGCGGTGGCGAGGATCTCGGTCGGCGCGAGCACCGACTGGTACTGCCGCGGGATCGGGAGACCCGGCAGTCCCGCGTAGCCACGTTCGGGCTCGAGCGGCCAGAGGAAGTGGTCCTGCACCCACAGGCTCGAATATCCCAGGCGCTCCGATTCGCGGCAGAACTCCTTCAGGACGTCGGCGGTGACGTGTTCGCCGAGTTGGGGAAGGCAGAGCCCGACGCCGGTCATGATGCCGCTGCGCCGTCGACGGCCCGCCCGGCGGCGGTGGCGGCGGCCATGATGCCGGGATCGCCCCGGCGCCAGAGCACCGTCAGCGTCACCCCGGTGATCAGCCATCCGGCGGGGCCGTCGGCCGAACGAACCAGCGTGTCGTCGTAGTACCCGCCGATCGTGAACCACGACGTCGGGTCGTCGGGTTGGTACACGTGGTGGGCCTGCATGTACATCCGACAGCACGCACCGTCACCATCGATCTCCGCGATCGGATTCGTCATCGTGTGCTGCGTCGCATCCAGTCCACTGAACAACGGGATCAGCCCGGCGACCCAGTCGTCGGCGCTCATCGTGGCGGGCTCGCGTCCGCTGTAGGAGGAGAAGTCGATCGCGACCTCGGCAGCGAAGATCGATCGGTACAGCGTGAAGTCGCGTGTGTCGATCCCGATCGCGTACCGGTAGATCGTCTCGGCAACGGCGAGCTTGTCGTCGGCGCTCATGAGAGCTCCTTTCCGAGGTTGTCGATGGTGCCGGGAACGAACTCGGTGACCTGCACGCGGCTGATTCCGATCGCTTCGAGCGCCTGGATGTTCTCGAGGACCTTGGCCGGCTCACCGACGAACCGGCCGCAGAAGTTGTCGCCGAGGACGCGCTCGAGGGCGTCGATCTCGGGACCGGTTCCGGCGCCCACCATCAGGAACAGACCGATCGGGATGTCGTCGCGCACATCACGCACCTTGCCGATCATCGCCGACAGTTCGTCCTCGACGATGCCGGCCATGACGGCGAGGTCGAGGCTGCCGCCCCGCGTCGCTCGCCCGATCACCTTCAGTTCCACACGATCGACGAGCGGGGTGATGTTGCGGATCGTCCAGTCACCGCCGACGGACGCGACGAGAGGCACGGGCCGCGCCGACAGCCCGGGCAGGTCGCGGACGTGCATCTGGTAGTGCTCGCCATCGAAGTCGCATCGACCGGTCGAGAGCAGCTCGCGGACGATCAGCACGGCCTCGCGGTACCTGCGCGCCCGTGTCGGGCCGTCGGGGTACACCTGACCGGTGGCGATCATCTCGCTCTCGGCCCAACCCGCGCCGAGCCCGGCCTCGTAGCGCCCGTCTGCCAGGCGCTGCATCGATGCGCTCGCCTGCGCGAACTCGAACGGGGAACGGAACAGGTTGTTGACGAACGACGGAGCGACGGCCACGTGCTCGGTCGCCGCCGCCATCGCGGCCAGCGACACCCACACGTGCGGGAAGAGGTCGCTGATCCAGTAGTGATCCGAACACGTCACGCCGGCGTACCCGGCCGCCTCGGCCGACGCGGCGAACCGGGCCGGCTCGTACCGATTCGAGGTGAGGTTGGCGAAGAGTTCCACGCTCTCACGCACTCCCGTGTCCGACGTGCGTCGGCTCGTCGTCGTACGTCGGCGGGTAGGTGCGCAGGTCGCCCTGCCAGCCGTCGAGGTGCACGACCTTGTCGTAGGCGACACGCCGGAGCGGGCCGAACTTCCGGTCCGGCCAGCCGACGGGGATGACGCACCCGATGTGGACGTCGTCCGGAATGTCGAGCGTGTCGCGGATCGTCGGTTCGGCGGTGCCCTGGAAGGTGGTGAACACGGTGCCCAGACCGAGCGCGCGGGCGGCGACGATCAGGTTCTGCGCGGCGGGGAAGAGCGAGGACCACACGAACGACTCACGTGGCGCGGCGTACGGGTACACGGCCTTGCCGCACACCAGGATCAGCACCGGGCAGGTCTGCAGCGTCTCGATCAGGTGGGCGGTGCCGTCGAGCATCAGACGGTGTGTGCGGTCGGGTCGCTCCATCGCGGCGACGGGACCGGCCATGACCTTCTCGATCGCCGTGCCGATCGTTCGCTTCTTGTCCGGGTCCTTGACCACGATGAAGTCGCGACCCTGGGAGTTTCCCGGACTCGGCGCCCAGGTCGCGGCGGTGATGATCCGTTCGATGAGTTCGTCGTCGACCGGGTCGGGCCTGAGGTAGCGCATCGCCCGGCAGGTGCTCATCGCTTCGAAGACGTCCACTGTGTCGACCTCCATGGTTCGGGACGGGTGTCGTGCGGCTCAGGCGGTGGAGCCACCGTCGATGACGAGCACGTGGCCGCTGATGAACTCGGCGAGTTCGGAGACGAGGAACACGACGCCGCGGGCGATGTGATCGGGCTGGCCGGCGATGCCGACCGGATTCGCAGCGATGCGCTTGTCGATGTCGAGCCCGCCGGCCTTGAGCGGCGCCATCTGCTCCTGCACGCCGGGGGTGTCGATGATGCCGGGGGCGATCGCGTTGACGCGGATGCCTCGAGGCCCGAGCTCGTTGGCGTGCGCGCGGGTCAGTGCGACGACGGCAGCCTTGGACGCGGCGTACGCCGAGATGTTCGCCCCGCCGCGGAGCGCGGCCACCGAAGCCATGTTGACGATCGACCCACCGTTGGGCATGCGGGCGGCGGCCTCGCGGGTGGCGCTGAACTGGGCGCGGACGTTGACGTCGAGCATGCGTTGGATGAACTCGTCGGTGACCTGTGCGACGGGCCCGGTGGTGGGAAAGATCCCGGCGTTGTTGACCAGGATGTCGAGGCCGGCTTCGCCGGCGGCGCGTGCGACGGCGTTCGCGAGTTGGGTGGCGTCGGTGATGTCGCACAGCGCGAAGTCGGCGCCGACCGACGCTGCAGACCGTTCGGCTGCCGGGTCGAGGTCGCCGACCGTCACGTGGGCGCCGGCTTCGCGCAGGCGCAGCGGCGATGGCAGCACCGATGCCCTTGCCACCACCGGTGACGAGGGCCCGCTTCCCGGTGAGGTCGATCAGATCGGTGAGGCTCGCTGTGGTGACGTTCGGTGCGGTCATGTGCGTTCCGTTCGGGTGCCGGGTTCGGGGAAGAGCGCATCGACCATGCGGTCGATGTGGCCGGTGAGCACGCCGGGATCGGCGGCGAGCGAGGCGAGCGAGTCAACGTGCGCAAGGCCCATCAGGAGAAGGTAGAACGCCTTGATCCGGTGGATGGGATCGTGGCGTGCCGCCTGCCAGGCCCGGGTGCGTTCGTGGTGCCACTCGGCCAGGAGTTCGGTGAGGTCGGCCTCGCGCCCTGCGGCAACGTGGAGCTCGAGCAGGAGCCGGCGCGTCGTGGCGAAGTCGTCCGCGAGCCAGCGGCGGGCCATGTCGTGGGGAGACCATCCACCGACCGCCGTGGATTCGAGTGCGCGTTCGAGGCTCCGGCGGGCAGCCTCCATGAGCAGATCGGCCTTGCTGTGGAAGTGCTTGTACACCGCTGGGCCCGAGATCCCGGAGCGTTCGGCGATGTCGGTGAGGCTGGCCTGACTGAATCCCTGTTCGACGAAGACCTCGATCGATGCGGCGACCAGACGCTCGCGGGTCGGCACGACGTCGCCCCGCTTCGGCGGTCGCCCCATGCGACGGGCGGGGGCAGGTGAAATCGCCGCTTGCGTCCCCATCCGGTGAAAGTTAACATGCTTTCACTTCTTCGGCAACGACATCTTCTCCAGGGGGTTCGGGATGGATGACTTCGACTTCTTCTCCGACGCGTTCCGTACGGATCCGCACGGCGAGTACGCCCGATTGCGTGAACGGTGTCCGGTCGCTCGCACGAGCGAGCCGTACGACTGGTGGGCGGTCACCCGGGCCGACGACGTCAGCCAGATGCTGCGCAAGTACAAGCTCTGGTCCAGCAAGCACGGACCGGGGCTCGCATACTCCGGCGGCGGGGTGCTCGTGAGTGTGGATCCGCCGCAGCACACCTCCGACCGCCGTCTCGTGCAGGCGGCCTTCAACGCCGAGACGCTCGAGGCATTGGAGCCCGACATCCGTCATCTCGTCCATCGGGAGATGGACACGTGGGCCGCCGACGGTGAGGGCGACCTGATGGCACTGCTGGCGACCCCGGTCCCGCTCATCGTGATCGCCTGGCTGCTCGGCCTCGACGTCGACTACTGCCGCGAGATCCGACCCCGGGCCGATGGAGTGATCGCCCGGAACGCCGACGTCCAGTCGGCGCGACCCGAGGCACGCAGTCGCGACCGGGAGGAGGAGACGGCCTACTTCAGGCGGATGATCGCGGAGCGTCGCAAGATGGTGGCCGACGGCGCGGAGCTGCCCGACGACACCTTGACCGCGTTGATCACGGCGGAACTCGACGGGCGGGTGCTCAGCGACGTCGACGTGCTCGGCTTCATGGGGTTCCTGTTCATCGCAGGGAGCCAGACGACGACGCAGTTGATCGGCAACATGGTGTGGCGTCTGCTCCAACATCCCGACCAGATGGAGTTGGTCCGCAACGACCGCAGCCTGATCCCGCACTGTGTCGAGGAGAGCCTCCGCTTCGACGCCCCGGTCCACGGGTTGTTCCGCACCAACACCGAGGACACCGAGCTCGGCGGGGTGGCGATCCCGGAGAACTCGAAGGTGATGTGCTCGTTCTTCGCGGCGAACATGGACCCCGAGGTGTGGGACCATCCGGACCGGTTCGACGTCACCCGAGACCTCGAGACGCTGAAGAAGCACTTCGCGTTCGGCAAGGGCATCCATTTCTGCATGGGCGCGCCCGTTGAGTCGCGTCGAAGCCGCGGTCGCGCTCGAAGCGGTCCTCGACCGCCTCCCGAACCTGCGCCTCACGGGTGAGCCGACGTTCATCCAGGCCCCCGTTCTCCACGGGGTCGAGACGCTGCCGGTCGCATGGACGTGACGGGACGTGACGTGAGATATCCGAACGTCTTCCAGCCACAGACGATCGGTGGATGCACGATCCCGAACCGGATCGTGCGCACCGCCCACTCCACCGGTGCGACCGGCGACGACCTGATCGCGTATCACGAGGCCCGAGCCAAGGGCGGCGTCGGTCTGGCGATCATCGAGATCGCCGGCGTGAACACCGACTCGCCGACCGGGATCCCGGTGTACGCCGATTCGGTGCTGCCCTGGTACGAGCAGCTCTCCGAACGCATGCACGCGCACGGGACGAAGGTGTTCCAGCAGCTGTGGCACGGTGGCATCACGCTCCAGCGCGTGCCGGGTCAGCGACCGATCGGACCGAGCCCGATCCCGAACGCGATGGTCGGCGTGACACCACGGGCGATGTCGACGCGCGAGATCGCCGACGTCGTGGCCGCGTTCGCGGCAGCGGCGAAGCGGGTGGAACGCGGAGGGCTCGACGGCATCGAGCTGCACGCCGCCCACGGCTACCTGCTCGGCTCGTTCATGTCGCCGGCCACCAACCAGCGCGACGACGAGTACGGCGGGTCGCTCGTCAATCGTGTGCGCTTCGTGCGGGAGGTGCTCGGCGCGATCCGGACCGAGGTGAGTCCCGGCTTCCCGGTCGGCATCCGGATCTCGGGCGACGAGTTCATCGACGGTGGCATCGACCACCTCGAGGCCCAGGCAATCGCCCGCGAACTCGAAGCCGACATCGACTTCCTCGATGTGTCGATGGGCACCTACTGGCGGTTCCACAAGTTCCTGTCCACCCTCGACGACCCGCTCGGCTACGAGCTCGACACCAACCGGCACGTCACCGAGGTCGTCGACGTGCCGACCATCGTGACCGGCCGGATCATGACCCTCGACCACGCCGACCACATCATCTCGTCGGGCATGGCCGACATGGTGTCGATCGTGCGGGCGATGATCGCCGACCCCGAACTCGTGGTGAAGGCACGCGACGGTCGCGAGGACGAGATCCGTCCGTGCATCGGGACATCGATGGGCTGCGTCGCGCAGCTGATGACGACGGGAAGGATCCGGTGCGTGGTCAACGTCGCCGCCGGCGCCGAGACCACGGTGCCGTTCGACACCCCCGGCCCGGCCGCCGTGCGCAAGAAGGTGCTCGTGGTGGGGGGTGGTCCGGCCGGGATGGAGGCCGCCCGAACGGCTGCGCTCCGTGGCCACGAGGTCGACCTCTACGAGATGACGGGCGAACTTGGCGGTCAGGTGAGGATGGCGGCGTCCGTCCCGCCGCGTTCGGATCTCGAGGCGATCACCCGCTGGCAGGCAGACGAGCTCGTCCGGCTCGGTGTGCGCGTCCACCTCCGCACGCCGGTCGACCCCGACCTCATCGTTGCGGCGGCACCCGACGAGGTGATCATCGCCACCGGTTCCACGCCGAAGCCACCCGGCTTCCAGCTGTCGTCCCCGTCGATCCCCGTGCCCGGCGCCGACCTCCCCCACGTCTCGACGAGTTGGGCGGTCCTGGGCTTCGGCGGGCGAGCGAGCGTCGGCACGACGGCGGTCGTGTACGACGACACCGGGACGTTCGAGGCAATCGCGGTCGCCGACAAACTCCTCGCCACCGGCGCCGACGTCACGATCATCGGACGCCACGAACAGCTCGGCGCCAAGATCCCGTTCCCGCCGGCCACCGTGGAGGCCAGCCGCGAGCGACTGTTCGCCAACGGCGTGACGTTCGTGCCGACGATGGCGCTCCGCCGGATCACCGCCACCGATGTGACCGCGGCCGGACTCGGACTGGGCCGAGAACGCACCTTCCCGGCAGACACCGTCTGCATCGTCACGTATCACGACCTCAACGACGAGCTCGCCGGCCACCTCGCCGCCGAGCACGCCGACGCGACGTTCACCGTCCATCTCATCGGAAACGCCAACGGCACCGACTCGATCCAAGGTGCGATCCACAGCGCCGCTGCAGTGACCAGAACGATGTGAGCGGCCCTGCGCCGAACGCCGTGTCCAGCGACTGCGCTCGCCCGCGGGCTCAGGCGCGAGCGTGGACCTCGGTCCCTGCCGCTCGCTGCACCGCGGGCGGAGACTGGTGGTGGAGGTGAGTTCGATGCGTCGAGCAGTGTTGACCAGCGGCGTCGGGGTGGCAGCGGCGGCGGCCTGGTGGAAGGTGTTCACCCCGTGGCAGCGGAACTGGGGTGCGACCGAGGCGGAAGTGGCGATGGAGCTTCCGGGCGACGAATTGACGCCGCCGCCGGTCGAGCAGAACACGCGATCGATCACGATCGCTGCGCCACCCGAGCGGGTCTGGCCGTGGCTGGTGCAGATGGGCGCCGATCGCGGCGGCTTCTACAGCTACGCGTGGCTGGAGAACCTGTTCGGGCTGAAGATCCACAACGCCGACCGGATCGTCGACGACTGGCAGCAGCTCGCCGTCGGCGACTGGGTGTGGGGCGCTCGCAACCACTCGGCGGGCTGGATCGTCGAGCTCGTGGAGCCGAACGTCGCCCTCGTGATGAAGACCGCCGACCCGAAGCTCGGCCGGACCACCTGCCGCGACGAGGGCCTCGGCTTCGAGTTCCAGTGGAGCTTCGTCCTCCGGCCAACGCCGCTCGGGACCACCCGGTTGCTGATCCGTGAGCGGACCGCCTACGGCCGTCGCCTCACCCGCTGGATGATGGCACCGGTCGGTCTCGTCAGCTTCGTGATGACCCGCAAGATGCTCGACGAGATCCGCGCCCGAGTCGAGTTGGCCAGCTGAGGAGCTACGACCGTGGTTCGGGAGCTTCCTCGAGCCGTTCGACGGCGACGTCGGCGGCCTCGGGAACGGGTTCGGCGGCGAGCCAGGCGAGCAGCATGGCGTTGACGATCTCCGGTGCTTCCTGCTGCACCCAGTGCGACACGCCAGGCAGGAACCGCAGCGTGAGATCGGCGACGTGCTCGTGGGTTCCGTCGGTCGTCTCCTTCGAGAGCGCCGTGTCCTCCAGCCCCCACACCATGAGCGTCGGGGTCTCGATGACGGGGAGTTCCTCGCGCGCGCCGACCGCGCCCCGCGGAATGCCGCGCGGTAGTAGTTGATCATCGATCGCATCGCGCCCGGGCGGAGCGCGGCCTCCCGGTAGACGTCGGTGACGGTGGCCGGGAACCTGCTCTTGTCGACGGCCATCTTCTCGAACGAGTCGGCGACCGCCTGGGCCCGACGGGCGCACAGCAGCTTCTCGGGAAGCCACGGGATCTGGAAGAAGAACATGTACCACGACTTGCGGAGCTGGCGGAACGACCGCAGCTCTCGTCGCATGCACGCCGGATGAGGCACGTTCATGATCACCAACCGCCGCAACGGTCGCACTCGGCGAATGGCGAACATCCACGCCTGCGCCGCGCCCCAGTCATGTCCGACCAGCGTGACGTCGTCGCGACCAGACTCGTCGATCAACGCGGCGATGTCGTCGAGCAGCCGGTCCATCGAGTAGTCGGAGACCTTGGGTGGCTTGGACGACTCGCCGTAGCCGCGCAGGTTCGGTGCCCACACCTCGTAGCCGGCCTCCGCGAGCGCCCGGATCTGGTGGCGCCACGAGAACGCCAGTTCCGGGAATCCGTGGAGGAGGAGCGCGAGTCCCTCCGATCCGCCCTCGTTCGTGACCGACACCTGCAGCTCGACGTCGTTGACCGCGATCTTCCGATACGTCAGTGGATCCATCGTCTCATGCTGCCAGACGCCACCCGCCGAACGGTTCTCGTGAACGGGCGGGACGGGACGGGCTGCAACACTCGTGCTCATGGCCGAACTGGAGATCTTCCCCGAGGACTGGGAGCGGGCGCTCGCCGTCGTCGCCCATCCCGACGACATGGAGTACGGCGCCGCGGCGGCGGTGGCTCGTTGGACGGAGCAGGGCAGGCACATCGCGTACGTGTTGGTGTCCGACGGCGAGGCAGGGATCTCGACGATGCCACCCCACGAGGTCGGACCGCTTCGCCGCGCAGAGCAGATCGCCAGCTGCCGCATCGTCGGTGTCGACGATGTCGAATTCCTCGGCTGGCCCGACGGATCGATCGTCGAGGGGTTGGCGCTGCGCGCCGATCTCGCCGGCGGCGATCCGCCGTCACCGGCCCGAGGTGGTGCTGTCGATCAACTTCCGCGACAGCTGGGGCGGGCCGAGCTGGAACCATCCCGATCACCGCGCCGTCGGACGGTCGTTGCTCGACGCCGTGCGCGACGCCGCGAACCCGTGGATGTTCACCGACCGGGGCGACGCGTGGGAGGGCGTGCGCTTCGTCGCCTTCAGCGGCAGCCCGCAACCCACCCACGGCGTCGACACCACCGACACCTTCGACGCCGGAGTCGCCTCGCTCGCCGCCCACGCCCTGTACCTCGAGCATCTCGGCGGCGACATGGCCTCGCCCGACGAGTTCCTCCGAGGTGCCGCCACCGCCGGCGGCGAACGCCTCGGCACCGCCCTTGCCGCCACGTTCGAGATCATCGGCTGAACGATCTCGGCACGCAGAGCCAGGCTGGGGCATGGCCTCAGCTCTCCGATGATCGAGTCCGCAGCTTCGTCCTGCATGGCACCCGTACCGGCAAGATCGCGTGGGTTGCGTCCGACGGGGCGCCGCACGTCGCGCCGATCTGGTTCGTGCTCGACGGTGACGACGTGGTGTTCAACACCGGCGCCGACACCGGCAAGGGGCGATCGCTCGCCCGCGAGGGTCGGGCGTCGCTCGTGGTCGACGACGACACGCCGCCGTTCTCGTTCGTGAAGATCGACGGCACGGTGACGTCGCACGACGACCTCGACGAGGTGCAACGATTCGCGACGGCGATCGGCGGCCGCTACATGGCGCCGACCGCGCCGAGGAGTTCGGTCGACGAACGGCGTGCCGGAGAGCTGCTCGTGCGCCTCCACCCGACGAAGGTCATCGCCGCGTTCGGCGTCGCCGACTGACGGTCAGGCGCGACGGATCAGCGTGAGACCGTCGCCGATCGGCACGATCACCTGTCGGGTGCGGGCATCGGCGGCGACGTGGTCGTTGAAGCGACGGATCGCCTCGGTGTTGTCGTCGTGGACGTCGGGGTCGATCACCGCACCGCTCCACAGCGTGTTGTCGACGCAGATCAGACCGTCGGGCGCGAGCCGGGCGAGGAGCTCTTCGTAGTAGTCGACGTAGCCGCCCTTGTCGGCGTCGATGAACGCGAAGTCGACGACGGTGTCGGCCGGCAGCGCGCGCAGCGTCTCGATCGCGGGCGCGATCCGCAGCTCGATGCGGTCGTCGACGCCGGCGAGCGCCCAGTGCTCGCGTGCGATGTCGGTCCACTCGGTACTGACGTCGCAGCACAGCAGGCGTCCCCGTCGGACAGGCCGCTCGCGATCGACAGCGAGGAGTAGCCGGTGAACGTGCCGACCTCGACGGCGAAGTCGGCACGGACGAGCGAGGTCAGCATCGTGAGGAGCTCGCCCTGCTCCGGTGCGATCTGCATGCCGGACACGCCACCGAGCGCTTCGGTGCGTTCGATCAGCTGGCGCCGCACGGCGTCGGGCGGCGTGGAATGCGCGCCGACGTAGGCCGACAACGCGTCGTCGAGTCCGATCGATCGTGGTGCCATGTCGTGCTCCTCACTGCCGGTTTGCCCCGGCCGTCACGATCATCTGAGCACATCGGCGGGACCGGGGAGTACGGGTGGCAGCCGATGCCGTACGGTGCGATGCATGGCGACGACTCCCGACGGCCCGCCCGACGACCAGCGCGACACACGACCAGCAAATGTGGCGATCTTCGGCGGTTTTGTTGCTGCTTCAGGCTTCAGTTACGTATTGCTCCAGCCCAAACGCCTTGAGCATCACGCGTGTCGTTGCGACGAGCTTGGCTCTATCGCCGCCGTAGACCCTGTTCCCGACGCCACCCAGCGCGTGACCCAAGATCAGGTTCTGTTCCAACTCGGAAGCCTGTGCTTCAATCAGGCGGTCCTTCATGTTGTGACGAAGGGAATGGGTCACATGCCGCTCATTCGTCGTGACCGCCCTCACATGCTCCATCAATGCTGCTGATGCCGTGTCGCCACCCCTCTCCCCAGTGCCGTAGCGCCCGAACAGAGCAGCGCCCTCAGGGGCAGCTTCAAGGGCCCCTCTCGCGGCAGCCAAGGCGTCACCCACGAGAGGCACCGAGCGGATGGAAACGATGTTCTTCAAGCGCCGGTCTTCGTTCCAACGCACCTTGATGTGCGGCAGATCACCAACGACCACGACGTCATCGACCCGTAGTCCAGCCACCTCCCCAACTCGACACCCGGTCCCCTCCAAGAGACGCCACATCAGGGGCACCACTGGCGATCTGCATTGGCTGGCAAGCCTCTCGCGGATGGCGATAATGACCTCGGGTGGCAGGGGGTCCCGCTTCTCAGCTTCCGTGACCTGCTTTCGACCCCTTCGATGGACCCACCTGTAGCTTCTCGAAGGGGTTCACCGCCTTGCCAACCAGATCGAACTCCCGGATGGCATACGAGATCACCGCCTTCACTTGGTTCAATTCGCGCTGAACTGACTCCGGGGACAGGACCGCCCTCACCCGTCTTCTTCTTGGCTGCCTGCATGAACGCCAAGACCCTGCGAGCATCAGCGCGGGTCAGATCGACCAAGGCCACACTGGCACGGGTACCCAGCGCCTCGAACACACGCCCGAAGACACGATCAAGGCCCACCCTCGACTGACGCCTGTCGCCACCCTCACCGCCCCCGAGGTATTCCTTGAGGTAGAGATCGCGGGCATCCTGCAGGGTGTGCGGGGGGAGTTCAGCCTTAGGGGCAACGACAGCACGGTACAACCGGGTCGGCACCACGGTGGCGAAGATCGTCCGCCAGCAGGCTCTCGGCGTCATCCTCATCATCGACACCGACGATGCCCACGAGCATCTCTGCGGCTTCCCTGAGGGCCTGCTCGGCGGCAACCCTCGGGGTCAGCCCCACCCTGCCCTCGGCCCTGACCGACCGGCAGCCTTCACGTCCGTCACGAACATGGCATCGACCCGTGCATGCTCACGGGCCAACTCTGCCCCTCTCTTCGCCACGAAGACCCGCTTCCACTCAGACTTGCCAAGGGCCGCCTTCACAGACTCGGGGACACGGCGGCGATACTCATACCGCCCACCGCCAAGTTCCTTCAGATACCGCAACGTCACCGCAACACCCATTGAATGTGGACCTCCTGTGGACCTAAGTGTGGACCGGAGAGGGCGTCAAGGGCCTGAAATCGTTGTGATATTGGAGCGAGGAAGGGTGAAAT
>CAVVAO010000015.1:0-42276 GCA_963746285.1 Ilumatobacteraceae bacterium | reverse complement strand
TTTGGTGATCTCGGGCGTCTCCCTTCGGCGCCGCGACAACGCCCCGGCTCCCTCCTGAACGCCGACAGCTTGTCGCCGACCCGACGGGTGGGTCGGCGCTGAGCTGACGTCAAGGCCCTTCGCCTCGACCGTCGCGAGTTTGCTCGAGGCCCTTGGTGTTCCGGTTCGAGCGGGACGTCGCCCACTGGGTGACGGTGGGAAGGAAGTACCATCCGTCGATGGCTCGGAAGGTGGGCGTGCTGGTCCTGGCGTCGGCAGCGCTGCTGCTCGCTGCATGCTCAGGCAACGACGACGACGCTGCCCCGTCGTCAGTCCCGGTGACGATCGCCCCCACCACCGACGCGCCGACCACACACCAGCGCCCCACCGACAACGCTGGCGTCCACCACCACGCTCGACCCCGCCGCAGACCCTCGCCGCCCAAGTCGAAGCCGACTTCCGTGAAGCCGATCGCCTCGGACGAGAGGCGTCGATGGACCCCTTCGACGCCGAGAAGGAAGCCGCAGCGCTGGAGCGACGGCTGGGCGTCATCGCCGAGAACTTCGCAGCGAAGCTCGCCGAATGGCGAGACCTGAACTACGCCCTTCGCGAGAACCCCGACGTTCCCGCATCCATCACCGTGGAGAGTCCAGCCACGCTGGTGCTCGACGGCGGTGACGTCGCCGAGATGCAGATCTGCGAAGTCGACCCGTGGATGGTCGTCGAACTGGGTGCCGGACCGAACGGCTCCGACGCGATCGTGAACGACGAGGTTTCTGCCTACCGGCGACGCTTCTTCATGCGCCTGATCGACGGGACATGGCGTTTTGAGGGCGGAATCGAGATCGAACGTGTGGGAGGGAGCGACCGACGTGCCCGGCCGAATAGTGCCTGCGTGGTCGCTGCTTGGCTCTGCCTTGCGCCACTGCAGCAAGTTCGACGCCGGCGGACGGCCATGAGCGCCGATCCGCACGGCGGGTGCACTCCCGTCATCGACGGCGACACGGTCTCGGTCGAGTGCGTGGACCCGGCACCGCAGGCCGGCTCCTCGGCCGAATGGGGTGACGGGGCCTCCGCAGCCTTGTCGCTGGGTGGCGGCGACCGCGGCGGATGGGTGGGATCCGGCGGGGTACGGCGACATCACGGCGTCGGGGTACACCTTCGGCACGAGCGCCGACGGTGGGGTCGTCCGCACCTTTCCCGACGGGCGCACCGAGCAGGTCTTCGCACGTGAGTGTCCCGACGGGGTGGGCGGGTTCACGTGGGTCGACACCTCGATCACCGCGCAGGACGTCATCGACGACGCGGTCGACCGTGCTCGGCGAGCGGTGCCGGCGCCGACGCTCGACCTGAGCCCGTCGCCCGAGGCCGGCGGCATCGTCAACCTCGGCCTCTGGCTGGCGCTCGCCGCGGCAGGATCCGGTGACGGTGCGCGCCGAGGCCGGTTCGTTGTGGGCCGAGGCGACGGTCACCCTCGCCTCGACCACGTGGGACATGGGCAACGGCGACGTGGTCACCTGCGACGGCCCGGGCGTCGCGATCGTCGACACCGACACCCTCGAGCAGGGCCCGTGCGGCTACACCTACCGCCAGTCGTCGCCCGAGGACGATCCCTACACGATGACCGTCACCGCCACCTGGAACGTGTCGTACCGGTCATCGGCCGGGTCGGGCTCGGTCGGCGACGTCGACCGTTCGATCAGCGTCGACTACGACGTCGACGAGATCCAGACCGTCGGCATCTCCAACTGACGCGCCGGCCCGGCCGGCCATCCCAGCCGGCGCCGCCTCGCGTGCAACTTGTTGCTGAATAGGTCCCGGAATCCGGGCGCTATTGAGCAAAGAGTTGCGGGTGGCGTCGGTGAGGTCGCCGGTGAGGTCGGGCTACTGCTCGGCGGGGCTGGGTCGGGGCGTCCAACGTTCGACGGCGGCGAGGATCCGGTGTGCGGTTGCGGCAGGTCGCGACACGATCGCCCGATAGGTGAACCGCACGACGATCCATCCGGCGGCGATCAGGTCGGCGTCACGTTCACGGTCACGCTCGAAGCCGGTGCGGTCGAGGCCGTGGTACCTCCATCCGTCGCACTCCAGGATCACCGGCGTGCCGATCACCCGGAAGTCGACCTCGTGGCCCTCGATGATCGGATGGAACTCGACCGGCGGCAATCCGTGGGAGGCGATCAGGCGCGCCATCACCGCCTCGAGCACCGAGTCGGCCGGCTTCTGATCGATCGACCAATCGGCGATCGCATCGCGCAGGGCGACCACCCCCGGCGCCCCGGCCGGGCGTGTTCGGCGACCGCCGACTCGATGGCGCCGAGCGATGCGAGGTTGGTGGCGATGGCGTGCCCGACGGCGGCGTGGAGCCCGTCCGGGTCGACGGCGCCGAGGTCGATGATCGTGCGCAGGATGTTGGTGCACGGGATGCCGGAGCGTCGCTGCGGTGTGAGGCGTAGGCGATCCGTCGTGCGGTGGATGACCACGCCAGCCGAGGTGGAGCTCGCGCCGCCGGCCGAGGAGCATCACGTCGACCGGGTCGGTGTCGGGGCGGGGTACCCCCCAGAGCCGCGCGGCCGAGCGGTGCGATGCGAGTGCCGGTGCCCCCATGGCGCTGACGCCGGCGGCGATGCGCTGCTCGGGCGTGTCGGGCGTCCCGGGCACGCGGGCGACGAGCGGATGCATCTGATCGAGGGTTCCTGCCGCGATGGCCCGGTACCAGGCCGACCGCGAGAGGCCCGACCCCTCGAAGGTGACGATGCCGTGGTTGGTCCGCGCCATGTCGTCGAGATCGCTGAGCCTCACGTCCCCGAAGTGGGCGCCGGCGGCACGATTCGGGAACGCGGGCGTCTCCGGTGCAGCTCGTTGCTGAATGGGTCCCGCATTCCGGGAGGTATTCGGGAATGAGCGGTCTGGGGTGTGGCGCGCGCCGACCGGGCGGCACGGAGGCGTGGAGCTGTCAGTCGTCGTCGGGCCGCCGGCGAGGTAGGCCTGGCCGTCGTCGCACGAGTCGGCGAGCGGGCACCAGCGGCACGTCACGCCGGGTCGGCGCACGGGCGGGCGGCCCTCGGACTCGAGCTCGACGATCGCGTTGATGCCGTCGAGCGTGCGGCGCACGGCCGAGCGCAGCAGCCGCTCGCTCACGTCCTCCGCCTGCGCCTCGGCGGCGTCGAGGTAGAACGTCGCCAGCTTGCGCGGCGGCACGCCTCGCGCCAGCGTCTCGAGCAGCGCGTAGAACCCGAGATCCTGGCGGTGCCGGGCGTTCGGGCGGCCGGTCTTCAGGTCGATGATCACCTTGCGGCTCTCGTCGCCGGCCGGGCGCCCGATCATCAGGTCGACCCGCGCCTGCAGCAGGATCGGCCCCTCGTTCGGCCAGCGCGCCGCCGCCTCGGTCACCGGGTTCGCTCGACGGTCGAGCGGCGGGAAGCTCTCCATGAACTTCGTCAGCCGTTCGACCGACTGGCCGCGCAGGTCGGCCTCGTCGGCGGGGGAGAGGCCGGCGATCCAGGCCCCGATGCCGCGCTCCTCGTCGGCCAGGCGGGCCATCGCCTCGTCGACCAGATCGGTCGGGTTCGCCTCGCCCCGCCACGACAGCAGCAGCTGGATCGCCCGGTGGGCGACCTGGCCCTTGGCCGTGGCCGGCTTCCACTCGAAGTCGTCGGGCAGCGACGTGGAACTCCTCGCAGTCGAGCGCCGTGGCGATCTTGTGCTTGGAGATGAACACCTCCTGGTTCGGGCTGGAGCCGCTCGGCGAAGTCGTCGAGGGCGACGCGCATCTCGGTGCGGATGTCGGCGACGAGGTCCGGGTCGAACACGAGCGGTTCGCCCGAGCGTCGGAGCGCCTCGAGCGTGCGGATCTGGACCGGTGTGAGCGTCGTCGCTGCGTCGCCGGCGTCGTCGCTCACCGACAGGACTGTATTCACCGCGGGCACGGCGATCCCCCGATGCCGGCGACCGGGCTCGGTAGCCTCGGGTCGTCATGAAGCACCAGTGGTTGGCCTATCTCATCGTCGGACTGTTGTCGATCGGCGCGGGTGTCGCCATCGCCGGCCTGCCCGACAACGTGCCCGTCGACGCCACGATCATCCCGCCGACCACCACCGCACGCGACCGACGCCACGGTGCCGCACCACGACGCGAGCCACCGTGCCGCCGACCACGTCGAGCTCCGACCGACCGATGCCCGAGACGACCGAGCCGGCGACGACGGAGCCGCGACGACCACGACGTCCGAGACGACCGACTCGGTACCCGAGGAGCTGCCCGATCGCGGCGAGCTGGATCGTCGTCGCGGCGAACGGCGCCAACGTCGCCGGGCGCAGCGCTCGCGCATGGCGACGCGGCTCGAAGAGCTCGGCTACGTCGACGTCGCTCCCGCTGAACGGCACCGACATCGTCGAGTTCACCGTCGTCTACTACGCCGACGGATTCGAGGAGGCGGCGCTACGCCTCGCCGAGGACCTCGATCTGCTGCCCGAGTTCGTGGCGCCGATCGACGACGCGCCCGCCGTGGTCGACCTCCCCGCCGACGTCGAGCTGCTCGTCTACGTCGGCCTCGACCGCGCCTGACCCGCACGCAGTCCCCCGAGCCCTGGGCTGCGGGAACCGCGCTGGTTCCCCGAGCCCCGGGCTGCGGGAACCACGCGGAACTGTGGGGTACCCCTTCGTCATGATGGTTGGCGTATGGAGTCCGCCACCACCGTCGAGTTCGCCGCAGCCGCCCGCACCCTCACCCGCGAGGCGCGCCGCCGCGGGCTCGTCGGGCCGAGCTTCCGGTGCCCGCCCCGGCTCGTCGGTGTCGACCGGTCGATCCGTCGTCGCCCCGACGGCGCTGTCGTGTCGATCCGGCTGAAGGACCGCCCCCGCGGCGCGGTCGATCGCCGACATGATCGAAGGCGTCGTCGTCGCCAACGGGCTGCGACCACCCGCCGCCGACCGCGTCCGCACCGAACTCTGGGCCGCCCTCGAGCCTGCCGCCGCCACCCGCTCCGCCGCGTGAACGGTCCGACCCGACGTGCCGTGAGTCCGGATCCGGGACGCAGGGGCGCAGATCGGATCGTCAGGCGCTCAGGCGGGTTGGGGCTCGGTGCCGGCGACGCTGGTGCGGAACAGCTCGCGGCGCTCGCCGGGGTAGTCGTTGATCGCGAAGTGCTGCGTGGCGTTGTTGTCCCAGATCGTCAGCATCTGCGGGCTCCCAGTGCAGCCGACACGTGAAGTTCGGGTGCGTCGCGTGCGCGGTCAGCCGGGCGAGCAGCGACCGCGCCTCGTCGGGATCCATCCCCTCGATCCCGGTCGTGTACACCGAGTTCGCGTACAGCGCGGCCCGCCCCGTGCGCGGATGGCGGATCACCAGCGGGTGCGTCTCCACGGCGTACGCGTCGGGCGACGGCGCCACCGTCATCGAGCTCTTGCCGGCGACCGCTTCGAGATAGCCGCCGGTGCCGTAGGCCATCCCCGCCGAGTGCGTCGCCCGCAGGTCGGCGATCTGGTCCTTCACGCTGTCGGGCAGCGACTCGTAGGCGAGGTACTGGTTGGCCCACATCGTGTCGCCGCCGGCGGCGGGCACGTCGTGGGCGTGCAGCACCGTGTACGCGGGCGGGGCCGTCAGGTACGACAGGTCGGTGTGCCAGGCGTTGGCGAAGTTCAGCTCGTCGCTCGGCTCCTTGATCACGCGGAGCACGTGCGGTCGACCCTCCACCGGCGTGATGAACGGTGTGACGTCGCGGCCACCGAGTTCGTCGGTGAACGCCTCCAACCGATCGAGGTCGAGATCCTGCTGGGGGAGCGCGATCACGAGGTGCTCGTCGAGCAACTGCAGGATCGCCTCGATCTGCTCGGGCGACTGCGGCCGGCTCACGTCGAGGCCCCGCACGATCGCCCCGCACGACCCCGCCAACCGCTGCACGTCCACTCGTCGTCGTCATGACCCGATGGTACCGAACCCTCCTGCGCCGGTTCGATCACGCCTGGGGTCTGACCCCAGGCGTGATCGGGTCGTTCACCGGCCAGCCGATGTCCGTCGGGCCGTGTTCGCGCAGGTGGAGCAGGCGTCGGTGGGCGTCGGCGAGGTCGGGTATGTCGCCGGCGGGGATCCACCAGCACACCGACGTCGCCACGTCGCTCTTCTCGAACCACTCCCGCCGTCGCCGCAGGTACATGGCATGGCCGCTGCGATACATGAAGTGCTTCAACGCGTCGAGGTCGGCCCACACCGACATGTTGACGATCGTCAGCGGGTCGTCCTCGCCCGGCAGCCGCACGTAGCTCGACGACTGGCCGTCGTCGTCGACGAGGCGCCACACGAACCCGGGCGTCGCCTCGGCCAGCGCGTTGATCGGCCCGAGCGCTGCCGTGAACTCGGCGGTCTCCTCCGAATCGAGCGAGTGGTGGAGCCGTCCGATGTTGAGCTGCGCGACGTGGAGGCGACCCATCGACGCGACCGTAGCGCTCGTCCGGGCCGGCACGGCCGGAACCGCCGTTGGGCCCTTGCCACGGGCGACGTCGAGCGGGAAGCTGGAGTTCACTCGCACAGACATCCGATGCGCCACACAACTGCACAGGAAGGAGAACCACCATGGTGTTCGAGGAGACCGTCGTGCTCGACCTGCCCTTCGACGAGGTCGTCGCTGCGACGAGGGCGGCGTTGGCAGACAACGGATTCGGGGTGCTGACCGAGATCAACATGCAGCAGACCCTCAAGACCAAGATCGACAAGGACATCGATCGCTATCTGATCCTCGGTGCGTGCAACCCCGAGCTCGCCAGCGCCGCACTCGACGTCGAGCCGAACGTCGGGGTGCTGCTGCCGTGCAACGTGGTGGTGCGTGAAGTCGACGGCAAGGTGCAGGTCGACGCGCTCGACCCCGGTCTGATGGTGTCGATGACCGGTGAGGACGAGTTGGCGCCGATCGCCGCCGAAGCCGGCGGCTCATGGGCGCCGCCCTCGCCGCGCTCACCCCCTGAACGTCCGAGCGACTCGACGAGCACAGCTCTCGGTGTTGCGCCAGGGGTCAGACCCCGGTGCAGCAGCCGCCTGTCGTCGCCCGGAGGAGCACATCGCCGACCATGTGACATCGCGCGCCGAAGGTCGAGGAAGTGCCAGGTCTGACCCGGCATGGCGTGACACGTTCTCTACGATCGCCGGGATGCACACCGGTGACCTCCCCGCTCGTCGCGATCGACAGCTTCTCGACCGGCGGCGGTTCCTGATCGCCGGTGCTGGCGCAACCGCAGCGATCGTGGCCGGCTGCTCGAGCGACGACGACCCCTCGGGCTCGGCGACCACGGAGGCGGCCGGCACGTCCGACGCTCCGACGCGACACCGCGCCACGACCGTCGCCACGGACACCACCGCCACGACCGTCCCGCTCGGCGCGGCGGCCGCAGCGATCGTCGCGCCAGGATCGCCCGGGCTGATCGACGAGGCCGTCTGGCAGACCCGCGTCGACGAGTACCTCGAGTTCGCCACCAGCGTCGACCACTCGTCGAACCCGGCCGGCATCAACGCCTACCTCGGTCGGGCCCATCGCGACCCCGACTTCGTGTGGCCGATCGAGACCGTCACCGTCGAGTCGCTCGGCGCCGTGTTCACCCAGATCGACAACTGGGAGGACACCCGCGACTTCCGGTTCATGGACCTGCACTGGATGCTCGCCCTCGGCCAGGGCGACACCCCGATGACGCAGCTGTCGCCCGAGGTGATCGCCGCGATCGACGAACGCATGCTCGCCAACCGCTACGCGCTGGGACGACCCGCTGCCCGACGACCGCATCGACAACCTGTGGTTCTGGTCCGAGAACCACATCGTGATCACCCGGGCGATCGAGTACCTCGCCGGCCAGCGCTACCCCGACGAGACGTTCGCCGTCACCGGCCTCACCGGCGCCGAGCACCTCGAGCGGGCCAAGCCGTTCATCCTCGAGTGGATCGACGAGCGCGCCCAGCTGGGCTTCTTCGAGTGGCACTCGAACGTCTACATGCTCAAGAACATCACGCCGCTGCACATGCTCGTCGAACTCGCCGACGACCCCGAGATCGTGGTGGCCGCGGCGATGGCGCTCGACCTGTGCCTCGTCGACATGGCCGCGCACAACCAGGCCGGCACGTACACCGCGCCGCGGGGGCGCACGTACAAGAAGGACAAGATGTCGTCGCTCGACGAGGACACGTTCAACGTCGCCAAGTTCGTGTTCGACGACACGACCGCCGCCTACCAGTCGACCAGCGACACCGGCGTCACCTACTTCTGTTCGGGCGACGCGGTACCGGCCGCCGCAGCTCGTGGTCGACATCGCCACCGACCCCGAGCCGAGCGTCGTGCGCGAGCGCCACGGCGTGTACTTCGACGGGTCCGCGCCGCTGGAGGACGACCCCGTCGCGCCGTACGGCAAGGACTTCGACGACCGCGCCAACCTGCCGTTCTGGTGGAGCCTCGGGGCGCTCGGCATGTGGCCGCTGGCCGAGGTGAGCGTCGACGCCGCCAACGAGTTCCGGCTGTGGGAGACCTCCGAGTTCGGCGACATCGACCTGCTCGCATCGCTCAACGACTACGACCCGGCGAAGATCCGGGTGTGGGAGCAGGAGCGCGCCGCGGTGATCAACTTCGGGTTCCTGTCCGAGGCGAACACCTACGCCTACCGCGAGCCGAAGGTGTCGCTGGCGTCGGTGCTCGATCACCGCTTCGGCGAGATCCGCGACCAGGGCCACGCCTGGCAGGCCGCGATCGACGAGAACGCGATGGTGTTCACCACGCATCCCGTGCCCGACGTCGCGGCGTCGACGGTGTGGGGCGACGACAGCGATCCGGGCTACTGGACCGGTGAGGCGTCGATGCCGCGCTCGGCGCAGCACCGGGGGACCGCGGTCCACATCTACCAGCCGAAGTGGGACGAGTCGACCGACCCGCTGGTGTGGGGCGTGTTCGAGTACCGGCCGTTCACCCACGCCTACGTCCCGCAGGACCACTTCGACGAGGTGCGCCAGGTGGGCAACTGGACGATCTGCGCGAAGAGCGGCGGCTACATCGCGCTGTGGTCGTGGCGGACGCCGACGTGGCGCGAGTACGACCCGACGGTCAACGCCACGCGGGGGATGATCGAAGCCGTTCGACCTGGTCGCCGAGGGTGGGCCGGACAACGTGTGGATCGTCGAGGTCGGCAGCGACGACGGCGGGCCGCTCGACGACTTCGTGAACGCGGTGACGGCGATCGAGCCGTCGGTGGTGCGCGACGACGCCGGGTTCACCGTGTCGTGGACGTCGCCGTCGTCGGGGATCGTCGACTACTCGAGCACCGGCGTGTTCCTCGTCGAGGGCGTCGAGTACGCGACGAGCGACCATCCCCGCCACGAGTCGCCGTGGGGCGGCGTCGACCACCTGTCGACGCAGTACAACCTCACCGCCGGCACCTCCACCTGGGCCTGCGACTTCGACACCATGACCCGGGAGCTCTCGTGAATCACGCCAGCAATCACGCCAGGGGTCAGACCCCACACGTGATCGATCACGCCTGGGGTCTGACCCCTGGCGTGATGCAGGTGTGGCGATGACGGCGCGGCTGGCGCTGGTGGGGGCGGATCACAACCACCTGTACGAGATCATCGACCGGCTGGTGAAGGCGGGCGCCGAGGCGGTGGCGCACACGGCCGAGGGCCAGTTCGTCGAGCACTACTCGGGGTGGCAGGCCGGCTCGGTCGAGCGGAGCTTCGACGACATCCTCGCCGACGACACGATCGATCTGGTCGTCACCGCGGCGATCCCGAACCAGCGCGCCGACATCGCCCTCGCGGCGATCGAAGCGGGCAAGCACGTCGTCAGCGACAAGCCAGGGCTCACCACGATGGAGCCAGCTCGACGCGATCCGCGCCGCGGTCGCCGACCGGCCCGGGCAGGCCGTGGACGGTGCTGTTCACCGAGCGCTTCGAGAATCGGGCGATCAACGAGGCCGTGCGGCTGGCCCGATCGGGCGCCGTCGGTCCGATCGTGCACGTGATCGGCGCCGGTCCGCACACCATGTGGGCCAAGCGCCGGCCTGCTTGGTTCTGGGATCCGGATGCCACCGGCGGCATCCTCGTCGACATCGGTTCGCACCAGGTCGACCAGTTCATGTCGATCACCGGCGCCACCTCCGCCGACGTCTCGATCGTGACGTCGATGGTCGGCAACGTCGCGAGCCCCGACCATCCCGCCATGCAGGACATCGGCTCGATGACCCTGGCCTGTTCCCGTGCTTCGGTCCGGGTGGGGACGGGGCCGGGGAGGACCGTCGACGCTGGTTCGGTCCGGGTGGGGACGGGGCCGGGGAGGACCGTGGGGGATCACCGGCTGGACTACCTGACGGCGAAGGGGTTGGGGACGTGGGGCGATTGCCGGCTCACGATCGTGGGGACCGAGGGCACGATCGAGGCTCGGGCGAACGTCGACGTCGCGGGTCTGGAAGGCGGCGAGCACCTGATCGTCGTCGACGGCGACGGCACCCGGCGCGTCGACATCTCCGGCGTCGTCGTCGACTGGGGTGAGCAACTGCTCGCCGACCTCGCCGACGACGGCGAACGCCTGATGACCCAACAGCACGCGATCGACGTCACCGACGTCTGCCTGCGCGCCCAGGCGGCCGCCCGCCCCTGGGGTCGACCACCAGCCTGAGCTCGCACACCGACGTTTGCGCGCAATTCTGGATGGACCGCCCCATCCGAATCCGCACACAAACGGGGAAGCGCCGCGTCGCCGCAGCGCACGGCGAACTCGTACGTTGGCGCGATGGGGATCCGCGTCGTGCAGTGGGGGAGTGGGAACGTCGGGCGCTCGGCGATCGCGACGGTCGCGGCAAGGCCGGGGCTCGACCTCGTCGGGCTGCTCGTCAGCAGTCCCGACAAGGTCGGGCGCGACGTCGGCACCATCGCCGGCATCGAACCACTCGGCGTGACCGCCACCGACGACATCGAGCAGATCGTCGCGCTCGACGCCGACGTCGTCCTCCACATGCCGTTGCCGTCGCTCGTCCACGGTGACGACCCCGGAGCCGACCTCGACAACTTCTGCCGCCTCCTCGCCAGCGGCAAACACGTCATCACCACCGTCGGCTACATGTACCCGAAGGTGTACGGCGACGAGGTCATGGGTCGCCTGACCGAAGCGTGCGAACGCGGTGGCGTCACCTTCCACGGCACCGGCGCGAATCCCGGCTGGTTCGGCGACCTCCTCCCGCTGCTGATGTCGGGGCTGTCGTTGCGGATCGAACGGATCGACGTGCAGGAGATCAGCAGCTTCCAGTACTACCCGTCGCCGGAGATCATGTTCGAGATGATGAACTTCGGGCGCACGCCCGAGGAGTTCGAGGCGCGCTCGGGACGCCACCGCACGTGGCTCGACGGGCTGTTCACCGAAGCGGTCCAGATGGTCGCCGACGGTCTCGACGCCCAGGTCGACGAGGTCACCTCCGACATGGAGACCTGGATCGCCACCGACGACCTGCGCACCGCGGCCGGCACCGTCGCGGCCGGCACGGTGGCGGGCCAGCGCTGGCACTGGAACGCAATGGTCGATGGCCAACCGCTCGTCCACCAGGAGACGGTGTGGCGCATGCATCGTGACGTGGCGCCGGAGTGGCCCATCGGCGACTGGTCGATCACGATCCACGGCGAACCAGAGATGCAGGTGACGCTGCCGCACACGTGGAACCCCGACGTGCTCGGCTCGACGGCGGCGCACGCGATCAACGCGATCCCGTACGTGGTCGACGCCGGCGTCGGCGTGAAGACGTTCCTCGACCTGCCGATGATCGCCGGCCGCGGCGCCGCGGCGCAGACGGATCGGGGGACGCGATGACGGATGAACACGGAATGAGAGCCGCCGAGTCGGTCCCGCTCGCCGACGTCAACTTCTTCGACCCGGCGATCAACGACTGTCCATACGGCGCGTACCGCACGCTGCACGACGAGGCACCGGTCTGGTTCGACGAACGTCTCCAGGGCTACCTGATCACGCGCCACGACGACGTCCGCGCCGTCCTCGCCGACACCGAGCGGTTCGTCAGCTCACGCTCGGCCAGCAAGCGCGGGAGCACGATCTCGCCCAAGATCCTCGCGCTGTACGAGGAGAAGGGGTGGGTGCCGGCACCGACGCTCGCCGGCCGCGACGACCCCAACCATCGCGAGATCCGCGCCCTGTTCAACCACGCGTTCCGACCCAAACGCATCGCGGAACTCGAACCGAAGATCGGCGCGCTCGCCGACGAGCTGATCGACGACTTCATCGACGACGGCACGTGCGAGTGGGTCAGACAGTTCGCGGTGCCGCTGCCGCTGGTGATCATCGGGGTGCAGATGGGTGCGAACCCCGACGACATCTGGCGCATCAAGGCCTGGACCGATGCGTGGGTGCAGCGACTCGGGCTGATGCAGACCTCCGAGCAGGTCGTGTGGTCGACCGAGATGGAGATCGAGGCGCAGCACTACTTCCAGCCGATCTTCGAGCGCCTCCGCGCCGAGCCCGACGACACGCTGCTGTCCGACCTGGTCAACACCCCGATCCCGGAGTGGGGGCGCTGCCTCACCGACGAGGAACTGCACGCGGAGATGATGGCCGACACGTTCGTCGGCGGGTCGGAGACGACCACGAACGCGCTGTCCGGTGGTGTGCGGCTCCTCATCGAGCATCCCGACCAGTGGGATCGGCTGAAGAGCGATCCCGAGCGGTACCTTCCGGCGTTGGTCGAGGAGGTGCTCCGACTCGAAGCTCCGGTGCAACGCCTGACGCGCATCGCCGCCGTCGACGTCGAGTTGCACGGCGTCACGATCCCGGCCGGATCGAGCGTGCTGATCGGCTACGCGGCAGCCAACCGCGACGACCGGGTGTTCGACGAACCCGCCCGCTTCGACCTCGACCGCGACGACGCGAAGAAGCACCTGACGTTCGGCTTCGGCACGCACTTCTGCATGGGCGCGCCGCTCGCGCGCGACGCGAGCTGCTGTTCGGGTTCGAGGCGTTGGTGCGACGCATCGACGAGATGTGGTTCCTCCCCGAGACCGACCTCACCATCGCCCCCAACTACTTCCTGCGAGCACTGAAGGAACTGAAGATCGGATTCCGATCGGCAGCCGACGTCGCCCACTGAAGCGTCGGTCGCCCCGTCCGAAACTTGCGCGTGGTGGTGCGCTGGCGATCGTTTGGTGCGCACATTTCGGCGGGTGGGTCGGGTCAGGAGTGGTCGCGTGGGGGGAGGACACATTCAGCCCCCGCGTAGAGACCGATGTTGTCGCCCGTGCGACCACCGGGGCCTTCCTCGAGCAGGTCGACGAGCACCGTGGCGACATCGGCGGGCTGCATCCAGGTGGCGACGAACGCGGGATCGGGATCCGCACCGATGAACGACCGCAGCATCTCGGTGTCGGCCGCGCCCAGGCAGAGGGCGTTCACTCGGATGCCGTACTTGCGCAGCGCGATCGCCCAGTCGAACGTGAGCCCGTTGAGCGCCCATTTCGACGCGTTGTAGAGATCCATCCCGCCGTGGCCGTGGCGTCGCCGGCTCTGCGGTGACGGGTGCACGTGGTCGGTCGAGATGTTGACGATGTCGCCGCCACCGGTCTCGATCATCAGCGGCGCGACGGCTCGGCCGAAGAGGAACGCACCCTTGACGTTGGAGTCGAACGCTCGATCGAAGTCGCGTTCCGCCTGCTCCCACGGGTCGCGCGGCCCGGACGGCATCGCTTCACCGGCGTTGTTGACGAGGATGTCGATCCGGCCGTGCGCGCCCACGGACGCGTCGACGACCGAGCGCACGTGCTCCGGATCGGCGACGTCGCCGACATGACCGGTCGCGCCGAGTTCGCGCGCGACGTCGATGATCGACGCGTCGCGGTCGGTGACCACCACGGAACAGCCCTGCGCGATGAGTGCCTCGGCGAACGCCCGTCCGAGCCCGCGGGCGGCACCGGTGACGATCGCGACACGTCCCTCCAGCTGTCCCATCGCGCTCCTCGGTGTCTCGATCGGGGATTCGATGTCCCGGCCTCGGATCTTGCCAGATGCGAGCACCCCCGCCGACACCGCGACGGAGGCGCTGCACGTCCTACGGTCGAGACATGGCCGTGGGCACGATCGAGTTGCACCCGTGGAACCGGGACTTCGCGTGGACCGACCGTGTCGGGCCGTTTCGACTCCTCGACGCGGACCAGGTGGCGGCCTTCGACCGTGACGGATTCCTCGTCCTGCCCGACGTGTTCGGCGACGACGAACTCGACCCGCTCGTCGAGGCGCTCGATCGCAACGAGGCCGCCACCGACGAGTTCCTGCGCTCCCGGGCCGGCGAACGCATCGCCATCGCCGAGTCCGGCGCGATCACCTTCACCGTGCACCTCGTCGAACGCGAACCCGCCGCGGCGGCGTTCGTCCGGGTGCCCGTGTTCGCCGACCTCTGCCACGATCTCGTCGGCCCCGACGTTCGTCTCTACTGGGACCAGGCCGTGTACAAGAAGCCCGAGAAGCCCCGCCGCTTTCCGTGGCACCAGGACAACGGGTACGCCTTCGTCGAGCCCCAGCAGTACCTCACGTGCTGGGTGGCGCTCACCGACGCGACCGTCGACAACGGTTGCCCGCAGGTGATCCCCGGCCTCCACCGAGCGGGCACCTACCGCCACCGCTACGTCGACCCGCTCGGCTGGGAGATCGTCGAGTCGCATCCCGATGCGGTCGCCGCACCGGTCGGCAGGGGCGGCATCGTCGTGTTCTCGTCACTCACCCCACACCTCACCGGACCGAACCTCACCGACGCCGTCCGCAAGGCCTACATCGTGCAGTTCGCGCCCGACGGCGCGGAGGTGCTGGTCGGCGATCCCGCTGCCGGCGAGCCGACGAGCCGGATTCCGGCCAACGCCCCGGGACGCCAGTTCCCGATCCTCCTCGGCGGTCGACCGGTTCCGGCGACTCCCGAGCACCGCTGACTGCACGGAGAGCCCGCGAGCAGACCCCGCCGACGAACTCGGTGGCGTCCGTCCCGCAATCAGGAACTGACGCCACCGAGATCGCGGGAGCGCGGTGAGATCGGCGCGGTAGCGTCGGCCCGATGCGTGAGTTGCGAGTCGGGGTCGTCGGGATGGGGATCGGCCAGAGCCATCTGCTCGCGTGGCAGTCGGTCGGGGGCGCATCGGCGACGGTGTTCGCCGAGATCGACGACGACAAGCGCACGAAGGGTGCAGCCGACTGGGGGATCGAGGGCGTCGCCTCGCTCGACGATCTCCTCGCAGCGGCCGGCGATCCGGCATCGCCGCATCACGTCGACGTGATCGACCTCTGCACACCACCGTGGATGCACGAGGAACAGATCGTGCGCTGCCTCGACGCCGGCGTCCACGTGATCTGCGAGAAGCCGCTCGTCGACTCCGTCGCGGCGTGCGATCGTGTCGCCGAGGCGGTCGATCGTGCGGTGGCGACGTCCGGCGCCCGATTCATGCCGATCTTCCAGTACCGCTTCGGCGACGGTGCCGCTCGGGCGCGGGCGCTGATCGACGCCGGCATCACCGGCCGGCTGTTCACGGCGTCGTCGTCGACATGGTGGCGCCGCGGGAAGGGCTACTACGCCGACGCCGCGTGGCGTGGTACGTGGGCCGGCGAACGTGGTGGCTGCGTCCTCAGCCATGCGATCCACAACCATGATCTGCTCACGTGGATGGCGGGTCCGCTCGTCGAGTTGCGGGCGATGGCGACCACCCGCGTCAACGACGTCGAGACCGAGGACTGCGCGGTCGCGATCGGGCGAACCGCTGACGGCGCACTGGTGACGATGAACATCACGCTCGGCGCGGCGTCGGAGTCGTCGCAGCTCGTGTGGCACTTCGACAACGTGACGATCACGTCGTCGTCCGAGGCGTACGACCCGGCCGCCGGACCGTGGAACTTCGAGTTCCGCCGCTCGGCGTTCGCACAGGAGGCCGAGCAGGTGTGGACCGATCTCGCCGCCGTCGGGCTCGCAGTACGTCGGTCAGTTCCAGGGCTTCGTCGACGCGCTCGCGGACGGCGGCGAGTTCCCCGTGACGCTGGCGGACGCCACGGCCTCGCTCGAACTGGTGACCGCCTGGTACCACTCGGCGCGCACCGGCTCCGTCGAGACCCTCCCGCTCGCCGCCGACCACCCCGCACGCTCGTCCTGGCTCCCCGAGGTGACCCCGTGACCCCGCACCCATCCTCCCCGTTTGCGTTGCGTTTTCGCTGACCCGGTCCATCCGAATTCGTCACGCAAACGTGGTTCTGGCGGGGGTGGCGGGGTGACGTCGACGCCGGGGGAACGGTTCGGGGTGGCGCTGCCGGGCGGGACGTCGGTCAGTCACGTGCGCGTGTACGACTCGTCGGGCCGGACGGGCTGGCCGGCGGCTCACCGCATCTGCACACCGTGTGCACCGAGGCCTACCTGGTGATCGCCGGCGAGGGCGCCGTGCAGACGCTGTCGGGGGAGGGCTACGCCGAGACGCCGCTGGTGGCCGGCACGATCGCCTGGTTCTCGCCCGGCACGATCCACCGCCTGGTCAACCTGGACGGTCGGCTCGAGCTGTACGTCCTGATGTCGAATGCCGGGCTGCCCGAAGCCGGCGACATGATCCTCGCGTTCGCGCCCGACCTCCTCGCCGACGACCGGACCTACCGCGAACTCGCGGACCTCCCCGCCGGCGGACGCACCACCGACGACCCACCCGACGCCGCGACGGCACGACGCAACGCGGCAGTCGACGGCTTCCACCACTGGCGCAACGCGGTCGAGCAGGAGGGCCCG
This sequence comes from Ilumatobacteraceae bacterium, assembly GCA_963746285.1. Lineage (GTDB taxonomy): Bacteria > Actinomycetota > Acidimicrobiia > Acidimicrobiales > Ilumatobacteraceae > Sva-07. Next base: position 25,539 of record CAVVAO010000015.1, on the reverse strand, counting down.
ATCGCGCTCGCTCCGCTCTACCGTGCGGCGGTCGAACTCCTCGGCGACCGGCCTGCCGACTGGCACGATCTCCTCGCCGCGCGACCCCGCCTCGGAGCTCGAGCGATCGCGGGCGCAGGTGGAGGAGCTGTGGTCGCCCGACCGCGGACGCGCCGCCGCCCGCCTCGCCGAGTCGGCGATCCGATCGACGTCACTGCATCCGAGCACGCGCAACATGGGCTGCTGCGGCACCCTCGGCACCATCGTCCACTGACCGAGATCCAACTCGGTCGGTCGTACGCGCCGCGGATCCGCTCGCCACGATCGCCGCGCAGGGCGGGTCGCCTTCCACGTCCGCGCGCAGCCACTCCTCCCAGACCCGTTTGCGTGCACGTTTCGGTGACCCGGTCCACCCGGAGTTGCAACGCAAACGGGGTTGTTCAGGCGCGTTGGGTGGGGAGCTTCGGGGTGAGCCACGCGACGAAGCTCTCCGGGCTGCGGGTCTGCACGTAGACCCGACCCGGACCGGTGAGTCGGACCACGAGACCCTCGCCGCCGAGCATCGTCGACTTCCAGCTGCCGACCTTCTGGACCTCGTAGGTCGACCCCTTCGTCCCAGCCCACCATGTGTCCGGTGTCGACGACGTAGGTCTGCCCGGCGGCCAGGTCGACCGGCACGATCGCGCCGTAGCTCGACACGAGCAGGTCACCGGTGCCGGTGCACTTCAGCATGAAGAGACCCTCCTTGCTGAAGAACGTCTTCGCGCCGCCCCACTTCGAGTCGACCTCGATGCCCATCGACGACGCCAGGTACGACCCCGACTGGAGGAACACGGTCCGACCCTCGAGCTGCCAGTGGATGATGTCGCCCGGCAGTGCGGGGGCGAAGATCACCTCGGCGTCGGGGCCCGTCGCGGTGAAGGTGTTCATGAAGAACGACTCGCCGCCGAGCACCGACCGCTTGAGGCCCTTCATGATGCCGCCCTGGGTGCTGGTGGCGATGTCGACCGTCGGCGTCATCGCCATCATCGCGCCCGCCTCGCCCTTGGCCGACTCGCCCTGATCGAGCGTCACCCGCGCCATCGCGTAGGCCGGGCTGAAATCGATGTCGATGCGCATGTCCGATCGTCCCTCTTGTCGTTTGCGTGAGGATTCCGGTGACCCGGTCCATCCGAAGTGTCGCGCAAACGTCGAGGGCGCGCCCGAGGGTCAGCGGAAGCCGACGACCGGGTGGGGCGTGTAGGGCTCCTCGAGGCGGGCGATCTCGTCGGCGGTGAGTTCGAGGTCGACGGCGGCGACGGCGTCGTCGATGTGCGCCGGCTTGGTCGCGCCGACGATCGGCGCCGTGACGAACGGCTTGGCGAGCACCCACGCCAACGCCACCTGGGCGCGTGACACGCCTCGCTCGGCGGCGATCTCGGCGACCCGATCGACGATCGCCTTGTCGTCGGGGAAGTAGAGCATCTTGCCGAACTCGTCGGTCTCCGACCGGGCGGTGGCCTCGTCCCAGTCACGGGTCAGCTTGCCCCGGGCGAGCGGGCTCCACGGGATCACGCCGACGCCCTGGTCGAGGCACAGCGGCATCATCTCGCGCTCTTCCTCGCGCTAGATCAGGTTGTAGTGGTTCTGCATCGACACGAACTTCGTCCACCCGTGCGCCTCGGCGGTGTACTGCGCCTTGGAGAACTGCCACGCCCACATCGACGACGCCCCGATGTAGCGGGCCTTGCCCGCCTTGACCACGTCGTGCAGCGCCTCCATCGTCTCCTCGATCGGCGTGCGGTGGTCGTACCGGTGGATCTGGTACAGGTCGACGTAGTCGGTGCCGAGCCGGCGCAGGCTGTGGTCGATCTCGGCCATGATCGCCTTGCGCGACAGCCCTGCGGCGTTCCGACCGTCGCGCATCGGACCGTGGACCTTGGTGGCGATGACGATCTCGTCGCGGTTGGCCATGTCGGCGAGCGCCCGCCCGACGAACTCCTCGCTCGTGCCCAACGAGTACACGTTGGCGGTGTCGAAGAAGTTGATGCCGGCGTCGAGTGCCTGGCGGATGAACGGGCGCGACGTCTCCTCGTCGAGCGACCAGGCGTGCGTGCCCTGGTCGGACGCGCCGAAGCTCATGCAGCCGAGGCAGATGCGTGACACGTCGAGGCCGGTGTTGCCGAGCTTGGTGTACTTCATGGTGCTCCTTCGAGTGATGCTTCGGTGAGGAATTCTTGGCCGATCGGTCCCACTCTTCCCGAAATGTGCGCGCATCGTCCCGCTGGAGGCGCGACGGTGCGCAAATTTCGGATTGGATGCCTCGTGCGCGCCGAGGACCGCGAGACGCGGATGCCTCAAGTCGATCGGAGATCGCTCCGATCTTGACGTGTGCGTCGGATCGTGTTCGTGACGTTGGCGGCGGTCGGCGTGCTCGCGTCCGGATGCAAGGATCCGAACACCACCTCCTATGACCCGGTGGGCGTTGCGGCCGTCGATGCGGAACTCGACCTGGTGCCGCACGACCACATCACGTCGTGCGTCGAGGCGACGAAGTTCGGCGCCTACGTGGGCGATCCCGTTGCGCTCGAACGGTGGAATTCGGCCGGCGAGTCCGATGCCGAACTCGCGGACGTGTGCACCGAGGTCTGGCGTGCCGACCCCGCAGCGCTCGAGGCGATCCACTCGGCGTGGATGGACACGCAGGCCTTGATCGCCGCGTCGCCGTAGGCGAGTCGGCGATCAGAGCACGCGGACGGTGCCCTGCGCCGGATCGACTTCGACCTGGGCGCCGTGGGGGATGCGGGATGGTGGCACCGTGCGCGCCGATCACCGCGGCGATCCCGAACTCACGCGCCACGATCGCCGCGTGGCACACCGCTCCGCCTTCCTCCACGACCAGCGCGCCGATCACGGGGAGCAGTGAGTTCGTCGACGGTCCGGTCAGCGGTGCAACCAGTACATCGCCGGGCTCGAGCTGATCGAAGGCGAGCATCAGATCGCGCACCACGCACGCTCGCCCTCGGTAGGGCGTGGTCCCGATGCCGACGCCGCTGACGACGGACGGTTCGACCTCGGACGGTGGCGGAGGCGTGGCATCGGCACCGAGGTTGACCATGAGCGCGGCGGTCGCACGCGCCAATGCCTTCGGGAACGCATCGAGCGGAGGCATCGCCTCGGGGTCGCCCAACATGCGGGGCGGGGGAGTGGCCTCGATCCGGTCGCGCTCGGCGGCGCGCTCGGCGAGTTCGTCGGCCGACGGCCCGTCGGCGCCACGCAGGATCCGATCGAGCTCGTCGGGGAACAGCTCGACGACGTGTTCGGCATCGTGGACGGCGTCCGCGTGCGTGCAGACGGCGTCCCGCCTCGAGCAGGCCGCGGCGCACCAGCCCGCACGGCCAGTTCCAGCACAGCCCGCGGATGTCGTCGCGCTGGCGATGTCCGTAGCGGGCCTCGACCACGAGCTCGTCGAAGAGCGCACGGTGCTCCTGCGGGACGCGAGCTCGGATCGCTGCGGTGTCGGGCTCGGCGACGTCGAGATGCTCGGCGGCACCGAGCAGCGCCGCCAGCTGCAGCGCCGGCACCTCGGCGAGCGTGGGCCGGTCGACGTCGTCGCTGGTGACCGTGCGCCACGCATGCAGGTCGAGCCAGGCGTCGACGGCGGCCTCGCGCGTCGACGCTCAGCGCTCGCACGTCGTCGACCGACGTGAGCGATGCGGGCGACACTCCGCTCTCCTGGATCGCGCGGGCCACCGGACGCAGCATCACGGCCGTCTCGACCGTCGCCGGCGAGCTGCCGGTGAGCAGTCCGGCCGCGTCGTTGGCGTCGATGCCCCACTGCTCGCAGTGCGCGAGCAGGTCGCCGGTCGGCACGAGGTCGCCGCCGTGCGTCGCCAGATTTCGGCGCGCCCCGTTCTCGAAGTGCGCCAGCGCGGCGGTGATGTGCGCCGCCAGCTCGACGTCGTCGAGCGCTGCCGGGCTCGACGGACTGCAGCGCGCGGTTCTCCGCGAGTTGCGTCGCTCGGTCGCGGTCGAACCACTCGTCGACCTCCTGGCGCCAGCGCCGCTCCGCGAACGCCTGCTCGGCCGTCTTCGCTCGTCGGCGCAACTCGGGGTGCAGCGCGTGACAGCACCTTCATCACGAACGCCGGCGGCGGTGCCTTGGGCGTGGAGCCGGGCTTCTCGCCGATCGCCAGCGGACGCATGTAGAGACAACCGTGGACGAACTTGGCCTCGACGGATGCGAGCGGGAGGCCGTAGCGCTCCAACGGCTCGACGATGCCGGACTCGAACGCCCGCTGATAGGTGTCGCGCAGGAACGGCGAGAGTGGTCGCAGCCCGTGGTGCGCGGTCTCGAGTTCCCACTGGCCCGGCGCCGGCGGCTCGAACGTGATGGTGGACGACGTCGTGGTCGATGGTGCGGACGTGGGTGGATGCGGTCGGTCATGGATGCCCCCTTCGGCTCATCGACGACTCAATCATGTCAGAGGACTGCCGTCAAGACATAATGTTGTCATCATGTCGGAGACCTGCCAAGATGTCCGAGAGCCACGATGAGCACCTCACCCGAACCCTCCGACCGCGATGCCTCCACCCCGACGCTGCGTGAGCGCCAGGTCGCGCAGACGCGGGATCTGATCCTCGACGCGTTGACCGACCCTGCTCGGCGATCACCGTGCCGACGAGGTGACCACGCGCGACATCGCCACGCTCGCCGGCGTCTCCGAACGCACGGTGTACCGCCACTTCCCCGATCGGCGGGCGCTGCTCGACGGGTTGTCGCAGCGTCTGCCTCCCGATCTCCGACAAGCCGTCGTTCGGCGCCGGCGACCTCGACGATCTCGCTGCCGACGAGCCGTCGGCTGATGGAGTTGCTCGACGAGCACTACGTGGCCGCTCGTGCCGAGGCCGTCCTGAACGCGGATCCCCGCCACTTCGCCGCCGACACCCAGGCGAACACGCGCGACATGCGCGACCTGCTTGCCGCCGGTCTCCCCGACCTCGACGAGCGCGAGCGCATCCGCATCGCTGCCGTCTTCCGCTGTCTCGTGTCGACCCAGGCGTGGCTGCGCATGCGCGAGGAGTTCGGCGTCCCCGGCACCGAGTCGGGTCCGGTGGTCGCGTGGGTGATCGACACCATCATCCGCGAACTCCGCGCCGGCAACACCCCGACCTGACCGCCCCCCCGCTCAACCCCGTTTGCGTGACATTTCGGATGACCCGTCCCATCCGTTCTGCAACGCAAACGTGGTTGGCGGCGTGGGGCGGGCGGTCAATCGGTCGGGCCGAGCACGCCGGCGGTGCGCAGCGCGGCGATGCGGTCGTCGTCGTAGCCGAGCGACGCGAGGACCTCGACGGTGTCGGCGCCGAGTGCGGGCGCCGCCGGCGGCACCACCCGCTCGCCGTCGCCGAAGTGCGCTGGCGGACGGGCCTCGACTCGTGGTCCGATCGGGCCGTCGTCGAGCTCGACCAGCGATCCGTTGTGGATCACCTGCGGGTCGTGGGCGACCTCGTCGCGCGTCACGATGCGGGCGCCGGGCACGTCGTTGTCGACCATCCGTTGCATCGCCTCGGCGGTGGTCAGCGCCCCGACGGCCTCGTCGAAGATCGCGGCGAGCGCCTCGCCGTTGACGTCGCGGTCGCGCATCGTGGTGAAGCGAGGGTCCTCGAGCAGCTCGGGCTTGAAGGCCCGGCACAGGTTCGGCCACGTCCGATTCCCGCTGGCGACGAACGCCACGGCACCGTCTCGGGTCGGTCGGATCGAGTACATGTCGGCGAAGTGGGACGCCTCGGCGATGCCGTCACCCGTCAGCGAGCGATCCATCATCCCGTCGGGCCAGAAGAACCACAGCCCGATGTCGAGCATCGACAGCTCGACGTGCTGACCACCGTGTCCGCGTTCGCGGGCGAACAGCGCTGCGGTGATCGCCTGGCTCACCGTGATCGCCGTCGTCTTGTCGACGACGAACTGTCGCACCAGCTGCGGTGCGCCGGTGTCGCCCTGCTGCAGGTCGGCCATGCCGGTCATCGCCTGGATGACGTAGTCGTACACCTTCTGCTCGGCCTTGGGGCCGGTGCTGCCGAACCCCGACACCGACACGTAGACGATGTCGGGATTGATCGCTCGGACCTGGGCCTCGCCCACACCCATCCGCTCGGCGGCGCCCGGCCGGAAGTTCTGCAGGAAGACGTCGGCGGTCGCGCAGAGATCGAGCAACGCTCGGAGGCCGTCGGGATGCTTCGTGTCGAGGGTGACCGACTTCTTGCCGCGGTTCACGCTGTTGAACAGCGCGCTCATCGAGTTGCGTGACGTGCCGAGCTGGCGCAGCCGGTCGCCCACGCCGTCGGCGAGCTCGACCTTGATCACCTCGGCGCCCTGCTCGGCCATGATCACGCCGGCCATCGGCGCCGAGATCATCTGTCCGGCTTCGATCACCCGGACACCGGCCAACGGCAGCATCGCCCGATCGTAGGCGAATAGGGTCGGGTCGATGTCTGGTGCCGGTTCGAACTTCCACCCGCTCCCGCACGACTGGACGGCGCAGCGCCTGACGATGCAACGACTCGCCACCCATGTGCTCGGCCAGGCCCGGTGTCCGCCACGACGGCCTGTTCGACCTCGTCACCGTCGCCGGCGGGTTCGGGACGCCACCCGTCGGGCCGCAGCGGGAACGGGTGCGCCTCGTCGGCGGTTCGCTGCTCGTCGAACGGGTCGTCGGCGCCGACATCTACGTCGCCGAGGCGACCACCGAGGTCGTCACCGATCGCCGGCAACACGATCGGTGGGCTCTGCGCGGCGATCGGATTCGATCCCGACCCTGCGTTCTGGGTCGGCAGGGACACGCCGTCGCCCGGTGACCCCGACGAATCGATCGTGCTCGACAGCACGGCGGTGCAGGTGCTGGGGGAGTGGTACCTGCTCGGCCAGCGCGCGATCGACGAGGCGATCGCGTCGGTCCCTGCTGCCGCGGCATCCGTCGGACGACTGTGGCCCGAGCACTTCGACTACGGCATCGACCTCGACGCCGGGCCAGGTGTGCGCACGAACCTCGGCGCCGCCGCCGGCGACGGGTACTGCGACGAGCCGTACCTCTACGTCGGCCCGTGGGACGCCGGCCGTCCCGGCCCGACCGAGTTCTGGAACGCTCCGTTCGGCGCCGTGCTGCGCCGCTCCGAACTCGACGCAGCCGACGATCCCGTCCACCGCGCGGTCGAGTTCTTCCTGCAGGGCATCGTCGCGCTGCGAAGCGGCTGATCGACCGCGATCACGCCTGGGGTCGGACCCCAGGCGTGATCGTCAGCTGCTGCGAACGAGGGTGCCGGGGCGGGCGCCGGTGTCGGCGTCGTGGCGGCGGGTGACCTCGCCCTTGACCATCGTGGCGAGGTAGCCCTTGACGGGTTGGATCAGCCGGGTGCCGCCGGCGGGCAGGTCGTGGTGGGCCTTCGGGGGAGCGACCGTGAGGTTGTCGAGGTCGATCACGTTGACGTCGGCGCGCTTGCCGGGAGCGAGCAGTCCACGATCGTGGAGGCCGTAGAGGCGAGCGTTGCCGGCGGTCTGCTTCGCGACGACGAACTCGAGCGGGAGGCGCTCGCCGCGCTTGCGGTCGCGCACCCAGTAGGTGAGCTGCGTCGTCGGCATCGTGGCGTCGCAGATCAGGGTGACGTGGGCGCCGGCGTCGCTGAGCCCGGTGACCGTGTGCGGGTTCAGCAGCATCTCGCGCAGCACCTCCTGGATCTCGGCGATGTCCTTGCCTCCCATCAGCGCGGCCATCGAGCGGCCCTCGTCCTCGAGCAGGAAGTCGTAGAGCACGTCGAACGGCTCGCGGCCGGTCGCCGCCATGCGGGCGCCGAGCGTCTTGTCCAGCGTCGGCTCGTAGTCGACCGGATCGGCGAGCGGGTACATCATCGGCGCGGCCATCTGGAACAGCGAGTAGAGGTTGGCCATCGAGCCGGCCTCGGCGACGGGCACGTCGGCCTCGGAGAGGATCGCCGCCTTGACCTCCGGCTTGGCCATCTCGCGTGCCCGCTCGGACACGGGAAGATGGGCGAGCGCCATGTAGGTCGGTCGGCGCTGGAAGGCGTGGTAGCTCTCCAGGCCGGTGACGAAACCGATCGGGCGCGACGACACCTGCGGGTGCATTGCGGCGCCGTCCGCGTTGGCCTCGGCGGTGAGGTCGAGGATCTCGCGCCACAGGTCCTGGTCGTAGTCCGGCGACTGCACGAGCGTGAACGTCACCGGGCGGCCACCGCGCTTCGCGACGGTCCGCATCAACTCGAACTCCTCGTACGGCGTGAAGCGCTCGCCGCCGAGGCCCTCGAGCTTGCCGACGGTGCCCGCCGGGATCAGCTCGAACACGCCCTTGCCGGTGCGGCCCATCGCCTCGGCGATCGCGACCAGCTCGTCGACCGGAGCGAACGTGCCCGGCACCGGCGCTCCGTGCAACGATCGGTGACCGATCGTGCGCGACGTGCTGAAGCCGACGGCGCCGGCGTCGACCGCCTCGGCGACCAGCGTCGCCATCGTGTCGATGTCGTCGGCGGTGGCGTCCTCGTTCGCGCTCCCGCGCTCGCCCATCACGTAGTAGCGCACCGCGCCGTGGGCGACCTGGGCGCCGATGTCGAGCGAGTAGCGGCGGCTGGCGATGTAGTCCATGTAGTCGGGGAACGACTCCCACTGACCCCACTCCATGCCCTCGTGGAGCGCGGTGCCGGGGATGTCCTCGACGCCCTCCATCAGCTCGATCAGCGTCTGCTCGCCGCCCGGACGAACCGGCGCGAAGCCGACGCCGCAGTTGCCCATCACGATGGTGGTCGCGCCGTTGCCGGCCGACGGATCCATCACGTCGTCCCAGCTGACCTGGCCGTCGTAGTGGGTGTGCACGTCGACCCACCCGGGCGTGACGATCGCGCCATCGGCGTCGATGGTCTCGTTGGCGGCCTCGGTGATCGTGCCGCCGACGGAGACGATCACGCCGTCACGCACACCGACGTCGCCGGTCGTCGGCGCGGCGCCTGTTCCGTCGACGATCGTTCCACCCTTGATCACGTAATCGAGCACGTCGTTCCCCTTCGTTCGGTCGCTTCCCGCTGCGACGGTACCGTTCCTCGATTCCTCCACCCCGAACCCTGATCACGCCAGGGGTCAGACCCCGAGACGTGATCAGCTGGTGAGCATGCCGCCGTCGACGGCGAGGGCGTGGCCGGTGGTGAACGACGACGCCGACGACACCAGCCAGAGCGCTGCGTCGGCGATCTCGGACGGCTCGCCGAAACGCCCGATCGGGCTCAGACGACGAGCGGTGGAGTCGGCGTCGCGTCCGCGGCGTTCCATCGCAGTGCGCAGCATCGGGGTGTCGATCGCTCCGGGGCAGATCGCGTTCACCCGGATGCCGCGGCTCGCGTAGTCGAACGCCGCGCTGCGGGTGAGGCCGAGCACGGCGTGCTTGCTCGCGGTGTAGGCCGGCTGATCGTGTTGGGGCCGGAACGAGTTGGTCGACGCGATGTTGACGATCGAACCCGGCCGTGCCGCTGTCCAACATCGCGGCGATCTCGTGCTTCATCGACGAGGAACACGCCGCGGACGTTGACTCGCATCATCCGCTCGAAGTCGTCCTCGCTGCACTCGTGGAGCGGCACCGTCTCGAACTCGATCGCCGCGGCGTTCACGGCGGAGTCGAGCCGTCCGGTGCGGCTCATCGCGGTGGCGACGACCGCAGCGATGTCGTCGGCGACGCTCACGTCGGCAGCGACGAAATGGACCGATCCCGTCGCAGCGGCGAGCAGCGCGTCGGCGCCGGCATCGGACAGATCGGTGGCGATCACGTCGGCGCCTGCGGCTGCGAGCCGGGCGGTGATCGCCCGTCCCATGCCGCCGGTGGCGCCGGTGACGATCGTGGTGGTTCCGGTCAGATCGGTACTCATGGCGTCTCCTCGGGTTGCAGGTCGCGGGCTTGTCTCGAGCACCGGCGCATGCCGTCGGCGGCGGCTCGGGCGTGGTCGGTGCCAGGGTGGCCCCACACGTCGTCGTTGCAGACCTCGAGCGACCACGGCACCTCGACGCCGAGATCGATCAGCGTTCGGACGAAGTCGACGGCGCCGAACTCGCCCTCGCCGGGCGGCACCCGGTTGCGCAGGCAGTCGTCCTTGTAGTCGGCGAGCGCAGGCTCGCGGGGGCCGTCGCTCATCTGGACGCCCATGACCAGCTCGGGCGGGATCGCCCGGATGAGGTCGAGGTCGTTCGCCCCACGGGCATGGTGCCAGATGTCGACGCACACACCGCCGTTCGGCCGGTCGGCCTGCTCGACGATGGCGAGCGCGTCGGCGGCGTCGACGATGTTGGTGAACGGCAGGAACTCGAGCCCCACCACCGCGCCGTGGTCGGCAGCGCGGTCGCACACGGCACCGAACCGCCTCGCCGCGTCGGCGATCGATCCCTCGACCGGCCCGATCGCCTGCACGTAGCGGCTCTCGAACGCGTCGACCAGCTCCCACACCACCGTTTCGAACTCGCCGTATCCATCGGTCGGTGTCGCTGCGCCCCACCCGGCGAGCACCTCGATCTCGGCGAGGCACACGCCCGACGGCGTCGAGCAGATCGCGCAGCTCGACGATCGTGAACCCGGCCTCGCGGAGCTGGATGAACTGCCCGGCGAAGAGTCCGATGCCGGCAAATCCGGCGGCGGACGCCGCGCGGATGCGGTCGTCGAGAGGGTGGTTGCGATCGAGACTGAAGTGGCTGAGCACCAGGTCGTCGGCGTGCAATGCGCGAGGAGCGATCACGGCACGAGGCTCTCGGTCAGCAGGCCAGCGTCGAGCGCTCGGAGTTGGCGTTCGGGCGGCCACGCCTCGGGATCGAACAAGGCCTGCAGCGCGATCCCGTCGACCAAGCCGATCAATCGCTCGGCTTCGGTCGTGGCGTCGTCGACGGCTGGCATTGCCGCGAGCAGGTCGATGAGATAGCTCCGGTACCCCCGGTACAGGTCGCGTTGGGTCGCGGCGAGTCGTTCGTCGCTCGCTGCGGCGCCCGCCAACGCGACGGTCACGATCCAGTGGACCCTCGTGTCGTCGTCGGTCGGCAGCGCGCTCTCGAGCGATGCCCGCAGCGCGTCCTGCGGGGGACAGCTCGCCCAGCGCCGATCGGCGGGCGCTGCGCTGCTCGATGGACGCGCGCAGGGTGAAGTCGAGCAGTTCGTGCTTGTTCGCGAAGTAGTGCACGAGCGTCCCGGTGGTCCACCCGGCCTCGGTTGCGATCTCACGCATCGAGGCACCGTCGACACCGGCGCGCGCGATCACGCGGGCGGCCGCCGCCGCGAGTTCCGTGCGGCGCTGGTCGATGTCGACGATCTTCGGCATTGACGTAAAATATCACAACTGTTAGAAATAGACATCCCGCAATCACGTTTGCGTTGCACTTCGGATGACCCGTCCCATCCAGAACGCAACACAAACGTCCCGAATGAGCGAAGCGAGTGAGGTCCAGATGGTGCATGTACCGACACGAGGTGACGTCCCGGTCCGATTGGGCCCGAGCGTGCAGCTCGTCCCCGACTACGGCCCGAGCACGATGCCGCGAGACGTCTACAGCGACCCGATGCGCTTCGAGTTGGAGCGCGAACGCGTGCTCGGCGCGCACTGGATCATCGCCGGCCGTTCCGAGCAGATCGTCGGAACCGGCGACTGGCTGACGTTCGAGGGCCACGGCGAGACCGTCGTCGTCACCCGCCAGGCCGACGGTTCACTCGCCGCGTTCCACAACGTGTGCCAGCACCGCGGACCCGCGCTCGTCGGCGAACTCGTCGGGTGTGGCGCCAAGCGTTTCACCTGCCCGTACCACGGGTGGGTGTACGACACGACCGGATTGGTCGTCGGCGTGCCCGACCGCGACGACTTCGATCCCGCCGATCTCGAGGGTCTTCGTTCGCCCGCGGTCGCTGCCGACGAGTGGGGCGGCTGGGTGTGGATCAACCTCGCCGGACCCGACGTCGCGCCGCCGCTGATCGAGGCGATCGGCCCCGAGATCTCCGCCGACCTCGGCCAGTTCCGGATGGAGGACATGATCCTCCACGAGGTGCTCGAGTGGGACGTGCCGGTCAACTACAAGGCGATCGTCGACGGCTTCAACGAGATCTACCACACCAAACAACTGCACCATGTCGACGCGTCGTGGACCAAGGCGTCGCGCAACACGTCGTTCCACATCGTCGGCGACAACTACATGTGCTTCGTGCCGCGGGCGGACAACCTCGACAAGCTCGCCGACGATCCCGACCATCACCGCTATGCGATCTGTCACTACGTGGTCTTCCCGAACACGGTGTTCAACTGCAATCCCGAGCACGTCCAGGTCTTCAACCCGATCCCGATCGACGTCGACCGCACGCGATTCCTGTGCTGGCAGTTGATCTACCCCGGCGACCTGAACGATCCGGAGTACGCGGACTACTACGCGCGCACGATGCGGCACTGGGAGGGCCTCAAGGGTGTCGTCGCCGAGGACATCGAGATCTACGACCAGCTGGCGCGCACCAAGCGGTCGAGCGGCTACACGAAGCACATCCTCAACGACCGCGAGTGCAAGCTCGCCCACTACCACGAGAACATGAACCGCAAGATCGCCGACTGACCGTCGCCTGTCCTTTCGGGTCGGGTCCGAAAGGACAGGGTGCCGCTCGGCGCTCGGGGAGTCCGTCAGAGTTCGGCGACAACCTCGATCTCGACGAGGAACTCCGGCTCGAACAGCGAGTGGACGCCGTGGAGCGTCGTCGCCGGCATTGGGCATCGCGTCGCCGAACACCTCGCCGACGCCGGTGAAGAACGCGTCGGCCATGCTCGGTTCGTAGCCGACGACGAGGATCGTCATCTTGGCGACGTCGTCCCAGGTGGCGCCGCCGGCCTCGAGTGCGGTCCCGACGTTGCGTAACGCCTGTGCGGTCTGCGACGCGAGATCCGGGCCGACGACGACACCATCGGGTCCGACGCCTGTCTGACCAGCGACGTAGACGCGCTTGGTGCCCGATGCGACCACGACGTGGCTGTAGCCGACCGGCTCGCTGAGTGTGGGCGGATTGATCTTCTCGATGCTCATCCGCGAAACGTAGTTCGCTCACGGTCCGGGTGGGGACGGGGCCGGGGAGGACCGTCACGGTCCGGGTGGGGACGGGGCCGGGGAGGACCGTGCTGAGACCCGGGCTCGGGGAACGTCAGGCGAGGGAGCCGGCGGTCTGGGCTTTGGCGACCGAGGCGCGGACGACGGGGATGTCGGCGTCGGCGAGCGGCTGCATCCACTGCCTTGCGGGCGAGCGCGGCCTCGATGAACGGGGCGAGATCGGCCGCCTTTCGGGCCTGACGCTCCGCTTCGTCGGCGGCGAACTCCGGCAGCACGTCGGACGCGAACAGTTCGAGCGACGAGCAGATGTCGGCGTGGCGATTGCGTCCCGCCTGCTGGATGAAGATGATCTGGTCGACGCCGACGTCGCGCATCTGGCGCAGGTAGCGCGCCGCGTCCGCGGGCGTGCCGATGCAGCTCGCGAACGAGTCACCCTGCTCGTCGGCCGCGGCGATCTTGCGTTCGACGCTGTCGGTTGAACGGCGCGCCTGGAACTCGCCCCACAGATCCGTCCGACCCGGTACCTGATCGTGCGCGACGAGCGCGTTGAGCGCGTAGCCGAAGAACTCGAAGCCCTCCTGCCCGCGCCGGATCGCCTCGGCGCGGTCCTCGTGCAGCGAGAACCCGGTGACCAGCGCGATGTTGGCGTTCACGGTGTGGCCGAGCGGCACACACTCGTCGCTCCTGCACGATGTCGTAGTACACGTCGACCCACGACTTCGCCTCGTCCGGATCGACGAAGCTGAACGCCAGCGCGCCGATGCCGTGGCGGGCGGCGACCTTGATCGTGTCGCGGTTGGTGCACGCCATCCACATCGGCGGGTGCGGCTTCTGGCGCGGCTTGGGCAGCACGTTGCGGCACGGCATCGAGAACGTCTCGGACTCGTAGCCGGGGTACGGGTCGAGCACCATCATGTTGGCGATCTGCTCGGCGGCCTCCAGCGCCATCGCCCGCTTCTGCTTGGCCGGGATGTCGAAGCCGTGCAACTCCAGCCGGGTCGCCCCTTCGCCGATGCCGAAGTCGACGCGGCCGTCGGAGATCAGGTCGAGCGTCGCCAGTCCCTCGGCGGTGCGCGCCGGATGGTTGTACTTCGGGATCACCTGGCGGATGCCGTGGCCCAACCGGATCCGCGACGTGCGAGCCGCCGCCGCGGCGAGGAACACCTCGGGCGCGGACGAGTGCGAGTACTCGTCGAGGAAGTGGTGTTCGACCTCCCACGCGTAGTCGAAGCCGAGCCGGTCCGCGAGCTCGACCTGATCGAGCGCGTCGCGCAACAGGCAGAACTCGTCGTCGTCGCTCCACGGCTTCGGGAGCTGGTGTTCGTAGAAGATGCCGAACTGCATCCGTGCAGCTCAGCAGAACAGAGCCGTCCACGTCCGATCGAGCCGATCACGCCTGGGGTCTGACCCCTGGCGTGATCGACCCGCGTCAGAGGGCGGTCGCCACGCGGCCTCGTGTCACCAGCTGTGCTACGTTCTCCCGCACTTCAACAAGGGGGCTTGGTTGATGGAAGCACGACTGGTGGAACTGCTGCGGGAGTACTTCCCGGACGCCGAACACATCGAGGTGACCGGCTTCGAGCCGATCGCCGGGGGCTACTCACGCGAGACCTACCGCTTCGATGCGGTGGTGCAGTCACCGACGGGGGAGGAGCACCACCCGCTGATCCTGCGCAAGGATCCGCCACCGGCGGTGTCGATCCTGCACACCAGCCGCGCCATCGAGCACGACCTGATCGAGGCGTTGCGTCTGCACACGAACCTTCCCGTCGGACGCAGCCTCGGCCACGAGATGGATCCGGAACGCTTCGGCGAGCCGGCGATGGTCATCCAGCGGATGCACGGCTGCTCCCAGACGTCGAATCTGTTCCACGACGGTCCCGACGCGCACCATGCCGACGACGTCATGCGTCACCTCTGCGAGGTGCTCGTCGAACTCCACACCACCGACGTGACCAAGATCGACCCGCACGGCCGCCTCGCCGACCCGCGGAACGAAGGCATCGACGCCTCCACGTGGGACACCTACATCGACACGACGATCGACTACTACATCCGGTCGTTCCCGACGATCAACTACGACCCGGGTGTCACGCCGATCCTCGATCTGTTCCTCACGTTGCGTCGGACCAAGCCACGACCGCTGCCGCTCGTGCTGGTGCACGGCGACTTCAACCCGGCGAACTTCCTGTACGAGGGCGGCAGGGTCACGGCGTTGATCGACTGGGAGAACGCCCGCATCGGCGACCCACGCGAGGATCTCGGGTGGATGACCACGATGGACATCCTCTCGAACACCAAGGTGATGGAGCACCCGGTCGACGAGGGCGGATTCCTCGCCTACTACAACAAGCTGACCGGCTTCGAGATCACCCAGGACGAGGTCGACTACTTCACACTGTTCGGCACGGCGAACATCGCGGTGCCGGTGCAGGCCGCCATCAAGCGCCGCCTCGACGGCGAGACCACCGAGTTCATGCACCTCTATCTCGTGCAGTCCGCCGGTGCGACCTTGCCGAACCTGCTCCGTCTGCTCCACTATCCGGGGGTCCCACAGTGAACACGTCGCCGAGCATCGACCAGATGCTGGAGGGCGTGCTGATCAGCATCAGCACCGACATCCTCCCCAACGTCGTCAATCCCAAAGCTGCGGCCACGGCGCAGATGATGCAGTCGGTGATCCAGGGGATCCGCCAGCTGCTTCCCGTCTACGACCAGTATCTGGCCGAGGAGCACAACCAGATGATGGCGTTGCTGCGCGAGGTCGCCGAGCGGCTCGGGGACTCCTCGGGCGACGCCGCCGACCGCATCCGCCAACGAGCGTCGACGATCGGTGCAGCGCGACGAGGTCCCGATCCCACTCGATCGCAGCGCCGTGATGGCCGCACATCGTGACTTGGGCGAGGCGCTGCAGGCGACGATGATCGACATCGACGAACTCCAGCGCGCCGGCGGCGGCGCCGATGCGGATGCGGCCCTCGAGCTGATCCGTGGCCACTACGGTCCGCGCCTCGTGCGCGACGTGCAGACGTTCCTCGTCGGTGACGCGCTCCTCGGCCGTGGCTGATCACGCCTGGGGTCAGACCCCACACGTGATCGATCACGCCAGGGGTCAGACCCCAGGCGTGATCGTTATTCCGCTTGGCCGGCGGCGATGGCTTCGTTGGTGAACTGGGCGAACTTGACGGTGTCGAAGGCGACGACGAGGTTGGCCTCGGTCTCGATGATCACGCGGTGCGGCGAGTCGAGGAACTTGCGGAAGGCCTTGCGGTACTCGTCGTCAGGGCTCGACGCGACGCCCGAGAGCGTGTCGTAGAACCACGACTTCAACTCGTCGAAGCCGGGATCGCCGTTGGCGTGCACGATCGAGTCGCCCTTGTACGACGCCGTCTTGCCGCCCCGGTTGATCACCACACCCGACTGCGGCCGCTTCTTCAGCGCCGGCACACGCTTGCGCCGGTCGGCGCACGTCGTCCAGAACTTGCCGTCGCGCCACACGTACGCGACGACCACGCCGACGGGGTATCCCTGGGCGTTGGTCCAGTTGAAGATGCACTCACCGCCGGGCTCGACGAGCGCAGCGAGCGCGGCATCGTCGAGCTGCATCGAGGTCAGGTCTTCGTAGTCAACGGGTTGGTCGGTCATTGCGTCACGCTCCAAGTCGCTGTTGTCGTCCGAGTCGTCGCCGGAAACGTACCACGAGTAAATTTCGGATCTTCGACCGGAGAGGGAGCCGCACATGAAGTTCGGATTGGCGTTCGCCAGCAGCATTGCCATCGATCACCAGGCGTCGATGGAGATCTGTCGCCGCGCGGAGGCGGCGGGGTTCGAGTCGCTGTGGGGCGGTGAGCACGTCATCCTGCCGTCGAAGATCGAGTCGTCGTACCCCTACACCGCCGACGGCAAGATCCCTGCGCTGCCCGACACGCCGATCCCGGACCCGCTGATCTGGCTCGCGTTCGCCGCGGCAGCAGCTCCGACGATGCGCCTCGGCACCTGCATCCTGATCGTGCCGCAACGCAACCCGCTGATCCTGGCGAAGGAACTCGCGACGCTCGATCAGCTGTCGGGTGGCAAGGTCGAACTCGGCCTCGGTGTCGGCTGGCTCGAGGAGGAGTTCGACGCACTCGGTGTGCCGTGGGCACGCCGCGGTGCCCGCAACGACGAGTACATCGAGGCGATGCGCACCCTGTGGTCCGGCCCCGAGGTCGAGTTCCACGGCGAGTTCGTCGACTTCCCGAAGGTCACCTGCAGCCCCCGCCCGATTCAGCCGACGATCCCGATCCTGGTCGGCGGCGACAGCGACGTCGCGATCCGTCGTGCTGCGCGCCTCGCCGACGGATACTTCCCCGGCGAGGGCGACGTCGACCGGCTCGCCTCGCTGATCGCTCGGGTGCGCCAGGCAGCCGAGGACCACGGACGCGATCCGGACGAGATCGAGATCAACGCGATGTTCAGCACGCAGATGATGGACCCGGTCGCCGGCGTCGAGAAGCTCACCGAACTCGGAGTCGGGCGGATCATGGTGCCGGCGTTCTTCTTCGCCGGCGACGGCGGCCTCGACCGCATGGACGAGTTCGCCGGACGCGCCATCGCCGCGGGCGTCTGACCCGCGGCACCAACGCACCACCCACCGACACCCATCCATCGACTTCACAGGAGCACCACATGCACAGTTTCGAACTCACCGGCAAGGTCGCCGTCGTCACCGGGCGGCGGCCAGGGCATCGGTGAAGGCATCGCCAAGGCCTACGCCGAGTCCGGCGCCGCGGTCGTCGTCGCGGCGCGTCACGTCGACCGCGTGCAGCGCGTCGCCGACGAGATCAACGCCAGGCGGCGGGTCGGGCGCTCGCCGTGCCGACCGACGTGACCGACCGCGACGCCCTGGTCGCGCTCGCCGACGCGACGATCGACGCGTTCGGCGGCATCGACGTCTGGGTCAACAACGCCGGCGGATCGACCGTGCGCTCGCCGCTCGTGGAGCTCGACGAAGCCGACTGGGCGGCTGCCTGAGCCTCAACCTCACCGCGGTCTGGGTCGGCGTCGGTGATCGCCAACGAACGGATGAACGACGGTGGCTGCATCATCAACGTCACCTCGCCGGCGGCCACCCGGGCGGTGCTCGGCAGCGGTCACTACTCGGCCGCGAAGGCCGGCGTGAACGCGCTGACCCTGACGATGGCGATGGAACTCGCCCCGCGCATCCGCGTCAACGGGGTCGCTCCCGGCATGGTGCCGACCGAGGTGATGATGACCGCGCTCGACATGGACGTGTCCGACCTCGAACGGCTGGCCGCGAAGCGCACGCCGATGAAGCGGTTGGGCACCCCCGACGACATCGCGGCGGCGGCGCTGTACCTCGCCAGCGCCGCCGGCGGCTGGGTCACCGGCCAGATCATCACCGTGGCCGGCGGGCAGTGAGCCCGCTCCGACCTCCACCATCGACACCGACCAGACCCATCGACACGAATGAAAGGATGCAGCCATGACCGATCTCGAGGATCGCCAATCCGACACCACACCGTGGTTCCTCCAGGGGAACTACGCGCCGGTGCATGAACGAACTCACCGCAGTTCGACCTGCAGGTGACGGGGGCCATCCCGCCGTCGCTGTCGGGGCGCTACCTGCGCAACGGGACGAACCCGGCGTCGGGAACGCGCCGGCCACTGGTTCTTCGGTGACGGCATGGTGCACGGCGTGCGCCTCGACGGCGGCAAGGCCGAGTGGTACCGCAACCGCTGCGTGCAGACGACGAAGCTCGAGCAAGGGCCTCGAGGCCACCGACCCCGAGACGATGTTCGACCCGACGGCGAGCGCCGCGAACACCCACGTGCTCGGCCACGCCGGCCGCATCTGGGCGCTCGAGGAGGGGCACCTGCCCGTACGAGCTGAGCCCGGAGCTCGACACGATCGGCTGCGACGACTTCGGCGGCCAGCTGACCACCGCGTTCACCGCCCATCCGAAGCTGTGCCCGGAGACCGGCGAGCTGCACTTCTTCGGCTACTCGCCGGTGGCGCCGTTCCTGACGTATCACGTGCTCGACGCGTCCGGTGCGCTCGTGCACTCGGCGGAGATCACCGTGCCCGGCCGGCACGATGATGCACGACTTCATGATCACCCGCGACCACGCGATCTTCATGGACCTGCCCGTCGTGTTCGACCTGTCGAACCTGCGAGGCGCCGCTGAAGTGGGACGACGACTACGGCGCCCGCATCGGCATCGTGCCGCGCATGGGCACCGACGCCGACATCCGCTGGTTCGACGATCGACCCGTGCTACGTGTTCCACCCGCTGAACGCCTACGTCGAGGGCGACACGGTCGTGTGCGACGTCGGCCGCCACGCGTCGATGTGGCGCAACTCGATGGACGACGTCGACGCCGTCCTACCTCCACCGCTGGACGTTCGACCTGGCGTCGGGCGCGGTGAGCGAACAGCAACTCGACGACGTCTCGCACGCGTTCCCGCGCGTCGACGACCGCGTGGTCGGGCTCAAGCACCGCTACGGCTGGGGCGTCGCGCCGCGTGGCGGCGGCGACGGCGTGATCACGTCGACCCGGCAACGTCGTCAAGTACGACCTGCAGACCGGCGCCCAGCAGACCTACGACTTCGGCCCGAACGCGTTCCCGGCCGAGTTCGTGTTCGTCCAGGACGACGACGCCGCCGGCGAGGACGAGGGCTGGGTGATCGGCTTCGTGTACGACGCCGCCGACGGACTCCTCCGACCTCGTGATCCTCGACGGGTCGGCGCCCGGGCACCGAGCCGGTCGCCCGGGTGCACCTGCCCGCAGCGTGTGCCGTTCGGCTTCCACGGCAGCTGGGTCGACGACTCGATCCTCTGAGATTTCGCCCGTTTGCGTCGCGGTTCCGATGGGGTGGTCCAGCGGAAACGCGACGCAAACGTGGTTGGGGCGCCGAGCGTCAGCACCTCGGCTGCGTTCGGCGCCCCGCTCGGTCGGTGAGCACGTCACCGAGGCGCGGACGTCGGCGAACCCACCGTGGTGCCGTCCGTCGGTGGCGCGGGGCGGTTCTGGGCGTGTTGGAAGCCGAACCGGCCCTTGATGCACAGGTTGCCGTGGGTGATCGGGTTGTCGGCGCGGTGAGGTGACCTTCACGATCGTGTTGTCCTGCACGTGGAGTTCCAGCACGCACCCGACCCCGCAGAAGCCGCAGACGGTCTCGGTCACGACCTGACGTTCCTCGTCCCACGATCCGTTCGCCCGCATGTCGAACTCGGTGGTCGGCATCAGCGCGCCGGTCGGGCACACCTGGATGCAGTTGCCGCAGTAGACGCACGCCGAGTCGGGGAGCGCGACGTCGTGCTCGGTCGACACGTGCGCGTCGAACCCGCGCCCGGCGATGTCGATCACGAAGCTCTGCTGCCACTGCTCGCCGCAGGCGTCGACGCACTGGTAGCAGAGGATGCACTTGGAGTAGTCGCGCACGTAGAGGTCGTTGTCGACCTTGACCGGCTGGGCGACCGTGGCCGCGTCGGGGCCGTAGCGGTCGGTGTCGACGCCGTACTCGTCGTTCCACTCGGCGACGTTCTCGGTCAGCGACAGGTCGACCGACGAGCCGAGGAACTCCAGCACCATCCGGCGGGCGTGGTCGACGCGCTCGGAGCGTGTGTGCACCACCATGTCGGCCTCGACGGGCCGCGAGCACGCCGGCACCAGCGCCCGCGAGCCCTCGACGTCGACCACGCACAGCCGGCAGGCGTTCTTCGGGGTGATCGTGTCGCCGAAGCAGAGCGTCGGGATCTCGCCGCCGCGCCCGCCGCACGCCTGCAGGATCGTCGTGCCCTCGGCCACCGTCACCTCGGTGCCGTCGATCGTCGCCGTGACCGGCGTCTCGGCCTCGGGCGCCGACGCTCGCTCGTCGTTCATCGTTCGAACGCTCCGAGGGTGACGACGGCGGACTCGATCGCGTGGTGGGCGGTCTGGCCGAGCCCGCAGATCGAGGCGTCGGTCATCGCCCGTCCGATGTCGGCGAGCAACTCGAGCTGGCCGTCGCGTACGCCGTTCGCCAGCCGCTCGAGGACCTCCTGCTGGCGGACGGTTCCCACCCGGCACGGCACGCACTGGCCGCACGACTCGTCACGGAAGAACGCGGCGATGCGCCGGATCTGGTCGACGAGATCGACGTGCTGGTCGAGCACCATCACCACGCCGGAGCCGAGCGACAGACCTGCCGCGCGGACCGACTCGTGATCGAGGACCAGGTCGAGCGAGTCGGGCGCCACGTACCGTCCCGCCGCGCCGCCGAGCAGCACGGCCTGGAGTTCCGAACCCGTCGGGAGCCCGCCGGCGAGTTCGATCAGCTCGCCGAGCGTCAGTCCCAGTTCGACCTCGTACACGCCCGGTCGCGCGATCGCCCCCGACAGGCAGAACAGCCGCCGGTTCGACGTCGCCCGGCCGAGGACGATCGACGGCACGTTCATCAGCGTCTCGACGTTGTTGACCACGGTCGGCAGTGCGAACAGGCCCTCCTCGAACGGGTACGGCGGCTTGTTCCGGGGCTCGCCGCGGAACCCTTCGATCGAGTTGAAGATCGCCGTCTCCTCGCCGCAGATGTAGGCGCCCGCTCCACGTCGCAGCGTGATGTCGAACCCGTCGCCGAGGATCCCCTCGCGCCGGAAGGTCTCGATCGCCGTCGTCAGCGTGGCCTCGACGCCCGGGTACTCGCCTCGCAGGTAGATCCAGCCGTGGGCGCAGTCCGCGGCGAGCGCGGCGATCGTCATCGACTCGAGCAGCGCGAACGGATCGTTCTCGATCAGCACCCGATCCTTGAACGTGCCCGGTTCGGACTCGTCGGCGTTGCACACGAGGTGGCGCGGTGTGGCGGCCTGGCTCCGGACCGCCCGCCACTTCCTCGCCGTCGGAAACGCCGCGCCGCCCCGGCCGAGCAGACCGGCCGCCTCGACGAGATCGATCACGGCGTCGGGGCCGATCTCTCGCGCCCGTTGCAGCGCATCGAGTCCGCCGTCGGCGACCCAGGCGTCGAAGTCGAGCGGTTCGATCCGTCCGGCGCGGGCGAGCAACACCAGGTCGGGGTCGCCGGCCTGGGGGATCGGCGGCCGGAGCGCGGGCACGGACGGTGAGATCGCCGAGCCGGTCGATCGGCGCACGTTGCCGAGCGACACGCGTCGAGCCGGATCGCCCGCCTCGGTCACGAGCGCGGCCGGTGCCTGCTCGCACATCCCGAGACAGGGCGACGGGTGCACGCCGTCGGGCAGGACGGTCCTCGGTGACGCCCCGGCTCCGGCACACCAGGTCGACGCAGGCGTGCACCTGACGCTCGGGGCGCTCCTGTGTGGAGAACAGGCCGTAGAACGTGACGACGCCGTAGATCTCCGCCGGCGACACGTCGAGGCGTTCGGCGATGTGGTCGATCGCCGCCGGGCTGATCCAACCGATGCGGTCGTTGACGGCGTGCAGCGTCGGCAGCAGCAGATGGCGGCGGGCCCGCAGCGATCCGCCGCCGACACGGTCACGACCCACGTCGCCATCTGCGGGGCCGAGCACGGACTCGATCGACTCACGCTCGGACGGGCTGGGAGCGAGACCTCGGGTCTTCAGGTCCATGCGTGCTCGCTCGTGCCTCGTTGCTCATCGCGCCTCGATCTTCTCGATGCGAACGGCGGACGCCTTGAACTCGGCGGTGCCCGACTTGGGGTCGGTGGCGTCGATGGTGAGTTGGTTCACGTCGACCTCGTCGGGGAAGTGGAACGACATGAACACGAGACCGGCGCGCAGCCCGGCGTCGATGCGCACCGGAGCCTCGACGGCCCCGCGACGTGACGCGATCCTGACGACGTCGCCGTCGGCGACGCCGATCGAGCGGGCATCGTCAGGGGAGAGGTCGACCGTCTCGCCGACACGGTTGGGGCTGCGGTAGCCGCCCGACTGGACGCCGGTGTTGTACGAGTCGAGGCGGCGACCCGTGGTGAGCCGGAGCGGGATACTCCTCGCTCGAGCGAGTCGACGGGCGGGTCGTGGACGACGACGCTGAACGGTGCGGGTCGGCCGCGTTCGGCCGGGTCGTCGGCCCACAGGCGTCCGTGGAGGAACGACGGCTCGAGCGAGTCGTCGTGGGGACAGGGCCACTGGATCCCCCCGAGCTCCTCGAGACGCTGCCACGACATGCCGGCGTGCAGCGGCGACAGCCGGCGCAGTTCGTTCCACACGTCCTCGTGCGAGTCGTAGTGCCAGTCGTGGCCGAGGTGGCGGGCGAGGTCGACGAGGATGTCGATGTCGTCGCGCGCCGAGCCCGGCGGATCGAGCGCCTTGCGGACGCGTTGCACGCGGCGCTCGGAGTTGGTCACCGTGCCGTCCGATTCGCACCACGACGCCGACCCCGGCAGGACGACGTCGGCGAGCTCCGCGGTCCTGGTCAGGTGGATGTCGAGCACGACGAGGTGGTCGAGACCTTCGAGCAGTTCGACCGCCCGGCTGACGTCGGCCTCGGACTGCGCCGGGTTCTCGCCGATGACGAGCAGCGAGCGGAGTTCCTTGCGTTCCATCGCGTGGAACATCTCGGTGAGGTGCCACCCTGCGTTCGGCGGAACGGTGGCGTTCCACTCGGTGTCGAACTTCGTCCGGGCAGCGTCGTCGGTCACGGCCTGGAAGCCGGGAAGCTTGTCCGGCAGGGCGCCCATGTCGCCGCCGCCCTGCACGTTGTTCTGTCCCCGCAGCGGTGACAGGCCGGCGCCGTACCGGCCGACCTGTCCGGTCAGCAGCGCCAGATTGCACAGCGACAGCACGTTGTCGACGCCGTTGTGGTGTTCGGTGATGCCGAGTGTCCAACACAGCTGTGCCGCCGCCGCGCCGGCGTAGGCGTGGGCCAGCTCACGGATCGCGTCGGCCGGCACGCCGGTCACCTCGCTGCCTCGCTCCAGTGTCCACTCCTCGACCGATGCGGCGAACTCGTCGAACCCGGTGGTCGCCCGCTCGATGAAGTCGCGATGGGCGAGGCCGGAGACGATGATCTCGCGGGCGATCGTGTTGGCGAGGGCGATGTCGGTGCCGACCTCGATGCCGAGCCAACGGTCCGCGAACTGGGCGGTCTCGGAGCGGCGCGGATCGACGACGTACAACTTGGCGCCGGCCCGGACCGCCTGCAGTACGTGATGGAAGAAGATCGGATGCGCGTTGCGCGCGTTCGATCCCCACATCACGATGACGTCGGCGGCTTCGGCCTCCGCGTACGAGGAGGTCCCTCCTCCTGCTCCGAAGACGGTGGCCAGACCGACCACGGAGGGAGCGTGTCAAGTCCGGTTGCAGCTGTCGATGTTGTTGGTGCCGAACGCGACCCGGGCGAGCTTCTGGGCGACGAAGTTCATCTCGTTGGTCGACTTCGAACACGAGAAGACGCCGATCGAACGTGCGCCATCGGCCCGGGCGGAGGCGAAGCCCGACGCCGCGCGCTCGAGTGCCTCGTCCCACGACGCCGGGCGCAGGATCGCCGCCGTCACGCACCAGCGGCTCGGTCAGTCGGTCGAGCGGGCGGTGACGATGCTGGCGGTGGGGCCGACGGCGGTGGGTCGCTCGCAGCCATCGCGAAACGGTAGCCCACCACGGGAGCGCCGTGCCGTTGCGTAGTCTGGCGCTCGACGAGGAGGTCGAGGTCGCCATCATGGACAGCCACGCAGCGGGTCGGATCGCCGAGACGGCCGACGCCGTCGACGTGGTGGTCACACAGGTGCGAGCCGTCGGCGGCGCCCTGCACGACACCGTCGTCTCCGATCGACTGATCGTCGAGGAGCCGCTGTCGATACGGCTCGACGACACGCTGGTCACCACCACGATGCGGACGCCCGGCCACGACGTCGAACTCGCGGTGGGGTTCTGCTTCACCGAGGGCTTGCTGCACGGGGAGCCCGTCGTGGGAGTCGGCGACCCCTTCGCGGATGGTCGCAACACCGTGACGGTGCGGACCGATCACCGCGCCCCGGTGCCGACGCCACGCCTCGGAACGACGTCGTCGAGTTGCGGATGGTGTGGCAACGAGCAACTCGAGGCGTTGGTCGCCCGCCTCGCAGCCGGTCGAGTCGGCGACGGCGATCGATCGAGCCGTGCTGATGGAGGTCGCCGCGAAGATGCGGCCACAGCAGGACCTGTTCGGCGCCACCGGTGCCGCTCACTGTGCGGCCGCGTTCGACGACGAGGCGAACATCCTGGTGCTCCGCGAGGACGTCGGCAGACACAACGCCGTCGACAAGGTCGTCGGGCGGCTGCATCTCGACGGTCGCACGACGGTGCCCGCCCGGCTGGGGTCTGTTCGTGAGCGGGCGAGCCAGCATCGAGATGGTGCAGAAGGCGTGGGCCGCCGGCTTCGGCACGCTGATCGCCGTCAGCGCGCCGACGGCGCTCGCCGTCGATGCCGCACGTCGGGCGGGGATGACGCTCGCCGGTTTCGTGCGAGCGGGCGGCTTCAACATCTATTCGCCCGCGCCCACGTAGTCTCGGGCTGCA
>CAVVAO010000014.1:0-33509 GCA_963746285.1 Ilumatobacteraceae bacterium | reverse complement strand
GGCCAACCGCAACTGACGCTTCCGATCGTTGGTGGTTTGCGATGAGCGAAGCGACCGCATACGCGCACCTTCGCTCATCGGTGACGGGGACCGTGGTGCTGCGATGAGCGAAGCGACTCCGCGTACGCGTACCGTCGCTCATCGCTGGCGGGCCGCGTGGTGCCGGCAATGGCCTCACGTTTCCAGAACCAGCCGGCGACGTCAGAACCAGCCGGCGAGCATCGCGACGCCGAACAGCGTGAAGAGCGCCGCCGAGGCGTACTGCAGTGCTCGCGCGGGAATTCGGTCGCCGATCAGGTTGCCGGCAACGGCACCGACCATGCCGCTCGACGCAGCGCCCAGGGTGGCGCCGATCCACACCCCGACTGGGGACGACTGCGACGCGAGCGTGGCCGTCGCGATCTGGGTCTTGTCGCCCATCTCGGCCACCGCGATCAACGCTGCGATCGAACCGATCACGGCCATCGTGCTCGTGGCGCGGACCGACGTGGCGTGCTCGCCTTCGTCGGGCTCGCTCGTCTGGGATCGAGCTCGACGAATCGCAATCACAGCGAATCCGAGGAACACCACCCCGCCGATGATCTGGATGGGCCGGTCCGGGAGTGCCGCGCCGAGGAGGCCACCGACGATCGTCGCAACGACGTTGGCGATGCCATAGCCGAGGGTGAGGCCGATGGCGACGGTCCGCAGCGAATAGCGCGCCCCGAAGTCGAGTGCGAGCAGTTGTGTCTTGTCGCCGAGCTCGGCGACGAACACGACACCGAAGGCGATGATGAGCGCAGCGATGAAATCGGTCACGCGGGACAGTTCGACAGCAAGGCGTTGGACAGGGCGTTCGCAGGGGCGGACAGGTCAGCCGAGCGGGCCGCGTTGGAGACGACCCGGCCGAGCGCCGGTGAGCTCGCCGTTCTCGGCAATGACGTCGCCGCGCTTGATCGTGGCGATGTAGCCGTCGGCCGCCTGCATCAGCCGGGTGCCGCCAGCGGGCAGGTCGGCGACCAGTACCGGCGGGTGCAGTGAGAGCCGTGTCGTGGTCGATCACGTTGAGGTCGGCGAGCATGCCCGGGAGCGACGACGCCTCGATCGGTCCAGCCGACGTGGCGGGCGGTGCGCTGGGTCTGCTGGTGCACGACGTACTCGAGCGGCAGTTGCTCACCGCGCTTGCGGTCGCGAGTCCAGTGGGTGATCGCCGTGGTCGGGAAGCTGCCGTCGCAGATCGAGTTGCAGTGGGCACCCGCATCCGACAGGCCGAACATCGCGTTCGGCGACGTCAGCATCTCGCGTACGTCGGCGAGGTCGCCGCGTGCGTAGTTCATCAGCGGGATGTACAGCAGGCCGCTGCCGTCATCGTCGAGCAACAGGTCGTAGAGCAACTCGTCGGGTCGCGCACCGGCCGTCGCGGCGCGTCCGGCGACGCTGTCGGCCGGGGTCGGCTCGTAGTCCGGCGGATCGGACAGCGGGTACATGCGGTCGTAACCCGAGTGCAGGATGCCGACGAATCCTGACGGGCTCGACGCTGCGTGCTCGTCGAGCAGCGTGCGGCGTACCTCCGGGTTGCGCAGGCGAGCCATTCGCTCGGCATGGGTGAGTGTGTGCAGCTGCCGGTACGACGGGCAGAACATGAACGGGTTGGCGGTCGCCTGGCAGCCCGATCAGCACGCCGATGGGGCGGACCGCCACCTGGGCCTTGACGTCGGCCCCGGCGGCGTTCCACTCGCCGATCGAGCCGAGTAGCTGACGGAACCGGTCGGGTGCGTCGTCGTTCTGCTGCACGGTGAAGCTCAGCGGTCGGCCCACCTCGGTGGCGATCCGGCCGAGCAGTTCGATCTCGTGGGCGACGAGCTCGTCGTCGGTCGACTGGTACGCATCGGAGATCAGCTGGATCACACCGGTGCCGGCGCGCTGCAAGGCCGTGGCGATCCCGAGCACTTCGTCGGCGCTGGCGCGCAGCGTGCCGATCTGTTGGCCTCGGGAGGTGCGATGGACGTAGGTGCGCGACGTGGTGAATCCGAGAGCGCCGGCGCGGATGCGCCTCCTCGCACAGCCGTGACATCGTCGCGATCTCGTCGGCGGTGGCCACCGCCTCGACGTCCGCGCCGCGATCGCCCATCACGTAGGTGCGCAGTGCGGCGTGGGGAACCTGGGTGCCGACGTCGACGGTCCAGCGAAGCCGATCGAGCAGGTCGAGGTACTCGGGGAACGACTCCCACCCCCAGGTCATGCCCTCGCTGAGCGCGGTGCCGGGGATGTCCTCGACGCCTTCGAGCAGTTCGATCAGGAAGTCATGGTGATCGGGCCGGACCGGGGCGAAGCCGACCCCGCAGTTGCCCAGCAGGATCGACGTGACGCCGTTGACCGACGACGGCGCCACGTCGGGGTCCCACGTGACCTGGCCGTCGTAGTGGGTGTGGATGTCGACCCAGCCCGGAGTGACGAGCAGCCCGTCGGCGTCGATCTCTCGGTGACCGCCGCTGATGCGTTCGCCGTCGCCCGTCGATCCGTCCGGATCGACGACGGCACTGATGCGTTCGCCGTCGACGGCGATGTCGGCGACGCGGCGCTCGTCACCGGTGCCGTCGATCAGCGTCGCATTGCGGATCACCAGGTCGTGCATGGGCCAACCGTAACGAACTGCGCTGTGTCAGATGAACCGGACGACGTTGATCGGCGGGAGGTTGGCCTGGAGAGTCTCCCAGCGGTCACCGGCGTTTCCGGAGAACCACAGCGAGCCCGTCGTGGAGCCCATCGCCAGGCGCTCGCCGTTGCTGTCGACGTCGAGACCGTGGCGGTACACGAGGTCGTACGCGTGAGGTCCAGGGAGACCGTCGGTCAGCACGTCGAACGTCGCGCCGCCGTCGGTCGTTCGCGACACGCACACCTGGCCGTCGACGGGGACGCGCAGCTCGTCCTTCACGGCGGGAGCGAACCACGCGGTTGCGGGGTCGGTCGGATGGGCGGCGGCGGCGAATCCGAACACCGACGGGGCACGTTGCTTCGATCTCGGTCCATGTGCGGCCGCCGTCGGTCGGAGCGGAAGCATCCGTTGTGGTGCTGGTTCCACAGCACGTCAGGCGCCGCGGCGCACCGTACGAGGCGATGTGGATCCTGGGTGTTCGGATCCTGCGACTCGCCGGGAGGGAGGAAGTCGGCGCGCATCCCGGTGGAGATCGTCCACGTTGCGGCGTCGTCGGTACTGACCCACGCACCACCGCACGACACGCCGACCGCAAGCGTGTCGGGGTCGCGTGGGTCGAGGCTGACACTGTGGATGCCGGGCCAGTCGTACCCGCCGCCGAACCAGCCCGGCCGGCCCTCGTGGTCCCACAGCGATCGCTGCAGTTCCCACGAGTCGCCACCGTCGTCGGACCGGAACAGTCCGCCCGGGATCGTGCCGCACCACAACTCGTCCGGGCGGGCACCTCGTTCGAGGACCCAGCCGAGCATCGTGGTCCACGGATTCGGTTCCCGGGTCATCGGGTTCACGTCGGTGGCATCGGCCGGACGCGGCGGGTAGGTGGGTGCGCCGACCTCGGACCACCTGACCGGCGTCGTTGCGCCAGATGTGCACGCCGAAGTGACCGGTGCCGAGCGCGGCCCACGTCCGTGCCGGTCCGGGGGTCGTGGACGACCGCGGTGACCGGTTCGCCCGGGAAGTCGACCTGATCGATCCTCCATCCGGACGACGTGGCGCCGAGCGTGAACAGCCCCTTGCGGGTGCCGACGAGAAGTCGAGAGCCATCGGTCATGTCAGGTTCCTCCGGACAGTGCTTGCATCACGTAGATCTCCGTCCCGTCCGTGACGGGATCGGAGAGGGCGGTGGGGTCTGCGATCTGGGTGCCACCGGCGAAGACGGCGACGTGGCGACGAACGGCGCCCTGCTCGTCGAGGACGTAGCTGCGCACCGCTGGGTGCACGGCGAAGTACGCGTGGAGCGCGTCGCGGACGGTGTCGCCCTCGACCTGCATCTCCGGGCAGTCGACGTGACGTCGGAGGTTCGCGGTGAAGTGCACCGTCGACCATGGCACGAACGTTACATCCCGCGTCGAACGGCGTGGAGGGCGCACATCGCCTGCTCGTGTCTCGGGGATCGACGACCTAGCCTCTGGCCGGGTGACCGCCACGACGCTCGAATCGGCCCCGACCAGGACGTTGCGTCCCGGCTCGGCCGCGTTCACCGTGGTGATGTCGCTCGCCATGGCGATGACCGCCTTGGCGATCGACTCGATGCTCCCGGCATTCGACTCGATCCGGGACCAACTCGGTCTCGATCCGGACGCGACCGACGTCGCCGTGCTCGTGACCGCCTTCATCATCGGTCTCGGGTTCGGCCAGCTTGCCCGCGGGACTGCTCGCCGACCGCTTCGGCCGTCGGCCGGTGCTCTGGGGCGGCGTCGTCATCTACATCGTCGGGGCGATCGGGACCGCGCTCGCCCCGACGCTGGCGACGATGGCCATCGCGCGATTCGTCTGGGGGTTCGGGGCCGCTGGGCCACGAGTCGCCGTCACGGCGATGATCCGCGACGCATTCCACGGCGAGGAGATGGCTCGCCAGATGTCGAACATCATGGCGATCTTCCTCCTGGTGCCGATGGTCGCTCCCAGCCTGGGTGCGGCGATGGTCGCGCTGGGGTCGTGGCGCTACTCGGTGTGGATGTGCGTGGCGGTCGGCGCCGTCGTGCTCGCGCTCTCGATGCGGCTGCCGGCGACACTGCCGCCCGAACAACGGCGGTCGCTCGAACGTTCGCGAGATCGGGGCGAGCTGGAAGATCGTGTTCACGACGCCGGGAATGATCGCGTTCCTCGCTGCGATCACGTTCTCCAACGGCGTGTTCCTGTCGTATCTCGCGTCG
The DNA here is from genome assembly GCA_963746285.1 of Ilumatobacteraceae bacterium. Taxonomy (GTDB): domain Bacteria; phylum Actinomycetota; class Acidimicrobiia; order Acidimicrobiales; family Ilumatobacteraceae; genus Sva-07. The sequence continues at coordinate 28,658 of CAVVAO010000014.1, read as the reverse complement.
TCGGAGAACCTGTTCGACACGGTGTTCGACCTCGGCGACTGGTTCCCGGTCATCTTCGGGGCGATGGCGGTCGGGCTCGCGGTCGGCGCGATCGCGAACGGCAGAGTGGTTCGCCGCGTCGGCCTCGATCGGATGCTGGCGGTGACGTCCGGAGCCTTCGTGGTCGCGTCGGCGCTGATGCTCGTTCGTCGCGCTCGTGACCGACGGCTTGCCCCCGTTCGTGCTGTTCGCCCCGCTGATGCTGGCAGCGCTCATGACGGTGCAGGTCACGACGATCAACGCGAACACCGCGGCGATGGTGCCGCTCGGACACGTGGCAGGGTCCGGCGCCGCGCTGCTCGGCATGGTGCCGATGGTGGTCGGATCGGTGATCGGATCGCTGATCGATCGGCAATTCGACGGAACCGTCACGCCGCTGTCGGCGGCCTTTCTCGTCGCTGCAGTGCTGGCCTACTTCTCGATTCGCCTCGCAACCACTCGCAGCGGCATCCGGCCGGTTCCGCACGGTCGACCGACCCTCGCCGCGGTGAGTCCGCCCGGAGGATGAAGTCCCTAGCACACGGCGCGAGAAATCCGGCGGATCGGGCCATTGGATCTCGGGAATTCGCGCCGCTAGCATGACACGCCGGTCTGTTCGCAGGCCGAGAATTTCTGTCCCTGGTGCTCGCAGCTGTGTGCTGTCGTGCCCGCCACCGGCTCGCCGGAACAACGAACGAGCGAGGAGAAGCCCCTGCCAAAGCCAAAGGAAGACGCGATCGTGCTGGAAGGCAAGATCCTCGAATCGCTTCCGAACGCCATGTTCAAGGTCGCGCTCGACAACGGGCACGAAGTCTTGGCCCACATCTCCGGCAAGATGCGCATGCACTACATCCGCATCCTTCCCGGCGACAAGGTGCAGGTGGAACTCACCCCCTACGACCTCACCCGAGGTCGCATCACGTACAGGTACAAGTAAGAGAGCAACCATGAAAGTCCGACCCAGCGTCAAGCCGATGTGCGACAACTGCAAGGTGATCCGTCGTCACCGTCGCATCATGGTCATCTGCACCAATCCCCGTCACAAGCAGCGTCAGGGCTGAGGGGCACAGGAGAAATCACATGGCACGTATCGCCGGCGTCGACATCCCCCGCGAGAAGCGGTTGGAGATCTCGCTCACCTACATCTTCGGAATCGGACTGCCCACGTCGCAGAAGATCTGCGCGGAGCTCGAGCTCGACCCCAACACCAAGGTCTCCAGCCTGACCGAGGACGAGGTCAACCGCATCCGTACCTACATCGACCAGAACCTCAAGATCGAAGGTGACCTGCGCCGCGACGTGCAGGGCGACATCAAGCGCAAGATCGAGATCGGCTGCCTGCAGGGCGTCCGTCACCGCAAGGGCCTCCCGGTCCGCGGCCAGCGCACCCACACCAACGCTCGCACCCGCAAGGGACCGAAGCGCACCGTCGCCAACAAGAAGAAGGCAGTGAGGAAGTAATGGCGAAGCAGACCGCGAGCCGCCGTCCGCGCAAGCGCGACCGCAAGAACGTCAGCACGGGCATCGTGCACATCAAGAGCTCGTTCAACAACACGATCGTCTCGATCACCGACACCGAAGGCAACGTCATCGCCTGGGCGTCGTCGGGAGGCGTCGGATTCAAGGGCAGCCGCAAGAGCACGCCCTACGCCGCGCAGCAGGCCGCCGAGAAGGCCGCCCGCGCCGCCATCGAGCACGGTCTGCGCCGCGCCGAGGTGCAGGTGAAGGGCCCGGGCTCGGGTCGCGACACCGCAGTGCGCTCGATCCAGCAGACCGGCATCGAGGTCACCTCGATCAAGGACGTCACCCCGGTTCCCCACAACGGATGCCGCCAACCCAAGCGTCGGCGCGGCTGAGGAGTTACTGAGTCATGGCTCGCTACACCGGACCCAAGGTGCGCATCTCGCGCCGTCTGTCGGTCAACGTCTTCGAGAACGAAAAGGGCCGTCAGGCACTCGAGCGTCGTCCGTTCCCTCCTGGCCAGCACGGCCGTACGCGTCGGCGCAATGCCGGCAGTGAGTACCTCGCCCAGATGCAGGAGAAGCAGAAGGCCAAGTACATCTACGGCCTGCTCGAGAAGCAGTTCCACAAGACCTACCTCGAGGCTCAGCGCCTCCAGGGCCCGACGGGCGAGATCCTGTTGCGCCTGCTCGAACAGCGACTCGACAACGTCGTGTACCGCGCAGGGTGGGCCTCGAGCCGCCCGCAGGCGCGTCAGTTCGTCAATCACGGCCTGATCCAGGTCGACGGCAAGCGCGTCGACATCGCCAGCTTCCGCTGCAAGAAGGGCCAGGTCATCTCGCTGTCGCCGAAGGCCCAGAAGATGATCGTGATCCAACACAACATCGACACCCTCGACCGCTCGCTCGTCGGGTGGCTCGAAGCCAGCGACGGCGGCAAGGCCGTGACGGTCCGAAGCCTCCCCGAGCGCGAGCACATCGATGTTCCCGTCCGCGAGTCGCTCATCGTCGAGCTGTACTCCAAGTAATCCCGTCTCTCGTACGTCCCCCGCTCGTCCCAGCTCGTCACTCGAACACCCGGAAAGGTCCCGGCACCAATGCTCGTCATGCAGCGCCCCACCATCGAAGCTCTCGGTGAGGAGTCAGACAATCGCGGTCGTTTCGCCGTCGGCCCACTCGAGCCCGGCTTCGGCCACACCCTCGGCAACTCGCTGCGTCGCACCCTGCTGTCGTCGATTCCCGGTGCCGCGATCACCACGGCACGCTTCGACGACTCGCTCCACGAGTTCGACACGATCCCCGGCGTCGCCGAGGACGTCACCGACATCATCCTGAACCTCAAGGACATCGTGGTCACCTCGGTGTCCGAGGAGCCCGTCACCATGCGCCTCGACGCCCGTGGCGCCGGTGCGGTGACCGCTGGTGACATCGAGTGCCCGGCCGACGTCGAGGTCCTCAACAAGGACCTGCACATCGCCACGCTCAACTCGAAGGGCCGTCTCGCCATCGACCTCACCGTCGAGCAGGGCCGTGGCTACCTGTCGAGCAATCGTGAAGACGACAACCGCGTCATCGGTGTCATCCCGATCGACGCGATCTTCAGCCCCGTGCGTCGCGTTGCGTTCGATGTCGAGCCGACCCGCGTCGAGCAGTCGACCAACTACGACCGCCTCGTGATCGAGATCGAGACCGACGGTTCGATCACGGCCGCCGACGCGCTCGCGTCGGCAGGCGCCACGCTGCGTTCGCTCGTCGATCTCGTCGCCACGATGTCCGACGAGCCCAAGGGCCTCGAGCTCGGCGAGGTCGTCGACACCGCCGTCAGCTCGCCCGACCTCGACCTCCCGATCGAGGATCTCGATCTGTCGGAGCGTCCGAACAACTGCCTCAAGCGGGCCCAGGTCAACACCGTCGGCGAGCTGCTGACCAAGACCGAGGACGACCTGCTGAACATCACCAACTTCGGCCAGAAGAGCCTCGACGAGGTCAAGGCCAAGCTCGACGAGCGCGGCCTCACGCTGCGCGGCTGATCGCTGCGACGCACCCAACGAAAGACACGATCCGACATGCCCACTCCACGCCGCTCCCGCCGCTTCGGAAGCTCCGCTTCCCACCAGCGCCTCATGATGGCCAACCTCGCGGCGTCGCTGTTCGCCGCCGAGGCGATCACGACATCCGAGGCCAAGGCCAAGCACCTCCGCCCGATCGCCGAGAAGTTGATCACCAAGGCGAAGAAGGCCCAGGAGGAAGGCCCGATGCAGGTCCATCGCATCCGTCAGATCGAGGCGTTCCTCGGCGACAAGGAGATGACCTACAAGCTCGTGCACGACGTGGCGCCGCGCTACGCCGAACGCAACGGCGGCTACACCCGGATCCTGAAGATGGGTCCGCGCCAGGGCGACAACGCCCAGATGGCGCGGCATCGAACTCGTCTGACGGCCAGGGTGACGGTGACGGTCGCGTGTCCGACACGCGCAACGTCCGCCTGACCGTCGCCTACGACGGCACCGACTTCCGCGGGTTCGCCGAGAGCGACGGCGTCCGAACCGTCATGGGCGAACTCCGCCGAGCGGTCGAGACGATCGTGAGGTCTCCGGTCGAATTCGCCGCCGCCGGACGAACCGATGCCGGAGTCCACGGATGGGGACAGGTGGTCTCCGGTGAACTGCCTGCAGCCACCGACCTGCGACGCCTCGAACGCAGTGTCAACGGGTTGTGCGCCCCGGACCTCGCCGTGCGCGACGTGGCCTGGGCCGAGCCGTCGTTCTCCGCGCGGTTCTCCGCCACGGGCCGCACCTACCGGTACCACGTCTGGAACGGTCCGGTACCGAATCCGCTGCTCGCTCGAACGACGTGGCACGTGCCGCAGGAACTCGACGTACCCGCGATGGACGCCGCCGCGGCGTTCGTTGCTCGGCGAGCACGACTTCTCGTCGTTCTGCCGGCGACCGAAACCCGGCGTCGGCTACGACGAACCGAGCCTCGTGCGTCATCTGACGTCGGCTCGGTGGGCGGCCGTCGACAACGACCAGTGGGGCTCGTCGTTGCTCCGATTCGAGATCACCGCCTCGTCGTTCTGCCACCAGATGGTGCGCAGCATCGTCGGCACGCTCGTCGACGTCGGACTCGGTCGGCGTCGAGCCGACTCCCTGCCGGCGACGCTGGCCGCGCTCGACCGCAATGCCGCGGGTCAGGTGGCCCCGCCGACGGGGCTGGTGCTCTGGTCGGTCGACTACAGCGGCGAGCGCTGGGACGCCTGAGCGTCGGCGACGGGAGCGCTCTCACCGAAGTCGATGCGCGGCAGCATCGCCATCAGCTCGTCGGCCGCGACCGCTGGGGAGTAGAGCCAGCCCTGGAACGCAGTGCAGCCGAGTTCCGCGAGTCGCTCCCGCTGATACGGCTGCTCGACGCCCTCCGCGACACAGCTCAGCTTGAGGTTGTCGCTGAGTCCGAGGATGGCCGTGGTGAGGTTGGTCGCTGCGGGGTCGACGTCGATTCCGGCAACGAAGCGGCGATCGATCTTGACCCCGTCGATCGGCAGCTCGAGCAGGTGTGCGAGCGACGAGTAGCCGGTGCCGAAGTCGTCGATGGACACGTGGATGCCGGCGAACCGGAGCTTCTGCATGTTCGCGAGCGATGCCGCTCCCGGTGAGAGAAGATCGGTCTCGGTGATCTCGACGACGAGGTGCGTGGGGTCGGCACCCGCTCGGCGGCAGCGTTCGAGGAAGGTGGCCCCGAAGGCGGGACGTGACATCACCTTGGGGTCGATGTTGACGTGCATCTCGATTTCGGGATGACCGGCCGTTGCGAGCCGGACGGCGAACTGCAGGGCGCGCTCGAGGACTTCGTCGTCGACCGCTTCGGCGAGGCCGGCCATCTGGGCGAGCGGGAGGATCTCGCTGACGCCGAGGACTCCACGTAGCGGATGCACCCAGCGCACCAACGCCTCGACCGCGATGATCGTGCCGTCGACGGCGCAGATCGGCTGGAAGAACGGTTGGATCTGACCGTCGCTGAGCGCGGCGCGCAGCAACTCGAGCTGGCGCCGTCGTTCGTTGATCGCGTCGACGGAGATTCCACCGGACTCGGGGTCGGCGAAACGTTTCGCCGACATCAGCTCGTTGCTGGCACTGACCAACAACGCGTCGAGCACCTCGGGACGCGCCTCGAACGCCGTGGCGGTCCGAATGTCGAAGTTGACGTCCTGGCCGCGAACCGAGATCGGCCGTGCGACGTCGCGCCGGACGCGCTCGCGGAGCATCTCGAGCGCGCTGGTGCTCTCGGCGCGGATCGCGAGCACGAACTCGTCGCCGCCGAACCGTGCGGTGACCAGGTCCGGCCAGCGGATCTGATCGATCCGGTCACCGACCGCTGCGAGCACGGCGTCGCCGACCGGTTCGCCGTAGAGCTCGTTGATCGACCTGAAGTGGACGATGTCGAGCACGAGGATGCCGAGACCGCCACCCTCGTGCATCAGTGCATGAGCCGCGCGCATGAACCCGTCGCGGTTGAGCAGTCCCGTGCGGCTGTCGTGTTCGGCGAGGAACTCGACGCGATTGCGGGCGTCGGCGAGCGACGCCGCGATCTGGGCACTGACCACGTAGCTCTCGACGACCGGGTCGTCGAGCAGGTTGTTGACGGTGAACTCGCAGACCATCGGGTTCCCGCCGGCGTCGAGCACTCGAGCGTCCATCGTGAGCGATCCCTGAGCATCGAGTCGCTCGGCGGCGTCGAGCACAGTGTCGCGATCGTCCTCGTGGAGGAACTCGATGATCGGGCGACCACGGACGAGTTCGGGGTCGTGGCCGAGTAACCGTGTCACGGCACCGTTGACGGAACGGATCATGCCGTTGGCATCGGCGAGGATGACCATGCCGTGCATGTTCGCCATCACCGCGCGCAGCACCTCGGTGTCGCCTTGATCGAAGGCGAGCCGATGGCGGTCGGTGACGTCGCGGGCGACGATCACGATCAGGCCGCCCATCGGGTCGTCGTCGTCGGGTTGACGGTATGCACCTCGGAACTCGAGGTAGCGCCAGGTTCCCCGCCCGGTGCGGACCCGAAGGGTGAGCAGGTCGCCGAAGGCCTTGTCGACCACCGTATTCAGGGCCGCCTCGGCCAGGGTCACGTCGTCCGGGTGGACCAGATCGAGCATCCCGGTACCGAGCAGTTCGATCGCGTCCCATCCGAGGACGTCGGCGGCGGTGTCGTTCGCGTACCGGAGCGCGCCGGCCGGGTCGACGGCGAACACCGGGTCGGCGAGGTGGTCCACCGACGGCGCGTGCGGACGGCCGGAGATCATGTGGTCCTATCGGCAGGTCGGCGCACGAACTTGAGACTATTGGCCCGAGGACGCGCGCACGGTCGGGCGGGGTTGGAGCCGGGTCCGGGCCGCCGTATCATTTCACGGTTCCCCATTGCGGGATACCTGACTCTTCGACTCTCGACAGATTGATTGCGCCATGCCTACGTACACTCCCAAAGCCAGCGAAATCCAGCGTGACTGGCACGTCGTCGACGCAGACGGCCTCGTGCTCGGCCGCCTGTGCACCGAGGTCGCCCGCATCCTGCGTGGCAAGCACAAGCCGACCTACGCACCGCACATCGACACCGGCGACCACGTGATCATCGTCAACGCCGACAAGATCGTGATGACCGCCGGCAAGGCCGATCGCACCATGGTGTACCGCCACAGCGGCTACCCCGGTGGCATCAAGTCCGAGAGCTACGCCCACCTGCATGCCCGCAAGCCCGAAGAGGCCGTGCGCAAGTCGATCCGCGGCATGCTCCCGAAGGGTCCCCTCGGTCGCCAGCAGCTCCTGAAGCTCCAGGTGTACGCCGGCCCGACGCACCCGCACGCCGCCCAGACCCCCACCAAGCTCGAGATCCCGGCCGCCAAGGCCCGCTGAACGACCGACTGCAGAGAGACAGACACATGGGAACCGCACCGCTCACCCAGACCACCGGCCGCCGCAAGGAAGCCGTCGCCCGGGCCCAGCTCCGCCCCGGCACCGGTCAGTTCACGATCAACGGCAAGTCGCTCGACGTCGTACTTCCCGACGGCCGTGTCGCAGATGGTCGTCTCCGAGGCGCTCACCGTCACCGACACTCGTGAGAACTACGACGTCACGGCGTCGATCCACGGCGGTGGCGTCAGCGGTCAGGCCGGCGCGTTGCGCCTCGCGATCGCCCGCTCGCTGGTCGAGATCGATCCCGAGAGCCGTGCGGCTCTGAAGAAGGCCGGCCTCCTCACGCGCGACTCGCGGAAGAAGGAGAGCAAGAAGTACGGCCTCAAGAAGGCCCGCAAGGCGCCGCAGTTCACCAAGCGCTGATCGGGTTCGCCCGATGCAGTTCGGCACCGACGGCGTCCGGGGTGTCGCGCTCACCGAACTGACCACCGAGTTCGCAACGAAGCTGGGCCGCGCCGCGGCTCCTGGTGCTCGGCGCCGGCGACGCCACGAGCGTCGTGGTGGGTGGAGACACGAGAGAGTCCACCGACGTTCTCGATCGTGCGCTGTGCGAGGGATTCGCCCTCGAGGGTCTCGACGTGATCCGCCTCGGCGTTGCTCCGACACCACAGGTGGCGTTCGAAGCTCATCGTCGACGGGCGATCGGTGCCGTCGTGTCCGCCTCGCACAATGCCTGGACCGACAACGGGATCAAGCTGTTCGCGCGCGGCGGCGTGAAGCTGGCCGACGACGTCGAAGGTCGTATCGAGGCCGAACTCGCGACGCTCGCTGATGATCCCGGCCGTCGTGAGCCCGGCCGGATCGTCGACGCAACCGCGGACCACGACGCGTACATCGCCCACGTCGTGGGCTTCCTCGACGGGCTGGACCTCGACGGGCTCCGCATCGTTCTCGATGCTGCGAACGGTGCCGCGCACCAGATCGGTCCCGAGGTGCTCGGCGCCGCCGGCGCCGACGTGATCGTCGTGGCGGCATCGCCGGACGGACGCAACATCAACGACGGATGCGGAGCGACGGCCCCGTCCTTGGTCGCCGACGCAGTACTCGCGCACGGCGCCGACGTCGGGATCGCACTCGACGGCGATGCCGATCGCCTGATCGCCGTCGACCACACCGGCAAGGTCGTCGATGGTGACCACATCATCGCGATCACGGCCAAGGACCTCCGGTCACGCGGAGAGCTGCGCCACGACACGGTGGTCGTGACGGTGATGACCAATCTGGGCTTCCGCCTCGCTATGCGCGCCGAGGGTATCGACGTGGTCGAGACAGCCGTCGGTGACCGCTACGTGCTCGAGGCACTCGCGGCGGGCGGGTTCTCGCTGGGCGGGGAACAGTCCGGTCACGTGATCTTCGCCGACCACGCAACGACCGGCGACGGCATCCTCACCGCCGTCGCGCTACTCGACGCCGTCCGACGCTCCGGCCGCCCGCTCGCCGAGCTCGCCGGCGACGCGATGACGTCGCTGCCGCAGGTGCTCGTCAACGTGCGTGTCGCCCGTCGGCTGCCCGATGTCGCCGACCATCTCGCCGACGAGATCGCATCGGCGGAACAGGAACTCGGGGCTACGGGCCGGATCCTGGTCCGTGCCAGCGGCACCGAGCCGCTCGTTCGGGTGATGGTCGAAGCCCCGACTCACGAACAGGCGCAGTCGGTCGCCAACTCCGTCGCCGCCGCAGCCCGTCTCCTCCCCGACGCCTGACCGCCCGCGCACAGGGTTGCGATGAGCGAGAGGGCCCGTATGCGGTCGCTTCGCTCATCGCCGGGACGGTTCGGTTGCGATGAGCGAGGCCGTATGCGGTCGCTTCGCTCATCGCTGGGAGGTGGGGCGGCGGGAACCGGGCCCGAGTCGGCAGTAGCCTGACGGGCCATGTGCGGCATCATCGGCATCGTCAGTCGGCCACCGACCCGGGCGACGCCCGACGCCGCCGACCTGGTCACGGGACTCGATCTCGCGGTGGCATCGATCTCCGGGTCACCGGCCGACGTCGTCGGCGCCGCCGATCACGCACGCGGTGTCGACGAGCTCCTTCGCGGGCTGCCCGGCGTCCTCGCCCTGGCCGGCCACGTCGACCTGGTGGCGGCGATCACCGGCCGCCTCGACCGGCTCGACGCCGCAGCGACGGACATCGAGCACCGCCTCGACAGCAACACCGATCGGCTCGACGCCGACGCACTCGAACGGGCGAACGCGGACCTGATCGACCTCAAGGACGCGCTGTGGGCGATCCGGCACGATCGCCTCCGCATCGGCGCGTGAGGTCGAGGCACTCGCCGGACGAGACGCACCAGCATCGGCGCTCGGCGGGTATCTGGCGGTGCAGCAGGCGTTCTCGGCGATCGACCGGCTCGAGGTGCGAGGCCGTGACTCTGCTGGCCTCCACGTGTTCGTGTGGGGTCACGACATCGAGCCCGGCGCGCTGGCCACCCTCGTCGCCGAGCGCGGCACCGACCCACTGTTCCAGTCCGGCGCCGTCGTGCAGGCCGACGAGTGCATCTCGTTCGTGTACAAGGCGGCCGCCGAGATCGGTGAACTCGGCGACAACACCGCCGCGCTGCGACGGGCGCTGAACGCCGATGCGTTGCTTCGACGGGCGGTCCAGTCGCCCGACGCCCGCGTGGCGATCCTGGGCCACACCCGATGGGCGAGTGTCGGCATCATCAGCGAGCCCAACACCCACCCGCTCAACTCCTTCGAACTCGAGCAGCCGGGCGGTGCGCAGCCGCCGTACGTCGTGGCCGCGCTGAACGGTGACGTCGACAACCACGCCGACCTGCGCGCCGCCCACGGGCTGCGGATCGCCTCGACGATCACCACCGACGCCAAGGTGATTCCTGCGCTCGTCGCACGGCATGCCACCTCGACGGCCGACCTGACCGAAGCCTTCCGTCGCACCGTCAGCGAGTTCGAGGGCTCGGTCGCGATCGGCGTCGCCAGCGCCGACGCACCCTCACGGCTGTTCCTCGCGCTGCGCGGCAGCGGACAGGGGCTCTACGTCGGACTCGCAGACGACTGCTACATCGTGGCGAGCGAGCCCTACGGCGTGGTCGAGGAGACCTCGCGGTACGTCCGTATGGACGGTGAACAGGGTGGCGAGATCGTCGTTCTCGACGGCGCCGATGCCGGCGATCTCGACGGCATCGTGCGACTCGCCTACGACGGATCCCCGCTTCCCGTCACGCCCGCCGATGTCGTGACCGCCCAGGTCACCACCCGAGACATCAACCGGGGAGATGCGCCGCACTTCCTGCTCAAGGAGATCTCGGAGGCGCCGCTCAGCTTCGCGAAGACGTTGCGCGGCAAGATCGTCGAACGTGACGGTCTCCTGCACGCCGATGTCGGCCAGCGCGCACTTCCCGCCGACGTCGCTGCCCGGCTCGCTGCCGGGACGATCACTCGCGTACGGGTGATCGGCCAGGGCACGGCGGCGGTCGCCGGTCAGAGCACCGCCGCGATTCTCGACGAGCTGACCGACGCCAGGCTCGACGTGGACGCGATCACTGCCACCGAACTGTCGGGCTTCGGCATGCGTCTCGACATGAGCGACACGCTGGCGATCGCAGTCAGCCAATCCGGAACCACCACCGACACGAACCGCACGGTCGACCTGCTGCGCTCGCGTGGTGCAGCGGTGATCGGCATCGTCAACCGGCGCAGTAGCGATCTCACCGACAAGGCCGACGGCGTGCTCTACACGTCCGACGGGCGCGACGTCGAGATGAGTGTGGCGTCGACGAAGGCCTTCTACGCCCAGGTGGCCGCCGGTGCGCTGCTGTCCTGCGCGATCGCTGAGGCAACCGGGATCGGCGACGACCGCAGACGCTCCGACCTCCTCGCATCGCTGCGCGAACTCCCCGATGCGATGCGCGAGGTGCTGACGCGCCGCGAAGTGATCGCCGATGCTGCCCGTCGGTTCGCGCCGCCCAAGCGCTATTGGGCCGTCGTCGGCAACGGACCCAACAAGGTGGCTGCCGAAGAGGTCCGAATCAAGCTCAGCGAGCTCTGCTACAAGTCGATGGCGTGCGACTCCACCGAGGACAAGAAGCACATCGACCTGTCGTCGGAGCCGCTGATCCTGGTGTGCGCAGCCGGGCTCGTCGGCTCGACCGCTGACGACGTGGCGAAGGAGGTGGCGATCTTCACCGCCCACAAGGCGACGCCGATCGTGGTGGCGAACGACGGCGAGACCCGCTACCACGCCGCAGCGACCATCAACGTTCCCCCCGTCGACCCGGCGCTCGGTTTCGTGCTGTCGGCCATGGTCGGCCACCTCTTCGGTTACGAGGCGGCCCTGGCCATCGATGCGTCGGCGCATCCGCTCCGCGAGGCTCGCGAAACGATCGAGCGGCTCGTCGGCGAGGACCTGTCGGGCGACGAGGTCGTGCGATCGCTTGCGCGTCGAACTCCGCCAACCGATCGAACGGTTCCAGGACGGTCTGCGCTCGGGACTCTACGACGGTCATCTCGAGGCGTCGACCGCCGCCCGACTGTACGGCTTGTTGCGCGACGTTTCGTCCGAGCGGCCGATCGAGCAGTACCAGCAGCAGTCCGGCAAGGTCGGTACTCCTGCCGCGTTGATCGACGACGTCGTGGCCTCGCTCACCCGTGCGATCGAGGAACTCACCCGTCCCGTCGACACGATCAAGCATCAGGCCAAGACGGTCACCGTCGGGATCTCCCGCAGCGACGAGGACGTCATCGATCGCGCGCTCGTCCAGGCGGTCCTCGCGGCTGGCGCCGGACGCGACGTGCTCAGTTATCGCACGCTCAAGGTGCTCGCCGATCTCGATCCGGCCGTGGCCGCCGTCCGCGGCTTCACCCGCTATCGAATCGACGGCGACACGATCTCGATCATCGATCGCGGTGGTATCTCGAGGGACCTGACGAGCCGGGTCGAGCACGGCGCCGAACTGCGCGGTACGAAGCACCGAGTGGCGTCCGAGCGCGAGGTGCTGGTGGCGATCGGCCGTAGCGACGGGCGCACGCTGGCGTTCGTTCCCGAGGTGAAGGGTGGCGAGACCACCGGCATCACGCTGTTGCACCTCGCGTTCCACGATCGGCTCCCTGCCGATGTCATGCGCGGGGTCCTGCAGGGCTACGACCGTCGCTACGACCGGCTGGTCGACTGGGTCACGGAGACCGAGGGCGCCTTCGACGAGTCGTTGCTGGGCGAACTTCCCGTCGCCGAACTGCTGATCCAGCCGATCTCGGACACCGCCGACCACTGGCGCCGGTGACGGATTCGCGGTCGGTGTCGTGAGCGTGATCGGCATCGGTGTCGACCTGGTCGACATCGAACGTTTCCGTCGTTCGTTGGAACGCACACCGTCGATGCGCACCCGCCTGTTCACCGACGTCGAACTCGCCTACGTCGCTCCCCAGGTCGACCCCGTGCCATCGCTCGCCGCGCGCTTCGCGGCGAGGGAGGCGGTGATGAAGTCGCTCGGCGTGGGACTCGGAGCGTTCGGCTTCCACGACGTGTGGGTCGAGCGGGCCGAGTCGGGCAAGCCGTCGCTCGCCTTCGCCGGCCGGGCCGCCGAACTCGCCGCCGAGGCCGGCGTCGTCACGTGGCACCTGTCACTGACACACGGCGACGTGATGGCTGCGGCGTACGTGATCGCCGAGTGATCGCCCGGCCGTCAGAGGTTCCAGATCAGTGGGACCAGCACCACCGAGATCACGAAGTACCACGCGAGCACGACGCTGCCCAGTTTCCAGTAGTCGTTGAAGCGATAGCCGCCGGGCTCCATGACCATCAGGTTGGCCGGGGTCGCCACCGGGGTCAGCAGTGCTGCCGCACACGCGACGTTGAGGCTCATCAACACCGGTGCTGCGGCGACATCCAACTCGGCTGCCGCTGACAGCGCGATCGGGATCATGATCAACGCCGTTGCCATGTTGCTGATGAGCTGCCCCAGCAATGCGGAGAGCAGGAACACGCCGATCAACAACGGGTAGGGCCCAGAATCACCCACGACGTCGACGAGCGTGTTCGCGAGGTCGTCAGCGGCGCCGGTCACGCGCATCGCCGTGGAGAGCGGGATCATCCCTGCGACGAGGATGACCGTGGTCCACCCGATCGCCCGGTATGCCTGATCCACGCTGAGGACGCGGAGCAACACGATCGCGCACGCTGCGCCGAGGCCGGCGACGGCGGGCGGCAGGGCGTTGGTTGCCAGCATCACGATCATGACGGCAAGTACGACGATGGCCTCCTGTGCGCCGACGCCGAGTGGAACGACCTGGCGACGTACGACGTCAGGAGGATCGATGACGACCACCTCGTCGTCCGCCTCGATCTGCCGGCTCAGCGCTTGCCAGGTCCCACGCACCAGCAGCGTGTCGCCGGCAGCGATCCGGGTCGCCGGATCGTCGACCCTGCGTTCGTCACGGAGCAGCGCGACGACGACCAGTTCGCCGCTGTCGGTGCGCATCCCGGGATACACACGCTCGCCGATCAGTGGCGAACGCGGTGGCACGATCACCTCGGATGCGCCGAAGCGCCGGGTGAACAGGCTGTCGAAGTCCTGGCCGTCGATGCGGTACTGCTCGGTCAATGTCGTCTCGAGACCGGAGAGATCGGCCGGCATGCGCTCCGCATCGCGGTGCGGCAGCAGCTTCGGTCCGAGGACGACGACGATCGCGATCGTGCCGACGAGCAACGGGATGCCGGTCAGGGCGAATTCGAAGAACCCGAATTGACCGATCCCGGAGTCGTCGGCCGCCTCGGACACGATCACGCTGACAGGGCTCCCTGTCAGCGCCAACAGTGCGCCGGCATGAGCGGCGTACGCGAGCGGGATCAGCAGCTGCGAGGTGTTCTGTCCGACCCTCACCGCGATGATCACGATCACCGGTACCAGAGCAGCCACCGACCGCGTTCGGCGTGATCAGCGCCGTCAGCAGACCGCACACGATCATCAGGTAGACGACGATTCGGGTGCGCCCCGTGCCGGCTCGATCGATGAGTTGCTGGCCGACCCAGGTGGTCACACCGGTCGCGTCGAGCGCTTCGCTGACGACGAACAGCGAGGCGATGAACAGCACGGTCGGATCGCCGAATCCGGCCGTCGCCTGGTCGAGGTCGAGCACGCCGGTCGCCCAGGCGCCAGCGACGTGCCGACGGCGATCACGGCGACCGGGATGCGGTTGGTGACGAAGAGCACCACGATGACACCCAGGACGATGAACGTGATCGTGCTGTCAGCCATCGTGGCCGTCCGCCCGCTCTGCGTCGTCCGCCATCGGCTGCGCGGTGCCGGCGACCGTCCGCGGCGAGAACTCCGCGGTCAGCCAGATGTCGTAGGGCAGCGCATTCAGGCTGTTCGCCGAGTGCCAGACGAACCTCGTGCTCCTGTGCGACGGTGACGTCGGCGTCGACCACGCCGTCGACCTCGACATAGAGCTTGGGTCCGACCTTGCTCATCAGCACCGTCGGTTGGTCGAGGTCGAACCGAGCCCTGACGTGCTCGACGGCCTCGAGCACGGGTTCCTGCACCTCCGCCGACGGGGCACCCTCGAGCAGCTCGACGATCGTCACCCGCACCATGCCGATCGGAGCAGGGAGGAAGACGGCGCAGGTGATCAGCACCATGATCGGGTCGATGTACGGCACCAGGCGATCGAGTGACGTGTCCACGATCACGGCCATCAGCGTGAATCCCACGATCATGCCGATCCCGCGCAGTGCGCCGATCTTCCACGCCGTCGACTCCGAGGTGAGCACGTCCGAGTGGCGCGCCCGCGATCGCAGCCAGAGCCAGGTGAGCAGTGATCCTGCGGTGGTCAGCACGCTGTAGACGATCGCCCAACCGGGATCGACTGCGCTCCCGCCTCGCGGATCGTCAGCGTCGCGTCGACCGCGGCGTAGCCGAGCGTGGCGAGCAGGACGAACCCCTGGACACCGATCACGAGCGGGGTCAACGACTCGCGTCCGTACGGGTACCGGTGGCTCGGTTCGGCCTGAGCAAGGCCCGACGCCATCAGCAACAGCCACGTGACGAGCAGGCCGAGGACGGCGTACACCCCGTCGAGCAGGATCATCTGCGATTCGCTCACGACCCCCCAGATCACACCGGCCGCGCCGAGCAGGGCCGTGATGACCATCGACCAGAGGAGGCCGTGCCGTTCGACGGCGACGTCGGGCGGTGCCATGTCAGCCTGACCGAGGAGTGGCGAGCGTGAGGCCTTCCTCGTCGTCCTCGGTGAGGTCCGGCTCGCGGAAGTCGGGCATCCCGCCGGCAGGAACGAGCGCGAGCAGCGCCAGCGCGGCGAGGAACATCAGCGTGGTTCGCAGCGCGCGAAGGCGGGCGTCCTCGTAGATCTCGACGGCAGCTTCGGCCTCGGCCGGCGAGGCGCCGCGCTCCTCCAAGGTCGCCACCATCTGGTCGCTGGTGACGAAGTCGACGTTGTCGAGGTTGACCTGCTCGACCAGCTCGGGTGTGAACGCCGGTGAGTTGAGCGCGTCCCGGGCGACGATGACCCCGAGCAGCGAGACGGCGATCGCCGTAGCCGACCGCGATCCCGACCGAGCCCGAGATGTTGTGTGTGAGACCACGGAACGCGCCGACGTCGCCGGCGAGTTCCTTGGGCTTCGACATCAGCAGCTTGTTGAACACGAGGGCGACGATGCATCCCTGGGCGAGGCCGAGTGTGACGAGGCCGACGACGACGGAGACCTGGCTCCAGTCGTTGCGGATCGTGAATGCGAACAGCGTCAGCGCGAGGAACACGAACACGAACGAGACCCGGGCGATCGCGGCCGGGCTGAACCGGTCGTACAACCGGGACACCTGGGTGTTGGCCACGAAGATCGACAACGTGTACGGCACGATCGACAGCGAGGTCTTCGAACCCGCTGAGCCCTGGACGACCTGCATGTAGAGCGGCAGCAGGAAGCTGGTGGCGGTACCGATGAACAGCATCAGCGCCATGCAGGCCACGATCGAGCGCTCCTTGCGACGAGCGCAGCACGTCGAGCGAGAACAGCAGCGGCTGGCCGGCGTCCATCCGCTGGCGGGTCCACCGGAAGAAGGCGTGGACCAGCACGACGCCGACGATGAGCAGGAATAGGACGGGCGAGAGTCCTGCGACGTCGAACGGGCGCTTGATCGGTCGGCCTGGAAGAACCCCCAGGCGTTCAGGAAGCTGAACGCCGCCGAGACGCAGGATGATGCCGATCGACGACAGGGCGGCACCGCGCCAGTCGATCACGACCTCGGGGCGCGCGTCGATCGGAGCGAGGCGGAAGCTCAGGAGCAGGTTGCTGATGCCGATCACCGACAGCAGCACGAACGACCACCGCCAGCCGATGCTCGACGCCAGCGCTCCGGCGATGCAGCAGCGACACGACCTGCGCGAGCGGGATGGCGGACGCCAGGAAGCCGATCGCCTGGGCCTGCTGCCTGCCGTGGTAGTTGCTGGCGATGATCACGGTGAGCGACGGTGCGACAAGGGCGACCGTGGCGCCATCGAGCGCCTGGACGGCGAACAGCATCCATCCGCTCGTTGGTGAGCGAGATCGACGATCGCGGCGATCGTCGGGCCGATCATGCCGACCTGCAATGCCCTGCGAGGTCCGATCTTTGCCCGCGACACGAGCCCCGAGCAGCACGAAGCCGGCCATCGCGAACGTGCTCGTGGTCAACGCGAGACCGACGGAGTCGCCGGGATCCCGAGGTCCTCGACGATGCCCTGGATCGACACGTTGAACGCGTTGAACGACACCTGGATCTGGCACATCATCACGATCGCCAGCGGGAGCCAGGAGGATCTTGATGCGTCGGCCGGCGAGGCGGAGGTGGACATCGGCAGATTATGGTGCAGGAACCGAGACGCTGGTGAAGCCGTCCCGGTGATCACGACACGACGACTCGTCCTTCTCCTCACCTGCCCCGAATGGAGCACCATGACTCGCGCGATCCCCGTCGACGATGGCTTCGATCCCGTCCCTGCGCTTGCGCGAATTCGTGCGATCGACGTCTCGGTCGTCGCCGACGTCCCGTCGAACGCAGATGTCGTCGCGGTGCTCGTGGGCGAGCCAGCGGATCGCTCGGATCGAAGCGATCTCGAAGCCGTCGGGTTCTCCGGAGCGCTCGGCCAGCAGCACACCGTCGCCGGATCTCCCGCGACCATCCTGGTCGGCATCGGATCCAGTGGTCTCGATCTCGCGTCTGCTCGCGATGTCGGAGCCGTGATCGCCGGCGCGGTCCCCGGTGCACTCACCATCGCGATCGAACTCGGCGACGCCCATGCCGCCGTGGCACAGGGGCTCGTCGAGGGCGTCATCCTGTCCCGCTACTCGTGGGACGCACTCCGCGGGGCGCCCGCACGCACGCAGGTCGACTCCGTCGTGCTGGTCTCGTCGTCCGATGGCGTCGCTGTCGGCGCGAGGCGTGGTCATCTGAAGGCCCTTGCGACCGCGGTCTCGCGTGACCTGGCGAACTGCCCGCCGGCTCACCTCACCGCAGTGCGCTGGGCTGCGATCGCCGAACGAGTCGCGCCGGACTTCGGGCTCGGCGTCGAGATCCGTGATCGCGACTGGCTGCTCGCCGAGCGCTGCGGTGGCATCATCGCCGTCAACGGCGGCAGCGACGAGGAGCCGCGCCTGATCACCCTGACCTACACCCCCGACGACACCGTTGCGAACGGTCGTCACGCCGTGCTCGTCGGCAAGGGCCTCACCTACGACTCCGGCGGTCTGGCCATCAAGCCCGGCGACGTCGTGCACGCCATGATGAAGAACGACATGTCGGGCGGCGGCGCCGTGTTCGCAGCCATGCTGGTGCTCGGCGAACTCCAGGTGCCGACGAAGGTGACTGCGCACATCATGTGTACCGACAACATGCCGTCGGGCACGGCGATGAAGATGGGCGACGTGATCACGCACCGCGACGGCACGACCGTGGAGGTGCTCAACACCGACGCTGAAGGCCGGTTGGTCATGGCCGATGCCATCGTCATGGCCACCGAGGCGGAACCCGATGCGATCATCGACATCGCCACCTTGACCGGAGCGTGCATGCGTGCGCTCGGCACCGACATCGCCGGGGTGATGGGAACCGACCAGGCGTTGGTCGAGCTGGTGCGCGCGGCCGGCGACGCCACGGGCGAACCGGTCTGGCAGCTCCCGATGGGCGCCAACTATCGCGCCGAGCTCGACTCGGACGTCGCCGACCTCAAGAATCTCGGCGGCATGAATGCGGGTGCGTCCTCTGCGGCGGAGTTCCTCGCCCACTTCGCCAAGGACGTGCCGTGGGTCCACATCGACATCGCCGGCGTCGCCGCCACTGCGAGTCCCACGGGATGGAAGACCCGCGGGATGAGCGGCTTCGGCGCCCGCCTCCTCGTCGAGGTCCTCGAACGATTCGACTGACCGCTGATCAACGAACCCGAAGGAGAAGCACCATGGATACCCAGCTGCGATCGATGCTGAACGAGACCGAGCAGGCGCTGTTGCGCGTGGTCCAGCCCCGTGAACTGAAGCGGCTCGACGAGGACGAGTTGACGGAGCTGCACGACCGGATCCGGCGAGCGCGTAACAAGTACAGCAAGCTGTACCGCCGTCGGGCGAACGAGCGGGTCACCTCCGATCGTTCCAGGAGCCGGGCGAGCGCCGCGAACGCGAAGGCAGCCCGGAAGGCAGAGGGCTTCGAGGACGCGCTGGCCAAGGTGTCGGAACGTCTCGCCCAGGTTGCTGCGGCCGCGGCCGAGGAACTCAGGACCGAGCGCCTCGCCGCGGCACGCCGTACGCCGGTAGCGGCGACCACGACGACAGCCAAGAAGACGACTGGTGGCGCCAAGCCGAGCACGAGCAAGTCCCGCACCCCTGCGAGCGAGAAGCAGCGAGCATCGACCAAGGCGTCCAACAAGCGAAACCAGGCTGCTCGCGACCGCCGTTCATAGCGCGACATCGGCTCGACCGACGCGGCCGATGCTCGCGGTGGCCGGCTCGAGATGGCCTCGACTAGGAGTCGGGGTACTTGCGCTGCGAACATGCTCGCCATGATCGAGCAGTACGCAGAGGCCTGGGACGAATTGACGGCACCGGGGGCGCAGTTCGCCACGACGACGATCGAGGTGCGCGGCGTCCCGATCAAGGTGTTCGAATCGGCGCTGCCGAGCATGCGCAGCGTGTGGGACATGGCGCGCCGGTACGGCGCACGTGACTACGTCGTGTACGAGGACGAGCGCTACACGTTCGCCGAAGCCGATGCGATCATCCGTGCGCTGGCCGCGCGGCTCGTCGACGTGCACGGTGTCCAGCCGGGCGACCGGGTGGCGCTTGCGATGCGCAACTACCCCGAGTGGGTGTTCGGATACTGGGCCGTGATCTCGATCGGCGCCGCCGTGGTCGGCATGAATGCATGGTGGACGACCGAGGAGATGCAGTACGGGCTGTCCGACTCGAAGCCGAAAGTGCTGATCGCCGACGGCGAGCGCGTCGAGCGCGTCCTTCCCGTGCTCGACGCGCTGCGCGCCGAATCGCCGATGGCGCTGATGACCGTGCGCTACGACGGCGAGCTGCCCGATGGTGCCGAGCGCTGGGAGGACGTCGTCGATCCAGCGGCGGCACCTGCAGAACTCCCGAACGTCGAGATCGACCCGGACGACGACGCATGCATCTTCTACACCTCGGGGACCACGGGGTTCCCCAAGGGTGCGCAACTGACCCATCGCGGCTCCGTGCACAACCTGCTCAACATCGTGTTCATGACCACGGTCGCCGGCCTCGCCGGGGCGAAGGCGGGCATCGTGCCGCCACCCGCGCCGACCGATGCGAACGGCCAGCCGAGGCAGGCAGTCTTCATGGCACCCACGCCGCTGTTCCACGTCACGGCCAACAACTGCCTGCTGCACCCCGCGACGATTTCCGGTGGGCGGATCGTCTTCACGTACAAGTGGGACGCGGGCCGGGCGCTCGAACTCATCGAACGCGAGGGCGTCACCAACTTCTCGGGCGTGCCGACCATGAGTCGCGAGCTCCTCATGCACCCCGATTTGGCGACGCGCGACACGTCGAGCCTCACGGGCATGGGCGGCGGCGGTGCACCGCTCCAGCCCGATCTGGTCGACAAGATCGACAAGTCGCTCGACGGCGCGCGCCGAACACCGGCTACGGCATGACCGAGACCTGCGGCATCATCACCGCGACTCGGGCAGACTCTACCTCGCCAAGCCCTCGTCGTGTGGCCGCGTCATGCCGACGCTCGAGGCCAAGTGCGTCGACGAGAACGGCAACAGGTGCCGCCCGGCCAGCCGGGCGAGCTGTGGGTGCGTGGCGCGTGCGTGATCAAGGGCTACCTCAACCGTCCCGAGGCCACCGCCGACTCCATCACGCGACGGCTGGCTGCACACCGGTGACATCGCCACGATCGACGACGACGGGTTCATCTACATCGTCGACCGCACCAAGGACATGGTGCTGCGCGGCGGCGAGAACGTGTACTGCGCCGAAGTCGAGAGCCGCCATCTTCGACCTCGAGGGTGTCGCCGAGTCCGTAGTGTTCGGTGTGCCGGACGAGCGCCTCGGCGAGATGTCGGCGCCGCCATCGTGCTCTCGCCCGGCGCCTCGATGCGAGGACGAACTGCGTCGCGTCTCGGTCAACACCTCGCCTAGTTCAAGATCCCGGGCGGCGTGTGGTTCCTCAACGAGTCGCTGCCGCGCAACGCGAACGGCAAGTTCGTCAAGCGTGACCTCAAGGAGTCACTGCTCGGCGGCTGAGCCGATCGTGGTCCGACTGCGGGCCTCGTCGAACAGCGCGCTTCGTTACGCTCGGCTTCGTGATCCCGATCGTGACGCCCGAGGAGATGGGAGCGATCGATGCCGCCGCGCCCGAACCGGTCGAGGAGTTGATCGATCGCGCCGGACGGGCGACCGCGAGGGTGGCGCTCGACATGCTCGGCGGCACGTACGGCCGCGTCGTCGACGTCATCGCCGGCGGCGGCAACAACGGCAACGATGGTCGAACTGCCGGCCGCTACCTCGAGCGTCGCGGCGTGAAGGTCCGGGTGATCGACGCTGCGACGCGCCCGCCGACGCTGCCCCCGTGCGACCTCGTGATCGACGCGGCCTACGGCACCGGCTTCCGCGGCGAGTGGATCGCGCCGGCCATCGAATCGACCCGCGGTGACCGCCCGCTCGTGCTCGCTGTCGACATTCCGAGTGGCGTGGACGCCCTCACCGGTGCCGCAGGCCCTGGCGTGCTCGCCGCCGACCGCACGGTCACCTTCCAGGCGTTGAAGCCGGGCCTCGTGTTCGGTGCCGGTCGCGAGTTTGCCGGCCACGTCGAGGTGGTCGACATCGGCCTGGACGTGTCGTCGGCGACGCAGCATCTCGTCGAGGGGGCCGACGTCGCCGCGTGGTGGCCCACCAGGTCGACCGACGCGCACAAGTGGTATGGCGCCGTCCGCGTGATCGCAGGAAGCGTCGGGATGCTCGGCGCCGGCCGGCTGTGCGCCGAGGCGGCTGCCCGATCAGGAGCAGGCCTGGTCACGCTCTCGAGCCCGGGAATCGATCCGCACGGGCGCAGCGAGATCATTCTTCGGCCCCTTCCGGCCACGGACTTCCAGCAGGACGTGTTCGCCGATCTCGACCGGTTCCGTGCGCTCGTGGTCGGCCCGGGTCTCGGCCGCGCCGAGGGCACGATCGCTGCCACGCGTGCCGTGATCGCTGACGCGACGCTGCCGGTGGTCATCGACGGTGACGGCATCTTCGCGGCAGCGTGGAGCGCCGAGGGCGCCGGACCGCTGTTGCGCCAACGTGGGCGCCCCACGGTCATCACACCCCACGACGGCGAGTTCTCCCTGCTCGCGGGCCACGCACCCGGAGCCGATCGTGTGGCCGATGCGCGGGCACTCGCCGCCGACCTCGACGTGGTGGTGTTGCTCAAGGGCCCGACCACGGTGGTCGCCACGCCCCGGGGTGGCGTGCTCGTGGTCGATCACGGTGACGCGCGTATGGCGACCGCCGGTTCCGGCGACGTGCTCGCCGGAATGATCGGAGCGTTGCTGGCGGCGGGGCTGGATGCCGAACGCGCGGCGGCCGGCGCTGCCTGGCTCCACGCCGACGCAGCATTGCGAGGCCCGCGTCGGGGGCTGCTCGCCGGTGACATCGTCGACCTGATCCCGTCGGCGATCGGGTCGCTGTGAACGACGCCGACGCGGTCGGGCGTTGGGCCTGGGCCGACGTCGACCTCGACGCCGTCGCCCACAACGTCGGCCATCTCCGTTCCGTCGTCGCACCGTCCGCGGTGTGGGCGGTCGTCAAGGCCGACGGCTACGGCCATGGCGCCGTCGAGGTGGCGCGGGCTGCGATGGACGCAGGCGCCGAGGGCTTGTGTGTCGCCCTCGTCGAGGAGGGTGCGCAGCTGCGGGCCGCCGGTCTCGACGCGCCGATCCTGGTCCTCAGCGAGCAACCGCTCGGCGCCGCCGACGAGATCGTTCGCTTCCGGTTGATGGCCACGGTGTACACGACGACGTTCATCGACGCGCTCGCCTCGGCGGCACGCGAGACGCGGCGTGAACGGTGTGCCGGTGCATCTCAAGATCGACACGGGCATGCAACGCGTCGGGGCCGCAGTCCACGCTGCGCCTGCCATGGTCGCCGCCGTCGACGGCCACGCGCCGGCGCTCCGCCTCGTCGGCGTCTTCACCCATCTCGCACTGGCGGACCAACCCGGCGACCCCTTCACCGACGACCAGTTGGCTCGCTTCGACGAAGCGCTCGCCGACGTCGCCTCTGTCCTCCCGGGGACGGGGCCGGGGGGGACCGACGACGCGCTCGGGTTGCTCGTGCACGCCGCCAACTCGGCCGGTGCGTTGGCGCATCCCGGAGCTCGGCGTTCGTTCGTGCGTTGCGGCATCGCAATCTACGGGATCTCGCCCGGCCACGGCGTCGACCAGGAGTGTGTCGGGTTGCGTCCGGCGATGTCGCTCAAGGCGCGGGTGTCGTTCGTGAAACGAGTGGAGGCGGGCAGCAGGATCAGCTACGGATTGCGACACACCTTCGAGCGCGACACGACGGTGGCGACCGTTCCGATCGGGTACGCCGACGGGGTGCCCCGCCGCTTGTTCGAGACGGGCGGGGAGGTCCTGGTCGGTGGGCGGCGCCGTCCGATCGTCGGTGTGGTCACGATGGACCAACTGATGGTCGACTGCGGCCACGACGACGTCGAAGTCGGAGACGAGGTGGTGTTGATCGGGAGCCAGGACGGCCCGGATGGTCGCCAGACGATTCGGGCCGAGGACTGGGCCGATCGACTCGGAACGATCGGCTACGAGATCGTGTGCGGCATCGGAGGTCGCGTGCCACGCCGTCACGCTCGTAGCATCGACCCCGCCATGTCGGGTCGTGACGATGCTTGAACTGCGTGCCACCTCGCTCGCGGACACCCATGCGATCGCGGCCGCGCTCGCCGGACTGTGTCGCCCCGGCGACCTGGTCGTGCTGTCGGGCGAGATGGGCGCCGGCAAGACGGCGTTCGCGAAGGGCGTCGGCGCCGCGTTGGGCGTCACCGAGCCGATCACGTCGCCGACGTTCACGCTGGTGCACTCCTACGACATCGCCCCTGATCTCGGCAACGGCGCAAAGTCGCTGCACCACGCCGATCTGTATCGGCTCGACCGCACCGCGGAGATCGCCGACCTCGCGTTGGAAGAACTCGCCGAGTACCAGGGCATCGTGCTCGTCGAGTGGGGTGATGTCGCTGACGCCCTCTTCGGCGACCACCTGGTCGTGCACCTCGAACCAGACCTGTTCGACGACGGGGTCGCTGACGACGAGGGCTTCGACGGAATCAGCGACGGGGGACGATTGATCGAGATCTCGGCGAGTGGCGCGAGCTGGGCGACTCGTTGGAGCCGACTCGTCCAGGCGTGTGAGGAGTTCCGATGCTGATCCTCGGGATCGAGACCGCCACCGAGCGCGTGAGCGTGGCAGTCGGCGGGCATGAAGGAGTGATCGGGCTGTTCGAGATCACCAAGGGTCGTCGGCACGTCGAGACGCTCGTCCCGGCGATCGAATTCCTGCTGCGCCAGGCCGACATCGATCTCGACGAGATCAGCGTCGTCGCCGTCGACGTCGGCCCTGGACTCTTCACAGGGATGCGCGTCGGGCTCGCGGCGGCGAAGGCGATCGCGCAGGCGCTGAGGATCCCGATGATCGGCATCTCGTCGCTCGACCTGCTCTCGTTCCCGTGCCGGCACACCGATCGCGTGGTCGTCCCGGTCATCGACGCCCGCAAGAGCGAGGTGTTCTATGCGATGTATCGCCAGGTCCCCGGTGGGTTGCAGCAGGTGGCCGAACCGACCGTCGGTCCGGTCGAGGAACTCGTCGCCGACCTGCTGGCACGCAGCCAGGACGTGCTGTGCGTCGGTGACGGAGCCCTGCGCTATCGCGACGAGATCCTGGACGGGTACCACTGCGAGATCGGCGGCGACGCACATCCGTCGGCGGCACCACTGGTGCAGCTCGCTCATGCCCGGGCGTTCCGCGAGGAGTGGGTGAACCCCTGGGAGGTCGAGCCGATCTACCTGCGGGCACCGGACGCGCAGATCAACTGGTCGACGAGGGTCACCCGATGAGCGTGATCGAGCGACTCCTGCGTCGTGACGACGACGGAGCGCTCCTCTCGCTCGGCGGCCTGGTGATCGAGCCGATGCACCGTCGTGACCTGCGGCGCGGCGTGATGGCGATCGAATCGGTGAGCTATCCGCGGCCGTGGTCACAGGGCGTCTTCGACAGCGAGCTCGCCCAGGTACGGGCGGGCACACGTCGGTATCTCGTCGCACGACGCATCGACGGGACCGGCAGGGGACGCAGGCAGGTCGTCGGTTATGCGGGACTGTGGTTCAGCGGTGACGAGGCCCACGTCACCAACGTGGCGGTCGAGCCTGCTCAGCAGCGCACGGGTGTGGCGACGGCGCTCCTCGTGGCGCTGGCCGACGCGGCCATCGAGCGAGGTTGCAGCAGCGTGGACGCTCGAGGTGCGGGTGTCGTCGGTGGGAGCCCAGGAGTTGTACCGGCGCTTCGGCTTCAACCCGGCGGGTGTTCGGGCCCGGTACTACGAGAACACCGAGGATGCGATCGTCATGTGGTGCAACGACATCCAAGGCGACGACTACCGCGCACTGCTCGGTTCGATCCGCGCCGAGACCGAGCAACGGTGGACCCGATGACCGCCCAGGTCCCCGACGACGAGGCGGTGGATGCGCCAGGCACGCCTCGAACGTTCGACGCCTCGACGTTGGTGCTCGGCATCGAGACGAGCTGCGACGAGACCGCTGCGGCACTGGTTCTCGGCGGCTACGACGTGGTGTCGAGCGTGGTGTCGACGCAGGTCGACCTGCACGCCGACTTCGGCGGTGTCGTACCCGAAATTGCCTCCCGAGCCCACCTCGACGTGCTCAACCCGGTGATCGCTCGCACGATCGTCGAGGCCGGCGTCGACGAGGAACGCATCGACGCCGTCGCCTGCACCGTCGGGCCGGGGCTGATCGGCGCCCTGCTCGTCGGGGTCTCGGCGGCCAAGGCGCTGGCGATGGCCTGGGACGTGCCCTTCGTCGCCGTCAATCACCTCGAGGCCCACCTCTACGCGGCCTCGCTCGAGGATCCGACGCTCGAGTTCCCGCTCGTCGTGCTGCTGGTGTCAGGTGGGCACACGATGCTCGTCGAGATGCAGGATCACGGCCGATACCGGCTCGTCGGCCAGACGATCGACGACGCTGCCGGTGAGGCCTTCGACAAGGTGGCACGGTTCCTCGGGCTCGGCTACCCGGGTGGCCCGGCGATCGATCGGGCCGCCCTCGACGGCGACCCGGAGGCGATCGCCGTTCCCTCGGGCGATCATGGACGAGGGGTTCGACTTCAGCTTCAGCGGGCTGAAGACGGCGGTCGTCAACCACGTCCGCAAGCATCCCGACGTGTCGACCGACGACGTCGCGGCGTCGTTCCAGGCGGCGGTCGTCGACGTGCTCGTCACAAGGCCCGACGTGCGGCCGCCGAGGTCGGAGCGACCGGCCTCGTGCTCGGCGGTGGCGTGGCGGCCAACTCGCTGCTGCGCGAGCAGATCCTCGACGCCTGCGAGCGCGGACGGGATCCACGGGTTCCTGCCGAGCCGGGCGATGTGCACCGACAACGCGGCGATGATCGCGGCGGCCGGCTGGCACCGGCTCCGCCTCGACGGGCCGACCCCGCTCGACGTCGGCGCCTTCCCAACCTCCGGCTCCCCTGTATCTAGGTCGGGCCTCACCGGAGCGGCAGCACCTCACGCCAGGTCGGCCCGACTCCGGCTCGTCGCTGGCGCTTCCCTCGCCGACTGGGAGAACGTGTTACGCCAGGGGTCAGACCCCCGGAGTAACACACGCCGATACCGTCGTTGTGCGATGTCGTTCCGGATCGGTCACTTCGAGCCGTCGGCGCCGGTGGTGCTGGCGCCGATGGCCGGCGTCACCAACGCGCCGTTCCGCGCGCATGTGCCGGCGGTTCGCGCCGGGCCTGGTGTACGTGAACGAGATGGTCATGGCCACGGCGGTCGTGCACGGCAACGCCAAGACCGACGCGGATGATGACCGTTCGGCCCGACGAGCAGCCCCGCAGCCTCCAGCTCTACGGCTCCGACCCCGTGACGATGGGCGAGGCCGTCCGCACAGCGTGTGCGACCGCGGGCCGCGTCGACCACATCGACCTCAACTTCGGGTGCCCGGCGGCGAAGGTCACCCGCAAGGGTGGCGGCGCCGCGGTGCCGGCGCACGCCGAGCCTGCTGCGGGCGATCCTCGCGGCCGCCGTCTCGGCCGCGGCGCCGTACGGCGTGCCGGTGACGGCGAAGTTCCGCATCGGGCTGTCGACGACGACTCGCTGACCCACCTCGCACACCGGGCGCATCGCCGAGGACGAGGGCGTCGCCGCCATCGCGCTGCACGCCCGCACCGCCGAGCAGCACTACGCCGGTGAGGCCGCTGGGACGCGCATCGGCGAGCTGAAGGCCGCCGTCACGTCGATCCCGGTGCTCGGCAACGGCGACATCTGGGAGGCGGCCGACGCCGTGCGCGATGATGCGCGCAGACCGGCTGCGACGGCGTGGTCGTGGGCCGCGGATGCCTCGGTCGACCGTGGCTGTTCGGCGACCTGGTCGACGCGCTTCGCCGGTCGAGCCGGTGCCCCCGTCGCCGACCGCTCGGCGAGGCCTGGCGAGTGATGGTCGACCACGCCCGCGCTGCTGGTCGAGCACCTGGGCGCCGACACTGGCCGATGCGCGACTTCCGCAAGCACACCGTCGTGGTACCTCACCGGCTACCCGGTCGGCGCCGAGGTCCGCGCGCCGGTTCGCGCATGGTGTCGACGTCGGCGAGCTCGAGGACCTCGTCGCCGGGCTCGATCCGACCGCTCGGCATCGTCGAGGGCGGCGAGCGCATCCGGCGTGGCCACACCAACGGCCCGATCAAGGTCGCCCTGCCCGACCGGCTACCTCGACGACCTCGACGACCTGCCCACGACCTCCGGTGCCCGACGACGACGACGTCATGGCGCTCTCGGGTGGCTGAGTGTCTCCGTGCGGTCCCGACGTGACGCTGGTCGACCGCCTGCCGTCGTTCGCTCGCGTCGGCGTCGCGTCCGCCGGCGTTCGGAGCTGCTGGGCCGCTCGGGTTGCGGATCGTCATCGTGCGCGCCGACATCGACGAATCGGTCCGCTGCACGGCGAGGCGCCGTCGCCTACGTGCACGCGGCTGTCGGTCGAGAAGGCCGCGCCGTCGCCGGCCGGCCGGCGACGAACTCGTCATCGCCGCCGACACGACCGTCGACGTCGACGGTCATGATCCTCGGCAAGCCGTCGACGACGCCGACGCTCGCCGGATGCTCCGCCGCCTCTCCGGCCGCACGCCACCGCGTCCACACCGGCGTCACGGTGCGCGGCTCCCCGAGACCCGGGCTCGGGCGACGCGACGGTCGTGGTCGACCACGGCGGTCGGTTCGCGCGCTCGACGGATCGAGGCGCCGAGCTGGTACATCGCGACCGGCGAGCCGTTCGACAAGGCCGGCGCGTACGGCATCCAGGGTGCCGGCGGGGTGTTCGTCGACGCGCGTCGAAGGAAGCGTCAGCAACGTGGTCGGCCTGCCGCTCGCCGAGACATGGCGCTGCTCAGCACGCAACCGTGACCCGGACGAGCTCGCGTCAGCGCTCTCGGGCGGCGGTTGCTAACGGTGGGGTCG
>CAVVAO010000013.1:0-53889 GCA_963746285.1 Ilumatobacteraceae bacterium | reverse complement strand
AGGCCGACGAGATCCCCGCGATCGCAACGGCCATCTTCGGCGGCTTCGTCGACGGGCTCACCGCCGAGGGCTCGACGGCCACCCCCGACGAAGTGCGTGCCGCGTGGGCGACGTCCCTCGCAGTTCGTTCCGTGTTCTCGGCGCTCGTGCTCGACCACCGCCCGGACTCGAGGGCGACACCCGCGCTGACCTGCTGTGCCGCCGAGCAGCGGTGGCCCGGTTCGGGCTCGACCTCGCCCTCGACCGAGCTGCTCATCCGCGATCGTGGTGATCAGAGCGCGACCACCACGACGCCGTGGTTTGTCGTCCGCAAGACGTGTTCGGTCGTCTGGCCGAGGAAGGTCTGGCCGGCGATGTTCTGGGCGACGACACCGAGCACGATCAGATCGGTTCGGTGCTGATCTGCGGCGGCGACGATGGCCGCGCCACGCGAGTCGTGAGCGATGGAGACGCGGTGGGTCACCACGCCGGCGAGGGCTGCGGCTTCTTCCACGTCGCTGAAGAGTCGTTCGCTGAAGTTTCCCGCGAAGGAACCGACTTGGCGTTCGGTGGTACGCATGGTCGCGCGCCACGCTCGGCGTCCTGTCCCGCTCGGTTCGGCTGCACCGACGTAGATCACGTGCAACGTGGCGTTGATGCTCGCGGCGAGGGCGATGGCAACCTCGCTCGCAGCGCGTGATGCCCGTGTCGGCGAGACCGGCAACAGGATGTTGCCGGCGCGAGCTGGATTGGTCGGGCCTGGCCGCACGAGGATTGCCGGAAGCGGTGAACCGGTGACGGTCGCGTCGATTTGCACCGGGAGGCGGCCGCTCTCGCGAACATCGATACCGGCGGCGATCAGCTCGTATCCGAGGGCAGCTTGTGCGAGGACGGTATCCGCGGTGTTGCCGTCGGTCGGGATGTGCTCGAGTTCACGTCCCGAGAACACCTCGACTGTGTCCTCGTCGCTTGCAGGGCCGACGATCGTGATCGGTGATTCTGATGGGAGTGCCAGTCCGAGCAGACGTGCGGCGTATGTCGATGTCGGGGTGCCGTCGGATGCGAACAGCACCCGGCCCGGACGCAGCAGGACCTTGCGGGCCATCTGCTGCTCACGTTCGAGCCGCTCCTGCTCCTCGAGTGATCCCACCCAGTCCTTCGTGATCGTCCGCAGCAAGGGGGGCGCCATCACTGAGGTGGCGATGGCCATGATCACCACGATGGTGTACGAGGCGTCGTTCAGCACGCCGAGCGACAAACCAACGGTGGCGATGACGATCTCCAACGCGCCGCGAGCATTGAGCGCCGTCCCCAATGCCATTCCTTCCCGGGTCGCGAGCCCGGACAGGCGGGCGCCGATGAGCGATCCCGCGAACTTCGAGATCGAGGCGATCACGGTGACGACGACTGCCCAGAAGGCGATCTCTGGATCAGCCAACAACGACAGGTCGACACGGAGACCGGCGGTCGCGAAGAAGATCGGAGCGACGATGGCGACCGTGAAGGTCTCCAGTTGCTCTTCGACCTCGCGCTTGGCATAGCGGGACCGTCCGAGCAGGATCCCACCGATGAACGCACCGAGCACAGCCTCCACGCCGAGCGCCTGGGTCACTGCACCCAACCCGAGGGCGATGCCGATCGCCATCGTCACCCACCCTCCGACGCCGACATCGCGACGGCGCATCTCATGGAGCACCGCGTCGACGATGCGCTGACCTACCGCCGCCGCGAGCGCGAGGAAGACGATCAGGCCGATCACCGTCGTCGCCAGGTCGCGAACGTCGAACGAGCCCGAGCCGGCGAGACCCGCGATCAGCCCGAGCAGCACCCACCCGATGACGTCGTTGGCCATCGCGACCGCGAGCGTCAGTTGCCCGAAGTTCCTTCGCAGCAGCTGCAGCTCCGAGAGTACTTTCGCGATCACGGGCAACGACGAAATCGTCAGCGCGGCCGCGAGAAACAGCGCGAACACCGACCGCTCGGCATCATCGCCCAGCAACGACTGTGGCGCCAGGAACCCTCCACCGAGGCCGAACGCGAACGGAACCAACAGACTGCCCGCAGTGACCAGGACGGCTGCCTTGCCGAGACGGCTGATCAGGGCGAGATCGGTCTCGAAGCCGGTCACGACGAGCAGGAGGAGCACGCCGAGCCACCCGACCGCGAACAGCATGCCCGACTGCATGACTCCTGGAGGGAACACCCAGTCGAACACTCCCGGAGCAACACGGCCCAGAACGGACGGACCGAGCACGACGCCCGCCGCCAACTCGCCGACGACGGCTGGTTGTCCAAACCGCCTACACAGCTGGCCCAGTAGTCTCGCGACGACCAGCAGCAAGCCGATCTGCACGAGGAACACCAGCACTTCATGTTCGCTGGGCTGCACGAAACGCAACATCGACTCCTACGAAGAAGGGGGACGCGCGACGGCTGAGGCCGTGCGTCTCGTTCGCCCGATCATTCTACGACGCAGCGAGTACGTGATCGAGGCTCGGCACAAGCTTGGTCCCGACAGCGCTGACGAGTGCTCGGGTGTGGATAGTCTCAGAGAGCTCACGAAGCGGGGCTGGAACCGTGTGAGTCATGGAGCAGTCCATGGGGAGCCTGCGGCATCCGCCGCACCCGAAAGCAGGAGCGCAACATGGCAATCCCCCCGACGGTCGGTCCTCCGATCGTCATGACCGACGTGCTGGCATGATCAGCCGGTTCAAGCGGAGCATCGTCGGGTCGCCTTTGGCGACGGAGGACGAACAACATCAGCGTCTCGGCATACCGACTGCGCTGGCCGTGTTCGCGTCGGACGCGATCTCGTCGACGGCATACGCCAGCCAGGAGATCCTGCTCGTCCTGATTCCGGTCGCGGGATTGTCGATCGCCCTCGATCAGCTGATCCCCATCTCGATCATCGTGATGGTCCTCCTGGTCCTGGTGATCACCAGCTACCGCCAGACGATCTTTGCCTATCCCGGCGGTGGCGGTTCGTACGTCGTCTCGCGAGAGAATCTTGGTGAAACACCGGCGCTCGTCGCGGGAGCATCGCTGCTCGTCGACTACATCTTGACCGTCGCCGTGTCGGTGTCGGCGGGTGTCGCGGCGATCACCTCGGCGTTTCCGGCGCTGCGACCCGAGCGCGTGGAGATCTGCCTCGCGTTCATCGCCATCATGACGCTGGCGAACCTGCGAGGGATGAAGGAGTCCGGCCGGCTGTTCGCAGGGCCGACGTACGTGTACATCGTCAGCCTCGGCCTCCTGATCACGGTCGGGTTGTTCCGCCTCGCCACCGGTGGCCTCGATCAGATGCCGCCGGACACCGAGGCGTTGGAGGAGTTGACGGGAGGCTCGGCGCTCACCGGCCTGACGGTGCTGATCTTCCTGCGGGCCTTCTCCTCCGGCGCGGTCGCCCTCACCGGTATCGAGGCGATCTCCAACGGGGTGCCGGCGTTCAAGAAGCCGGAGTCGAAGCACGCCGCGACCACGCTGCTGTTGATGGGGACGATCCTGGCGACGTTCTTCTTCGGGATCTCGTTGCTCGCCAGCCGGCTGCGGCCGACGCCGAACGAGAGCGAGACGCTTGCTGTCGATCATGGGACGCGAGGTGTTCAGCGGGGAGACGCTGCCGTACTACATCTTGCAGTTCTCGACGTTCGCGATCCTGATCCTCGCCGCGAACACTGCGTTCGCCGACTTCCCGCGTGTGGGTTCGATCCTGGCTGCGGACGGCTTCCTGCCAGCGCAGCTGAAGAACCGTGGTGATCGCCTCGTGTTCTCCAACGGCATCATCACCCTCGCAGCAGTGGCGTCGCTGCTGATCGTGGTCTTCTCTGGCGACACGAGCAAGCTCATCCCGCTCTACGCCGTCGGCGTCTTCTGCGGGTTCACGCTCTCCCAGATGGGCATGGTGCGTCACCACCAGAAGATTCGCGAGCCGGGCTGGAAGCGCGGGGCGGTGGTCAACGTCATCGGAGCCATCGCGACGTTCATCGTGTTGATGGTCGTGCTGGTGTCGAAGTTCACGATCGGCGCCTGGATCCCTGCCGTGCTGATCCCGATCATCGTCTACGGCTTCCGGCGCATCAAGCGGCACTACGACTCGGTGCGTTCTGCGCTGCGGGTCGAGCCCGGCGATCACGTGCCCCGTCACTCGCACACCGTCGTGATCCTCGTCGGCAGCGTGAACCTCGGCGTGCTGAAGGCAGTGGCCTACGCCCGCTCGATGCGGCCCGATCGACTCGTGGCGATCAGCGTGGTGACGTCCGCCGAGGAGGAGGCCGCGGTCGTGGACGCCTGGGAGAACTTCGAGCTCCCCGTCGAGCTGCGAACGATCTTCTCGCCGTTCCGCGACCTCACCGGCCCGGTCATGACGTTGATCGACGAACTCGACGACGAACGCCCTGACGACGTGGTCACCGTCGTGATTCCCGAGTTCGTGGTCGAACACTGGTGGGATCAGGCCCTGCACAACCAGAGCGCGCTGATGATCAAGTCGAAGCTCCGCCAGCGCCCGAACACAGCGATCTTGTCGGTGCCGGTCCAGGTCGGCGACCTCGGTGAACTCGAGTCCAGGAAAGAGGTTCCGTGAGCAACATCGATACAGCAGGTACGAAGGCCAGCGCGCGAGCGAACACGTGGTGATCGTGGGATGCGGACGCGTCGGTTCCGGACTCGCGCAACGTCTCCTCAACTCGACCACTCGGTGGCTGTCATCGACAGCGACCGAAGGGCGTTCCGCCGGCTCGACGGTCTCGCCGGCGGAGCGGATCGAGGGAATCGGCTACGACCGGGCGACGCTGCGACGTGCCGGCGTGGAACGGGCGACGGCCGTTGCCGCGGTGACGAACGGCGACAACAGCAACATCGTGGCGGCACGGACCGCACGGGAAGCGTTCGGCGTACGGCGGGTGTTCGCCCGGATCTACGACGTACGACGAGCGGCGGTCTACGAGCGGCTGGGTATCCCGACGGTGGCGTCCGCGCGGCTCACGATCGACATGTCGATGCGCCAGCTGATGCCAACTCTCGAGGCGGTGCGATGGGTCGACCCCGGCGCGGAGGTGTGCCTGGTGGAACGCCCGGCCTCGCCGTCCGTTGATCGGCGCCAGCGTGCGGGATCTCGAGGCCGACGGCCGGATTCGCGTCGCGGCGGTCCGTCGGCTCGGTGTCAGCATCCTGCCGACGGCCGACCTGGTCGTCCAGGATGGCGATCTGTTGTACCTGATGGTGCACAACGACCGTGCCGCCGACTTGCAGGCCGAGTGGGCCGACTCGGATGAGCCGAAGGGAACGTCGTGAGGATCGTCATCGTCGGAGCGGGCAAGGTCGGCATGTTCATCGCCGCCGATCTGATCGAGAACGGCCACGAGGTCGTGGTGGTGGAGCGCGACGCGCATCAGGTCGAGCGCCGGCGGGCCACGGACGGGCTCGAGGAGGTCGACTGGGTGGTCGCCGACGCTTGTGAGGTCGGTGAGCTCTCGCGCGCCGGTCTCGAGCGTGCCGACGTGGTGCTCGCAGTGACCGGTGACGACGAGGACAACCTCGTGACGTCGCTCCTCGCCAAACAGGAGTTCGGTGTTCCACGCGTCATCGCCCGGGTGAACCACCCGGCGAACGAGTGGATGTTCGACGAGATGTGGGGGGTCGACATCGCTGTGTCGGCGCCCCATCTGTTGTCGGCGCTGGTCGAGGAGGCGGTCACCGTCGGGTCGATCGTGCAGCTGCTGCAGGTGGCGGGGGGACGGGCGCGTCTCGCGGAGGTGACGCTCTCGGCTGACAGCCCGATCCTGCATCGCAGCATCGTCGAGGCAGCGTTCCCGCGCGGATCGAGCGTCGTCGCCATCGTGCGTTCCGGTGACGTCGTGGTTCCTCGGGGCGACACGTCGTTCCACCTCGGCGACGAGGTCATCGTGTTGGTGACCGAGGAGGCCGAGGCCGAGGTCTCGGCGCTACTCGTAGGCCCGCTGAGGCCCAACGAGCGGGCGCACTCGTGGTTGGTGTCCGAAACACCAGGCCTGAAGGGGTCAGGGCAGCAGCGTGTACGCCGGGTTGTAGACGATGAGCTGGCCGTTCTCGCGGCGGGCGACGCCCTCGAACAGAACGGCCCGTCCGGCTGCGATCCCGAAGATGCGTGATCTGCCCGTGAACACCGCGACGGCTGAGCCTGTGCCGTCGTTGATCGTGACCCTCAGGCTCGGCCTGCTCCCCGGCGCTGAGCGCTGTTGGGTGCGTACCTCGCCGCCGAATCGCGCTGGCTGACGCTCCTCGACCTCGGCGATCTGGCTCATCGCGACGCCGTGAAATCGACGTTGCAGCCGCCGAGCGTCGGCGTTGGCGACCGAACCGAGAAGGCGCTCGCGGAGCTCGGATTCAACCGTCATGAGCGCTCGGCCTGTGCTTCGAGCTCGTCGACGATCTCCTCGAGGGTCTCGTGTGCGAGACCGGGGTGTGCCAGCTCCTCGGCGGCACGTGCCCGTTTGGTGAGCACCACTTTGCGAATGACGAGCGCGACGACGAGCACGCCCAGCAGCGCAACGACAAGGGTCTGGAATGGTTCGGTGTAGTCGAGAATGCGCTCCCACTGGTCTGCGAGTGCGTAGCCCGCGGTCACCAGGATCGTGTTCCAGACGAGGCTGCCGATGAGGGTGAAGATCGTGAACGTGACGAGCGGCATACGCCGAAAGCCGGCGGGGATCGAGATCAGCGAACGGATGAGCGGCACGCAGCGGCACAGCAGCACCGCAGAGCGCGATCGCCGGTCGAACCACGACTTCGGCCCGATCGAGGTCGGTCTCGCCGAAGCCGATCCACGTGCCGTACCTGATGACGATCGCCCGGAGACGCACCGGTCCGACCGCCGCCGCGAGGCCGTACAGGACCAACGCGCCGACCACCGATCCGATGGTGGCGGCGATGATCATTCCGACCACCCACGCATCACCTTGCGACGCGGTGTATCCCGCGAGGCCGAGCACGACTTCCGACGGGATCGGCGGGAAGACGTTCTCGACGGCGACGAGCATCGCAACACCGAAGTAGCCGAGCCGTTCGACGATCTCGGTCGCCCACTCAGTCAGGTTCTCCAGCATTGGCGTCGGGTCGTCCTCGTCGATCTGGGTGGGAGGTGGAGCCGCTCTTCCGGCGCCGGAGCGTTCCCGTGGCCGTACGAGTTCGCCGGGATCAAGCTGGACCTACGGCCGGATGATCAAGCATAGGGCGCGTTCGTGGTCGAGTTGACGCAGCGCTGATGCTGTGCAGTAGCTTCCGGATGCTCACGTAGCGGGGCTGGATCCGCGTGAGGCACGGCTGAGGCCGTGTGGGAAACACATCGGCAATCGCCGGTGCTGACCAACGCAGGGAGAACCACCGTGTTTGCATCGATTGTCGCGTCCGAAGGCGGCTACCAACAGTTCGAGCTGGGCGGTGGTGAGATGACTGTCTTGCTGCTGTCGGTTGTTGCTGCGCTGACGGCCATTGCGGTCGGCTTCCAGCTCATGCGAGGCGTTCTGGCAGCGGAGCAAGGGACCCCCAAGATGATCGAGATCGCGCTGGCGATCCAGGTGGGGGCCGCCGCGTATCTGCGCCGCCAGTTCAGGACGATCGCCGTGATCATGGTCCCGGTCGCCGCCATCGTGTTCCTCACCTCCACCGAAGTCCTGAAACCTGACGGTGTCGTCGCGTTGTCCCGGATCGAGTCGGGCACGTATCGAACGCTGGCATTCGTCGCGGGTGCGTTCCTGTCGGGTCTCACCGGCTTCATCGGCATGACGCTGGCGACCCGGGGCAATGTCCGTACCGCTGCCGCGGCCAAGTCGGGTTCGCTTCCAGCAGCGCTCAAGGTGGCGTTCCGTACCGGTGGCGTCGCGGGCATGTTCACCGTGGGTCTCGGTCTGCTGGGCGCGACGTTGATCATCCTGATGTTCCAGAACACCAGCTCGGCGATCCTGGTCGGCTTCGGCTTCGGTGGTTCGCTGATTGCGTTGTTCCTGCGCGTCGGGGGCGGCATCTTCACCAAGGCGGCCGACGTCGGCGCCGACCTCGTCGGCAAGGTCGAAGCCGGCATTCCCGAGGACGACCCGCGAAACCCTGCAACCATCGCGGACAACGTGGGCGACAACGTCGGCGACTGCGCCGGCATGGCCGCCGACCTGTTCGAGTCGTACGAGGTGACCCTGGTCGCCTCGATCATCCTCGGCGTGCCAGCCTTCGCTGCGATCGGTGCGAACCCGGCACTCGGCTTGGTGTTCCCTGTCGCTGCCCGCGCCGTCGGCGTGATCGCGTCGATCGCCGGCGTGTACGCGGTGCGCGCCAAGGAGGGCGAGACGAACGCTCTCAAGCCGATCAACCGTGGGTTTCCTCACCGCCGGCATCATCACGGTGATCGGCACGGCGTTGGTGGCGCTGCTGTACGTCGGCAACGACAACGCCAACGAGGGGTGGAAGTGTTTCGGAGCCGTGGTCATCGGCCTCGTCCTCGCCCAAGTCGTGAGCCGCCTCACCGAGTACTTCACCGGCACCGAGTACGCACCGGTGCAGGAGATCGCGGCGGCGACCCGCACCGGCCCCGCCACCACCGTGCTGTCCGGCACGGCGTCGGGCATGGAGTCGTCGGTGTACGCCATCATCGCCGATCGCGATCGCGATCGGCACGGCGCTCACCCTCGGCGGCGGCAACCTCCAGTTCTCCTTCTACCTCGTCGCCCTCACCG
This sequence comes from Ilumatobacteraceae bacterium, assembly GCA_963746285.1. GTDB lineage: Bacteria > Actinomycetota > Acidimicrobiia > Acidimicrobiales > Ilumatobacteraceae > Sva-07. The sequence goes on along the minus strand of CAVVAO010000013.1, from coordinate 45,208 downwards.
GCATGGGCATGCTGGCAACGACCGGTGTGATCGTGTCGGAGGACACCTTCGGCCCGGTCGCCGACAACGCCGCCGGCATCGCCGAGATGTCCGGCGAGTTCGAGGGTGAAGCCGAGAAGATCATGGTCAGTCTCGACGCCGTGGGCAACACGACCAAGGCGGTCACGAAGGGCTTCGCCATCGGCTCCGCGGTCATCGCCGCTGTCGCGATCTTCGCGAGCTACATCGAGACCGCGGCCAACGAGACACTGCCGGCGGCAGTCGTCGAGGGACTCAACGGGACGGCGCGCGGCGTGTTCGACGCCATCCCCATCAATGTCGCGGACCCGAAGGTCTTCATCGGCCTGCTGATCGGCGGCTCGGTCAGCTTCCTGTTCTCGGCCCTCGCGATCCGGGCGGTCTCACGCACCGCCGGCGTGGTCGTGCAGGAGGTCCGCAGCCAGTTCGCCGACGGCAAGATCATGTCCGGCGAACGCCAGCCCGACTACGGCCCGGTGATCGACATCTGCACCAAAGCCTCGTTGCGTGAACTTGCCACGCCGGCCCTGCTCGCTGTGCTCACACCGGTCATCATCGGTTTCGGCGTCGGCTACACGGCGCTGGGCGCATTCCTCGCAGCGGTCATCCTCACCGGCCAGTTGATGGCCAACTACCTGTCGAACGCCGGTGGCGCGTGGGACAACGCCAAGAAGTACATCGAGGACGGGCACGAGGGCGGCAAGGGGTCGGAGTCGCACAAGGCGGCGGTCATCGGCGACACCGTCGGCGACCCGTTCAAGGACACCGCCGGGCCAGCGCTCAACCCTCTCATCAAGGTGATGAACCTCGTGTCGCTGCTGATCCTGCCGGCGATCATCGCCCTGTCGAACATCGACGACGCAGAACCCGATCGTGTCCAGCCCGGAGCCCGCCGGGTACGCCATTGCCGGCGTCTCGCTCGTCGTGTTGATCGGCGCCGTCTTGTACTCGAAGCGGAGCACGGAAGCCGAGATCGAGCCCCACGTGTCCGAACAGGAACTCACCCTTCGATGACGGTCGTCATGCTGGTTGCGGGCGTGATTCTTCTGGTCGCCGGCGCAGAGGGGCTCGTTCGGGGAGCCTCGCGAATCGCGCTGTCGGCCGGGATCTCACCGCTCGTGGTGGGCCTCACGGTGGTGGCGTTCGGCACCAGTTCGCCCGAGATGGCGGTCAGCGTCTCGGCCGTGCGCACGGGAGCGTCCGACATCGCGATCGGCAATGTCGTCGGCAGCAACATCTTCAACATCCTGCTCATCATCGGTGTGTGCGCGCTGGTGGTTCCGCTGGTGATCTCGTGGCGATTGGTTCGTCTCGAGGTGCCGTTGATGATCGGCATCTCCATCCTGCTGTGGGTGTTCGTCCTCGATGGTGAGATCGCGCGCTGGGAAGCCGCGATTCTGTTCGCCGGTGTCGTCGGTTACACGGTGTGGGCCATCCGGGCGAGCCGCAAGGAGAGCGCCGCTGCGCAGGAGATGTCGGCGCCGGGAGCCGAACCGCCCGAGACTGCGTCGCCCTGGTACGTCAGCGTCGCGTACGTCGTCGGCGGTCTCGTGCTCCTCGTCGTCGGCTCGAACTGGATGGTCGACAGCGCCGTCGAGATCGCCGAGGACTTCGGTCTCTCCGAATTGGTGATCGGGCTCACGATCGTCGCAGCGGGAACGTCGCTGCCCGGAGTTGGCGACGTCGGTGCTCGCGACGATCAAGGGCGAACGCGACATCGCGGTCGGCAACGTGGTCGGCAGCAACATCTTCAACATCCTCGGCGTGCTCGGACTCTCGGGACTGGTCGGCAAGAGCGAACTCCAAGCGTCGTCGTTCGTGCAGGACGTCGACATCCCCGTGATGATCCTCGTCGCGGCGATCTGCCTGCCCGTCTTCTTCTCCGGTCGCAATCTCATGCACCGCTACGAGGGATTCGGCTTCATCGTTGCGTACCTGATCTACGTCACCTATCTGGTGTGGAACTCGAGCGACGGCGGTGCGCCGAGTTGGTATGCCGACGTGGTGTGGTTCGTCATGGTGCCGGTGGCAGTCGTCGTCGTGTTGGCCACTGCATGGCGGGACCGCCATCAGCCCATCCCCGCAGAAGCGTTGCGCTGAGTCCCTCCGGGGCACGTCCCCTCGACCTGATCCAGCGGTCGCCTGCCCGACGCGGTCCGCCGCCCGGCATTCACACTCCGGAAACAGTGGAGCGATATCGAGGAAATAACGCCTCCTTAGAGTGCGCCGCAACCTGGGCGGCAGTGCGGCCGAGCGGGGGTGCCCTTTCACCGAACTTCACAGGAGGAACTTCGTGCGCAAACGTGCGCTTCGACTCACACTCGGCGCGATCGCAGGACTCGGTGCTGTTGCACTGTTCCCGACCATCGCCAACGCCCAGGATGCAGACCCGGTCACGGTCCTCGGACAGCAGGTCAACCTGCTCTGGGTCGTCATCGGGGCGATCCTGGTCATCTTCATGCAGGCCGGATTCGCGCTCGTCGAGACCGGGTTCTGCCGAGCGAAGCACGCGGCCCACGTCGTGTCGACGAACTTCGCGATCTTCGGGCTCGGCTTCATCGGCTTCTTCTTCATCGGCTTCCCTCTCGCCTTCGGCGGATTCAGCACCTCGCTGATCGGGCTCGACGCGCCCGTCGGCGAGCCGCTGCTCGGGTCGGGGAACTGGGTGTTCCTCTTCCAGGGGGGATGGGCGCTGAGCACCGGCACGATCACGCCGGCGCTCCTCGGGCTCTTCCTCTACATGGTCGCCTTCATGGACACCGTCGCCACGATCCCGACCGGTTCGATGGCGGAACGATGGAAGTGGGGAAGCTTCGTCGTGTGGGGCCTGTTCTGCGGTGCCATCTACTACCCGCTGTTTGCGGCCTGGACCTGGGGCGGCGGCTGGCTCGCGAAGGTGTGGGACACGATGAGCCTCGGTGCCGGCTATGTCGATTTCGCGGGCTCCGGCGTGGTGCACGCCGTCGGAGGCGCAGCTGCGCTCGCGGGATCGATCGTGATCGGAGCGCGGATCGGCAAGTTCGACAAGGACGGCACGCCGCGGGCGATCCCCGGCCACCACATCCCGATGGCGATGCTCGGCACGTTCATCCTGCTGTTCGGCTGGTTCGGCTTCAACGCCGCGTCGACGTTCGCCGCCACGGACGTGCAGTTCGCCACGGTGGCCACCAACACCGCCATCGCCGGTGCATTCGGGGCGATCGTCGCCATGCTCTGGATCACCAAGCGCACGGGTAAGCCCGACCCCGGGATGATGGCGAACGGCATGCTCGCCGGCCTCGTGGCGATCACCGCTCCCTGTGCATTCGTGGCGCCATGGGCGGCCGCGGTCATCGGATGTATTGCCGGAGTGCTCGTCATCGAGTCGGTGTTCTTCGTCGAACGCAAGCTCAAGATCGACGATCCGGTCGGCGCCATCTCGGTCCACGGCGTGTGCGGATCCTTCGGTGTGATCGCGGTCGGCATCTTCTCCAACGGCAGCTACGGCGCCGGATGGAACGGCTCGCCGAGCGAGGGAATCGAAGGCATCATCAAGGGCGACTGGGGTCAGCTGGGCGCCCAGGCGCTCGGGGTCGTCGTGATCTGGACCGTCATCTTCGGTCTCGCCTTCGGCTTCTTCAAGCTCCAGGACACGATCTCGAAGTCGATGGGCAAGGGCGGCATCCGTTCGACCCCTGATGACGAGATCGCCGGCCTCGACTACCCGGAGATGGGCGTCGAGGCATATCCCGAGTTCGTGAAGCACTGATCTCACTCACCGACAGGACAAGGAACCACATGAAACTCGTGACAGCAATCGTCAAGCCGTTCAAGCTCGACGATGTCAAGGACGCATTGAAGGACGCGGGGGTTGCCGGCGTGACGGTGACGGAGGTCCGCGGTTTCGGCCGTCAGGGCGGTCATACCGAGACGTACCGCGGCGCCGAGTACAAGATCGACTTCGTTCCGAAGGTCGAACTCACCGTCGTCGTCGACGATGACATGGTCGATGCGATCGTCGATGTCGTCGTTGCCGCCGCCGGCACCGGAAAGATCGGCGACGGCAAGATCTGGGTGACCCCGGTCGACCGAATCGTTCGGATCCGCACCGGGGAGGAGGGTGCCGACGCCATCTAGTGGACCACCCGAAGGTGTTTCGCGACCGGATGGCCGTTGCGTCGACGATGCCGCAGCGGTCGTCCGGTCTGTTCACTTGTCGGAAACATTGCGGTGATATCGAATCGATACTCTCGTCGAATGTTCACCCTCGCAGCCAGATCGACGACGCTCCCCGTGGAGCTGGTCGAGTGGTCGACGCAGGCTGGCCTGCGCAAGGCGTTGGCAAACGCCGGGATCCCACGCGTGCTGCTGGTTCAGCCGGGTGTCGAACCGCCGACTCCGATCGGCGTCGACGAAGGTTGGGTTCGTATGGATGCAACCGACCACGAGGTCGACCAGTGCGCAAGGACGGTGCTCGAGCGTCTCGTGACGATTGAACCCATCGAGTCGATGGGGGAATGCGTCTGGTCGCACCGCGGGCGCGCGATTCGGTTGACGCGGCGTCGGGCGCCCGTCTTCGATGAGTTGGTGGCACGACGCGGGACGACTGTCACGCACGAGCGACTCACCGCCGTGGGATGGCCGGGAGAACCGGTGAACCTCGTCGCGCTCGACAGTGCGATTCAGCGAATCCGCGATCAGCTCGTCGGAACCGGACTCCACATCCGAACGATCCGGAGTGTGGGCTACGCACTCGCGTAGCGGCCAGACTGTCGAGATGCCACACGAGCACCGCGACACTCGGGCGCTCGGATTCGTTGCCGGACTCGCCGGCATCGCAGTCGTCGCCGTTCTCGAGGTGGCGTTCACCCTGCCCGCGGCAGTGCCGGCACTGCTCCTGCTCATCCCGGTCACGGCCAGCACCACACTCGGAGACCGGCGGGTCGGCACCGCGGTCGCGGTGCTCGCCGCACTCAGCTTCGCCGTCTTCTCCGTCGAACCGATCGGTTCACCCATCGTCCGCGTCGGCGCCGACCTCGCCGTGATGGCGACGTTCGTCGTCGTCGCAGTCGCCGTGAGCTATCTGACCAATCGACGAGCCGGACACGACCAGGACATTCTCGACGCACAACGCATCGCGTTGCTCTCCGGCGTCTCCCACGACCTGCGTTCACCGCTGACGACCATACGCGCCGTTTCCTCCGAGCTACTCGCCGCCTCGGATCGATACGACGCCGCAGCACGCGAGCGAATGTTGACGCAGATCGTGGACGAAAGCGATCGACTCGATCGCATCGTCGGCAACTTGTTGAGCACCATCCGGATTCAAACCGGAGCATTCGAGCCGAGCCGTCGGCCCGAGCCGCTTGCGGACATCGTCGCCATCAGCGCCAAGCGTCTGTTGCGGCGCGACGACCAACCTCGCATCGACGTCGAGGTGTCGAGCGAACTGCCGGAGGTCTCGGTCGATCCAGTGCAACTCGATCAGGTGCTCACCAACCTGATCGAGAATGCGATGCGACACGGCGCATCGACCGAGCCGATCCGGGTGCTCGGCCGGTGGCCGTCGCCAGCATGTGGCGAGCACTTCGTCGAGGTCACGGTGGCGGACAGCGGCGGTGGGTTCAGTGCAACCGCGCGTGCTCGCTTGTTCGAACCGTTCAACACGACGGTCTCTCGCTCGGATTCGACGGGCCTCGGGTTGGCCGTGTGCCGGGCGATTATCGACGCCCACGGAGGTACGATCTGGCTCCGTGAGCAAGCCGGTCCCGGGGCTGCGATCTCCTTCACTCTCCCCGTCGCGGCAGGCTGCAGCGATTCTGCTGGTCGAGGATGACCCCGCACAGCGCCGAGCACTCACCGACGTTCTGGTCGCCCGCGGTTATCGCGTCGCGTCGGCAGGCTCGGCAGCGGACGCCCTCGGCATGCTCGACGCCGAACGACCGGATCTCGCTCTGGTCGACCTCGGGCTGCCAGATCTCGACGGCATCGAGCTGTGCCGCCACATCGGTCTCCGAGTCGGTTGTCCGCGCATCATCCTCACGGCGGATGATCGAGGCGAGCGAATCGTCGAGGGGCTCGACAGCGGGGCCGACGATTACGTCCTGAAGCCCTACGACCCCGACGTGCTGCTCGCCCGGGTTCGTGCGGCACTGCGCCGGCAGCTCGCCGTGACAGCGCACGACCCGGACCCGACCCTCACCTGCGGCGACGTGATCGTCGACACTGCCGCCCGAACCGTGTTCATCGGTGCCGATCCGACCCCGGCGCCGATCGTCGCCCGACAGTTCGATCTGCTGGTCGCCCTCGTTCGCAACGAGGGTCGCGTCATGACCGTGACCGATCTGTCGCGCGTGCTCTGGGGATTCGACGTCCCCGACGACTACCGCCAAGCGCTACGCAACGCCGTGAGCAAGCTGCGTCGCTCACTCGGTAGCGGGTCACAACGTCCACGGCTGGAGACCGATCACAGCGTCGGCTACCGACTCGTGGGACCTCCCACCTGAGACCCGCGCGCCTGAGACCCGCGGGCGGCACTGCGCCACTCGGTGAACTCGCTCGATGTCGCTCTGCTCATCGTGAAGTGAATGGCGCGAACGATCAGGAGTGCCCCGGTGACGAGGAGCAGCGCGACGGCGGCATCGATCCAGTAGTGGTTCGCAGTGGCCACGATGGCGAGGAGGGTGACGGCAGGGTGGGCCAACGCGACGATACTCCAGGGTGTGCGTCGCACTGCGATGAACGCGATGGCGATGATCAGGGCCCACCCGAAGTGCAGCGACGGCATCGCCGCGAACTGATTGGCGAGCGATTGATTTGGGTTGACGCTGTAGATGTGAAGCCCGTCCAGGCGGAGCGTGTCGATGAATCCGTGGGTCGGCAGCATCCGTGGCGGAGCGAGCGGGAACGCGGCGTGGATGACCAAGGCGATCATCGTCACCGAGATCAGCCACGTTCGGACCCAACGGTAGGTCTCGCGATGCCTGAAGAAGAGCCAGATGACGAACGCCGTCGTGAACGGGAAGTGGACCCTTGCGTAGTAGTGGTTGAGCAACCACATGACGCCGTCGTAGTGCATGCTCAGGCGCTGCACAGTGCGTTCGCTGAACACGTTGAGGCGTCGTTCGAAGTCGATCACGAGGCGGGCGTTGGCGAACGCCTCACTTGCCTGGTCCTTGGCAAGCATTCGTCCGCGCTGATAGGCCAGGTAGACAGCCACCACCGCAACCACCTCGCGCGCGAGATCGAGCGATGTGCGTCCGTATCGGCCGATGAACGAGACCGACCGGGCAGTGTCCGATCCTCGAGACGATGCGTGCACAGCGAAAGTGGCCTCCAGGCTACTGGGCAATGGTAGGCCGAGAATGCCCCGAGAGCCGCGCCCGGAATCACAGCTCATCCTGAGATAACCACCGTTCTGGGACCAGGGTCGGCTCCCTACGATCGTGTCGTGGATGATCTCGTTGTCGTTGTCGATGGCCGGTCGGTCGGTGTCGCGGAGTTCGGCGATCCCACTGGCACGGCTGTGTTGTGGTGCCATGGCGGACCGGGAAGTCGCTTGGCGCCGATGTGGCTCGACGCGGCCGCGGTGGACGTTGGTCTGCGACTCATCGGGATTGATCGAGCCGGCTACGGGCGCTCGGATCCACAACCGGGTCGAACGATCGTCTCGGTCGTGGCGGACATGCTGCAGGTGGCGGACCATCTTGGAATCGACCGGTTCGCCACCGTGGGCGAGTCGACCGGCGCCGCCTACGCGTTCGCCCTTGCCGCTGTGGCGCCGGCTCGGGTGCTCGGTGTTGTGGCGTGCGGTGGAATGACCGACATGTCCTGGGCGCCTGGACGCGCCACGATGAGCCCGTTGCATGTCCATGCCGTCTGGGATGCCGCCGACCGTGACGCAGCGATCGTTGCTGCGGTCACTGGCTACGGTCGAGGATGGTTCGAAGATGCTCGATGGTGGCATGAACCCGGTGTTGGCGGAACTCGACAAGGAGATGTTCGCCGATCCTGCGTGGATGAAACCGACGATGGCCGGCTTCAGGCAGATGTTCGCGTTCGGTGTGCAGGGCTACGTCGACGACCGCATCGCAGACGGACCGGGCTGGATCGACTTCGATGTTGCGAAGATCCTGCTGCCCCGTGGTCGTGTTGCACGGTACCGAGGACAAGATGGTCGACGTGATCCAAGCGAGGCACACCGCGACCATCGTGCCGGGCGCACAGCTCGTCGTCGTGGACGGCCACGGCCACTTCAGCATCGAGGCGCTCGTGCTCCCCGAACTGGTCCGCCTCCTCGGCGACATTGGGTGAGGAACGGTCGACTCTCGACGGTCGGTCCGACCGATCAGGGCGACGCCTCCGTCTGGTTGCGATATGTGACCCCGCGTGGGGCGAGCCGGTAGCCGGTGTCGAGGCTTTCGGTGAGACCGAGGTTCTTGAGCTGGCGAACGCGTCGCTTCAGGACGTGCTGGTCGAGGTCGAGTCGGGCCGCGAGGTCGGCCGATCGTTCGCCGGGGTGCCGGTCGATGAGGTCGAGCAGCTGCCGCGTCCACGGTCCGTCGGTGCTGGCATGGTCCCAGCGGTCGAGTCGGGTGTCGATCTGTGCTCGGTCGGCGTCGGTGAGGTCGGTGCGTTCGCGCAGCGCGATGCGCGGGTCGTCGCCGGTGAGGTGAAAGCGAACCCGTCGCAGCCGCCGGTCGGGTCCTGCGGTCAGCGATGCGAGCACGTCGTCGGGTGAGTCGAATCCGGCGGCGCGAGCGTCGGCGAGGGTGATGTCGTCGGGTTCGATGACGGTGAGTTCGTCGATGTGGAGCACACCGACCGCCGTGCGCAACGTCCCGCCCTCGGAGACCGTTGGGCGCTTCCATCGCCGGAATGCGACGGTGATGTCGCCCGAGCGGATGCCGTCGTACAGGTGGGATCGGAACAGCATCGCCTCAGGGGTTCTCGTCGCCCTCGAAACCGATCAGCCAGGGCAGACCGAAGCGGTCGACGACCTGTCCGTCGGACGCTCCCCAGGGCCGCTCCTGCAGGTCGTCCACGATTCGGCCGCCCTCGGCGAGGCGGTCGAACCACGTGCGCAGGGTCGACGGCGCGGCCGTCCCGAGGAGCGAGAACACCATGCCTTCGCATCGGAACGGCGCTTCGTTTCCGGCGGCGTCGGAGATGAAGATCGAGACCGGTCCACCCGTGAGGTAGCCATGGGCCACCGCGTCGGCCGGACCGTCCGTCCTGCTGAACTCGGCGTAGGTGTGCAGCTCGACGGTGCAACCGAAGACATCGCCGTAGAAGGTCAACGCCTCGCGAGCGGTTCCGGGAAGCTGGATGTAGGGGCTGGGGTCGCTCACACCGTCGATGCTAGATGGCCTCCTGAGGGCGGTCGTCCTCGCTGATCTGCGCGAACCGATCGACGAGGCGAAGGCGATCTCAGCTCGAGGTGATGAGATCGGCGACGGTGCGCTGGATCGAGGTGTGCAGTGCCAACTGCGTCTCGGTGCGCGTGATGCCGGGGAGTTGCAGGATGCGCTGGAGCACGTCGTGCAGGTGTTCGTTCGATCGGGCGACGACGCGCAGGTGCAGGTCGCCCGGGCCGGTGACGGCATGCACTTCCAACACCTCGGAAATCGCATCGAGTCCGGCGACGATCTGGGCGTCACTGCCCTGTGCGATCTCCAGGGTCGTGAAGGCGAGCACCCCGAAACCCGCGCGGGTCGCATCGACGTCCGGCCCGAAGCCGACGATCAGACCATCTCGCTGGAGGCGGTCGAGCCGGGCCTGCACCGTGCCCCGGGCGACATCGAGCCGGCGGGCCATCTCCACCACCGGCAGGTTGGGCACCGACCGCAACAACCCGATCAGGCGCGCGTCCAGTTCGTCCCATGCTGGCTGGTTCATCTGGTTGGTCATCGTGCACCCTCCGAGCAGTCTGAGGTCGTCGAGATTAGACAATCTGTCCAGGCGGGCGACCAACTGTTGATCGCTTTGTCCGACCGCGTGACGATGAACCGATGACCATCCTGGACGTCACCGCACCCGCCACCCGTCTGAAGGGATGGGACTCGCTCGAGTTCTACGTCGGCAATGCCCGTGCGATGGCCGGGTTCTTCACCGCCGCGTTCGGATTCGAGGTCACCGCCTACGCGGGCCCGGAGACCGGACGCGACGACATCGCCTCGTACCTCCTCGAGCAGGGCGACATCCGCTTCGTCGTCACGGCAGGCCTGACCCCCGACTCACCGATCTGGACCCACGTGCGCGAACACGGCGACGGCGCCCAGGACCTGGCGTTCGTCGTCGACGACGCCACCGCGACGTACGAGGCCGCCATCGCCCGGGGCGCCCGGTCGGTTCGCGAGCCCTACGAACTCGTCGACGAGCACGGCACGCTGCGCCTCGCGGCGATCGGCACGTACGGCGAGACCAAGCACACCTTCGTCGACCGCAGCGACTACACCGGTCACTACTGCCCCGGCTACGTCACGACCGGCCTGCCACCCGCACCCGTCGGACTCCCGCCGGTGGCGCTCGATCGCATCGACCACGTCGTCGGCAACGTCGAGATCGGCAAGCTCGACGAGTGGGTCGCGTTCTACGAGGACGTGATGGGCTTCCGCCAGCTCCGCCACTTCGACGAGCACCAGATCGCCACCGAGTACAGCGCTCTGCGCTCGACGGTGATGACCAACGATGCCGGCGTCACCATGCCGCTCAACGAGCCCGCCGAGGGGCTCAAGCGCAGCCAGATCCAGGAGTACCTCGACACCTATCGCGGCCCGGGCGTACAACACATCGCCCTCGGCACCAACGACATCGTCCAGGCGATCACCGGTCTACGTGCCCGCGGCGTCCGCTTCCTCGAGGCGAACGACGAGTACTTCCACGACGTCCGCAACCGGCTCGGCTTCCTCGACGTGCCGTGGGATGCGATCGAACGGCTCGGCATCCTCGTCGATCACGAGAGCGACGGCCACCTCCTGCAGTTGTTCACCGAGCCGATCACCGATCGCCCGACGGTCTTCATCGAGATCATCCAGCGCGGCGGGGCGACCGGCTTCGGCGAGGGCAACTTCAAGGCGCTGTTCGAGTCGATCGAGCACGAGCAGGAGCGTCGGGGCAACCTGTGAGCGGCCGTCCCCGCCCGGCCGTCCTCGCTCTTCCCGGATACCGGCCCGGGCGCTCGGCCGCTGCAGCCGCCGCCGAACACGGCATCGCCGACGTCGTCAAGCTCGCCTCCAACGAGTTGCCGTACGGACCGCTGCCGTCGGTCGCCGCTGCCCTGCGTGCCGGTATCGACGACGCTCAGCTCTATCCCGATCACGGGGCGGCAGCGCTGCGTGCGGCGATCGGTGCGTCGCTCGGGATCGGTGCCGACCACATCACCGTGGGCGCCGGGTCGGTCGGACTGCTGCAACAGCTCGCGCTGTCCTACGTCGATCGGGGCGACGGCGTTGCGTTCTGTTGGCCGTCGTTCGAGGCGTACCCGCAGTTCGCTGCGCTGGTCGATGGTGAACAGATCCGACCGTCGCTGCGACGCCAGACCTTCGACCTGGAGTTGCTGTCCGACGTGATCGACGACGACACCCGCCTCGTGCTGATCGCCAATCCGAACAATCCGACCGGCACGGTCGTCGGTACCGACGAACTCGCGGCGTTCGTCGCAGGCGTTCCCGAATCGTGCCTCGTCGTGATCGACGAGGCCTACTCCGAGTTCGTCACCGACGCCCGCATCGGTGACTCGATCGAACTGGTCGGGCGCTTCTCCAACGTCGCGCTGCTGCGAACGTTCTCCAAAGCGCACGGGCTGGCGTCGCTGCGCGTCGGGTATGCGATCGCCCGCCCGGAGGTGATCGACGTGCTCGATCGCACCCTCGTGCCGTTCGTCGTCAACGGCCTCGCCCAGCGGGCGGCCCTCGCGGCGCTCGCCGCCGGCGACGAGATGCGCGAACGCGTCGCCGGCGTCGTCGCCGAACGCTCCCGAGTGGCCGCCGCCCTTCGCGACGGCGGCTGGATGGTGCCCGAGCCGCAGGGCAACTTCGTGTGGCTGCCCGCCGGTCGCGCCTCCGCCGACATCGGCATCGCCCTCGAGCGCCTCGGCGTGGTCACCCGCGTGTTCGCCGACGTCGGCATCCGCGTCACCGTCGCCGACCGCGCCAGCGACGACTGGTTCCTCGACGCCTTCGACAAGGTCGCCGTCGACGTCGACCCCGATGCGTGGCAGTTGCCGACCGGCGACCTCGCCATGCGCATCGCCGGCGAACTGCGACGACTCGACGACGTGCTCGCCCGGCTCGTCGCGCACAGCGAGCGAGCCGGCCGGGCGGGTCTCACCGCAGCGGACGACGCGACGGGCGAGCAGTGGGAGGAGGGCCAGGTGTGGGCGCACCTCGCCGAGTTCGGCGCCTACTGGCGACGTGAACTCCGCCTGATCGTCGACGTCGGCAGTGACGATCCGGTGCCGTTCGGTCGCACCAAGCGCGACCCGCACCGCATCGCCATGATCGAAGCCCGCCGCGCCACACCGGTCGCCGAGCTCGCGGCCACCGTGCGGCGAGACGTGGCCGCCTTCCGGGCCGACCTCGCCGAGCTGACAGCGGCGGACTGGTCACGACGGGGACTCCACGAGACGCTGGGCGAGATGGACCTCTGGCGGTTCCTCGAGCACTTCGTGACCGGGCACTACCTCGAACACGCCGACCAACTCGACGGGCTGCGCGATGAATGAGAGATCGACGGCTGACGGAGCTGACACGTGGGTCGAGGTTCCGGACGGGTCGCCGTTCCCGCTGCACAACCTGCCGTTCGGCGTCGCCCGACGCGCCGACGGCACCCTCGGAGCGTTCGTCGCGATCGGCGACAGCGCGCTCGACCTTGCCCTCGCGGTAGGCACCGGCCTCCTCGACGATTCCCCCGCCGCCGACGGCCTGCTCGACGCGGGCGGCACGCTCAACGCGTTCGCTGCCGCCGGCCGGTCCGCCCACGCTGCGCTCCGGGAGCGACTGACCCAGCTGTTCACCGAGCGCCGCCATCAAGCGGAGCTGACGCCGTGTCTCGTGCCGCTCGACGAGCTGACGATGCAGCTGCCAGTGGCCGTCGGCGACTACGTCGACTTCTACTCCTCACTCCACCACGCGACGAACCTCGGGCGGCTGTTCCGCCCCGACGGCGAGCCGCTGCTGCCGAACTGGCGCCACATCCCCATCGGCTACCACGGCCGCTCGGGCACGATCGTCGCCGACGGCACCGACATCGTGCGCCCCTCCGGGCTGCGACTCGTCGACGGCGAACCCCGGTACGGCCCGACGAACGCCCTCGACATCGAGCTCGAGGTCGGTGCCGTCATCGGCGCGCCCTCACAGCTCGGCGAGCCGATCTCGACCGCCGACGCCGAGCAGCACCTGTTCGGGCTGTGCCTGGTGAACGACTGGTCGGCGCGTGACATCCAGGCGTTCGAGTACCAGCCGCTCGGGCCGTTCCTCGGCAAGAGCTTCGCCACGTCGATGTCGCCCTGGATCGTCACCCTCGACGCGCTCGAACCGTTCCGGGTCACGCCGCCGCCGCAGGACCCACCCGTTGCCGAGCACCTTCGCGCCCGTGGGGCGACCGGCTTCGATCTCCACCTCGAGGTCGAACTCGACGGCGAGGTCGTCAGCCGCACGTGCTTTGCCGACATGTACTGGACGCCGGCCCAGCAGATCGCGCACATGACCACCAACGGCGCCAACGTGCGCGCCGGCGACCTGTTCGCGTCGGGCACCGTGTCGGGAGCGACGCCAGGTAGCGAGGGCAGCCTGATCGAGCTGACCTGGCGGGGAGAACGACCGCTCCATCTGGCCGACGGCTCGACACGGACGTTCCTGCTCGACGGCGACACCGTCACGCTGCGCGGGTGGGCCGGAGCCGATCCGGCCACACGCATCGGTCTGGGTAGCGTCACCGGCAGGATCGTCGCGGGCGACGCGCGAAGCGAACGGAGGGAACTGAGAATGCCCCACTACCGATCGGTCGGCGACGTGCCGGCCAAGCGCCACACCCAGCACCACGACGAGCAGGGCCATCGCTTCGCCGAGGAACTCATGGGCCAGGAGGGGTTCTCGTCGAACTCGTCGCTGCTGTACCACCGTCACTCGCCGTCAGCGCTCCTCGCCATCGAAGTGCACCAGGGGTCGGACCCCGGGTGCAATCCGACGGCCGACGTGCCGTTGACGCCCCGGCACATCCGAACGTCGTCGGTCGAGTTCGGCGCCGATGCCGATCTCGTCACCGGCCGCGCCGTGCTGCTCGCCAACGACGACGTCGAGGTCGCGTGGGTGAACGCTCGCAGCGACAGCGCGCTCTACCGCAACGCCGTCGGCGACGAACTGATCTACGTCCAGCACGGCAACGCTCGCCTCGACTCGGTGTTCGGCCGCCTCGACGTCGGCCCCGGCGACTACGTCGTCGTGCCGGCGTCGACCACGCACCGGTGGATCGTCAGCGACGGACCGCTCGGCGCGCTCGTGATCGCCAGTCGCGGGCACGTGGCGCCGCCGGCGAAGTACCTGTCCCGCTACGGGCAGTTCCTCGAACACGCCCCGTACTGCGAGCGCGACCTGCGGGCCCCGACCGAGCTGGTGATCGTCGACGACGACTCCCGCGCCGAGGACGGATCGGCCGGTGGGGTGCCGGTCCTCGTGCGCAACCGCGCCGGCTGGTCGTGCCACGTGCACCGCCATCACCCCTTCGACGTCGTGGGCTGGGACGGGTGCGTCTACCCGTACGCGTTCAACATCGCCGACTTCGAACCGATCGTCGGACGGCTGCACCAGCCGCCGCCGGTCCACCAGACCTTCGAACTGCCCGGCGCCGTCGTGTGCTCGTTCGTGCCGCGCCTGTTCGACTTCCACCCCGACGCGGTCAAGGTGCCGTACCACCACGCCAACACCGATTCCGACGAGGTGCTGTTCTACTCCGCCGGCAACTTCATGAGCCGCGCCGGCTCGGGCATCGACGTCGGGTCGATCTCCTACCATCCCGCCGGCTTCGTCCACGGACCGCAACCGGGCAGCGTCGAGGCCAGCCTCGACCAGACGGCGACCGAAGAGGTGGCCGTGATGCTCGACACGTTCGCACCGCTCCGCGTCACCGACACAGCTCGCGGAGCCTCCGACGAGATCTATCCGTTCACGTGGTCGCGTTGAACCTCGCCAGGCGTCGAGGCGAGCAAGCGGGCAATCGACTGGTCGGTCGCCGTGTCGTAGAAGTCGCCGACGACGTCGACGACGTGCTGGAGCGACTGCCCCTCGAACAGCACGGGCTGGTAGTGGTCGATGTCGTAGCTGGTCGTCCCCATCTCGACGATGTCGATCGGGCGGATCTCGGCGTGCTCGCCGAACCACTCCAACTCTCCCGGGGAGCTGAGCAGGCCGGCGCCGTACGCCTTTGTCTCGCCACCCTCGCGGACGACACCGAACTCGACGGTGAACCAGAACACGTCGGCGATCATCAGGCGAGCCCGCTCGTCGTCGAGGCGTCCGATCACGGCACCCGCCAGCCGGTGGAGTTCGGCGATCTCGGGGCAGGCGAGGCAGTTCGCGTGGCCCATCACCTCGTGGATCACGTCGGGCTCTGGTGTGTAGAGCGGTGAACCCTCCCAACGCAGGTACTGCGTCGACGGGAACACGCGGTCGGCGAGTGCCTCGAAGAACTCGCTTGCCGGAAGCAGACCGGCAACTGCCCGGTAGCCGAACCCCGTGAGCGGGCGGAGCCAGGCGTCGACCTCCACCAGCTGCGGCACACGGTCGGTCGGAAGGTCGAGCCGGTCACGGGCGCAGAGGACTCCGGAGGGCGCGTGGCGCTCCCACAGCGGGCCCAGCGTGGCGGCGACCGTGGCCCACACCTCGTGTTCGGTGTCGGTGTAGTCGATGACCGCCGGCGGTGCATCGAGCCCAGCGGCGAGCGATGCGATCTCCTCGCGACGCGTCCAGTACGAGGCCGGAGCGACATCGACGTCGGTGGACGTACTCATCTCGCGATGGTGCCATGAATCAGCCGTTCGGTGGTTCAAAATGGCCTGGAACGAGACGATCGTTCCATGGTGCTGGCATATCGGATACGTTCGAACTGATGAACGAGCTCGATGACATCGACCGCCGGATGATCGACGAACTCCGAGGCAACGGACGCATGAGCGCTCCGGCGCTCGCCGAGGCGGTCGGTGTCGGCCGGGCCACGGCGTACTCCCGTTTCGACCGCCTCGTCGACACCAACGTCATCTCGGGCTTCTCCGCCCGGGTCGACCCAACCGCCGTCGGCCTCACCGTGTCGGCACTGGTGCTCGTCAACGTGCGCCAGGGGTCATGGCGGGACCTGCGCGAACGGCTGAGCTCACTGCCCGGTGTGGAGTGGCTCGGCGTGGCCACGGGTCGCTTCGACTTCATCCTGCTCGTGCGAGCCGACTCGCTCGCCCACCTCCGCGACGTCGCTCTGCACGAGTTGCAGCAGATCGACGGGGTGCGTTCCGCCGAGACGGTCGTCCTGCTCGACGAGATCGATCGCCGAGATCGGCCGCTCTGGAGCTGACGTGCTGCGGGGTATTCTTCGCCGATGAACGCCGACGATTCGGTCATCGCCGAAGCTGGCCGACGTCGTCCACCTCTCCTCCTGACCGACGAGACGTGACCGACCGGAAGCCGCCCCGCCTCGCCGGTGACGAGACGGCGATCCTGTCGGCGCTGCTCCGCTACCAGCGGGAGTCGTTCCTGCGCAAGGTCGCGGGCATCGACGACGAGATGGCGAGCACGTCGCCCGTCGCGAGCGGAACCACACTGCTCTGGCTCACCAACCACCTCGCCGACGCAGAACGGATCTGGCTGCTGCACCGCTTCAGCTCCGCCGACCCGTCCGACGACCCGCCGCACGCGGCCACCATCACGGAGGCGTCCGCCCGCTATCGCGCCACCTGGTCGATCACCGACCAAGTCATCGCCGCGGCGACCCTCGACGCGCCATGCCCGCCGTTCGACGACGGCCCCACCGTGTCCTTGCGGTGGATCCTGCTGCACCTGCTCGAGGAGACGGCGCGACACGCCGGCCACGCCGACATCCTGCGCGAACTCCGCGACGGCACCACCGGACGCTGACACCGCGGCCAACAGCATGCGAGAGCGCGACACTGTGCGATCTCGGCGCCAGCGGGTTTCCGAGCCAACTCGGGTTCGGCGTTCGATGTCGTACGAAATGCGTGCTCGATGCACTCATAAGGTATGCGGGGGTGCTGCGTTGCTCAATGACAGCCTGATCGATTCCTTCACGGAATGGGCCCGACTCGTCGAGCCCAGGCTGCGACAGGCGTTGACTGGCGCGTTTGGACCGCAGCTCGGCAAGGACGCTGCCGAGGATGCGCTCGCTCATGCATGGGAGCACTGGAGCGACGTCAGTGCGAAGGACAATCCGCTCGGCTACGTCTTCGGTGTCGGTCGCAACATGGCCCGACGCGGGTCACGGCTGCGGCCCGTCTACATCGCTGTCGACGATCAGCGTCTCCCGCACGTCGAGCCTGGGCTCCCCGATGCAGTCGGACGGTTGCCGGAGCGCCAACGGGTGGTCGTGACCTTGGTGTACGGCTACGACTGGACCTTGAGCGAGGTGGCCGAGCTGTTGGGAACGTCGAAGTCGACTGTGCAGAACCACGCCGAGCGAGGACTCGCGAAGTTGCGCAAGTCGCTGGGGGTCGAGCTGTGATCACGCCGCTCACCGATCAGATCCGCGGCTATTTCGCCGACCTGGAGGCACAACAGGTCGCGATCGATGTCGACGCGTTGCTGGAGCGCGAGTCGTCTCGACTCGGGGCAGTCGACGGATCCGGCACGCACCCGACGCGGTCGCGCACCCGCTGGTGGGCGGGCCTGGCTGCGGCTGCAGCGGTGGTCGCCTTGGTCGCCGGACTCGTCATCGTGCGGTCCGTCGCCGACGGCGGCCCTGCCGACGATGTTGTCCCGGCAATCGACGACGGCGCGAACCCATTCACATCCGACGGCTCACCCGTGTCGATCCCGTCGACCGAGGACGCGCCGCAAACGACATTGACGAGCACGCCGACAACATCGCCCGTTCCGGCCGGCTGGGTGGCGGCCGGTCCCGGCTGCCCGTTCGGGTTCGCCGGCGCTCCGATCGAGATGGAGCTCGGGCCCGTGGACCCGCTCGCTCCGCGCTTCGACGCAGAGCCCGGGCAGAACATCGCGCACACTGTGATCGGCTCGCAGGTGGCCGAGGTGCGAGTTCCCGGATTCTCCCTGGGCGACCCTGAACGCTGGCGGATGGACGACATCGAACTTGCTCGAGGTCCGGCAACGGTATGGCTGGACGGGCCGCCCAGCGGTGAGCAGGGCAAGCCCTTCGTACAGGTCCGCTGGTCCTCGGACACCGAAGAGGCATGCGGCTCGTTCACCGTCACGGTCGACGGCGGGACGGAGGACAGCAATCGCCAACTCGCGGTCGACCTCGCTCAACGGATCCTCCTGCCGAGCGACCTCGACGGTCCCGAGCTGTCGGGTGCGGCCGGCGGACCGGTCGCCGGGCTCGAGTTGGCGGGCACCGAGTGGAAGGTTGTCTCGACGGCCAACGGAATCGGTCCGGACGGTGCCGCGGTGAGCTTCGATGACACCACGGTGACCTGGGAGGAGGGGTGCGCGACCGTTCGCGCCGACTACGCCCTCGACCGAGAGCAGGGGATCCTCATCCTCGCGAACCACGCGTCGACCGATCCCGGATGCACGCCGCCCACGGTCGTCGAAGCCAGAAGCCAGCCGTGGTCGGAGATCCGCGCCGTGATGGGTGCCGGGAGAATCACGGCGGCCTACGTCCTCGACTTCCCAGGGGGATCGCCGAGTCGAGGTGCCGAGGGCCTCCTTCGGCTCGGAGATCCCATGGGCGCCCACATCGTCCTCGCGCCGGCCTGAGTCACCGGTGAAGCGGGATTGCATGAAGGCACAGAGCAAGCCGATCGCGATCGGCATCGTGCTGGCGCTGGCCGCCTGCGCAAGTGGAGGAGACCGAACTTCAGCTCCCTCCTCGCTGTTACCGCCGGCGACGTCGCGAACCTCCGCCGGGACTCCGTCGACCAGCGACGGGGTGTCGTCGACGACACCAGCCGCCGCCGGGGCGGACATGCTGACCCACGTCTTCGACCTTGCGCCGTTCCCGACGATCAACGCGTCGGCTCCGGCGACCTGGAACGCGATCGACGGCTGGGCACTCAACCGCAGTCCGTGTGCCGAGACAGGGTGCATCGCCGCCGACACCGCCATGGCTGTGATGTTCTGGCGCGTCACGCAGGTCTATGGGGAACCGTGCAACTGGTTTGGCACCACGTTCGATCCCGGTCCTTCCGTCGATGATCTCGCAGTGGCGTTGCATGCGGTGCCGACCCGCGCCGCCTCTGAGCCCGAGCCGGTCACCGTCGGAGGCGCCGAGGGCCTGTACCTCGAGTGGAGTGTGCCGGACGACGCCGACTTCGACGCGTGCGATGAGGGCTTCTTCGAGTCGTGGGCGGGCGATGTCGGCGGCACCGACCGGTACCAACAGCTGCCGGGACAGGTCGACCGGATCTGGATTCTCGACGTGGACGGCCAACGGTTGGTGATCGACGCGTTCTACCTGCCGGCAACACCAGATGCGGATCGCCAGCAGATCGACGACATCATCGCGTCGATCAGGTTCGAACGACCCGGCTGATCGTCAGCTGACGTGGTCCGCGAGACTCGCGGCTCGTCACGCTCCCGCGGATGTGGTGATGGCACCGGGGGCAGATGGGAGACTGAGGGGTGTCGGCGAGCGAAGCCTCAGCAGCTCGGGGTTGCCGCGTCGGTGCCGAATTGCGCCCATTCGTCGTCCGTGAGTGATCGCCCTGCCAGTTCGCACACGTGGGTACGCCAGTCGCCGGGATCGGTCGTCCACGTCTCGACCCCGCGGCCGGTGACCACGGCGAACGAATCCGAGTCGATCCAGTGCATCGGCGGTCCGGGGATCGGAGTCGACACCGGATAGGGACGACCGATCGAGGTACCGCTCGCGACGTCCCACAGTTGGATGCCATCGCTGCCACCGGAGAGCAGCTTCGTGCGGTCCGGACTCATCGCCAGCCCGATCCCCAAGCCCGACGGGCTCTGCAAGACCGGCGCGATCGGATCGCGGGAGGCGACGTCGAGGAGCCTGATCTCGTTCGATGCGCTGGTCACGGCGATCACGTCTCCGGACCCACCGAACTCGAGGTCGAGCACATCGCTTCCACCGCGCCCGAGGGGCTCGCCGGCGGGTTCCATCGTCGCCGTATCCCAGATCATCCCCGCCCCCCGATGGTTCGCTGCGGCGAGACGACGGGAATCTGGAGAGAACGCGAGCGAAATCACCCAGGCACCCCTCAACGGATCGACGTCCTCGGTGACCGCGTCGAGATCATCGACGAGGCTTGCCCGTTCGCCGGTCGCCAGGTCGTGCACGAAGAGTTTCGGGTCACGGGGATACGAGATATCGGTGATCGCGACCAACCGGTTGTCCGGACTGATCGCAACGACCGGCCCGCGCGGTGAGGCCAGCCGATCGATCACACTGATCGTCGCAGCATCGAACACCACGATCTCGGTCGTGCCGAGCCCATAGTCGAGGTACGGCACCACCAGCAGCGATCCGTCCGGACTCAGCGTGGCGCCGACTGGCACGCCCGTGGCCGCCGCCGGCACCTGGCGGGCGGCGTCGGTGGTGGCGGTGCGATCCCACACCCAGACTTCGCCCCCGGTGAGCAGTGCGACCATGTCGCCGTCGGTGCTGATACTCGACCCCACGGCGCCGCCGGGAGGCACGAGCGCCGCGATCTCGGCCGGGAACGGATCGACCGAGTGACCGGGGGTGTCGCCCGACAGTTCGAAGAGCGCGAGTGTGGCTCCGCCCACGAGCAGGGTTTCGCGGGCCGGATCGAGCGCGATCGAGGCAACGAGCCCGGCGTGCGGTTCGATGCTCCCCAGATCGGCACCATCGACGCTGGACCATCGGCGCAACACGCCCGAGGGTCCCGACGCCACGATCACGTCGTCGCTCTCGAACTCGAGTGTGTAGAGCGATTCGACGCCATAGGTTCGCTCGGTTCGGGCGAGTAGCCCGCCGTCGGGGACCGACCACACCCGTCCGACACCTCCCCGGTCGACGCTCGCCAGGCGCGTGCCATCCCGGTCGAACGCCAGGTCGGCGTGATAGAGCGCAGTCCCGACGCCGCCCAGGTTGGGCGATGTCGGCAGGCCCGTCGTCGCATCCCAGATTCGTACAGCACTCTCCCGCGAGCCGGTGGTCGTCGCCACGAATCGTCCGTCCGGGCTGAACGCGATCACGCGAATCAGATCGCCCTGCGCCGCGAGTTGTGTCTCGACCACGCCTGACTCCCAGGCGACGATCTCGGCGGTCCCGTCGTCGTAGCCGATGGCGAGCCGTGACCGATCGGTCGGATCGAAGTCGACATAGGTCGCCGCGACAGCGCGGTCGAGTTCGGCGACCAGCGACGCGTCCGTCACGTCGAACACCCGAACCGTCGGTCCCGCCAGCGCGACGACACGTTCGTCAGCGCTCAGGGCGACTCGGGTGTTCGCGGTCGGGTCGGGGATCTCGGCGGTGACGGAGCGGCTCTGCCGGTCGATGATCTCCACGCTGTCGTGGGTCTGGCGCACGATCAGCGAGCCGCCGATGTGGACCTGGCTCGTCTCGCCCTCGGTCGGGATGAAGCCGGCGAACCCTGGCGGTTGCGCGACGATGGCTGACTGCATGGCCCCGGCCGTCGCCGGTGAGGGGCTCAGGTCGTACGCAGCGGCGGCCAGCAACAATGCCCGGGCCGGAATCCGATCCGAGTCGGCAGCGGCCTGCGCGACGAGGCGGTCCACATCCGAGACCGCACGGGCGATCTCCGCCTCGTCACGGGCGACGTCGGCGACCTCTCGGGCGTCGACCGCAACCGCTCGTTGCTCGGCTGCCAGAGCCGCCTGGTCGCGGGCGTCAGCTTCGGCCTCACGAGCATCCGCCCGGCGGTCGTCGGCGCGGCCCGATTGGACCATCGCCAGGCTTCCGGCCACCAGCGCGAGGACCGCAGCGCAACACGCTGCGAGGGTGAGCCGTCGAAGCCGCCGGTGCTGGCGCTGCTGGTCGGCCGCGCGGGCCGCCCGCTCGGCGGACTCTTGCGCTGCCAGTGACTCGCTCGAGGCGACGAACTCGTACTCGATCGAACCGAGCGCGCCAGGGTGGGCCGCCGCCCAGGCGGCAACCGATTCGAGTCGGGCACCGCGGTACAGCTCACCGTCGTCACGCCCGGAGTCAGCCCACGAACGAGCGGCGGTGCCGACGTTGCGGACAAGGAGCAGTCCATCACGGTCCTCGTCGATCCAGGCGCCGAGGCGGTCCCACGTTGCGATCAGTGCTTCGTGGGCGATCTCGACGGTCGGCTGACGCGACTGCGGATCCCGATCGAACGTCAGCAGCCGGGCGGCACCGAACCGCTCGAGCACCTCGTCGACCGCGGTACTGCTTCCAGCCAGTCCATCGAGTTCGCGCCGCTGGACGCGGCGCCGCGTGTCACCTGTTCCCTCGCCAACCGTCACCAGGCGTGTGAACACCCGTCGGACCAGCGCCCGCTGGTCGGTCGGAACGTCGGCGTACACGGCCTCGGCGCGGTGTGCCAACCCGCCTTCGATGCCACCCATCGCTTCGTAGGCCTGCACGGTGAGTCGGTTCGAATCTCGCCGATCGCAGAGTTCGACGAGTGCATGCTGCAGGAGCGGGAGTGAGCCACTGCGCGCAAAATCGTGGACGAGGAGGCGAACGAGACCGGGCTCGAACTCCAGTCCCACGAGGTCGGCTGGACCCTGGATCGCGGCCACCAGGTCGTCGTCGATCGGTGCGGTCGCCACCACGTGGCAGCGCTGGAGCAGCTGACCGAAGCGCGGGTACTGCAGCGGACGGTCGTAGAAGTCGGCTCGCAACGTGAGCACGATTCGGATGTTGCCGGTGCCGGAGGACACTGCCGCAGTGATCATGGCGACGAACTCGCGGCGGTCGTCCGGGCTGACCGTCGACGAGAACAGCTCCTCGAACTGATCGACGATGAACAGCAGCGTGGAGCCCGCCGGCAGCACCGCTGCTGCACACCGAGTCAGAACGTCTCCACCTCGGGTTCGTTCGTCGTCGAACACGTCGAGCGGGCGAACTGCCACGGCATCGATGGCCGATCGACACGCCGCGAACGGATCCTCGCCGGGCGTCATCCTGGCGACGAACCAGTCGACCGAATCTCCGACCCCACCCTCGCGAAGTGCGGGCACCAGTCCGCCGTGCACCACGCTGGACTTGCCGCTGCCGGAAGCTCCGATGACCGCAATCAAGTTCCCGATGGCGCCGGGCTCGGCGAGTCGCGAGAGCATCGCCTTGACCAGGCGGTCGCGCCCGAAGAACACGTCGGCGTCGGACTCCTGGAACGAACGCAGGCCCACATAGGGGTTTCGATCGACGGTGGACAGTTCGGCCGGACCGTCGCTCACGCCTGTCAGCGCCTTGACGAGCGCCTCACCGAACGCCTGGACCGATTCGGCCTGCTCGTCGCTGCTCCGAGCTGCACCCCGTTCGATCACCTCGCGGGCGTCGGGGCCGAGGTCGGCCGGAGCGATCGATGCCAACCACATCGCGATGCTGCGCTGGTCGACCGACGTCGATGCGCCGCGCAGGCCGCAGGCGAGTCCGCCCGGTCGAATCGTCACGTGTCCGCTGGGACTGACACGGATGGTCGCAGCGTCGAGCTGGCCGTGGGCCAGGCCGTTCGTGTGGAGGTGCTGGACCGCGGAGGTGACCTGACCGACGATCGACACGAACGTTTCGGTGTCGACCGGTGCGCCGATGAACGGGTTCGCGTCCGGCGTCGGGGGCGTCACGAAGTACGCACCCGCTGCGTCACGCCAGCAGTCCGTGATGGCGACGAGGTGCTCATGGGTGACTGCCCGCATGCGCTGCGCCTCACCCTCGAACGCTCGCACGTACGTCGGGTCACAGGCGACCGTTTGATCCACGACGGTCAACCACACCGGTTCCGCCGATCGGGGCGCGGTGGCCCGGTAGGTGACGGTCACCGGCGTGGTCGCGATGGCCTCGGACAGCTCGTACCCGCCGGCAACGGTGACGGAGGTGACCCCACCGACTGCGGCCAGATCGTGGTCGAGGATCGCCTGCTCGAAGTTGACGCAGCTCCGGCGATGGTTCGACGCCCAGCTCCTCGGCGAGCGTCGAGCGGAACTCGGCGTAGGCCCGCAGCGCCTCCGCCTGGCGTTGACCGCGGTAGAGCGCTCGCATGTGCAGGGCGCGAGCTGCGTTCGCGCAGCGGATGCTCCGACACGATTCGGGCAGCCTCGGCGATGGCGTCGTCGGTGCGCCCCAGCAGCAGGAGTGCTTCGACGCGGTTCTCCGCGGTGCTGACGCGCATGTCCTCCAACCGCACAGCCGCCGGGCGGGCCCAGCCCTCGGTCTCGTATCCCTCGAACGCCCTGCCGCGCCACAGCGCCAGCGCCGCCTCGAGGGACCCCAGACGCGCCCGATGCGTCACCGCTGGTGAGCGCAGCCGACCCGTCGGCCGCGAGCGCCTCGAACCGTTCGGCGTCGTGGTCGTCGGCGCTCAACGCGACCGACGTAGCCGCCCTGGCGCGTGAGCAGCGTCGCGTCGGCGCCGGGGCCGAGGAGGTTGCGCAACCGCCACACGTTGGTGCGCAGTGTGCGCAACGCGTGCGCTTCGCCGTCGTCCGGCCACATCACGTCGATCAGGCGGTCGGTCGACACCACCGTGTTGGCGTGCACCACCAGCAGCGCCAGCAGCTGGCGCAACCGCGGCGACGTGAACTCGACCGCAGCACCATCGACCATCAGCTCGATCGGGCCGAGGACGTTGACCCGTCGGCCCGCCGCGAGCTCGTCACCGGAGACGGGGGAATGCCCACCGGAACGAGCTCGGGCGGCCGACGCTGTCACAGCGTCATCCGACCTGCTCGACATCTCAACGAGATCACATCCGCTCGCAACGGCTGTGATCCGGCTGAGACCCCCAGTGCTCATGCTGCCTTTCGACCCAAAACGAAAGGAACCAACCATGCGATCACGATTGATCCGAACCACGACACTAGTCATCCCAGCAGTGCTGCTCGCCCTTGCCGGCTGCGGCAACGACGATGCCGCCCCGACCACGGCGCCCTCGGCGGGTGCCCCTGCGACCGACGCGATTGGACGGGAGTACAGGGGAGCATCGGGGCTGGCCGGGGCCGTCGCGGGGAACTACGAACCGGCGTTCGACAGCACCGCCTATGTCGGGGCCGTTGGAATCATCGGGGCTGCTGCTGGCAAGTTCCGGTAACCGCAATGGCCGCCTCAAAGAATGTCGGTTGACACTTACGTAAGTATCTGCTTATCATATGCCGAATGGACGCAGCCCTGAAGGCACTCGCCGAGCCCCGGCGACGGGCGATCCTCAAGCTGGTGTGGTCCCAGGAACTGCCGGCCACGGCGATCGCCGACCGGTTCCCGGACGTGTCGCGCCCGGCGGTGTCGCAACACCTGCGTGTGCTCAAGGACGCCGACCTCCTCGTCGAACGCCGCGACGGCACGCGACGGCTGTACCTGGCCAACACCCGGACCATGGACGACCTGATGCACCTTCCTCGACGACTACTGGACCTCCGGCCTCGATCGCCTCCGCGACGTGGCCGAGGCGGCCGAGGCCGCCAAGCGAACCGCACATACCCGACAACCCGAAAGGCAGCGACTGATGGCAGAGCTGGTACGAGACATCCTGATCGACGCATCGCCGGAGACGATCTGGCCATTCCTGGTGGAGCCCGAGCGGCACGTGGAGTGGCTCGGCACCGTCGCCGACATCGACCCCCGACCCGGCGGGCGCTACCGGGTGCTCGTGGGCGGCCAGCACCAGTCGATCGGTGAGTACGTCGAGGTGACCCCGCTCGAGCGGGTGGTGTTCACCTTCGGTTGGGATCAGGAAGGCAACCCCATCACGCCCGGGTCCAGCACCGTGGAGATCTCGCTGCACCCGGAGGGCGACAAGACCAGGGTGCGCCTCACCCACAGCGGCATTCCCGCCGACGCCGTCGCCGATCACACCGGCGGGTGGGACCACTACCTCGACCGCCTGGCCACCAGCGTCACCGGCGGCGACCCCGGACCGGACGTGCAGGACCCGTCGTGATCGACCTGCGCCCCGCCACCGACCGCATGGCCGAGCTCGTCGTCGGTCTCGACGACGACCAGCTCACGCTGCCCACGCCGTGCGGCTCGGCCACCGTCGGCGACCTCGTCGACCACCTCGGGATGTTCGCCTCGAACTTCGCCAAGGTCGCCCGCAAGGAACTCGACGAAGCCACCTCGACGCCCCCGGCCGTCGTTCGACGCACGCAACCTCGAGGTGGGGTGGCGCGACCGTCTCGCCACCGACCTCGACGTACTGGCCGAGGCCTGGACGATCGAGGACGCATGGCAGGGGAGCACCTGGGTCGGTGGCATGCACATGCCCGCCGAGATGGTCGGCGTGGTGGCACTCGACGAGCTCGTGATCCACGGCTGGGACCTGTCGGTCGCGACCGGTCAGGCGTACGACCCACCCGCCAACGAGGTCGACGCCACGATCGCGTTCGTCTCGGCGTTCGACGCACCTCGCGACGGCCGTCTGTTCGGCCCCGCCGTCGCGGTCGCGCCGAACGCTCCGACCTTCGACCGGCTCCTCGGCCTGACCGGCCGCGACCCAGGGTGGCGCCCGACCACCTGACGCCGCACTCGGCGTGGCTACACGACGCGGCTCGGTGACGAGACGGTCGTACACGGTGCCGACGTGTTCGTGGTCGGTGCCGCAGCACCCGCCGATCACCCGCAGGTCGAGCACTGTCGCCAGCTGGGCGTAGTTGTCGGCGAGGAGGCCGATGTCGCCGCGGTCGAGCTCGGTTGCTGCGTCGAGTTCGGCGTGGCTCATGGTCGAGGCGTTGGCCCGTACGCCCTGGATGCGTCCGACCCAGTCGGCCGTCGGGTCGAGGCGGTCGATGAAGTGGGTGGGGTGGGCGCAGTTGACCATGTAGTACGCCGGTGGCGTGGTCGTGGCGGCGTCGATCTGGGCGATCGCGTCGGCGAGTGTCTGCCCGGACGGCATGCGTCCGTCGGTCTCGACGGTCAGCGAGATGACGACGGGGAGCGAGACCGAGCCGGCGGCGCGGGCGATGCCGATGGCCTCCTCGGCGTAGGTCATCGTGATCGCGCTGATCATCTCGGCGCCGGCCTCGGCGAAGGCCCGGGCCTGCAGGCCGTGGTACGCGGCGGCTTCGGAGGCCGACATGGTGGCGCCGACCACGTAGCCGTCGCCTCGCGGGCCGATGACGCCGTTCACGATCCGCTGCAGGTTCGGGCGTTCGTCGGCGAGCGCGGTCACGAACTCGACCGCGCGACGGTTGATCGCGGCGAGTCGGATCGGGTCGTAGCCGAGACGTGCGCCCCAGTCGAGGCTGGCGCGCCAGGTCGGCGTGTCGATCACGAAGCCGACGTCGTGCTGTTCGGCGAGGTCGAGGTAGGGGCTGTAGTAGCGACGCAGGGCGGCGCGTCCCGTCGTCGGTGTCGAGCAGCGGGAACGCCGCGAAGTCGGGCGAGGTCGATGCCGTCGACGTACACGAGGGTGGTCTCGAGTCCGCCGTCGGTCAGGAACGGACGTGTGGAGGTGAGCTGGGGAAGTGTCATGGCGTGTGCCCTTCTGTCGGGACGTCGCGTGTCGACGTCTGACCGATCGGCGTGAGGATCGGCCTCACGTCGTGAGGTCGAGTTCACGCCCTCCGTGTCGATGCGACGCGAAGTACGCCGCACAACATAACAGAGGAACCCACCATGAAACGTTTCCATCTCACCACGCCACCGCCGCGCTGGTCGGCGGCGCCGCCGCTCACGCTGCACGCGACCCGACCGTCGGCAAGCAGGTGCTCGACACGCTCTGCATCGAGGACAAGGGCGCCGATCTTCACGCCGTATGCGATCGGCCGCTGCCAGGAGGCACGGCATGGACGGCTTCGTCGTCGAACGCCTGTCTGCGAAGGCCTCTCGAGGAACCTTCACGAGCGCACCGACGTCGGACGTCCGAACCGCACCAACTGGGCGTGCATCCCGGCGCGATCTCCGGCTGACGGGTTCGTCCGGACATAGGGTGAGCACATGCAGACGGGCTCTCGTCGGTCGCGAGGCCGAGCTCGACGAGGTCGAGCGAGAACGAAGACCAACCGACTCGTCACCATCGTCGGCCCGGGCGGTGTGGGCAAGACCACGCTCGCCCGGGCGCTCGCGACCCGCGTCGCCCGACGTATCCCGATGGGGTGAACGAAGTCGATCTCGCCCGGATCGACGACGACGACGCCGTGCGCGGCGCGCTCGCGGCGCAACTCGGATTCGACTCCTTCGACGGGCTGTTGAGCTCGCCGAGCGACCGGCCGATGATGCTGGTGGTCGACAACTGCGAACACGTCCTCGACGCGTGCGCCCGCGCCGTGGCCCAGATACTCGGCGCCTGCCGGCAACCGGTCGTCGTGGCGACCAGCCGGGCGCCGCTCGAGCTGCCGGGCGAGTCGATCGTGTCGCTCGCTCCGCTCGCCGTCCCCACACTCGACGGCGACCCGACGGCATCGCCGTCGGTGCAACTGTTCCTCCAACGCGTCCGCGACGCCGGGGGCGACGTGCACGACGACGAGCTCGACGTCGTCGCCGACCTGTGCCGTCGACTCGACGGATTGCCGTTGGCGATCGAGATCGCCGCCGCACGAACCCGGACCATGGCGGTCGGCGAGATCAGGTCCCGCCTCGACGAGGCGATCGACGTGCTCGACCGGCCACGATTCCGCGGCGACCCCCGGCACCGCAGCATCGCCGAGACCATCCGATGGTCCCACGACCTGCTCCCGCCCGGCCCGGCCCGGCTGCTCGAACGGCTCGCCGTGTTCACCGGCCCGTTCACCGCCGACAGCGGACGCGCCGTCGCCGACGACGCCGCGTCGTTCGACACCGACCTCGACGAGCTCGTCAACGCATCCCTCGTCGTGGTCGACGAGCGGTCGACCCCGACGAAGTACCGACTGCTCGACACGATCCGTCGCTTCGGGATCGAGGAGCTGCGGCGACACGGCACGCTCGAGCAGGCCTACGACCAGTTCGTCGATCACGTGCTCGCGTCGGTCGCGCGCATCCTCGAAGGGTCCGACCTCGACGTGGCGCCCGTCGCTGGTGCATGACCTCGAAGCCGAGTACGACGACATGGCAGAGGCGCTCACGTACGTGCTCGCCCACGATGCAACGCCCGGACCGCGCCTACCGGCTGTGCGGGATCATGTGGGCGATCGTCCACCAGGGCCACGCCGACGACATCGTCGTGCTGTGTCGTCGAACCCTGCAACGGTGGCCGGCCGACGGCTCGTCGGCCGCGACCCGCACCGTGGCGGCGTTGGCCACCGCCGAGTACGTGACCGGTCATCCCGAGGTGGCCGCCGAACTCGCCGAGACGGCGATCGCCGCCGAGCAGCGCCACAGCATCGCGTCGATCACCTTGCATCGCTCGCTCGGGCAGGCCCGCCGAGCGCTCGGCGACCTCGACGGTGCCGTCGACGCGTTCCGGGCAGGCGCCACGATCGGGCACCAACTCGGGATGACGGCGATGGCGCTCGAGCTCGACATCGCCGCGGCGCTGGTCACCGCCGACCTCGGTGATGTCGATCGTGCGGATCTCCGAGGTCGAGGCGGTGCTGGAGCGGGCGGAGGCGATCTCGTCGGTGATCAGCATCAGCTGGGCGCGCACCGCGCTCGGCTGGATGCTGCTCCGCCGCGACCCGTCGGTTGCGCGAACCGTGATCGACCAGGCGCTCGACGAGGCCCGCCGCATCGACTACCCGATCGCGATCGCCGTCGGCATCCGGTCGCGGGCCTTCGCCGATCTGCTCGACGGACATCTCGACCAGGCGGTCGACGACGATCGGTGAGCTGACCGACGAGCTGCTGCGCCGTGGTGCGCTGTCGAACCTTCGCCTGCTCGCCGACGTCACCGCCGCGACGGCGTTCCGTTGCGATCACCCGTCGTGGGAACGCCTCGCGGCGACCGCCCGCGCCCTTCCGATCACGACGCTGGCCGCCGCCCACTTCGAGCTGATCGAGCTGCCGCCCACGTCGAGTCGAGCCGCTTCCCCGCCACGACGTGGTCGCCGTCGTTCGACACGTCGTCGCCGAGTTGCGAGCCGATGGAGCCGGCACCGGGTCGGCGCCGCCCGTCACGGCGACCGTCGCCGCGTCGGCGTCGATCACCCAACTCGGCGACATGTGCGAGTTCTCGTACCTGGGTCGGACGGTCGCGGTGCGGTCGACGAAGGGAGTTGCCGACATCGTGCGGCTGATCGAAGCCGACGGCGCCGAGGTGCACTGCCTCGACCTCGCCGGTGCAGCGGTCGAGGAGTCGTCGACCGGCGAGACGATCGACGCGGCGGCACGACGCCAGTACGAGCAGCGCATCCGCGACCTGCAGGACGACATCGACGAGGCCGAGGCCAACTCGGACTACGAGCGTGCCTACCGTCACCAGGACGAACTCGACCAGCTGATCGAACACCTGTCGGCAGCGATCGGCCACGGCGGACGCACCCGGCGCGCCGGTGGTTCCACCGAACGCGCCCGCTCGGCGGTGACGCACCGGGTGAAGGCGACGATCCGCCAGATCACCAAGCTGCACCCGCAACTCGGCACCCATCTGACACACGCCGTCAACACCGGCACGTACTGCAGCTACCGCCCCGAGCACCCGACCGCCTGGCACGTGTCGTAGCCCCGTCCGTGGTCCGTCGCACCGTCGAGGCGATGCCGCTCACCCGATCAGCTTCGAGTACCAGACCTGCGGGACGGGGGTGAAGCCCGCCTTGTCGTACGTCGCTCGCGCAGGGGCGTGACCGGGATCGCCGCCGGTGGCCACGATGGCGAGGTCGATGCCCCGTGCCCGCATCTCATCGAGCGCCCGCTCGGTGAGCAACGAACCAACGCCGCGGCGCTGGACACCGGGGTCGACCGCGATCATGTAGATCTCGCCACTGCGCCCCGCCACGTCGAAGATGACGTTGACGAAGCCGGCGACTCGGCCGTCCACCTCGGCCACCCAGGTGTCGTTGTCGTCGAGCGCTTGGCGAACCGCCGCCGCCTGGTCGCGGCGCCAGTCCGGGTGGACACGACGGTAGAGCTCGGTGCCCATCATGGCTTCGAACGAGGCGAACACGGGCGCCCAGGCCTGGATGGAGAGATCGACGATCTCGTCCACGTCCGCCGCGGCGAAGGGTCGGATGGTGGTGCGGCTCATGGCGCGATCGTCGCGTGTCGGTCGGCCGTTCGTCGCCACAGATCTCCGAGGAGCTCGTTCAGGGGTGGCGCCGGCGAACTGGATCTCGTGTCCGGCACCTTCGACGACTGCGGAGTCGGCGCCGATCCGGTTGGCGAGGTCGAGACACATCGCGTCGAAGCCGGCGTGATGACCGCCGGACACGACGAGCTTGGGATACCCGGCGGCGCGGACCGCGTCGAGCGGGAGCTCGGCGTCGAAGGGCGGGCGGCCGTTGCGCAACAGCGGCGCGGAGGCGGCAGCCTCGGCGAGGAACTCCGGCGGGAACTCCGACGGGTCGCTGCCGACCGCGACCAGGAACTCGACGACCCAGTCGTGGTCGGACAGCGTGCGGTCCTGCCAGAAGTCCGCGGAGCGAGTCGACGAGGCTGCTCCAGGCGGGTTCGTCGAGCCCGCAGGTCGTCACCGCCGGTTCGAGCAGCGTGAGCGACAGGGTCGCCTCGGGCCGCTGGGCGGCGGCGAGCAGGGCACCGAGCCCGCCGTAGGAGTGACCGACGAGGTGCGCGCCGTCGCCGAGCAGTGCGGCGATGTCGGCGGCGTCGACGATGAAGTCCTCACCTGGCGCCGCCGGACTGCGGCCGTAGCCGCGACGGTCGAAGACCGTCAAGCGGAAGCCGTCGTCGGCGAGTGTGCGCTGCGCTTCCCACTCCTGGGCGCCGGTGGCGAGCGAGCCGTGCACCAGCACGACCGGGGTGCCGGCACCCCAGTGCTCGACGTGGAGATCGGTGGATGCGAGTTGGTGGTTCTCATGGTGTGTCCTTTCGTTGGCACCAGATCGGTGCGTTCACCACCGTCGGCGTGACATCTCGCCTCACGACGTGAGGGCCGACCTCACGCCTTCGATGATGAACCCGCCGCTCGGGCGAACCGACACACGAAGGACAACCAATGCCACAGCAACGCATCAACGACATCGAGCTCTACTACGAGCTGACCGGCGACGGCGACGACACCCTCGTGCTCGTCCACGGGAGCTGGACCGATCACCTGAGCTGGCAGCTCGTCGTTCCCGTCCTCGCCGAGCGACACACGGTGCTCTCCTATGACCGCCGTGGTCACTCCCGCAGCGTCGCATCGACCGGTACGCCACGGCTCACGACGCCAGCACGAAGACGACCTCGCTGCGCTCATCGAGACGCTGGACCTCGGTGTCGTCAACCTGGTCGGCAACTCCTACGGCGGATCGATCTCGCTCGGCCTCGCTGCCCGACGACCCGACCTCGTGCGCTGCGTGATCGCCCACGAACCGCCGCTGCTCGGCGTCGCCCAACTGCACCCGCCGCTGGACGCCGACCTGTCCGACGTGCACGCGATCGTCGCGCAGGTGAGCGACTTGCTCCAGGCCGGCGATCCCGACGGAGGGGCCCGGCTGTTCGTCGAACACGTCCTCGGCCCAGGCACGTGGCAGATGCTCCCCGACGACAACCGGCGGACCTTCATCGCCAACGCCGCGACGTTCGTCGACATGATCGCCGACCCAGCGTGGGCCGAGGTCCCCGCAGCCGGCGTCGTGCCGGTGCTGCTCACCGACGGCGACGCCAGCCCGTCATGGCTCCCCGCCATCGTCGACGCGCTCGCGTCCACGGCGTACCCGCACGCAGAGCGCCACACCTTCGCAGGTGCCGGCCACGTGCCCCACCTCACCGACCCCGAGAGCTACGCCACCACTGTCCGAATCGTTCGCCTCGGCCACCCAGGCCGCTCCACGTCGCAGGCTCGCGATGACCACGCTCCAGGACCGCGACGCGCGCGCCGAGGAACGACGCCGCGGCGACCGGAGCCCGCGGTGTCGATCCGGGCACTCGCCGAACAGGACCACCATGCGATCCACGAGATCCTCATCAGCCCGAGCGTCATCGAGGGCACCATGCGGCTGCCGCACGCTGCGGCGCGCGAGACAGCCGAACGCCTCGCCCCGAGATCCGGCACGATCCACCTCGTCGCCGACATCGACGGCTGCCCGGTCGGCGTGCTCGAGCTGGTCACGTGGCCCGACGAGCCCCGCCATCGACACGTCGGCGAGATCAACCTCGTCGCAGTCCACCCGGACTGGGCCGGCCGGGGTGCAGGGCGAGCGCTGATGGAGGCTGCGATCGAGCTGGCCGACGACTGGCTCGACCTCCGACGGCTGAGCCTCGTCGTGTTCGTCGACAACTCCGTCGCGTTCGAGATGTACCGGCGCCTCGGCTTCGTCGTCGAGGGAACCATGGTCGGCTACGGGTTCAAGCGAGGCACGTACGTCGACGCACACGTGATGGCACGGCTCAAGAACGGCACACCTCACACAACGAAAGCAGCGAGACAATGGACACCATGAACGAACCGAACCCGTTGCACGCGGCCATGCCGTTCACCGCGTTGCTCGACGTGCGCCCGATTCAACAGGATGCACGCACGTGCATCCTCGAGATGCCGTGGCACGAGCGTCTCTGCACCGCCAGCGGCATCCTGCACGGCGGCGCAGTGATGTCGCTCGCCGACACCGCCGGTGCCGTGCTGGCGTTCTCGAACCTGCCTCCGGGTGCGCTCGCCACCACGACCATCGAGTCGAAGACCAACCTGTTCGCGGCGGTCCGTTCTGGCGCGACCCTCACCGCAACGGCGGTCGTCATCCACGCCGGACGCACGACGATCGTCGTGGAGACCGAAGTGCGCGATCACACCGGGCGTCTCGTGGCCAAGACCACCCAGACGCAGGCCATCTTGATGCCGCGATGAGCGCGCCCGGCGTGGTCGGCTCGGTCAGCGCGACGCCTGCGGTTCGAAGTCGAACCGTGTCGCCGTGGTTGGGGAACCCGGTGAGGGTCCAGGCGTAGACGCGTCGGGGCCGCAGCGACCAGAAGGGCAGGAACGCTGCTCCGTCGGTGTGGTACTGCGGGTACTTGGTCGCGTTGGCCGAGCTGACGAGTTCCGCGATCGGCAGGCTGCTCGTCGCTCACGAGCTCGACGTCACCTTCCAGCACGATGGCGTGGTCGTCGTCGGGCAGGCTGACCGAGACGGCTCGGCGCTGCTCGAGGTGGCGCACCCAGCGGGTGGCGGGCGAGCCGCCGAAGGCGAGCGTGGCGTCGACGAACACGCCATCGACCGGACGGAGGTACGGCCGGCCGTCGTCGGTCGTGGTCGCCAGCCAGTAGTTCGCTGATGCGGCGATCCGATCGGCGACGTCGGTCCATGCGAGCAGGTCCGCCATCGTCGCCGGGGTCTGCCCGTACTCAGCAGGGAAGTGCGCCGGGTGTGGCAGTCGGGGATCGCGTTCATCTCGATCCTTTCGTCGCTGTATTCATAACCGAATGATCGGTTATATTACCGGAATGCCACGCGTCAAGACAATCCCCGATGAGGTGCTCCTGTCGGCAGGGCTCGAGATCGTCCATCGTGACGGTCCGGCCGCGTTGAGCTTCTCGACGCTCGCTGCCGTGGTGGACCTGGCGAGTTCGACGATCGTGCAACGGTTCGGCTCCAAGGCCGAACTGCTGCGCGCCACGCTGCTGCACGCCTGGGATGAGCTCGACCGTCACACCGCGAGTGCGACGGCGACCGCGTCGCTCGACGCGTCAGGCGTGGTCGACCTGCTCGTGGCGTTGAGTGGCGAGTACGAGGCGAACGACTACGCCGACCAGCTGATGGTGCTACGAGAGGACCTCCGTGACCCGGTGCTGCGCAATCGTGGTGAGGCGTGGATCGCCACGCTGGCCGCCAGCATCGAGGAACGCCTCGTCGACGCCCCGGGCGGATCCGCGGGACTCGGCGAGCTGGTGGTCGCGCACTGGCAGGGAACCCTCACCGTGTGGGGCTTCACCCGCCCCGGCCCGCTGCCGGCCTTCGTGCGCCACTCGCTCGACGAACTCCTGCGACGAGTCCTCCGTCCGTCGACGCCATAGGGCTCGACACTCACCGACCAGGACGTCTCGTCGGTCGGTCCGATGCCGTCCAAGGTCGCGCTGGGCGGACATGCTCGACACCCTCGTCTCACACCTCGGAGTCAGGGACCAAGTTCCCTGACCATCGTCGCAGAGATCGGTCAGGGTGGAATCGTGACCGACTCATCGAGACGTTTCGTGGTCGTCGGGGTCGACGGCTCCGACGGATCCGCCGTCGCGCTGAGGTGGGCCCTCGACCACGCGGACCACCTCGGCGACATCGAGCCCGTGACCACCTTCGTGACCGGCCCGATGGTGCGTGAGGTCGGACCGCCCGAAGCCGGCGACGAGCCGTACCGGAGTGAGGCGAACCGCCAGCAGCGTGCATTCCTGGAGAGCCATGCGCCCTGGCTCGTGGATGCCGGCGTCGTACTCGAGAATCGGGCCGGTCCGGGCCTGGTCAAGGCGGCGGCCGCCGCGGAACTGCTCGTCGTCGGAACCCGCGGATGGGGAGACCGGCCCGATCTGTCGGTCGGATCCGTGGGCACCTACTGCGTGCATCACTCCCCGGTACCCGTCGCGCTGATTCCGGCCGAGGTGCCACCGCTCCACGATCATCTGGACGTGGTGGTCGGCTTCGACGGGTCCCCGCATTCCCGGGACGCGCTCCGCTGGACGCTCGGCCACCTTCGCCGGTCCGCACGAGTGACCGTCGTGCAGGCGTTCACGGACGACACGGTTGCCGGCGAGGTCCTCCGTCCTCCGTCCGGGCGGGCCGAGGACTCCGCCCGCCGCCAACTCGAGCACGGCGTTGCCGGAGTGCTCGATTGCACGCCTGGGCACCCTCGAGTCGAGACGGTGGTGCTGCCGGGAGACCCGCGGGCGGTCCTGCGTTCCGCCAGCGCCGACGCCGATCTCCTCGTCGTCGGTGCCCGCGGGCACGGTGTGCTCGAACTCCTGCTCTTGGGCTCGGTTGCGAGTGCGCTCGCCCATCACCCGATGGTCCCGACGATCGTCGTACCCGGGGCCCGCTGATCGCCGGCGCACCCGAGGTGATCGGGATCAGACCCGATCACCTCGCGGCGGAGAGCGCTTCAGGTCGCCGGCGACGCTCAGTCGGCGCTCGGGTTGCACGCGTCGCCAGGGGTCCCGGGCGGTGCGTACGACGGGCCGGAGGCGATCATTCGGTAGTGCGGCGTCTGGGTCAGACGGCCAGGCTTTTCGTTGCGAGGATCGTCCTGGAATGTCAGGGTCTCCTCGAGTCCGGAGAATCCGCATTGCGATTTCGCATGACCCTTCATTCCGGTGTCCTTCGGCACCGGTCCGCCCGTCACCTCGCCGGCGAATGCTGCTGACGGGGTGGCACAGGCGATGACGATGAGTCCCATCGCCACGAGTCGCTTGTTGTTCATGATGTACTCCCACTTTCGATGTTGGGTGAGCACGGCGGGACCGAACTCACGGTCTGTCTCGACGAGCGCCCGCTCGACTTGAGACGAAGCAAGGCGCACGTAGTGACAGACGGACTCGCGTGGTCAAGCGGGTGACAGCCGGAGGAATCCGCGGCAAGGTGCACGTCGGCCCCTCGACCCGACGGTGCTCACTCGGAGTCGTGATGGACGTGGGCGCGCTGGCCGTCGCGGTCGAAGATCATGATGAGTTCCGCCGGCTCGTCGATGGCGACCACCGCGTGGGGGGTCATCGTGGCGAACTCGGCCGCCTCGCCGGTCTCGACGATCATCTCGCGATCGCCGAGCAGCAGCCGCACGCGTCCTTCGATGACGACGAACCAGTCATGGCCGGGGTGCACCTGCTGCGACGGCGTCCGCCGCGTCGGTTCGAGGCGCATCTTCATCGCGATCGTGCTTCCCGTCGCCCGGCTCAGCATCCACGTCGTGATCCCGTCGGACATCGCGCTCGGGACTGGTCGGATCACCACGTCGTCGTCGTTGCTGACATCGAGGAGCGCGTCGAGGTCGACCTGGAGCGCGCGAGCCAGCGGCACGAGCACGTCGAGGCTGATCGTCCGCTTGCCGGTCTCGACCCGGCTGATCGTGGATGCGCTCAGGTTCGTTCGGGTCGCCACCTCGTCGAGCGACAGCCCGAGCGTGGTGCGCAAGCTGCGCAACCTCGTGCGCACCACCTGCTCGATCTCTTCCATCACACGACCCGTTCCGTCCTCGTCTTGCGAATACTGCAAGACCTGTTGCGATATCGAACGGTCACCCTAGCGTCGGGGAGATGAGTGACCACACACCACGCACCGTCGAACGGCACTGCGATGTCGCCGTGATCGGGGGGTCCGCCGCCGGGCTCGCCGCAGCCCTACAACTCGGCCGGCAGCGACGATCGGTGATCGTCGTCGACGCCGGCGAGCCACGCAACGCTCCTGCTGCCCACATGCACGGCTACCTGGGTCACGACGGCATCGCGCCATCGGACTTCAACTCGATCGCACGCGAGGAGGTCCGCCGCCACGGCACCGAAGTGCTCGACGGACGCGTCGTCGATGTCGCGCGAAGCGGCGACGACCGCTTCCGCCTCGCACTCGCCGGCGGTCACTCGGTGCTCGCCCGCCGAGTCCTCGTCGCCACCGGTCTCGTCGACGAACTTCCTGACATCGACGGACTCGCCGAGCACTGGGGAACGCGGCGTGATCCACTGTCCGTTCTGCCACGGCTACGAGGTTCGCGACCAGCGCATCGTGCAGATCGTCAGCAACCCGATGGGTCTCCACACGGCCGTCCTGTTCCGCCAACTCAGCGATCGATTCACACTCGTCCTCCACGATGGAGCCGGCGTGGACGAGCTCGAACTCGAGGCGCTGCGAACCGCCGGCGTGCGCGTGATCGACGATCGCGTCACGCGCGCGTCGATCGCCGGCGACGCCGGCCAGGTCGTCGCCGTCGAGCTCGCCGGTGGCGAACGCGTCGATGCGGATGCGGTCGCGATCAGCACCCGCTTCTCCCCGCGGACCGACGCGCTCGGGTCGCTCGGCATCGAACCGGTCGAGCACCCGAGTGGTCTCGGACGCGTCATCAGAGCCGAGCCGACCGGCGAGACGGCGGTCCCCGGCCTGTATGCGGCCGGCAATGTCACCGATCCGAGCCAGCAGGTGCTCCACGCGGCGGCCAACGGCAGCTGGGTCGGGAGCATGATGAGCTTCAGCCTTGCCCGCGAAGACCTGGACGCTGCCGGGCGACCGAACGCCAATCAGACCGACTGGGACCACCGCTACAGCGGTTCGATGATCTGGAGCGGCAACCCCAACGGCACGCTCGTCCACGAGATCGCTGGTCACGAGCCCGGCCGCGCGCTCGACGTGGGCGCCGGCGAAGGCGGTGACGCGATGTGGCTCGCCGAACAGGGTTGGGACGTCACGGCCACCGACATCTCGCAGCGCGCCGTCGAACGGATCGCCGCCGTCGCTGCGGATCGCGACCTGACTGTCGTCGGCGTGCGGGCCGACGCCAACGGCCGAACACCCTTCGAGACCGAGTTCGACCTGGTCACCGCGCACTACGCGTCGATTCCCCGCACCGCAGACGATCGCGGCATCCACAACCTGCTCGCAGCGGTCGCGCCCGGTGGCACGTTGCTCGTCGTCGGCCACGACCTCGAGCCGATGCGGCACCCGATCGACACCGGCACGCACAGCCGAGCGTTCGACCCTGATGCCTACGTGCGCGTCGACGACGTGGCCGCCGCGATCACCGACTCCGCACATTGGCGCATCGAGGTCCACGAGAAGCGGAGCCGCCCGCCCGGGCACGCATCGTCGTCCCACCACGTCGACGACGTCGTCCTGCGAGCGCGTCGCATCGCGTGATCACGCCGAGAGGCGACGAGGAGTCGTCTCGTTCCGCGGTCGTCACCCGCCGGAGAGCGCCTGCATCAGCACCACCTCGTCGTCACCGGCGATCGAGGTCGTAGAGGTCGGCTTCGATCGAGCGGTTGACGAAGATCCGCATGTGGTGCCGCAGACGGCCCTGCTCGTCGACCACCCGGAAGCGGATGCCCGGGAAGCGGCGATCGAGGTCGACGAGCAGTTCGTCGAGCGTGGTGCCGGTGGCGTCGACGTACTTCTCGCCGGCGGTGTACGACCGCAGCGGGGTCGGGATCTGGATCCGCATCAGGGCGCCGCGGGCGCCGCGACCTCGACGGAGTAGATCTCGGGGAGGTGGGCGGCGATGCAGTTCCAGCTGTCGCCCTCGTCGGCGCTGGCCCACAACTCGCCCGACGTCGTGCCGAAGTACACCCCGACCGGATCTGCAGCGTCGGTGGTCATCGCCTGTCGCTTCACGGTGAACCACCCTCGCTCGGGGAGGCCCGCGTCTTGGCGCTGCCAGCTGCTCCCTGCGTCCCGGGTGACGTACACCGCCGGGCGTCCTCCTGGGCTGGTGCGCGGCCAGACGTCGCTGCCGTCCATCGGGAACACCCAGGCCGTGTCGGGGTCGCGCGGATGCAACTCGACGGGGAACCCGATGTCGCCGACGTCGGTGGGCATGTTGCGGCCGATGCGCACCCAGGTCTCCGCCGGCCGATCCATCCGGTACATGCCGCAGTGGTTCTGCTGGTACAGCCGGTCGGGCATCGCCGGGTGGAGGCGCACGCAGTGTGGATCGTGGCCGTAGTCGGCGTCGGGTTCGGGCAGGAACTCGGCCTCGACACCCTGGTTGAGTGGACGCCAGTCGGATCCGCCGTCGGCGCTCTCGAACACGCCGCCACCCGACAGCCCGATGTAGAGGTGGTCGCGGTCGCGCGGGTCGACGATCACGGAGTGGAGCATCGCGCCGTCTGGCGTGCCCTGGTAGGGGTACTCCGCCCAGGTTTTCCACATCGGATGATCGTTCCAGCCGTCGACGGGTGCCCACGTGTCGCCGCCGTCCTCGCTGCGGAACAGGCCCTGCGGCACGGCCCCGGCGTACCAGACGTCCGGTTCGTCGGCGTGGCCGGGTGCGAGCCAGAACACCTTGTCGACGCTGCGCTGGAGCCGTTCACCGGCACGGAACGCCGGTGGCCGGCTCGCCTCGCTCCAGGTCGCGCCGAGGTCGTCCGACCGGAACACCGTCGGCCCGAGGTGGCCCGTGCTGCTCGCCGCCAACAGGCGCCGGCCGTTGCCGCGGGTCGACCACGGCATGTTGCACGATGTGGCCGAGGTGGTGGGGCTCGGACACCGTCCAGGTCCGGCGGCTCGGGTCCGATGACGCGATGAACAGGCCCTTGCGAGTGCCGATCAGCACCTGCGTCCATCCATTTGCTGACATGGTGCCTCCTTCAGGCGTCGCTCGTGCGACGCGCTCACGAGGTGAGACGGTGCGGCTCGACGAAAATGACCGCGCCGCCGTCAACCGGGGCGCTCGAACTCTCACACCGCGCCGGTTCAAACGTGAAAGTTGGGTCGAGCTATCAGGCGATCTGCCAGAACGGTCCGGTGAGACCGAGGTCGGTCAGGATCGCCTCGTTCTGCGCCAGCGTGTGTGGCCGCCAGTCCGGTGCCACTCGATCGCTCCACCATGCGTGGGCGAGGTCGCACAGCGTGATCACACTCGTCGTCATCCCGGCGTCACGGCCTGCGAGCCACCGGGCGATGTGCTCCTCCGACCGGAAGAGGTTCATCGTCGCTCATGTGAAGCCGATGTCGTCCCACCATCGGCTGGCGGGCACGAGGCAATGGAACAGCAACGTGGGGTCGTCCGGACGCCCGTCGTGGACCTCGATGGCGATCGGATCGCCGCAGTCCGGGCACGACGTCTCGATGGTGCCGTCGGTGTGGAGTGCGGCGCACACGCCGAACGCGTCCCAGGCACAGTTCGCATACCACCATCGACCGTGAGCGCGTACGCGATGCGCAGTGGGTACGGCGGAGAACGGGTTGGCCATCCGGATCTCGTCACCACCGGGTTGCAGGACCAACGCGTGGCCATCGTGCAGGCGTGCCCAGCCCTGGAGTACCTGCTCGACGGTCGCATCGATCGCCTCGGCAACGCTTGTCGCCGTCGGGGCACGGCCGGACTCGACGAACATCGCGTACGTCACATTCCGCAGCGAGACGTCGACG
Source organism: Ilumatobacteraceae bacterium (assembly GCA_963746285.1). Taxonomy (GTDB): domain Bacteria; phylum Actinomycetota; class Acidimicrobiia; order Acidimicrobiales; family Ilumatobacteraceae; genus Sva-07. Next base: position 3,848 of record CAVVAO010000013.1, on the reverse strand, counting down.
TCGTCCACCGGATCGACCGTAGTCCGGGTCGCCCGCACCGTCGAGCGAAACTCCGCGACGTCAGGCGGCGGGGTGAGGACCACCGATCACCGCGAACACCGCGGCGAGCTTTTCCGGCGCCGAGACCAACTCGATCCGACGCAGGAGTTCGCCGTCGAACTCGGGCACGAGCAGCAGTGTCTGGTCGGCCGTGAGCACCGCGACGGATGGCTCGCCGTTGGCTTGGACATGTACCACCTCGGCGTCCGCCGACAGCCGGGCGGCGAGATTGACGATGAATCGGCTCACACGGTGCGGGCCGACGACCGGGCGTCGGGCCGCGTGGCGTGACGGTCCTCCGTCCGACACGAGGACCACGTCGGCGGCGAGCAGTTGCTGGAGTTGCTGCGGCTCACCGCTGAGCGCCGCAAGGAGGAACGAGTCGAGCAATGCTTGGCGTCGGTCGGGGTCGATGTCGAACCGGGGTCGTTCGCTCCGGACCCGTTGCCGGGCCCGATCCGCGATCTGTCGGCAGGTCTCCGGCGTGCGACACACGACGCCTGCGACCTCTTCGTAGTCGACGTCGAAGACCTCGCGCAGCAGGAACACCGCCCGTTCGACCGGTTCGAGGCGGTCGAGGACGTGCAGGAAGCTGAGGGTGAGCGATTCGTCGGTCTCGACGATGTGGGCTGGGTCGCGATCGGTCAGGATCGGCTCGGGCAACCACGGCCCCACGTACTGCTCGCGCCGGCGACGCGCTGAGCGCAATCGGTCGATGGTCAGTCGAGTGACGACCGTCGTGAGCCAGGCGGCAGGACGCTCGATGTCGGTAGCGGACCCGGCGCGCAGCCAGGCCTCTTGGACGATGTCGTCGGCGTCGGCGACGCTGCCGGTCATGCGATAGGCGAGCCCGAACAGCCTCGGCCGTTCGTGTTCGAAGGTGTCGATGTCGATGCCCATCACGCTGCTCGACGTGCCTGCGCGATGTCGGCGGCGAGACGCCCTGCGGCCCGACCGCTCGAGAGTGCCGCGTCGGCGAGCAGACCGGTCGGCCCGACCCAGTCGCCGGCCAACAGCAGCCCCGGCGTGTCGAGCGCGTCGACCCGCGGTCGTCCCGCGAGGCCGCCGCGGGTGGCGAGCGGCATGCCGTGCGTGACGACCATGTCGTGCAGGTAGCGCTCGGCCAGCGTGGTCTCCACCCCCATTCGGCGGGCGAATGCCCGCAGTGTCGCTCGATCGCCGTCGGCATCGGCGATCTCGTCCGGCCGACGGTATCGGGCGAGCGACACCAGCGCCCGGCCGCCCGTCGGAGGATCGGCGACGGGAGCATGGAGCGAGTAGTAGCCGTGGTGATCGAGGTCCAACGCGAACGTCACCTTCGGCGGCGACGCCGGCGCGAGATCGAGGCACGCAGCCCGGACCGGCGGACCGGCTGCGGCGCGGAGCGATCCGAGCTCGCGGCCGGCCAGCCGTGCGGCTGCCTCCGGTGACAACCCGGCGATGATCACCGCGCGCGCCGACCAACAACGTCCGCCGGCGTCGACGACCGTCCATCCATCGTCGTCGGACCCGACTGCAGCCACCGGCGTCCCGGGGCGTACCTCGGCCCCGGCGAGCCGCGCCGCGGATGCGAGCGAGTCGACCAGCGCTGCCCAGCCTCCGTGGAGGTAGCGCACGCCAGAACCCACCAACACGAGCTGGTCGACCGCCGCTCCTGCACTGTGCAGCTCGGGTGCGTTCGCGTAGAGACTCAGCCGGATGACCCCTTCGACGACAGACGCGGAGGTCAACGCGTTCGGTGCCGATCTGTTCGTCCAGGAACTCCGCGACGCTGGTCGAGTCGAACACGCGGGCATCGAGCCGTTCCAGCCGTGTGTGGAATCGCGCGAAGGCAACTCGTGAGCGTGCGCTCAGCAGCTTCGTCGTTGCGAGCGAGCACGCGTCGAACGGCAATCGACCTTCGCGGCCGCGCCACACGGCCGGGCCGCTTGCGTTGGGCCGCCATCCCGGAGGATCGATCGCGAGCTCCCGCAGGACGCTCATTCCACACCCTCCTTCGTAGAGCGCGTGCGGTCCCCGATTGAGCGACACGCCGTCGCGGAGCTCGGTTCGGGCGCGACCGCCCGGCTCGGCGGAGGATTCGAGCACCGTCACCCGGGCGCCGGTGCGGGCGGCGTGGGTCGCGGCGGTGAGGCCGGCCAACCCTGCGCCGACCACCACGACGTCCACGACAGTGGGGTCGACGGGTTCGGTGGTGACGAGTAGCTCGTTCATACCCATTCGACGACCCAGCGTGCCGATCTGTGACAGCCCGAACTGTCACACCGTGCCGGGTCAAACGTGACAGTCGGGTCGGTGCACTCGGGGTGCGGTCAGCTTCGTACGCCGGACGGTGCGATGTCGGCGTGGTGGCGCCGTACGAGATCGGGATAGCTCCGGTTGAAGTAGTTCCACAGCTGCTGCCCGTACGTCTCGGCCGACGTCGACGTGGTACCCCGGGCGCCGGTGAGGAGTTCGTCGCGCCGTGCCATGAACCCGGCGTCGCGGTGGTGCGCACTGGATGCGACCGCGTCGGCGTATCGCTGGTCGAGGGGCAGCGGTGAGAGCCGGGTCGTGAGGGCAGGTCCGTGGAAGTACCCCGACGAGTAGCGCTCGGCCGCCGTGATGACGCGATGCGTGGTGGCGACGAAGTAGTTGCCGGTCATCGACTGGAGCATCTCGCCGAGGTTGACGATGATGGCGTCGTCGTCGGCGGGGACGTCGATCCAGTCGTCGTCAGGGTTGCGCACCTGCAACCCTCCGACGCCGTGCTGCCACAGCAGGGTGAGGAATCCCGTGTCGTGGTGTGCGTTGACGCCGGCGCCGCCCGGCGGGGTGGGCGGGTAGTGGATCAGCTTGACCAGCGACATGCAGCGCTCGCCGAACAACTGCTGGAGGTGATCGGGCGGGAGGCCCAGGCCGAGGCTCATCGCGGCCAGCAACTCGTCGGCGATCGCGCCCATCTCGGTCTGGAAGCGCTCCACCAGGGGCCGGAAGCCCGGCACCGCGGCGTCATCGGGCCACTGGTTGGGACCCTCGAGGCGGAGGTAGGCCGGTTGCACATCGCGCGGTCGTGGATCGAGTTCGGTCCAGACGTCGATCTGCTCGCGGTGGTCGACGAGGTTGTCGGTGAGTTCTGCCGCCGACGCGCTCCCAGCCGCGGAACCACGGAGACTTGATCTTGTCGATCTCCTCCTTGACCGGCGTGGGCAGCTCGAAGAACGCTCGCAGCGCGCCGAAGTAGTCGTCCAGGAATGTGGGGTCGACGCCGTGGTCGGTCAGGCGGAAGAAGCCGACCTCGTGGCAGACCGCACACAGCCGATCGGCAAACGCCGCTCGGTTCGTTCCCGGGTCGGTCCACTCGGCGAGTGAGACGACGGGGATCTCTCGGAAGGCCATCGAGACCAACGGTAGCGGCGGGTGCGACTGCGTGCGGAGTGGGTCACCGCTTCGCCCGACGGCCGGTCGCCGTGCTCGAATGAGTCCCGCGCATCACGCGCGCGAGGAGGAACGACACACGTGACCGAGCCGACACCCACTTCCGAGCGTGATCGACGCCGCGGATCTCATCCGTCGTGGCGAGGCGTCCGACGCGAGATCGTCACCGCCTGCCTCGAGCGGATCGACGCACAGCAGCTCGACCCTCAACGCATTCGTGCACGTCGATGCGGAGGCCGCGTCGGAGGCAGCCGATCGCGTCGACGCCCCCGCCTCGCCGGCGACGATCTCCACCGCTCGCCGGTGTGCCGTTCGGCGTCAAGGATCTCGAGGCACTGTCGGAATGCCGACCACCCGAGGGTCGCACTGGTATGCCGACGCTGCCCGGCCAC